>DCAA01000007.1:2878-20542 GCA_002311345.1 Planctomycetes bacterium UBA1146 | reverse complement strand
ACGACAGTCACCTACACGGCCCTGGACGACAACGGCAACAGTTCGTCCGCTTCCTTCACGGTTACCGTTCTCGACGAGGAAGCCCCGTCCATATCAGGGATGCCAGCTAACATGATGCTGGAGAATGACACGGGATCCTGCAGTGCCATGGCGACCTGGGCAGCCCCTGTTGCGAATGATAATTGTGTTGGAGCGACCCTGACTGCAGATCATCTCCCGGGTGATATCTTCCCGGTTGGTGATACCACTGTGACCTACACAGCAACTGATAGTAGCGGCAACGCGTCGATGAGTTCCTTCATGATCACAGTTAGCGATACCGAGTCTCCGCTGATCTCTGATATGCCGGATGACATCACCGTCACTGCGGAGTCGGGACAGGCCAGCACAGCGGCAACCTGGAGCGATCCCTTGACCAGCGACAACTGCCAGGTGGTTTCATTGGCAAGTGATTATCTTCCCGGCGATATTTTCCCGGTGGGTACAACGCTGGTGACATATTTTGCAACCGACAGTGCTGGGAACGTGGCCACCGATACCTTCAATATCACGGTGAATGATGCGGCACCGGTGGCGGATTTCACCGGAACGCCCTTGAGTGGCACCTACAATTTGTCGGTGAATTTCATCGATACCTCGATAGGGCCCATCACGGATTGGTTGTGGGACTTCGGTGATGGTGAGACTTCGGTCATGCAAAGCCCAACTCACGTCTACACCCAGGAGGGTGACTACACCGTGACGTTAATCGTGTCGGGTCCCGGTGGTAGCGGGTCGATGAGTTGTCCGGCTTGTATCCATGTGACGATTCCGCCAGATTACTTGTTGGAAATCTCCAGCGGGACGATCGAAGAGGGAGCCCTGGGTTCCTTCTCGATATTCCTCGATAACAATGGAATAGAAATCCAGGCCTGGAGTTATGGAGTATGTCACGACACGACACTCCTCACCTGTATTGAAGTCACGGACGGTTCCAGCATGGGCACGTTGAACAATGGTTCGTCTCCTGACTTCAATATCGTACAGATCCATCCAGGTGGATTCACCGCCGGGGTCGTGATCAGTTTCACGTCTTCATTTGCGCTCACTCCTGGATTTAATTACGAACTCAACGTGGCGACCTACCAGGGTAATGTTGCGGGCTCAACTTCACTCGATTTCTGCAACACTCTCGGGATTCCACCGATCGGAACTGTTGTAGTGGTCAACTCTCAGTCCGTTACACCCGTGCAAGTTTCAGGAATGGTAGAGGTGATTGAATCTGACTGACGAATATTAAAGAGTGCCGGGACCCTTTTGGGTCCCGACACTCTTTTTCTTCAGGCCAGAGGTCTCGGGTTCTTATTCGCCCTTTTCGATCCACCCACCCCCGAGTACGACATCTTCATCATAAAGTGCCGCTACCTGTCCCGCAGCGATGGCGAAGACGGGCTCATCCAGGTGAACCTCGATCCAGTCTCCATCTCCCAGTGTGGCCGACTGAACGGTACACGGTTGTGGGGTGCCGCCGTGGCGGATTTGTACCGTACAACGCAGAGGAATTTCTGGCGTTTTCGGCAGTAGCCAGTTCATCTCGGATATGAAGAATCGATCTTCCAGCAATGAATCACGCGGGCCGAGGACCACCCGATTGGTTTCTCGTTCGGTACGCACCACATAGCGTGGCTCAGCGCCGGAGATGCCAAGACCTCGTCGCTGTCCAACGGTGTATGCAGCGTAGCCATCATGGATACCGAGTTTGTAACCGGACTCGTCGACAATCTCGCCTTCTTGAAGGCTTTCTGGAGCCTCCTTGCGGATCACTCGTCGGTAATCGTTGGCAGGAACGAAGCAGATCTCCTGGCTTTCGGCCTTGTGGACCACCGGTAGTTGGGCAGCGCCTGCGATGTCTCGCACTTCAGGTTTATGCAGACCGCCAACAGGGAACAGGCACTCCTTCAACACATCGTAGGGGACCGTGGCAAGGAAGTACGACTGGTCCTTGTCGACATCGATTCCGCGAGCAAGGCGAGGTCCATCATCTGCATCGAGTACGCGCGCGTAGTGACCGGTAGCGACGAATTCGGCACCGAGGTCATGGGCAAGATCGTGAAAGACATCAAATTTGATCCACTGGTTGCATCGGGCACATGGGTTCGGGGTACGTCCGTCGCGGTACTCATCGACGAAGTAGTCGATGATCTTGCGGAACTGTTGTGCGTAGTTAAAGGAGTAGAAGGGGATGTCGAGACGATCGGCAACTCGCCTGGCATCGATTGCATCCTCAACGGTGCAGCAGGCACGGCTCTTTTCGGCCGCCTGACCTCCATCGCCAAGTCGGAGAAAGGCGCCGATCACCTCGTGCCCTTCTTCTTTCAGCAGGTGGGCCGCTGCGCTCGAGTCGACCCCACCACTCATCGCCACCAGTACCTTCGCCAATGAATTTCCTTCTCGATCAGTGTGTCTCCAGCGGAGACCACCAATTCTTGATTTGACACTTACCGAATGAGAGTCTCTTGCCTCGGCGTCTCTTGCGCCTACCGTCTTCAGCGGACAAAGTAGCGCAGAAAATGGTTCCCGTCTCCCCTGTGTGATCACACTGCGGTGATGATCCGCCAGATCCAGGAAAGGCACCTGATGGTATCCTTCTCGCTCTCCGACGAACAGCGAATGCTGGTCGATATGACCCGGGAATTTGTCGCCAATGAAGTCATTCCCGTGGCGGAGCATCATGACCGTACCGGCGAGTATCCAATCGCAGTGGCGGCTCAGGCGTTCGAACTGGGGCTACTGAACGTGACCATCGATGACCAGTACGGCGGAGCAGGACTCGGGCACTTCGAAGAGGCCCTCATCACCGAGGAACTCGCCTTCGGTTGTTCCGGCATCGCCATCAGCATGACGGTCAACAACCTATCCTCGGTTCCGATCATGGTCGCTGGTAGCGAAGAGCAGAAGAAGAAGTGGCTTGGCATGCTGACGTCTGAGCACTGCACTGCTTCTTACTGCCTTTCGGAACCGGATTCGGGAAGTGACGCCGCATCCTTGCGGACCAGCGCTGATCGCAAGGGGGATTGCTATCTGATCAATGGCAACAAGGCATGGGTTTCGGGAGGTGCTCATGCTCGATTTTTCACGCTTTTTGCCTCGACTGATCCGGGTAGCGGCTACGAAGGGATCACCTGCTTCGTGGTGCCCGCAGATGCTCCTGGTATCGAGATCGGCAAGAAGGAAGACATGATGGGGCAGCGTGCATCAGACACTGTATTCATCAATTTCCAGGACGTAGAGATCCCTGTCGATCATCGGATCGGTGACGAGGGACAGGGTTTTCGTATCGCGATGCGTACCTTTGACCGCACACGACCAGGTATCGCTGCTGCAGCAGTGGGGGTCGGTCGCAGATCCCTGGAAGAGGCGACCAGGTACTCTCTTGAACGCCATGCCTTCGGCAAACCGATTGCCCGTCAGCAGGCGATCCAGTTCATCCTGGCAGACATGGCCAAGGATGTGGAGGCCGCACGGCTTCTCACCTGGCAGTCGGCGTGGATGATCGATCAGGGGCAGCGCAACACCAAACAATGCTCGATGGCGAAGTGCTTCGCCGGGGATATGGCGATGAAAGCGGCCACCAACGCGGTGCAGGTTTTCGGTGGCTATGGCTATTCGAAGGAGTTTCCAGTCGAGAAACTGATGCGTGATGCCAAGGTGATGCAGATCTACGAGGGTACCAACCAGATCCAGCGCATCATCATCGCCCGACATCTGTTGGAGGCTTGAGTCGGCTCTAGCGAGCGAAATCCCACAGCGGAAGTACGAAAGACCCCGCGCTCTCGCCGCGAGCGGCCCTCTCGAAATGCACGCGGATCTTGCGTTCCACAAGATCGTCGTTGAGGTAGGGCATTCCGAGGCAATCCCAGAACTCGTGCGAGATTCCTCCGGGAAAACTGCGGCAAAAGGTGGAGAAGTCATCTGCCATACCACGAAAATAATCATCCAGGTCGTTACCCCAGTATTCCTCGTGGGGGTCTCCTTCCACCGGAGCCTCCTCGAAGCGAAGTGAGCCGTGATTGATGAGGTAGTCGCGTGGCACCCAGGTATTGCTCGATCCGTACCGCACCCGGATTCTGTATTCACCACCTCCATCGGCGATCCGGTGTTCGATGGCGGGTTGTCTCTGGCCGATCAGGTAGGGAAGGTATCGTTCCTGGAGCATCCGGATGATCTCGGCATGCTGGGAGGCAGTGTCGCGTTCATCCTCCCTGAGAGGGGCTACCGGGAAATCAGCGACCTCTTCGCAGGTCTCATCGTAGGTTCGATTCTCCTCTTCATCGAGAATTTCAAGACCTGAAACCGTGCCCGTCGAGGAGACTTGCCCTTCTTCGACGACGATGTTCTCTCCACCATGGAGCGCCACTACTTGCAGGGGAAGATCCTCTCTCAGTGCAGTTTCTTGCTCGATACGGGCACGGTCCGAGATACGAATCGGAAACAGCAATCGATTCCACTGGCCGACCACTTCATGAGGGATCGAGATCCCCTGACCGATGATCACACGGATGGTCCCTTGCTGACTCCAGGGGCACACCTCGGCGCCGTTCGGGACGATTTCCGACTCGGCGAGAAGAGCACTCTCGCTGCGATGATGTGCGATGGCGATGTGACGTGTATCCGCATCAGGGGCATCGACACTCGCCATCGTTGCTTCCAGTTCATTGCGAGTAGTCAGGAAGATTCGTTGTTTGGGTCCAGTTTCCAGCAGCAGATTCCCCACCTTTTCCCGGATGTCTGGATCTTCCATCGGCAACACGGCATCGGCCTCCGAGAGGAGCGCTTCCTCTCCATTCTCGAGTAGCAGCACCATGCAGTCATCTTCGTTGGTAGCTTCGGGACGAACATTGAAGAAGGCATGTGCTCGGATTCCACCGAGATCGATTGGCTGCTCCTGTTCGATGATCGTGATGGGCCAGTTGGGAAGAAACTCCTCGAAGATGTCTTCCAGGTAAGAAAGACTCACGGGAATCAGCAATCGAGGATTCTCATCAAGTTGCCGATGTAGCGCCAGGAGCGAGTAGGGGCACAGGTGATCGGAATGAGAATGAGAGATCCAGATGACGTCGATGGGTCCGAGTTTTGACCAATCCGGACGAACCCTTGGAAATCGTCCTCCGACATCACCGATGACATGGTCATCGAGCCATGGATCTGCCAGCAGGTGGAATGGAGATCCATCCTCGCGTGACAGATGTGCGATGAAGGCAGAGTGACCCAGCGCTTCGATCTTCAACATGACCTCCTCGGGGGTGTTTCCCCGTCGAGAAACCGGTGCTCTGTCATCTTAATGTTCGTGCAGTATTTCCTTGTCGATGGCGAGCACCATCGCTCCTGTGAAGTGCTCGATGAACTCTACCAGATTTGTCATCCTCGATTCGGCGTTTTTCCCGTCGGAGGCGACGAAGGCGACACCGATTGCTGCCCGCTGCAGCATGTCCTGGTGGTCGACTTCTGCCACTGAAACCTTGAACCGTGAGTGCAGTTGATCCTTAAGGCTACGTATCGCGTGCCGTTTCTCCTTGAGAGAACGCGAACCAGGTACCTGCAATTCGGCGCGAATGATACCGACTTTCAATGCGAACTCCTCTACTCAGAGTCTTGGTTTTCTATGCCGAGGTCGTCGAGTTTTCTGTCCAGGATCTCTTCTGGCATATCGAGGCGTGTGGCCACTTCTGACTTCTGTCCCTGGTTCTCCTCGAGCAGGTGCTCGATCCAGGCCCGGAAATCCTGACGCAGTTTCACCGGCGAGATGCCGAGGATCCGAGCCGCTGGACGCAGTTTCCAGCGCGTCTGGCGCAAGGTCTCTGTGATCAGGGTGCCACCAAATTCCTTCTGCAGGACAGCCCAGGGGCGTTTGTCCTTGGCAGCTTCATCCGGAGTGGATCGGATCAGATCTGCGATCCCCGCCCGGTCCATCTTGACCAGGGATCCGCTGGCGAAGGTAACCTCCGGGATTCTGAGGCTCTCACCATCGGATTCACCCCTGACATCGTAGACCCTCGAAAGAACCTCGGTATCGACAATCGGTCCGGGAGCCAGGTCAACACAGAGTCGAATTACATTCTGTAGTTCGCGGACGTTGTTGGCACGCCATTCTCTTCCTGCAAGGATGGAGAGTGCATCGGGAGTGATGGATCGAATCGGTGGATTCTTCGTTTCACCGAATTGTGCCACAAAATGTTCCGCCAGCAGTGGGATGTCTTCACGACGTTCTCGCAGGGATGGCAGCCTGAGCGGAAATTCATGCATGCGATGGTAGAGATCGCTGAGGAATCTACCCTCATCCATTTCAACGGTAAGATCTCGATTGGTCGCACAGAGCACCCGGACGTCGACCTTGTGCCACTGACGATCTCCGACGCGGCGAATCTCTCCCTCTTGCAGCACCCGCCGCAGAAGTTGCTGCATCGATGGGGTTGCGTCGCTGATTTCATCCAGGAAGACGGTGCCTCCATCAGCTGACTCGAAGGCGCCGACCTTGTCATCAATGGCCCCGGTGAAGGAGCCCTTCATGTGTCCGAATAGTTCGCTTTCGAGCAGAGTTTCGGAGAGACCGGAACAATCGACAACGACAAATGGTTTTTTGCAACGTTTCGACTGGTCATGAATTGCTCTGGCGAGCAGTTCCTTACCAACGCCGGATTCTCCGGTGATCAGCACGGTTCGATCGAGACCCGCTGCGGTTCTGGCCAGATCGAGAGTCCTGATCAGGGAGTCGGATTGCCCGATGATCCGCCCCATCCGGGAGGAAGTCTCATTTTTTGCTCGTAGGTCGCGTAGTTCCCGGACGTGATTCTGGTAGATCACGGCTGTTCGAATCAATGGAGAGATGGTTTCAGCCAGTGCTTCTGCAAAGGCTTGGTCGCGTTCCCCGAACAGGTGACGAGCATCTCTACGTTCGATGTAGAGTGCGCCGATCACCTCATCTCCAGCCTTGAGCGGTACCGATAGAAGTGTCAGGACATCAAATCCGCGCAGGCTCTCGGAGGATCGGAACCGATCATCTTCCATCGCATCCGGGCACAGAACCGAAACGCCTCCGCGGATCGTTTCTTCGACGATGGTCCGACTGAACGTGAGATCGTCATCTTGTGCACTCCAACCAGCACCGGTTTCGAGTTGGCCACCCTGGAGATCCTGTGTGATCAGCAGTGCCCGATCGACCGGTGTTCCGTCACCGAATTCCAGTTCTCCCACCGCAAGTACCAGAATCTCTTCGAGTACTTCCTGAACATCGTAATTCCAGTCCACCTCGAGCCGAAGACTGAAACGATCGAGGGTGCTTCGTATTCGAGCGAGAACCGCCCGCACCCTGTAGTCGAGTTTCTCCATCGTTATTCTCCTAGTTCTCGATTTCCGCGCGGATTTTTATCGTCAGTTGTTTCTCTTCTGGACAATCCAGTTCATCGAAGATGGACAAAGCACTCTCTAATTGTTCCGTCGCCAGTTCTGGTTCTTCTACCATGAGCAGGAAGGATGCGAATTCCCGGCGTGTTACCGCCAGGGCATGCCGGGCGCCATGGGACTCGAATATCTTCTCTGCCTTCTCGAAGGCGATTCCGGCGCGGTCAGCCCATTCGAATCCACGGTCTCGCTGGACCTTGCCGAGGGTTCGCCAGCAGCAACCCTCCGCGTACGGCAGTCTCTGCCCCTTGCACAGTTCCAGAGCTTCATCGATTTGCCCCAGTGCATCGTCGAGTTTCCGCAGGTCTCTCAGGGCTTCGGCCTGGATTCGAAGTGATTCGACCAGGATGGGAATCCCCTTGGCTTCCCGCGCCTCCTTGCCCGCTTCCCTGGCCAGTTTCAGGGCGAGATCCGGGTTGCCGCTTCGACCTGCAGCACGTGCTTCCTGAACCTGTGCGTGCAGGGTGCCCTGAAGATCTCCCACTTGTCGGAATCCTTCGAGTCCCTGCTGGAAGAAGTCGGTCGCTTCCTCGATGTGATGCCTTTCTAGTTCGAGTATTCCGAGACTGATCAGGGCATCGGCTTCCGGTCTCTTCAGTGAGTGGCTGCGCGAGAGTTCAAGGTACTCGATGAAAATCTCACGAGCCGAAGAATGATCTCCCCTGTGAAAACGAAGGCTGCCGAGGTTCCCGAGTGTCAGAACTCGTCCCTGCAGGTCACCGGTTTCCCGGAATAGTTCGAGAGCTCGTTCCAACTCTTCCTGTCCCCTCTGGACATCTCCCACGTTCACCAGGATGCGACCCAGATTCATCATCGTGATGGCGAGACCTCGACGATCACCGCAATCCTCGCGCAGCGATCGCGACTTCTCGTAGGCAGTGATGGCCTCTTCGGTTTGTCCCAGGTTCTGGAACAGAGTTCCGCGTTGACCCCAGAGCCCTGCCAGTTGCATCGGGTTGTCGACCTTTTCTGCCCGGGGAATCGCCTCGTTACAGCGAGACAGGGCACTTTCTAGCAGTCCCATCCTGCGATCGATGGAAGAGAGACCGACGAGCGCTACAACGTGTGGGTAATCGAGGTCGTCCGAGTTGGAACAAAGAGTCGAGGCGGACTCGTAGGCTTGCTTTGCTGAGGGAAGGTTGTCGGCGAAGGCATGAACCGCACCCTGCCTGCATAGAGACATCGCCATCAATTCGGGCAACCGGGAGGCTTCCGCCAGGGTATATGCCTTTTGAAAGTTGGCGAGAGCATCCGCGTATTCACCTGCATGCATCTGTGCTTCGCCGATGCGTTGCACAAGCTTTGTGTATCTTCCCAGTTCCTCGTCGAACTCCTCACTTTGATCGGAGAGCAGTCGACCCTCGATGGCAGTCCACATTCCCATCGCCTGGGTGAAGGCTTGTCGTCCGCCTTCCGGATCTCCGGTACTCAAACGAAGATCACCGATGCGGCCGAGCAGTTCTCGGCGCTCGTCATCGTCCTGTGCGAGGGTGAGGGCTCGTTCACACAACTCGAGTGCCCGGTCGTGAGCCCAGGCTGCCTCGGCGAGATCTGCCGCCTTGAGCAACCAGGATCTGCCCTTTTCCTGATCTCCTCCGAGTGAGAAGTGCTCCGCGATTGCTTGCACGGGTGCATCCTCGGCGCTGAAACGTTGTTCGAGGATCTTTCCGAGGCGTAAATTGAGCCTTCGGCGCATCGGCTGGGTCAGTTCGTTACGGACGATCTCCTGTTCCCAACTGTGCCCCCAGCGGTAGCCACCCTGTTCTTCCTGGAGGATTCCATTGCGGACCAGAATCCGTGCGTGGGAATCCAGTTCGAACTCGTCGATGCCGCTGGCTTCCAGCAGTACTTCGAAATCGATGAGCCCTGTCATCACCGATGCCACATCGAGCACTCTTCGTTGCGGGGCGGTGAGTTCCTCCAGCAGTTGAAGGAAGTGGCTACGAGCCGCTTCCGGGACCGGAAGATCCGCCAGTCCTTCCGAATCGGCGATCCACTCTCCGGCTTCCATCCGGATGGCATTACGACTCCACAGCGATCCAAGCAACTGGACAAGAAGCAGCGGAACTCCGTTGCTACGCTCGTGGAGGGCCGTGGCCAGTGTTTTAGCAAGTGGTGCATCCGGAACCAACATCGATTGCAGCAAGGCTGCGCTCTCGACTTGCTCAAAAGGGCCGACCGGAATCAACCCGAAGCGATCTTCCAGCTCGATCTCTTCGCGTAGACGCGCCAGGTTCTGCAGTCGAACCGATGCGATGGGACGTCCGCTGGTGAGGACCAGAACGGGCAACTCCAGAGAAGAAAGGATGAGACGTCTGAGTAGTTCGATGTCGAACTCGTCGCAGTAGTGGAGATCCTCGAGGACAAGAGTTCTGGGTTCCACTTCCGCATCGGTGGTGAGGGCGTGGACCACCGCATCGAAGACACGTTCCTGGATGATCTCCGGAGGAGGAGAATCATCGGGTGCGAGGCAACCCTCGATCCAGCCGTGCCCGCACAGTCTCGGAAACACGGTTGCTAGGTGCCCTCCCCAGCGACCGAGTGCTTCGATCGCCCTTTCACTGCCGCCCTTGCGTTCGATGTGACCCAGTACTTGTTGCAACAGCATCCGGAATCCGGAGTGCGGTTCTCGTCCATCGAAGGTGGCGCTGAAATGCTGTAGTTGTTCCTCGACCAGCGCGCGCGATCGGAAATCACTGCGGCTCACCAGCCATGTTTTTCCGTGTCCTCGTTCTCCCTCGAGATGCAGCCAGCACCCTTCGCCGCGGGCTGCCCGGCGGGCGGTTTCCATCATCGTTTTACGAGGTTTGTCCCTGCCGGTGAAGGCAGGTATCGCCCGGCGCGAGGTCGAGATGACGGGAATCTCCCCTTCTCCCGCATCGATGGATCCTCTCAGCAGTGAGGCTGCGTGATTCGCATCGGGAGGACGTCGATGCGGTTCGAATTGCATCAGAGAAGCGACTGCATCGCGGATCGGACCTGGCACATCGGTGAGCGGTTCCGGATCTTTACGCGACAGCGCATCACTCAGCCGTGAGTAGGGGAGTCTGCCGGCGAGGCCACGATAGAGAAGTACGCCCACCGACCACAGATCGCTGCGTTCATCGACGGCAGTGGGACTCTCGATCTGCTCTGGAGCCATGTACTGAGGAGTTCCCAGGGCGCTCTGGGTCAACGCGGAACGAACATCTGCGCGCGCGACCAGACCCAGATCAGCCAGTAGCGCACTGCACTTCTCGAGTCGTGGCCAGTCGGTCCCTTGCGTGGCGTTCTCGTCGCGGAACCGAAGAAGAATATTGCCCGGTTTCACATCTCGGTGCACCAGTCGAAGTTCGTGAAGGTGAGACAGTGCATCGAGGATCTCCGCTGCTCGTTCGATGAGCCATTTCCACCGCGCAGAGGGCAGGCCCCCCGGATGCGCTTGCAGTACATCTTCGAGCGAGATGGGGCCGACGTATTCCATCACGTAGAAGAGGGCGTCTCCGCTCCAGCCGACATCGAGCAGTGGCACCACGTGCGGGTGCGATACTTGCTGCAGAACTCGCACTTCTCGTTCGAAGCGACGACGATCCGTCTCGTCGAGACCTTCAGGAGTCAGCTTGACCGCCACCGCGGCTCCATCGCGAGCTTCATCGCGGGCACGCCACACTTCACCCATGCCACCCTCTCCGATGCGAACATCGAGACGGTAGCGGTGATTCAGCAGCTGATCGGGTGTGGCGCCGGGCACGTATCCTCTTTCCGGGAGATAAAGTGGCCAGGAACTATCCACATGGTACCGTTTCCAACGTTTGGTTGCCAGGGCTGGCCAGAGTCTGTCCGGTCAAAAAGTGGTCAGGGATTGATCTTTTCAGCGCTTCCATGGATGTTCCCGGCATGAAGATGCTGATGTTGCATGTCAGGGAGTTCTGGTTTCGCACCCATACGCGCAACCTGGAGACGGAACAGGAGCGCGAAGACGAGGCGACCGTCTCCGGTGGGGCGGTGCTCGCCTGGCTCCATGTCGAACCTCATGACGTGGAAGACCGTGCCACCGTCGTGCGCAAGACCATCAAGAATCTCAAGTGGCACGCACGCAAGGTCGAGGTCGACCAGGTGGTGCTGCACTCCTTCGCCCATCTGGCCGAGCAACGCGCTGATCCGGAAGTTTCTAAAGAGATTCTGGCCGAGATCGGTGAGCGTCTGGAGTCGGTCGGCTACCAGGTCCATCACACACCGTGGGGCTACTTCAACGAGTTCAAGATGCACGTCGAGGGCCCCGGCATCGCCAAGGTGTTCAAGAGTTTCTGAGGAAAACATCAGCGAGTTTCTCCAGCAAATCCTCTAGCAGAAGAATCAGAGAATTGGTCGTATCATCGAGGGGGTAGTTCACCGGGATCTCACAGTATGAACTTCGTTGCCCCCGGTCTGTTCCCGGTAGCGGATTTTCCTGGGATGACATCGATCTGAAGCGCACTACGAGAGCCGCTGTTACAGGCCCGTATTTGTGCGTATTCGATTATTGCGCCCCGATTCGTTCAACTCTGCGCAGGAACGATACCTCGAGCATTGCGATCACGGGAGGATGCTCGATGTGGTTCGATGGGCTTCGTCTCGATTCGCTCTTTACTGAGAATCTCCGTTTTTGGCGAGTTCTCTTTCGTGAGCATAATACTTTCGTTCGTAGTTGCTGTAAGTGTAGGTGCCGCCCAGGATCCCGCCGACCGCGAAGCAGCCCAGTAAGATCGGTAGCATTTCCAACAACTCGCTCCAGGAGACCGAGGGATCTTGCTGGAATTCCAGGAATGAATTGAGCAGCCATGAAAGCAAACCGACGGAGCATCCCCACAGCAATACTCCATGGATGATGACGAAACGGAGTGCACCACGATTTCTAGTGCGAGTCCACTTCTCGTGTTGGTAGCGATACATCGATCATCCTCGTCTGCGGGCGCAGTCCTGGCGGGGAGGGCATTATAGAGGTGGTGCTGTTCTCGATCTACGAGTTGAGCGCAGTTGACCCCGGATGGGGTGCGAGTGTTCAACTCCACAGTTGCAGCAATCCCGCCTCGACGATCCCGACGATGAAACCGAGCACGCCGCCGAGGATCTCGATGTGGCGTAGTTCTTTTTTTGCCACTCGTAGTACTAGCCGTTCCATCTGATCGAGTTCGAAGGCGAGGATGCGATCGCGCACTTTCTGCTTCAGATCGAGCTGCTCTCCCATGCTGGCGTGCAGATTTTCGCCCAGTTCTTCGACGAAGGAGAACACTTCCTGCTCGATGCGGGTGCGGATCTTCTCGACCAGGTCGTCAGGGATGAACATTTTCACTACCGTGCCGAAACTCTGCAACTGGTCCTCGATGAGGGCATCGATGCGCTGCTTCAGTTTGGCGCGGATGGCATCACTGGTGGCCAGTTTCTGGACCAGTTCGGCGATATCTTCCGCCGAGATCAACTCCTGCTCGACGGTGTCGGCGATGTTCTCGGCGAGTTCCTTCTGGCGCTTCGGCACGACACCCTGGAAACGTAGCGGCCCGAACCCGACCGGTCGGTGGGGGCGAAAGAGCATCTTCACTGCCAGCCAGTTGGTGGCCCAGCCGATCAGCGCACCGACCAGCGGAAACACGACCCAGGGTAGCCAATCCTGCATCGATGGCTCCTATCGGGCGATTCGGAAGCGGGTCGGTTTTCCGCGCGAATCTGCTGGAGTCATCAGGATGACGAGACCCATTCCCGCGACGAAGCCGCCGACATGAGCCCATACCGCCACCATACCTCCGGAGTCGGTGAGTCCTCGAAAGACGTCGATGCCGATCCAGATCCCCAGAAACCAGCTCGCTCGCATCTCGAAGGTGCGGATGAAGAACAACAGCCACAGCAGCACCAGTACCCGCGAATGGGGAAAGCACAGCCAGTACGCACCGAGTGCTCCCGCCACCGCACCCGATGCTCCGACGGTGGGGATCACCGAGGCGGGGGTGAGGGCGGTGTGAGCCAGTCCCGCCCCGATGCCACAGATCAGGTAAAAGATCAGGAATCTGACGTGCCCCAGGCGACCCTCGACGTTGTCGCCGAAGATCCACAGAAACCACATGTTGCCGAGCAGATGCCAGATTCCAGCGTGCAGAAACATCGATAGAAGTAGCGGCAGCACCGCAGTGGCGAAGGTGATCTCGACTTGCTTGTGGTGAACAGGAGAGAATTCGACAACGAGGCTCTCCTGGCCCTCGATATAGGCGCACAGATACGCCGGACGCAGTCCATGGTCAAAGGACGTTTCTTTTCCGGGGCCCAACTGCCACAGCGTAACCACCACGTTGAGGACGATGATGCCGATGGTGACATACGGTGTGATGCCACTGGGTTCACTGTCTCTCAGGGGAATCACTGGACCACCTCCTCGACAGGGACAGCCTCTAACAAGTGGCGGTATACCTCGATCGTGCCTTCCACCATCGCATCGGCGCTGAAAAGGTCTCGAGCCCGTCGTGCCCCCTGGCTCGCCATCTCACGGGCACCTGTGGGGTCGTCGAGGATCTCGTCGATCACCTGCGCCAGTTGCCGGGCATCTGCAGGAGCCACCAGCCTTCCTGTCACTCGATCCTCGATCACCTCGGGGATTCCCCCCACATCGGAAGCGACCACCGGAAGGTCCAGGTTGAGGGCATCGAGGATGCTGGTGCACAGTCCTTCCTCGAGACTGGGCTGAAGATAGAGATCGAAGGCCCCGAGCCAGGAACTGATCTGATCTTGTTCCTGAAAGCCAACCAGATGAATCCGGTCTTCGATTTGATGTTGTCTGGCCCGGTCGTACAGCAGTTTTGATTGCTCTCCGTCTCCCACCAGCGCCAGGTGGGGTTGCGTTTCTCTGTTCGGGAGTAGCGCCATCGCGTCGATCAGATGGATATGGCCCTTCTCCCGTGTGAGAGATCCGACCGAACCGATCAGAATGGCATCCGCACCGAGGTCGATGGAACGTCGAATCTGCTCCCGGTCAATCGTGGCCGCAGGTAACGGAGCAACTCCATCATGAATCATCTCGATCCGGTCCTCGCTGATCCCATCGGATTGCAGCACCCTGGCGATCTGCCGCGAACTGACGATGAAACGATCGACCGACCGTCCGTACTTGAGGTGGGTGAGACCGGGGAAACCGCTGCGATGGATGGAAAAACCCACTCGTCGTTGGACGATGGTTTTCGAACGGGTGCCCAGCCCGATGCGCGCCAGCAAGCCACTCGAATGAGCATGGGCGGTGTGATACTGGATGATCTGAGGATTCAGTTCACGAACCAGATGTCGAAATTTCATCAGATCCCGTGCCCCGCGCATCGACAGCGCATGTACCGATATCCCCTCGGCGGTGGCTCGTCGCCCGAGCGGAGTGTCTGGCGGGCAGACCAGTGCCGCCTGGTGTCCCCGTCGGAGTAGCCCCTCGAGCAGCAACAACGTCTGCCGTTCGCCCCCACGCCAGCTACGGGCGGTGTTCAGATGGAGAGAGGAGATCGGTTGCATGCTCTTTGGACCCCTTTTCGACACCGGATGGTACCCCACGGTGTTGTATCGAGGAAGCGAAGCCACTTCCCTTGCTGCATCCGTCCCGGCCTCCGACAATGCCGAGCAGAAGGGGGAGACGATGACCTGCCCTGCACAGTTGGTCCGTGGTGAGGGAGGACGCATCGGGCTGTTCGTGCTCGATGGCCTCGGCGGTTTGCCCCATGCCGATCGCTCGACCACTGAACTGGAGGCTGCCAACACGCCGCATCTCGATGAGTTGGCACAGAAATCATCGCTGGGTCGCATCCAGTTGCTGCCGCCGGGAATCACTCCCGGCTCCGGTCCCGGTCATCTATCGCTCTTTGGACACGATCCGATGCAACTCGAGTTCGGTCGCGGTTTGCTCGAGGCGCTCGGAAGCGGTTATCCACTCGCTGCCGGTGAAATCGCCGCCCGTGGCAACTTCTGCAGCGTCGATGCGGATGGAAAGGTGACCGACCGCCGTGCCGGTCGTCCCACCGATGCCGAATGCCAGCGTCTGTGTGCTCTGCTTTCGGAGCAGGTCACCGTCGATGGGGCACAGGTGCAGTTGCTGCCGGGCAAGGAACATCGCTTCACCTGGGTGCTTACAGGTGAGGGGTTGGGAGCCGCTGTCAACGACAACGATCCGCAGGTGATCGGCCGTGCGCCGATTCCCTTTGCAGGCCAAAACGATGCATCAGAGCGCACCGCCGCACTGGCGACCGATTGGCTCGAAAAGGCAGCTCAGGTGCTCTCCGCAGAGACGGTCGCCAACGGCACGCTACTGCGCGGCTTCTCGACCCGGCCGGAGGTCGCCAGTTTCAAGGATCTCTACCGCCTGCGCAGTGCCTCCATCGCCATCTATCCGATGTACCGCGGTGTCGCGCAACTGGTCGGGATGGAGCCCCTCGATGCGGGCCAGAACCTGACCGATCAGGCGGCAGCGTTGTCGGCTGCGGTCAAAGACGGCTTCGATTTCATCTTCGTCCATCACAAGGACACCGACACGGCCGGCCACTCCGGCGATTTTGCCGCCAAGGTCGCCGCCATCGAAGCGTTCGATCAGGTGTTGCCGTCTTTTCTGGCTGCTGGTCTCGATGTCGTTGCCATCACCGGCGATCACTCGACGCCGACATCGATGGAGGAGCACTCCTGGCACCCGGTGCCACTTTTGGTGCACTCGAAAAAGGTATTGCCCGCCCAGTCAGCGACCTTCGGTGAACGCTCCTGCATGCAAGGGGACATCGGCACCATCGATGGCGTCGAACTGATGCCGCTGCTGCTGGCCCATGCCGACCGCCTCGACAAGTACGGGGCGTAATTGCGACCTTTCTGGACTCTCGAACCCCTGCTGGGGTCTCCGATTACAGATCAGCAGACCGATAGCGTTTCTTCTGGCGTTTTCTTTTTTCTGGGGGCCGGGAGGGTAAGATGAAGGGCATGGGATCTGGGCTGAGTTATTGAATCTCGCGAGTGAATTCTTGCCCGTCAGGCGAGTTCGTATTTTCAAGGAGGTGTCCTCGTGACACGCCTCGGCATGTTTTTGACGATCAAAACGATGTTATTGATCCTCTGTCTGCCGCTGCTTGTGACCGCCCAGGATGTCGATGACAGGCGCGTTGGATCGGGTCCCTTCTTTGTGAGCCCCTCCGTCGCCTCTGATGTGGACCCTGTCGCAAGTCCTCGAGGGAGGTCAGGTGGCGGTGGCCAGCAGCACCTTCGTGGCTGGTATCCTTATTCGATTCTTCCTCCCTTCCATGGTGCCGACTACACCGGGCAAGACTTTCCGGACGTGATTTATGCAGGGAATGCTCGTTTTCGCCTCGATCAGGAGCCCGCGATTCCGGCGGAGTTGCACAGGCCGTTCGAGATCGCTGGTCAATTTGTCGAGGGTTACTGGCTGGTTCATTTCAGAGAAGGAGTGACGCACGAACTGCAACTTCGTCTCGACGAACTCACCGGTGAAGTGCGCGGCCCGGATGGGCGTCGACTGGCTCGCTGGTACATCCCCAATCGAACTCACATCGTGTGGATCGACAGCGCCAAGATCCTGGCGGCACTTGAGGGCTGGGGCGAGGTCGATGCGCTGTTGCCGTATCACCCGGCCTACAAGATCTCGCAGTGGATCGGTAGTTTCGAACTGACCACCCCCGAGCGAGTCGGTCGCAACAGTTACGTGCTCAACGTCGATCTGATCCCCGGTCACCGCGCCTCCGATGTAAAGAGTGCCATGGCAGAACGCGGCATCCGTGTCATCGATGAGATCTACCTGCCGGGATTGAAGACCTACGACGTTCATTACCTGATCGTGCAAGTACGACCGCAGCAGGTGGTGGAAGTCGCGCACATCGAGGGTGTGCGGATGATCCAGGAAACCGGTGACGGGTTGCGCAAGTACGACATCTCCGGTGGCGGAAAACTTCAGAACCGAACCCTGGCCGTAGACGATGGTGCCGATTCTCCGATCGTGACCTCTTCGGCGTTTCCGCTGTGGTTGACCCACGACCTCCAGGGGCAGGGTCAACTGGTGGGGGTCGTCGATACCTCCCTCGACTGGAACAATGTCGGGACCGTCGGCTGTGCCAACGGTTCCCCCGATCTGCTCATCGATAACTTTGGTCTTGCCGATCCGGTCAACGCCACCCTCTTGCTGCCGGCCATCGGTACCGGCGGGGTCAGCCTGAAAGTGCCTCGTTCCGATGAACTGGGCGGAGCCACGCTGCTGGG
>DCAA01000007.1:398-2764 GCA_002311345.1 Planctomycetes bacterium UBA1146 | reverse complement strand
GGCAACGACGACACCAAGTTCTGGGAGCATGATGTGGATGTCTGGGAAACATGGGCTCCTTCGAACTTCTCAGGATTGCTGGGTCCCGGGATCGCTCACGAGGCGCAACTTTACTTCACGCCGCTGGATGACTCCCAGGGTAACTTCCGCTGGGAGTTCGCAGGTGAGTTTGAAGCCAACATGGCAACGACCCTCACCAATATGGCCAATGCCGGCGTCTGCACCACCAACCATTCGGTCGGTCTTGCCGAGCCGAACAACAGCTACTCGGCGACCACCGTCGTTCATGACACCAAGGGCTTCGATCACCTCGACATGCTGCAGTGCATGGCGGCAGGCAACGATGGTGCGGTGGCCAATGCCATGACATCTCAGTCGGTCGCCAAGAATGGACTCGCCGTTGGAGCCAGCGATGACGTGCTAAAGCCCGAGGACCGAGTCAGTTTCTCCAGCATCGGTCCGCGTTTCGACGGAGCGCTGAAACCCGAGATCATGGCGCCCGGCAGTGATACCTTCCCGCGCGACGGAGGGGTGGCCTCGGCGCTGATCCTTCCCAACACCAACGGCGCAGGGAGCGGATCGTGCGCTTACTCGTTCATCCAGGGAACCAGTTTCTCGTCACCGATCATGGCGGGAGCCGGTGCGCTGGTGCACCAGTACTTCGAGGAGGGAAGATACAGCGGCGCCAACCCGGTCACCGATCCATCCGCGGCGATGATGCGTGCCGTGCTGATCAACGGTGGACACCGCCTGACCGGTGCAAATCTGGGTGACAATACCTACCCCAACAGCCACCAGGGGTGGGGAGAGCCCAATCTCAGCGATGTGCTCGATTTCGGTGGCGGGACACGCAGTCTTTACGTCGAGGACATCACTCCCGCCGGTGGTTTTGCCAGTGCTGCCAGTGCTGCGCAGCTCTACAGTGTCAACGTGACCACTGCGACCGAGCCGTTGAAGATCACCCTGTCCTGGACCGACGAACCCGGCTCCACCGGCACCGGCAAGAAACTGATCAATGATCTGCATCTCACCGTCACCTCACCGACCGGCACCACCTACCTCGGAAATGTCTTCAACGGAGCCGCTGGCCAGAGTCAAAGCGGTGGAACCGCCGATACCCTCAACACCACCGAGAGCGTGATCCGTCTCAATCCAGAACTGGGATCGTGGCAGATCTCGGTCGATCCGTTCGAGGGCAACTTCTCGGTCAATCAGGGCTATGCGCTGGTTGTCACCGGTGGTATCAGCGTCGATGCCCCTGATTGCAACAACAACGGCATCCCCGATTCCGATGACATCGCGGCGGGTGCGCCCGATTGCAACGGCAATGGTGTCCCCGATAGTTGTGAACCCGATTGCAACGGCAATAACATCGCCGATTCGTGCGATATCACCGCCGGCACCAGCCTCGACTGCAACAACAACGCGATTCCCGACAGTTGCGATATCTCGGTCGGAAACAGTACAGACTGCGATGGCGATGGCGTTCCCGATGAGTGCCAGTTGCAGGCAGGGGCTCCCGACTGTAACGGCAACGGTCAACTCGATAGTTGTGATCTGGACCTGGGTGTTTCAGTAGATTGTGATTCCAACGGCATTCCTGACGAGTGCGATCTGGCAACGGGAGCCCCGGACTGTAACGCCAATGGAGTCCCCGATGGTTGCGATCTGGCTTCAGGCACCCCGGACTGCAATGGCAACGCAATCCCCGATTCCTGTGACCTGGTGGGGGGGATCCCCGATGGTCCGATCGCCACCAACGGCAGCGAGACCCTCGCCGGTGCCGTCTCCATCGGCCCGGGCAGCCACGGAGTGGATACCACCGCCTCGACCACCGATGGAGTGACTCTCGACCCGCTCGTCTGTGATCCGGGTACCTTTGGCGACGATCAAATTTTCAACGACATCTGGTACAGCTTCGTCGCCGCTGCCAACGGTGTGGTGGAAGTCTCGACCTGCAACCTGGTCAATTACGATTCGCGGATTGCGATCTACCAGGGAGCCAACGGGGATGCGGCCAATGCCGTCGCCTGTAATGATGACGGTCCCGGTTGTGCTGTGTTCAGTACCTTGTTGAGTTTCCAGGCCAACGCCGGACAGCTCTACACGGTCCGCGTCGGAGGATTCAGCCCCGGTGACCTGGGAACAGGCACCATGACGATAACCTGGCTCTCCGATGATGCTCAGGCCACCAGTACCGATAGCGACGGTAATGGCATTCCTGATGAGTGCGAAACGGAAGACTGTAACAACAATGGCATCCCTGATGCTCAGGACATCGCCAACGGCACCGAGACGGACTGCGATGGCAACACCGTTCCCGACTCCTGTCAGACCGATACCGATAGCGACGGGTTGATCGATCC
>DCAA01000007.1:0-120 GCA_002311345.1 Planctomycetes bacterium UBA1146 | reverse complement strand
GACGGCTGCGACGACTGCAGCAGTGGTGCCGATGATCCCGCCAATGACGGCACCGACACCGACGGTGACGGCCTCTGTGACCTGGGCGATCCCGACGATGACAACGATGGGGTGCCCGAT
>DCAA01000036.1:60717-94963 GCA_002311345.1 Planctomycetes bacterium UBA1146 | reverse complement strand
TCTGTGCGACCTGGGCGATCCCGACGATGACAACGACGGAATTCCCGACGACTGCGACATCGACAATGTCGGCGGACCCGACTGCAACGGCAATGGCGTTCTCGACCAGTGCGACATCGATGCAGGAACGGAAACCGACAGCGACGGCAACGGGATTCCAGATATCTGTGAACAGCCCCAGTTTGTTCGTGGCGATGCCAATGCAGATGGTTCGGTCGATATTGCCGATACGGTCTACATACTGGAGTTCATGTTCAGTGGCGGTCCCGATGGCACCTGTTCCGATACCCTGGATGCCAATGACGATGGAACGCGCGATATTTCCGATCCGATTCAACTGCTGATCTTGCTCATTGGTGCCGGTACCGAGTTGCCTCCACCGTGGACCAACTGCGGGATCGACCCGACAGCGGATGCTCTCGATTGCGTTGCGTATGCACCGTGTCCTTGAAACCGCGTCTCTGAGTCTGCGGTCACCTGAGGCACATCCCCGCACTTACTCCTTGGCGCGCATCTCGCTGATCACGCGCAGCTGGGCGAACTGTCTGTGGCCGTCGCGGCCGGAGTGGTAGCCGTAGCCCGATTGCTTGGCGCCGACCCACGGTGTGCCGCTGGCTCCGCCGCAGCCCTTGTTGATGCCGACCATGCCGGCGGTCAACTGACGGGCGATGTCGTGAGCTCGCTCGGAACTGCCAAAGACCGCCGCACCGAGACCGTAGGGGGTGTTGTTGGCGCGCTCGATCGCTTCGGCATCATCACCGACCTCGAGCACGCAGGCGACCGGGCCGAAGGTCTCCTCGCGGATGACGTCCATCGATTCCTGACAGCTGCCCAGTACCGTCAATGGAAAGAAGTTGCCGCCGAGATCGTCACCGCGGTAGATCACCTCGGCACCATCGGCGAGCGCCTTCTCGACCTGTTTCTCGACGTGTTGCTTCTGGCCAGCGTCGATCATCGGTCCGATCTCGGTGCCCTCGTCACTGCCGTCTCCGACCTTCATCCGGGTTGCCGCCTCACAGAGCAGTTGCTGGAACTGCGCGGCGACCGGCTGCTGGACATAGATCCGCTCGGTGCTGACACAGACCTGGCCGGCGTTACGAAACGAGTTCAACGCCGCGAACTTGGCGGCCGCCTCGAGATCGGCATCGTCGAGCACGATCAATGGATCCTTGCCGCCCATCTCCAGGATCACTCGCTTCAGCCCGCTGCCGGCGCTCTCCAGGATGTGGGCACCGGTGGCGCGCGAACCGGTGAAGGCGATCAGATTGACGTCGGCATTGACCAGTGCTTTCCCCTGAGTTCCGTCGCCGTGAATCACCTGCAGCACTCCATCGGGCAGCATCGGCATCAGCAGATCGGCGTAAGCCTGGGCGACCAGCGGCGTCTTCTCCGACGGTTTCAGCACCACCGAGTTGCCGGCCATCAGCGCCGGGATCACCGTCCAGTGCGGCATCGACAGCGGAAAGTTCCACGGTGTGATGCCCGCGCACACACCGAGCGGATCGAATACCAGCGTCGACGAGACGCTGTCGTCATCGACCGGCTCGGGAGTCAGTGCCGCGATCAACTCGTCGAGGGTCTCACCGAGAGAAGAACCGCAATGTTTCGCCTCGCCGATGCCCTCGGCGAGCGGCTTGCCCATCTCGCGGGTCAGCAATGTGCCCACTTCCTCGGCGGCGGCCACCAGTGCATCGCCAAACGGACGCATGCGGTCGGCGCGCTCCTGCAGCGACAATCGGCCCCACGCCGGTTGCGCGGCGCGGGCGTTGGCGACCACTGCCGGGATCTGATCGACGGGAGTGATGGGCAGTCGACCCACTTCCTCGCCGGTGGCGGGATTGAGTGAGATGAGAGTGTCTTGCTCGATAGGATTCATCGGGTCTCTCCCGCTGCGGTGACCGGTTTCGTCTTCTTCTGTGTCGGGTTCTTGACCGGAGCGGCGCCATCGTTGCCGGCGGCCCACCAGATGGCACCGTATAGATGCTGGATGAAGGCCGGTTCCGAGAAGGACTCGTTGGTGTGACCCCCGACGGTGTAGAAACCTCGTCCCAGATCGACCTGGTGACACCACGCTGCCGGGTGTTTGCCCTTCATCGATGAACCCTGGTAACTGTCGGTGTCGAGATAAGCGAGCACCTCGACGTGCTGGGGGAACTCCTTGAAGTTGTACCACTCGTCGGTGCGGACCCACTTCTCCGGCAGGTGGGCGGTTGCCGGATGCTGACGATTCTTGACCTCGATGGTTGCTTGCTGCACCCGTGGATGACCGGAGAAATAGGCTCCCACCAGATGTCCGTAGAAGGTCCAGTCGTATTCGGTATCGCTGGCGGAATGGATGCCGACGTAACCGCCGCCGGAACGGATCCACCCCTCGAAGGCACTCTCTTGCTGCGCATCGAGTACGTCCTGGGTGGTGTTGAGAAAGACCACCACATCGTGAGCGCGTAACTTCTCCTCGCTGAAGGCGGTCGGGTCTTCGGTGATCTCGACCTGGAAGCCATTCTTCTTGCCAAGATTTGCCAGCGCCTTCTTACCAGCTCCGATGCTACCGTGACGAAATCCGCTGGTGCGAGAGTAGACGAGGATGGAGGTGAGGCCTTTTTTCATCGTCGAATCGGTAGCAGGCTGGGCTGCGTTTGCGCTCTTGTCGATTTTGAGCGGCTCCGCCATGTTGGGTCCGGGGGAGTTCCACAGGGTTGCGATCAAAAGTGATGTGATGACGGGGGAGATCATCCGGTTCACCTCCTATTCGGTGACCCAGATGGTAGTAGCACGAAACGCTTCATGCCAGCCACGCCGCCGATTTTCGGCGCGATCAGCGCGAAATCCACACCTCGATGTCTTCCTCGAACCTGCCGGAGAACAGATCGAGATCTCCATCGCCGTCGATGTCGACCAGGATGACCGTGCCGTGGTAATGGTTGTCCAGTTCCAGCGGCGACGAGAAGATGGCGCCGTTGTTCCATTGAACCTTCAGTCTATGGGCGGTGGCGGTGGCCAGATCGAGGTCGCCATCGAGGTCGAGATCGCCCAGTGCCAGTTGCAGCGTGGTTTCATAAGGATTACCGGGGGAGGGACCTTCGCTGAAGGTGCCAGTGCCGTCGTTGAGCCACAACGCATCGAGAAACCCGACGGGGCCCGAGCCGTTTTGCCCCAGGATCAGATCGACATCGCCATCGCCGTCGAGATCGCCACTGACGATGGAACGGACCTCCATCACTCCGAGGATCTGGCTCGATTCAGAAAAGTTGGCATCGCCATCGTTGATCCAGATACGGTTGTGCCGACCGGTCGAGTTGCCACTGATCAGATCGAGATCTCCATCATGGTCGATATCGACCAGTTCGATGGCGTAGGTGATGTCAGATGGAAATGGCTGCGGTTGGTCAACGAAGGAACCGCTACCGTCTCCGAGCCAGATCCGGTTGATACCATGGCAAGCTTGCGCCACATCCAGGATGCCATCGCAGTTGAGATCGCCCACCTGATAGCGACGCGTTTTGTCCCAGGAGTACCCGTTTGGAAAATCGACCACTTGCCACTGGCGAGGTGCCAACTGGATGACGAGTCGATCAATGCTGTGTTTGGCGCCCAGCAGGATGTCGAGGTCGCCGTCACGGTCGACATCGATGAAAGCTGCATCGCGGATGTCAACGCCTTGCAGCAGCATCTGGGCATCCTCTTCCGATGGGATGGGGGATCCGGACTCTCCTCCGTAGAGGATCCAGGTGACTCCCGGTTCGTAGTAGATGCTCTGCCCCGTGACCACCAGGTCGATCCAGCCATCACGGTCGAGATCCCCGGCAGCCAGTGCCGAGATGAACGAATCCTCGGCGTCCTGGTCGTCCTCTTCGTCGAGGTCGAGTGATCCCTTCACCGCCTCCAGGCAGTTGATCCCCTCGACGATGCCGCTGGCACCGACGGCCAGCAGATCCAGATCTCCATCGCCGTCGAGGTCGACAGTATCAGCGGCGAGCGCTCCGACCAGTCGCAGCAGGTGTGCGGCGGCCGTTTCGATCGAGGCTCCGGCCACAGGCAGCGCGCCGCGAGAGGCATGGAGCTGGATACCGCTTTCGGTGGCCATCAGCAGATCACTGCCTCCATCGCGATCGAGATCACTCGAGAGGATGGCAGACGCAGCGTCGATGAGTCCCTCGGTAACGTCGCTTCGCCATGATCCGGTGGCGATGTCGATGCGATGCAGGTCGCCATCTTCGGTGACCCAGACGATCCCGTGCCAGCCATCGGCGCGATCGAGATCGATGGAAGTCACCGCGGTACAAGGTACCGCTGGTAGCGGGGCACCGCTCCACGACGAGAATCCGGAGGTCCCGCCACGCAGTAACGCTGGCTGGGCAGTGGCGATGTCGAGAAAACCATCTCGATCGACGTCGACGATCTCGATTCCGCCACTTCCATCGGTAGCGAGGTTGTCGATGACCGAGAAGTTTCCGGCACCATCGCCGCTCAGGATGTCGATCGTGCCGTCAGTGCGAGCGACGACCAGGTCGGCCGTGCCGTTATCATCGATGTCGACGATCTCGATCCGGGTGGTGGCGCCAGAGTCGACAGTACTGATGGTGAGAGCGCCACCTTGGTTGAGCAGCAACACGATACCGCCGTATCCGGCCGCCACGGCATCGATGTCCCCATCACAATCGATATCAGCTGCATCGATGGAGATGAGTTGGCTTCCTCCAATCAACTGAATGCTCCAGTTTCCTGGCGAAACCTGCTCCATGAGATGGACTTGCCCATCGAGTAGCACCAGAGCTTCTGGTGAAGGATGTGTATCGATCTGGAAACTAACGATGTCGGTGCCCGCCTGTTCACTGATGAGTTGGCTTCTCATGCCGGGGAACACATCGAGTGCGATCGTTGGCAGTTCCAGCCCGGTCGATGTCGCCACCAGTTGACCCGGAGTTCCGTAACTCGGGAGCTGGTACTGGGGTGGACTGGTGGTGGCTCCTACCGCTCCTGCAGCACCTCTGGCGTGGATCATCGCCCCTTCACCCAGGGTGACCAGGGTGAAGCCATCTGCTTGCGAGATGGTCGTGCTGCCCGATCCGAGCGAACTGCCGCTCGAGAGGGAGAGCGTTTCATCGCCCGAGACGGGGGTCGTGACCGCGACCGTGGTCTCGATCTGGATGTGATCGCCGCTTCCCAGCAGACCGTCCCCATCGTCGAGAAACAGTAACGGTGCTGCGAACCTTGGCGTCGAGATGGTGGTGACCGTGATGGTGAAGGTGGCGTCTCCCACCTCGTTGCTGCCGGTGACGGTGGCAATGAAATCACCATTACCGAAAAGACTCAGTTCGCCGGTGACGCTATCGACGATGGCCGAAAATGGCGGCGCAGAGTCGGTCTCCACGCTCCAGAAGTCGATGGCGCCCGAGCCTTCGACAAGGGTCGGCGTCAAGATCGTCTGTCCTCCCTCGGGAAGGACGACTTCGGTGTGTGGATAGGTGAAGTCGGGAGGAAATGGAAGCACCACGATGGCCAGTTCGAAGTCCTCGAAACTCTCGAGGTATATGGCGCTGATCATGTGAACGGTGGAAGTATCGCCAACGGTGGGGGTACCCGAGATGACACCCGTGATTGGATCCAGCGACAGGCCGACTGGTAGCGCTGGATCGATCTGATATTCGAGCGGTTGACAGGGAGTGTCATCGGGAATGATCGGCGCCAACGGTTCCATCGCGACCAGTGGGATCAACAGCAACTGCGTCAGTTCGTACGAGAGTACACAGACCACCACAGTCGGGATCGTGACGTTGAAACTGCCGCTGCGGTGACACGAGGGCAACAACAGCATCGTCACCATCAACGTGACCAGCATCAGGGTCCGATAGGGTGGTGGAGTCTGCTCTGGGTGGTTGTTGTGCCCTGTCGAGAGCGAAGTTCTCGATTTATCATGGACGATCAATGATGGATGGCGCATATGCCCTTCCTCCCATCTTCGGGAAGAACTGGCGTCCAGTTCCTGACTCCCCCGCACCGGTTCGACCCGGTTTTCCCCCGCGGAAGCGGTCGCACGCCACGGCTAGAGGATACCGGCCCTATTCGAGGGGCGTAACCTGTCGCAGGGGGCGATTAAGTGGGACGGTCGATGGCAAAGGGAGCTGCTGTGTCGCAGTAGAGAGATCCGCCCAGCCGTCCTACCGCCTGCAGCAAGGCCGCGTCGGGCAGGCCGTCAACGAGCAGGTCCTCGCGCAGGTGGAAACGGACCACCTCGAGCAAGAACAGATCGATGGGGCCATTTCCGACCTCCTGATGGTGGATGCGGCGCGTCTCCATGGCGATGGCGGCATCGATGAGTCGCACAGGCGCGATCAGGTCGGAACTGATGGTGGATAATCCCAGATGATCGATTTCACTCGTCTGCGGGGGCAGTCCCTCGCTGCTGGCGACCATCGTGGGGGCATCGGCTCGCGGGCAGATGTGAACCACTGCCTCGGAAGTCTCGAGCAGGTTGCAAGAGGTGTCCTTGTGGCTGCCATCGCTTCTTCTGCCGACACTCAGCATCACCGTGGGGGGGTCGCTACTGATCCCGCCGAAGAAACTGAAAGGTGCCAGGTTCGTGATTCCCTGGAGTGAAATCGTCGATGTCCAGGCCACCGGCCGCGGTACGACACAGGAGACCATCAGGTGATATCGTTGCCGATGGTCGAGTTCGGCTGGATCGATGCTTCTATGGTTGCCACTCATCAGTGTCCTTTCGCCGGGGCAGCGATCATGTGGCTCCTGGAGGAGGGTTGCAAGAGCGTTCCCTTGACCGTCTGCCGGATGGGGATGACCATCGCGGTGGAGGAACGATGATCTACCTCGACCATGCTGCCACCGCTCACCCGCGTCACCCCGGAGTCGCCGATGCGATGAGGGACGCGCTGGAACTGGCAGGAAACGCCGGCCGTGGATCTCACGGAGGTGCCCGGGCTGCCGGGGCCATCGTTGCATCCTGTCGCGAACGGATCTCGCACCTGCTCGGTGTCACCGATCCGCAGCGCATCTCTCTCTTCCCCTCCTCGACGCTGGCGCTCTCGACCATCATCGCGGATCTCTGCAGTGGAACCGATGACGATGCGGTGATGTGGATCGGTGCGCTCGAACACAACGCGGTGTGGCGACCGGCGGTGCGGGCACTGGGAGAGGATCGGGTTCGCCTGCTCCCCGTCGATGAGGGAGGACAGGTCGATCTTGCACGGCTCGAACAACTCGATCCTGGTGCTGGAATCGCCGTGGTGTTGCAACACGCCAGCAACGTCACCGGTCTCATCCAGCCCATCGAAGAGGTGGGGGCCTGGTGCCTGAAGAAACGACTTCCACTGATCGTCGATGGAGCCCAGGCCGCCGGAGTGGTACCGATCTCTCTCTCTCGCTGTCCTGGTCTGGTCGCCTACACCGCAGCAGGGCACAAGCATCTGGGAGGCCCACCCGGCATCGGCCTGTGTTACCTGGCTGCCGGCTACGAACCGCAGCCGCTGTGGATCGGAGGCAACGGCATCGATAGCGAGTTGCCGCGCATTCCCGAATCGGGGCCGGGCCGATTTGAATCGGGAACCCCGAACCTGCCGGGGATCGCCGGTCTCGAAGCAGCACTGGTGTACTTCGAGGACCATCCTATCGCGCCGATCTTCGAGCAACGGGTGAAACTGCGAAAAGAGTGGCGAGACGAACTCGCCTCGGTACCGGGCGTCGAGATTCCGGGAGAAGATTCGAAGGCACCACGGACGGCGGTGATTCCTCTACACCTACCCGGTCGCGTACCCGAGGAGGTGGCGGCAGAACTCGACGCCCGACTCGGAGCTCGTTGTCGTTCGGGGTTGCAATGTGCTCCGCTGGCGCATCGGCATATTGGTACCCTGGAGGCGGGGGGGACCCTCAGGATTGCTCCCGGGCCGGAGACCGATGAAGAAACCCGTAGTCGCGTCATCGAAGCCATCGCCACCATCGCAGCGGGCTAACTCGCTGCGTGGTCCTGACAACTCAGCATCGATGAGGAAGAAGTGGGCGAGGGGGGACTCGAACCCCCACCCCTTGCGGGACCAGATCCTAAATCTGGCGCGTCTGCCAGTTCCGCCACCCGCCCACCGAAGATGCCTCCAGAAACTACTGGTACCGTCCCATCCGAGCAACGGGACTCCGATATCGTGTTCCCCTTTGGCGGAATCCGGGGTCGATGGCTGGCCGCCCCTGAAGACCCTGAAACCACCGAATCGGCACCTCCCGGGTGAATTTGGGCACAGCCCTGCAGAGATGGCTCTTCGATGCCGAAGAAGGAAGGAGGGCAGCGCCCGAGGAAGCAGGAACATCGGTCATGTTGAGCGAAGCAGAGCACAAGCGGATCCAGATCCGGGACCTCGCCCGCGAGTTATCGGAGATCCTCAGCCGTATCGACCAGCTCCACGAGCAGCAGTCACAGGTGCTGGTCGATCTCGACGAGGCTGCGATGGCGGCCGATTACAGCGCACTCACACAGTACCGTCATCGCGATGGTCGTTTGTTGTCTCGCATCGTGGATGAAGAGCGGCAGAGATTGATCATCAGCGAGGAACTGGGAGACGTCATCGGACTCGATATTCCTGCGAAACTCGCCCTCGATGACGTGGTTGAACTGGTACCCGAGGCTCTCGGGATGAAACTCATCGCCTTGCGCGATCGTATCCAGACCCATGCCTATGCCCTGCGAGCCCAGAATCGTCTCGGTGAACTGCTGGTCGGGCACGCATTCGAGCACGTCGAGGTGTTCCTGAGCCCCGGAGCCCAGGATCTGGTCTGTGACGACGAGCCAAACCCCGCCACTAACGTTTCCGAGGATCCATTCGATCCCAGTTTCTAGTCATCCCTCACCACCGGCTGGTGAATCGCTGTCAGCGAATCGATCTGTGCGGAATTTCGGTCCGATCCGGATCTGGTTCCGGATCCCCAGTTAGAATCCGTGGGAACTTAACGAAGGGGAATGTCCGTTGATCTGAATGGGTAGTGACTGGGAGGGAGAGGGCCAGTGGGATACAGGCTCTATGTTTTCGATCTGGATGAAACACTCTGGTGTGCCGACATGGACGAAATCTGTCCTATGGAGGGACCCTTCAAACTTTCCGGAACACATCTAGCCCGCTGTAACACCGCCACAGTCCGGCTGCGCCAGGGCACGCGTAAACTGATGCGATCGATCCACCGCCACGGCGGAATCTGCTCTCTTGCCTGCCGCGCCGATGAGAGTATCTGTAACGAATTGTTGGATACGTTCGGAATTCGAGATCTGTTCTTCCATCCGCGATATGGATTGATGGAGAAGGGAGAGGCGATTCTCGAAGTTCTGCGTGAAATCCGCAGAACCCTCGGTGTGGTGATCCGTAGCGACGAGGTTCTGTTCGTCGACGATGCTCCGGCCAACACTGCCGAGGCTCGAAGGGTCGGAGCCACGGCCCTGCTCTACGGACGAGATATCCGAAATCTCCGAGAACTGCGAAATCTGGTCGTCTAGAAGTTCAAGATCGCTTGAATTGGAGTCTTGACCCTATTCATCTTGTACCGAGTCAATCGGGGAGATGGAAAGGGACGGAGTCCGCATGGCAATGGAGACGGGCGAACAGGCTGCGGTCGCAGTGAGCCACACCAGAGATGACGCTCCAGTCGTCGAGGCTTCACATCTGTGTCGAACTTTTGGAGCGACGGTGGCGGTCGATGACGTTTCCTTCGAGATTCGTCGAGGTGAGATCCTCGGCTTTCTCGGACCCAATGGCGCCGGCAAGAGTACTACCCTCCGCATGATCACCGGGCTGCTCGCCCCCGATGAAGGCACTGCGAAGATCTGTGGCATCGATGTCTCACACGATCCGCTCGCAGCGAGACAGTGTTTCGGTTATCTCCCGGAAGCCATTCCTCTCTACGTCGAGATGGAAGTCGCTGACTACCTTCGGTTCGTGGCCGTCTCCCGAGGATTGAAGGGGGCCGATCTGGAGCGGAAACTCGCGAAGATCTGTTCGCGACTTGGGCTCGAGCAGATGCTACGAAGGAGTTGCGGAACTCTATCCAAGGGATTTCGTCAGCGCGTCGGACTTGCACAGGCATTGATCCATGATCCACAGGTATTGATTCTCGACGAACCGACCAACGGTCTCGATCCACGCCAGATCATCGAGGTCCGTCAGTTGATCAGCGAACTGGCCCAGGAGCGGGCCATCATCTTCAGCACTCACATCCTGCAGGAGATTGCGGCGATCTGTACCCGCATCATCGTCATTCACTCGGGCAAGTTGATCGCCGACGGCACCGCCGAGGAACTGGCCGGGGAAGGGACCACCGACTGGGAAGTCGTGGTTGCTGGGGCGGGGATTGCCCCGGAGATGTGTGTCGGTATTGGGATGGCCGAAGGTGTTCCCGGATCTCCTGGCGAGACGGTCCATCGGTGGCTTTCCGATGTACCGCCTGATCTTGGTCCCTTGTCGCGACAGATCGAACAGAGTGGTTCGTCATTGATCCGGGTCGGACCGGGACGCGAGACCCTCGAACAGGTCTACCTGCGTCTCACCGCAACCAAGGGGGGGCAACGATGAAGTCGATCCTCACCATCACCCGACGCGAATGTGGAGCCTACTTCGGTACACCCATCGCCTGGATCTTCATCGCGTTGCAAATTGCGATCCTGTCCTTCTTCTTTTTCCAGTTCTCGCCCTTTTTTGTCATCGAGAGCGCAGATATGAGGGTCTGGTTCGGACTGACTCCTTTCATGCTGATGGTGTTTGCTCCGGCGGTGACGATGCGACTGTGGTCAGAAGAACTGCGGACCGGAAGTACCGAGGTGTTGCTCTCGTTACCGATCCGTGTTCCGGAACTGGTGATCGGGAAATGGCTCGCCGCATTGATCGTTCTTGTTGCCAGTGTCGTGTTCAGTTTCGGAATTCCGCTCACCATCGCCTGGTTGGCCGCCAGCCCCGTCGATTGGGGACCGATCATCGGCGGCTATCTGGGAACCATACTGTCCGGCATGTTGTTTCTCGCGCTCGGATGCTGGGTGTCTGCGCTGTCGCAAAACCAGGTGATCTCTTTGCTGGTGGGGGTCTTTGCCGGAATCGTCCTGGTGCTGGTACTGAGTCCTGACTTTGCCATGTACCTGTCCGGGACCAACCCGACGATTGCTCGAGTCGTCGAGTCGTTCGGGATTCAGTCGCATTTCCGGGCCATCGAGCGTGGCGTGCTGGCGATCAGCGATGTGGTCTATTTCCTGTCCGGTTCCCTCTTCTTCCTGGCAATGACGGTGTTCCAGATCGAGATGAAAAGACAGTGAGGGCGAACCGATGATCGAGAGAAAGAAAAAGTTCCTGCTTCGCTGGGTGGTCTCCCTGGTGGTGCTGTTTGTCTTGCTGGTGGTCTGCAATGGCATCGCGCAGCGATTCGACCGCCGCATCGATCTGACTCGTGCGGGTGTGCACACCGTCAGTGCAGAGACCGGCAGAATCCTGGCCGGACTCGAGGAGTCGATCACCATCGAATACTGGGTCAGCGAGAAGATGCCTTCTGGATTGCAGAATCTGCGACGCGACACCGTCGATTATCTGGATGAGTTCCAGCGTGCCGCCAGTGCTGCAGGAGCCAGGGTCGAGATCCTGGTCAAGGATCCGAATCGCGTCATCGAAGCTTATGTCCAGGAGAAGGAAGAGGCGGGTGAGGTTTCCCAGCAGGATCCGATGCGGGCGTTTCTGGGTGGACCCGTTTCGCCAGCCGATGAAAAGAAGCGAGAACTGGCCCAGCAGGGGATTCCCGAACTGCAGGGAAGATCCATCAAGGACGATGGCTTCGAGATTGTGCCCTTCTACAGCTCATTGCTGCTGAAGTACCTCGATCGTGAGAAGGAAGGGATCCCGGTTCATTCCAACCTCGAGGGACTGGAGTACGAACTGGTCAGTCGAATCGTGAAACTCTCGATGCGGCAAAAGCCCGTCATCGCGTTCTTCCATGGCCGACCCGAGGATCAGATCAGCACCGCTCCTGATGGTCGCCCTCTGCCGCAACCGATGGGACAATTCAGTCCCTTCATCGACAGTGTTCTGAAGGATAGATTCGAAGTCATCTCGATCGATCTCTCCGAGCAGAATCTGGTGCCAGAAGAAGCGGTGATGCTCATCGTTGCAGAGCCTGACGGGACCACTGCAAGACAGCGTTACGAGATCGAACGCTTCATCGTGGATGGTCGCCCGGTCATCTTCTTCGCCTCGACAACTGCCGGGAAACTCGATCAGACGGTTCAGATGACTCCACTGGCACCAGGACTGGGCGAGATGATGCAGGCGTGGGGAATTCAGATCCAGCCGAACATGCTGGTGGCCAGCGACGAGTGTGGCTCCATCACCATCATGCAGAACACTCCGCTGGGACCGATGCAGAGGTCCGCGCCGTTGAAGTTGTGTCCGATGGCGACAGGCAACGGACTCGATGGCACTTCACCGCTGACGCGGGGAGTCGGATCCATCGTGTTCCCCTTTGCCAGTCCACTGATCGTCGATGATGTAATTGCTGCCGCTGCCGGTCTCGAGGTGACGGTACTGGCCAGCACGGAACGTGGCTCCTGGCTCGCTCCATTCAGTCCCAATTACACCCGTCAGATGCGCGATAAACCAGAAGACCCCGGTTCACTGGCGCCACGTAACCTGGTATTGCTCATCGAAGGGGTGTTTCCGACCACCTTCGAGGAAGGCTCGCCCGTTCCTCCGTGGGATCCGACCACGGAGACCGATGGGGGTAACGCGCCGATCGTTGGGGCGCTCGATGCTCGTCCCGGTCGGGTGCTGTTGATCGGTTCGGCGGACATCGCCAAGTACGGATCATTGATCCAGTACCGCCAAAACGTCCAGTTCCTGCTCGGAGCGATCGAGGCTCTGGCGCTCAATCCGGATCTGGCGACCATCCGTTCGAAGGTCCAGATCTCGAGTGCGCTGCGCGATACCTCGCGCCAGGAGCGCAGGCTGGCCAGTTACGGCAACATGGTTGGGATTCCGTTCTTGTTGCTGATGATCTACATGGTGCTGGTGGCGAGACGTCACTCTTCTGCACAGAAATACGAGAGCCAGTTTCTTTCTGCGCGCCGAGCTCAACAGGTCGAGGAGGTGACCCAGTGAGTTCGAAAAAAGTGCTGCTGATGATCCTTGCGATCATCATCGGAGGCATCAGCCTCTATCTCAACTCCGAGAGTGACTACACGGGGGATCTAGAAACTCCGGTCGCCATCGCTTCGCTGTCGCAACTGGCCGTCGACCAGGTGGTGAGTATCGAGATGACGCTGGGCGATTCAACGCTGTTGCTGCTGAGGCAGAATCAGGACTGGAGTATCCCTTCTGCGTGGGACTCACCGGCGGACCGGGCAGAGGTCAATAGATTGCTCGCTGACATTCGCTCCATCGATGTCCCGGAAAAGAGAGCCTCCTCTGCATCGAGCCACGACAATTTCCAGGTCGGGCCTGTCGATGGTCTGAGGATTTCCTTGCTCGATGCATCCGGAAGTTCGCTTGGCGATCTGGTGCTGGGGAAGACAGATGGCCCCGGTCGTTCCTTCATCCGCATCTCGGGAGAGGATGCCGTCTACAGTGTCACTCCGAATCTGCTTTTCAGGAGCGGATTTGGCGGCCGCTCTCTCAACGCTGGAAACTGGACCGACAAGAACATGTTCCAGCTCCCTGCCGATTCCGAAGTACGTCGCTTGACCATCGGATCTTCCGAAGGCGTGGTTCGCCTCGAACTGGAGGATCCTACCAGCGCGGATTCGACAGAATCATCCGCGTCGTCTGAGGGGCAAGAGGATCGAGTCTGGATGATTGTTGAACCGGAACGCGCCAGTGCCGATTCAATTACCGTGAAGGGAATCCTCTCTTCACTCAAGAATGTCCAGTCGGCGGAACCGACCGATCCCTCCGATCTGGCGGCGATCGGTCTCGAACCGCCCGTCTCCTTCCTCGAAGGCGAGTTCGAAGATGGCTCGACATTCTTGCTTCAATTCGGTCACGACACTGCCCTGACGATCGCCGGCCAGGGAGTTTTCGCACGCCTTGCTGGTCAAAATCGAGCCGTGGTAGTGAGGAGTTACGTCAGGGACTCTCTGATCAAGGGGCTCGCCACTCTTCAGGTGCCCGAAGAGCAACCGCCGGTGCAGTCGGATCCCCCGGCAGATGCACCAGCCACCACAGATCCCGATCCCGATCCCGATCCCGACTCCGACTCCGACGGCTAGCATGGATCGGTGCCCGTCTCCGGGCTACCCTGCTACCGGTCGTGCTACAGGTCGATGGACTCTGGCGCAGGAGGTGCGATGGCCAAGTTATATTTCAGGCATGGAACGGTGGGCAGCGCCAAGACGCTGAACCTGCTCGCGGTGGCCCATAATTACGAACGCCAGGGTAAGAAGGTCATCGTCATCAAACCTGGCTTTGATGATCGCTTTGGCGAGCGAGAGGTGACATCTCGAGCCGGATTGCATCGTGAGGCTCACATCATATTGTCGGCTTCCAAGCGACTTGATCGGGCTGATTTCGAGGGTGTGCAATGTGTTCTGGTCGACGAGGTCCAGTTCCTGACAGCGGCACACATCGAACAACTGCGAGATATCGCCGATCAGATCGAAGTTCCGGTGATCTGTTACGGTCTGAGAACCGACTTCCGCTCGCGGCTCTTTGACGGTAGTCGACGTCTGATGGAACTGGCCGATTCCATCGAGGAGTTGAAGACCACCTGTCACCGCTGTAACCGAAAAGCGATCTTCAATCTGAAATGCATCGATGGTGTCGCGATGCTGGATGGCCCGAGCAAGCAGGTTGGTGGCGACGAGACCTTTCAGCCGGTTTGCTCCAAGCACTTCGTCGATGCACTCGGGTTGGAGGGGATCGCAGGGATCGACGAGACCATTTCCGAGAGAGAGTTGACCCAATGAGTGATGCGGCACCGGAGACTGTCCAGCAGCCTGATGCGATCACCAAACTGAGGGAAAAGTTGAGGGAAGTGTCGCTGGTTCAGCATGCTGTTACCGTACTGGAGTGGGATCAGGAGACACACATGCCGCCTGGAGGGGCGGAGTCCCGTGCTGCGGCTCTGGGGGAACTGGTCGGCATCAAGCACAGGAGAGCCCAGGATCCGGCTCTTGGCGAGTGCATCGAGCGCGCCGAGGAGGTCGCAACGGACTCGGGAGATGCGGATCTTCAGTCGCTGGTGCGTGAGGTCCGCTACGATTACGACCAATCGGTGCGGATTCCCGCGGCTCTTGCAACTCAAATTGCCGAGACAACTTCCCAGGCGCTGGTGGCGTGGCGATCTGCCCGTGAGACCGATGATTTCCCCCTGTTCGAGCCGCACCTCGCCAAACAGATCCGGTTGTGGGAACAATACGCCGATTGTCTCCAGGATGGAGAAAAGACTCGTTACGACATCCTGATGAATCTCTATGAGCGCGAGATCACATCGGAACGCTTCGAGCAGATCTGTCAGCAAGTGGTGCCGGGGCTTCGGGACATCATCGATCGCGCTAGTGCAAACCCGACCCCTCGACCCGCATTCATGCAGGGGCCGTGGGATACCGACAAGCAACTTTCATTCGCCGAGGAAGTTGCCACTGAACTGGGCTACGACTTTGAACGTGGCGGGATCGACTTCACTGCTCATCCCTTCTGCACGTCCCCTTCGGCTCCCCATGATGTGCGAATTACGACGCGAGTCTCCACCGATGAGTTCACCAGCAACCTGTACGGAGTGATCCATGAGGCGGGGCACGCCATGTACGAGCAAGGTCTCGATCCGGCCTGGGAGCACACACCTCTATGCGAGAGTATTTCGCTGGGGATCCACGAATCCCAGAGTCGCTTCTGGGAGAACGAAATCGGTCGCTCCGAGTCGTTCTGGAGTCACTTCTTGCCCAAGATGCGACAGTACTTCCCCTCACAACTCGATGGGGTGACACCCCTGGCGATGGCCGCGGCGGTGAACCCGGTGCGGCCGTCACTGATCAGGGTCGAGGCGGATGAGGTCACCTACGGCCTGCACGTGGTTCTTCGCTTCGAACTGGAACAAGGGCTGTTCGACGGATCCATCACCACCTCTGACCTGCCAGGTTTGTGGCGTGAGAAGATGCAGCAATATCTCGGTGTCGAGCCCGACACCGACAGTGATGGAGTTCTGCAGGACATTCACTGGAGTCTAGGAACGTTCGGCTACTTCCCCACCTATCTGCTCGGTTCGCTCTACTCGGCCCAGTTTTACCAGGCGATCGCTGAACAGGTGGATATCGAGGCGGAGGTCTCGGCGGGACGATTCGGCGCCATCCTGGAGTGGTTGCGGACCCGGGTTCACCGTCTCGGTCGCCGCAGGATGCCGCTCGAACTGCTCGAGGATGCGACCGGCCAGACGCTCGATCCCACGGTGATGATTGCCAGCCTCGATCGCAAGGTCGAGATGGTTCACGGGGTCTGACCGATCGTGTCGGGGCAACGGACCGGATTCGCCAACTGGCTCCACCTGCAGTGGCCATCGGGACAGGTCGAACCGCTGCCCGAGGTCGCCGCCGATTTTTCCACCAATGTTCCGGGTCTCTACATCGTCGGAGATCTGACCGGGATTCCATTGCTCAAGTTTGCCATCGATTCGGGAACCCGAGTGGTTCGTGCCATCCCGCAAATCGAGATCGATTCAGCACAAGATCGGATTCCGCTCGTCATCATCGGTGCCGGGGTAGCAGGAATCGCTGCCTCTCTCGAGGCACATCGTCGGGGGATAGAGCACCGTCTGCTCGAATCTTCCCGTCTGCTCGATACCCTCGAAAACTTTCCGGTCGGCAAACCCATCTTCACCTGTCCACCCGAGATGAAACCGGCCGGAGAACTCCAACTCCCGGAGGGGGATCTCGATCGAGAAGGGCTGCTCGAGAGCCTGCGAGATCAAGCCACTCAGGCGGGTATCGAGCCGATCGCCTGCCGCGTCGAGTCGGTCTCTGCAGGGGGAAATTCGCTCCAGGTCCGCTGTGCGGATGGTGACACCCTCCAGGCGAAGCGGGTGGTGATTGCGATCGGACGCAGCGGCAACTACCGCAAACTCGGTGTCGTCGGCGAAGACCTCGATCATGTTTCCAACCGACTTCATGATCCTTCCGATCATCGTGGAGAATCAGTGCTGGTGGTCGGCGGTGGAGATTCCGCCTGCGAGGCTGCGGTGGCACTCGCCGATGCGGGGGCACAGGTGACCTTGTCCCATCGAGGCGATCAACTGGTCCGCCCCAAGAGCGAGAACATCGAGCGTGTCGCTGAGCGAGTATCTGGCAATACTCTCGAGGTCGAGTTCCTATCGCAGGTGCTGGCGATCGAGTCCGACTCGGTGACGCTGGGCGTTTCCGAGGGACAAAAACAGATCGCCGCAACCTCCGTGTACACCATGATCGGCCGTGAGGCTCCGCTCGAGTTTCTGCGACGCTGTGGCATCAAGATCCGGGGAGAGTGGAACTGGCGCAGCTGGGTGAGCCTTGTGCTGGTGCTGGTCTTCTGCACCTTGCTCTATCACTGGAAGAGACCCGGTGTGTGGCTTCCAGTCTCGGAGTGGTGGAGTGCTCGTGGCGGATTTCCTCATGGGATGGACACCTGGTGGTCGGGACTCGGTGGTGCCTTCTCCGATCCGACGACATGGCTCGGAACCCTCGCTACCGGTGTCGGTGAGGCTGGTTTCTGGTACAGCCTCGTCTTTACGCTGGTGGTGCTGCTGTTCGGATTGCGCCGGATGCATCGCAGGCCGACTCCCTATGTCAGGTGGCAGACCTGGACGCTGATCGCGATCCAGGCGCTGCCATTGTTCCTGCTGCCCTACCTGATCTTGCCGTGGCTCGGCAACAACGGGTTCTTCGATGCCGGTGTCTTCAAGAGCATCGCCGATGCACTGTTCCCGGTGGTGGAGGGCTACGGTCCGGGTCGCGAATACTGGCGGGCCTTCGGTCTGATCCTCGCCTGGCCGCTGTTTTTCTGGAATGTCTTCAGTGACCAACCGATGACGGCTTGGTTGGTGATCTCACTGATCCAGACTTTCGTGTTGTTGCCGCTGGCGATCCGGCGCTGGGGGAAGGGAGTCTACTGCGGCTGGATCTGTTCGTGTGGAGCGCTGGCCGAGACTCTCGGCGATACCCAGCGCAGGAAGATGCCCCATGGTATTTTGAGTAATCGGCTCAACTTCATCGGGCAGTTCCTGCTGTTCTTGTGCTTCTTGATGCTGGATGCGAGGCTCACCTCGTGGCTGTTTCCGGGCAGCACCATCGGCAATTGGGCAGAAACTGTCTATTCCTCGATCTTGACCGGAATTCCGCTGCTCAGTTACGAGTGGACGGTCGATCTGTTCTTTTCCGGGATTCTCGGGATCGGTCTCTACTGGCACTTCTCGGGTCGGGTCTGGTGTCGATTTGCCTGTCCGCTGGCGGCGCTGATGCACATCTACGCTCGCTTCTCCCGCTTTCGCATCATTTCCGAGAAGGCGCGCTGCATCTCTTGCAATGTCTGTACTGCGGTGTGTCACCAGGGGATCGATGTGATGTCCTTTGCCCAGCGCGGGATCCCGCTCGAGGATCCCCAGTGTGTTCGCTGCAGTGCATGCATCGAGGAGTGCCCGACGGAGGTGTTGCGCTTCGGAGCAGTCGATGGGGCAGGAAATGTGGTTCGTCTCGATTCCCTGGCGGCGATTCGAAATTCCTGAGGGAAACCGAGATCGAGAAACCACAGAGTTACCCTGTTCAGGGACCTCTTCGACCACCGATGAAGGGGACCGGTAGGCCCTGCTCATCGAGTCCCCAACCGGCGAGTGGGTTGGTTATTCCCTCCTGGAGCTGCCGCTTCATCTTCGATTCGTCGAGTCGTGTGATGCTGTTGGAGAGCTCTTCGATGGCCTTGCGTCGGTCTCCCAGTAGTTCGATTCCCCCATCTTCCAGGAAAGCATCGATGGCTCGCCATTTCAGGGTCCGGCCGATGGTCGGCGGCAAATGGCCGACCTGGGCCAGCGAGTGCAATGCCTGGAGCCTTGCCGGGGGTGGACCTATTGTGGAATCATCCAGGTCGACGATGCCGAAACTCCAGGGTCCTTCTGGCCGACCATCGATCAGTACGTTGTAAGGGGAGAGGTCGCGTGTCGTCAGACCGCCTGCCAGGGCACGGCGAAGTTCCGTTCCGATCCAGCGAGCGAAGCGAAATTCATCGACGCTCTTCCACTGTTGCTTGAGAGCACGTGCATGCCAGTGATGGAGCGGTTCTCCACTGATCCAGGAGGAGATGAGAATCGCGCAATCGGCTCTCTCTTCGAGCGCCACCGGCAGCGGCAGCGGCAGCCCACTGCGTTGCCCATTTCCCATCGACTGCCACGATCGACGCGCACGACCCCAGCGCAGCCTTCCCGGCAGCATCGGCAACAAGACACGAAGAGACGGGGGGGAGGTAACGCGATAGGTCTTGCGGGCGTAGGTTTGTCCTCGCCACTCGATTCGCTCGAGTCGGCCTCGGCGTCCTTCCGAGATGATCCATGCCGCCGGAGTCTCCATGAGGTTTCTTGCCACCTCGATGGAGATCCCCGCACCCAGCAGTATCTTGCCATGGATCGACTGCGATTCTCGTGGCACCCTGATTCCTCTCGGTTTGACCCGACGAACTGGTGTTTCCGGTCCTCGACGGATGGTAGCGAGCCGCGGTTATTGAACAAGAGTCACGGAGGATCCGAACTGTGGATTCAGCAGATCCATTGATCATCGAACAGGCGAGCCACCCGTATCTCGATCCAGTGGCGATTCGAGTCGAACTATCGGTTCCGCAGGGAGATACGAGCCCAGAGTGGTTACAACGGTTATTGATCCCGGCAGCGCAGACCGACGCGATTTCCGATGAGTGCAAGAAAGCGGTGCGACAACTGCTGCGCCATGGTGGTTATCGACCCGCAGGTCGCGGTAAGCCCTCCAGTGAATGGCTCGTCAAGGCCGCATTCGAGGGCAAGTTGAGCTCGATCTATCCTCTCGTCGATGCAGGCAACGCCGCGTCCTTGTTGGTCGGGATTCCGTTGAGTGTGGTAGACCTCGATCGAGTCGCGGCCCCGCTGCAGATCTCGCTCGGACTGGATGGAGAAAAATATGTTTTCAACCGTTCGGGGCAGGAAATCGATATTGCCGGTCTGCTGTGCCTGAGAGACGCCTCTGGAGCCTGCGCAAGCGCCGTGAAGGACTCTCAACGGTCCAAGACCGATGCAGCGACCAAGAGGGCTCTGATTCTCATCTGGGGCACCTGCGAGCTCCCTGGTGCCTCGGGCCGTCTGGCTGCTCGTGTGCGAGAACTGCTGGAGCGTCTGGGAGGTTTCTGCGAGGTGGTGGAAATCGTCCCCGGAGGCGCAGCGTAATTGCTCCAATCGGCCCGGAAGAAGCCATAGAATGGTCGAGTTGTGAACAGAATCGAACGGACATCATCCTCGGACGGGAGTCGCCGTTGTCCTTTGCGACAGTCGAACAACTGATCGAAGAGATTTCCCGCGGTGGGATGGTCATTCTCGTCGATGACGCCGATCGTGAAAACGAGGGTGATCTTGTCGTCGCCGCCGAGAAAGTCACGCCCGAGGACATCACCTTTCTGGCCACCGAGGGACGCGGTCTGATCTGTGTTCCTCTGGGTGCGGAAATCATCGATCGGCTGAAGTTACCGCCGATGACGGATCAACCTTCCGATCCGGATGAGTGTGCCTTCTGCCTCCCCGTCGATGCCAGGGAAGGGAACACGACAGGAATCAGCGCGTTCGATCGTGCTCGCACGGCTCGTCTGCTGGCGGATCCAGGTTCTCGGCTCGAGGCATTCAAACGTCCAGGACACCTGTTTCCACTGCGAGCTCATCCTAACGGAGTGCTCGAGCGCATGGGTCATACTGAAGCTTCTGTCGATCTCACCCGGCTAGCAGGGATGCGACCTGCGGCGGTGATCTGCGAGGTGATGAACGATGACGGGTCGATGGCTCGTCTTCCTGATCTGGTTCGTTTTTCCCGGCGTCATAAATTGTTGCTCGGTACCATCGAGAGTCTCGTTGAATACCGGCGCAGTCATGAGATGGAGTTTGACGCTTCTCTTGTTCCCCTACCAGTGCAGCACTCGGCAGCGCAGTTGCCGACTCCTTACGGGACTTTCGAGATCGAGCGCTGGAGTGTCGGCAATGGCGAACTGATTACCGTTTTGCGCCAGGGAGATCTGACCAGTGCTGGTGGTGAGCCTCCCGTGGTACGGGTTCACAGCGCTTGTTTCACCGGTGACGTGCTCGGCTCGCTTCGTTGCGACTGTGGAGCCCAGTTACAGATGGCCCTCGACACCATAGGTATTCGTGAGCGCGGAGCCTTGCTCTACCTTCCCCAGGAAGGACGTGGGATCGGGCTCACACGAAAGATCGAGGCGTATCACCTCCAGCAGAACGAGGGACTCGACACGGTCGAGGCGAACGAGCGGCTCGGATATCCCCCTGATCTACGGGACTACTCCGATGGCGCAAGTATTTTGCATGTCCTCGGGGCCACCAAAATCCAGTTATTGACCAATAATCCGGCCAAGGTGGAAGGTCTCGAACGAAACGGAATAGAGGTGACCAAGAGGTTGCCCATCGAACCGGATCCCGGACCGGTGAACCTCGGATATCTTCAAGTCAAGAAGACCAAACTGGGTCACATCTTCGAGACGATCTAGTTCTCGGGTTCGAAGGATCTCTCAGGATGAAAAACGGGCCCGCAGGGTTTCCCTGCGGGCCCGTCTTTTCGTTCATGCTGGGCTCATCTAGTTGCACAGGTCGGTGTTGTATCCTGCGCAATCCAGAGCGTCATCCGTGGGGTCAACTCCACACACATTGGGACCAGGATCTGCAGGTGGCACTCCGCCCGCGAAGATGTAGTTGAGAATTGAAACCGCATCGGAAATGTCGAGTGCCCCATCGTCATTGGCATCGACAGAGTCGAAGCAAGCAAGGGGTAGATTCTGGAACAGGTAATTCAGGGTTCCAATCGCATCGGAGATGTCGAGGGTTCCGTCGACGTTGACGTCACCACGCTTGAATCGTTCCGGGAGGCAAGCTGTAAGACAGGAGATGCTATCGAGGGTTTCCCCACAGGCACCGGAGCCGGTGATCTCGAGCGTGTATTCGATCAGTTCTTCTGCAAGGGTGACGTCGACGGTCGTCGCGTCTCCTGGCAGGTTGGCCGTGACAACTCCGTCGACGAGCAAGGTGAGCGCCTGATATGCCGGATCATTGTTGAACCAACTCAGGGTCACGGTGCACGTCAGGTGGTCGATGACGCATGTCAGTCCGGAAGGTCCGACTGAAGGAGGTGTCTGCGTACAGATACCCGTACCCATTCCTGCAGCCGAAGATTGCCCATTACTGATTCCGACCACGTCAAAGTCGGTGAGGACTCCGTCGGTGAGGGAGATCGAAGCGCTGGTGGCAGTTCCGGCATGGCTGGTAGTGATTCCGTCCTGGGTGATCTCGATGGAGTCATACGCCGCTTCGTTGGTCCAGTTGAGCGTCCCTGAACAGTTACAAGCATCATCAATGGTGACGGTGACACCGGAAGGAGCAGGAGTCTCGACGGTAAAACTACCGTGGTTGAGAATCGGCTGCTGGGAAACTCCGTTGACCGAGATCACGCAGTTCACCGGCGGATCACCGAGTGTATTGAGGAACGCCAGCGCAGTGGTCGAACCGGGACCGGCGTCGGAGGCAACGGTGTACATGACGTGTGCCACGTCAGAAGTTCCTGCGGGAATCGACTCCAGTGGAGGAGCGAGACTCACTATGGCACCCACGATGAGTCCAGGTCCACCGAGCGGAGCCATTTGAGAGGTGAAGAAATCAGCGCCGTCGCCGTTGTTGGTCATGAGCAGATCGCTACCTTGTTCGATCGAAGAGAGCGTCAAGGTTGGCGCCACATGAGAGAGTCCAAACTGGAACCCCTGTGAGTCGGAGGGTGCTCCCATGTCGATCCCAACTTCGACGATGGAACCAGGAAGACCGCTGGCGGCCGGGGCAGTGAAAGCGTAGTTGGTCTGGGCCTGGAGTCCTGTGAAGGCGCCCAGGAGAAAAATCATCGTCACGATGATGGACCGAGTAAGCATTATTGTTCCTTCCTCGCTGTAAATTCTTGAAGTGCTGTCAATTCAAGAAGTCTGGATGCCGAGCATCACGAACGCTGGTTTCATGGAGAAATTCCACGCTGATGACTATTCTATTGACCCTTTGAAATGTTGACTAGTGGTTCTTATTGTTAATCCAGATGGTTGCAGGTAGGGCCTCGGATAATCGACGATGGTGTTCTTTCTGCTGAACTTATGGCAGTAATTTCCGTTCGGAAACCTGAGGCAGGAAGTGTGGTCACCTCAGATCGGCAATTATTTCTCGATCGGAAGATCCTGACGGCAGATCACTGTCTGAAATCGTCTGCCGTGGTGGGTTCTTGCTGCACGGGGATCCCTGTTGGAGAGCCCCCCACAGGAGAACTCACCTCGGCAGCAGGATCGTGGTTCCGATCGGAATCGCCTCCACGTCCGGGATGGTGGTTTGATTTGCGACCAGGATGTCGCGATAGCGGTGACCATCTCCGTAGAAACGAACTGCCAGCGACCAGAGCGTATCGCCCTGACGGAGTCGATACGTTTGTGCCTGAGCTGGACTCAATCCGGCCACAGGTTCGATGCTTGCGATCTCTCCGTAGCTGGCCTCGGTATCGGGTGTGATCGGATCCTCTGGCAGCACGTTTGGATCTTGCCACGGAGCGTCCGAGTCGTCGTACTCGACCAGTTGGGAAGTTTCTGCTTTTCCCATCGGGATGGGGATCACCATCAGCGGGTAGAGGGTTTTTTTGCCGTTCTCGACACGGTACCTCCAGAAGGGGAAGAACCAGTTTCCATGGCTTTCTTGTGCTTCGGGTTGAAGGGCACGCGTTTCGGTGGTGCCTGCGATCCACAGTGGACCGGCACTGATTCGCTTCTCGGCAACAGCGCGACCGTCGATCTTTTCGGTTGTGGTCATGTCGTAGGCGAGCAGACCTCCTAGCAGAACCATGCCGCGTTGGTTTTCATCGCGGATCTGCCAGCTCCCGGTCGCCATCGCCGCAAAATCAGCGGGGCCGACCGATTCGTCGATGGCAAGTGCTGAATCACCACGAGCACCGGCACCGGCACTACAACCAGCTGCCAGGAGCATCAGGATGCACAGCAACGGTAGAAATAAACGGGGGATGCGCAAGCGCAGCCAGAAGACGCCACGGTGAGAGATGGAAGAAGGATGCTGAAATGTGTATTGCACGACTTGCCTCTTTCGGGCTAAGTTCGCGCGGCGTGCGGGAATGCTATTGAATTCGCCTCTTGCTGGCAAGGCCAGTTGCCAGCAGAACCATAGGAACCGTCAGCAGCACCGTTGCGGCCCAGTAGGGAGAAGAGGGACCGTACTTCCAGTACAGCACTGCTCCCAGGATCGGTCCGATCGCCCGTGCGAGGCTGCCGAGCGATCTAAATACCCCCAGAACCTCGCCTTGCTGATCTGGACCGACCGATCGGCTGACGATGGTCGAGAGCATCGGCAGCACCATTCCTGATCCCACTGTCATTGGCAACAGAGAGAGCCACAACTGCCACTCTTGAGAGGAAGCGCCGATCCCCAACAGGCCGAGGGCCACCAGCACCAACCCGATCAAGGCAGTTTCGTGTTCTCCCAATTTGTCGGCGAAGGTGCGCGAGCCTGTAGCCTGCACAAATGCCAGCACGACTCCGATGGCGACGAACATCAGGGCCGTATCTCGGGTATCCCACTGGAAACGTTGGCGCACCAGGAAGGCGAGAGTGAACTCCATGCTGCTGAAAGCGGTCAGGTAGAACAGGTTGGCCAGTTGGGTTCGCATCACCGTCAATCCCCAGCGCGATCCAAGCGAGACCTGGAAACGTATCGGTCGAGCAGCCAGCCCCTCCGGTCGCGTCTCCGGCAACTTTTTCCAGATCCATAACAAGTTGATGAGATTGAGCAAGCAGACCCCGAGAGCTGCAGCACTGAAGGGGGTCGTTCGTAACATCGACTGAGAAACTGGATCTGCAGTGGAAGAGAGATCGATCATGCTCAGAGCGCCACCGATGGCAGGCCCGAGGATGAAACCGAGTCCGAAGGAAGCCCCGACCAGTCCCATCCCGCGTGCCCGGGCAGAGCCCGGGGTCAGATCTGCGACCGCAGCAGTCGCCGCCGAGATGTTCCCGGCAGCGATCCCGGCGAGGATCCTCGACAAGACCAGCAGCGCGAAGGTGCCGCTGAAAGCCCACAGCAGCGCAGCCAGAAAATTTCCCGTGATGGTGACGAACAAAACCTTCCGGCGCCCGATGCGGTCGGAAAGACTGCCCCAGAAGGGACTGACCAGGAACTGCAGGATGGCATAGAGCGACCCGAGCACTCCGCCGAACAGGGTGACCAGACGCGCGTCATCGATGTCGGGAGAGAGGGAGCGCAGCATCTCGAGTAGCGCCTCCATCCAGGGATCTCCCTGGTAGGAGTCGAGAATCGCCGGAAATAGCGGGAAGATGATGGAGAAGCCGACCAGATCGATGAACAGCACCAGTAACACCGGGCTCAGTCCTGGTCGGGTCGAACCGGCTCGAGATTCTTCCATCAAGTTCCTCTCCTCGGTGTGCATGAGGATTTCCCGTTGCTCCCCGATCCCGCACAGGAAAACAGGAAGACGGGCAGATACTCGGCAAGGAGCGAGTCCGGGTCAACCCGGACCCCGACTGGTTCCGGGGGGCTGGTTCAGATCGGTGGTCCCGATTATCCTCTCAGCATCGCCGCATCAGCGAGGGAGGCTGCCACGTTATGGCTGCTAGCGACAAGCCACAGAAAATTACCAGTCCACGGCCTACTGAGCCCGGCACTACCGGAGATGACGAACGTATCTCGGATGAGCAGATCCGCCCCCAGAGTCTGAGCGAGTTCATCGGTCAGAAATCGGTGGTGAACAATCTCAGTGTGTTTCTCGGCGCCGCTCGCGGGCGCAAAGAGCCGCTCGATCATGTGCTTTTTTCCGGCATGCCCGGTCTGGGCAAGACCACCCTGGCTGGATTGATCGCCGGAGAGATGGGGGTGGATTTTCGCGCTACCAGTGGACCGGTTCTCGAGAAGGCGAAGGACCTGGTCGGACTACTGACCGAACTCGAGGAAGGCGATGTACTCTTCATCGATGAGGTCCATCGCATCAGTCGAGTTGTCGAGGAGTATCTCTACTCGGCGATGGAAGACTTCCAGATCGACATCATGATCGATTCTGGCCCCAACGCGCGGTCGATGAGAATTCATCTTCCGCATTTCACCCTCGTGGCAGCAACCACTCGCGAAGGAAATCTGACCGGACCGTTTCGAGCACGCTTCGGTATCCAGGAGAAAGTCGAGCCGTATCGAGATGAAGAAATCGTCGAAGTGCTGCTGCGCAGTGCGCGTATCTTCGGGCTCGATCTGCAATCTGACGGAGCGAAGACCCTGGCGAGTCGCTGTCGGGGAACACCACGGATCGCGAACCGCTACTTACGCCGCGTCCGAGACTTCGTCCAGATGGATGGCGGATCAATAATCGATGCAACCGCTGCCAGCGATGCGCTCGATCGGCTCGGAGTGGATTCTGACGGACTCGACTCGCTCGATCGGAAGATCCTGGCAACGGTGGCACGAGCCGGTGGTCAACCGGTCGGCATCAAGACCATCGCGGTCAGTGTCGGTGAGGAAGAACGAACCATCGAGGATGTTCACGAGCCTCACCTGATCCGAACTGGATTCCTGGAAAAGACCGCCCGGGGCCGGGTTCTCGGACCCCGGGCTGGTGCTGATGGCGCCACCGGGACCCCGATGACAGATCAGGGCACCCTCGACCTCGAGGGTTCTCCTTGAATCGGGGTCTCTTGCGTTCAGTTACGATCGTCTGCCTCTGCGCTTTCGGCCTCTTCTTGTCGGTAGCCACCGCCGGACCGTCCGACTCGGACCCCGCCGAGGAGCCGATGATTGGCGTACTGCTGCTCGATGGTGTCTTCTCCGGCACCATCACCACCGAGACCGGGTCTTTGCTGCTCAACTGGCGTGAAGGTCGAGTGGTCCTTTCTTCTCCCCAGTTCTTCGTCGCTACAGAGGAGACGCTCAAAATCGGCGATCGGCTGTTTCGAGGGTCGGTGCGGATTCGAGCGCAGTCAGGTCCGATGCAGATCGGGCAGCGCCACCATGAGGGTTGGGTCGAATGGATTCCCGATCGAGGGCTCGGTGGCTGGAAGATGGGCGAGAGACTGTTGCTAGAGCGATATCTCATCGGAGTGGTCTCGAAAGAAATGTCGGCCAGTTCCTTTCCAGCAGCGGCGCTCGAGGCACAGGCGATCGCCGCTCGTACCTTCGCTTATTTTCAGTATCTCACCAGCGGGGATTCTCGCCGCTATCACCTCTATGGCGACACCCGCAGTCAGGCCTACGGAGGAACTGCACGAGTTCCTCAAGAAGTGATCGATGCTGTTGCCAGGACTCGCGGAATGGTCTTGCTGACCGACGGTCAGATCTTCGAGAGTTACTACCACTCCACCTGTGGTGGAAAAACATGCTCCGCTTCGGTGGGATTCGGTATCGGTGATGTCGAGACGATGCAAAGCGTTTCCTGCGATGGCTGCAAGGACTCACGATTTTCCAACTGGCAAAAAGTGATCGACCCGAGCGTGATCCGCCAGGCCCTCGAGCAGATTTGCGAAGGAAAAGGTGTGCAAGTTGGGCAGGTGCAAAAATTGATCCCGGTCGATAGGACCGAGTCAGGTCATGTCCCTTACGTCCGGGTTGTTCACAGCAAGGGTTCCTTCGAAGTGGATACCCAGCGGCTGCGTATCGCGCTCTCCTCCTCCGGAGAAAATCTGCGGTCGGCCGCCTTCGAGATCATACCGATTGAAGATGGGTTCCTGTTCGCTGGTCGAGGCTGGGGACACGGTGTCGGGATGTGCCAGGTCGGAGCGCGTGGTTATGCGCTGCGGGGCGCCAATCGCACCTGGATTCTCCAGCACTACTATCCCGGGGTTCAGATCGAGCAGCTCTGGTCCTCGTCGGGATCTGGCAGCAGTGGCCCGCCCGCCGAGATTCCGCGCGGGGGATTGCGGTGAATCAGTCCGGGTATGCCAAACATCCGATGCAGGATGGGTTCTCCTTTGAGGTGCAAGCGACCTGCCCTGAAGGAGCGCGTGCAGCTCGACTTGGCACTCCACGCGGAGATGTGCTGACCCCCGCCTTCATGCCGGTCGGAACCCAGGGTAGCGTCAAGGGAGTCACTCCGGGGCAGTTGCGCGAGGTGGGGACCCAGATCGTACTCTCCAACACCTACCATCTCGCAGTTCGACCTGGAGCCGATACCGTTCGCGATCTGGGAGGACTCCACACGATGATGGGTTGGGATGGACCAATTCTCACCGACTCGGGCGGGTTCCAGGTGTTTTCCCTCGGGCATCGCAATCGCATCAGCGAACAGGGAGTCGAGTTTCGCAATCACATCGACGGCGACACGTTGCTGTTGACACCAGAATCTGTGCTCGATATTCAGGCGCGCCTCGGAAGCACCATCGCCATGGTGCTCGATCATTGTCCTCCAGCTGGAATCGATGTGGATAGTACCCAGCAATCTCTGGCGCGTACCGAAAGGTGGGCACTGAGATCCGTCGAACACCGTCAGCGCCTCGAACTGTACGAACCGATGGCAGTATTCGGAATCTTGCAGGGCGGGATTTATCAGGAGTTGCGTCAGGAGGGGGCCGAGCGATTGACCGATATGCCCTTTGATGGTTATGCCATCGGAGGAGTCAGTGTCGGTGAGGATCGAGAGTCGATGTTCCAGGTCATCGCCGATGCAGGGAGATTTCTGCCGACCGACCGACCTCGCTACCTGATGGGGGTGGGAGGGCTGGAAGAATTCCTGGTTGGTATCGAAAGTGGCATCGATCTGTTCGATTGCGTGATCCCGACCAGAAATGCCCGAAATGGCACCATCTTCCTCTCGGACGGTGGCACCCTGAACATTCGCAATGCCATCCACCGCCGTGATCGAAACCCGCTCGAGACCGACTGTGATTGCCCGGCTTGCCTCACCTTCAGCAGGGGTACTCTGCACCACCTCTACAACCGCAGGGAGATGCTCGCCTATACGCTCGGATCTCTGCACAACCTGAGGGTCTTTCATCGCTTCCTTGAAACAGCCAGAAAAGCGCTCCTGGAGCACTCCTGGAGCCAGTTCAGGGACAAAATCCGCGATGGATTCCGGGCCCGGTCCGGTTGAATCCCCTGCCCGATCACAATAAGATCCGCAACTTCGCGTGAATCAATATCTTGAGGTCCGGGGAAAGGAGTACAGATGTCAGCAATCGTCGTCATCGGCTCCGCTGTTGCCCGATGTGCCGAATTTCTAACGCTCCGGAAGGGATCTTTCCTGTTGCTGGCTCAAACCGAAGGCGGCGCCACAGAAGGAGTTTCTGCAGGACCGGGACTCATCGATATGCTGCCGATGTTCGCGCTGATGTGGATCGTGGTCTGGTTCGTGATGATCCGTCCACAGCGCAAGAAGGCCCGCGAACACGCGCACATGCTCTCCAGTTTGAACAAACATGACCAGGTGAGAACCATCGGAGGGATCATCGGTAAGGTGGTCCAGGTCGATGCCGATCAGGACATGGTGATTCTCGTCATCGATGATTCCAAGAATGTCAAGATGCGAGTATCTCGCCAGTCGGTCGCCGCCGTTTTGCCCGGGAATGAAATCCCTGCCAAGATCACGGAAGAGGATACTGCACGATGATCCAGAACATCGGCCGCGGGTTTTTTCTTGTGGCTCTCCTCATCGCTGTCTGTGTGTACTCGCTTCGGGATTACCAGAACGACATAAAGAAGGGTATTGATCTCGAGGGCGGCACCGAACTGCTCTACTCGATTCCTACCGAGATGATTCCGGTCGAGCAACGCGCCAGCGTCGCCTCGGATGTCAAAGATGTCATCTCCCGTCGATTCGATAGTTACGGCCTCAAGGAGATCAGTGTTGCCATCTCCGGGAACAACGGCTTACTGATCCAGTTGCCCGGTTTTGACAATGACGAACTGGAGCGTCTGAAGGGGCAGATCGAGCGCGCTGGAGAACTGAATATCCACCTCGTCTCCGCGGCCGAATACTCGACGACAATTGTGATCACCGAGATCGAGGCGAAGATGGTCGAGCGAGAGCAGGCGTTGGTCGCCTACAACACGCTCTCGAGTGCACAGCGGGCTCTCCAGGATCCTCCCACCGAACTCGACCGTATCGTCGTCTACCGTTCGTCCACCGTCGATGGCCTCCGCGGTGTCCCGGTAGTGGTCGAGAACGGCAAGGGTCTCAGGGTCTCCGGATCCTACATTCAGGAGGCCAGCCGCACCAACGATCAGACCGGTGGCCCGGCAGTGGGATTCACCTTTGGCGGCGCCGGAAGTACTCTGTTTGCGAATCTTACCGGAGAGAATATCAATCGCAGTCTCGCCATCGTTCTCGATGGCGTCGCGATGAGCGTTGCAACCATCAATGACCAGATCGTCGGTCGCGGAACCATCAGTGGTAATTTCACCACGGAGGAAGTCGACGACATCGTCACCATCTTGAGGGCCGGTTCGCTTCCTGCCAAGCCGAAGCTCGAAAGTCAGCAGACGGTCGGAGCGGTGCTCGGAAAGGAATCCATCGACCGAGGAACCCAGGCGATGGCCATCGGATTCCTGCTGGTTATCGTCTTCATGATGCTCTATTACCGCGCACCGGGGCTGGTGGCGAATTTCTCGCTGGTTTTCAACCTGTTGCTGGTGCTCACCCTGCTGGTGATCTTCCGTAATACACTGACCTTCCCAGGAATGGCCGGATTGCTGTTGACGATCGGTATGGCCGTTGATGCCAACATCCTGATCTTCGAGAGGATCCGGGAGGAACTGGATCGTGGCAAAGCCTTACCCGCTGCTTTCCAGGCCGGTTTCCAGCGAGCCTTCTGGACCATCTTTGATGCCAACCTCACTACCCTGGTGACCGCCTTTGTGCTGTTTCAGTTCGGGACCGGAGCGGTCAAGGGATTCGCGGTGGTACTCTCCATCGGTATCATTACCTCCTTCTTCTCGACGATTTACGTCAGCCGTCTGATCCTCACGGCATTGATCCGTTACAACATCATCAAGAAGTTTTCGATGGTGAGACTGATCTCGCGACCGAACGTCAATTTCATGGCGATGCGTGGAGTCACACGAATCCTCTCGATCCTGTTCGTGCTGTTTGGGCTCACGTTTCTGATCTGGCGAGGTAGCGAATCCCTGGGGATCGATTTCACCGGTGGAACGAAACTATCCGTCAATCTGGTACGTCCGACCACCGAGCGTGAATTGCGCGACCTGGTTGCAGATCTTCCCCCGAACGAAGATGGATCACGGCGGTTCGAGGACCTTCAGGTGCAGTCGATCGGATCCACCGGAGTGGTCGATTCGTCACGATATGCTCTGAAGACGAGGACCCTCGGCAAGGGGGCTGCCGAGACGGAGGCATTCAAGGAAGCGGTCGAAGAAGTTCTCACCGCTGCCGGACTTCTGGCACCCAATGCCATCACAAGTACACGGATCGATAGCGTCGAGGATGAGGCTGGAGCTGGCACCACGTTCGTTTTCGTCTCCCATCTTCACATCATCAAGGGGATCGGGGTCGATCAAGATGCGGGCCTGACCGCCAGCATGGTGGAGGAAGTGCTGAGGGGGACAGGTTATCCGGTCGCAGGAGTGATCGAGACCGATGGTCCCGGCGCTTCTGCTGGCATCGTCACCTTCGAGGTGAGGAGTGAGGGGCAGGTTGATTCAACCGCAGCATTAGCGCTCCAGAGTTTACTCACTCAGAAGTTGAAGGATCTTTCCAAGTCGAAGGCGATCAGTCTTTCTGAACCATTCGCCGAGGTCAGCAGCATCAGTGGGCGGGTCGCCCAGAACATGCAGGGAAAGACCTTCGTCGCGTTGATGATCAGTTTCCTGGCCATCGTCTTCTACATCAGTATCCGGTTCGAATTTCGTTTCGGCGTGGCGGCGATCGTGGCTCTGGTGCATGACATCCTGTTCACCCTGGGGGCGATCGCCGTGGGAGACTACCTGATCGGGGATCTCCTCAACCTGAAGATCAATCTTCCGGTGGTGGCGGCTCTGCTGACGGTGGTGGGGTATTCCCTCAACGACACCATCGTGATTTTCGACAGGATCCGCGAGAACCTGGTCGGGTCTCGCCGCGATGTGGATTATGTAAGTGTTGTTAACTCCTCCGTCAATCAGACCCTGAGCAGGACGATTCTGACCTCTGTGACCACCTTCATCGTGGTGCTGATTCTGCTCCTGATCGGTGGAGAGGCGCTTCATGCCTTCTCCTATGCTCTTTGTATCGGGGTTCTGGTGGGTACCTACTCGTCCATCTTCGTGGCAAGCCCATCACTGGTGTACTTGCAGGAGAAGGCCAGGATGCGCAGAGAAAAGCACATTGCGGAGGCCTCTTCGAAGAATTGATGCCCTCGAGGCAGCGCCAGACAGCTGGAAGGTCAGGGCGGTTCGGTTGCTGAACCACCCTGCTTTTTTCTCACCCTGGATTCCCGATCTTGAGTTGTAGATCGATGCTTCCCTACGGGTTATCTTCCGACAACGGTCAGTGGGCTCTTCCCACTTGAAGTACGGACCCACCTCGGGGAAGCGATGGTCGTTAACCGTCGCGAGGGAATGGGGGATTCCATGGGTACGGGAACGAAAATCGGCATCATTCTCATCTTGATCCTGGTGGTGGTCGTCATCGCCAACTTGCTCGACAGTGAGGTCCAACGCGGTCCAAGCGCCGAGCAACAGGTCACCGGAAGCAGTTCACGTGTGGTTCCATCGGTTCGTCCACCTCGAACCCCGACTGCTGGTCCTTCCATCGATGAGCCGCGCAGGACGCGTCCCGGTAATGAGCGGGAACGGGTCACAGCAGGCGCCTCTTCGGCAGGCGTGGTCAAGTCTGTCGGTGATGTTGGGGCCGTTGGAACTGGTTCCACTGTGGCTCCGGAACTCGATGTTGTTTCGATCACGCCGGCCATCAGTCCGGTCACTGAGGCGGGAGTGTCCAGCGCGACCGCGGTGATTCGTTCCGGCGGACGTATATCGTCTCCGTCCGCTACTCCATCGCCGCCGATTCGTGCCCGTGCTCGCCCGGCAGGGGTAAATAATCCCGCCTCTACCGCCGTCACGACGGTCATCGTCAAGGAGAATGACAGCCTCTGGACGATTGCTTCACGAAATCTTGGCAGTGGCTTACGCTGGACCGAACTGCTCGAACTCAATCCTGGTCTGCGCGAGGACTCGATCCTTCAGCCGGGTCAGAAGTTGAGGATCCCCGCAAGAGGTGTGACCGTGAAGAAACCGGCCTCGAGCAGCACCCGTTCGGTGGTCTCTCCATCAGGATTTCGGTCGGTGCTCATCCGTGACGGCGATACGCTCTGGGACCTGGCGCAAGAACAGCTGGGCTCCGGGATTCGCTGGGTAGAGATCAGGGATGCGAACCCGGGTCTCGATCCGGGTCGGTTACCGGTGGGAGAAAAGATCCTCATCCCTCGCTAGCTGAAACCGATCGACTGGCACTATCCCCGACGGACACTTTGACGTGATCACCTCCTGGCACGTGATCGGATATGTTCGGGATGTCCGTGACACGCTTGCTGAATGGTAGGTGCCCAGACAGGCTGCTATACTGGCACGCCGGTTCACGACCCGCTTCTCTTACCCTGAAACAGCCATGATTCTGTTGCGATCCGCAAGGGCCCTTCTACTGGCCCTTCTGCTGGCCCTGCTCTGCACTTCCTCGCTCCCGGCCCAGCATGACCGTGAGCGGAATGCCGTGCGGCATATCGCCAGCGGAGACGTCGACAAGGCATTGGCGGAACTGGAAAAGGGAGCAGCGGCAAGCTCCGAAACACACTTCGTCCGTATGCTGGCAGCCCTGGAAGCAAAGAAAACCGACCAGGCCGTAGTGCACGCGCGTGCTGCACTCGATGCCGGGCTCCCCTTCGGACGCCTGGTGGCCGGACCCCGCGACCGGCTGGCCCCGCTGTACGCTACCGATCAATATCGCCAGTGGGCACGGCAGAACGACTCGCTGCAGCTGCTGCACGGCCCGATGCTCGGCGCGATCAGCAGTGACTCCGCCTCGCTCTGG
>DCAA01000036.1:53530-60602 GCA_002311345.1 Planctomycetes bacterium UBA1146 | reverse complement strand
CTGCCAGTGAGCACACTGACTTTACCGCCGTGGCACGGCTGACCGGCCTGGAAGCAGATCACTCCTATCGCTATGAAATTGAGGTCGACGGCATGCAGGTACCGGTCGAGAACGGCCAGTTCCAGACCTTTCCGCAGCAGGGAGCCGCTGCCAGTTTTCGGGTCGGCTTTGGCGGCGGAGCGGGGTTTGTACCGAAGTGGGAGTACATGTGGGACACGGTGCTCGAATCCCGTCCAGTTGCTTTCCTGATGCTCGGAGACAACGTCTACATCGATGATCCGACTCATCCGCTGACAAACCACTATTGCTATCACCGCCGGCAGTCCCGTCCGGAGTGGCGCCGTTTTACGGCCGCCACCGGTATTTACTCGATCTACGACGACCATGATTTTGGACTCGATGACTGCATCCCGGGCGCCGAGATTGAACAGCCGGCCTGGAAACGGACTGTCTGGAAGACGTTTCGCCAGAACTGGGTCAATGCCTCCTACGGCGGCGGGGAGATACAACCCGGCTGCTGGCAGGATTTTTATATCGGCGATGTCCATTTCATCCTGCTGGATGGTCGCTATTACCGCAGTCGTGATGGGGATCCAACCATGCTCGGCCCGGTGCAGAAAAAATGGCTGCTGGATACTCTCGAGAAGTCGAAGGGGACATTTAAAGTGCTGGCCTCGCCCGTTCCCTGGACCGCCGGGGTAAAGCCTGGCAGCAAGGACACCTGGGATGGTTACTCGCAAGAGCGCGAGGAGATCTTTTCTTTCCTCGAGGCGAAGGGGATCAACGGTGTGTTTCTCGTCGCGGCGGATCGGCACCGCACCGACCTGCGGGTGACCTCCAGGCCCGACGGCTATGACCTCTACGAGTTCGAGAGTTCCAGGCTGACCAACCGCCACACTCACAAGGTCATAGAAACCCCCGGGCTGATCTGGGGCTACAACAAGACCTGCTCATTTGCCCTGATGCGATTTGACACGACCGCGGCCGATCCGACGGTGACGTTCGAGGCGATCACGATTGATGGGGAGAAGGTGCATTCGCACCAGTTGAAATTGAGCCAGCTGACACACAAGTAATTGACAGAACCAACGATGAACAAGGGAGCAAACACCATGAAGAACCAGGCCCTCACAATTGTTTTCAGCATCTCCTGGCTCCTTTCGGGAGTCATGCTCGCCGGTGCCGATGAACCGGCAGTGTTTCGTGACCTTTTTAATGGCAAGGACCTGACCGGCTGGGTCGATGTAAACACCTCCAAGGAGACCTGGTCTGTTCGCGACGGGCTGCTGGTCTGCACGGGCCGCCCGATCGGCGTGATGCGGTCGACCGAGCAGTTTGAGAATTTCATCCTGCACATCGAATGGCGGCACATGGAAGCTGGCGGAAATTCCGGCGTCTTTGTCTGGAGTGAGGGGACAGTTCCCGAGGGGCGGCGTCTGCCCAAGGGGATGGAAGTCCAGATGCTTGAACTGGACTGGGTTAACCAGCACAAGAACAAGGAAGGGGTTCCGGCCCCAATCGCCTATGTCCACGGGGAACTGTTTGGCGCCAATGGCCTCGAGACGATTCCCGATAACCCCCGCGGCCGCCGCAGCAAATCGATTGAAAACCGCTGCAAGGGCAAGGGCGAGTGGAACGTCTACGATGTGGTCTGCGTGGACGGGGTGGTCAAGCTGTCGGTCAACGGCAAGTTCGTCAACGGCGTGCGGAAGTCCTCGGTCAAGAGAGGTTACCTCTGCCTGGAATCCGAGGGCGCGGAGATCCACTTCCGCAATATCCGCATCCTGGAACTGCCGCCGGGAATTACCACTCCCCAGGAGCGAGCTCCGCTGATTGGCGGCAGCAAATGATCGGGTTGTGCTCAACCTGGAGGGTGACTCGACCTACTGGGAGTCGCGCAGATATCGTTCCGCCTGCTGCGACCGATCGAGGTGTTCTCTGAGAAGACGTTCCCCCGTCAGATTCTGACCGGTGAGTTTGCGCAGCGCCTCGCGCCGGTAGAAGCGATCCTTTTCGAGAGCTACCAGTTGCGAATAGGTTTGCTCGAGTCGTCGTGAAAGCACCATTTCCTGGCTCTCGAGCGAGTTCAGGCGCGATTCGAGCAGATCATTCTGTTGGCGTCGAGGCATATGAACGGTGGCAACGACCAGCATCGAGACCCCGAGCAGCAATACGATGAACTGAGGTGTGCTGAGAGAGAACAGATCTCTCAGCAGGCTCATGGTACGGGTCATCGGTTTCTGGGCGATCAATCGAATCATGGATGGGTGGCCACTCCAGTCAGGTGCGACAAGCGATTTTTGCCGGCGGCGATCCGACGGAACCATTGCAACAATTTTGGACTAGAACTTCAAGGGTCCGAGTAGGGCAGAACTTCCCAGTTGCTCGTGGATGCGCAGCAGGCGGTTGTACTTTGCGTTTCTCTCCGATCGACAGGGTGCTCCTGTTTTGATCCAGCCAGCTCCCGTGGCGACCGCCAGATCGGCAATCATGTCATCCTCGGTCTCTCCAGAACGGTGCGAGATGATGATCCGGAAACCGGCATCCGAAGCGACCTGGATCGCTTGCAAGGTTTCGGAGACGGTTCCGATCTGATTCAACTTCACCAGCAAGGCATTCGCCGCACCTTGCTCGACCCCTCGTGCGATTCGCTTCGGATCCGTGGCGAACAGATCATCGCCGACGAGACGGATCCCCTCGAGTCGCGAGGTCAACAAACTCCAGCCACTCCAGTCTTCCTCATCGAGTGCATCCTCGATGCTGGTGAAGGGGAACTTGTCGGCAAGCGCTACCCAGTGATCGATCATCTGCTCGGAAGTCATCGACTCCAGATGGGAGGCGAGATGGTATTTACCGTCGCTGAACAGTTCACTGGCGGCGACGTCGAGGGCGAAGGTGAACTGTTGATCGTGTCCCAATGTGTAGCCGGCTTCGTCGATCGCGGCGGCGAGTTCCTCCAGTACCAGTTCATCGCTGGCGAAGTCAGGAGCAAAACCGCCCTCGTCTCCGACTGCGGTGACCAGGCCCTTTTCTTTGAGGCGCCCCTTGAGTGTCTGATAGACCTCCACTCCGGCGCGAAGCGCGGTGGGGAAATCCTCGAAACCGGTGGGAGCCAGCATGAACTCCTGAACATTGATGTCGTTATCTGCATGAGCTCCGCCATTGATGACGTTCAACAAGGGGATCGGTAGACGAACCGATGAAGAGTCTCCGATGTAACGGTACAGAGGAAGACCGCAGGAATTAGCAGCAGCGCGACAGGTCGCCATCGAGACCGCGAGGATCGCGTTGGCTCCGAGCCGGGACTTGTTGGGAGTTCCGTCTGCCTCGCGCAGACGGCGATCAATATCTTGCTGGTCGCGGGCATCGGAACCGATCAGCATCGGGGCGATTTCGCCCCGAAGGTTCTCCAGGGCTTTTTCGACGCCCTTTCCCTTCCAGAAGGGCCCTCCATCCCTCAGTTCCAGAGCCTCTGCTTTGCTGGTCGAGGCCCCCGAAGGTACCATGGCCGTGCCAGAACTACCGTCGGCGAGGGTGCAGTCGGCCTCGACCGTGGGGAAACCACGACTATCGAGCACCATCCGGGCCCGGATCTCCCTGATTGCGGTCATCTGGTCCTCTCCCTGCTCCCGGAACAGTTGCCTCTTTCCATCGGATCGCTCACGATGACCCCGGGGTTGTGGTCGGATTGTCCTGTCATTGGGCAACCGGTGTCAACCGTTCGAGAGGATGCCTGTCAGAGATGATGACCTCAACCGTTTCGCCTGCGGCCTCCGGCCTGCTCGGGAACCTGTTGACGCGCCACGGTACGCCTGTGGTGGTGTGGGCTACCGTTCTGGCGCTGGTGAGCGCCTTGGCGATCATCTCGAGTACCGAGTCCTCCATCACTCGCTGGGTCCTTCTGTGCATCCTCTTGCTGCTGTGGGTTTTCGTACTCTCCTTTTTCAGAAATCCGACCCGGGTGGCACCTCCTGGAGATGCACCGGTCTCGCCTGCGGATGGGAAAGTTCTCTCGATCGAGCAGGTCGATGACGAGGTGTACGTCGGTGGACCCGCGGTGAGGATTCAGATCTTCCTCTCGGTGTTCAACGTGCATGTGAATCGTTCACCCGTGACGGGAATCGTCGAGCATTTGCGTCACGTCGATGGAGAATACAAAAACGCCATGGGTGCCAGTGCTCGCGAGGTGAACGAACGTCAGGAGATCGGTCTGCTCGGCTCGAATGGAGTTCCTGTGCTCGTCCGGCAGATCGCAGGGCTCATCGCTCGCCGCATCGTTTGTCCTCTGCAGGCGGGACAGCAGATCGAACGTGGATACGATTTCGGAATGATCCGGTTCGGATCCCAGACCGAGATCGTCATCCCTGCTCGCAACGGGATCCCGTTCAGGACGCATGTGAAAGAGGGACAGGCAGTGAGAGGTGGAAAGACGGTGCTCGGTGACTGGTCAGAATGAAAACCCGCGTCTCATCGCGGTCATCCCCAATATCATCACCCTTTGCAATGCAGTCTGCGGGTTCATCGCCTTGACCCTCATCGCGGGCTCTCTGGTGAGCGGCGCGGTCCTGACCCTGGATCGGCTACAGCAGGCGGCGTGGTTCATCCTGGCTGGAATGCTGTTCGATGTTTTCGATGGCAAGGTGGCGCGCGCCACGGGAGGGGGAACCTCGCTCGGGGCGCAACTCGATTCGCTCGCGGATCTGGTGACTTTCGGTCTGGCTCCCGCGGGCCTTGCTCTTGCTCTGCATCACCATGCCGAGACCGCTGTGAATCCGCTGAGCCGCTTGATGTGGGTGTTCTGCCTCGCCTATTTCCTTGGCGCACTACTGAGGCTGGCACGATTCAACTCCGTGCGAGATGGCAAAGATGAGCAAGACCATCTCGCCTTCGAGGGGATGCCGACTCCCGGCGCAGCGGGAGTGGTGGCAAGTCTTGTTCTGGTTTACTTCTGGCTCGGAGACTGGACTTCCTGGGAGTTGAAGTTCTTCGCTGCAGAGAAACCCATCGCCATCGATGGCTATCTCGCTTTTCTGCCGGAGTACTTTCCGGTGGTTTGTTTCCTGCTCGGATACCTGATGGTTTCGAATCGAGTCAGTTATTCTCACGTGGCTACCGTGTTGTTCAGCAAGGGGATGCAATTCGATCGATTTGTCAGTTTGATCTTCGGAGCGACGCTGGTGGTCTTTTTCAAGGAACCGCTGATGTTCATCATCTTCATCGGTTATGCGATCTGGCCACTATTTCGCTGGATCTTCCGTCCTCTGAATCGTTCGAGAGCGGCTGAATCCCCTGCTCCTGAAGGGGAGTGATCATGTTGCGGGAGGTTCGGCTCGCGCTTGGATCGAACCTGGGAGACCGGGAGGCCCATCTCGAGTCCGCGAGAGTACTCATCGAGGATTCCATCGTGCAAGCGATGGAGTGCTCCCCGGTTCACGAGACCGAGCCGGTCGGCCCTCCCCAGGGCCCCTATCTGAACCAGATACTACGTGGCTGCACCGAACTGGATCCTGCAGTTCTACTGGCAAGATGTCAGGCGATCGAATGCTCTCTGGGCAGGAAACGCGTCGAACGATGGGGACCTCGAATCATCGACATCGACATCCTGACCCTGGGGCAGTTACAGTGGCGAGATGATTCGTTGACGATTCCACATCCGGGAATCGGTGAACGCATCTTCGTTCTGGCACCGTGGGCCGAACTCGAACCAGAGTTCGAGGTTCCGGTGCTGGGAAAGACGGTCCAGCAGTTGCTGGAGCACTTGCATCATCGTATCCCGGAGGAATCAGGCCGATGAAGATCTTGCCGGAACCGAACCGATCTGCTTCGCAGACATCAACGGTGGTCCAGCTTCGTAACTGGCGTAGAGGGATCTCTGCCGACAAGGTGATCGGACTGGTGCCAACGATGGGGGCTCTCCACGAGGGGCATCGAAGTCTGATTCGTCGTGCCAGAGAGCAATGTGATCTGGTCGCCTTGACCATCTTCGTCAATCCAACGCAGTTCGCACCTGACGAAGATTTCAGCACTTACCCTCGCACTCACGAGCAGGATCTCGAAATCGCTCGTGCCGAGAATGTAGATCTCGTTTATCTCGCCAACACCGAAGAACTTTACCCGGCCGGATTCGCGACCCTGATCGATTTGCCAGCTCTTTCACAGCGCCTATGTGGGATCTCGCGGCCCCATTTCTTTGCGGGAGTGTCTCTCATTGTTCTCAAATTGTTTCACCTGTTCGAGCCTGACAAGACGTATTTCGGAGAGAAGGATTACCAGCAACTGGTCATCATCGAACAGATGACCAGGGATCTGGATCTCGATGTGGAGATAGTACGGTGTCCCATCGTTCGGGAACCGGATGGGCTTGCGCTATCGAGTAGAAACGTGAATCTGAGCGCTGCTGCACGTGAAGATGCACAGGTTCTGTCCCGTTCGCTGTTCCTTGCCCGGCAAAGATGGCAAGCGGGGGAGGTCATTGCGACTCATCTGCGGGAAGAGGCTCTCAGGTCGTACGGAACTGAAGTGGACCTCGACTACTTGGAGGTGCTCGATCGGGATAGTCTCGAGCCTCTCGTTTATATCCAGCCAGAGCGTGGCGCGGTGATCTGCGTTGCCGCCAACGTCGGTGGGGTACGTCTGATCGACAATATCGTGCTGGAGCCGCATTGACTTCTTATCCCATCATCGACCACGCCCTGACGGGTAACGGGGGCTGGGCGATGGCTCCCGCCAAGGTGAATCTGTGGTTGGAGGTGCTGCGCCGTCGCGATGATGGATTCCACGAGATCGAGACCCTGATCGCTGCCATAGATCTATGTGATCGCATTGATGTGGAAGTGTCCGGGGAGATCGACCGGTTGTCTGTTGTCGGAATCGATGTTCCGGCTTCTGATGAGAATCTGGTGATGCAGGCATTACACCAGGCGCGACAGACGAGAGAGATCCCACCGCTACAGATTCAACTGACCAAGAATATTCCGCCGCGCACAGGGCTAGGTGGCGGCAGCAGCGATGCTGCTGCCATGCTGGTGCTTCTGACGGCCCTGTATCCTGCACCTGGCGGACGTGAGGAACT
>DCAA01000036.1:46394-53398 GCA_002311345.1 Planctomycetes bacterium UBA1146 | reverse complement strand
TTCCTGGGAGGAGACCGTGCATTTTTCAACTTGATCTTTCCTGAGATCGGTCTGGAAACGTCTGCGGTGTACGCATCCCTGAGCGAACACTTGACTTCCGGTGCTTCCCATCGCAATTTCCCTGCAGGCGCTTTCCGGGAGAAAACGGCCTGGGTTCATTCCCTTCATAATCGTCTCCTGGACGGAGCCCGGAGGATCGAGCCCTGCATCGATGAGATCGCCCGTGCTCTGGAGTGTGTTTCTCCGGGTCGCTGGACGATGACCGGCAGTGGCTCTTGTTTCATCGTTGCGGCGACGGACCGGGCAGGTTCAGCCGACGATGCGGAGATCCTCCGACTGCATTTTCGTGGAGATGATAAGGGGGCGCGGAGAATCTGTCCGCCTCCTGTCGAGATCATGACGGTCTCCATCCTGGTGCCGATCTGCTAGAGGTGCTGGGTCTGCGAAGTTCGATGAACCGACGAAGAGGAGATCCCCTGTGGAAATTACCGAAGTTCGAATCAGTCCCGTTGGAAATCGTGATGACAAGTTAAGAGCTTTCTGCAGCGTTACCTTTGACGACTGCTTCGTGGTGCGCGATATCCGGATCATCGATGGGACCAAGGGTCTCTTCATCGCCATGCCGAGCAGGAAATTGTCGATCCGATGTCCCGAGTGTGGTTTCAAGAACGTGATTCGTAGCCAGTATTGCAATAATTGCGGGAATTCGATCCCCCGTGCACTGTCCGATGAAGTGGAACGGGGACGAACAAAGTTACATGCAGACATTGCTCACCCCATTCTCACCGAGTTTCGCGAACAGATTCAGGACCAGGTCCTGGTCGCCTTCGATCGACATTTCGAGAAATTGGATGCCGAGCAGGAGAATCGACAAAAGGAGCAGGTCGAGGTGGTTCAGTCTGTCGGTGGTGGCAATGAGCAACAAGAACAGAGTGGTTCTACCCCTCCAGCGCCTCGTCCACGTGGTCCAGCCGAGGAGGAGCAGATTTCAGAGGATGACACCTCTGCGCCAAAGGAGTCCGGGGAAGCGGAGTTTCTCGGCAAAGAAACCGAGCAGGAAAACTCTCCCCAGAATGGTAAGAAGGAGAATCTTCCCCCGCCGGATGACAATTTCAGTTCGGGTCTCTTCTAGATCCTGAGAACTGACGGTGGGCCTGAGGATTCGGGAAATTTAGTCGGGGAAGTTCTCCATGGGAGATCAGTCATTGAAGATGCCGCGGTTCATTGAAGGGGGGACGATCCTCCTGGTCGCTTCTCGCCGGTTGCCCTCTCAGCAATTGCTGCTTGCCCTCTTCATCGCCGTTCTCATTCTCGCCGTGTCGCTGCCGAATGTTCTCTCGGGTCAGGATAATTCGGGATCGGAAATCCCGGCCAACGATCTTGGAACCGAGGTGGAGGGGCTCCAGGATCCTGTTGCCGAGGAGCAGTTGCCGAAGGATCCAGACGAGCAGTTTCATCAGGACGTCACCGGATATTTCGCTTCGGAGCAGTCGGCAGACTGGATCAGGGCACTGACGCTGCTCGGGTCCCGGATCGAGGCGGGAGATCCCCCCCAGTGGATCGGAACATTGCTGCTCGATTTGCTCACCGAGCAATCCCAACAGAATCCGGAAAGAACCCGTACCATCCTCAAGGATCGCCTCATCCGATCCGATAGTAACGGAATCCCCATTTTGCTGGTGCTGCTGAGGCAAGATGCCAACTGGCCATTTCGGGCCGAGGTCGAGAGCAACTTGCGGGTCTGGTCTGTCACTCCGAGCATTCGTGAGCGATTGCTCACCGAGTTATCGGTGGGCAAGGATGCTCTGCTCATCACTCGCCTGCTTCCGATCCTGGCAGCGAGGGATCCCAGGAGAACGGTGGAAGTGGCGATCGTGCGACTGGCCTCGGAGCCGGAGGGGTCTTCTGTAGCGCTGGTGGCGGCTCTTTCGTCATTTTTGGGGCTAGACCTGTCACACCTCGAGTTGGTTCAGTGGTGGGAAGACAACCGTGATCAGCCGATTATCAGCGGCATCCTGGAGCGTCAACGCCAGAGCGCTCAGGCTCGAGAACTGAAAACCTGGGAACGAGCGAATCGGTTGCTGCGTGAAGTTGCTCCGAATCGATACAGGTCCTGGTTGCTCGATTCTTTGCGGGACTCGGAACCGGGAACTGTTCGTTCCGTTGCGATCATCGAGTGCGGTAGATTCGCTCGGGAATTACACAAGGAAGGTTCCGGGATCGAACCGGATGCATTGCGCACGTTGCTCACTCCGGTACGGGATCGATTGCTGGAGATCATCACCCTTCTTGATGACCCCGATGTGACTCTTTTACTGGCCGAACGCCAGGAACTTGCAGTTGCCTGCTTCGGCTCGCTCTCTCACATGACTTCATTCCGCGAAGATCAGGTTCTGGTTGCTCTTCTCAAGCAGCAAATCAATAGTTTGATTCACGGATCTGCAAACGGAGAGAGGAGGATCGCGCGCGAAGCCCTGAAGATGGCGACCACGTTGCGTGCACCGGTGGCACGGGCAGTCGATGATGCTCTCGAACGATTCCGTCCAGCCCGGGGGCAGGATACGGATGTCGGAGAACTGCGGCGTCTGATCGCAGCTTCACGGGCGATCGGATGCACTTCTCGTACCGTGGATCTGCTCGGATCGATCGCCCAGGAGGTACCCGAGTTGCAGGAAGCGGTGCTGGAGACGCTGGTATTCGGGGAGATTCCGGACGATGCGGTGGAAAAGGTTCTCGCCTATTACGGTGGTCTTCTGCAGGACTCGACCGATGACAACATCCGGGCACTGACCATCAACGGGATCGGGCGGCTCGGGGTCGAGGAAGCGATTCCGTTGCTGACGAGATTGGTCCTGGGAGACGATGGGGATTCCGAGACGGAACGGAAAGCGGCGCTGACGATGATCCGGTCAATTGGCGGCCCACGTTCCCTGGTAGGATTCATCGAGATCTTGATGAAACTTCCCGATTCCGATGCGCTGTACCCGACCGCCCTGGCAGACGTCATCGGAATGATTCCCACCGATCCATCGCTGGGATTGGTGCGTCGTTTGCTCATGGAAGAATCAGGGCAACGTTATCCTTGGTACGATCAAGCGATTCGTAGCGACGGTGTAGTGGAAGCGTTGCAAGCCAAGGGACAACCGACCGATCTCAGAACGCGAAGCCCAGGACGATTTGAGCAGTGGATTTTGCTCCAGTCTCTGCGCATCGAGGGAATGATTGCGGATCTACTCGTCCTTGAACAAGTTCCCACTGAGAAATGGCGAGAGATCCTCGACGAGGTGACTGCTTCCATCGGCCTGTTCGGAGAGGAGCCGCTGCCGTCGGATTTACAAATTTTCGCCTGGAAGATCCGTGGAGTGGCGACCGAGATCGAGAGTCGTCTGGCGGTCGAGGATGCTCTATCACAGGGAGATACGGAGCGGATCACCGAGGCTTTCAGCGGCTATCTGGAAGGGATCGCCCTGCAGGAGGCAAATCCGCCCATCGACAGGTTATTGGCCGAGGATCCCTGGGATTGGCTGCTCAAGAGGATCGAGAAACGTCCCCCCCTCGAGAGTGATCCTGCCCTGGTTCGATCCTTGAGAACACTGGCGGAGAGGGTCCCGGCGCGAGACGATGTGAGGGAGCGTCTCGATTTACTCGAGGCTCGAGCAGACAGTGGTGGGAAGGAAAGATCTCCCTCGCCTCCGCTCCCCGTTCCAGACGAGGAGGCTGAAGGCCAGGACTAGATCCCGGACCGGAGGCCTTTTTGAGTCAGTCTGGCATTGCCAATATCAGAACCGTTGTCGGCAGAGGATCTCGTGATGAATCCCATCACGAGGCAGTGGCAGTGGCCGCTCCGATCGATGGGTCAACCCTGTTTTTTGGCTGTGCTGATCGAGGAACCTATCTCCGGTCGGTTGCGAAACCATTTCAGGCGCTGGCGTTGTTACGGGAAGGAATTCTCGAAACCTTTTCCATCACTCCACGAGAACTGGCAGTGATTTGCTCCAGCCACTCCGGAGAACGGATTCATCGCGATCTGGTGTACGGTCTTCTGGCTCGAGGTGGTCTCTCGGTGGACCATCTCAAGTGTGGAATCCATTCTCCTTTCTCCAGGAGCGAGCACAACAGGATCATGGCCGAAGGCGAGATGTGTGATGCGACCTGTAACAACTGTTCAGGTAAACACACCGGGATGCTGCTGGCCTGTGTTGCCCAGGGTTATCCCACAGAGGGCTACCTGGAACCCCAACACCCCGTTCAGAGATCAATTCGAGCCATCCTCGAACTGTTCACCGGCGAGATCCTGGATCCTTCGAGGCTCGGCATCGATGGTTGCGGTGCACCTACCTATCACGTGCCGATCGCTTCGATGGCACTCGCATTCCGTCGCCTGGTGGATCGAGATTTTTTGAATCGCTCAGGACTTCACGATCGCGTCGATCAGATTCACGATGCCATCGATTCCCATCCAAAAGCCTTCAGTGGCGAAGGTCGCTTCCCGTTGCGCTGGAGTTCCCTGCTCCGGGGGAAGTTAAGAGCCAAGGAGGGTGCTGAAGGAGTGATGGCGATATGGGGTCCGGCTGGTTCGCTGGTCATCAAATCCATCGATGGGAATGATCGTGGGCTGGTCCACGCGGTTCCATGGTTACTCCATCGGTTGCACTGGATCGATGAGATGACACTGGAGCAGTGGATTCAGGATCAACCCCAGAAGGTACGAAACGTTGCGGGTAGAGTGGTCGGAGAGATCACGGTGGAAGTGCCGGATCCTGGCGAGATCGACGGCAATTACCGACTTTCGGAAAGTCCTGGCAGCGGCATTTCCAGATACAACTTCTGACAGGGTGGGCAGAGATCAAACTGCAGCTCACGGTGAACCTGGTCCTGCGCTTCCTTCTCCGTCAAATTTTCGAGGCGATCCAGTAGAGCTTTCCAGGTGGATGAAGAGGTCTTCTGCAGATCTTCACGGGTGATTTCCATCGGATCGTAAGCAGCCTGTACGATGATGTGTACCTGGTATCTGACATCCTCATCGAGGAGCAGTCCCTTTCCGCAGCGGTCACAGCAGATGCCATCCATCCATTACCTCGTTTCGACAGGGCAGGGTGACTCATCTTCAGACACACGTCGAGTCCCGAGCAGGACTGCGCTATCGGGTCGAGCCGTTGACACTCAGAGAGTCAGGTCAGGAATTTTTCGAACCACTTCGGTGATGGGGATGATGTGCTGGAGGAACTCATCGAGTCGATTGAGAGGCAGTGCGTTGGGTCCATCGCAGAGTGCCTTGTCTGGATCGGGGTGGACCTCCAGAAAGAAACCATCAGCCCCCGCTGCAGCCGCGGCTCGAGCAAGCACCGGGATGAAGTGACGTTCTCCTCCCGAGATTCCATCCGGGCCCCCTGGTGTCTGAACGCTGTGGGTGGCATCGAAGATGAGGCACGCCCCGCTCTTCTGGGTCTCGGGGATGGAACGAAAATCGTTGACCAGACGATGGTATCCAAAGGAAGATCCTCGTTCGGTCACCCAGACATCCACAGCTCCTGCTTGCTGGAGCACCTCTACCCGGGAGGCGACATCCCAGGGGGAGAGGAATTGGCCCTTCTTCAGGTTGACGACACGGCCCGTGGCGGCGGTTGCCTCCAGCAAGGAATTCTGCCGACACAGGAATGCGGGGATCTGCAACACGTCGACGATTTCTCCTGCTAATTTCGCCTGCTCTTCCGAGTGGATGTCCGTGGTGACGGGGAGGCCCGTTTCCTCGCGAATCCGGGCCAGAACTTCCAGGCCGCGTTCGATGCCGGGGCCACGGAAGGAACTGCCTCGAGAGCGATTGGCTTTCTCGTAACTGGCCTTGTAAATCACCGGGAGGTCGCGGTTCTTGGCGATTTCGGCGATGACGTGGGCGACCTCGAGGGCGAATCCCTCGTCTTCGATGACATCAGGACCAAGGATCCAGATGGGTGCCGGAAAGGAGCGCCCTGAGATGGAGAAGTGGTCACGGAAGGTCAGCATTACTCCTGGCCCCTCAACGTCACGAGAAATCGAAAATGGGGAACCTGGCAGGTTCCCGGATCGTCAGGGTATTCGACTGGGGCTCGGTCATCCAAGCAAGGCGTATCGCCACCGGGAAAGGCCCGTGATAAAATCCCGGCCCGGAAGGGAACCATGTCAGAAAACGCCCAGATTCAACTCTATAGCGCCTCCTGGTGTCCTGACTGCACTCGAGCGATTCGCTTTCTCGATGACCTCGATGTGGTCTACGAAAAGGTCGACATCTCCCAGGATCCTGCTGCCGCGGAACTGCTCGAGACCACGACCGGCAAAAAAGGGATCCCCTTCCTCGTCATCGATGATCAGTGGATCCGCGCATATACCCCCGGAGGGGGGCCTTTCCCCGCCGAAGAGATTCTCTCGGCGCTTGGCATCGAGAACGGATCGAGTAAATGAACGAGTGCTTTCACGCCTGCGGGAATCGCCGAAAGGTTTCTCTGTTGTGGCTCTTGATCTCGGTGATCGGGATCGGTTGCGCGTGGGGATCGAACTCACTCGTGGCGCAAGATCCCTTTGAACTCGCTGCGCTCGATGGTCTTGGTCGAGAAGATAGTCCAGTTACCTTCTCGGCCGAAGATGTCAGCGGTGCCCGTCCCGGTACAGAGGTCGTGATCACCGTCGTCGCCAAGATCGATCGTGGCTGGCATATCTACGGTTTCGACATGGACCCGGAACTCGGTGTCCCGACCACGATGTACGTCACTTCCTCCGGAGATCTCGAGATGCCCGGAGAGATCCAGGAACCGTCTCCGCACGAGCGAGAAGATGAACTGATCGGAGGGCTTCTTCTCGAACACGAGGGAAACGTCGAGTTCAAGATCCCGCTCAGGGTTCCCGAAGGTGCAGCGGATGGACCGCGCAAGGTGTTGGTCGACATCACCTACCAGGCCTGCGATGCAAAGCAGTGTCTCAACCCCGCCATCGCCCTCGTCGAGGTCACTGTGTATGTCGGTGTCGCGCCG
>DCAA01000036.1:40860-46272 GCA_002311345.1 Planctomycetes bacterium UBA1146 | reverse complement strand
GGCGCGGAGTTCTCCATCGAGATCGAGGCCTCCATCGAACGCGGCTGGCACATCTACGGCCTGCAGATGACTCCTGAGTTGGGCGAGCCGACCTCCTTCAGCGTGCCGGAATCGCTTTCCTTCAGGGTGGGAAGCGCCACCGAGGTGACTCCGGCTCATTCGCGTCATGATCCTCTCATCGGCGGGATCAGCATCGAGCACGAGCGGAAAGCGGTCTTTCGCATTCCCGTGACGGCTCCGGAAGATCTCGGTATCGAGAAACTCGTCATCCCGATCACTGTTGGCTACACGGTGTGCGATGCCCAGATCTGTCTCCTTCCTGCACAGGTGCTGCTGGAGGTGCCCGTATTCCCTGAAGGCGGGGATTTCCTGTTCGAAACCTCCAACGGAAACCTGAACGATTCCGCCGGCGGGAATGGAACCGAGAATCGAGCCGCTACGGTGGAGTTCGATGATGGAGACGTACGAATCTCTGCCTCTTTCAGTGCAACACGGGTTCGCCCCGGTGATCTGATCCGTTTCGATCTGGAAGGAACGGTCGATGAAGGCCACAGGATCCCTGCGATTCGCAAGGATGTGCGTGGCGCTGCCGAGGAACAGGGACTGTGGGGAATCATCCTGCTGGCCATCGGTGGTGCGTTGCTGGCACTGGCGACTCCCTGTGTCTATCCGATGATCCCCATCACCGTCAGTGTCTTCACCAAGCAAGCCCACGAGAGTCGCTCCAAGGTTCTGGGGCTGGCGCTTCTTTTTGGTGGTGGCATCGTTGGCTCCTTCACCGCGCTCGGCTTTTTGCTGTCGGCGTTGCTCGGTGAAGAAGGGGCCAACTTCATGGCCACCAACGGATATGTGAATCTCGCCATCGGCGTTCTGTTTGTCGTCTTTGGTTTCAGTTTGTTCGGTTATTACGACATTCAATTGCCGGCCTGGCTCCGAAACCGTGTCGGAGCCAGTAGTGGCGGAGGGGGTGCGGCAAGCGTTCTTGTAATGGGGCTGGTTTTCAGCATCACCACCTTCACCTGCGTCGGTCCCATCGTCGCGGCGCTACTGGCGCTGGCGGCCGGAGAGGGCCCCGGTTTCGCGGCAGTTGGAATGCTCGCCTTCAGTAGTACCATTGCGCTTCCGTTCGTGGTGCTGGCACTCTTTCCCAAGGCGCTGACCAGTTTGCCACGCTCTGGAGGCTGGCTGTCGACGGTCAAGGTGATCCTCGGCTTCGTCGAACTGCTGGCGGCGTGGAAGTTTTTCAGCGCGGTGGCGACCTACTGGAAGTTTGGAGAGATCGTCAATCGCGAGGTGATCATGACGATCTGGGGACTGACGTTGGTGGCGCTGGCACTCAATCTGCTCGGCAGGCTACGCTTTCCCCACGACTCGCCGGTAACTTCCATCTCGTTCGGCCGCGGGCTGCTGCTGGCGTTTACGGTCGTCGGTGCCATCAACTGCTTCTATGCCACGACCGGCTATCGCCTCAACGAGAATCTCGAGGCGCAACTGCTGGTACCGAGCATCTATGCCAAACAACACCTACCGTGGCGTGTACTCGATCGAGATAATCCGCTTGATTTCTCCGAGCAGTTACAAGAACTTCAGCAGCAGGTCGCCGAAGGCGAACGCAGCCCGCGACCGGTATTCATCAACTTCACCGGCCACACCTGACAGAATTGCCGGCTGATGGAAAATGGCATCTTCCGTCAGCGAGACGTCGAGCAGTTGCTCGGCCAGTACGAGTTGTTCGAGGTGTTCACCGATGACGCCATCAGCGACATCGAGGCGAGTTATCGGAGTCATCAGATCCAGCTCTCGGGTTACTACGCCAATCCGACCTACATCGTGCTCGACAGCGAAGATCACCTGGAAGTTGCCCGAGGCACCTTCACCAACAGCAGCGACGAGTTCATCGAGTTTCTCGGGGCGGGCTTGCTCGATCGACCGGCCTTCGAGAGCCGCATCCAGCTGGATGGGTTGCAGATTCGCGAGGGTGGCGAGGATGTCACCGTATTGACCCGGGAAGGGTCCTGGACCTTCTCGGGGAGTACCGATGGTGACTACCTGGGAGCCACCATCGGACAACTGTCGGCTGATTTCAGTGCTCAGACCACCTTCCGCGTCGGCGCTGGGCTCGAGGGGGAGTACGTCGTGCGAGTTCGCCTGGTCGGGGGCCTGTACCGCGGCGATGAGCGCATCCGCACCTTCTCGCTGCCATTGAAACTGGTGCTCGATGTGGAGGCACCGCCGCCGGTCTAGGGTGGATCCCCGGGTATTTCAGCAATATAGAACTCAAAACAGATCGCACCCCTTACCCGTCCGTTCCAGGTCCAGCCACGAAACTCGGGTCTGGTTCCGCTTCTTATCAAGACGAGGATGATCCCTGGCGAGAGGATCCCGGAAGGGTATGTCGTCATGGGATCCTGTTCATTCATCAGAACAATGAGTCGTCGATGTTGCAAATCACCGCGCTGGAGCCGTCTCGAGAGACGTTTCAGCGGCACTATGCTGCTGTGTTTGTTGTTGCTCTATTGCGTGGGAGTTGCTGCGCAATCGGGTGAGTCGGCAGGTGATCCGTCAATTCCGGAAGGTCTTTCGTGCAACGGAGATTGCCCTTCGGTGGGAACCGAGTGGCTGGGGTCGCGCCAAACCATCTCGCCGGTTTCCAATGATTGCACCGGGACCCCGTTGCGTATCGTACTGGGGCATCTCGGCCTCGAAATCGAACTCCCCGAGGACGAATGTCCACTGTGGGTCATCCTTGAGCCGGATCGGGGTGTGCCGTCCCCTCAGCAAGGGTGTTGCCTCGTGGCACAGTCCAACGTGCCGGTACTGCAACAGATGCTCCGATGCGAATGTACTCGCTGGTTTCTCATCTGCTGGGATCAAGACTGCCTTCCCGCCGGCGAACCAAGAAAAATATCCGAGGTCGTCAGTTACACCGCCTCTCCCTGTCCAGATCAGCATGGAGACGAGCCCTGCAACAACGGAGTCCAGTGAGTTACGAGGAAAGGAAGTGAGTCGATGGATCGCAAGAGTAGGATCGGAATTTTTCTCGCTGCAATGATGCTCATCTTTGCCATCTTCAAGATCGCTGGTAGCGGATCGGGTCCGACAGACCAGCCAGGCCCGTATTTCACCGGTCCCGGGGACAAGATAGCGGCGCCGGAGGCACCAGAGGGTGCAATCGGCTCCGAACTGGCAGCGGATCACCCCGAGATTTTTCACGATGATTCAAAGCAGTTGGTGGCACCGTCTCACTCATTGCCAGAGTGGCGCAAGCCTCTCGATGAGTTGATCGCCGCCGGCCACTCGGGTGCGGACCCCTCCGCTGCCATCTTGAGGTTGCTCAGATGCGAACCGGGGATGGGAGATCGACTGCTGTCTTTATTGCTGGAACTGGATGGGAGTCAGGATGAACGAGATGCGCTCACCGTGGCGCTGGCGACAGCTCTCACCTTCGATCCCGAGTCACCGGGGGAGGATGGAATTTCGTGGCCGGAAGGATTGGAATCGCTCTGGCACGATCGGTCGGAAACCATCTTGTGGATGGCGCAACTGTGGATCGAGGGAGATTCGCGAGCGAAGTACTTCCAACGACTGTTGAAGATGGATGCGGTGCTGGCGCCGTGGCATTCGATCGAACTGGCCGTATTGCTGGAGAATTCGGCGGTGTGGTTGGATGAAGAGTGCCGGACACGGTTGCAGCAACTGGTAGAACACTCTCTCTCCGGGGCGGGGCAAGACGCAGTGGCCATCGCCCGGGAATGGATCGAGTCAGGGGATCCGACGCTGCAGGGGGTTGCTCTTCGCACCATCGGCCGCTCCCTCGCATCCGAACCGAAGATGGCCAGGGAGTGGATCGAGTCGGTACCTGAACAGGAGCGGATTTCATTGCTGGAGGCGGTTTTGAGCCATGTTCCAGCACATCAACTGAAGGGCATGATCGACCAGACCGCCGACTTGATGCTGGAACAGGAGTACCGCGGTGCCGCACTGCTGAAGAGTTTTTCAAGAGGAACCCAGCTCGATCTGGAGTCCATCGTCTACCAGCGGGGAGATTCCCACCAGTCCGAGTCGTTTCGAAACCTGGTTCTCTATGCCAGCCAGGGCGGCATCGGTCGAGGCGACAGGATCCCTGCACACTGGTCTCATGCACTTCAGAGCGTCGCCCAGACTGACCCATCTCGATCGGTACGTTGTACGGCACTGCGGATCTGTGCCCTGTCGTGGCCATCGGGAGATCTGAGTGGATTCGAACAGTTGATCCGACGTAGCGATGTGGACCCACGTACCGCAGAGATTGCTCATGCGCTTCTGATCGCGCGGGAATCGACTCGCTGGAGTCTCGATGATTGACGTGTGATTACTCGAGGCGGAGTCCGCACTCGGGCAGGCATCTCCGGCGGCGTTGCCGTCGGAGATGCCGGTCAGTCCTCAATCGCTCTCACGCCGCCGCTTGGTCACTTTGACGTAGTACAGATCGGTCGCCACCTCGAAGCGCTCCTGGCCGAGCTCGGTCGATAGAGTCTGCCATTCGGTGGTCGGTGAGATCTGCTGCCAGGTCGCTCTTTCTCCGACCAGGATCGGCATGTCGAAACCTGGTACGTCCGTCTTCCAGCGATAGGACACGCTGTCTTTGGCGTCATCGAAGACCAGTTCGAGAAGCGGTAGTTGCGCATGGCGCAAATACTGATCGAACACCGGTTGGAGGTCCATCCCGAATCGTTTGTTGAAGAGTTTCAGGATGTCTTCGGTCTCGATGCTCTGGTACTTGAACGTATCGTAGACCTCGCGCACCAGCGCCCACCACTTGTCATCGTCTCCTAGCACGTTGCGCAGAGTGTGGAGAAACAACGCCCCCTTGAAGTACTGGTCGCCGGGAGGTCCTTGATGCTTGCCTCTCTCCGTGATGATCGGTCGCCGATTTCGAACCTTTTCCTGATAACCGTTGATGTACTTCAGGGCGTCTGCGTACCCGAACACCTTCTCGACGTACATGCACTCGAGGTAGGTGGTCCACCCCTCGTGAATCCACATATCGCACACATCGGAAGCCGTAACAGCGTTGCCGAACCACTCATGACCACTTTCGTGAATGATGATGAAGTCGAACTTCATGCTCACGCCGACGCCGGTCCAGTCCTTACCGAGGTAACCGTTGGTGAATCCGTTGCCGTAGGTCACGGCTGATTGGTGCTCCATGCCCGAATACGGAACCTGCACCAGCTTGTAGCCATCCTTGACGAAGGGGTACTCGCCAAAGTAGTGCTGAAACGCCTCCATCATCGGCTTTGCCTGCGCGAATTGTTTCTTGGCCCTGTCCAGGTCCTCTGGCAAGGCGTAGTAGTCGAGGGTCAGTTCACCGAGCCGATCAGAAAAGTGCTCATAGGCTGCAACGTTGATCGAAACGTTGTAGGAGTTGAT
>DCAA01000036.1:37356-40759 GCA_002311345.1 Planctomycetes bacterium UBA1146 | reverse complement strand
CGGCCATTGGAAACATCGGTCAGCCCGTTCGGAACCGCCACACTGATGTCCATACTCTCGACCTCATCGCGCCACTGGTCCTTACTCGGCCACCAGTAGCTCGATCCTGGCCCTTCGCACGCCGTGTAAATCCACGGTCGACCGGCTGGATCCTCATCGAAACTGATCCCACCAAAACGCCCACCGCTTTTTGGGTATCCGGAATAATGGAAGTCGAGGCTGTATTCTTTACCCGCTTTGAATCCATCCGGATGATCGATGAACACAGCGTTGAACTCGCGTTGGTAGGGAAGTTCCTGAGAATCGAGCACGATCTTGTCGACCGAGAGTTCGCTGTTGAGATCGAGCTGGATGCGGTTGTCGTCCGACAACATACGAAAACCAACGGTCACCTTGCCGCGTATCGATTTGGACTCGGGTGAAACACGGATGTCGAGATGGTAATAGGTGAGATCATTGTTGGCGCGATACCGTCCGTACTCGCCACGCAACTGTCGTTTACGCAGTTGTGGGTCCGGCTCCGGATCCTGGACCCCGGACAACGCTGCCGACGCAGGATTGGCAGCGACTCCTGACACTGGAGTCGTACAAAGCAACGTCAGCGCAAGTAGGATTGAGCTCATCAGTTTCCCTTCCTCGGAGGGATCACCTCAGTCGGAGTCCGCAGTCGCTACAGGTTTCTTCAGAGGTGGTAGCGGCAGTTCCACAGGCGGGGCAGACACCTTCGGCGGCATTGCCGCCGGAGGTGTCTGTCGTTGATTCCCACTCCTGTGCTGCCTCTTTTTGTAATAGTGCCACGGCATCCGGGGCATCTTCCTTCGCGACCGCGAGGATCAGTTTCGTTCCTCAACCACCGGGAACCGCTGTGATCCGGGGAGTGATCCCTATCGATTCCAGCAACCGGGCGGTATTCCGGATCGCCTCTGTTCCTCCCTGGATCAGGGAAACCCACTCGTGGTCGTGCTCGATTTCGGTCACTTGCGGGCTGCTTTCTTCTTTCCGAGTCGCTTGAGAAGCGCCAGGTTGTTGCGATCCATATCGTTCTCTTTCGGAGTTTCGAGGATCTTCGGGATTCCCCCGAAGCGAGAGTCGTTGATGATCTGCTCGAAACCATGCTTACCGATGAGACCTTCACCGATGTTCATGTGTCTGTCGAGATGGCTGCCAAGGTCACCCCTGGAGTCATTGAGGTGCAGGGCGAAGACGCGACGGAAACCGATGACTGTGTCGAGTTGCTTCATCGTGTGCTGATATCCCTGATCTGTGCGGAAATCGTAGCCGGCGGCGAACATGTGGCAGGTGTCGAGGCAGGTTCCGGTTCGTTCCGGGGTATCGATCGCCTCGAGCAGGTCTCGTAACTCCTCGAAGGATCGACCCATGGTGGAGCCGCCTCCGGCGGTATTTTCGAGCAGGATCCTGGTTTTGACGTGGGGAACTCGCCGGAAGCACTCGCGCATCCCGGTCGAAATCCTCTCGATGGCTGCATCGACTCCACTGCCGACATGGGCTCCTGGATGCATCACCAGGAAATCGAGACCGAGCAACTCGGCGCGTTCGATTTCATCGCTGAAAGCGTCGATCGATTTCTGGAACAGTTCTTCTTTGGGCGAGGCGAGGTTGATCAGGTAGGAATCGTGACTGCTCACCGGGTGGGGACCCCACTGTTCCCTCTGCTCCCGAAACGTCTGCACTTCCTTCTGTTCTATCGGACGCTGGATCCAGCGGTTGGCGTTCTTGGTGAAGATCTGCAGGCTCCTGAGCCCCAGTGCCTGCGCTTCCTTTACCGCCTTCCACGCTCCTCCTGAAACGGAGAGGTGACTTCCGAGACAGAGGCGGTCCTGCTCGTCGATGAAGGAGCGGCGCACTTTGCGCTCACCTGTGCTCGTAGTCACCATTTCAGTGCCTCAATCCGGAATCAGATCTGCCAGATGGTCGACCCAGAGATCGGGTTCGGGGGGGGAGGAGACGCCGTATCCGTGGCGGCGACCGATGGTTCGAACTCCCGCCGCCGCCCCGGTCGCGAAGTCGACGGCGGAGTCGCCGATCAGAATCGCTTCTGCGGTAGAGCAGTCCGATTTCTCGAGGATGAGCCGGAGACCGGTCGGGTCCGGTTTCGGTTTTCCGACATCCTCGGGGCAAATCACGTGTGACCACTCGATCCCGGCATCGAGACGGGGCATCAGCGCATCGGTGACGCTGCGCGGTTTGTTGGTGAGGATGGCCAGTGAGATCGATCTTGCCTCTAGATACCCGAGAAGATCGAGAGCGCCCGGCAGCCAGCAGATGTCGCGGGAAGCATCGCTGGCGATTTCGATGTAGGTGGCCCTGAACTGGAGAAACAGATCATCGATCGATTCATCGGGACGCAGGATGTCGGGAAGGATTCGTTCACAAAGGATCCTGGCACCGTGACCGACAGCAGCGCGAACCTCCTCTACGGGAAGTTCCCGTGCTGAGCGGCCTCGACGGATGGCATTGACTGATTCAGCAATCTCACCGACGGAGTCGATCAGGGTGCCATCGAGATCGAAGATGACACAGGCGAGAGGATCCTGCAGGGAAACGGTCATGTCGATGCTGGGGTATCTGTGGACTTGCCGGAGTACACCTGTCGCTGAATCGCTCGATGGATCAGCGAGATCAGCACGATTCCACCCTCGATGGCGTAGAAGAGCAGCAACAACTGCAGGATGCCGCTGGTGAAACCGTAGGAGTGGAGACCGACCCCGAGCAGGTTGACTCCCCACCAGGAAAAGGCGACCACCATGCCATTCATCAAGGCGAGCAGATGCAGGCCATGATCACGGATGAAACCACCCATCCGTGCATGCAGGATCAGCAACTCCGCCAGGCAGATCATCAGTGCACCATTTTCCTTCGGATCCCAGCCCCAGAAGCGACCCCAGGAGTAATTGGCCCAGATCCCGCCGAGGATGGTACCGACGAGGCTGAAGAAGAGACCAAAGCAGATGGTGCCGTACACCATCCGCGTGATGCTGCGGTAGAAATCCTTGTCGTCCTTGCGGATTCCCAGCAGTTTTCCGATGAGCCACACGTGTGCGATGGCTGCCGCCAGCAACCCTGCAGAATATCCCAGCGTGACCGAAGTCACGTGAGTCGAAAGCCAGAAGTTGGTGTCGAGAACAGCGACCAGACTCGGCATCGTGTCACCGGCAGTGACCGCTTCTTTCAACTCGTATCGCATCGACAGGAAACAGCCAAGAGATCCCAGCAGCGCCGCCATCGTCAGGGCAATCCGGCGGCGATCAAATCTTTCGATAACAAATGCAGTGGTCACACAACAGGAGGTTATGAAGAGAATCGTCTCGTAAAGAGTCGTGACCGGAGGACGTCCCTGGATGACGCAACGGATGGTGACTCCGGTGACCAGCAATACCAGTCC
>DCAA01000036.1:10993-37291 GCA_002311345.1 Planctomycetes bacterium UBA1146 | reverse complement strand
GAAAGCGAGCATGAAACAGATCAGAGCCCGGTAGAAGTAGTCGATGCGGTAAAAGAAGACTTCCATCGATATTTTTTCGTACTGACCGTGCAACTGGGCGAGCGTGGAGAGATGGTTCAGCACCTCGCTGGCCTTCTCGCCGAACAGCACACGTTCTTGCAGCAGTTGTGGCAGCGTCTCGAGTGCAGCCAGTGCAAGAATTCTGCGATCTTGAGGCTCCTTGGCCAGCGCCGCCTGGACCACTCCACTGGCTCTGGACCAGACCACAGGCAGTTGTTCCTGTGAGACCTGCACCTGCTCGGGTGGGAAGAAGGCAATGCCTCTGTCGGCGATTTGCATGTGGCGTAGAAGATCTGTTTGCAATTGTTGAAGTGCAGTGACCACCAGAGTCTGACGATCTGGTGGCAATGCCAGTAAGGTTTCGCGGTCGGCGAGCGTTTCCAGCTGGTCGATCCCGGAGATGAGGGCGGAGAATCCGGTGCCTGGAGAATCGCCGAAGATCGCCTTCAGTTCCTCCACGGTATCCAGCGGGAAGGTATGACGCGCTGTTTCGAAAGAATAGAGCAGATCCTCCAGCGAGCGGACGTTCTCGGCCAGTTGAACCGTCTGACGTTCGATCAGACTCCACTCCGATGCCTCTGGTTTGGAATCGAAAATCTGTTGTGTATTGCGAAAGAGGACGTCGATGACACCAAGAAGTTCGTTGTAGCTCCAGCGCGCACTCCGCTTGCGATCCGATGCATCAAAACCGATGTTGGTCAGTACCGCGGCGTTGGAGACCAGGATGCACTCGTAATTGCGTGCCAGATCGGGGTAGAGCATGCAGTCGAGAGCCCACTGCACTGGACCGAGTTTCTCTTCTTCAACGACCAGAGATCGTTTGCCGTTGATCTTCAACATCGTGAAGCCAGCGAAGGTGCCGAAAGGTTTCACCCGGCCACCATGTTGTATCGGCCAACGGGCGACCTGTTGGATGATCTCAGCGGACCATTGCGGCCTATCGGTGGAAACGGTCTCGTTGATGGGACTCTGATCAACGGGTGCAGGCACGGTGACGTCTGCCGAGGTGGGGGAATCCTGGGCCAGCAGTTCGATCGAGGTGGGGCACAGCGCCACGATCAAACCCAGAAGCAGCAGGGTTGTAGTGGCGGTCTTCATGGCGTGTTCTTTCCCGTCATTCTGGCCTGTCGTTTGGAATAATTGAGGAACTTCTGGATGAATGCGATGGCCATTCCCACCGCAATCACTATGCACGAGTAGAGGGGCCAGTAGTCGGACGGATTGCGCACCACGGCGAAGACGCTGTAGAGGTCGTCACCAGCACCGGCATTCGATGGTCCCCAGCTCGACTGGAAAAGGACCAGACCCTGATCCCGCAGTGGATCGTTCATCTCGATACGAATCTGGCGATCGACTCCCTGGCTGTTTTGAGTCACATCACTGCGAAATTCCTTGGCGGTCGCGATTCCCGCGTGATCGACCTTTTCGAAATTGTCGAGGCGAATCGAGAAGGGCATCGAATGGCGAACCTTTCGAAGAACCATCGCGAAGGTGCGATCTTGCACCTCGAAGGTCCAGGGATAGTTCTGTCTTCCCCACAATAGCGCTTGTTGTGCTGTTGCGTCCTGATCAGCGGTGGGCTGCATACGTACGAGCAAACCGGGAGTATTTCTTTCGTTTTCTGCTTCCAGATCCAACTTCATCAGCGCCCAGCCATCGACGGCTGGCGAATCGGGTTGCCATCTGGGGCCCGCAGGCATGGGGCGACAGTTGGTGAGTGCTCCGGTGAGTTCGAGACCAAAGGGCAATCCTCGAGGATTGCGGTCAGCGGTTCCTGGCTGGGCCGAGACCAGAGCTGTTCCATTTGTATTCTTCCAGCGGTTTTCGCCAATCCTGTACTCGACGACGGCATCCTGGCCCGTCTCGAAGACGACGAGCTCCCACTTGTGGTGGCTGATGTACTCGGATGATTGCTGGTTCTCCCACAGAGTCAGGTGTCCTTCATCGGAGGCGACCATCTTCACGAGGCCTGCGGCCATCATCACGGCGATTCCGACGTGAATGATGAAATTGCCGAAGTTCCTGCGACTGACCCTGAGTCGGATGATTCCGCCAACCATCAGATTGACGGAGAAGATGATCATACACAGCAGCCCGCCGGGGAGCGGGATGGGTACGCTCCCGAGGTGGTGAATCAGGAACCACGATTCGAAGTACTTCTTCTGGACCTGATAAAGACCGTGTTCAGTCTGCTCAAGGGTTCCGAGAAAAGTGAGGATCAGCAGAAACAGCATCATCAAGGCGGCCAGACCCTGAGAGCCGAAGAGACGGAGGATCCGCTCACCTGCGATCATCGCACCACCTCCAGCGAAGAGACCAGTTCCATCAATGAATCTCTACTGGCCTCTACCTCGTGCGCGGGTCCGACCAGTTTTATGAAAACAGCCCGATCAGGGAGCAGGCGGATCAGTCCGATCAGTGCCCAACCTTCTCGAGATGGGCCACTCATGCTGGAATAGGTTCCCTCACCTTCGATGACCGTGGCATCGCCACCAAGCATCTTCTTGACGGGAAGATCGTCCAGTTGTTGGGTCGAGATCGGATCCACTCCCAGTTCCCCTAACCAGCGATTGGTGTTGGCAAGCCGCCCTCCGCCATCGCCTCGCAGCAGGGTGATCCAGCAACGCGCCTTTTCTCCACTGATGAAAGTAACCTCGCGCATCGGCCGTGGAGAATCGACTATCCAGTCGTCAGGAATCTGCCAGCGAAGCACACTCCCCGGAGCTGGTGATCCGGATTGTGCCGACTCGAGCCGCACCGAGGCGGCGAATTCATCGATGACGTCCGATTGCTGTTCGATCAGTGGACGTGGGCCGGTCGCCTTGAGAAACACGGTTGTTTCACCGACCGGGAGTATGTAGACCCTCATGCGGGCATCCTCGATCGGTATTCCACTCACCCCTCCGGAGAAGTCACCATCGATCTCGAAAAGTACGCTATCTGCTCCCAGCAGACGGGTTTTCGGAAGAGCTTGGAGAAGTTCGTCCGAGATGGGGTCCTGTTGCATCTGTTCACACCAGCGGTCGATGTTGGCCCGCAGGGTTCCACCGCCTGGCAACAGGGTCAGATAGCATTCAGCATCCGGGTTTCCAGCGATGCGAACGTTGATACGACGCATCGAGGTGAGCGGAATTTCTGTCCATCCATCGGGCAGGTTGTAAGCCAGACGAGGTCTGTCGGAATTTCCCTCATCGGGTCGGACGGGTCGTTCTCTGCCGAATCGTTGAGCGGTAGTCGCACCCAGCAAGATGGGATGTGCTGCCTCGGCGATGATCCGGACATCGTCATATGCGATTTGCTGTGTTGAACTGCTGTTACATGAGCCAAGGATCATGCAGCAACTGATGATGGATGAAGAAAAGAGCGTCGGAAGAAAACGTACTGGAAAAACTGGTCTCTTCACCGTGGATTCATCCCGATTCTCCCCGACACATCGAAGTGCGGCCTTGCCTTGAAAATTATCCGCTGATGGTGGTTAGTTTTTCCTCGATGTTTGGCTTTGAATGCGCGCCAGAGAGTCTGTCGACAACTTCGCCGTCTTTGAAGAAAAGTAGAGTTGGTACGCTCTGGATGGCGAATTTGACCGCCAGATCGGGGGCTGTATCGATGTCGACCTTGCCAACCTTGACTCCCTTGTCAGAGAACTCATCAGCGAGTTGTTCGACGATGGGTGCGATCGTCTTGCAAGGGCCACACCAGGTTGCATAGAAATCGAGCATCGCGACACCACCGGACCCGATCTCAGATTCAAAGTTATCGTCCCCGATGGTCAGTACATTGCTCGCCATGAGATCTCCTAATTCAATCGGATGACACCGGATATTTGAGGCTAACGTGTTACCTTCACGTGACGGTCTCTTCTTCGTTGTTCTCTTCCTGATTATCAGCATCACTTTTGCTGGGACTCTGGATATCCAGAGTGATGGACGGTAAAGGAAACCGTTCTCCCGGTTCCCCGTCAACGGGGCGCCATGCCTGGATGGATTCCTCACCTGGTTGCCATGACAACCAGCCGATGCATCCGTTCACCTCTCCCAGAAACTCAACCGTGGCAGATGATGAATGCGCGATGGTCCCGCCCAGGGCTTGCACTTCCTCACGCAATTCCGTGAAATGAGCAGAGAGACCTCGCAGTTCTTCCTTGAGAGCCGTCATCGGAGACGACTCCTCACCTTCGCGTCCACGCCCTGGTTTCTTGCATTGGGTTACGATCTGATCCTTGCGCTCCATCACCTTCATCAGATCGACACCGATCCGCTCCAGGAGAGGAATGCGGGCCGTCACCTCGGTCAACTCCATGATGGGAGGACTATCGGTGGAAAGGTCAGTCATCGTCTTCAACTCTCGCTTCTCCAGTTGTCCGCCAGGACAACACCGCGGCACGAACAGGGACTCCCGGTCAGGACCGTCTCCGTCTCTGTCTTTGTTCCATGGTAGTCATCTGCCTGAAGAGGTGCAACGAAGGCGAGATTTTTCACCTCTTCGATGTGATAGTCTGTGGACAAAAAATGGGCAAAATGTCCTTGCAAGACGGGAGATCAGATGGGAGAGCCGATTGCTATTGGCCGCTGGAGCGTGAGGGTCATCGAATGCGGTGGGTTGCGTCTCGATGGCGGAGCAATGTTTGGTTCGGTTCCCAGGGTTATCTGGGAACGATGCATCGAACCTGATGCCCAGCATCGAATCCCTCTCGCCACTCGATTGCTTCTGCTCGAGGATTCGGAATCTGATCACGTTGTCGTTGTCGATGCGGGAGTAGGGGACAAGGAGGATTCTTCCTTCCGTGATCGTTTCGCGGTCCAGTTTCCGCAAGGAGAAGATGAGCCGCCGCTTCGCAGGGCAATCCGTAGTCATGGTGTGGATCCAGATCGGGTAACAGATCTGATCATCACTCATTTGCATTTCGACCATGTTGGAGGAGCCACTGCCCTGGATGAATCAGGAATTTCCTGTCCGGTTTTTCCCTCTGCGACCCACTGGATACAGCAAGCCAACTGGAACACTGCCATCGATCCAAATCCGAGGGAGAAGGCCTCCTATATGCCTCACAACATCGAGCCCCTGGAAGGAACGCGATTGCAAAAGATCGATGGTGATGGAGAGATCCTCCCAGGCATCACCGTCGAAAGGGTGGATGGCCACACCCTGGGAATGCAGACAATAAGAGTGGAAGGGGGAGGTCAAGTCTTGCGATACCTCACAGACCTCGCTCCGACTCGTCACCATCTGAGGGTTGCCTGGACGATGGGTTACGACATCAGTGCCATCACGGTGATCGAGGAGAAAGCGCGGATCCTGGAAGTGGCTCTCGAGGAGCAGGCGATCCTGATTCTGGAACATGATCCGGATTCTGCCACTGCAAGGATCGAGATGAAAAACGGGAAGATTTCACCCGTGGCGGAGTGATCGAATCGATCTGCCGGTAGAGGGCCAGTTTCAAAGACCGAGACGAGAGGCTCCGCTGTAGCAATTGAGTCCTGCAGTTCCGGCGAATCCACACAGGATCATTCCCGCTCCTCGCGCCGTTTCCACCGCAAGACTCGAGGGAGCGCCAACGGCGATCAGGGCATCGAACCCCGCGACTGCGGCTTTTTGGACCAGTTCGAAACTGGCTCTCCCACTCACGGCGCAAACGAGTCCAGTCGCAGGAAGTTGATCGCGGCTAGCGAGGGAACCGATCAGTTTGTCGAGGGCATTGTGTCGACCGACATCTTCTCGCACCGTGATGACCTGGGCGCCTGCAGGCCAGGCACCAGCGGCATGAACTCCTCCGGTACTCTCGAAAAGGCTCTGGGCTGCTCGCAATTGTTCTGGAAGGGTCGCCAGCCACGCAGGATCAAAATCTTGCTTTTCGGAAACCTGCGGAACCCTCGCGATGACATCTTCCATCCTTGTTCGTCCGCAGATTCCGCAAGCGCTTGTCCCTAGACCCACGCGAGCCACTGAAGAGATGTCAGGCTTTGATCCATTTCGAAGTGTAGCCGTGACGACATTGAGAGGATCTTCAACGTCCCCTTCGGTACAGTGCGAGATTCCTGCCGGCACATCTCCGGGCGAAAGAAGTCCTTCTGCCACCAGAAAACCGACAGCGAGGTCGAAGTCGTCGCCGGGGGTTCGCATCGTCGTCGTGATCAGTTCGTCATGGGAGCCATCGTCATCGACCCACCGGAGACGGATCTCGAGGGGTTCCTCGACAGCGACCTCATCGAGACCACGAGGCGAGCGTCCCGGTCTGGTCCTGCGAACCGGTAACCGCTTCGAGGGTCTATGAGTCGGTTGGGCAGATTCCTGGTCGTGCTGGGCCATATCCACAGAATCCTCCGAGGTGCCATGATTGTGCTGGCACCCCCGAAGGATAACGGCGGAGGGCTCAGGAACCTACTGAACTCCTGGCAGCAGAGACTCTCCTTCTTCCCACACGAGACGATCGATGCTGACCGCCTGGGGAAAGAGATTCCTGAGGACGCTGGAATTGAGCAGATCATTATCGAAGTACCAGTTGCGCTTGGGGGGCTTGTAGACGCCCGATTTTCCCCAGCGTTCGGTAGCAACGCGACTCTGGAACAGGTTGATGAAGGCACCGTTGATGTTGGCAGCTGTGCTCCCACCCCAGCGTTCGTGGAAGCGAGGTAGGTTCTCGAGACCACCTGAGTAGTCTCCGCCACCGTCCGGGGTGCGGACATTTCCGGTGATGATGGCCATGTTGTAAGTGGTCTCGGAGGCTGAATCAAAATCGTCGTAATCATCGCCGGGTTCGCGATCGTCATCCCAGTTGTTGGAGAGAAGATTCACGGCATCGCTGATCACCGCGGAAGTCTTCTTGTTGGTGGTATTGAAGTCACCCTGCACGTAGATCGGATTCTCACTGACAAAGAGCAGATCAGCGGGAAGCTGGGAGCCCTCGGAGAGACGGATTCCTTCGAGCCAGTTATTGGCCAGTCCCGGATCCCAGTTTGCAGGTTCCGGTACCGGAGAACGGTAGGCATAGACCTGGTGAATGTCGTTGTTGGGATTGTTGTCGGAGTTTGCGGAGGTGATGTAACTCTGGAAGTTTCCATCGGAGAGATCGATTTCTGTCAGGGGAACATATGTTTCCTCTCTGGCGTCGTACATATCGGAATTGCTCTCGCTGATGGCCCCAGAGACCTGGCTGGTGATGTCGAGTTCGACCCCGTCGATCACGTGATAGATGCGGTCGTTGTGGATCACCAGATCTGCACTGGTACGGTAGTGTCCATCGTTGGCAATCGAACCGATGTTAGGAGCATTCTGGTTCAAGACCCCGTGGCTACCGGTCTGCACCGTACCACCCCAGCGATCATTGGCGAAATCGACCCAGTCCTGGGGATCGGCCCAGGCCTCGAAGTCTTCATCGTTATCGAGGCTACGGAAGTCGCCATCGGCGTTCTTGATTCTGACGTAACCACCAGTTGTGGAGCCATTGTTCTTGCGTTCACGGTAGATCTCCCCGGTGCAACGAAAGTAGTCAGAATCGATGGTCAGGGTCTTACTACCTCCAACGCCGACATAGATGTCTCCGTTGGCATGGACTTTTCCTGCGAAAGTCATGCTAGGTCCAGGCAACAGTTCAAGATCATCATCGTAGAAGATGGCAAAGTCGAAGAGCGGGTTACGTTGCACCTCGATGGTCCGTTTCAGTTGGCTCTTGGCGATACCGATCTCAACTCCCGAGTTCTGGGAGATTCCTGGGTAGAGTTGGACGACCCTTGTGTAGATGGATTGAGTCGGGCCATCAGTATCGGTGGAGTCATAGAGGACCTCGATCGTTCTCCAACCATTTTCATCCAGAATTCCCGGATAGACAGAAGGAGTGAGATCTACGCCATTCCAGGCATATGTGGTACCGCCAATTTCCACGGTCCCTGCAGCGGAGGTAGAAGTCGCGAATGGGTCGTCAAAGTTAGCCGTCCTGACCAGGATCTGTTTCTGAGCAGCATCGAGGATCGCTTCGGCAAGAGTTCTCGCCTGTAGCCTGTCGAGTTGGAATCGGGAGTCCTTGCTGCGGGTCAGAGTAGTCGCGACGGTGGCCGCCGAGATCAATCCAATGACCAGGGTCATGAAGACGGTGACGAGAAGAGCGGTTCCTCGCTGATTCAATGCGTGGATTTGGTTGTCGACAGGTACGTTGTTGTTCATGGCGGTGACTCCTGCAAGTGGGTTCGAAGGTAGATTCAGTTTGGCTGCTTTCATGGAGGTAACAGTTTTCTTCACTGGGCTTGGGCCAGGTAGTTTCTTCGTTTGACACGACTTCGTATCGAGTAGGGGATCTCATCGGGGTTTCTCTGCAGATTCAGTGTGACGATGATCGCCTGGCCCTGGTCGTCAAAAGAGATGCCTGGAAGCCTCTCGGATCCGGATTCATCGAGTTGATGGGTGCCGATACCGACCGCCAGAAGCCATGAAGAGGAATTCCCTGATTCATCGGAGATGGAGCAACTGACGTCTCCGAAGTGGTACTCCTCGGTTGTCGGATCGGTCGAGAGTCGATCCCAGCGGACGGTGCAGGTTGCCACGGGGATCTCGACACCGGAACTGTCGACGAAGAAGTACTCTCCAGCACTGAGGTCGTACTCCCGGCGCCATGTTGCGGGGTCGATTCGATCCCACTGTGTTGTTTGGTTATTCCAGGAGTATCCAAGGACATCAACCTGCAGAGCATCGCCATCGTCGAGGATCGTCGGAGCAGACCAACCCTGCCTCAGCACCGACTCGATTCGAGAAAAGGCACGATGGGCATCGAGTTGAGAGGCGGCGTCTGCGTTAGCTTCGCCTCCGAAACGTGAGAAGGAAGCAGCCACAGCGAGACTCAGAGAAATGACGACCACAAAAACGATGGTCGCGATGAGTATCTCGAGCAGGGTCGATCCCTGATCCTTGCAGGGATGGATCTTCTCCATGAAGACTCCTAGCGGGTTCGTACCACCCAAAATTGTTGTTCGGTGAGGTCGCTAAAATCTCGACCTTGCCAGGAAACTGTGACCAGGATCTCCAATGGATCTGCGTCGAGATCACTCACTTCTACATCGATGGTGGGGATGGAAAGGTCGGTGAGTTCTTCAAGAGTTGGCTCTTCATCAAAGATCTGAGTGCCCTTCTTGGGCCAGTTCTCTTCGAGCAGGTATCCGGTGGAATCGTTGGTGAGATCTTCGAGTGTCCGAGAATAGAGTTCCTCCAGCACAGCACGGGCATATCCCGTGGCACGGGTTACTTCCCGGGAATTATTCTGCTCCTCGAGTACCGGTAACAGCAGTAACGATGCACCGAGGCTCACTAGCCCCATCAGAGCCATGGCAATCATCACCTCCAGAAGCGTGAAACCCTGCTGGCGGATGTGGAGATCGTGGCTCGGAATCATCTTGGAATCTCTCCTTCAAAGGGGAGCCGCCGGGCTGGTAATTGGTCGAATGAGGCACACCAGGGACTCTGAGAAGATTACGACGAGGGTGGTTCCTGGCGCAAACCAGACAGGTCGATGGGATGACCTGCTGACCCGGTTGAGGGACTATCTTCCGGAAAGGAATTCCGGATAGGGTTACCCGCCGAACTCGAACATGAGCCGGATACTGGTCACCTCGAGGCCATCAAAGGAAGAAGTACCCCCCTTTGTGCAGGTGCGGGTGCCCTCCAGGAGCCATCGAAACCAGGGAGAGGGCCGAGAACAGATTCCGAGTCGAAAAACCTCGACTCCGCCGGCATCGGTTCCCGCTTCGAGCAGCCCTAGCTGTTGCAATTCATCGCCCAGATCGGCTTTTTCATAGCGAACGAGTACTTCGAGATCCTTGCGGTCGTGAGGGGAGGATGCGTCGAAGAGCCTGGGAGGAAGATCGGGTCCCGAGCGTATCGCCAGGGATTCGTCCGAGAAGGGCAGTAATCGAATTCCCAGCTGCCAACCGTCGAGTTCTCCAGGAAAGTCGGTGATGGGGTCGTTGGTCTCGACTCCGAAGAAACCGGCTCGGCTCCACTCGTTCTCCAGGTGCAGCCAATCGAGCACAGGCCAGCGCCAGCCGGCACGGACCCACCTGGCCGAATCCATTTGAAGGTTCTGGGTCCGATAGATGGTCGACTCACCCGGTGATTCGATCTGAAAGTGACCGTCAAGATCGTGATCCCAGCGACCGGCAATGAACATGGAAAAAGCACTGTGGCTGGAATCGATGGCACCGGGTCCGCCGAACAGCAGTGGAGCGAAGGGTTGCACGGAGAGTCTTCCAGCGAATCCCTGGCCGCCGAAGAACTCGCCCCGGAGATCCGCCGCGCCTCCCAGACGTGCTTGCAAATCGGCACTGATGGCGTCATCGAGCCACAGCCCTCCGGCACGAAGCGCCCAACTCGACCCCTCATCGATCCAGTCGAGGACGCCAGGAGAGATGGTGAGCCGATCCTCCAGCGGGATCCCACCCTGAAGTCCGAGTGCGTTAGGAATCCGGCCGGTGGTGAGATGGAGTCTGGTACCGATTCTGCGATCGATCCATGCCTCGGAGAAGGTGCCAGGAGAACGAAGTCCATCGAGGTCGGCGCGGAACCGGAAGTGATTGCTCTCGAGAGCACTGCCCTCGATCAGAAGATCGCTGCCCTGGAAGTCGACAGGGTCCGATCCATCTTGCAGTTCTGACCCCCCCAGAAGCTGGACACGGATCCTGGGGGTCACAATCAGGTGGGGGACCATGTCGGGACCGATCAAGGTCACGCGGCCACTGCGATCGATGGTCAGAGAACTGGGCGTTCCGGAAGGGTTATCTGACTCGGTCGATGAATCGGAGAAAGAACGACCGAAAGGATCGTGTTCGGATTCATCGGGGGGAACTTGTCCAGCAAGGGCAACGGTGATGAATGAGAGATGCAGTAGCAAGACAAATTGAAGAAGAGCCGGTTGCCGTCTCAGCCGGAATTCTGCATCCCGGTGCTGAAGAGAGTCGAATCCGACAGCCGATGAAGACAATCCCCCCCCCTTCGAGATCAGATCATCGCCATCTCGCGAATCTGAACAAGGGGAAACTAGGGTCTCTCCAGGCGCACATCATCGATCATGATGAGAGTATCCTGGCGACTGGTGTGAATCAGGCGCAGAACCTCGACCATGTCCCACTCGACCTCTCCTTTGCCGGAGAATTTTTTGAGATCGATGCGGAAATCCCGCCAGCGGAATTGCGCTTCCACGGCGGTCTGGAAACCTTCCCTCTGGAACGCTCTCGCCGCTCCTCGTCTTCCGTACCCGCGTCCAAGTCGTGCTTGGCCGCCATCAACATCGAACAGAATCCTCACCTGGGGCTTGGCCCGGGGATCCTCACACCGCAGTGAGATTCGCAGGTAACGAAACTCGGTCAGATCGATCTCTTCATCGATCTTGCCGAGGTCGAGGAAACTCATTTCATCACCGGTTTGCCAGTGCATGGCGTACTTTCCGGTGCGGACATCACCGTCCTCGGGACTACCGCCGATGACCTTTGAGTTGCCAGGGCCTCTTCCGCCGCCGGGTTCGCCGCGGCCACGACCTTGGCCCTCACCCTCGTTGTCACCTTCTTCATCGTCATCCGCTTGTCTGGTCTGGGTCTCGCCTTTTTTCTCGTAATCGGCGAGAACCAGGAACACGGCATCGAACGCTTCTTCACGTAACTGAGACAATTCTTCGCCGGTAAAACTACCATCGAAGGCATCTCCACTGGGATCTTCCTTCTCGATGACTGCGAGCGCTTGTTTCATCTTGTCCTTGTCGGCGTACTTGCGGGCCTTCTCCAGGACTACACCCCCTTCTGCTTCCTTCATGCATCGCTCAAACGCTTCAGCGATGTTTTCGGCTGGCTTGCGTACCTTGCCCTTGATTCGCTTGATCACCGAGAAAGCACGGGCATATTCCTTCTCCTCGATCAAGGCCAGGAATCTGGCGTAGTCCGCGTCGAGGGCCTCATCACCGAGGTCGACCGTAGGAATGGGACCGATTTTCGATTCCGATTCAATCTCGGTTGCTGGATCCGCTTCGTCGACCTGTGAAAGTGCCGGTGTGTTGAAGCACATGCACCCGAGAGCCAGAATGGTTGCCACGGAAAGAAGCGACCTGTTCAGCGAAATATCTTTCATCGGTTTCTCCTTGTGAAAATCACACGGCCTCCGGGGGTAGCGGACCAGCATCCCTCAGGGACGCCTCTCAAGTAACGAGAATCTCTATGGCATTTCAAGTCGAATGTTGTCCATCATGATCTAACTGTCGGGTCCTCCCGAGAATACGACTCCCAGAACTTCGACGATGTTGCTGCTGTGCTCGTGTCGTCGAGGCTACCTGCGGTTGGTTGAAAGCAAATCCTGTGGAAGTAGAGGTCAGTATCTTACGAAGGTCTTCGTAAAAAGCAAGTGTCATATGACCCCTTCTGATTGCAACTGCCGTGACGGACACAGACGGCGAATCGGTTTCCATCAAAAACCCGACTGCACTCTCACCGAACCCCGCAAAGCCTCGTCCGGTTGCTGGTTGAAGGCTCAAAAATGTGACCGGATTCGAGGAAATTGTCGCCGATTCAGGTGATAATCGCCCGTGCCTCCCTCTGGCCACGGAGTGGGATCCGGCACCGAACTACCCGCGCGCAGCAGTTGGTGCAAGTAGTACCGAAATGAGGAAGATCGATGATTCGGGAAGTTGTGATCATTGGATCCGGACCTGCGGGATACACCGCTGCCCTCTATTCCAGCAGGGCACAACTCGATCCGCTGGTCTTTGCCGGTTCGCTCAGTGGTGGCCAGTTGATGCTTACAACAGATGTCGAGAACTATCCGGGATTTCCCGAAGGCGTCATGGGGCCGGACCTGATGGAGTACTTCAGAAAGCAAGCGGAGAGATTCGGTGCCGAGATAGTCTTCGAGGATGTAGTCGAAGTCGATTTTTCGAGCCAGCCTTACAGGGTGAAGAGCACTTCGCAGGAGGTCGAGGCCAAGACCGTCATCATCTCGACAGGTGCCAGTGCAAAGTTGCTTGGACTTGAAGCAGAAAGTCGTCTGATGGGCCACGGGGTCAGTACCTGTGCCACCTGTGACGGTTTCTTCTTCCGTGGTCAGGAGATTGCTATCGTTGGAGGTGGTGACTCCGCGATGGAGGAGGCGATTTTCTTGACCCGATTCGCCGACAAGGTCACCGTAATTCACCGCAGAGACACTCTTCGTGCTTCCAAGATCATGCAGCAGAAAGCATTCGACAATCCGAAGATCGAGTTCATGTGGGATTCGGCAATCACAGAGGTGCTCGAGAAGGACGACAAGGTCAGTGGGGTCGAGGTAGAGAACCTCAAATCGAATGAAAAGAGTACCCTGGAACTCACCGGTCTGTTCGTGGCGATCGGGCATATTCCAAATACCCACCTCTTCGAGGGGAAACTTGATCTTCACGAGAATGGTTACATCAAGACTCACGATGCGGTGAAGACCAGCGTCGAGGGAATTTTCGCCTGTGGCGACGTCCAGGACTTTACCTACCGCCAGGCGATTACCGCTGCAGGGAGTGGTTGTATGGCGGCCATGGATGCAGAGCGCTGGCTGGAGACTCAACACTCTTGATGGTGCCGATATCAGACTGATCGGGTCGCCTCGGGGCCGAATTCTCGGTCCCGGATCAGCGTGGAACGCTTCCCAATCGCCAAACTCATCCAGTACCATGCACGGTCAGTCCCGGGTTGTTCGAACTCACCCGGGGGAAAGGCGCCAGCCATGAGGATCTTTGACCCGCACTGCCATATGATTTCTCGAATCACGGATGATTACGAGAGAATGGCTGTGGCTGGTGTCGTTGCCATCACCGAACCGTCATTCTGGCTCGGGGAGCCTCGCAAATACGCCGGTACATTTTATGACTACTTCGATCACATCACTGGCTTTGAACGTGAGAGAGCTTCCCAGTATGGCATCCAACATTTTTGTACCATCGGAGTAAACCCTCGTGAGGCCAATGACCTCGATCTGGCCAACGAGGTTCTCACCAAGATGGAGGAATGGTTCGATCATCCCTCGGTAGTTGCCGTCGGCGAACTGGGATTCGACCTCATCACCGATGAGGAAGAAGTGATCCTGCGCAAGCAAATGGAGATGGCATTCAACGCCGGACTGCCCGTGATGATCCATACACCTCATCGCAACAAACTCGAAGGTACGCTCCGGACCATTGAGGTGATCCAGGACATGGGACTCGATCCAACCAGGATTCTGATAGACCACAACACCGAAGAAACTATCGGTGCGAGCCTTGAAAATGGATTCTGGTGTGGGCATACCGTTTATCCCGTGACCAAACTGAGTCCGGAACGCGCTGCCGCCATCTTCGAGAAGCATGGACCGGAACGGATGATGGTGAATTCATCCTGTGACTGGGGGCCATCCGATCCTCTGAGCGTCCCCAGAACCGTCTGGCGGATGAGACAAGAAGGTGCTTCCGAAGATGTGATCCGAAAAATCGTCTGGGACAATCCCATCGCTTTCTATTCTTTGTCCGGGCGGATTGACCTGCAGCCCGGTTGGGAGTGATTTGATGGACGTTCCCGACAAGATTGACGATGCAAAGATTCAAGAGGGTGTGCGAATGATCCTCGAGGGGGTGGGAGAAGATCCCAACCGTGAAGGGTTGCTGGCCACACCTCATCGAATTGCAAAGATGTACAGGGAGATTTTGGGCGGGATGCACGATGACAGTACCGAAGTCCTCAGCGCGGTTTTTTACGAGGATTACGACGAGATCGTCTTGCTCAAGGACATCCCGTTCTTCTCCATGTGTGAGCATCACCTGATGCCGTTTACAGGTAAGGCTCATATTGCCTATCTTCCTGACGGCAAGATCGTCGGACTCTCGAAACTCGCGCGAGCAGTGGATCACTTCGCAAGAAGGCCCCAGATCCAGGAGAGAATGACCGCACAGATCGCAGATCTCATCAGCCACAAGTTGGAGCCCAAGGGTGTAGCAGTAGTTCTCGAGGCAACTCATACATGCATGACGATGCGAGGAGTAAAGAAACCGGGCAGCACCATGACGACTTCTGCGATGCGTGGCGTTATGCGAGAGAATCTTGCCACCCGGAACGAGGTTCTTACTCTCATCTATGGAAAGGCATGATCGATGTCAAACCGACCCGGCGGCCTGTTCGAGATTGAATGTCCTGACTGCAAGACTGTCCTTACCATCGACCCTCGTGCCAGGAGGATCTTTCACAGCGTGTCGAAGGATGAGGATGGGAACACCAGATCATTCGAGGATGCCGTCAAGGATGCTACCGCCGGACCGGACAAGGCTCAGAAAGTCTTCGAGGAAGGGATAGCTGCCGAAGAGGGCAAGGAAGAGCGCCTCGACGATATGTTCAAGAAGGGCCTCGAGAAGGCAGAGGAAGATCCGAACAAGAAACCACCTTCCATCTTCGACTTCGATTAGAGGGCCTTTGATTCACTGGATCGTTGATGGCAACAATCTCATCCATTCTGACTCTCAGTTTCGCCAGCGGATGAAGGAGAGTGGATTCGAAGCCGCTCGCCAGTTACTCGAAAATGAGTTATCCCGCCTCCGCGTTTCCGATCAAACCTTTGAAGTTGTTTATGACGGTGGGGCATCAATGCCACAGCGTAGTGGGGTTGAGAGTTCGATCGCCAGGAGAGGGAAAGTCGCTGACGATCGTATTCTCGCGCTGGCGCGGGAAAAAGGTGGTACGGGTACTGTTCGTGTCGTTACCGATGATCGATCTGACATCGGATCGCGTCTGGGGGGATCAGGCTTCGAGTGGGTTTCCTGCAGTGAATTCCGAAAACTTGTGCTCGAGGGTGGGGGCGGCCGAAAATCGAAGTCGGGGGAGGTCTCAGACAAACCGGCAGCTCCGAGGAGCAAGAAGCAGGTCGATTACTGGCTGCAGGAATTTGGTGTCAGTGCTGAAGAGGAATGATTATTCATTCGGTTTCCAGTATTGAGAACCGTCGTCTTTTCTCATTAAGTATTTTCTCGAGATCAGCTCTCGTCTCAAAAGAGCAATATCGGCAAATGAATGGTGCTGGTCGATAATCTCGTTTACTGCTTTTTCGGAATACTTCTTATCGAGCTCAAATTTTGTGGCTAGCCATTGGACTACAGTCTCTTTGTCACTGCGTTTTTTAGGCCAGCGAAGGATCCCCTCAAAAGCACAAATCAGGTCACTCATGTTGATTATTCAGTTTCGGTTGGCTTCCAGGGGACGTCCGCGATGCCATCGGCCTGATTGGCTGCTCTTGCCTGTAGGAATAACAGATCAGAGAGTCGATTGAGAAATACGATGGCCTGTTGCCCTTCTCCGGAAGATCTACAGAACTCAACCGTCTTTCGCTCCGCTTTTCGGCAAGTAGTTCGTGCCCGGTGCAGTCGAGCGGCGGTTACATTTCCACCCGGAATGACGAACTCTTTCAGTGGCGGTAGTTCCTGTTCCCATTGATGAACCCAGCCAGTGAGCTTGTCGATGGCTTTGGCACCAACACGTAGTTCCGTGCCCTTCTCGATTCCACAACCTGGTTGAGCCAGATCTGCTCCCAGTGAGAAGAGCAGCGACTGGATCTCATCGAGTTGATCACGGATGGGTTGAGGGATCGTCGCAGAGTTGTCGCCACTGCTGGCGAGACAAACCCCGATTTCCGAGTTCAGTTCATCGACCGAACCATAGGCCTCGATTCGCGGATGGCACTTGTCGAATCGACCTGGGCCCAGGACCCCGGTGTCTCCCTTGTCTCCTCCACCCGTCGCGATTGATCCCATTTCGTTTGCCTCCTACAGGACCACTGCTGCAGCACCAAAGCGCTGTTGCCCGCAGTCGACGATGCCATGTTCCAGTAGATGTCCGCGATGGCGACCGCGCTCGATGGCATGAGCGGTTGCCAGCACCATCGGACACCAGTCCGTCAGATCTGAAACGGAGGCCAGACCTGCCAGATCAACCGCTTCAGGATCGAGAACGTGTTTCAATATGGCAGCATCCTCCTGGAGATCTGAGGACTGATGCCCGTCTTTTCTGGGAGAGAGGATTCCGGCAGCGATCAAGCAGGAACCGATTTCTGATTTCAATGCGCTGCCGAGTTCCTGTCCGAGCCGGATCGGATCGAAGTCTCGATCGGGTCGATAGGGGACTTCCAGCGGAACGATCCGGCAGCCAGGGATGAGAACCTGTGCCATCAGAGGAGTGATCCGGTGCAGTGATGGGAGCTGATCCTCACTCTCATTTTCAGGCACAACCTCCAGATCTCCCGGCCACAGCGAAGCGATTCGAGCAGCCAGTCGCTCATCGATGGCAACTTCTCCGGCAGAGGTCTGGATGCTTCCGATGGCGCGGATCCGGGTTGTGTTGCATGAGGTTCCCGCTACCAGCACCAATGTCCGTGGCCGCGAGCGAAGCACCAGGGTATGAAGGGTACGTGCCAGCAGACGAGCTCCATCGAGGCACTCGGTTCCAGGAACGATGGCGGTGCAGACTCCCTGCGGGACGTTTTCGGGAATGGCCCAATTACTGACGAGGGCCTCAGTCGCGCTGGTGACCTCGTTGAGACTCTTGGTCGGGTCCGTTGCGGGTCCGCTCAATCGATTTCCTTCCCTGTTGAGATGGGAACTGGGCGATCCGGTAACCGTCGATACCCGGCATTTCTGAGCCCGGGACGGAATCCTGCCTGCTCGATCGTCTCTCTCAACATCACCTCGGTCGCCTTGTGATCTGCACCGGCCACCGAGATGACGTTTTCCTCGATCATCACTGATCCTATATCGTTGGCTCCACGTCGGAGTCCCAGACGTCCTTCTTCCAGTCCAACGGTGAGCCAGGAAACCTGCAAATTTTCGATGTTGTCGAGAAAAATTCGCGAAACGGCGAGCCAGCGGGAGTATTCCCGTGGCGGCACCCTGTTGGGGATCTTCCTGCCCAGCGCGGTGTTATCGGGCTGAAATGTCCAGGGAATGAAGGATATGAACCCTCCGGTCTGATCCTGGAGGTCGCGAATCCTCTGCAGGTGCTCGGCTCGCATCCAGGTTTCTTCACCGAGGCCGATCATCATCGTTGCCGTGGTCGGGATCGAGAGACGATGCGCAGTAGCGGAAACTTCCAGCCACTCATCTGTGCTGCACGAGGAGCGCCTTCTCTTGCGGATGGCATCGACCAGGATCTCTCCCCCTCCTCCTGGAATCGAGTCCAGTCCGGCATCTTTTAACTGAGAGAGAATCTGTTCCAGATCGAGACCAGTAACCGATTTGAATGCATGAATCTCGGTTGGAGAAAAGCAGTGCAGGTAGAACTCGGGGTGTCGTTCTTTGATGCTTCGCAGCATCTGGGTGTACCACGAGAGAGGTAGGTCCGGATGGAGACCTCCTTGCATCAAGGTTCCGCTTCCTCCCAGTGCGATCGTTTCATCCACTTTTTCGTGAATTTCATCGAGCGATAGCAGATATCCTTCCGGATCTCCTGGCTTGCGATAGAAAGCGCAGAAGGAACACACGGAGGTGCAGATATTGCTGTAGTTGATGTTCCTGTCAACGACGTAGGTGACGATGGAATCTGGGTGGAACTTTTCACGAATCTGGTTTGCCGTTGCAAACAGAGTTTCTTCATCAGCATGAAGAGCCAGTGCCAGCGCATCGGCAGTTGAGATTCGAGTTCCTGCGAGGGCTGTCTGGAGGATCTTGTCGCACTCGGCTGCAGACTCGCACGAGGGAAGCAGGTTCCCGCCTGCGGCGCAGGTCTGAGCGCGAGAATCTGCTCGCGCATTCGGATCCAGGCCTGATTTGTCGATCACAGGCACCCCTCACATCCCGATGTGGTTTCCCGGGAGGATAGACACCCGAGACCACCGGATCGTAAGGTCAGGGTGCTCGTTGCGCCACCGGTCCCGTTTACATCCGGGGAGGGTTGATTCCCCGCTGTCCCTGGTATTTTCCACCCCGATCCAGATAGGAGGTCTCACACTCTTCATCACTCTCGAAGAACAACACCTGTGCCAACCCTTCCTTGGCGTAGACACGAGCTGGCAGGGGAGTCGTGTTGGAGATCTCCAGGGTGACGTGGCCTTCCCACTCTGGTTCGAACGGTGTGACGTTGACGATGATTCCACAGCGAGCGTAAGTGGACTTGCCGAGACATATGGTGATGACATTTCTCGGGATCCGGAAGTATTCGATGCTGCGTGCCAGAGCGAAAGAGTTCGGTGGGATGATGCAACAATCGGTCTTGAAGTCGACAAAGGAGCGCTCATCGAATTCCTTGGGATCCACCACGGATCCGTGCACGTTTGTGAATACCTTGAATTCGTCTGCGACACGCAGGTCGTATCCGTAGGATGAGATGCCATAAGAAATCACCCTGTATGGCTGACCGGATTCGTCGATGCCTTCTCTGACCTGTTCGGACGAGAAAGGTTCGATCATTCGATGCTCGACGGCCATCCTGCGAATCCATCGATCAGACTTCACTGACATCATATACCTCCGTGACCATACAGATATTTTTCAAGTTGATTGAATCACTCGCTCTATCCTGGAAACGGAAGAAACTGAGAGATGGCGGTTGCGATCTCTCAGTTTCCTCCAGGATCCTCACCCTCACCCTGATCAGGAGCAGCCGTCGGTGGCTCCACAGGTGTTACAACGCAAGCAGGTACCATTACGCACCATCGTCAAAATTCCACATTCATGACAGGGGTCGCCTGTATAGCCCTTGGCTTGTGAAACCTCCCGTTTGGAAAGGGTCTCTGTCGCCGCGGGTACATCTACCGGTGGCAGCATCCGGGAGAACTGCTCGATTCCCGCGGAGAGAAACGCATTGTGCGAGTCGTCGCTGGAGACCGAGAACTCCTCCTCATCGGTGTACTCCGGCGTAGGGGTGGTCCCGATCGAACTCGAGCGGAGATCATCAGGCATCACCTGGGCAAGATCGTGACGACCGAGGTAATTGATCGCCAGCTCGCGGAAGATGTAATCGATCACGCTGGTTGCCATCTTGATGTTCCTGTTGCCCGTGACGATCCCATTCGGCTCGAATCGCGTGAAGGTGAATGCATCTACGTATTCTTCCAGCGGCACTCCGTGTTGGAGCCCGAGGGAGACACAGATGGCAAAGTTGTTCATCAGGCTCCGGAATGCTGCACCTTCCTTGTGCATATCGAGGAAGATCTCACCGATGGAGCCATCATCGTACTCGCCGGTACGGAGATAGACCTTGTGTCCCCCGACAGTCGCCTTCTGGGTGTAACCACCTCGGCGATGGGGGAGACGGCGCCGACGTGCCAGGTAGCGGACGATGACCTTCTCTACATTTGCGGGAATATTCGGAGCGATTTCGGGCAGTTGTGATTCATCGATTTCTTCTCCCCAGGAGGAGAGTGGCTGGGACAATTTGCTTCCATCTCGGTAGATGGCAACTGCCTTGAGCATCGATTGCCAGCCGAGGTTATAGGAGTCCCGGACCTGCTCGATTGTGGTTTCGGTCGGCATGTTGATGGTCTTGGAAATGGCTCCGGAGATGAACGGCTGTGCAGCTGCCATCATCAGAATATGCGCTTCCGATCTGATGAAACGCTTGCCTATCCGACCGCAGCGGTTGGCGCAGTCGAAGACGGGGAGGTGCTCATCCTTGAGATGAGGGCCGCCTTCGATCGTCATCGTGCCGCAGACATACCGATTGGTCTGGTGGATTTGCTCAGGGGTGAATCCAAGCGCCTTGAGGGGGCTCGTCGCCCACAGAACAAGAGAGTCTCCGGAAAGACCGAGTGTTTTCTCGGCAAAACCCTCGCCGAGCAAGTAGTCATTGAAGGCGTATTGCAGATCGAAAGCGCTCTCGAGCGAGGATTCGATCTTTGCGATGGATACGTCGTCGAATCCTACCTTGCGAAGAGAATCATGATTGATCAGTGGGGCACCTCTGAGGGTTCCATGACCGACTGCATACTTGGAGATCTCATCGATCTGTACCTGAGAGTAGCCCAGTTTTTTCAGTGCCGGAGGGAGACTCTGATTGATGATCTTGAAGTAACCACCGCCGGCGAGTTTCTTGAACTTGACGAGTGAAAAATCAGGTTCAATTCCGGTGGTATCGCAATCCATGACGAGACCAATGGTTCCCGTGGGAGCGATGACGGTCACCTGTGCATTGCGGTAACCGTATTTCTGTCCCCAATCGAGTGCGTTGTCCCAGCAATCTCGTGCCGCATCGACGAGGTAATCGGGACAATGTGCGGCATCGAGAGGTGTCGGTAGCACCGAGAGACCTTTGTATCCACCGCTATCGAATGATGCGTTGCGGTGATTTCCAATGACCCTCAGCATTTCGTCCTTGTTGCGTGAGTAACCCGGGAATGGTGACAGTTCCTTCGCCAGTTCAGCGCTGGTGGCATACGCCTGCCCGGTCATGATCGCGGTGATAGCACTGCAGATGCTACGACCTTCGTCGCTGTCGTAGGCGATCCCGAGGCGCATCAGAACCGTACCCAGATTGGCGTACCCGAGTCCAAGAGTGCGGTACTCGTACGAGCGACGGGCGATTTCTTCGCTCGGGTAGGATGCCATCAGTACGCTGATCTCGAGTACGACTGTCCAGATCCGTGTCGCGTGACGGAAGGCTTCTACATCGAACTGGCCATCTTCTCTCAGGAACTTGACCAGGTTCAAGGAGGCGAGGTTGCAGGCGGTATCGTCGAGGAACATGTACTCCGAGCACGGGTTCGAGGCATTGATGCGCCCATCGTTTGGGCAGGTATGCCACTCGTTGATGGTGGTATCGAACTGAATCCCGGGGTCGGCGCAGGACCAAGCGGACTCGGCGATCTTGTTCCACAACTCGTTGGCGGGGATGGTGCCGATCACCTCTCCATCGGTCCGGCCAAGCAGATTCCAGTCATCCCCGTTGCTGAGAGCATCGAAGAAGGCATTGGGAACTCGCACACTATTGTTGGCGTTCTGGCCGCTGACCGTCTGATAGGCAGCGCTTTCCCAACCGATGTCTAACTCCTCGAATTCGACGGCGAGAACACCCTGATCTGCCAGTTGGAGTATCCGCTGGATGGACGGTTCAGGTACTGCAGCTTTGCGCGCGGTGAGCACTGCTGCGGCGAGGGTGGCATTGCTTTTTGGATCACTATTGGTCGTACGTTCTGATTCGTCACCGTTGTGGCATGCCGCCAGGATGGCCTGGAGATTGCGGGCACATACCTTCGATCCGGCCACGAGCGCGGCGACCTTCTGCTCCTCACGCATCTTCCAGGTGACGAAGTCCACGATGTCTGGATGGTCGAGGTCGAGACACACCATCTTGGCAGCCCTGCGTGTGGTCCCTCCCGATTTGATGGCCCCCGCTGCGGCATCACCGATCTTCAGGAAAGACATCAATCCCGAGGAGCGACCGCCCCCTGAGAGGGGTTCTCCCTCACCACGCAGTGAGGAGAAGTTGGAACCGGTTCCTGAACCGTACTTGAAGAGGCGCGCCTCTCTGGTCCACAGATCCATGATCCCGCCTTCTCCGACCAGGTCATCCTTGACGCTCTGGATGAAACATGCGTGAGGCTGAGGGCGCTCGTAGGCGCTGGTGCAACGCTTCAGTGCCCCCGTGACAGCATCGACGTAGTGGTGACCCTGAGGGGGACCCTCGATGCCATAAGCCCAGTTCAAACCGGTGTTGAACCACTGTGGGGAATTGGGTGCACACATCTGCTCTGCGAGCATGAAGCACACCTCGTCATGAAATGCCCGGGCGTCAGCGGAGGAATCGAAGTAACCGTTTTCGTAGCCCCAGTGAGTCCAGCAACCGGCGAGTCGATCGAAGGTTTGTTTGCAATCGGTTTCACCGCCGAGAAGAACGTTTCCCTCGTCGTCTCGAACAGGCCTTTTCTTTTCATCCAGTTGCGGAACGCCAGCCCTACGGAAGTACTTCTGGGCCAGTACATCGGTGGCAACCTGGCTCCAATGGTCGGGGATCTCGATGTCGTCCTGATGGAAAATAACGGTGCCATCAGGATTCCGGATTTCCGACGCTCTCTGGCTCATCTGGATACTGGAATAGGGGTTATCTCCTTTGGTGGTAAAACGGCGATCAATCTTCAACGCTGGTCCTCTCTGATCTTCCCTAGTGCGAGGAGCAGTTTTGCTGCTCCAAAATCGTCCCCGACGACCGGGCGACTCGCACGTCCCCTCTGATTCCCTGCAGTCACAAGTTCGACTCGTTCGAACCCTGGCTGAGGTTCCCGTTCATTACCTGCTTCGAACAGTGACAGGACCGACCTCATGAGATCGCTGCGCAGGTTGGAAAGACATGATGGAAAAAGTCGAGAAGGGACCGAATCTTCCGACGACGAAGCAGCGATCCCACCCCCCTCGTCTGGTTTTGTTCGCCATTGAAAGCGAACAATACGATGGACGAGGTGAGTCAGATTCGTTCTGCTCAGAACCAAGAATTTCGCGGTTTCGCATCCCACCGACCGTGCAGTGAGAACCGAACCCGCAATCCCTCTCGATTTGCGTGAACCTGACTTCAAGATCGAAGCTTTCGATCTAACTGTTCGCGCCACGAGAGAGTTGTTCTCCGAGGTTCGACTGCGCCAGGTCACGACCCGACACAGGGAAGTTCGAATCCACTCTCGCAGGCTTCGTTCGTTCGGGCAGAACAGTTTCCCACCCGGGCGATCGCAGCCGCATTCCCTAACCATGTCTGACCACCGAGCGTTTGATGACACACGGTGACGGACGATCCTGTATGCTCGATGCATACCCCACTCAATGACCACTTCCCCCTCTTCAACTAGTGAAGTGGCGCTATTCCCCAGATCCTCACGCCAAGTTCGCGTGAGTCCCCTTCCGTGGTCACCGCCCATCATCGGCGATAGACCCAGTCGATGAAACCGAATGAAAAAAATGACGAAGAAACCGGTGCGGGATCCCGGAACAAGTGAGGTTCGGTAATCACTGCGCAGCCCTTCGAGCCCACTTCCAGGGGTGGCGGCGTGGCCTTTCCTGGAGGCGTGGGGCGTACCATATCTAGGGGTGGGTCAGGGATCAATGCCCAACCTGTGGTCATTCAGAAGACCGTTCGGAAATGCCCGAAAACAGCGCCTCCCGGAGCGGCGCTGTGGGAAAATTGGGGACAAGCCCTGGCATGGGAGTGGTCGGAGAGAAGGGGGACCCGGCCAGGATCCAGGGGGGATTGGGGGAGACCTCTTGTTGCGGGGGAGGCGAGGATCCCGGCCGGGTTCAGGGGCGATGGCTCCACTGGAGTGTACGGGTTTGGTTATCCGTCGCAGTCCAGTCCGTCTGCGGTCGGATCAATACCTACAGAAGGATAGGGAGCGGGTGGGGGATTGGATCCTTGGTAGAGAAATTCGAAAAGGTCGATGGGGTCTGACAGGTTCACCATTCCGTCGTCGTTGACGTCTGCAGCATCGAGACACGGCGGCATGGTGCCGCCACCGGTCAGCCACAGTTGTAGGTTACTTCCATCGGTGACATCGAGACTGCCATCTCCGTTCACATCTCCGCGAAGGAAAGTGACTTCTTCTACGGGTGGGTCTTCATCACCACTGGTCTCGTTTTCATCCGAATCGCCGCCGCCGTTGGGATCGGAACCCGGCAGTGCGCCGCCGCCGATGGTCAGGGTCCCAGTGATCAGTTCCGGACTGATCGAGTTTCCAAAATTGTCCGCTAAGGAGTTGGTGTCCTGAAGAGGACTGCTGCTAGGTGCTTGCCCATTTGCAGGTCCGAAGGTGTAAACACCTGAGAGTGCGTTGTTGGGGATATCGACCAGTGCCTGCTCGACCTCATGATTCAATCCGTTGGGCAGTACCACAGTCAGGAAGAAATCCAGCAGCACACCAACACTCGCGACGCCGTTGACATTGTCGATATTTACCTCGTGGAAAGCGGGGGGCGGGAAACTCGCGACTGCGGGGCCTGTATTGATCGCGGAGATCTGCATCGCCTGGGGATCGTACTGCAGTACCAGCGTCCAGCCTGCCAGGTCAGAGAGGGTATCGACGTAGATGGAGCAGGGCACTGCTGAATCTCCTGCATCGGCGGAGATGTCATCGACGTGAACACGGTTGCCGGGAGGAAGAGGTGGCGGAGGTGGCGAGTTGGCGGATTCAACTTGCTGGATCTCCCAGTTGCCGCCGGTCTGCTCGAGGGCGATATCGAGCGCTCCGTCGCCGTTCGCATCTCCGAGGCTCAACGAACGAATCTGTTCGGCATGGTCGAGATCGACTGGCATTTCGAAGTTGCCATCTCCGAGTCCGAGGGAGAGGTGCAAGCCGGTGCCATCCGGATCGGGTGTCAGGGAGTCGAGCATCCCATCGCCGTTCCAGTCGACCAGTTTGGCTCCCTGCGTGGCGGCTCCATCGAAGAGTATTCGCAAGGAGAAGTTCAATTCTCCGTCGGGCAACAGTACCGATGGAGTGTCGTTAAGTGCCGGGATCACCAGCAGGTCGCGCAGTGCATCTCCATCCAGATTACCGACGACGATGTCGATGGCTGGTGTGTATCCTGTCACGGTTCCCGCCGAATCAAAACCGCCGCTATCATTGCCTGTCAGGATCAGAATCGATCCATCGCTTTGCTGTACGGCGGCCAGATCGATGATGTCATCTCCATCGAGATCGGTGGCGACAGCAGTCCCCAGGACTGCACCGGTGTCGACCAGGGTTTGCTGGTTGAACGGATCGCTCGAGGATCCCCAGAGGACGGAGAGTCCTCCCGAGCCACTGGTAAGCAGATCGGTAATTCCATCGGTATCGACATGAGCTGCGTTGATCCGGGTCGATGGTGTGGCGAGATTGATCAGTACCGGGTCTTCGAGTGGGATGGCGATGCTGAAGGAACCTCTCAGCAGGTAGATCCTCTCGGCGGTAGCTCCGAGACAGACCAGATCGACGCGACCGTCTCCGTCAAAATCGCCCACCGCCGCTCCTGCGAGCGGTTCTGGAAGAGTCCAGCTGGTGGAGTTTCCGGGGCCAGAGGGGCTCGAATCCTGCAATTCGACGATACCGTCACCGCCGACGATGGCCCATTCGTCGACACCATCGGCATCTAAGTCGAGGAACACGATGGTTCCCGCTCCCAGTGAGGTGCCGGAGTCGACCGTGGTGCCGGGCCATTCGTCGGAACCGAGGTTCAAGACGGTCACTCCCAACAGGATCGGATCGAGCTGGATTCCGTTGAATCCAAAGAGACCGTCGAGAAGCGCAACGCTGACTCTTTCTCCGGCGAGGAAGGGGCGGTCCGAGGCGATC
>DCAA01000036.1:0-10751 GCA_002311345.1 Planctomycetes bacterium UBA1146 | reverse complement strand
TTTTCCTGATTGCGAGCGAATCGATGCGGTCAACTGAACGGTGACGGTCTCGTCCTGGAACAATGGTGCCAACGTGGTGAAGACGACCTTGAAGCCACCGTTGGTCAGGGTGTATCCAGCTTCGAGTGCAGGATCGATGACACCACTGGCGGTACCGGTGACGATGAAACTATCCGCCGTCACGCTGCCGATGTCCATCTTGTGATCGAATTCGACCACGATCTCGAAGTTCTCCAGGGAGTTCAGGACGATTACGGCCCCGGCTTCGGGGGAGACGGATGTCACTTCGGTCAGGATGGGTGCGCAGCCGGCGAGACCGACCGCGACCAGGGTGAGTATGAATTTCCGCATCAACTTGATCTCCAATCCAATCCGTCCCTACAGCGGCAAACTCCGGACCCGACGCGGGCTAGATCCTGCTTGTTCACTGTAAGCCTCAGCATGATAGCGTTTTATGGAATTTGTGGTAGGGGGACCCGTGGCTGCCTACTATCGTCTGTTCGGTTCGAAGAAGGGACGTGTTGTCATCGATCTGGACGGTTCTGCTCCACCAAACAGGGATCACCGACTCGATCTCCCGGGAGAGTGGAGTGTTGCCGCCGCTCCAGTGGGTTCTGGAGCCGGGGCAGCGCTTCACGTCGTGGTCATCGATCATCGCGATTCCTTCACCTACAACCTGGTACAGGCGCTCTCCGGCCACGGTGCGAGGGTCTCCGTGCGGCTTGCAGATTCCCTCTCCATCGATCAACTGGAGCAACTGGCGCCCGATCGCTTGTTGCTGTCGCCGGGACCGGGCAGTCCTGAGCAGGCGTTATTTGCCCATCAGGCACTGAGACGCTATCGCGGCGAGATCCCGATACTGGGGGTCTGTCTCGGCCATCAGGTGATCGCCACGAGTCTGGGAGGCCGAGTCGTTGCGACCGGAGCCCCGGCCCACGGCAAGGCGGAGCCGATCTACCATACTGACGAGGGCATCTTCGCCGGGGTTCCCAACCCTTTCGAGGCGGCGCGTTATCATTCCCTGGCGGTGAGCCGTGAAGATCTGCCCGAGACGCTGCAGATCATTGCATGGAGCGATTCCGGCATGGTGATGGGCGTGGCGATCCCGGGCGAGGCGACCTGGGGGGTGCAATTCCATCCAGAGTCCTTCCTCACTCCCGATGGGGACCTCATCCTGTCATCCTTCATCACAGGGATTCCCTGTTCGGGAGACCGCCGGCAGCAACAGCCCGAGAGGATGGACAGCGGTGCTTACTGATACCGCAGGATCACTGGCCTGGAGAGTCGTCGAGCGATTCTATCGCGCACGACGGGTCTTCTCGTCGGTCCATGACCGTTACGAGCAGATCGTTCAGAGTTACGTCGAGAAGTTCCATCTGCCGCGCGAAGAGATTCGACTGGCTCCTCGTGAACTGGTCGAGTTGCTCTCCACCCAGGATCTCGAGAAACTGCGAGACCACTACCTGATGCCCCTCAAGCAGGCCTGTCATCGCCTGTTTCGTACCGAGGTCAGCACCGATTTCCTCGATCGACTCGTCAACGACATCTTTCACGAGTTGAGCATCCTCAAGGAAGAGCATTACAACGTGTTGACCTACGACGTCGATGACGCGGCCAGGAATTCCGATCCAGAACGAGATTTGCAACTGGAGCAGAAGGCGGTGCTCGACGAGGTCCACAATATGTTCCCGCAGAAGGTGCACCGGATCGCTCACCTGTTCGACGTCGGGACCTCGGCACTGGAAGCGTTATTGCATCGCTGGAAGCAGGATCCGGTGCTGATACGAAGCCTGTTCTTGCAGCGCGATCAATTCGTCAAGGAATCCTATGAGGATGGTCTGTGCCACTTCTACCGCTTGATGTATGGCGAGCAGAATGCGTGGCAGGGGTATCGGATCGTCGGCGATTCATTTCTCGCCAGCGGCTTTGTCAGCCATGCTCATGTCGCCTATTCGGAGGGGTTGGAGAGTCTGTCGCGTTCGGATCTCGCCGGACCCGAGAAGGAATCGGCCGTTACCGGATTCCAGTCGTCGATCGCCGACATGCAGCAAGCGATGGCCAGTTCTTCTGCCGAGCAGCCAGAGGAGAAACGATGAGTCTCGAAACTCACTTCTCTGACCGTTTGGTGGCCAGGATCCAGCAGATCGAGAGTCGACTTGTGGTCGGGATCGATCCACGGCTCGATCGACTTCCGGCCGAGATCAGCGCCGATGATCCGGAACAGGCGTTGTCTCGTCTGGGCGAGGGTGTGATCGAAGCAGTGGCCCAGCACGCTGCAGCCGTGAAGCCACAGGTGGCTTTCTTCGAGCGTCATGGCTGGCGCGGTTGGCGTGCGCTGGAAACGGTCTGTGCCGCTGCCGCCCGGGCCGGGATTCCGGTGATCCTGGATGCCAAACGCGGCGATATCGGTTCCACCGCCGAGGCCTACGCCGAGGCGTTGCTCGGCGACGAGCCGGGCACTCTCGGTTGCCACGTCGATGCATTGACCGTCAATCCCTACCTCGGTTCCGATTCGCTGGAGCCATTCCTGGTCCGGGTTCGTGACCATGGTAAGGGGATCTTCGTGCTGGCTCGCACCTCCAATCCGGGTGGCGCAGAGTTCCAGTGCCGTGACGACGATGCCGTGCCCATCTTCGAACAGGTGGCCCGCAGTGCCGAGCGCTGGGGACAGGATTCCCTCGGAGAATGCGGATTCCATGGCGTCGGACTGGTGGTTGGCGCGACCTATCCCGATGATATCACGCGGGTGCGACAGGCCGCTCCCGGGTCGATCCTGCTGATCCCAGGAGTGGGGGCACAAGGTGGCAGCATCGAGGATCTCGCGGCCGCTTTCGACGACAGCGGTCTCGGTGCAGTGGTCAACTCCAGTCGCGGTATCGTCCAGGCGTTTGAGCAGGATCCCGAGCGACCGTGGCAGGAGATGGTTCAAGAGGCGGCCCGAGACAAGCAATTGGCGTTGCAGGGGGTCAGTTCCGCCGGCTAGTTCCCGTTGCGAGTTTGGCCGCGCAGCAAAGGGCAATGGATCCTGGGATTCTGGGATCCTGGTCGGTTCAGTCTTCTTCGAGCATCTCCAGTACGTCGCCGACGGCGATCTCACCCTCCTCGAGCACCTCGCAGTGGACCCCGCCGCGCCAGTCGGAAACCATCAGGTCGTGCAGGCCGCTGACTTGTTCCTCCATGCGGAAACAGGGCGTCACTTCGCCATGTACGAGCACCACCACAGCACCGATACGAAGCCTCTTGCCGCTCCACTCGGGACCGAACTCGATGTCAGAGACGAGCAGATTGGCGCGCCGGATGGTCCAGGGAAGATCACGACCGAGCTGGTCGCAGATCGTCTGCCACTGAGGCTCGGCGAGGATGGTCAACTGTCGTCGCAAGCCGGCGGCGTGGTCATCGGCGACCCCCGACGATGGTGCCAGTCGCAGGCGGCTACGTTGCTCCGGTTCAGCCCTCTCCGCGGTACGCACTGCCAGGTCCAGTACCCGTCCCTGTCCAGGTAGCACACCACTCCCGTCATCGATCCCATCGCCAGCTCGCGCGGTGGAGACCACCGCCGAGGGAAACAACTCCTCAGCCGAACAGTTCGTTGATGTCCAGGATGCCGATCTTCTGTGCCAGCACCACCAGCACCAGCGCCGGCGCGACAAAACGGATCAGCAGCAACCAGCCGGTCACCAGTACCGGCGACATATCCTCCACCTCGGCTGCTCGTAACCGTGCCGGCATCACCCAGCCGGCATAGATGGCGATCAGCAGTCCACCCAGCGGCAGCAGCCAGTTGGTGGCGAGATGGTCCATCGTGTCGAAGAAGTTCTTGTTGTAGCCGGATTCCCAGCTATCGAGCAGAAAACCCGAATCCATGGCGAAGGCAGAGGGAAGCCCGAAGGCCAGACAGGCAATTCCGACCGTCGCTGCCGCCTTCTTGCGATTCCATCCCTGCTCATCGATGAGGTAGGAACAGGCCACCTCCAGTAAAGACACCGCCGACGTGAGGGCGGCGAACACCAGTAGCACGAAGAACATGATCGCCAGCAGCAGACCACCGGCACCCATCTCGGCAAAGGCCAGCGGCATGCTGATGAAGACCAGTCCAGGACCGGCACTCGGTTCCTGTCCGTAGGTAAAGATGATGGGAAAGATCATCATGCACGCCAGCAGCGCGATCACCGTGTCGAACAGCGCGATCATCAACGAGGTCTTGCCGATCCCCAGCTTGGTTTTCTGGTAGGAGCCGTAGGTGAGCATGCAGCCCATCCCCAGTGACAGGGTAAAGAACGCATGCCCTAGCGCCTCCAGCACACCGCTGGGGCGCAACTTCGATGCATCGGGTTCGAACACGAATCGCATGGCAGCCTCGAACCCTGGCTGGAAGACGCCATAGATCACCATCACCAGGATCAGAGCGATCAGTACTGGCATCAGAACCTTGCAGGCCCGTTCGATACCGCGGGAGATGCCCCCGGCGACGATGATGATGGTGATCATCATGAACAGGGTTGCCCAGAAACTGCTGGTCCAGCCGTCGCTGGCAGTGGCACCGAAGATCGCGCCCACCTTTTCGGCGATGACCTCTCGGCGTTTGGCGGCTTCTGCTTCGTCGGAGACATCCTGGATATCCATCTGCTGGTAGTGGCTCATCGCCTCGGCGAGCGATTGTTTGCTCACTTCAGCCTTCTCGGCCATCTTGCTCTGTGCCAGTGGGACCGCCTCGGCGAGCTCTGGATCCTCGCTGTAACTGCGTGAGGGATTCTTCTTCAGCACTTCTTGCCAGATCGAATGCTTTTCCCAGACCGATGGCTTTACCGATCGATGGATGGCATTGATCTCGTCACGTGCTTCGTGTTGTGCGCGGATCTGGGCCAGATAGGAACGCAATTGCTCATCACTCGAGGTGGAACGAAAACTCTTCGCCTCGATGGTAGCAACTTTCTCGACCGGTTCGGTGAAGTTGAGCACCGACTTGAGTGCGAAGTCCATCGACCAACCAGCCACCACGATGTAGTAGGAGAGGATGATGAAACCGGCAACGATTCCGAACCAGCCTACGACCGTCCACGGAGTGTCCTTGCCCTGTAACTTACGGAAAGCCCCGACTGGTTGCTTCTGCGCCGCCCGACCGATCATGATTTCGGCGAGCATGATGGGAAGACCGACGAAGGCGATGCAGGCGAGGTAGATCAGGACGAACAGTCCGCCACCGTTCTCTCCGGTGATGTAGGGGAATTTCCAGATGTTGCCGAGGCCAACCGCACTGCCGGCGGCGGCGAGGATGAAACCCCAACGACTTCCCCAGTGCCCGCGTGTCGAGGTGGTATCGAGTCCATCACTCATCTGGTCGCCTCCCTATCCGCATCATCACAGCTGTCCGATGGTCGGAATCTTACATCAGGGCACCGGTCAGATCAGGGTGCTTGGGCATCGCTGATTCGTTGGCGCAACTGATCCTCGTCGATCACCTCGACTCCGAGTTTTTCGGCCTTTTCCAGTTTTGATCCCGCCTTGTCGCCGGCTAGCAGCAAGTCGGTGCTCTTCGATACCGACGCGGTCACCTTGCCACCGGCGGCGATGATGACATCCTTCGCCTCGTCGCGACTCAAGTTAGGCAGGGTGCCGGTGATCACCACGGTCAGGCCCGAGAGGGGTCCTTCAGCGTCTGTGGCTCTGGCAGAGCCTTCTGCCTTCATCTTCAATCCGGCATCGCGCAGCGATTCGATCTCCTGACGTACAGATTCTCGCGAGAAGAAATCGGTTACCGATGCAGCGATCGCGGGTCCGACTTCATCGATCTGTTCCAGCGTTTCTACCGATGCGGACATCAGGGTGTCGATATCATGTTGCGATTCGACGATCAACTCGGCGACCCGTTCGCCGACATGGCGGATACCGAGGGCATGAAGCAATCGGGCGAAGGGGCGTTGCTTCGTTTGCTCCAGCGCTGCGATCAGATTTTCTGCTGACTTCTGCGCCATCCGATCCAGCGTGGCCACCCTTGCGGTCTCCAGCCGGTACAGATCGGAAGGGGTTTTCACCATCCCTTCGGAGACCAGCTGGTCGATCAACTTCTCACCGAGGCCGTCGATATCGAGTGCCCTACGCGCTGCAAAGTGTTCGATGCGACCGCGGATCTGGTCGGGGCACTGCAGGTTCTGACAGTGAGGGATCACTTCCTCTTCGGGGTACCACACCGGTTCATCGCAGACGGGGCAGGTTTTGGGGAAGTGGAACTCTTGCTCTGATCCATCACGCAGCGACTCGACCGGTTTCACCACCTGCGGGATGACATCTCCGGCGCGTTGTACGACCACGGTGTCGCCGATCATCAGTCCCTTGCGTTCGATCTCCTTCGGATTGTGCAGACCAGCACGTGATACGGTTACGCCACCGATCTGGACCGGTTCCAGGTGGGCGACCGGGGTCAGTGCGCCGGTCCTCCCGACCTGTACCTGGATGTCGAGCAGTCGGGTGGTCTCCTGGTGAGGAGGGAACTTCAGTGCCACCGCCCAGCGTGGCGAGCGTGCGCGCATCCCAAGTTTTTCTCGCAGTTTTGCACCGTCGACCTTGATGACGAGTCCGTCGATCTCGAACGGGAGTTCGCCACGCGATTCGAGCACGTCCTCGTAGAGGCTCAGCAACTCTTCTCCACTGCTGGCTTTGCGGAAGAAGGGTGTGGCGTCAAAGCCCCACCTCGGCAGCATCTCGAACAGGTCCTGCTGGGAACGGAGATCGATCCCGTGCTGCTGGCCGACTCCGTAGATGATGACATCGAGCGGTCGCTGGGCGGCGATGCGCGGATCGAGTTGTCTCAGCGTGCCGGCGGCGGCATTGCGCGGATTGGCGAACAGGTTCTCGTCATCTCCTCGGGCGGCATTGAGTGCCTCGAAATCCGCCGTCTTGAGGATCGCCTCACCGCGCAGTTCGATGGTGGTAGGTGGCGTTTCTCCCCGGAGCAGCCCCGGAACCGAGCGGATGGTTCGTACAGCGCTGGTCACTTCTTCTCCGGTGAATCCATCACCGCGGGTGGCTGCTTGCACCAGTACCCCGTCCTCGTAGAGGATCGAGACCGCCACCCCATCGAACTTGTATTCGACCGTCATCGGTGGGTCGGGGGCATCGTCGTCGAGTTCAAGCCCCTTGCGGACCCGATTCAACCATTCCTGCAACTCCTCGGGTGCCATGGCGTTTTCCAGCGACAGCATCGGTACGGCATGTTCGACCGGAGGGAGCCGGTCGGCGACGAAGTCCTCGGGCTCCCAGGTGGCCCCGACCTTGTGGCTCGGAGAGTCGGGATCGATCGATTCTGGATAGTGCTTTTCGAGTTGCTGTAGTTCGCGCAGAAGCCGATCGTATTCGGCATCAGAGATCTGCGGATCGTCGAGGATGTGGTAGCGGAAGTTGTGCTGATGAAGCTGGGCGCCAAGCACCCGCATCCGCCGGAGATCGTCCTTCTCGCTACTCATCGAACTCCTGGGGCCTCCAGCATCGATCAGGTCGTACCTTTCGGCCCCCGGATCGGTCCCGGTCGGTTATCCTCTTGTCTCCCCTCCATCGTGGGGGGGGACTGCAGGAGGAGAACGCACGAAGATGGCCGGATCAACCCCCAACGGCGACACCCTCGATCTGCTCGTGATCCCCGATCACGTGCTGCGGGTTCATCGCTGCCTGGTCGAGGCGGGCCATCGCTCGCTGCTGGCCGGGGGGGCGGTGCGTGATCACCTGCTGGGACAGGTCGCGAAGGATTTCGACCTGGCCACCTCGGCGCTGCCAGAGCAGGTCGATGCCCTGTTCGACAAGACGGTGCTGGTCGGTGCCCAGTTCGGGGTTGTCCGGGTTGTCGAACCGGAGGGTGAGGTGGAGGTCGCGACCTTCCGTGCCGACATAGGCAGCGCCGATGGTCGCCATCCGGAAGCGGTTCGTTTTACCGATGAACGCGAAGACGCGTTGCGACGAGATTTCACCATCAATGGACTTTTCTGGGACATCGATGGCAAACAGGTGGTCGATCATGTCGGGGGTTGCGCCGATCTCGAAGCCGGAACCATCCGGGCGATTGGAGATCCGCGGGAGCGGTTTCGAGAGGATCGCCTACGCATGATGCGAGCGGTGCGTTTCGCCACCGTGCTCGATTTCCCCATCGAGGATGAGACCTGGACTGCGGTCATGGCCGAGGCGGGCGCCATCGGCGATGTCAGTGCCGAGCGTATCCGCGATGAACTGGAACACATCCTCGTGTCAGCTCACCGCCAGCGTGGTTATCACCTGCTCTCCGACAGCGGCCTTTTGCAACACATCCTGCCCGAGATCGAACGGATGCGTGGGGTTCAACAGCCCCCGCAACATCATCCAGAAGGGGATGTGTTCGTTCACACCGGTCTGGTGCTCTCTCATCTGGAGGATCCGTCTTTTGAACTGGCGATGGGAGCGCTGCTGCACGACGTCGGAAAACCCGACACCTTCGAGGAGGCTCCGGATCGCATCCGCTTTCATGGCCATGATGAACTCGGGGCCGAGATGACCGAGAAGATCTGCGAGCGAATGAGGCTTTCGCGTCGCCAGCAGGAGCGAATCGTTTATCTGGTACGACGCCACCTGGTGTTCTTGAATCTGCCGAAGATGCGGGTGGCCAAGCGCTACCGTCTGTTCGAGGAGGAGGGCTTCGAGGAGTTGCTGGAGTTGTGCCGGGTCGATTGTCTCGGTAGCCATGGTGACATGGCGCTCTACCAGCAGTCCAAGCAGTTGTGGAGTGACTGGAAAGCACTGGATCCACCTCAGAAGTCGTTGTTGCAGGGGCGTGATCTGATGGATCTCGGTATGAAACCAGGCCCTGACCTCGGTGCCATGCTCGAGCAACTCGATGACGCACAGCGCGAGGGAGAGGTGACCGAACGCGAGGATGCCATCGCCTGGGTAAAAGCGCGACTCGAAGGGCAGCAGTGAGGTGTTGCGCTACGGCTACATCACCAATGGCCTTGCTGACCACACCCTCGAGCAGGCCATCGAACTGCTCGGTCAGCATCGTTATGACGGCATCGGCATCACCCTCGATCATCATCATCTCGATCCGCAACAAGTCAGTGATGCACAACTGGCGAACATCCGCCAGTTGCTCGATGAGGCCGGTCTCGAACCGGTTGTCGAGACGGGGGCTCGCTTTGGACTCGATCCGGCGCGCAAGCACTGGCCATCGCTGGTCAGTGACGAGCACGGCGATCGTCAGCGACGCATCGATTATTACCTGCGCGCCATCGAAATCGCTGGCGCCATCGGCGCCGGCACCGTCAGTCTGTGGAGTGGCATCGCCGAGCAGGGAATCGAGTCGAATCGTTGTCGCGATCACCTGGTCGCTTCCCTCACTCCGGTTCTCGTCGCTGCCGAGCAGCAGGCCGTGAAAATCGGTTTCGAACCGGAACCGGGGATGGTGATCGAGAATCTCGAGCAGTGGCGCTGGTTGCGGGGCGAGATTTCCAGTTCGGCGCTCGGATTGACTGTTGATCTGGGTCACCTGGCAGTAACCGAGCAGCCGCCATTCCACGAATCCCTTCTGGCGGTGGTCGCTGATGTGGTCAATGTCCATATCGATGACTGCAAGAACCGGGTTCACGAGCACCTACCGCTGGGCGAGGGCGAGATCGATTTCGAACCGCTCTTGCAGATTTTGCTCGAAAACGGATACCGTGGACTGGCCCTCGTCGAACTCTCGCGCGATGCGCACCGGGCCCCGACGCTGGTGGAGCAGTCGATCCGCTTCCTCAAGGAGGCTGAGGATCGGTCGCGTGGTGGATCCGATGGCGTCGATCGAGTGGAGGAACCGAGTTGAGCAACTCTGCGTGGTTCGATGTGATCTCGACAGCGATCCGCAACCCGACTCTCGATCATCAGCGATCGATCTTCACCAATCGCACCCTTCGCTTCGATTACATCCAGGCGGTCGGTTTTGATTTCGATCACACGCTGGCGGTCTACAACACCAAGGCGCTCGATGATCTGGCCGAACGACTGGTGGCCAGGAGACTGGTCGAGGAGGAGAAAATCCCCGAGGCGTGGTTTGAAGATGTGCCCGATCCTTCCTTCGCCAGGAAGGGTCTGATCCTCGATCTCGACGAGGGGGTGATCCTCAAGACCGATCGTTACGGTCACGTGCTGCGTGCTTTCCACGGACCGAAGAAGTTGACGGTATCAGCGAAACGCAAACTTTACGGAGATCGGGATGTGATCCCGCACATGCCGGGAGAGCAGCGCTTCATCCAGGTCGATCATGCCTTCAGCAAGCCAGAGATCCTCTTGTGGACCGGCCTGGTCGGACACACCGAGCCGGGTGAGCGGCGCAAACTGTGGGATCGAATCCGCCACCACACCGATACCATCCATCGCGACGGTTCGCTGAAGCAGGTCATCACCGCCAACCCGGCTGATTTCATCGTGGCAGATCCGCGAACCGAGACGATGCTGACGCATCTGCGCGAAAACGGCAAGAAGGTGTTCTTGCTCACCAATAGCGAGTGGGAATACACCGCGAGCATGATGAACACCGTGCTCGGTCGTGGCGAAGATGCTGGAGACAGTTGGCTGGAATTGTTCGACCTGGTGGTGGTCGAGGCCAAGAAGCCGAACTACTTCTCGGTAACGAACAAGAACACATCGAAGCCAGGCCCGAAACCGACTGTTCTCATCGGTGGAAATCTCACTGAGATGGAGCAGGCGATCGGCGTCAGTGGGCCGGAAATCCTCTACGTTGGCGATCACATCTACTC
>DCAA01000030.1:41751-66326 GCA_002311345.1 Planctomycetes bacterium UBA1146 | reverse complement strand
TCACGTCGACCATCGTCATGTCGATCATCGCCATGGCGATCATCTTCATGCTCCTCGTCGTCTCCTTCATGCCTTCGATCCATCTCGCGATGGGCCTCGTCTAGTGCCTGATGGATCTCACGCATCTCCTGTTCAATTCGCTGGAGAGTTTCTTCCAGATGGCGGATGTGTTGTTCGAGTCCATCTTGGTCATCATCGTCATCATCGGCATCATCAAAGTCATGATCTCTGAACCCGGAATCTCCATCAGCGGCCTGCGCCATGAAATCCGGATGAAGATGGATACAGGCAGGAAGAACCAAGCCAATAAATAGCAGCAGTAATGGCAAACGAAGCGAGAAATTCATGGTATCGGGTCCCATTCTATCTAGAAGCGTTTTGGCTTCGGCTCGGTTCGGGAACTGGCTTCGAGGGTGGTCGGTTGTCCTCGGCGGATGATGTTCCATCTGAAATTATCTGGCATATCTTCGAGCATCTTTTCGATCTGCTCGAAGGATGTGATCGGGGTCTCTCCGAAAGCAACGAGGATGTCCCATCGTTGCCATCCGATCGACTCGGCGCGACTTCCTTCTCTGACCGCAGAGATCAACAACCCGCCCTCTTCGAGTTCCGGAAGGTGAGCACGCAGAGACGGATGCACCGTCTCGAGGGTGACACCGACAGGTTCCAGGATCATCACAGAACTGGAGGTGCTGGAATCGAGCACCGTCTGGCCATCGCGTGTGATCTGGAAGCGGGTCGATCCGGTCCAACCATTGGTGACTCGACGCAATCCATCAAAAGGACCAATAGGATCGAGCGGGCCAAAGACAAATCTCCTGGAGAGGGGCTCAGGAATGCGACGAAGCATCTCCTGCTCCAGTTTCCTCATCCGTTGCTCGGCAGCTCGAATCGCCTCGACGGGGTCCGCCCCACGAGACTGTCGGTCGGATACGATGTGAACCTGACCGTCAGGCCCGACTTCGATCTGGATCGCTCCATCACGGCCAAGCCGGATGACGCGCCGTTCGACTGTTCCATCTCCATCGTCGAGCCCTACATCCGGCTCCGACTGCTTCTTGTCCTGTTCAATTTGCTCGATGATGGACCGGGCCTGTGCCCGCACCTCCAGATCGGGACTCTGGAGCGCTTTCTCGATGGCAACCCGCGCCTGATTCCCCCTCTCGATCAACCTCTGACGCGCGACACGCCGCACTGTCCAGGAATCATCGGCCAGATCGAGGATCCAGCCGTCGATCCGCTGCAGTTCCTGTGGCTCCAGGGTGACATCTCGTGGACTACCGTTGTCGGACTGCTCGGGCTGGGGGTCATCCGGGGCAAGAGCAGCGATTTGCTGAGAAAAAACAACCGGAACCCCGGGCATGACGCTCAGGGTGAGGGCAACACACAGCGTCAGGAGGGACAGGATTCCCATCAGGGAGATCCAGGGAAAGAGTTGGGCTCGGGGGCTCTCGGGGTTCCGGTTTGTCGAGTTTCTCATTTCACGGGCTCCATTTCTTCTCTCAGCGGAAGGCTCTTCACTGAGGAACACTTCCACCAGAGAACATTGCAAAGGCCGGGCCATTTTCCATCTCAGCAACCCGCATTTCTACAGATGGGATAAGCCACTTTTATTAAAGAACTTACGCAAGTATCCAGAGAATTGAAGACCGGGATACGGGGGGGGATCGAGGGTGATTTCACCCCGATTGATCCCGCCTCGTACCCCGGATGAGGTGCCGCGCGCAGTGATCTGCCCGATCAAACCTCGATTTCTACTTCCAGGAACTCGGTGGTTCCTGCCTCGACCCGAACCTCGAAGGTAGGAGCGTTCTTGATTCGGGTCGGAGTTCCATCTCCTCGCCCGAAGTTGGTCACCCGGATGACGTAATGTCCAGTCGGCAAACCGGGGAAGGTGAAGAAACCCTTGCGATCGGTCTGCGATCGAGCATCGGTCCCCTTGATCCCTCCCGAGAGAAGCACCTGGGTTCCGGCCAGGAAATTGCCATCGCGGTCCGAGACACGTCCCTCGATGATTCCTCCGGCTCCGATGGCGATGATCAGGTCAGCGGTGCCGCTGAGAACTCCTTCGACCGTCTCGCTGATGTAGGCACGATGTTCGACCTTGAGGGTGATCGTCGGAACGGCCAGACCGATGAACTCGAAATACCCATCTGCACCGGTGAGGATTTGATCTCGTCGACCTGCTCCGGAGGGTCTGAAAGTAGTACTGGTGAGGAAGTTGCGGTTGCCACCGCTCACCGTGACCTTGGCGCCGGCTACCGACTGTCCACTGCTGGCATCGATGATCCGACCCAGCACTCGCCCACCCTGACCGAGCACAACGGTGGGAAGATCCTCCCAGCGGTTCGAACGAACAACCACGTTTTCAATCACGTCCTGGGCATACCCCGGGGCTCCGATGAGAACGTTGTAGGTGCCTGGCTGGAGACGATCGAAATCATACCGACCTTCTTCAGACTGGAAGGTACGCGACGGAACACGGGTGACTTCGCGATCACCCTCGATAATCCGGGGCGAAACGCTGAAAGCTCTCAGAGGGCTTCCGGACTCATCGATCACCGTTCCTCGAATACCACCGAGTGCTTCGAGCCGGATAGAGATGGGTTGTTGATCGACCGGCTGCTCGAACAGTCGTACTTCTGCATAGCCGCTCTTTTCAACGATCAGGTCAACTGGATAGCGCCCCAGATTGTCGAACTTGAAGTAGCCGGTCAGGTCGGTCGACCGGTTCAACTTTCTCAGTCCCTCACTGGTGTCGATGGCAATAATGCGAGCTCCCTCGATCGGATCTCCATCCATCGACACGACCTGGCCCTCGAGAATCGCGCCCTTGACCACCTGCAACTCGATATTGGCGGTGTTACGACCCTCGGAAACGACGATTCCACTGCGCTCGATGATGAGATAACCAGGCACCGAACAGATGATGGTGTGATCACCATCCGGCACACTACGGATCATCCACTGTCCCGCTGCGTCCGAGTAAGATTTGTTCGGCAGCGATTCTGGATTCACCTCTCCGAGCCACTCGTCGCGGACTGCAACAACAGCTGCTTCTATCGGTGCACCCACCTCATCGATCACAATACCGCTGAGAGCCCCACCGATCTTCATGACCAGAGTCAGACCATCGATCGAAGCTCCGGCTACCAGGTCAAAATTTTCTGATTGGCTGATCAGATACTGGGAATGAGAACCTTCGAGGAACAACCCTTCACCTGGAGAAACCTCGACCACCTCGAAATTGCCATCCGAGTCGCTGGTGACAGGAGGAGCCGCGTTGACCACGACCGGGTTCTGTTCCGAATGCATCTTCCGAGCGCTGACAGATACTCCGGGAAGAGGAACACCATTGGCGCTGATGACCTGACCACGAACCACGCCGTTTCTTTCCAGGTAAAAATTCGCCTCGGGGGTCTCGGATCCATCAGCCACCTCGACCTGCTGATTGCCTGAACGTGTGTATCCGGTGGCGACCACGCTCACATATACGGTAGGACGCCGCTGTTCGGTGATCCCACGTACGAAATAATGACCATCACCGTCAGTGACCGAGGTCTTCCTCACATCCGCCACGTCATTGACAGTCACAACCGCTCCCGGGATGGGACCATTGGTTTCAACATCGAGAACGCTACCGCTGATCGCCGCCCCCTCGCTCAACTGGATGTTGAGGGGATCGGTCCCCGGACGGATTCGAAGTTCCTGATAGGTGGCGAAATCGGGGTAACTGACAAGCAATCGGTAATCGCCATCGGTCAGTGTGTCGAAGATGAACTGTCCACTTTCGTCGGTCTCGATACCGTCATCGGTGAGATCGATGGGAGGTCCTTGACTCCGTGCTCCCATCTGATTGACCTTGCAACGTGCTCCCGGTAGAGCAGTTCCGAACGGGTCATATACCGTTCCGCTTATCACCTCGCCGGGAGAGAGGACCACATCGACCTCTGCCGTGCCGCCAGAGTCAACCTGGAGATTCTCGAACTGGCGCGGCTGATAACCTGTGGCGCGGGCAACGAGGCGATAGTTACTTCCTCCGCCGAGTTCGTTGAACTCGAAGAAGCCACTTCCGTCCGTCTGGCGCGAAGCCAGTGGAGGCATCGCCCGTTCCTGGATGATCTCAATGATGTCCTGGGTACCGGTCTGGCGGTAGACCTCGACGAGAGCATCGGCGATTCCGACCGCACCCGGATCCTGTACTGTCCCGGCCAGAACACCTCCTAGTTCGAGTACAAAATCGATCCCGGTGCTACCCGCCGAGATGTAACGCTGTTCGGCCGGAGAGAAGGTGGAAGCAACCACCTGTAGCCGATAACTGAGATCTTCGAGTCCCACGATCTGGTAATGTCCCGAATCGTCTGAAGTGGAGATGATCCCGTTTTCTTCCTGCATCTCTTGAAGGTCGAGAAGCACCTGGAGCCGCTTCTGCAGCGGTGCGTCCCGTTCGACCCGTTCCTTGAACGCAGCGATCTGAGCACCCGCTACCGGTTTGCCCAGTGGATCGAAAATATTACCGCTGATGGACATCCCGGAAGACAGCACCAACACGATCTCGGCAGCGACGGCTTCCTCGATCACGGCGACATCGAGCCGGTAACTCTGATATCCAGCGAGATTCGCCTTGAATCGATAGAACCCTGGGATCACCTCGTCGAACTGGAAACGACCATCGGTAGTGGAGTTGATCTCCCTGAGCCGAGTCGCCTGAGCGAGACTCGTGCCTCCCTTGATCCGTGACAGCACGACGGTAGCACCCGGAAGAGGGGTGCCCGCTTCATCCTGGACGATGCCGGATACGGTCACCTTTTCGACGTCGCGTTCGGGCAATCCAATATCACGAGGAGACGGCTTTTCAACAGCCGCCCCACCACCATTGGACAGAGCTCTATCATCAATGGCGGGAGGACCGGAATCTCCCAGGAAAGTCATAAACAGATACCCAATTCCGACGATCAAAAGAGTCAGGAGGGCAGCCTTTGTTGCCGCATTCATCGATCTTCTCCTTCGCAGTGTCTTGCCTCATGGACAGCATCACTGCCGTGGTCCCAAATCCGAGAACATAGATCCCGGAGTTTACTACACCATGAACACTCCCGAGGGAGTGTTCTGGAACGGACCATCCGTTCCATAGCCTAGACGATTCGCCCCTCGCCGCGGATGCTATCATCCACAGGGGCGTCATTTTTTCTGTTCAAACGGTACTTCTTGATGCGGTACTGGAGCGTTTTGTAGGTGATCCCGAGCATCTCGGCAGCAGGCTCCAATTTCCCACCAACCCGTTCCAGAGCCTGTTCGATGAGATCCCGTTCGAGGTTCTCCAGCACCAAACCCTCACTCGGGAGCCTGAAGGCGCCGGTCTCGTCGATCGGAACCTTTCCGTTGACTCCCGAGAAAGTGGGAGGAAGCAATTTTTCTCCCAGCAACTCCGAATCCCCGAGCACCATCATTCGCTCGAGAGAATTTTCCAGTTCTCGGACATTACCGGGCCATGCGTGTTGTTCGAAGGCAACCAGTACCTCGGGAGAAACCCCGATGAATTTACGTCCGTGACGGCGACTTCCCCGCACCAGGAAGTAATCGATCAGTAATGGAAGATCTTCCTTTCTGTCGCGCAAGGGCGGCAACTCGACAGCGATCACGTTGAGACGGAAAAACAGATCCTCGCGGAACTCTCCGGTGGAGACCGCCTGTTCCAGATCACAGGAAGTCGCCGCCACGATTCGGCCCTGGAAGGGAATCGTCTCGGCAGATCCGATCCGAGAGAACTCCATCTCCTGTACAGCGCGTAATAGTTTCGGTTGCAGATCGAGTTGCATCGAGCCGATCTCATCCAGGAACAGAGTCCCGTTACCCACATCTTCGAAGCGTCCTGCTCTCCGAGATATCGCTCCGGTGAAGACACCCTTTTCGTGTCCGAACAGTTCACTCTCGATGAGAGCCTCCGGGATTGCTGCGCAATTGATGGCGAGAAAAGGAGATTCGGATCGCGGACTCATATGGTGGATCGCCTTGGCGACCAGTTCTTTTCCGGTACCACTCTCTCCTCGGATCAGGCAGGTGGCATCGGAGCCGGCCACTCGATCGATCAACTGGTAGAGTTCCAGCATCCGGGGGCTCTTGCCAATGATGCCACAGAAAGAATTCTCACCATCGATGATTTCTCGCAGGGTTGCGTTCTCCCGCGCCAATCTGGTCTTCTCCGCTGCAGAGCCGATGAGGATCATCGTCTTCTCGAAATCGAGCGGCTTCTCGAGGAATCCAAATGCCTTGGCTTCACCGGAACGGAATGCGACCTCACTCGATGCATATGCAGTAACGAGCACCACCTCGCAAAGGGGGTCGTCATGGCGAGCTTTCTGCAGCAGTTCGAGACCTTCGGTATCGGTAGGCATCCTCAAGTCGGTGACGACGACACCGAAGGGATCATCGCGCTTCATCCCCTGTTCTAGAGCTCTGAAGGCCTCATCGAGGCCGGAAACTCCCTCAGCACGATAGCCTTCCTCGCGCAAGGAAGAGACCAAAATATCGCGCTGAGATCTCTCGTCATCAGCCACCAGGATGCGAACAGCAGAACTCATCATCTGGCCTTTCCATCATCGGATGGCATCAGGAACCGGACCTCGGTACCGACACCCACTTCGGATTCTAGTTCGAGTCGACCACCATGACGCTCGGCAACGCGACGGGCGATGGCCAGACCGAGACCGGTGCCACCGGGACGCATCGTTACATAGGGCAACATCACCTTTTGCTGATCTTGCTGTGGGATTCCCGGGCCGTCATCGGTAAAGGAGATCAGCGTCCACCGATCATCGGATCGTGCCGTCATCCGCAATGTACCGCCGACACCATCCATCGCCTGGAGGGCATTCATCGCCACGTTGAGGAACGCGCTCTTCGCCTCGATCCGATTCCAGCGTATATCGCCCAGATCGTCTTCGACCTCGACCACGAAACTCACCTGATGTTGCGCCGCCTCTTTCTCGAGCAGTCGGCAAACTTCCTTCAGCAACTCTCCTGGAGCCACGGATTCCGCCTCATGAGAGGATGGCTGCGCCAACTGGAGGAAATTGGTGACGAGCCGGTTGAGCCTCTCGATCTCCTCCTTCACATCCCCGGTGTAGTCGAGAAATCTTTCACGAGCTTCCGGGTTCTCCGGTTTGAACTCACGACGGATCCTGCCAACATGAAGAGAGATGGCGCTGAGGGGGTTTCGGATGTCATGCGCCACACCGGCGGCCAGATCCCCCATCGTCTGGACGCGCTCGTGGTGCTCGAGGCCCCGTTCGATGTGACGAGCATCTTCGAGTCGCTCGACCATGTCGTTGAACTGGCGACTGACGAGCCCGAATTCCGGATCTTCCCGCGCTGGAAGCCTGACTGCGAGATCACCGCTGGCGACCAAGCGCATTCCATCCACGACCTCGGTCACCGGACGGACCAATCGTGTTCCCAGCAACCAGGCCAGCACCACCCCCAACAAGAACACTCCTACAGTGGCCACCAGGTCACGCTGGCGCGCTTCTCTGACCAGGTTCTGTAGACGGTCCAGGTGCGGCTGCAGGTCGATCCCCGAGATGAGCAGATTGTCCTTTTCATTCTGGTGCTCGTTGGCCTCGAATGCCCTGGTCTCGGCCACAACCTCTTTCTCTAGTAGCAGTCCGCTACCAAGATTCAATGAAGTCGATTCCAGTTTCAATTCGGCGGGTAGATTCTTGTCCTTTTTTAGCCCCGATTCCTTTCTCCCAAGTTCCGGCTCCGATTCTCTAGCCGTCGGAACCAGATCGATCGGTTCGGCCGAGGCGAGCAACTTGCCGTTCACCTGGCCCTGATCTCTCCGACTGTCCTTTTGCTTCTGGCCCTGATAGGACCACGACAGCGCTTCCTGGACGTCGAGATCGGGATGGTTCGTACGAATCATGGCGCGGACCAGATCATCGAGCGGCGATCTCAATAGCGCCGCAGCCAACTCTTCGGTCGAACTGCGGTCTGATCGGAAAACCATCGCCTGCTGTAACTCGCGTAACATCTGCGCGGTCTTCTCATCCGGGACCAACAACCGGTTCCTGCCAGCGACATGGGTATTGGTGCGAAAAGTGATCGACACCCGCCTCGGCTGGGTCGGGATCGCCGCGGTGGCCTTCATCATCATCTCGACCGCCTCGGTGGCGATCTCTCCGGCCATTTCCTCGACGGCACTCAATAACTTGCGCTCGCTGGCATCGTGCAGCCAGGCCTGGGCTGCCAGGGTGCCTGCCAGCAGGCACCCGAGCAGCGCGACCAGTTTGACGCGCAGATTCCAGAAGCGGTTCACCCGGAGCACAGATCGACATCCTCTCGTCGTGGTGTCGGGGAGGTTCAGAAGGAGCCCCGATCACCCGTTTTCTTGCAAACCCTGTACCTCGACCGGATCCTCTCGTTGATTTCGAGAAGCGATCACAGAATTTGCTCTAACTACCTGCCAGCAAAGGACTAAAAAAACTGAAGCCGCGGATCGAAAAAACCGCCCTTCGCTATTTTCCTCATATGAGGTCTCATATCAGGTAATAGTGTAGCATTTTCACCTAGGTTTTCCCAGATGAGGAAAAGGGTTCCCTCTCCCCTCGATGCCGTGAATGTGCGAGGATCCGGCCCAAATTCGCTACTGCGAGGAGGTTCGATGAGAATTCCCTGTCTGGGCGTTGTGCCCGTCACCCTGCTTCTTTCTTGCTTCATCTGGGCAGGCGATTCTCCGACCGATTCCGACTGGAACCAGGCGATGGGGCAGGCGATCTCGGCACTGGTCGAGAAGCAGGAATCGATGGAACCCGAGGGGAAGAGGAGCAAGAAGGAGATCGTCACCCGGGAGTGGCCCTACGAGGGAGTCTATCGCGAACGGGGACAAATCCCCCCCGGATATCGTGTCGGAGGCACTGCCATCGTATTGAGATCGCTGGTCGAATCACCCGGATGGAAAAAGGATCCTGCGCGACTCCAGTCGATCGCTCGAGGTTTTCAGTTCCTGCTCGAACAATCGCTGCTGGCTCCCCGGATGGGGACCGGTTTTAGCGGTGGCTACGATGTCCGCGATTGGGGTCATATCGAAGCTCTGGAAACATTGTTGAGAATGAAGGAACTGGGAGCGATCCCGGCAAAAGCTAAAAAACCAACTCAGAGTCTGTGCGAGAATTTGATCGACACCCTCATCAAAAACGAGATCCCCGGTGGCGGCTGGAACTATTCTCGATCACGTCGAGCCAACCGTCCCAGCAACGCCTCACCCTTCATGACCGCCCCGGCGGTGATGGCACTGATGAGAGCCCGTGACCAAGGATTTAAATTCGACACCGCCGTCATCGATCGCGGTCTCGACACCCTGGAAGCTGCACGGCTCGAGAGTGGTGCGTTCCAGTACTCGACCAATCCGGATCGTGTCACCGGCGAGGGATTCGAGGCGGTCCAGGGGGCTTGCGCACGGATGGCGGCGTGCGAGACCGCGTTGTGGCTCGCAGGTCGTGCGGATGAAGACAGGGTACGCTCATCGGTAAACGCATTTCTCGAGCACTGGGAATGGCTGGAGAAGAGACGCTCCCAGACCGGCACCCACGTCGCTCCCTACTTCATCGCTCCTTACTATTTCTTCTACGCCCACACCCATGCCGCTCGCGCTCTCCAGGCACTACCCGAACAGGAGCGCACAGCACTCAGAGATCGGATTCTGGCACGACTGTGGCAGGTTCGCGGTGAAGATGGTCTATGGAACGACCGGGTATTCCCACGTAGTTCGGCATTTGGCACCGCGATGACGATTCTCGCCTTCCGTGCCCCGGAGAGTCCGCTACCAAAAAAGAGCGCGCCGAAGAAACAAGTGAAAGAGCAAAGCCCGCAGCGCAAGGCGGATCTCTAGGAAGCCAGTTCCTCACGCAACTGGCGCACGAACAGCCCGACATCGGTGACGATCCCGAGCGCGTGAGACGAGCCACGATCGGCCAGTTTCGTCGCCACCGCAGGATGGATATCGACACAGACGAGCGGAACACTGCCTGGCAACATGTTGCCGACACCAATCCCGTGCAACATGGTCGCCAGCACGATGACGAGCCCCGCATCTTTTAGATGTTCTGCATATTGTTCCTGTGCTGCGATGAGATCCATCTCGGTTTCGGGTAACGGCCCATCATCTCGAATCGATCCGGCCAGCACGTAGGGAATCTTGTGCTTGACCAGGGCATGCATCAGTCCGCCGGTCAGGACTCCCGATTCGACCGCAGCCTCGATGGATCCCTCGGCACAAATCCGATTGATGGCACGCATATGATGAGAATGGCCATGTTCGACAACCTGACCATCCTTGACCGAGACGCCGAGGCTGGTTCCCATCAAAGCCGCTTCGATATCGTGAACGGCAAGGGCGTTACCACTGAGAACGACATCAACCCAACCCTCTGCCGCCAACTGTGAGAGGGCGCTGGAAGCACCGGTGTGAACGATCACGGGCCCGGGAACCCAGACCACTTTCTTGCCGGCCTGGCGAGCCTTGCGCGCAAGATCCGCGACTGCCCGAGCATGGACCTCGACCCTCCGTTCGGAGGAGACATCTTTCAACATGAAGGCGAACGAATGTGAATCCTGGTGCTGTTGATCGGTGACGAGACGGATCCCATCCATTCCCACAACCACCGGTTCTCCCGCGATCAGGTCGCGCAACTTGGTACAGGTGGGCACCTTTTCACGCAGGGTGATGCAGCCATCCATGCGATGGGAGCGCAACTGCTGCCACTGACCGTCGTTGAGCACTTCGGTGTCGTGATGGGTGGTGCTGTAGAACCCTTCGGGAGCGACGCCTGCCGCAGGAGCTGATTGCCAGGTCACCGGCAACTCCTCGCGCACTTCGAAGCCAAGCGGCAACAAGTTGCTGACCAGGGATTGCCCGGAAGACTCGGTATCGGCACGAATCCGCACCTGGAGATCGGATTCGGTCAGACGGATCAACTCCATCTGCCCCTGCGCCGCCTCTACAGCCTTACTGAGAGCCACCAGAAGCAAACGGGGATCTTTTCCCTCACGGGCAAATAGGTTCTTTTCGAATTTCGAACTCATCGTGACACTATTCCCTGTGTTTCGACCCCGGCCCCATCGACCTGCCGGCGCGGCAGGATAGCATGACTCCGACCACAGGTGATGGGGGACCGATCGGTTCCTGGTGCATGGAAAGGTGAAGCGTTGCATCCCGACGTAAGGCTGTCTCCCGGTGAAACCACTGGAATGGGAAGCTCTCCCGACGAGACTCGACCGATGCAGACTCCGAGGCTGGAGAAGATCGGTTCCTTCCTCATCGAGGAGAAGATCGGCGAAGGTGGAATGGGAGTGGTATACCGGGCACGGGATCCGAGATTGCAGCGCACCGTCGCCATCAAGAGGATCCATCCGAGTCTCCAGGATCGACCAGAAATCCGTGAACTTTTCCTCACCGAAGCACGTGCCATCGCCGCCGTGAGCCACCCAAACATCGGCCAGATTCATGCCATTCACGAGGATGAAGATCCCCCGTACCTGGTGATGGAATTTCTGGAGGGCCCCAGTTTCGGCGACCGGCTCGATAAAGAAGGGGCTCTTTCGCCGGCCGAGGCGATCCGGGTCGCGATCGCTGCTACTCGGGCACTTCAGGCTGCGGTGCGCCGCGGCATCATCCATCGCGATGTGAAACCATCGAACTTGCTCAGCGATTCTCGAGGTGAGGTGAAACTGGTAGATTTCGGGCTTGCCGGTATCCCGGGAGAAAATCCCCAGGAAGAACCGATGTTTCTCTGCACCCCTCAGTACGGCTCCCCCGAGCAGGTCCAGGGCTGGTCTCTGGACGAACGCTCTGATATCTACAGCCTCGGTGCCACCGTTTTTCACCTGCTCACCGGGAGACCACCCTTCGAACGCGAAACCCGCGTCGAATTGCTGGTCGCCCAGGTCAATGAACCCGCGCCCGATCCCTCGACCCTGCAGGAGGGGATCCACTCCGAATTTTCCAAACTGGTACTGAAGATGCTGGAAAAGCGGCCCGAAGATCGTCAACCCACTCACACCGCACTGCTGGAAGAACTCATCTCGGTCCAGAAACTGATCGACCCTTCTGCAGCCGAATCCAGGTCGCCTTCGGTATTCGCTACCGTGGTGACGGTCGCCATCGTGGTGACGTGCGCCGTGGTGGGCACCCTTCTATGGCAAGGGACTCGCAACAATACAGGCATCCAGGTCGATGGTACCTTGCGCGGGGTTCTTTCGGCAGCAGCACCATATGAACGGCTCGAATACAACTTCGCCCGCGATGGAAAAGCTCTGGAGAGATTCTTCCGTTTTCCTTCCATGGGGCAGAACTCTCCGGGACACACCCGTATCGCCCCCACAGTTCAGGACGGCCAATTGCGATGGGCCAATGATCCGCGCCCGATCTCTTTTCCGTATCTGAAGGAACTCCGGGAATGGCGAATCACTGGCCTCCGATGTCTCGGCTCACCGGATCTGGAACTGCGTCTGGCCAACGAACCAGAGCGTCCAGGAGATCGTCTGCGCATCGGCATCGCGATCGGCAGGCAAATCTCTCCCAGAATCGAGGCTCTCCAACATGGTGAAGTGATCGCCATCGAACGTGAGGAAGAAACGATCTCCGGTGCCATTCGTGCCGGAGTCGATCACCAGATCTCTCTGGTTCGCCTCTCTTCGGAAGATCTCACGCGGGCTCGTTTCCTTTTTCAGGTCGAGCGAGAGGACGCGAAAAAGACCCGGCTCATCCGGATTCTCTTTTCGCTGCCTGTCGAGGCGGTCCCGAGAGGAGCTCCTTCGATCCGGTGCGAGGGAGATCTGGCCAGTTGGAATACCAGATTGAGCGTGGTGGAGATCGTCGGACTGCTCGATCGGGACAGGATCCAGCGCAGCTGGATCCTGGAGGGGGGCCCCTGACTACTCGCCTCCACATTCTCAATCGCGACGGCCGTTACACGAGCCAGGAGATCTCGACCGAGACCGCCTCCGCTGAAGGAATTGTCATCGGCCGTGATCCTGTGGCAGACGTATTTATCGACGATCGTGCTGCGAGTCGATTTCATGTGAGACTGAGTCTCGATGGTGCGCGCTGGCGAATCCTCGATCTCGAGTCCTCCAACGGAACCTTCATCAACGGTGATCCGATAAAGGAAGCAGAGTTCGCTCCCGGAGACCGTCTCGGAATCGGAGACAGCGAGATTCGTCTCGAGGCAGCCATCGAAATCAGTAGCAAAGATGACCGTCAGACTCAGGTACTCAAGAGGATCGAGATCTCCCCCGAGGCCCTCGACGGAGCTCGTGCCGGCGAAATCCTGGCGGCCCTCCACCGCGCAGCACCACTGCTCGGTTTCGCGTCGCGGGCAGGGACAGAGCAGATGGAACAGGGATTACGACATCTGGTCGAGGGCACCGAAGCGGACCGTGGTGCCATTCTCATCCTCGATGATGATGGCTGGCTCTGTCGCTGTGCCTGGTCGCGCAACGGTCAACCGATGCACGGCTTCGTCCTTAGCCACACCATCCATGCCGAGGTGATGCAAACACGCCGCGCCGTCCTGTCCAGGGATACCTCGCAAGACACTCGCTTCTCTGACCGCCGCAGTGTCGTAGGCGACGAGATCCGCACGGTGATCGCCGCCCCGATTCCGGTCCAGGAAGGCATCCGCGGGATCCTGTATCTCGATCGAATCGACGAAATTGATCGCCCCTTCGGCGACGAGGAATTATGGGGCGCAGGCGTAGCTGCCGGAATCATCGGTGCGGGCCTGTCGGTGGGAGAAGAACTGCAGGATCTGAATCACGATCGTCAGGAACTGGTCCGTACCGTGATCGACTCGATGCCAATCATCGGCGAATCCAGTTCGATCGAGGAGATGAGGGTCTTCATCCGCAAGGCTGCGCCGACAGGAAGTACCGTACTGATCCGTGGAGAAACCGGGACCGGCAAGGAACTGGTCGCCCGGGCAATCCATTACCAGGGGTCTCGAGCAGCAGCGCCTTTCATCGCGCTGAACTGCGCAGCGATTCCCGTTTCACTGGTCGAGAGTGAATTGTTTGGACACGTGAAGGGAGCCTTCACCGGTGCCGACCAGTTGAAGCAAGGTAAGTTCGAGGCCGCAGAAGGCGGGACCGTCTTTCTTGATGAAATCGGCGAACTTCCCCAGGCGGCTCAATCGAAGATGCTGAGGCTACTCGAGGAAAAAATGGTCGAGAGGGTTGGTAGCAACGAATCGATCGAGGTCGATGTGAGAATCGTCGCAGCGACCCATCGAGACCTGCAGAAAGATGTGGCCAACGGTCGATTTCGTGAAGATCTCTACTATCGTCTCGCCGTTCTCGAGGTAGTGGTTCCACCGCTTCGCGAACGAGTCGATGACATCGATCTGCTGACAGATCATTTCCTCGACCAAACGACAGAATTGAAAAAACCACGTAAATCGATCACCAAGGAGGGTCGTAAAGCACTGCAGGAACACCCCTGGCCCGGAAATGTCCGGCAATTGAAAAATGTTATAGAAAGCGCCGTGATCCTGTCGGATGGAGACACTCTCGGCCCCGCTGAACTACGACTGGAGCAGACTTCTTCCTCGTCTGCAAACCTGCGGAAGAAAGCGGACTGGAAACCGATCTCGCTGCGGACTCTGGAAGCAGAGCACATCGAAAGAGTTCTCGACCACGTGAAGTGGAACAAGAAAAGAGCAGCAGAGTTGCTCGGCATCGAGCGCTCGACTCTGTACTCACGAATCCGAAATCTGAATCTGGACCCACCGGAGGAGGATCGATGAACTCCATCGTGCTGACTGCCTGGCTCGGTCTGTTGCTACCACTACCTCAGTCCGCCGATTCCGTTCTCCCGTCGGGAACCATCCCGGTCGGCGCTCTACTGAGTGGTTGGAGCCTGCTCACCGAGCAAGAGATGATCGCTGAGAGTTCGACTCTCGGTCACCGAAAGGTGCGCTTGCTCGAACCGCTGTCCATCTCTGGCGGAGGAGAGGTTCTCATCATTGGGCTGTTGCGATCTGAAGGAATCGAGTTGAAACCAATCCACCCCAGACTTGTCATCGGTCCTCACTGGGCGACCACCGATCCAACGTCTAACCCACCTCTGGCCCGGTTTGTGGTAAGGGTCGTTCGACTCGAACACGTCAACCCGGAACCGATCTGTGAACTGTTGCGTATCGAGGCGAACAAACGGGAGCATCGGCTCGGTCCGCTCGATCGACCGAGCCGTTTCGTGCCCGATCCCAGAACCGGATCCGTGGTCATCTCCTGCACCTCTCCGATCCGTCTCCAGCACTACCTGAAACTCCTCTCAGCGGCAGACTGCCCGCCGGTACCGGGGACCCAGAGGCCGGTACTGCGCAACTGGAAGGTCCGGTATGGCACCGCATCGGACCTGGCCCTGGAACTCGACCGGGCCTGGAAAAAGCGCGGTGGCATACCGATTCATGTCGTCGAGCACCGCCCCTCCAACTCGCTGATGATCCGGGTTCCCAAGCACATCTGGCCTGCGGTCGAACGGCTGCTGGAAAAACTCGACTCGGCTCCCGGCTCCTGAGCGGCAACTTCCTCAAAGTGTTCGATTCTTGAACACCTCCGACCCCAGATCAGATCAAGCTGACCTCCTGAAGCATTACCGGAATCTCGGCAACTCTTTATGAGAAACAAACTTGTAGAAGTTGCCCGGTTGCCATGGACGGGCATTCCATTTGCGCAATGATAGTCTGACCTGCCTCTCTCTACGGAGAGAAATTGAGGTCGAAATTGAGGTCAATGCCGCGACCTCTGGCCGGATCGGTCCCTTGCTGGATTCCTTGGAAAGAATCCCGAAGTCCCCACAAGGGAGACCTCGATCCGGTCGATCTAAGGAAGAGGAACAGTCATGAACCCGACGATGGAAGGGTGTGCCGTGATGGCCAGCAACTGTAAGGTCTCCGAACTGGAGACCCTGAAAAACGTCACCAGAAGTGCCCTCGTGGTCTGTCTGGTTTTCATATTGACCCTGGTTCTGTTGCCAAGCGACTATTTGCTGAGGGCTCAGGATCCTCCTGTCGGTGGTGAAACTGCTGGCGATGCCACCGAGGATGGCAATGAAGATGAGGACGCCGATGCTCGCAATGGAGATACTGGCGATTCCTCGGACGACTCCTCCGATGCGCAGATCTACCGCATGGAGGAGGGCAAGTTCCCGGTACTGAGCCTGCTGCGCTTCATCCAGCGCACCACGGGCAAATTCGTCAACTATCCATCGACGAGCAATGATCCCGCCTTTGCCGAAGAGACCTTCGTCGACGTGATCGGCGATATTGATCCTCTCACCTTTCCCATCGTTCAGGCGATCCTGGAAACCAACGGTTATGAACTATGGGAGAGCACACTCGAGGACGGAACCGTCGTCATCAACGTCCGGGCAACCAGCGCAAGAGCGCAGGTTCCGTCCGATCCGGTCAGCCCGATCATCGAAGCCGGAGACTCAACAGCAGACAAAGAGGGTGAAGAACTGGCAACCCTCGTACTGCAGATGAAGCACGTCGAGACCAGCGTCGTCCGCCAGGCTCTCACGGAACTGCTCGGCGTCACGGGAGCGGGAAATACATCGGGAAGCCTGAAAATCGTCACCGTGACCAACAACGAAACACTGATCATCAAGGCGAAGATCCGGATTCTTGAACACATCCAGCGTCTCGTCAAATACATCGATGTCGAATTGATCGGTCCCGAACGGTTGCTGCAAATCCGTGAACTTTTCTACGCCGATGCCCAGGACATCGTCAGCATCATCCAGGAAGCCCTCAGCGATACGAGTGCTTTCGGCACCACAGGTCGTCGGACATCGACCTCCGGTGCCCAGGCGGGAAGAGCAGGAGCCGGAACGAGTAGGTCGGGAATCGGTCGTAGCACCGCACTTGCCGGTGATTCGACACGCCTCATCGCTGACAACAGAACCCAGAAGATCATCATCCAGTCGACCGATCCGGCTGAACTTGATCTGGTACACCAACTGATCGACGAGCTCGATACCAAGGTCCGCAACGTGCGCAACACCACCTGGATCTACAAGGTCAACTACCTCAAGGCGGAAGAACTGGCCGACAACATCCGCCAGTTGGTTGAGGGATCCGATGGCTCGCTGCGCCGAACCGGTAGCCGGAGCACATCCTCCCGGACGACCCGAGGAGCCACCGGAGCCGCCGGCGGAGTGCAGCAGCAGCAGCAATTCACCCCGACTCGCATCGTTCCCCATGAACAGACCAACTCCCTCATCATCCAGGCCGAACCCGAAGAATACGAGGAAATCGAAAACATCCTGAAACAGATCGACAAGCGACGTCGCCAGGTATTCCTCGAGGTGGCACTGGTGCAGGTCAGCGACAGTTCCAGTTTGAACTACACCCTCGAGTTCCTGGCAGGAAACCTGGATGACCAGGCGCTGACGGGAATCATGCTCAGTGCCTTCGGCGCCAGCGAGGTACTTCCGAGCCTCGATCCCAACGGAGTGATCACTGGCCTGTTGCGAACTCCCGGAATAGGAACGGGATTCAATGCCGCAATCCAGCGACATGGTCAGTTCCCCTTGATCATGAACGCACTGAAGTCAGACGAGGACACCAACATCCTCGCTACCCCCTTCATCCTCGCCGATGACAACCAGGAAAACTCGATCTCGGTTCAAAATGAGATTTTCTACACCACTTCGAACACCACCAACGTCAACGTGACCACAAGTCAGCAGTCGGAAACGGCAGGAATCACCCTATCGCTGATTCCTACCATCTCCAGCGAAGTGGTCCTGCTCGAACTGGAACTCGAAGTGTCTTCTTTCTCCGGAATACAGAACGCCACCGGCGCACTTCCCGACCGTGCCACCAACACCATCTCTTCCAAGGTGACGATCCCCGATGGCGGCATGTTCATCATCGGCGGGCTGGCCCAGAGCCAGGCCAGCAAGATTGAAGAGAAAATCCCACTTCTGGGAGATCTTCCCCTGATCGGAAAGCTGTTCCAGAGTCATGGATCATCTTCTCGCAGGGACAACCTGTACGTGTTTCTCAGCGCGCACATCCTCGACGATGACCGCTTCAACAACCTGGGAGATTTCACGCAAGGTGCCATCAAGGGCGTTCGCTCCTTCGATGACGAGATCCGATTGCAGCAGTTCTCCGATCCGAAGAATGCGCGCGATCGAGCAGTGGAGCCGCTGGTCAAGCCACTGAGCGAGATTGATTCGGAGTAGCCCAGATGAGGATTCCTCTCTTCAACGATCTGATCGACCAGGGCCTCCTCAACGAGGAGCAGTTGAATGAATGCCAGGAGGAAGAGAGAGCCACTGGCAAGGCACTCGACAAGGTCCTGCGCGAGAAAGGCTTCGTCACCGAATCGGCACTGCTCGAGGTGCTCTCCAAACGTCTCCACATACCGTACGTGGAGGATCTGGCGGATTCGGATGTCCCCTCCGACTTCACCCAACTGGTCCCTGCCCAGTTCGCGCGAACCTACAACCTGATCGCCGTTGGCGAAGTTGCTGGAGTGCTACAGGTAGCCACCTGCGATCCCCTCGACGTGCAACCGATGGATGATCTCGCAGCGATGGTCGCGCGCGTTGTCGAACCGGTGATCGCCCCTCGTGCTGAGATCACTGCCCTCATCAACCGCGCCTACCAGAAATCCAGTGCCGATGTCGACGAACTGCTCGAAGGACTCGACGAGGATGATCTGATCGGCATCGCTGCGGAAATCGACGAGACAGAAGACGTGCTCGATATCGCCAACAAGGCTCCGATCATCAAATTGATGAACACGATCATGTTCGAAGCACTGAAGATTCGTGCCTCGGATATTCATCTGCAACCGTTCCCCGACAGACTACAGGTCAGATACCGGATAGACGGAATCCTCTACGATTCCAAGGTCATTCCGAAGAAGATCCAGGAAGCGCTCGTCTCCCGCGTCAAGGTGATGGGCAAGATGGACATCGCCGAGCGGAGACTTCCACAGGATGGAAGAACCTCCCTGAAGATCGGCGATGGGGATGTAGACGTGAGGATCTCCTCTGTACCGACCAGTCACGGAGAACGAATCGTGATGCGTCTGCTCGACAAGAGTGCTCGACTCTACGAACTCACTCAAATCGGACTCGATGAGCACAACCACAAGTTGATCCGCCGCCTGATCACATCGTCACACGGTATCCTCCTCGTCACAGGACCGACCGGTTCTGGAAAAACGACATCTCTCTACGCGGCACTCGCGGAGATGGATTCGGCCGAAACCAATATCATCACCATCGAAGACCCCATCGAGTACAACCTCGATTCCATCAGCCAGATCCAGGTCTCGAACAAGAAGGGCCTCACCTTCGCCTCGGGATTGCGATCACTGATGCGTCAGGATCCGGACGTGATGATGGTGGGTGAAATCCGGGACCAGGAGACCGCGGGGATCGCGGTACAGGCTTCCAACACCGGCCACCTGGTCTTCTCCACCCTCCATACCAACGATTCCGCCGGTGCGGTGACCCGGATGATCGATCTGGGTGTCGAACCCTACCTCGTCTCCTCGTCGCTGATCGGAGTGGTGGCACAGCGTCTCGTACGGGTGATCTGCCTGCGCTGCAAAGAATCGTACGATCCGGAAGACGGTGAACTGAAAAGCCTCGGACTCGATCAGGACCAGCTCCTCGACGGCATGCTCTACAGGGGCCGTGGCTGCGACGAGTGTCTCGGGCGTGGATACTACGACCGTACAGCGATTTACGAGATCCTCACCATCAACGAAACGATTCGAGACCAGATCATCGCCAGGACCAGTGCCTCGGTGATCAAGCAGGTCGCCGTCGAATCGGGACACCTCAAGACGCTTCGCATGGATGGAGCTCGCAAGGTAGCGCAGGGAATCACCACCATGGAAGAAGTGTTCCGCGTCACTCAGATGGATGTTTTCTAGAAGAAATACCCGGAGGCCACGATGCCGATCTATGAATACCAGGCGATCGATATCCGTGGTCGCAAAAAAAAGAGCAGGATCGATGCCGATACGGCACGAGATGCCCGGGACAAATTGCGCAATCAAAAACTACGTGTCACGAACATGCATCGCATCGATGCAGTGGCCAAGGGTGGCGGAAAAGCGGGGCGATTTCAACTCCAGCGCAAGGCGAACATCCGCGAACTCGCCATCCTCACCCGACAGTTTTCCACCCTTCTCGCATCCGGAGTCCATCTATCCGAGGCACTGAACGTCCTCGTCGAACAAATCGGGGACCGAAGGATGGAAGTGGTCTTCCGGGACCTCCGTGAAAAGATCGTCTCGGGGGCAGGTCTTGCCGACGCGCTCTCTCAACACCCGGCCGTCTTCAGCGATCTCTACGTCAACATGGTGCGCGCCGGAGAAGCGAGCGGAAATCTCGATGACATTCTTTTGAGTCTCGCCAATTACCTACAAAAGCAAGCGAGCCTGCGCGGAAAACTGTCCGCAGCGCTCACCTACCCGGCAATCATGATCATCGTGGGAGTCGGAGTGGTCGGGTTCCTGATGACCTTCGTCGTGCCGAAAATCACCGAGATGCTGGTCAAGAAGGGCAACGTGTTGCCGTGGGCCACCACGACCCTGATCACGATCAGCGATGCCTTCAAGGCCTACTGGTTGCCGGGGATGGTCGGCTTCCTGGGCCTGATCATCTTGTTACGCATCTTGATCGCCACGGAAAAAGGGCGACTGGTCTACGATACCTTGTTGCTGAAAGTACCCGTGCTCGGAGGACTGATCCAGCGTTCGGCCATCTCTCGATTCACGATTACTTTCTCGACACTCCTCAAGAGTGGCCTTCCTGCTCTCGACTCGCTAAATATCGTCGGTAAGGTTGTCAATAACTCCCTGATGTCGCTGACCATCAAACAGATTGCTGATCGCATCGTTGAAGGAGCAGACATCTCCACTCCACTCAAGAAATCGAAGATGTTCCCTCCGATGGTAGGATACATGATCGCCGTTGGCGAACAGAGTGGAGAACTAGAGGAGGTTCTTGATCGAATTTCGGAAACCTACGAGGAAGAGATAGACCTCTCAGTTCAGAAACTCACCGCCATGGTAGAACCGATCATCATAGTCTTTTTGGCCGTAGTCGTTGGATTCATCATCATGGCGGTTCTGTTACCACTGTTGAAGTTCAATAATCTGTAGTGTGACCCTCTGTCTGAATCAGGGGTCCAAGAAAAATCGAGTGATAAGGAGGCGACCATGAGCCGCCACAATCAAAAGCCGGATAAAGGCTTCACCCTCATCGAACTGATCGTGGTGATCACGATCATCGGAATCCTCGCCACGACTGTCGTGGTGAATGTATTTGGCCGTACGGACCAGGCAAAGGTGGCCAAGGTCCAGGCCGACTTCTCCAGCATCAAGACCGCTTCCAGGATGTTCAGGGAAGACCACGGTCGCTGGCCCGATTCACTGGAAGAACTGGTAGATCCCCCCGCCACCGATAGCGGTTTTCAGCTGGAGTACCTCGACAACGCGCCAGAAGACCCATGGAGCAAGGACTACTACTACTACGAGATCGGGGATCGAGGCCCACTGCTGATCTCCTTCGGTGCCGACATGACCGAAGGCGGCGAGGGATTCGATGCGGACATCTACTCAGACGGAGAGCGTTACTAGTCCAATGAAACGCCTCAGCACCGATTCTGGTTTCACGTTGATCGAGTTGATCGTGGTCATCACGATCCTCGCGGTGCTGGCATCTTATACGCTTCCCAACCTGGACAACTTCTCCCCCAAGTACAGACTTCGATCCGCAGCGAGAACTGTTGGTCAGACCGTTGGCTGGGCGCGGAGTCTTGGAGGCGGACTGGGGAAAGAATATGTAGTGCGCTACAACCTGGACGAAAACACCATCACCATAATTCTTCCTCCGGCCGATGACGAAGACCCAGATCTGGATATTGACAGCCGCGAGGACCTCGGGGCCGAGAGTATGCCTATCGGTATCGAGATCGACCGAATCATGCATGCAAATGGAGACAAGGATGATTTTGGCATCATCGACATCATCCTCGACGAATACGGCTCCAGCGGCACTCACATTGCGGTCCTGAAAAATGAGAACGAAGAATCGATAGCGGTCTCCTTCCGGGCAATCCTAGGTACCATCGATTACTTGCCTGGAACGGATGCGGAGATTCCTCGATGGTAATCCGGAACCTTCAAAACACTGCCACTGAAAACGGCTTCACCCTGATCGAACTGGTGATGGCCGTCGCCATCATCAGCGGTGCCTTTCTCAGTCTTCTCTATCTGAGAACCGATGCGGTCGACCGAGCCTTCACCTACAACCAGGAGCGGACGGTCAGACGACTGGCCCGCGAAAAACTCGATGAGGTGGCATTCGGTGTGGAGGAGGCCCTGGAAGGCGATCTGGAAGTGCCTGGAAAATCGGTCCTGTGGCCATGGCGCTCCACCATCATGGACCTCTCCTGCGAACAGACCGGACCACGGCTGCTGGAGATCACCCTGGTCCTCGAGATCCCAGGTCTCGATTCCGAACAGTTCGAGGAATTCACCATCGCCACCAGGGTCCTCGTCCCCCAGGACGATCCTCTTGCCACCTATGCCGAATCGAACGCAGGTTTTGGCGAAGGGTTCGGATTCTGATGAACCAGCGCGGATTCACTCTCATCGAGATCGTGGTCGTCATGTCGATCTTCGGCTTCATCATGACGGCGAGTTACACGATTCTCACCACGACCCTGGAGGCTGATCGCCGGATCCAACGGACCACCATGACCGGCAAGGTCGGTGAAGCGATCCTCAACCAGATGCGTAGAGACCTGCAGGGCGCAGTGTGGCGCGGTCTCGGAGAAGAAATCTTCCGGGGTGAAGATCGAGGTGATGAAGACAGCGCTGAGGACGTCATCGATTTCCTCACCACATCTCCGGTTCCCTTACCTGAAGACGAGATTCCTAGCTGGACCAATGAAGTCACGTCTGTGGGATACGCCCTGCGACCTGGAGAAGAGAGTGGAGATTTGATCCTGTTTCGACGTGTGGAATGGGATCTGGAGACAGATCCTCTAGATAGGGGTTCCAGAACTCCACTCTACGATCGAGTGAAGGCACTCGACATTCACTACCTCGATGAAGAAGGAGAATGGGCCCAGGAATGGGACGCCAGTTCCCTGCTTCCAGAACAAAACCTATCTGATTTTCCATACCTGGATGCGAGAGAAGAACAGGCTGAACTGGAAGAGGAAGAAGGCGATCAGGAGACGCTCCCGCAGCCCGGAGAAATCGATCCGTCAACAGGTGAGCTGGTGCCCGAGGAGCCATTACCACGACCGCTTCCTCGCGCGGTCCAGATCGTTCTCTATCTCCATTACGGGAATGAACAGGGTCGGATTCTCGATGCGAACCAGCAACCACTGGTCGAACGGTTCTCAACCATCGTTCCGTTGTTGGTCTCCGATCAGATCCTCGTCGAGGACCCGGCTTTAGTGCTGGAGGAGAGTATCGGCAGTTTCTGAACTGGAAATTTGGAGGGGCCTCCGGAAGGAGGCGAGAACCCGGATCGCGTGATCCCCTTGGTTCGAGCCCCGGAGGCCCCGTTTTTGTTGTCAGAGTCGCTTCGTGAGGCAGTTCTCCCCGTGGCATCCCCCATCGTTTGACATCTCCCCCACCGATTGTGTCACTTTCGCCCGATTCTGACGTATCATTGCCCTTGAGAACGGTTCTATTCCATTTCCGATTGGCCTCGATGATGCTGTCGATGACCCTGAGAAATGGCATTGAAGAGCGAGGTGCGGAGCGATTTCAGGGCTTCACGGCGTCAGTGGACAGGCTGTAGGTCCCGATCTACAATCGACCTCTCGTGCAGTAAATGAGGTCCGAGGGATACCGGGATTCCCGGGGTTTCGTAGACTCCTGCCTTCATCTTCTGGATGGACATGGGGGGTCCGGATGGGATCCAACATACTCGGGTTCGGCCGACTTGGTCCGTTCGATGGCTCTGCCCGCCCACCCGGGGCTGATCCTTCGCATCATGGAAAGAGCAGAAACAAATGAGCCCCCTTCGCAGTTCCGCCACCTTGGGCCGCTGGTTTGTCGTCGCTTTCGTATGCACACCGGTCCTGCTTGGATTCATCGGCTGTCACGGCGACGCCGCTTCCATTCCCAACATCAACAACGCTGCCGCGTTCCTCGAAGACAATGCCGTCTATCAGGGCCCTTCGATGATCACTCCGCGTTACGGTCACACCGCAACGACCCTCGAAGGTGGAACCATCCTCATCGTCGGGGGTAGTGACGAAAGACATCTCACCTCGCTCTTCACCGCAGAGATTTTCGATCAGGGCGCGAGAGTCGGTATCAATGAGCCGATCCCCGACACCGAATCGGGAGATTTCATCGATACCGATGTCGAGGGCAATTTGATTGAGCTGACACAAGGGGGGCGGATTTTCCACACGGCTACTTTGCTGCCCGATGGAAACGTCTTCATCTGCGGCGGAACCTTCGACGTTCTTTTCTCCCAGTCGATCGAAACTTCAGAGATCTTCGACATCAGC
>DCAA01000030.1:4606-41550 GCA_002311345.1 Planctomycetes bacterium UBA1146 | reverse complement strand
TCGCTCAAGAGCATGGAAATCTTCGATCCTGCCGGTCTCAGTTTCGAGCCGGCTCTTTCCATCGTCACAGGTGACGACGCGGAGTTCCTCAGTGCGCGGGGACGTGCAGGTCACAACACCGGGGCGATGTCAGGCCCCGACGGCTTGCTCGGAACCACCGATGACATCCTGCTTCATGCGGGAGGATTTCAGACCCTCTCGACCATCTTCGCCCCTCAGTTCAAACTTCCCTGGCAACAAGACACGAGCAACTCCCAGAACTTCGAGTACTTCGATTCCACCACCTCCGACAATCGCATCGCAGCGGGAATCGTCGCCGGTGATCGTGTCAACCATCCGATCATGATAAACCTGGGGCAGGTCAGTGATTCGACCCTGGCGTTCGATCTGGATGAAGACGGAGTCATCGATCCACAATTAGGCGACATTCCATCGATCCCCGGCATGACCAACATCCTGCTCATCGTCAACGGAGACAACGATGATCCCGGCTGCCCGACCGGCAACGGGCAAAACGACCTGCTGGTGGCGACATTCACCGGAGTAGGTCCTTCCAACGGCTTGACTTTCACGCTGTTCGGCGGGAATGCCTTTCAAAACGGTATCGAATTGGTCGTCTTTGACCCGATGAACTGTGCCTTTTTCAGCCGCAGTGAGGCAGATATGGTGATGGTCCGAACTCGCCGAACCTACAACGAAGAGACCGTCACCACTGGAGTAGGTCTGACCGCGGGGGGATCCTTCATGCTTCCCACCCCTGGTGGCTGTATCGAACTCACCCAGGGAACGTGCGCCAACGATATCGTAGGGGTGACCATCTACGATCCGTTCTACTTTGCTGGTAACGATCCCCCATGGGATCAGACCGGCCTCATCAATCCGATCACTCACCCGACCGGAATCGCAGGCACCTTGATCAACATCGATGGGGATACGGCCGATGACACCCTTGATGGATTCGCGGAAGGTACTTTCCTCATTGCACTTTCTCAGGGAAAGATGCTCCACACGTTGAATATCGTCCCAGGGGAAGACGGAGTCCTGAATACCGCAGACGACCGGGTCGTCTCCATCGGTGGAGGCACCAGTTACTTCCCGAACTACGGCGACGAACCAGCAACCATCAACTGCGAGGTTATCCTCCTTCCTGGCACCAATGATCCGGGTCCTGGACCTTAGAGGATCTGTTTTCCGCTTCAGATCCGAACACCTCGTCCGCAAGGTCGAGGCAACTGGTTGGAATCAATGATGACACCGACCTCACCAACCGAATCCTCCGAGAGATCAGTCTACCGCTCCACGGAATCGGGCAAGGCGCTCGGCACGGTCTTGATACTCACGGGACTTGTGCTGCTCGGCTGGATCATCGCATCGCTCTGGATTCCTCTTCAACCCTCTGAAGTTACCGAAGCCCCGCAGCTTGAGGTGGTCACCACAAGCAATTCTCCTGCTGGCGCCAGTTCACGCGTTGGAAGCAATCCCGACAAACGATCTGCTCTCGATACACTCTCTTCAGAACTGCTCAGCATCCGCAAGAAGATCGACGAGTACTTCCTGAAAACTCAGTGGGATAAAGCCATGGATGCGTCCACAGCGCATCGAGTGGGCAGAGCTCGAGACGACCTGGAAGCCCTTTTGGCGAGCCTGGGCCCCCAGCATGTTGCTCTTTTGATCGGACTACTGGAGGAGGAACCGGACTTCGTCAATCGCCGTTTTTTGCTCAGAGCACTCGGCAGAATCGGAACCGACGAAGCGCTTGCAGGGCTGGTGGAACACTACCATTGGTGCGCTCAGGAGCAAAAAGAGAGCGAAGTGAAGTACACCATCGACGCTCTCGCTTTTGTGGACACTGAGCGATCCTTCGAGATCCTGAGAGAATACGCCCTCTCCGATGACACCATCATCCATCGCTACCGTTTCGTCGGCGCATTGACCGAGGGTTCACGATCTGCCGAGGCAATAGACATCTATTCCCAACTCCTCACTGACGATTCCCATTTCCGGGTCCGTCAGCGAGCCGCCTACGGGATGAAAGTATCGGGGAGCCTTTCCGAGGTCTCATCGATCGAGAATGCACTCCAGGCCGAGGGAAATCCGTACGTAAGACAGTCAATCCTCGGTGCCATCGGAGGGATCAGGGATGTCCGTTCCATCCCCCTGGTGAACCGGATTCTTCAGCAAGACCAGGTGCTATCCACCCGCATCTCCGCGGTCAGGACACTGCTCAGGATCGAGGGTACAGCTGCTATCGAAGCACTCCAGGCAGCCCTCAACGATGCTTCCCAGCCTCAACGAGTGCGGGATGAGGCTCAGCGAGCACTTGGGAAACTGGGAATCAGCGGCTGACCACTGCTACCGCCTGCTTGAGACTGACCGGGACCGATGCCACGATTCCCGCAAAGACAGCACAGTTCGGCAGTGCAGCCGCCTCTCGAAACGGATTGACAGGAACCAGGACAACCACCGATGGCTTCATCGAATGTGATGACAAGACCAGTTCGAACAACCCGTTCCCTCGTCTGGGTGGGCATCTTGTGTCTCATTGTCGGCTGTCAGCCGACATCTCGTCCCGATCTGATCTCTGCACGCATCGAAGGACCCTTCGATGACGGAGTCGGAAATGGTGATCGAATCATCCTGGTCCTCGACTCTCCTGTAACACTGAACGGTAACCCGCGAACGGGGCTCGTATTCACTCCTGCCGGTGGAGTCTCCAACAGGGACTACGTCATCAAGGCAGGATCAACACGAAACGTACTGCTCGTCGACATCGAATCTGGCTTCGATGATCTGGTCGTCAATGGGACTTCCAGTTCCGGCCCTTCCACCTCGATTTCTCTGGATCTGGGATCGCTAGGGCTGACCAATGACGATGGAACACTTCTTTCGGGTCTCATCGGACCGGTGGATCTGGAACCTCCCCCTCCTGATCCTGCTCTTCTCATCGATGCTCGCTGGATCGATTCCGATCAGAGTTCGACCGTCAACCAGGAGGATCTGCTGCTGTTGAGGTGGGATCAGCCGGTGCAACTATCCGATCGGTTAAGAGCGAGAAAACTCGAGATCTCGAAAAGCCTTGTGCGCCTCACCGTCGAAGGTGACCGGCTCGGTTCTGCAAGTTCTCCCGCTCATTTCCTCGATGGTCCACCGTCTCGGGAGACCAGAATACTGCTCGGGAGCACACCTCAACTCACTGTTGATGGGGTGCACGACCCCGGCCGATCACGATTCGAGGGTTCTCCCAGCGGAATCGCCATCGGTGCCACTACTATCTTGCCCACGGATACCCTCGTCACGATGCAGGGTGCCGGAGTGGCCTCTCCCAACGTCATCGATATCGAAGGCGATTGTGATCCATGGCAGGCTCTTCCGTTGCCTGCCGGCATCCCTGCTCTGGAGGGACACACTCTCACACACCTTCCCAGTGGTCAGGTTCTGGTGGCCGGAGGTCGCCTCTCACGCCCCGGTGGAAGATACCGCGTGGTGTCGGACGCCTGGATTCTTGATCCCCAGGGAGATCACCTCGGCCCTATCCCGATGCATGCTCCACGCAGAGGCCACACCGCGACACTTCTGCCAGGCGAAGATGGCATCCTCGATACCGAGGACGATTTCGTCCTGTTGATGGGTGGTCGGGATGGATCTCACGCTCGAAATGATTCAGAAGTATTTCTTCTTTCTGCGATCACGAAAGAATTCATTCCGGTAGAAACAGAGTCCGAACCCACTCCTCGCTTCGAACATACCTCTCACCAGATAGGTGATGGGAATTCCCTGATCCTGGTAGGAGGACGACTCGACGACCGACTCAACGGTGTTATCGAACACCTGGAGGTGCATGTAACAAAAACCGACGAAGGATTCGAGGCAGTGGCCACCACGAGCCCGCTGGGACAGTTGAGATTCCCGAGACACCAGCACGCATCGGTTCTGTTCCAGGACTCGGAGCAACCACTGCTGTTGATCTATGGTGGATACGGCGGCTCGCTGGGAACTCCACACGTGCCACTGACCGCGGAGAACTGTCGCATACTCGCTGCTCCGGAAGCATTCAGGATCCGGACTCGTTCAGGGGATGCGCGCCAACTCCTGTTTGCTTCCGGAGCTGATTTACCGGGTCCAAGGCGAGGGTTACACCTGTTCCCTCTCGACGACCCCACTGGCCAGGGGAACAGAGCCCTGCTGGTAGGAGGAACCAGGAGAGAGGCGACAACGGATGCCTTTTCGCCGAATCAGATCACTGAATGCAGAACCGGGTACAGCGTCCGGGCAGAAGACCTCGGAAGAGGTCGCATCCGACTGCTGTGGGAGCCGGCTGGACGACTCCCGGTGGAGATGTTCCAACCGTGTATCGCCTTGATACCCGGGGGCAGAATCCTCATCGCCGGAGGTCTGGAGAAGGAACGGCGGCCCACTGCCGAGGCCGCCATCTTCGATCCAGTCTCTGGCATCCTGGAGAGGGTCTGCCAGACGATGTCAATTCCAGGGGATGACTCCGGAGCCATCATCGCATCTCGGGCGGTGTCTCTTTGGGGAGGCGCCATGATTCTCGGCTCTTCTCCCGACTATCAGACCAGCCGGGCGATCCTATTTCGTCTGGGGAATTGATTCCCGATCAAACTACCCTGTCCTGGATAAACTCACTCGGAATTGTCGGCTGGTGCTTCGCCGGAGTAACTGACCAGTTTCACCGTTAGACCCCATGTGTCTGAACTCGATCCGCCTTTTTTGTTCTTATTGGTATTGCTGAGTTCCAGCTTCTCGAAACCAAGGTGCGGCGCTCGAGAACGAATTCTCTCCAGAAATACAATCTGATCTCTGAGAGGCTTGACACCGAAGGTTGCAAGGTAGGTGTGCTTGGTCAATCCCCCCACCGGTGGCGACTTGTCAGTACGCGAACTGATGATTTCAGGCTTGGCAGCCGACTTACTCATGTCACTGATGATCGAGGCGATGATGCTGCTGGTCTTGCTGGCGTTCCTCTTGCTTTCTTCGCGTCGACGATGGTCCAGAACCGCCTCTTTACTTTCAGCACTGGCGAGCAAATCCTTCAACGAGTTGAAGTTTAGGGCCTCGGTTTCGGTAGCCCTGCGATACTCCTGCGCTTCGGTCTTGATCCACCAGCCCCAAGCTCCGAAAACCGCAGAGCACAGGAAGAGAGTCAGTAGCAGAATCTGAGTCAGATCACTGTCTTCCTTCTTGAAGGACATCTTCAACTCCTTCCCAACGCTTCGGTGATGGATTTCTTGAGCTTCAAATCCAGCAATACTTTTTTCTTTTCACCGGAAGTTGTGACTTTTTCTTCCAGCGTGAAGAACTTCGATCTTTGCTCGAGCGCAGAGACGGCTCGCTCTGCAGCACTGGCATCGGGTACGAAGAACTCGACGGTTGATTTTCCGTCCTTTTTCTTCAGGCCATTGAAATTGAAGTTCAACCACTCCGGGTAAACCTTTGGATTTGCGGAGGCAATCCCCTTCGCCACGTCATCGAGCAAGTCGAGACCTGACAGGTACTGGGACACCCTCGCCCTGCTTCTACCTGAGGATCCGCCCCTGAGTTCATTGAGCCGCGCCTGGGCGCTTCTCAGGTAATTCGGATTTGGAGAGCGTGGAGCGCTCTCGAATCGCGCCATGTACACCTCGGATATGTTTGTGCGAACGGTTTCGTACTCCTGGCGTCGGAATTGTTTCTCACGGTGATTCGAAATGAGCCAACTCACCGAGATGAAACACAAAACCAACCCCAACAGCAGAAGACTTGGGAGTAGTTTCGAAAAGCGCCGTTCGTATTTGTATTCCTCTTTGCGCAGATCGAAGCTGGTAAGCCCCTGGCCTGCCGATTGCAGGGCAAGCCCTGTCGCGACTGCGCCGCTATTGTTGCACCGATCCACCTTGTCGAGGGCGAGTTGAGAGTCGATTCCATCGCATACCCTCAATTGCTGAGCAGGAACCTCATATTCTTCAGAGAGGCGGTCAGCGACCCCCAGATCAGCAGCAGCGCCACCGGAGACCACGATGCGATCGAGTGGAGACCGCATCAAGGTTCCGGCAAAGGTTCGATCGATCTCGGTGATCAGTCTCTCGATCACCTCGGCAGGATTCGCTGGTGGCATCGAAGGAGCGGCCGTCAATTCCTCGTTGAGTTTCGCGAATTCATCATCTGAAACCACGGCGATGGGCAGTTCTTCGGCAACACCAGTTGCCTGATCCTGCTCGGACGCTTCGAAGAGACTTGCAAATTCTCCAGCAGTTTCGGTCTCGTCCTGTGCTTGCTCGGCGGAGACCGCATCTCCACTGGTAGTCAGTGCAGGAACTGCTGAGGGAAGCAGGTGGTTGGAGGTGGAACGGATCCTGGTGATACGACCCTCCTCCAGAAACACGAAGGTGGTGTGACCAGCTTCCAGACCGACGAGAAGAGTACGACCACCTCTGAGATCAGGTCTGGCGACATGCAAGGCAGTGGCAAGAGCCGTTGCGTCAATCTCGATTCGCACCGGATCCACGGAACCCGCTTTGAGCATCTCCAGATGAACCCCTACCGTACTTTTCTTCACTCCACTGATCAGCAACCGGCTCGTGCCATCGGATTCAGAACATTTGATGTATTCGATGATGAGATCGTCGATGGAAGCCGAAGGGATGTGACCTTCGCTCTCGTAGCGAATCGTCTTCGAGATGATGTCATCTCTGGTGAAGGGTACAGAAATCTCCCGCAGAGTGGTCATGCGCGTTGGGATGGAGGTGACAATATCGACTCCCTGCTTGAGGACATCCGACAGGTGCGTTTGCAGAATCTCGGAGAGAGAGGTGATACGCTCTTCGGCGGACTCTCCTGTGATCCGATCCTGTACATAATCGACGATGGAAGTTTGTTTCGAGGTGCATTCGATCACCGCGATACAAACTTCTGCTCCATCGATTTCGATACCTGCGTGCAGGGTCACGACAGGACTCCTCTCGAGAAAGGACCTCCGGGACGGGTCTAGGGCTGCTGGGGCTGAGAACCGCCCTGCTGGCCCTGGCGGTTCAACTCTTCGAGGCGGCGCAGGGCTCCCTGGGGATCTGCTTCCAGATCTATGCCGAGGGTAGCTTCCAACTGTTTACGGGATTGGGTATCGGTATCAGAACTAGCGGCGGTTCCTCGAAGCCCGGGAGTACTTTTGACTCCCGGGGATACCTTTTTACCAGCAGGGCTCACGTTACCGCCCTGTCTCCCTCTTACGGCGCCACGGGTGCTGGGGACACCAGGACGTACGGCACCTGCGGCAGTACCTGGGCGAAGAGCAGAGGTCGTCGCTTGGCGTTTCGCCCCTGTACCGGGAACCGCTTTGCCATTCTGGTTCTTGATGGTACCTCTGACGTCACCGGGAATCACCGAATTGTTCGATCCCTGGAGTGCCGGATTGCCTCCATTGAGAAGTTCTATCTCTTCGGGGCTGAAGCCACGCAAGACGAGGGTAGAACCCTCTTCGTGCAGCACCGGATCAATCCTGTCCTCGGCACTCAGGGTGTAACTAAGACCATTGTGCGTGTAAGTGACTCGCTTCGGCGAATCTTCGATCTCGACAACCATGAAGGTATTCGCATCGATCCGAACCGTTTTACCCTTTTCGAGCAGGCGAACCCGCTGCCTGGAAACCTGAGCGCGAGAAGATCGGGAAGAAGTCGGCCTCGCCGATCGACCCCGTGTAGAGGTTCGACTGGTCGCACCTCTTACACGACTGGTATTCACGGTGCGACGACCTGGCACTACCACTGATGTCTGACCTTTCTCACGGATGGTGGCAAACCTCTGACCCGCGCTAGAAGAAACGATCACACCTGTGATCTCCCATTCTCCGATGGGGCCTCCATCACGAAGTGGCAACTCCAAGCCAGTCGTCGGTTTGACCGGTCCCGTTCGATCCGGAGGAGGAATTCTGTACAGATCAGAGATGATCTTCTGGTACTGGTTCCCCACAGGGCGGGCGGCTTCCTCACGCAATGCGAAGTCTTCGGGATTCGCGAGACGTACAGAAACAGCCTCTGGAGAACCCGCAAAAAGATCGTAGAAGGAGAACCCCAGGAAGCCGAGAGCCCCGAAATTCAGGGCTAGCAGTCCCCAGCGCATCGATTGGATGTTCAACTTCAACATCTTCAGTTCCTCCGCGCCTGCTTCATCGGCGCACTTCTCGCCAGGAAAGAACCACGATGTGGTGGTCTTTCCGTGCGCATACGATTCTACCCGAAAGTACACGATCCTCGCGTGTTCCTTCGATGGTAGCTGTGAAATAATTACTAGAAAAAACGGTATGGTCTTCCAGATCCTGCTTCAGGAGTTCGAAAATGGACTCCTCGATTCCGCTCTCATCCCCCCAGTCCTCACTGACATCTCTCAGTTGCTCGAACCTGGTAAAATGCTGGAACTCCTGCATCTCCTCGAGGGGGACACCGAATTCATCGTATTCGACGGTATCGGTAGATGGGATCGCCGCATCATCCTCATCCTCGATCTGATATTGATTTCCATGGTCGTAAATCATCCAGGCGATTTCCTTCGCCTCGTCAAAATCCTCGAAGGAGCGGAGCAATGCGATGAGAACCTCTGGACGGGTGGTATTCAGGTTGATTTTTCCTGACGAGTTTACCGTCAACACGTGACGCAAACCGATCGGGGTCGGCAGTTGTGATACTCCTTCATCCAGAAGTTCGAACCCTGCTTGTTGGAGAATTTCCATCCCCCCGGGGATCTGGGAACTGATGGCATCGAAGATGCTCTGACCGAAATCGTCTTCCTGCTCTTCTTCTCCTTCAAGTTCCGGATCGGTCGGACCGTTGAACAGTTCCCAACTAACCCCATCCAGTTCTCGAATCGAGTCGAGACTACGTATCCTGCGGGTCTGCTCGTCCATGGCCCTGTCGTATACCATGGTGACGATGGAAGCTGCCGCAGTACCGGGATCGGGTACATCGTAATACTCGAAGCCGAACTCCATGTTGTAATCAATCACAGCCTCGATGAGACGCTGGAGAATAATCTCGGCCTCATCCATCGTCTCCTGATCAGGAGCATGGTATTCATCGAGATCTTCTTCAGAATCGAAGAGACCTCCAACGCCAGCTGCTTCTGCAGCTGCCTGGCCTTGCTCATCCAGTTCCTCTGCACCTTCTTCGGACTCTTCTTCGTCTGAAAGGGCAGCAAGATCAAAGATGTGGTTGAGGTCGATGCAGGATTCTCCATCGATGATCTGTCCAGACACCTGCACCTCATTGATGGATTCCGCCAGGGGATAAGCCCAACTATCGTGTCGCGTATCGACCCGATCAGGATTTCCAGAGCCACTACCGGCAGCTCCTCCACTCGAATTCGGACCACCTGCAGTGAGACCACCGTCGAGTGAAGTGCCGGGCGCTCCGGTCCCACCTGCATTGCTACCGCCACCACCGACGAGCGCGAGTGCATCATCGAGCAGTGCCTCATCATCGAAGTAACCGAGATCCTCCATCAGATCGGTACTGAGATTCTGGAGTACCTGGCGGGCTCCCGCCTGGAGCGCGTAGGAGAGACTCACATATCCTTGACGGTTACGAGAGATCCTCTCCTCGATCTTGGTGACAAAGACGAGCTGGGTGATCAATACCGTCAGCACCAGTACCAGCACCAGTACCACGAACAACGCCATTCCCTCCTGTCGGGGGCAGCAGCGCTGGAACGAGATGGCCGGCAACTTCTTCATCGGAGACTCCGCATTTCATCGAACGCAGGGAGCAGGAACCATTCCTTACTCTCTGATCAATTCATCGGCAGATCTCATGCCAGTCTACACTGATCTTCCGGCATGATTCGAACCGTCGAGGAGAACGTAACTCCTTGTTATTTAGAGGCTTATAAGGATGTGTTCAAAAAGAGTCACGGCAAAATCTGCAGGTGATGCCCGATTCGGGTCAAAAAGTGTTCAGAAACACTACATCTAGCGATCAGTAGCGATTTCTTGTCGGTCGACAACATCCTTCTTGGAACCGAGAAAGAAGGAAAGAAGCACCGGCAGAACCACCAGCGTCAACACCGTTGAAGCAGAGAGTCCACCGATGATGGTCTTGCCGAGAGTATTGAACTGGGGGCCGACCGTCATCTGGGTGGCGTATGCCATCGGGACCAACCCCAGCACCGTCGTCATCGCGGTGATGAGGATGGGACGAAGTCGATCTCTGGCGCCGCTCTGAATCGCCTCGATCGGATTCATTCCGCTTTTTAGATGACGCAAAACCTGATCGATCAGCACGATGCCATTGTTCACCACGATTCCGCACAACAGGATCAGCCCCACCGCTGCAGGGGTATCGAGTGAATCCCCCTGGAGATGGAGGCACCAGATCACACCCGGGAGGGCAAGCAATACCGTGACCATCAGAATCAGTGGTGTGCGGAGTGACTCGAACAGACAGGCCAGCACCAGGTAAACTAGAAAGATGGACAGGTAAAGTCCCTCACCAAATGAAGCGCGATTACGCCCGCGACCGGACCAACTCTCACCGAGATCCCACTGGTATCCTACCGGCCACGAAAAAGCAGCCAGTGCTTGTTCCAACCGCGGGACCACCACGTCCTTCTCGCCGAGCGAATATCGTACTGACACACTCATGTTTGCGAGCCGATCGCGTCGATGACGATCATCGGGAGCTTCTTGAGCTACCAGTTCACCGATTTCCTCGATAGGAAGTTCGAGAACATCAGTGAGCCGGAATCGCATCAGCCTCAACTCAGCGACCGTATCGGTCTCCTCCTCATCGAGACCAACGGTGATATCCAGATCCCCCGAACGAGTTCGCATCTGAGAAAGTCGACTTCCGGCAAAGGCAGAACTGATACTCCGTGCCACCTCGTCACCGGTGACCTGGAGGCGACCGAGGAGATCCTCGTTCGGCTCCAGACGCAGTTCATCCACTTCATCGAAGCCGGCAACCTCTGCCTCGGTAACCCCCTCAACACCGACAAGATACTGGGCAACTCTCTGGCCCAGATCATCGAGCAGGGTACTCGAGTCGCCACGAAGCCGAACATGGATGGTGCCGGCAGTACCGCGATCTCCGCCACCACGACGACTGTGCCTTCCCCAACCCCAGCCATCTCCAGTTCTGATTCTAACTCCAGGAATCGCTGGCAAGATCTCATCGATGCGAGCCCGCAACGCGGTCAGGTACTCCTCGGTGGCAAGTTCGGAAGGGGGATACACCCTCGTCAACGCATACCCATCCGTGAACCAGGAATAGATATCTCCCTCGCCGATCACTTCCCGCTTCGATTCGAGAAAATTCTCGATTTCTGTGACGAACTTTTCCATCTCGCGATAGTCGAGACCCTTCACCGGACGGTAGGTGATGTTGGCAAAATTGTTTTTCCAGTCCCCATCGGAGAGATCGATCCGGAAACCGTTATTGAAAGGGATCGCGATACTCAGGGTTGCCGTCAGAGCCACCAGCAACGCGACCACTCGGTGCCTCAGGACGACTGCGAGAAATTTGTCATAACGATCCCTGAACCGAGAGAACCAAGAGGCGATTCCCGGATCACCACCGCCGTAGATTCTGGCCGCTACCATTGGAACCAGGGTCAGAGAAACGAACAGGCTCGCTACGATGGTGAGAGAGATCACCATTCCAACGCTCGCCAGATGCTCTGTGAACTCATTGCGTTCGGAGATGATTACCGGAAGGAAAACCACCACGGTTGTCAGGGTCGACGCGAAAACGGGAGTCGCCACTTCCATCGTTCCCTGAGTTGCCGCTGTCTTGGCATCATCTCCAAGCCCGGCACGGCGGACGATCGACTCCACCACCACCACGGCGGTATCGACCAGCATTCCCACGCCCAGCATCAATGCCAGGATGGTGACCACGTTGAGTTCCATCTCGAGCAGGTGTAGCACAGAGAGCGCGAACAGTACGGAGATGGGAATCGCCATCCCTACCAGCAAGGTGGCGGAGAGGCGGCGCAAGAACAGCAACAGGATCAGCACGGCCATCCCGCCACCGATGATTCCTGCATCGCGGAGTTGCACCAATGAATCGACGATCATCTTGCCCTGGTCCTGCCAGACCAGCAGGTCGATCCCTTCCAGTTGAGGATCGTTCGAGATCTCCTTGACCGTCGCGCGCACGGCCCGACAGACTTCTACCGTGTTGGCTCCCGATTCCTGGGCGATCTCCAGTGATACCGCATAGGAACCATTCAGGTGTCTTCCCCAGCGCCGCTCTCCTTCGATCTTCTCTATCGATGCGACCTGACCGAGACGAAGTCCATTCGAGTTGACGGGTAGTTGGGCCAGTTGATCGACATTCTCCATCGCATTGATGAGACGAAGCCGCCGCACCTTGCCATCTTTCCAGACTCTTCCGATGGTGGCATCGATGTTGGAACCCTGGATCACCTGCGTGATCATCCGCAGCGTCAATCCGTGCCGTTGCAGATCCTCCTTGCGGAGGCTGATCTTCACTTCCAGAGGAGAGACCCCATCGATCTCGACCTGTCCCACCCCTTCGATCCGTTCAATCGGACGCTGGATCCGGTTGACCAGCAAATCGAAGTTCTTCGAAAGATCGATCCCATGAGCACTGATGCGACCTTCCATGATGGTATCGATTCCGGCACCCCAACTGCTCGCCTGGATCCGGATCCTCTCGATGTCATCGATGGGCAGAACGTCCATCGCACGGGCGAGACGTTCCCGGATCTCTACCTTCACCGCTTCGATATCGGTGCTGTAATCGAAGCGCAAGGTCACCCGACCGTTGCCCTCGCGTGATTCACTCTCGATCTCGCGAACACCCCTGAGCGTCGCGAGAGCCTCCTCCAGCGGCCGGACCACCTCGTTCTCGATCTGAGTCGGGGAAGCATTGGGATACGGAACAGAGACGTTGATTCTCGTCCTCTTGAAATTCGGGATGGCGCTGAGGGGAATCTGCTGCATCGAAAGGAATCCGGCCAGCAACAAGATGATGTGTACCGTCAGGGTAGTGATGGGGCGGTCGAGGCAGAATCGAACGAAACTCCTCAAGCCGACCTCCCCTCTTTAGGATCACGTGCCAGTAAACGATAGCCGCTCGGGATCACCACAAGGGTCATCATCGTCGCAGCAGCCAAACCCCAGATTACCGTGATCGCGAGCGGTTTGCGCAGTTCTGCACCAGGACCAAAACCGAGCGCCAGGGGTAATAGCCCCAAGATGGTAGTGGCACTGGTGATGAGAATCGGTCGAAGTCTCTCGATACCCGCTTCGCGTGCCGCAGAAACTGGATCCTTGCCGGATTCCTGCAATTGCTGAATTCTCGCGACGAAGATGATTCCGTTGTTGACGACGATTCCACACAACACGATCACGCCAATCATCGAGAGAACTCCCAACGGAATCCCTGTGAATGCCATGGCAAAGATCGCTCCACAGATTCCCAGTGGAACGGTGAGGATGACGATAAAGGGAAATTTCAATGACTCGAAAGTGCTCGCCAACACCAGGTACACGATGAAGATCGCCAGCACGAGTGCCTCACCGAGACTCTGAAGTGACTCTTTCATCTCCTGATTCTGCCCGGACATCTTCGCCACTGTCGTGGGTGAAAGGAAGCGTCCCTGGAGGGCGCGCTCGGCATCTGCTGTCGCCGTTCCCAGGTCGACTCCATCGGTACGCGCGGTCACCAGAACGGAACGCTCTCCTCCGACACGACGGATTTCTACAGGCCCCATCGCCTGTTCAAGACGACCGAGGGAAGCAATTCTCAGGGGCGCCACGGCACCCTCCAGCGGTAGGGCCACCGAATCCATCTCGACATCTTCGATCGCCTTTTCCAGTGCTCCGCGCATCCGAACGCGAACATCGATGGGCTTCTCCGCATATCTGTACTGGGTGGCGATCTCACCGATTCCCTTGGCCCGCAATCCGTCGGCAACCTGGCCCAGAGTGAGTCCGTATGCCGACAGGCGCACTGGATCGAGTCGAACGTGGATCTCTGGCACCTGATCAGAAACCTGCGCCTGAACATCCAGCAAGTTGGGAACCAGTTTGAGGCGTTGCTCGATCATCAGCGCGGAAGCACGAAGAACTTCCAGATCTTCGTCGTACACCTCGACCTCGATGGGATCACGGAAAGTGAAGAGCGATGGCCTGCCGAGGGTCACCGGACAATCAGGCACCTTCGCAAACTCCGTCTCGATGCGCTCGATCACTATCGCTTCCTGCTCGCGGGTCGCATCTTCGGTCAACGTCACAGATATGCGAGCAACATGCTCGCGCCGATCTCCAGACTGTACTTCTCCCAGCACCGGTGCATCTCCAACGGTGGATGTCACCATCGAGATGGGCAGACCTTCGATCTTGAGCCTCTCGATGGCCAACTCGAGAGAGGAGACTTTGCGGTCGGTCTCCTCCAGTGGCGTTCCCTCCACCAGTTCTACATCGAAATGGAACTGGCCCTGGTACAGATCGGGAACCAGTTCCGAACCGAGTCGACTCGCCTGGGGCAGAACCAAAATGCAGAGCATCACTGCAAGCACCGGGGCAACCCAGGGAACAGCGAGAACCTGATCGAGGATCCTCGCGTAAAGACGCTGGGCAGCAGTCATCGCATGACTGAACAATCGAGCAACTGGGCCCAGGATCCGGTCGATTACAAGGATCAGGCGCATGATCAATCCCGGTGAAGAGCCAGATCCATTGGCGATGATGGTCGGGATCACGGTGACCGACACGAACAGGCTCGCCAACAGCGAGTACGTCACCGTCAGTGCCTGATCCCGGAAAATCTCGCCGCCAATCCCCTCGACGAAGATCAACGGCAGGAATACGGCGATGGTAGTCAGGGTCGAGGCGATGATGCCTCCCATCACCTGCCCGGTACCCTCCACGACCGCTTTCCTGACCTCCATCCCCTGCTCCCGTAAACGCTGGATCGACTCCAGAACGACGACGCTGTTATCGACGAGCATTCCGATTCCGAGCGCAAGTCCACCCAGGGAAAGGACGTTCAAACTCACATCAGTCAATTCCATCAGCAGGAAAGTGACCGCCACGGAAACCGGAATCGACAACGCTATGGTGAGTGTGCTGAGCAAGTTGCGAAGAAACAGATACAGCACCAAAGCGGCCAAAATTGCCCCCATCAAAGCCGTCGACTCGACGCTGGCTATCGAATCTTCGATGAAACGTGCCTGATCGCTGAGTATCTCGATCTTGCAACCGCTGAGGCTGCGATCATGTTTCATCTCTTCGATACGTTTGCGCACCCGCTGGGCGACGAAGACCGAATTGGCATCGCCTTCCTTGTACAGATCGAGTTGGACCGCAGGTCGACCATTGACGCGAACAAGGATCTCATCGTCACGTGGAACGATGGCCACGGATCCGATGTCTCGAACCCTCAATGTTCCCGTCTCTCCATGTCGAACGATCACGTTCTCGATGTCCTCTATCGACCGGAACTCACGCACCGTTCGCAATCGATAGGTGGTCTGATGGTCACGTATCTCTCCGCCGGAACGGTTCACATTCTCCTGACCCAATTTCCTGGCCACATCCAGAACCGAAAGCGACAAAACATCGAGTCGCTGGGGATCGAGTTCGACCAGCACCTCGTCTTCGGCCCCACCGATGACTCTCGCCGCGGCAACTCCGGTGACCGTCTCGAGACGACGCTTGATGCGAATTTCTGCGAGTTTTCGCAACTCAGGGACGGGCCGATTGCCGGATAGCGACAGCTTCATCATCGGATCCAGGGAAGGGTCGAAACGGTAGACCAGGGGAGCCCGTGCATCTTCGGGGAGATTGACGAGATCGAGCTTCTCACGGACATCCAGGCTTGCGCGCTGCATATCCGTATCCCAACTGAATTCCAGGATCACTTCCGATACACCAGCCCGAGAGTTACTGACGTACCTGCGCAGCCCCTGGGTGACTCCCACTACTTCTTCGACTGGATCGGTGACGAGTTGCTCTACTTCATGGGGAGAAGCATCCGGCAACTCTGTCTGCACGGTCAATGTTGGATAGGTGATATCGGGAAGCAGTTCGATCGGCAGCCGACCCAGGGCGAGCACGCCGAAGGTCACAGCGGCGATGGTAATCATCGCAACGGTCACCGGTCGGTGGATGATCCCCTTCAGCCACTGCTGCATCGGTCTCTCCTCATCGGTACGACATCAACCGCCAGAAGTTCCGGATCCTCCCGAATCCCCTGTTCCAGAAGAGTCAGGTTCGGTGACTCCAGTCGTACCCTGTCTTGTCCCAGGAGAACCGTTTTTCGCCCCCTCACCGCCAGCTCGCCTGGCACGATTGGGACGCGATCGTTCGACCGATTCCATCTCAGAGGGTGCAGAGTCAAGGCGCTCTACCGTCAGGGAATCGACCTGGACGGGAATCTCGCGATAGACACTGACCTTGTCTCGATCCTGAAGATCCTCGAGACCCTGAACCACAACACGATCCCCCAGAGCCAGGCCTTCTTCGATGACGATGATGGATTCGTTCTCGTATCCGCTCACCACCTCGATCTCTTGCACCGTCTCTCCATCTTCGAGCAGACGGAAAACTCGTGATCTGCCATCGTTACTGAGGAATGCGGCCCGAGGTATCACGATGCGATTCTCGAGGATGCGCGTGATGATATCGACGTGGACGAATGAACCGGGTCTCAAGGTGACAGCTGCATCGGGAAAACTGGTGAGGACCTCCACCGTCAAACTCTCCCTATCGACCACCGGACTGATTCTCTCAACGGTCCCCTCTGCCACAACAGGGGCATCGCTCTCGGTCCTCAGTGCGCAGAACTGTCCCAGTTCGAGATTTTCAATTTCGCTCTCAGGAAGATGTAGACGAACTCTCAAAGGTTCGAAGTCTGCGAATGCGAATAGTTCATCTCCGACCCGTACGTACTGCCCCGGCTCGATACGACGACGGATGATGATTCCATCGAACAGCGCCTTAGGCTGTGAATGTCCAAGATCGATGAGTGCCCTGGCATGACTCGCTTCTGCCTTGCGCAGGGCAAACTGTGCATCATCGAGTTCCTTGGTCGTTCCTGCTCGGGTTTTTGCCAGGCCTTCCATTCTCGCCAGCCCAGCCTCCGCTTGCTCTTTCTCGATCCGAGCGACCTGTTCCGAGATCCGCAACTCTTCCCGGTCGATGGCGCATAGAACCTTGCCTTTCTTGACCAGTTGCCCTTCCTCGACCGCAACTGAATCGACACTACCTTCGACGCGTGAAAGGAGATTGACTTGCCGTTCTGGTTCGAGGATTCCACTTCCTCGTATCCGCTCTCTGATCACTGCCAGCATCGAAGATGTCACTTCGACAGGCACGACCGTACGCTCGCCAGATCCCTCCTCGCCATAACCGAACCCGAAGCCGCCTCTGTAGTTCGTTGTCGATCCTCGACGCATTCCCCCGTCACGGGAGGGATTGGAGTCTCCGTCAGGATAGAGGCCGTGAGCGAACCAACCGATGACAAGTAGACAGGCGGCACCAATGAGCCGCGGGGTCCATCTTTTCATCCGTTACTCCCATCGCATTCAGGGCAGGTGCAGTTCTGTCGCAGACGTTCAAAAGTCCAGATACCGGTGACATGGCCATCCGAAAACCTGAGGTTCAGGCCATATCTCCCGGTCGGATCATAACCTGTGCAATGCAAATCCTCCGGCAGCGTACCAGGATCGAGGATCGGCTCTCGTGACCATTCATCAACACAAGCAGCACACTCACATCGTTCTCGCAGGAACCGATGCGAATAGAGGCTCTCGTGGCCATCCCCCCAGACGATCAACAGGGTGGCTGGCTCGAGCATTTCCACCACTTCTGGCTGGTAACTCAAGGAATGTACCAAGTTCCTCGTCCTCCCCTTCCGGCATGAACCAGGATTGTACCTTTGGATGTGTTTTTCCACACTCGATGACGACCAGGAGCAACCGAAATGTTGCGCCCCGAATAAGGCGTGAGCCCCCTCCGGAAACTGGGTCGATCACCGGAGAGGGCCGTTTGGAAGGCTAAATGAACTTGTTCTACGTTTCCTGCAAAACCAGCAGGTCAGAAAAAAGGTGGACCGGAGAGAGGTACGCCGCGTCAACTTCGGGGAAAACCACTCCACGGGCTCGACCACCCCACAACTCTCTCCGGCCGTCGAACCGTCGGCAAAGATACTTTGTACTATATAAAATGTAAAGTACATTTTGCCTCCCCTTCACAAGTCCTCTGCTGCAGTCAGGTTGTGGACAGGTTTCTCATCGGCTGATACCCAGAGTTCCTTGCCGTTCAGGGCGCCCTGCCCGAAACTTCCCCCACCGGAGGAAGATGAACCAGACCGATCCCAGCACCTTCAAGACATGGCTGCTCGATCTGCAAAACCGCATCTGCTCGACCCTCGAGCAGGAAGATGGAGCCGCTTCCTTCGAAGCCACCAGCTGGCTCAGAGATGAAGGGGGTGGCGGAGAAAGTCGCCTACTCAGGGATGGAGACCTGTTCGAACAGGCCGGCGTGAACTTCTCCGTAGTCAGTGGTGACTCTCTTCCCCCCGCCGCCAGCGCCACCAGAGAGAAACTGGCAGGCAAAAGTTACGAAGCGATGGGGCTCTCTGTGGTACTGCATCCGCGTAATCCTCATGTTCCGACAACCCACATGAACGTGCGCCTCTTCCACGCCCATCGCGAGGGGTCCGACCCGGTGTGGTGGTTCGGCGGCGGCTTTGACCTGACCCCGTACTATCCGCATCTCGAGGATGCTCAACATTGGCATCGATGTGCCCGAACTGCACTCGAACCTCATGGAGCCGAACTCTATCCCCGCTTCAAGGAATGGTGTGATCGTTACTTCTTCCTGCCACACCGAAACGAAACCCGCGGCATCGGAGGGGTCTTCTTCGACGATCTCGACGAGGGAGGCTTTGATCGATCGATGGCCATCACCCGTTCGGTCGGAGAAGCATTTCTGGATGCCTACCTGCCCATCGCGCGACGCCGTAGAGACCTGGAGTACGGTGATCGAGAAGAGCAGTTCCAACTGTACCGTCGCGGTCGTTATGTCGAGTTCAACCTGCTGTTCGATCGAGGTACCTTGTTCGGAATCCAGAGTGGTGGTCGAGCCGAGGCGATCTTGATGTCGATGCCTCCGCGAGTGCGATGGCAAAGCGGCTGGCAGCCCGATGCCGGATCACAGGAGGAGAAATTGCTCGAATACCTCCGTCCTCGTGACTGGTTACAATAGTTGACCGGATACCGTATCTTCCTTTATCAATAGTACTTAAGATGAGAATCTCTGGATCTCCAACTGCCGTATTGCCATTTTGGCAACTCTCTTCTTGCCATTATGGCAACCAGCGCTATATTTCAGGAGTGTGATCTGCGAGAGATGGAAAGAAGTCACTCCCTGGAGAGGCGAACACTGATGAATGAAGAGTTTCACGACGACGGATATGAAGAGTTCGATGACGAACCCGCCAATACCGGTTGGCTGACCAACACTCCTTACTGGCTGATCTCCGCGGTGGCCCACGGAATCCTGCTCTTCTTGCTCGGCGGCATCGTGATCCTCGAAGTCCGCGAGGAAAAGGAAGAACGAAGGACGGTGGTGAAGCAGGAGGTCAAGCCTCCCAAGTATGATCCCACCAAGAAGCGAGACATCGAACGCAAGCCAGAGATCCTGGAGAAGAAGAAGACCGATCCCATCAAGTTGCTCAAGCCCGACAAGATCACCCGTACCCCCAGGGGTGAGAAAAAGAACAAGACCAACAAGAACATCAAGAATCAGCTCAATGATGCATTTGGATTGACCGGAGCCGGGGCAGGAGCTTACGGCAACCGCTTCGGCAAGGGCTCGCTCTCACGTGAGGGCGGCAGCGAGGCAACGGAGAGTGCGGTCCTCGCAGCCCTGATGTGGCTCAAGCGCCACCAGCACCCAGATGGCCACTGGTCATCGAACGGATTCTTGCGACCTGACGGTTGTGATAAAGAGGATGGAGACGGCTTCGAAGGCTACGACGTTGGCTGCACCGCACTGGCGATGCTCGCTTACCTTGGGTTCGGACACACCCACGAGAGTGGCGAGTTCCCCGAATTCGTCGTCGTCATGCGTAAAGCGATGAACTGGATGCTCGATCAACAGGTCAAAGGGGTGGATCCAAAACTGAACGGACTGTTCGGGTTACCGCTCGAGGAAACCGACGAGTGGATCTACAACCATTCAATCGCAACGATGGCGATGAGCGAGTTACTGCTGATGTCCCATGACAAGATCAAACTCTCCAAGCCGGTCGAGAACGCCACCAAGTGGTGCCTACGTGCTCAGAACCCTGGCTACGGCTGGAAATACGGTTACCAGGTCGGCCACAACGACACCTCGGTAACCGGTTGGATGGTGCTGGCTCTCAAGACCTCCAAGGTTTGCGCCCAGTCTCGCTACATCAAGATTCGCAAGAAGGACTTTGACCCGGCTTTCGAGGGAGCTCTGAAGTGGTTTGCATCGTGCACATCGCCTCGCAATGGCATCTGTGGCTACGAAAACGCGGGCGACCCCGGTTCCCAGTTGCAGAAACACTACCCCGAACCCTACCCCTACTCGAAGGATCTCTCCTGCATGACAGCGGTGGGCGTTCTGTGTCGCATCTTTGCCGGAGAAAAGACCAACACCGATGCCATCAAGCAAGGGACCTCGATACTGATGGATCAGATCCCCAACTGGCGGCCACAGCAGGGGAAGAGGAAGTCGAAGATCAACCTCTATTACTGGTACTACGCCACCTACGCGATGTTCCAGATCGGCGGGAGCAAGTGGCGTGAATGGAACGAGGCAATGATCGAGGCTCTGGTTCGCAACCAACGAGTCGGTGGCTGCGAGGACGGTTCGTGGGATCCGGTCGGTGAATGGGGAATCGCCGGAGGCAGGGTCTACAACACCGCCATTGGAGCGATGACCCTGGAGGTTTACTACCGATTTGCGCGTGCCAGCAACTAGAGGGATGTCCTGATAATGATCGACAACCAATCACCCGATGAGGGGATCGAGGTTTGCCTCAATGGCGATCCTCAGCAACTCCCCCTCGGATGCACCGTTTCATCACTGGTGAAATCGCTTCCGGTGGAGCCAACCGCCGTTGCAGTGGAATTGAACCGCACCATCGTGGCTCGCTCGTTGCACGAGACCACCATCATCGAACCGGGAGACCACATCGAAGTCGTGACCATCATTGGAGGAGGATGAGTTTGAACACCGAAGCCACCCATGAAGCCACTGTACAACCAACACCTCTCCAACTAGGCGACAGGACTTTCCGGTCGCGGCTATTCGTTGGTACCGGCAAGTACGACGATGCAGAGACGATGAATGGTGCGCTCGCTGCTTCCGGTTGCGAGGTCGTGACCGTCGCCATCCGCAGGGTCGATCTCGATGCCAAGGATAATCTACTGTCGCAACTCGATCGCGAACGTTACTTCCTGCTGCCCAATACGGCAGGTTGTTTCAATGCCGAAGATGCCATCCGTGTGAGTCACCTGTCACGCGAACTGGGTCTGGGAGAATGGGTCAAACTCGAGGTTCTCGGCGACAAGAAGACGCTTCTGCCTGATCCTGTAGGAACCCTCGAAGCGTGCCAGATCCTCGTCGATGAAGGCTTCAAGGTGCTGGTCTACACCAGCGACGATCCAGTGATGGCGCTGAGACTCCAGGATGCAGGTGCCACCTCCGTGATGCCCGCAGGCTCACCCATCGGCAGTGGTCAGGGAGTCCTCAATCCCAACAGTCTCTCGATCATCATCGAACAACTCGATGTACCCGTGATCATCGATGCCGGCGTCGGCACTGCCAGTGACGTCACCATCGCCATGGAACTGGGAGCCGAAGGGGTGCTGCTCAACACCGGAATCGCTTCCGCGAAGGATCCCATCGCCATGGCCCACGCCATGAGACATGCCCTGGAAGCGGGTTGGTTCGCAGCGCGAGCGGGAAGAATTCCACGGCGTCGCTACGCCCTGGCTTCCAGCCCCAGCGAAGGAGTCATCGGCGAGTGATGGAGAATGTCATCGAAGAACCGGTAGCAATTACAGATCTTCAATCCGCCATCTTCTTCGTGTTGCTGCTCTGCGTCTCGATAATGCTGTTGAGATTCCTGGGTCGCTCGATCGACAAATCAGCACCGTCTGCAAATCAATCGCCTGACGGTTCTTCTCCCTGGGAGCTCTCTTCTGTCTTCTTGCTGTTCGGCTTCTTCCTGCTGGGCCAGATTGCGATATACAACCTCGCCATGTTCTCCTCACCCGAATCGCAAAATGCAACTGCAACTGAACTCCATCAGCCCATCCTTTTCATCGGGCTATCGCTGGTCAATCTTGTCATCAGCGCCATCGCATTCTTTCTCTATCGCGCTCGTAAAGTGTTTCAACAAAATGACATTTCCTTCTGGCTCGGAACGCGGGGGGATGCCCGTGGCGCACTGAAACTCGGAGTGCTGACACTGCTGTGCTGGATTCCGGGACATATCGGCATTGCGGGACTATGGTCACTTTACCTCGAAAGCCGCGAGGTTGAGCTCCACTCTCAAGAGAGCGTTCAGCTGCTGACACAGGCGCTACAGCAACATGATTGGGCGCTGATCATTCCTTTATTCCTGTACGGAATCGTCATGGCTCCCATCGCCGAGGAGATCCTCTTTCGCGGGGTGCTGTTCAGGTGGCTGCGCGGCCACTGGGGGCTCTATGCAGCTCTTGCGGTTTCCTCGATCGCTTTTGCCCTGGTTCACGATTCCATCGCATCGTGGCTACCGATCGCTGCGCTCGGTGGAGTCTGTGCGTGGCTATATCATCGCAGCGGCCAGTTGCTGGCATCCATCACCACACACGCTTTCTTCAACGCGAGTACGATGCTGTTGATCACCTTCTTCCAGGAGGAGATCTGATATGTCAAACATCGGCGACGTCATTCGAACACTCCGGGAAGAAAAGGGCGTCACTGCCAAGGACCTTGCCTCTCGCATCGGGTTCTCGGCTTCCCAGATGAGCCGTCTGGAAAGCGGCCAGCGGCGCGTCAATAGCGAGGTTCTCGCTCGCATCGCTCGGGCGCTCGAGGTGCAACCTTCTGAATTCTTCGAAGAAGTTGACTCCTCCACCATCCGACCCCTGGCAAGTTCGGCTGCAACTCCTTTGAGATGTGCCATCGGTAAAATTTTGCGCTCTGCTCGGAGGCAGAAACACTGGACCGTTGAGGACTTCGCACGCAAGACCTCGACCTCACGGGCATTTTGCATCTCGGTGGAAGAAGGCCGACGCAGTGGATTCGAAACCGATTTCATCCGCAAAGCCTGTCGGCTTCTGGGCCTGCAAGTAGTCGACCTGCTTGCTTCTGTCGAGGAGGTTCTCGACGTCTCGGAGATCGCCTCGGCGCGCAAGAACTCACCGCCGCCACTGCCGGACGGCGAATCACCACCGGGGATTCCTCTCATCGCTTCCGAACTGACTGCATATCCCGAAGAACTCGACGAACGAGGAGTCCCGGCCGGTGCCGTGGAGGATTGGCTACGCTTGCCCGGGATCGATCCGAAGCGCTCGTTTGCTCTTCGAGTCGCCGGAGACTCGATGTCAGGCTTCGGAGATGAGCGCTTCCTGCCCGGCGATGTGATCGTTTTCTCCCTCGATAAGCAGGTTTCGAGTGGAGATCTGGCACTGGTCAGAACCTCCTGGAAGAGTCAAAAAGGCCCTGATCCGTCTCGTACAGTCTTTTGCCGCTATTTCACCGACGATCCCGAGGCTATTCGCCTCCAGTTCTTGCGATCCGAGGTCCCCCCCTACATACTCCCGGCGTCAGAGGTCGAGAGGACCTGGGGAATGGTTCTCCATCTTCGACCCCCCTCAGGGCGGGGTTCAAGTCCGTGAGTCCTTTGGCGGGAGGGGTTTAGGGAACCGAGTCCGACTCGAACCAATACCCCGAATTCCGCAATATCCGGAACCTACACTGGTTATCCGGCGTTAATTGTGCAGACACACCTCCTCACGGGTCGGGGGGAACTCACGTTCCCTCCGGCTCTATTATTTTGATCGATAGTCAGCCGATCGACGATCTTTGACCGCGATCAGAGTGCTGCCTTTTCATCGATATTCTTCAAATTGAAGCGGCGGAGGCACGGCGCGATGCACCGAACCTCCGCCGCAGAAGAGAGGGCTGTGTTCAGCGAATCTCGTGGATCCGCATATCGGGCTGTAGCGCCTGCAAAGTCTTCAGCACTTCTGTCTGTCTCGACGAACCCCCGACACGCAAGTAACGCTCGAAACTGATAATCGCTTCCGCGCGCTGGTTCTGAGTGATGTGAATCCGGCCAAGCCAGTAGTATGGCTCTGCAAAGGTCGGGTCCACTTCCAGACTTTTCTCCAGATATGTGGTGGCCTTGTCGATTCGTTCCATCTGGATGTAGAGCAGTGCCAGTTGAAGCATCGGTCCGGAGAATTGTTTCTCTTCGGTAGCTTCCAGCATCGCGAGATAGGACTTTTCGGCGGCGGTGAAATGACCGATTCCTTCGAAGATCTGCCCGGCGAGATAGTCATAGCGAGGATTGCCCGGGTCGATTTTCTCGGCGCGTTCGAGAGCCTTCAGCGCCTGAACGTGATCTGACTTTTCCCAGTAGAAGCGCGCCAGGCGTTCCTGGTAACGCGGGTTGTCAGGGTATTCAGCGGCAAGCCTGTGATACTTTTCGAGTTTCACGTCGATGATGGTCGAACGACCTTGCTCGTCATCAGTGATCACCGCCTCGGAAATGGGCTTGATCGTCTGCGTGAGACAGCCAGCGGTGAAACAAAGAGCTATCAGCAACAAAAATGCGCTTCTGTTGAACTCCATGACTCGTTCCTCTCTCTGGAGATACTGCCCTCAGGGGCATCTTCTCCATGAGGAATTGATCGGATGGAGTTCCGGCGTTCTTGAGCAATTTGAGTAAATTGGCTCCAGATCACTCTTGAGGACGCTGGCTGGTGACTCCGGGCCACTCAGCAGCGAGTTTGAAACCTCCCGGTGATCATCGCGGTGCTCTTTATCGGCTGCCATGGCACCCCCGGGAGAGGGTCAGTGCTTGTCAGAATGCAACACGTCTACGAAAGCGGTTTTCATCGACAGACACCCTGAGGATCCGGGTGCCCACCACGATCTGATCGAGAAGTTCGAGTCCATCGACGACCTGTCCGAAGACCGTATAACGGCCATCGAGATGGGGCGTCGGTAAATGCGTGATGAAAATCTGCGAGCCACCCGTGTCATCCCCGGCCTTCGGCATCCCGACAGTTCCTCGCCGATATGTGCGTGGATGGATTTCATCGACCAGATGCCAGCCTTCATCTCCCCATCCATCTCCTCGCGGCCCTCCTCCCTGGGCAACAAAAGAGGGAACCACACGGTGGAAGAGGCGCCCGTCATAGATCCCTTTTCGAGCGCCATCGATGAAGTCACTGACATGTCGGGGTGCGGCTTCCAGATCGAGATCGATGGTCATCGTTCCCTGCTCCAGTTCGAGGTACACCCTGGCTGGTCCCTCTCCCGTCAACTGACTGGGGGTCAGACGAGGCGCAGGGCTTCGTCCTTTCCGAGGTGAAACGGGCACACCGAGGACACGTGCCGCTTCGGTCCGAACGGTGCGGAAAGGATCCTCTAGCGATTGTCTTGCCAGCACCTTTCCAACCCCGGTTTCGGCGAGCACCCCGAGGATCTTCACTCGAAGTTCCCAACTCTCAGCGTCGAGAGAGCGCACCCATGTTTCCTGGAGCAGCTCCTGCCACCCCTCCAGTTTGCGATCCGCCGCCAGTTCGACCGCAGCCTGGCGTACCGAAACGTCCTCATCCTGCAGGGCGAACCGTATCAGTCCCGATACTGCAGGAGTGTCGATCTGGACAAGGCCTGCGACCGAAGCAGCACGGACCCGGCGATCGGAATCTTGCAGATAGTTCTCCAGCGCCACCAAACCTTCAACCCCTAGACTCGCAGCGGCCGTAGCGCACGCTACCCGGAACCAGGGAGACGGATCTCCTACATATTGTGCGAGAACCTCCGCACACTGGGGGCGAGTCAGCAAGCCTTGCTTCGCGGCTGCCGCCAGTGCACCTGCTGCAGAAGCACGTACTCCAGCGGATCGCTGCAGATCGAGGGATCCGATGATGAAGGGCAACTCGAATGTAGTGGCCCCCATGCCAAGACTCTCGACCACTACCGGTGCAACCAGCGGATGCTGTTCCTGGATCAGATGTCTCAGCAACACATCTCGGGCTCGTCCCGCACGACCCCACTTCCTCTCGCGCATCTTTCCGATGGTGCGCAACGCCTCGACCCGTGCCGTCCAGGGACTGGCCGGATCGAGCAGTAAGCGATCGAGGCCTTCGAGAGCCTCGGAATCGAGAGGTTGTCTCAAGCCCGATGCTGCATAGGTCCTCACCAGTCCCGACCGATGAGCCAACGCCCGACGCAAAGGTTCCAGCGTGTCATGATGATCGATCTTCATCAGGGCATAGGCATAGGGCCACGGATCAGCGCCCGAAACGCCCACTTCACGATGGAGAAGTGCGGCAAGCACGGCAATCGCCCTCGAGGCAGCCTGCCCATGACGCCACACCCCGAGCGCAGCCTGTCGGGTCACCCGGGAAGGATTCTTCGTTTCGAGCACGGCGATCAGTGCATCGACGACCATATCGGCGATGTCGCCGCCATCCTCATCGACACCAGATAGCCTCCCGAGTGCGGTGACGGCGCGAACACGAGTTTCCGGATCTTTTGCTTCCTGTGCCAGTTTCAACAACAGGGGGAAAGCGCGGGCATCGCCAATCTGTCCCAGCGAGAAAACGATCTCCTGGAGAACTTCCTGGTCCCTCTCCAGTTTGCCTACCTCGATAAGGACCGGAACTCCATCACCAAACCGGGTCCGTCCTGCCACCTGGGCTGCACGAAACCGGACTCGCGTTGTTGGACTCCCAAGCAGCTTCTCCAGCAAGATAAGTTGCAGACTTCTCTCATCTTCGGCCTTGTCGAGAAGTTCGAGCGAAAGTGTCTGTACCCTTTCCCGAACCCGAACCGGAGAAACCTCGGAGTCCTGCTCGGACTCCCTCGAGAGTTGCGGCTGGGGCAGTGGTTTGCCTTGCGGAGCCTGACAGGAGTAAACGAATAGAACAGCAAGAAGGCAGCAGTTGCGCTTCATCATGACTGCTTCTTTCCTGTTTCACCGCGACCCTGTAACAACTGCTCGATCTCCTCACCGGAGTAGACGGTTCCGGTTCCCGATCCTGGACATTCCTCGACGACATCGAGCCAGGTCTCCAGAGAACTGAGGTTCTCTTTCCAGAAGGGGAAGGTCCTGCACTGAGGGGGACGGGCAGGATAGACCTGACAACCCTCATCCCAGAAGATGCACTCGAAATTGGGCTTCTCGATGAGACTACGCCTACGTCCCACCTGCCTCACATATTTGTTCTCGAATGCCTCCGGGGTCATCTCCAGGAACTTCGCCAATCTGTCGATGTCCTGCTGCTCTACCCACACATATCCCTCGACTCGACAGCAATTCCCACATTGTGTGCACTGGAACGGTAATCCATCTTTCCACCAACGTTGAACCATTCCGACCTCTTCCGTCGCAGCACCGTAACAGCCAAGATCGGTCCGGGATACGCCAGCAACTGTCACTTCTCGACACCGGGACCGTGGCGCCGATGGCACACCACAGTTACGATCCCCACGGAGGATATTGATGCAAAAGAAGATTTCATTTTCGATTCTGTCGCTGAAGTGGCGCAGTTCGAATAGTCCTCGACTGATGGGGAAGTGGGCCTTGTCGTTGTGGGTCATCTCCCTCTTGTTGTTGTGCTCCGGTTGTGTGGATCGGTTCCTGGTAGTGCGTACAGAACCGGTAGGAGCCAAGGTTTTTGTCGATGGAATCGACGTAGGTATTTCCCCGGTGCGGATTCCTTTCAATTTTTACGGCACCCGGGACCTGCTCGTCCGAATGGAAGAGGATGAGAAACGTGGAGAACGATCGCTGGCTCCTCAACGCAGGATCGTCAAGTTGACCCCACCCTGGTATCAACGGTTCCCGCTCGATTTCGTCTCGGAGATCCTGTGGCCCGGAACACTGGAAGTGATTCACGAGGAAGTGTTCGTGCTGGAACCGCAGGACCTCGATGCCCTGTCGGAAAGATTCCGTTCCACCGCCAAAGAATTCGGCATCACCAGCCCTCTCGATGACCCCGGAGATTCAGACTGATGAGGCTCCTATGACCGGGAGCACGGACATCGTCGAGGGATGCGATCTACAGTTCCAACCACCCGATCGAACTCCTGATCAACTGGATGGACTCCGCGTGCTGGTCCTGGGTCTCGGCCGTCATGGCGGCGGTACCGACCTGATCCTGTTCCTCGTCTCTCACGGGGCAACGGTTTCCATCTCGGAAGACGCTCCCGAGAAGCAACTGGCCACTTCTCTCGCGAAACTCGAAGGCATCGACCTCCACCGCAAAACATTCGGCGGCCACTGCAGCGAGGATCTGGACGCATGCGACTGGGTGGTGGTGAACCCGGCGATCAAGCCGAGCACTCCATTCCTCGAGGAAATCGCTGCTCGTGGTCTTCGAGCCGTCACCGAGATGGGGCTGGCTCTCTCGTGGCTCCCATCGAAACACCTGGCGGCGATCACCGGCACCAACGGCAAGAGCACGACCTGCGTCCTGGCCGGCCGGATGCTCGAAGAATCCGGGAAGCGGGTCAGCGTCGGCGGAAATCTCGGAGGAAGCCTGCTCGCTGAACTGGATCGACCAGATCCGCAACGCAGGTACGTCGTCGAGATCTCATCATTCCAGGCCGAACGGCTCGAACAGGGTGGGTCGCGTCCGAGGATCGTTTCGGTGACCAATCTGAGTCCCGATCATCTCGACTGGCATGGCAACGAAAGTAGATATTTTGCCGCCAAGCAACGCTTGCTGGAGCCGAGCAAGGAAGTTGACGCAGTGGCCATCCTCCCTACCGGCGCACCTTTCGGCACAGGATTCAGTTGCCCCCATCGCAAGGTCATCCGCTGCGGAGACGAAGGGGAGAGTCGACAAGAAGACGGAGTTCTGTCTGTCTCGTCTCCCGACGGCGAGAAGATCTCCATCCCTTATCACCCGTCCCTCGCACTGGAGGGACCTGCCGGGAGCATGAACGCACTCCATGCCGCCACCATCGCGACTCATCTGGGAGCCACCGTCGAGGGAATCTCGCACGCCATCGAGACCTTCCCGGGACTCCCGCACCGCTACCAGGACCTCGGCGAGATCGACGGCGTCCGCTTCATCGATGACTCCAAGGCGACCTCTCCCGAATCCGCCTCAGCAGCACTGGCCAGAAGTGACGCCCCCGTCCACTGGCTGTGTGGAGGCAAACCGAAGGGTTCGGATCTGGTCGCGTTGGCGGACTTCGCAAGGGAACGGAACCTGCACGCCTACTGCTTTGGCGCCGTGCAGCAGCAACTGTACGAAGCCCTGATTCAGGGCGGACTCGGTGATGATCGTCTTCAACGGCACCCGGATCTGGAGACAGCCTTCGCTGCAGCCCTCAAGTGTGCACGAACCGGAGAAGTGGTGCTGCTCAGTCCCGGTTTCGCCTCCTTCGACCAGTACAGTTGCTTCGAGGAGCGCGGCGACCACTTTCAACAACTGGTCGAGGGATGGAATAAATCTCGCGCCCCGAGTTGCGCGGGTGACGGAGGACATCGCTGAGAGGACTCGTTCTAGAGCCGTGCTCTGGATGCGTTGCTCTCCCGGGTTCAGGATAGTCGAGAACCCGTCCCCATCTCGACAACGAGATCTCACGGTCGTAACTGGAGGAATCTTGGCAAAAAGCCGGTTTATTTTCATGTGCCTGGAATGTGGTACTTCGCACGAACGCCACATGGGGCGCTGTCCGGATTGTGGCACCTTCAACTCGCTCAAGGAACACCGCCTCGGTACAGCCAGCAGCGAACCTACACCTCGACTGGCCGGAGAGAGTGCAACCGCGGTATCGATCACGCAGATCGAAGCGCGCGAGGAAGATCGGATGGCCATCGGCATGGGAGAGGTCGATCGGGTTCTCGGCGGCGGACTGGTCCCCGGCTGCGGTATATTACTCTCGGGCGAACCGGGGGTCGGAAAATCGACGCTGCTGTTGCAGATCGCCCAGGCCATTTCCAGCACAGGAAATCGTTTTCTCTACATCACAGGCGAAGAATCCGCGGCGCAGGTTCGATTGCGGGCCGATCGGATCGGTGCATCGTCAGAGGAACTGTGGTTACTCCCCGAATGTGACGTGGAAGCCATCGAGCAACAGATCCTTTCCATCAGGCCCGCAGTCGTCGGGATCGATAGCATCCAGACGATACGGTGGGAGCAAATCCCTGCAGGTGCAGGCGGAGTGGTTCAGGTGCGGGAGGTCACCTCGCGGTTACTGGCTCTCGCTCGTCGTGAAGGAATCCCAATGCTGATGGTCGGCCATGTCACCAAGGATGGCGGCGTCGCCGGGCCAAGAGCCCTGGAACACATGGTCGATGCGGTATTGCAGTTCGAGGGAGAACGAGGACACGCCCTGAGGGTGCTCAGAGGTCTGAAGAATCGTTTCGGATCGACCGAGGAGGTGGGAATCTTCGAGATGCGATCCGATGGACTCATCGAGGTCGAAAATCCATCTGGCCTGTTGCTGGGAGATCGTCGTCATTCGTCACCAGGATCTGCCGCGGCGGCAGTGCTGGAAGGGAGCCGTCCACTGCTCCTCGAGATCCAGGCGCTGGTCACACCCGCGGCCCACGGAGCCCCCGCCAGGAAGGTATCCGGCATCGATTCGGGTCGTCTTTCGATGCTCGCTGCAGTACTCGAGAAACGGCTGGGGATCCCACTCGGGGGTTGCGATATTCATGCCAACGCCGTCGGAGGGGTGAAACTGCGTGGCACCGCAGGAGACCTGGCACTGGCCGCTGCAATCCTCTCCTCGTTTCATGATCGAGCACTTCCCAGGGACGTGATCTTTGCCGGTGAGGTGGGATTGCTCGGTGAGATCAGACCGGTACCCGGGACCCGCCAGAGACTGGAAGAAGCCAAACGACTCGGATTCCAGGCTGCCTGTCTGGCTCCGGGGAGTCTCGAAGGTTTACCACTCGATGGCATGAGGATCCACGAAACTCAAGAACTGGCAGACCTGGCCAAACGCTTCGTCGAATGAGCCAGGAGCCTGCCATTCCCACTGGCCTCGATCCGATGCATCCGCGTGGTCTCCGTCACTGGATGATCATCTGGGTCGTGGTCAGCACGACCATCGCATTCTGTATGTTCCTGCCCATCTTCTCCTCCTCCGACAATGCAGCGTTTCGCGCCTACCAGGCCCATATCGACAAACAAACCGACCAGGCACCTTCCCCGAGCTGGCCCGAGAAAGCACTGCAAGGAATCACCTTCGATTCGCAGATGATTCTCGAGGCTCGTCGTTGCTGGGATGATCCCTCGGAACCGGACGCCGCCAGCCCAGCGATGCGACAGCTGAGATACCTGGCCAGATATAGCACTCATCTGGCGAGGGGAGAGACCACACTGGCTGTCTTGCTGCTGATCTGGCTCTTCTCCAGGTACAGAAAACTCGACCTGAAGATACAGAGGCGAATGCTGGCAGGATTCCTCGGCCTTGGTGTCGCCTCTGTGCTGGCCACTTGCGTCAAGTTCCTGGTCGGTCGCGGACGACCCAACGAGTTACTCTGGCGCGGTCGCCTGCACTGGGATTGGTTCGCATTCGATCACAACCATCACAGTTTTCCGTCGGGACACGCCACCGCTAGCGGGGCGCTGGTGATGGTCCTGTGTCTGCTCTATCCACGGGGCTGGCCGATCTGGCTGGCGGTAGGTCTGTGGCTGGCAGCAACACGGGTCCTGATGGCAGAACACTGGCCCACCGACACCATCGCTGGCTTTCTTCTCGGGGCTTTCAGCGTCGCACTGGTGGCATCCATTCTGCAACGCAAACGTGCCGCTCAGGACTCTGCAAGGAACCACAGTTCCATCGAAATGGTCTCGCCATTGGAATAGTTGACGATGCCTTCAGGACCGGTCGACCAGACGAGACGACATCCTTCTGCTTGCAGATCAACAGCGCTTTTCGACAATTCCCCGACGGTGGCCAGCAACCAGCACGGCGCTGCTGTTTCGACCCACTGTGAAACTCCTCCCGGGAACTTCTCGTGCAGGGAAGGCACCGTTTTTTCTCCCGGCAGAGGATCCCGATCGAGGGCGAAGACCAGCGAAGGTTCGCCATAACCGAGAACGACCAGTGGAGCATCGGGAGCGACACTCTGCTCGATGACTTCGGCAACCTTCGGTGCCACCTGCATGCGATGCTGGAGACCACCGAGTCCGTGCAGCATCAAAACCATGCACAAGGCAGTACAGACGCTCAAAAATCCAGGACCCTGCCAGCTACCGAAACGTACGCCAGGTCTCAATCGTAGCGTCAATGCCATCGTGATCAGCATCGCAACGGCAACGGTGATCAGCATCCCATCGCTCCCCTCGTAACTGACCATCACCACCACGAAGGCGGCCAGTAGCAGAGCCAGCATCAGCGCTCCCAGCCAGCGACCGATCCGACCGGGTATCTCCGCCAGCAATCGTGGCTCGACCTTGCCCGTCTCGACCCGACTCCACGCCAGTACCACAGCCACTGCAAGGCCGGGAAACGAAGCGAGGATGTAGTGAGGAAGTTTGGTCGCCACCAGCGTCATCAACAAAAGTGTCGGAATCACCAGAGCTGCCAGCAAGACACCTTTGCCGCGACCACCAAACAGGTCCCGCCTCGCCATGATGATCGGCACCAACAGTCCAGAGACAGGGGCAGCTCCCAGCAACAGCACCGGCAAATAGAAAGGCAATCCGAGGATCCAACCGATCAGACCGCTTCCTCCGTGGCTCTCGAGTGGCGAAATACTTCGCTCGATCAGATGGCGGCCGATCCCGATGCGGGCCAGTTCACCGCCGGTTGCCTCGTTGGCGGGGATCGCCCAGGCGAGGAAGATCCCGACCGACACCACGCAAGCGACGGTAACGATGCCCCACCATCTTCTTCCCAGATCGAACCATTGCCTGCCTGCGAAACTGGCCCAGGCGCAGGCGAGCAAGAAGATGATGAGACCAACCGGCCCCTTCGCCAGCAACGCCCACGACAGCGAGATCGTCAACAGCGGCAAATGGACAAGGCGGTATCCTCGTAGTGCCCGGTCGACGAGCACCGCCATCGATACCGTGACTCCTGCCATCATCGTCGCATCCGCAGTGGCAGCGGTCCCCATCAACAGCGGCAACGGCAGAAGAGCTCCCAGGCCTGCTGCTCTCAGGCCCACGACATCACCACCGAGGTTCCTTCCGATATGAAAGGTAGCAAGAACCACGATGAGGCCCGCCAGGATGGAGGGAATCCGTACCGCCAGGTCGGTCGCCCCGTACCAGGCGATCCACGGCATCATCATCCAGTAGACCAGCGGAGGTTTATCGACACGCAGTTGGCCATCGAAACGAGGAACGAGATAATCACCGGTGCGTATCATCTCCACCGCCGCCCGCCCGAAGCGAGGTTCGTCCCGATCCCATAGCATCGTCGTCGATGCGAGATAGAGGCACAGCATGGTGAGAAAAAACAGCAGGACTGCCATACGGATGTGGACAGATTTCACCGGCGGCTCACTCCCCCCTCCGAGTTCATTTTTCCAGGGCGGAGGGTGGCGATTCCCTGCCGATCTCGGGGAGTTGCCAACCCGATGGAGTGATCACGCAAGCCCAACCCCTGGAACAGGATCAGCCATCCCTCGGATCCTCGATCGCCGGATCCGCTTGAAGTGCCGGCTCGGCACTGAACCCTGCTGGAGCCTCGATTCGTTCCACAGCCACCGCGGCGACCTTGAACTCCGGCGTCTCGGTTATCGGATCCACGTCTGGATTGGTGATGTTGTTGGTCAGCGTCTCCTCGGGGAAGGCAAAACTCATGAACACCGTCCCTGACGGTGAGGTCCGGGTGATGGCGACGCGCGTCGTCACATCTCCTCTGCGCGAACTGATCCGTGCCCAGTCCCCATCCTCGAAGCCCAATTTCTCGGCATCCCGGGGATGGATCTCGAGCCACTCGTTGGGAACCAGGATCCGGAAACCTTCTGAACGGCCCGTCATCGTGTTGGTGTGGTAGGTCGGCAATCGTCGTCCCGTGGTCAGATAGAACGGGTATTCATCATCGGGATTCTCTGAGGGAGGGACATAGTCAAGCAATTGTAACTTGCCCTTGCCGTTGAGGAATACGCCTTCATGGAGCACGGGTGTACCCGGATGATCGTGATCGGGAACCGGCCAGTGCAACTCACCGCTGTCGATGCGATCGTAATCGAGGCCGGCGTAGATCGGAGAAACGGAAGCGAGTTCATCGAAGACCTCGCTGCTACTGTCATAATCGAAGTGAACTCCGCTCTCCATCCGCTTGGCAACCTCGGCGATGATCCACCAGTCAGGCTTCGCTTCGCCCGGGGGATCCGACGCCTTTCGTATCCTCTGAATCCGGCGATCAGAGTTGGTGAAGAAACCATCCACCTCGGTGAAGGCCGCCGCAGGAAAGACCACATGTGCCTTCTGGGCGGTGTCAGTGAGGAACATGTCCTGCACGACGAAGAAATCGAGGGATTCGAGCGCCTTGGTGGTGTGCTTGACATCCGGGTCGGTCACCAGGGTGTTCTCGCCACAGATCCACATCGCCTTGATGCGTCCATCTACGGCGTGATCGAGCGCCGCGATCTTGGTGATCCCCTTGTCGGGATCGAGGGGGACCCCCCACGCCTTCTCGAACTTTTTCCGACTCTCGGCCGAGGTGACATCCTGGAATCCGGGGTAGTTGTTGGGCAGGGCTCCGGCGTCCCCGGCACCCTGGATGTTGTTCTGCCCACGAAGCGGATTGACTCCCGCGCTCCGTTTGCCGAGGTTTCCGGTGATGAGCGCCAGGTTGCACAAACTCTGCACATTACTGACGCCACAGATGTGTTCGGTGATTCCCAGGGTGTAGTAGATGCCCGCGCGCTCGGCCGAACCGTATTCGATGGCACATTCACGGATCAGTTCTTTCGGAACTCCCGAGATCTTCTCGGCATATTCGAGCGTGAAGGACTCGAGATGTTTCTTCAGTTCCTCGAAACCCTCGGTGCGCTGCTCGACATACTCCTTGTCGTGCAGATCTTCATCGATGATCACCTTCGCCATCGCATTGAAGAGCGCCACGTCGGACCCGAGCTGGATCTGAAGATGTCCATCGGCAAGTTCAGCCAGAGGGATCTTCCTGGGATCGACCACGAACAGCTTCGCACCCTTGCGAACCGCCTTCTTCACTCGTAACGCGATGATAGGATGGCACTCCGTCATGTTGGTGCCGACACAGAGCATCATCGGGCAGTCCTCGATCTCTGGGATCGAGTTCGACATCGCTCCGCGTCCTATCGAGGCCGCCAGACCGGCGACCGTCGGGCTGTGTCAGGCACGTGAACAATTATCGACCTGATTCGAGTTCATCACCGCCCGTGTGAACTTCTGCAACATGTAGGCACCCTCACCGGGAGCACGACCACTGGCGATGGCATAAAATGCTTTCGGACCATGCTCGGCACGAATGCTCTTGAATCGCTGGGCGGTGTAATCGAGCGCCTCATCCCACGAGACCGGCGTCAGTTGACCATCCTTGCGCACGAGAGGCATTGTGAGACGATCGTCCGAGTTGACGAAGTCAAAACCGAACTGTCCCTTCACGCACAAGGCACCCTCATTCACCGGTCCATCGAGCGCTGGAGTGACACCGATCATCTTCCCATCTCGAGCATGCAGGTTGATGGAACAACCGGTGCCACAGTAGGGACAGATGCTGCGAGTCTCCTCGACCTTTCCGGGAATAGACCCCTGACCAACCATCTTCTTGTCGGCGAGCGCGCCGGTGGGACAGGTGTAGATGCACTGGCCGCAGAGGGTGCATTCGCTACCCATCAGAGGACCACCGAAAGCAGTAGCAATCCCCTTGTTCCAGCCTCGCCCGGTCATGGTGATGGCGTAATCCCCCTCCACCTCGGCGCAGATCCGCACACAGCGGTAACAGGAGATGCAGCGGTCATAGTCTCGTAGTAGAAACGGATTCGAGTCCTCTTTGGATGCATTACTGATGTCACCGAGGAAACGTTCGCGTCCGACGTCGAACTGCTCGGCAAGTTCGTGAACCTCACAGGTACCGATATCACGGCAGCGCGGACATTCGTCGCCCGGATTCTCGGAGAGAACCATCTCGACCAGGGTAGCCTGCATCCTTCGCAGCTTTTCACTGTCGGTGCGAACCACCATTCCTTCCTCCGCCTCGAGGGTGCAGGAGGATGCGGGAATTCGACGCCCTTCCACCTCGACCACACAGAGTCGGCAGGATCCGTACGGATCGAGCCGTTCATCCCAGCACAACGTGGGGACGAAGGTTTCTTCGCGACGAGCCACCTCGAGCACCGTCTCCCCCTGCTGGAAAGAGACGTTGCGACCATCGAGGTTCATCACCTTCTCGGTACTCACTTCGAATTCCTTCCACTGGTGCTCTCGGATCCCTGGCCGTCGATATAGTTCTGAACCACATCGGGCCAGTATTTCTTCAACGTCTTCGTGATGAAGGGCGCTGCCAGACCGAGTCCACAGGCACTCGTTTCGGCCAGCACTTCCTCCAGATCCGCCAGTTCTTTCAGCGGATCCTCACGGATCACCGGATTCCCCGCCGAGTGCTGGATCAACTCGTCGAGCAGTTCCGTGATCCGGATCGTACCAATTCTACACGGAAAACACTTTCCGCACGACTCCTGGGCCAGGAAGTGCATGCTCTCGCGTGCCGCCTGGACCATGCAGCGCGTCTCGTCATGAACAACGATGCCCCCCGCTCCCAGCAT
>DCAA01000030.1:266-4515 GCA_002311345.1 Planctomycetes bacterium UBA1146 | reverse complement strand
CCACTGATTCCCGCCATCGTCACGCCCTGAATGGCTTTTCCATCCGGAGTTCCACCGGCATGTTTTTCCAGCAACTCGCGAAGCGAAGTTCCCACGGGAACCTCGTAGTTACCCGGACGTGCAATATCCCCCGAGACACTGAAGATCCGTGTGCCAGCATTGTCGCCGAGACCAAGACCGTGGAACCAGGCGCCCCCCTTCTCCAGGATGAGCGGCACTGCACAGAAGGTCTCGACATTGTTGACCACCGTCGGAAGATCGAACAGGCCATGAGTCGTCGGGAAGGGCGGCTTCTCTCTCGGGAAGGGGTGCTTTCCTTCCAGCGAGTTCAGGAGCGATGTTTCTTCACCACAGATGTAGGCACCAGCGCCACGACGAATCACGATCCTGAACGGCCGACCGGTTCCGCAGGCATCATCCCCCAGCATCCCGGCTGCCTCGGCCTCATCGATCGCCACCTGCAGTGATTCCAGAATCTCAGGATATTCCCAGCGAAGGTAGACGATGCCCACCTCGGCGCCGGTGAGAAGACCAGCGCAGGTCATCCCTTCGAGCATCGCGTGAGGACTGTGCGCCATCAGCACCCGGTCTTTGAAGCACCCGACTTCACTCTCGTCGGCGTTACAGATGATCCACTTCGGACCGCGGGATTCGGAACGCACTGCGTCCCATTTCACTCCGGTCGGGAAACCCGCACCACCACGACCAGTCAGGCCGCTCTCCTTCAACTCCGCAATCACCTTGTCAGGATCACTGGCAGCCACAGCAGGACTTGTCCAGGCACCATGAGCATTGGCACCTTCCAGGGAACCGATGCCATCACGAATGTGACGGAAGAGACACTCTTCCAGACCCGTCTCCGGCGGCAGCGGCATCTCGGCAGCGGTCGCAGCTGCCACGGCTCCTGCTGTCGCCGAGTGAAAAAACTTCTCTCCGATGAGGATCGGGACCGGTACATCACAACGCCCCGGGCAGGATATCTTCTGCACCTTCCCCGAGTGAGCGATGCCAAAATCAGTTGTGGCTGCCTGCTCGGAGATGGCCTCCAGATCATGAAGACAGCAGGCAGAATTCTCGCAGATCATGATGTCGGGCACAGGCTTCGGTTCGAGCCGGAAGAAGTGGTAGAAGGTCACCGTCCCGTAAAGCTCACTGATGGGAATCTGAAAACGCTGGGCCACCTGGCCTAGCGAGTTCTCAGGCAGATATCCATGGTGATCCTGGATGGCCTGAAGTACCGCCATGAAGGGAGCCGGCTCCTTCATCAGACGATCGAGAATTTCGGTGGTCACAGGATCCTGGACCTCGATTTCCGACTTCATGCCGCTCCGTTCCCGTGATTGAGGCCCTGCAGTTGCTGATTACAGGGCCCTGGACCCTCACCAAGGTATCGAGAACAGGGAAGTTCAACAAGACAAGGCTCACGGGACCGCTTCAGGAGGTCACCTGGACCAACTTGATCTTGCATCGGGGTATTCATACCGTTTCATCACCTTGCTGGAGTCGCCGTAATTGACCCATCAGATGAGCCGGGAAATGCATGCCTTTGATTCCTCACAAGCAGCACCACTTCGATGGAGTTCGGCTCCAGTTGGCAACCGGATTCGATGCTGAATGGATCCCGGCGATGTGGAAAGAATGTGTCACCGGAACCACCCAACGTACCTCTCGATGGCAACTTCCCGACGAATACGGCACCGCTGTTTTCGTGAAGGTTTACCGCAGAAGACCATCGCACGGATTGCTGAGGAGATTGCTGCCGGGACGCGCTCAACGTGAAGGTCTGGGATACATCGAGTTCTCGAACAGAGGCATCGATACCATCCCGCTGCTCGCATGGGGAGAAGAACGATACTGGGGCCTTTGGGAGCGAGGAGTGGTCGTGACGAAGGCGGTCGATGCGAAGACTGTCGAAGAAGAGTTCTCGACGAGTGAAGATACCGAACTCCTTTTTGATACTTCAGAACAGCTGGCCCGGATCCACGGCGTAGGACTATCTCATGGAGACCCGCTGGTTCGGAATTTCCTGGCGACCCGACCGGTCCCGACCCCGTTCGATCTGCCGTCCTGGAGTCGATTATCACGATCGAGCCAGCGTAGAGATCTGATACGCTTCCTGGGATCGATAGCCAGTTTGACCGGCTGTCTCGAAATGACGGCAGATCTTCTCTCCCGATACTCGGAACAGATGGCCCATCTACCGCAATCCGAAGAAGATTTGCTGGAGGAGGCACAGAAGTACGCACTGGAAAAGAAACAGACATGACCGAATTGAAAGTACTCGGAGGATCGAGATCCCATGACACGCTTCGACGCATTCTCTCGCAGCGGTCACCGGGGAAGGTCCTCGACTGTCCGGCGGGAACCGGCGTTCTCTCGCAGTTCCTCCAGGATCTTGGCTGGGATGTTCACTGTGCGGATATCGACGCCGGCAACTTCGAAGCGGAAGGATTCCCATTCGAGGAGGTCAACTTGAATCAGGGAATACCCTACGAGGATGAAAGTTTCGATGCCGTGCTGTGCGCCAATGGCTTGCATCGCCTGTATCATCCGGCGAGTGCCGTAAAGGAGTTCTACCGGGTTCTTCGTCCTGGCGGCTCACTCTATGTGAACATCAACAATTACGCTTCCATCCACAAAAGACTGCGATTCCTTTTCTACGGCTCCATCACCAACACCATCAATGAGAGCAACTACAAGCAGACCTCCACCGATCCGCAAGCAAACGTTCGCCATCACCTGTTCTATCCACAACTGGCGAACCACCTCGAAGAGACCGGTTTTCGCATCGCCGAGGTAAGAGCCGCCAGCGTCAAGATGTCGCACCGATTGCTGTGGCCCTTTGCACTGTTGATCCAACTGGCCGCTTATCTGGTGAGCCCGGCCAGCCGAAAACGGAATCGGATCGCCTCGACCAATGCGCCGGGCATCCTTCCCGGTGGAAAGTACCTCTACGTCGAGGCGGTCAAACCCACCTCCTGAACTGGCTTCCAGTCGAAAAAAACAGTCCCGCTGCTTTCACAGCGGGACCGCCGTTGAAATTGGATACCCAAGCTTCGTTCACCGAATAGACAATCCATCAATATCTTCACTCGAGTGGATTCCGAGAGCGGACATGTCGAGAATCAACTGCACCGCCCCCGATGTGGCACTCCCGAAGGTACCTGTGAATCGCGAGACATCCTCGTCAGCACCACTCGAACCGGAGGCAGAGTAGGTTCCCTGGGTCGAGAAGAGCAGCGTTCCATCGAAGTCGAGGCTGATGGCATTGAGATCCTCACCGCCGCTGTTGGAAAACCCGACATCGCTGCCGTCAAAGAGAGTGACCCAGGTACCACCGGTGGCAGAACCGAGGGAGGTGGGCGTGAACAGCATCACATCCTCGTCACGATTGGTGGGACCATTGCCTCGTGCCGTGCCGAGGGTAGACATCATGATGGTGCCATCGTCGAGTATGCAGACCCCATCGATGTCTTCGCCGTTGGTGGTCAATCCGATATCGGAACCGTCGAGGTAGTAGGACCAGCTACCGGAGCTGTTCGATCCCGTGGCTGATGGAGTGAAGAGCACCAGATCACTATCTTCCACCGTCGTCCCCGAAGGCCCACCTGTGAGGCCCGATAGAGAAAAACTGCCGCTGTTGAAGGACATCACGACAGAGCCATCGGCTTGAACACTGAGAGCATTGATATCGGTACCGCCGATCCCCACATCGCTTCCGTCGAGATACCAGGCCCACTCATCCGTGGCCGCATCGTAGGTGACGATGTCCTCGTCCCGGACATTTCCGAGACCCGGGACACTGGTCGTCGACAGGAACGAGATGTAGAGCAACTCGTTCGAAGGAGGAGGCGGGGGTGGAGGATCGGTCACAGTGATGCACGATCCACAGGTCGCGGTATCGGAACCACCGGGACCGGTCACCGTCAGAGAAACCGTGTAACTACCTGCAGCCGTGTAGGTGTGCGATGGATTCTGAGACGAGGAACTGGCCCCATCGCCAAAGTCCCAGGCATACGAGGTGATTTCACCGGTCGAAGCATCGGTGAAGGCAATTGTCACCGGTGCCTCGCCACCGGTCGTCGAAACGGAGAAATCCGCCACCGGAGCTTCTGGTGGTGGCGGTGGTGGATCGGTCACCGTGATGCACGATGCGCAGGTTGCGGTATCCAGACCACCGGGACCGGTCACCGTCAATGAAACGTCATAGATGCCGGCTGCAGAATAGGTGTGAGATGGATTCTGAGAG
>DCAA01000030.1:0-124 GCA_002311345.1 Planctomycetes bacterium UBA1146 | reverse complement strand
GGAGGAGGATCGGTTACCGTGATGCACGATGCGCAAGTCGAGGTGTCGGAGCCACCAGGGCCGGTCACCGTCAAGGAAACCGTGTAACTACCCGCAGCGGTGTAGGTATGCGAAGGATTCTGAG
>DCAA01000013.1:10785-11546 GCA_002311345.1 Planctomycetes bacterium UBA1146 | reverse complement strand
CCCCCGCCGAACATCCTCTTCATCCTGGCAGACGATCTCGGCTATGGAGATGTCAGTTGCTACAATTCCGAATCGAAGGTTCCCACTCCGCACCTCGACCAGTTCGCCAGCGAGGGGATGAGATTCACCGATGCCCACAGTCCATCGACCGTCTGTACCCCGACGCGCTACAGCCTGCTGACGGGACGTATGGAGTTCCGTACCGGTTTCCGGGGTGTCTTTTCCGGTGTCGGAGGTCCGTGCCTCATCGAGAAGGAGCGTCTGACACTGCCGCAGATGCTGCGCGATCGGGGCTATACCACCGCTTGTTTCGGCAAGTGGCACATCGGAATGACGTTTTTCGATGAGGACGGCAAGCACATCAAAGACGGCGGGATCAAGGGTGTCGAGCAGATCGACTACTCGCGAGCAATTCCCGATGCGCCGATCCATCGTGGCTTTGACCACTTCTATGGAACGGCATGTTGCCCCACCACCGACTGGCTCTACGCCTATATCGATGGCGATCGCATCCCCGTCCCCCCGACAAAACTGCTCGATAAGAGCAAACTACCGAAGCACCCCTACGGCAACGATTGCCGCCGAGGCATGGTCGCGGACAACTTCGATCACGAACAGGTCGACCTGGTGTTTCTCGACAAGAGCAAGAAGTTCCTCGAACAGCACGTCAAGGAGAGCCCCGACAAGCCGTTCTTTCTCTATCACTCGATGCAGGCGGTCCATCTGCCGTCGTTTGCCGCCGACCGATTCAAGGGCAAGAC
>DCAA01000013.1:7060-10668 GCA_002311345.1 Planctomycetes bacterium UBA1146 | reverse complement strand
GACAACACGCTGGTGATGTTCGCCAGCGACAACGGGCCGGAAGTTCCGACGGTTCTGGACATGAGAAAAACACACCAGCATGACGGCGCCCGACCGTGGCGGGGCGTCAAGCGCGACCAGTGGGAGGGTGGCCACCGCACGCCGTTCATCGTCCGCTGGCCCGGCAAGGTCAAGGCCGGGACAACGAGCGATCAACTGACGAGTCTGACCGATGTGATGGCCACCTGTGCGGCGATCACCGGTGCCAGGTTGCCGGTCGATTCAGCCGAGGACAGTTACAACATGCTACCGGTGTTGCTCGGTACGCAGGGTGACAAGCCGGTCCGGCGCTACCTGTTGCAACAGACGATGTCACTGGCGATGTCGATTCGCGATGGCCAGTGGAAATACCTCGATCACAAGGGATCGGGCGGCAACAACTACCAGCGAGACGGCTCCTGGGGCATGAAACCCTATGCACTGATAGACACCGATCCCGACGCCCCCGGCCAGCTGTACGATCTCGAGACTGACCCCGGTGAGACGAACAACCTGTACAGCAAACATCCCGAGAGGGTGAAGGAACTGAAATCGCAACTGGAACTGTTCCGAAACAGCGGACGAAGTGCTCCGTTGCGGTGATAACCATCGAACAAACTTCTGAAAGAGGTGTGAAATGGACGGTTTATTTGATCTAGGTGCAATTGGGATCATCATTTTCTGGGTCTTGTTAATCGTGCTAACAATTCTTCTTCCCTTTTCGGCATATGCTGCTCAGAAATGGGCATGGAGAACCTACAAAGAAACGAAGAAAATTAACGAAAAGCTCAATGAGATTTTAAGCGTCGCGCAAAAGATGTCAGGGTGATAGCGCGCACCGATTCTTCGAACTTCCAGACGTCCGAATACTCGATCTTGACGACGAACAGGGAACTGAAGGCGAAGCGATAAACCGAGCGCCTGAGTTTGGACGTTGGTTCGACATCGAAGGGGACACAAACCGATGAATGCGAACCAACTCCCAGCGGGTGAGCTCGAGACGATCCCCGGTGTTGGACCGAGTATTGGTCAGGATCTTCGCGACCTGGGTCTGCAGCGCGTAGAGGATCTGGCAGGAAAGGACGCCCAGAAACTGTACGAGGCGCTCTGTCAGTTGCGTGGTGGCCACATCGATCGATGCGTCTTGTACGTCTTCCGCTGTGCGACTTACTTTGCAAGCCATCGCACTCACGATGCGGAATCCCTCAAGTGGTGGAACTGGAAAGATGCGGACACCGCAACCTGATAAGCCGAGAAAACTGTGTCTCTGAACCCGATCAGTTCCACTCCGGATCTGCCGGCATCATCGACCACAGGGTCTGCTCGCCGCCCAGAGTGCGCAGTGCTTGCGTCCAGAGTTGCTCCGGCTCCGTTTCGAAGATGAGATCCTCGATGCCGGAGACAGCGATCCAGGCTTGCTCCTCTAACTCTTGCTCCAGTTGTCCAGCATCCCAGCCGGCATACCCGACAAAAAAGCGATATTTCTTGAGCAGATCATTGCCGCTGCAGATCTGATCCACCGATCCAGCGAGGTCCTTGGGCAGAAACATACCATTTCCGACCTGTTCACCGGCAGCCTCCTGCGGAACTCCTCGTCGGATCGCAAACACCCGCTCCTGATCTACAGGACCCCCGAAAAACAACGAGCAAGCTTCCGCAATTTCAGGACCCATCTGTTCGAACACTTTCTCGATGGAGATCCCGGTGGAGCGGTTCAGGACCAGCCCGAAGGTGCCCTGATCATCGTGATCACAGATCAGGATGACGGTGCGATGAAAATTGGCATCTCTCATCGCAGGGGTCGCGATCAGGAAATCGCCCGATTCGATGACCGAATCGTTGTATTCGAGCATTTCGCCTCCTGGTCGAAATCCGGACCGCGTTCGATCCGGGGCAACGGAATACCGATTGTAAGGTCTCGAGGGCTACTCGACCATCGAGTCGAGCCCATTCGAGATTGGCTCCTGTAGCCGGTTCCGGTATGCTACAGCCGCGGGCAATCTCCCGTGGGGAAGTTGGTGCGTTCTTTTGGCCGGATTCACGCAAATACGTACCCTTCCAGGACATCCGGGGACCCGCCGCACGGTTGTGGCCTGCCTCATTCTGGCCGTCATCGTGACGGTCGCTGGTTGTGGTGGTGGTCCGCCGCAGCGAGAGCAGACGGCCCTTCCGTTGAAACTGCGGCAGGCTCAGAAAGCACTCGAACAGGGCAACGACGAACTCTCGACCAAACTTTTCAATTCGCTCGAGAGCCCTGAACAACCGTTGAGGGTGCGCGGACTGGCGCGACTCGGTCTGGGAAGGTTGGCGCTACGCAAGGGCGAACTGGATCAGGCGTGCCGACATCTGGAGTTGTCGCGCAAGTTTCTTTCGTCGGGTCCGCATCACGCCCGTGCGCTGCTCTTTCTGGGTGAGGCGCAGTTACGGCGTGGTGTCACCAACAGCGGCTTGAACCAGCTAGAGAAAGCCTATCAGTCGCTCGCCGATCCGGACGACAGGAGCCGTGCAGCATTCCTCATCACTCGAACTCTCGATCATCTGGGGCAACCGGTCGCAGCGCTCTATCGCAACGCATCTCAACAGCACTCCTATCCCGAATATGCATCGATCTGGGGCGCTGACTCGCAACCTTTGGAGATAACTCCACGAATAGTGGAAGAACCGACACCCACCTCCAGGGTAACCCGTATCGCAAACCCGGCTCGTATCCGGGTACAAAATCGAAACAGCTGGAGTGCGCGCCCACCTCGTCGTGGTGCGGTGGTCAGAATGACCCGGCCATTTCGCATCACGGTGCACAACACCGCCGACCAGCCCGCCATTGAAAAACTCGGCCAACAATCTCCCCCTCAGTACCTGCGCAGGATCCAGGAGTACTGCACGGACACTCTCAAGTGGGGAGACATCGGTTATCACTACCTGATCAGTTTCGATGGCCGCATCTGGGAGGGTCGATCGATGCGTTACCAGGGCGCTCATGCCGGAAACAACTCCCTCAATCGTGGCAACATCGGAATCGCTCTGATGGGGAACTTCGACATCAATCGGCCGACTTCCCTGCAGTTGAAGAGTCTGCGTTCGTTACTGGCAGCTCTGTGCACTCTCCACGACATCTCCCCCGATTCCATCGCAGGACACCAGGAACTGCGCGAAACCACCTGTCCAGGTCGGCACTTGCAAGCGGCTCTCAACAGGATGGTGAAGGACCTCGCTCGCTCGCCAGCTCGATCCAGGACCCGCTGAAGGCGGCTGCAGCCCTCAGGTGGCCGAAACAGCGGCGACTCTCACAGAGGGCTATCGAAAAACGATCGGATTGGCTAGTTTCTGGGCACAGGGAGGCAGCACTTGATCTTCGGTTTCTTCGGCAAAAAACGCGAGCAACAGCGTCAGGAAAGGGAGCGTCTTCGGCAGGAACTGACTGTCGAGAAGGAAGCACTCAGCATCGAACTGGAGTTGCTCGAGAAAAAACTGAACTTCGAACTGGAATCGAAAGAGAACGACCGCACCACCACCTTGAGTCGCTACCCGCGACGCATCGTCGAACTTCGCATACAGATCGATCGTATCGAGAGAAAACTCAAATCGCTCGA
>DCAA01000013.1:736-7011 GCA_002311345.1 Planctomycetes bacterium UBA1146 | reverse complement strand
GTTGGCTCCCTTGCCGTGCTGATTTTTCTGCTGGTCTCCTGACTTGACCTGCTGCTGATAGTTCAATCGCATCTGCTCGTACTCCCCGGCACTCCCCTCGAACAGTTGTGGTTCCGTTTTTTCTTGCTGCCCCATCACCTCTTCGTGCAAGCTGATGAGAAAGGGGATGCACCAGCCACAACCGGTACCGGCACCGAAACAATCGGCCAGTTGAGACGGTCTGCTCGGCTGGGTCTGGCGGGTGAAGTTGATCAACTTTCGCTTCGAAACGTGAAAGCAATAACAGACCTTGTCATCGAGTTCCATGGTGGCTCCGACCGTACTTCCCTGGTGGCTGCTCCTGCCAAAGAGGTTGCGCGCCGCAGCACTCCAGTTCAAGGCTCCAGTTGCACCACAGCGAGCCGCTGAGACCCCAGGAGACCTTCCCGTTGTCGTCGATTCATGGTGTCATGCTCGATCAGGAGGATAGATGGACCCGGTTGACCTGCGTTCCGATACCGTCACCCACCCCACCGCGGAGATGTACCGCCAGATGGCGACGGCTCCGCTCGGAGATGATGTATTCGGGGATGATCCGACGGTGAACCGCCTCGAACAGGTGAGCGCAGAGCGTCTCGGCAAGGAGGCCGCTGTGTTCGTCCCCAGCGGCACGATGGCCAACACCATCGCCGTTGGCACGCTGGCTCGTCCCGGTGATGAGATGCTGCTGATGGAAGACAGCCATATCTATCTCTACGAGGCCGGGGGTTCGGCGCGTCTGTGGGGAGTTCATCCGCGCCCTTTGACACCGGTCGATGGTTGTCTCGATGCAGACATGATCCGGGACTCGATTCGTCCGCAGGACCCGCATCAACCGCGAACCTCACTGATCTGCCTGGAAAACAGCCACAACATGCAAGGAGGACGGGTCATCTCGGCCGCGCAGGTCGCGCCGGTGGTCGAAGTGGCGCGCCAGTCTGGCCTCAAGATGCATCTCGACGGAGCACGCATCTTTCACGCCGAGGTAGCACTGGCAACTCCAGCCGCCGACATCGCTGCGCCGTTCGATACCGTCTCCTTCTGTCTCTCGAAGGGGCTGTCGTGTCCCATCGGTTCACTGCTTTGTGGATCCATAGACGACATCGCAGAGGCACGACGGTTGCGCAAGTTGCTCGGCGGCGGCATGCGCCAGGTCGGAGTGATCGCTGCTGCGGGTCTGGTCGCTCTCGATGAAGGCATCGATCGACTCGCCGAGGATCATCGCCGTTGTCGCGAACTGGCCGATGGGCTGCGCGATCTGGACGGCGTGCAACTGGCGCCCGATCCGCCCCAGACCAATATCCTGTTCATTCGCTTCGAGGATCTGGATGGGGCCGGTCACGAGGCACTGGCAGCGGATCTGGAAGCCCGCGGAATCCGTGCACTGGCTGTTGGGGAACTGGGGATCCGGGCCGTCTTGCACCGCCAGATCGACGATCAGGGCCTGCACAAGGCCATCGAGGCCTTCCAGCAACTGCGCGGTTCCTGAACCTACCTTTCCGAATCCGACCTCAAACAGGGTACTTGTTGGATGAGACAGCGAGGGGTGATCCGGGATGGTCCCGGAATCATGCTATACTGCTCAGGAAGGTGATTCTGGCCCGGTATTCAAGGTATATCGGACCCGTCGCCCGAGCCGCGATCTCGTACCACCGGAGACCTGATGAGCCCTGCCAGCGACACCGGTCATCCTGAAGCACCCGAGCCTGATCCGCTCTCGTCTCTCGATGACGCAGCGCTAGTGAGCAAGGCAGCCAGCGGCGATGAAGCCGCCTTCGAGGTTCTGGTCGGTCGATTCGGGGCACTGGTGCTGGGACTGGCTCGCCGCAAGGTGGGACGAGAAGATGCCGACGATGTCGCCCAGGATGCACTTCTTCATGTATGGCGATCACTCCCCTCGCTGAGAGAACCGCAGGCTTTCATCGGCTGGCTTTCACGACTGGTGCAGAACCGTGCCAACCGCTGGATCCAGCGCCGCCATCGCAAGACAGTGGTGCTGCAGCAGGCTCGCGAAGAGTTGCTGAGTCGTGCCCGGAGGCGCTCGGAGAGTGCCCCCGAACTGGAAACTGACGAACTGGTACGGAAACTGCCCGATGAGATGAGGCTGGCGTTGTTGTGGAAATACGTCGAGGGACTCTCCTATGATGAGATCGGAGAACGACTCTCGATGTCCTTTCACCAGGTCGACTACTTGTTGCGACGTGCTCGAGCGGCTTTACGCAAAGAAGTGGAACGTCTCGATTCGACCGAAGGGGGAAACGCATGAGCGACCGTCCGATGATCTCGCTTCATGATTGTCAGGGAATCTGTTCGGCTCTGCCGAGATTTCTCGATGGAGAATCTGGCCCGGTCGAGGAGACCCAGATCGCCCGACACCTGCAAAACTGCAGCGATTGTCAGAAGCAACACGATCTGCTGCGCGATGAGTGGCTGTTGTCGGTTCGTACCCTCAGCGGCGTCGAAGACGAAGAAGTGCAGCAACTGGCGCGCTCCACCACCGAACAAATCACCCGGGAAAAGAAGCAACCGGCCAGTCTCACCAAACTGCTGGGCGATTTCCGTTCCGAGAATCACTGGTCGATCACTGCTGCAGCGCTGTTCTTGCTGGTGGTGCTGTTTCCGGGCCTGTTTCCGTTTGCCACCGATTCGGCCGATGCCCCCGCTGTCGAAGCCCTCACGCTGATCAGCGGCGATGTCGATGCCAATGGACGCCTCGACTGGGCCGACTTCCAGAGTCTGCTCGACTGGCTCCACCAGGATGGACCAGAACCGCGCTGCCTGGCCGCCGGAGATCTCAACGGCGATGGAAGCATCACCATCGAGGATTCGGTGCTGGCACTGTCTCGTCTGGCCGCCGGGGCCGGTCTCGAGATGACAATGGTGTATCCGAAAAATGACACCGATGCTTTACCGTGCCTGGAGTTCTGCCCTTGATCGGGCTATGGGAATAACGATGACGATGAAGGCTCTGCTACTATTTTTTCTCGCCGGTCCACTGCTGTTGATCACAGCGGCCAGTTGGGGTGATCCGGATGAAAAGACAGTGGCTGCAACGACACAAGATGCGATTCAGGACGCGACCGATGAGATCATCGAGGAAGCGACCGAAACCCCCTTCTTGTTGCTGGCAACGGTTCACAACTTTGGCTACATCGAACCGTGCGGCTGACCGAAGAAGAAGATCAAGCTCGGCAGTCTGTCGAGACGCATGACCTATTTCAACTCACTGGCGGCCGAGGGGATCTCGCCTTTCATCGTCGATGGAGGCGACTGGCTCTTCTCACTCGGAAGACTGCATCCCAATCCTCTGCTGCAGAACCAGATGCTGGAGAAGAGCAAGTTGCTCATCGATGCCTACAACCGCTTCGGTACCGCAGCGGTCGCTCTCGGCGAACACGATCTGGCACTCGGACTCGATACCCTGCTGGAACTCACCGATCGGATGAAGTTTCCGATCCTCTGTGCCAATCTGAAAGACGCCGACGGAAGCGCACCCTTCCCCGCCTCGGTGGTGCTCGAGAGCCAGGGTCGCAAGATCCTTGTCGTCGCGGCGCTTCGTGTTCCGCCCGATCGCTTCATCAAGAAGCACTGTATGGGAGCCACTTTCTCCGATCCGTTCGAGGCGATTCGCAAGGAGGTCGAGGCGAAGCGCGACGATGTCGATCTGTGCGTGGTGCTCGGTCATATCAACCGCACCGATGTCGACCGGCTCACCACCGAGTTGACCGGTATCGATGTGGTGGTCGAACCCAACTCGCACAACGGCTCCGAGAACACCTGGATCACCGAAAACATCAAGACCACCCTCCACTCCGGTACGGTGCTGCTGAAGCCGAGTGGCCAGGGATCGGAACTGGCTCGCGCTGATCTGTGGTTGCGAGAACCTCACCAGGAATGGGTCAGCATCTGGGATGAGGACGCTCCTGTCGGATCCAACATCGCCGACCTCACCACCGCATCGTTACCGCCACACATCGGACGGCACCCGGGAATGGAACGGCTCATCCAGCAGTTCCTGAGAACCACTCGCTACCGCGCGCCCGAGGCGGACGAACTCGATTTCAAACCATCCAGTCAGTTTCTCGGTGCCACCACCTGTGCCGTATGCCATCCACAGCAGACCGCTTTCTGGAAGAACACCGGCCATGGCCGCGCCTACGCGACGCTGGAGGAATCCGGTGATCAGTTCCGTTACGACTGCATGCCCTGCCATGTGACCGGTTACGGCGAGACTTTCGTCGACGCCCACGAACCGGGACGCTGGAAGGATGTCCAGTGCGAAACGTGTCATGGCCAGAATCCGCGACACCCGACCAATCCCGTCGGTTTTCCGTGGACCAAGATCAGCGACACCGCTTGCTGGTCCTGTCATAATCCAAGAGAGACGCGGGTACCGTTCAATCCGAAAGAGGCGATCCCCCAGATCGCCTGTCCGTCACTGAAGAGAAGCGAAAGGAAATAGACCACGATGCACCGATTCGCCCCCCAGATCCTGACGGTTGTGATCCTGTTACTGCTGGTGCTTCCGGCGCTGCGGGGACCTGCTCCCGAGGCCGAGGCGCTGCGTGAAAATCCATCGCGCCCCGAACTGGCTACTGCCGTCGGCAGCGACGACTTGTTCCTGGTCTTTTCCATCAACAACGTCGGTTACATCGATGTGTGCGGTTGCAAGCGCAAGAAGGTGCGGCAGGGCTCGCTCACGCGCAGGGCGGCCTACATCCATCAAGCGCGCTACCACCACGACAATCTGGTATTGCTCGACGGCGGCAACACCCTGTTCGGGCCCGACGACGGCAAGAAGAAGGATTTCGAGAAGCAGCAGTTGATCGACAAGGCCAAGGTCATCATCGAGAGCTATAACCGCATGGGTTATCAGGCGATGGTGGTGGGCCACCACGACATCACGCTCGGTCTCACTCAACTGAGAGAGTTCGAGGCACTCGCCACTTTCCCGCTGCTATCGGCAAATCTGGTCTACGCAGACGACCGGAGTCCCGTCTTTGGCGCTACCACCATCATCGACGCGGGAGAGTTGAAGATCGGCGTGCTCGCCATCACCATCGACACCATCCCGACCTATTACCTCGAACGAGCCAACTCCGAACGGCCGCTGGCACTCGAAAATGCGCTGGAGACGGCGCGCAAGTGGGTGCCGCAGTTGCGTGAGCAGTGCGACATCGTCGTGTTGCTATCGGCCAACCCGGCCGACGTCAACAGCGCCATCGCCACCGAGGTCGCAGGTATCGACATCATCGTCGATCCATTCATCGAACTGGGCAATCACAAGCTCTGGGTCGATGATGCAGACAGCGTCAAGACGGTCGGAGAAACCATCCTGGTGCGTACCGATGCCCAGGGGGCGCGTCTGGGCACGCTCGACATCAACTGGCTCGCCGAGGGTAGACCGATGGTGTCCCTCTCCTACGATTCCACCCCACCGGAGGGACGATCGACCTACTGGTACGAACGGGTCTCGATCGAGCCGCACCTGCTCGAGGATCCAGAGATCGTCTTGTTGATGGATGCCTTCAAGCGGGGAGCCGGGTTCGTACCGCCGGGCAAACTGCCGGAACTATCGCAGAAGGATAATTACCTGACCGCCACCACCTGCTCGGTGTGTCATGTCGAACAGACCGAGTTCTGGAGCAAGACCAAGCACGCCATCGCCTTCGCCAGCCTCGAGGCCAACAACGATCAGTGGCGTCAGGATTGCATCGCCTGTCACGTGCTCGGCTACGGCCAGGCCTTCATCGACCCGGCCGATGCGGAGCCATACAAGAACGTCCAGTGCGAGAATTGCCACGGTCTCAACCCCAACCATCCGCGCGATCCGGTCAAGCACCCGTGGCCGGCGGTCCAGGAGATCTCGTGTCTCGTCTGCCACAACAAGAACCAGACACGCATCGATTTCGTCTTTGTCCGCGAACGTCCGAAAGTGGCCTGTCCGCTGATGCCGAGGAATTAGCCGCCGGCAACAGCCCTTGCCCTGGACACACAGATCCGACATCATCAGGCGTGACTCCCGAACGGAGTCACGCCTGATCTTGTTGATCGGCCCGCAAGGCCTTTTCGTCTTGAAGCTAGGAGAGTCCCATGACCCGATTCATCCTCATCGCAGTGCTGTTGGCCCTCGTCATCCCGACCTTCAACGGTTGCGTCAGCGTCTCCGGCGGTAGCGAACGCTACAAGGAGATGAATGTCCAGGCGCAGTGGGTCGATGGTGTGCCCGAGTTCATCGGCGATCGTCCCGGCGGCGC
>DCAA01000013.1:0-571 GCA_002311345.1 Planctomycetes bacterium UBA1146 | reverse complement strand
TGCTGGTCGCCCGCATGGAAGAAGAAGGATGGAACGTCACCAAAGATCCGGCCGAGGCGCGCTACGACATCACTGCCGTCATCAAGTTCTGGGGCCGCAACGAGAACCTGCCCGATGATTCATCCTCGATGGGCAAACTGCTCGGTACGGTCGGCGGCGGTGCCGTCGCCTACAACCAGGTCAAGGGCCGCAGTTCCTCGACCAGAAGGAACGCCACCCTGGCCGGCGCCTTCATCGGCTCAGCGCTCGGCGACATGATCGACCGCAAGACCCGCAGCGAGGCGTGGACGATGATCATCGAGACCCGCATCGATGAAGCGGTCAGTGGAGTGGTCAAGACGGAGTTCGATGATCGCTCCAAGAAGGGCGCCGTCGCCGGTGCCGTCACCGCCATCGGTAGCGCCGGCATCGTCGCCGGCGCCGAGGGCAACCGCACCCGCCGCAACCAGGTCTACGCCGCCGAACGCACCAAGGTGCGCATCAAGAACACGCTGGTGATCACGGCAAGACAGGTTCAGTTGACCGAAGCGGACGCGCTGCCGGCCATCGAAACAAGACTCGAAAGAATCAT
>DCAA01000014.1 GCA_002311345.1 Planctomycetes bacterium UBA1146 | reverse complement strand
ATGCAGAACAAATGTCGCAAGTGACTACCACAGTTGGAGACTCTCCCTCCCATCTCAGACGGATTTTCAACAGGCCAATATCGGCTTGAGAACTTCCTGACGCTCGGCTTCCTCGAAGGCGCGCAGGCCCTCTTCGAGTGGGTAAATCCTGACGAGGTCTTCGATGGGGATCTCGCCGGCATGAAGATACTTGATCGCCTTCTCGTAATTGGGCCGGGAAGATGCATAGCAGGTTCTGAGATCGACCTGATTTCGTACCAGAACGTTGAAATCTAGAGTGACCCGTTCGGGATAGAGCGCCACGACACAGATGGTTCCATCTGGACGGACGATTCCAGCCGCTTCCTCCAGGACCTGAGATGCTCCCGAGGCATCGACGAGCACATCGATGGCCTTCTCAGCAAGTTGCTCTGTCAGAGAAGGATGCCCCTCTCCCACGGTCATCGTCTCGAAGCCGATCTTCTTTGCCGTCGCAAGTCGAACCGGTTCATCCGCCTCGATGCCGGTAATAACGACATTGGCACCTCGTTGACGAGCCATCAGTGCGCACAGGATGCCGATGACCCCGGGCCCGCAGATCACCACACGATCACCCGATTCGATTTCAGAACAATCATTAATGCAATGATCAGCCACCGAGAGAGGTTCCGTCAGCGATGCGGCTACCGTGTCGATGTCAGTTGGCAACGGTAGCAGGTATCGATCGTCAACAACGATCCGCTCCGCCATCGCTCCGTCGAGATGCAAGCCCTGAACTCTTCTTTCGGGACACAGTTGTGTCAGCCCACCCGAGCAATAATGGCAGTCATCTCCAAGACACCCCTGCAGGGCGATCATCGTCGCTGCTTGCCCCTCCTGCCAACGATCAACACCATCGCCCCAACCGACCACCACCCCCGCCCATTCGTGGCCGAGGGTGACCTGCGGTAGCACCGATTCGTATCCCTTGTGATTGAGGTAAACATGAAGATCGCTGCCACAAACTCCGCAGTGGCGTACTTCCAGCAGCACTTCTTGGTGACCCGGTGTCGGCTCATCGATCTGTTCGAGCGCTACCGCTCGCGCCTCACGCGCCTGCCTGCGAAGTGCTTTCAAGATGCCCCCCTGCTCGATAACCCTGCCCAATAATGAGACCTCATGAAGATATCGTGCCATGATCGTATCGCAATCCGTGGACCTGTATTGGTTGGTCATAAGATAGGGTTTGACCACTGCTGCTTGTGAGGCTACGACTGAGGCGGAATCGGGTCAGTCTGTCCCGAAAACAGAGGAGGATGACTCATGAGAAGAATTTCCATTGGCTCCTGGGCCTATACCATCGGCCCTTACGAGAAGGATCCCGTCGACTTTTTCACGGTGTGCGAAAAACTCAAAGAGCTCGGTTTCGACGGTGTCGAGGTCGGGGGGTTCCCGCCACACCCGAACCCCGATGATCTGCCCGAACAGAGTCAACGTGAGGAGGTCGCCTGCCGGGTCAGGGAGATGGGTCTCGAGTTCAGCGGCCTGGCCGCCAATCTCTGGGGAGAACATCTGATCGATACCGCTGACCCCAGTGCATACATCGCAGAGTTCAGGAAGAACTGCGAGTTCTGCTGCGACATGGGTATCGAGACGATCCGTGTCGATACGGTCCAGCCGCCGACCATCTTCAAATCAGTAGATCGCCAGACGGCATTCCAGAGGGTCGTCGATACATGGAAAGAGTGCTGCATCATCGCCACTGATCACGGATTGCATATGACCTGGGAATTCGAACCCGGATTCGCCTTCAACAAACCCTCCGACGTGATCCAGATCCTCGAGACGATTCCCGACCCGAACTTCGGTGTCCTTTACGACACTTGCCACGGGCAGATGGTTGCCGTCGTCGGTGCAAGACATCCGGAAGAGATAGAAATCCTGCCCGGCGGACAACTCGAACTGATCGAGATGCTCAGCGGACGCATCAATCACATCCACCTGATCGATTCCGACAACACCTGCCATAAAGCCGCCGATGGAAGTGATGAGACCTCCAGTCACCCACCCTTCGGACTCGGACTCCTCGATTTCGATACGCTCGTTCCCGCGCTGGCAAAGGAAGCGGTACCCCACGACTGGTGGACGGTGGACCTGTGCTTCTGGCCCGATGCCTGGCAAGCCACCGCCAGTTGCAAGAGCGCCATCGATGACCTGAACTCGAGCTACGGAATTCGGGAGGAAACTCGATGAAGGAGCTCCGAATCGGAATGATCGGTTACGGCTTCATGGGCAAGGCCCACTCCAACGCCTACCAGAAGGTGAACCGTTTTTTCGATCTCAAGACGAAGCCCGTTCTGCAGGCGCTGTGCGCCAGGGACAAGGAAAAGGCTACGAGTTTCGCAAGTAACTGGGGTTATGCATCCGTCGAATCGGACTGGCGTGCCCTCATCGAGCGCGATGACATCGATGCCATCGACATCTGCGTTCCCAATCATCTTCACCGCGACATCGCCGTTGCCGCTGCCGAAGCTGGAAAGTGGGTACTATGCGAGAAACCGTTGGCGATGAACGTCGATGAAGCGATCGAGATGACAGAAGCGGTCGAAGCTGCGGATGTTCCCAACATGGTCTGGTTCAATTACCGGCGCGTACCCGCCATCGCGTTGGCAAGGCAATTGGTGGATGAGGGTCGCATCGGAAAACCATTCCACTATCGCGCCACTTATCTTCAGGACTGGACCATCGCAGAGGATGTCCCCCAGGGTGGAGCAACCCTCTGGAGACTCGATATCGATTCCGCAGGATCAGGCGTCACGGGTGATCTGCTGGCACATTCCATCGATACTGCGATGTGGCTCAACGGTCCCATCACGAGGGTCGTCGCCGATACGGAGACTTTCGTTCGTGAACGGATGCACCAGGAAACGGGAAAAGTGCAGCCGGTCGGAATCGATGATGCCTGCATGTTCCTTGCTCGCTTTCAGAACGGTTCGATGGGCACCTTCGAATCGACAAGGTATGCCAGAGGGCGCAAGAACTTCAATACTTTCGAACTCAACGGGCACGATGGATCGGTCCACTTCGACCTGGAAGATCCGCAGTACCTCGATTTCTTCGAACACACCCGTAATGCAGAGGGACAGAAGGTCGAGGATCATCTGACCGGATGGCGCAGGATTCACACCACCAACTTCGAGCATCCTTACATGGATCGATGGTGGGTCCCCGGTTGCACCATTGGATACGAACACACCTTCGTCAACGCACTGGCAGACTTCTTGACCGGAGTCGAGACAGGGGAAGCTGCCCAGCCAGATTTCCGCTGCGCACTGCAGACGCAAATGGTCTGCGATGGGGTCATCGAATCGGCGAAGAGCGGTCAGTGGTGCGAGATCAGCAGTTGAGGGTGGTGATCAGACGTCGCAGATCTTGACCGCCGCAGCGAGGCTTTCGAGAGGGTCTCCCGTGGGCAAGAACTCCTGCCCGACATATCCCTCGTAGCCGATCTCGATCAGCGTCTCCATCACGGCCTTGTAGCAGATCTCCTGATCATTGCCGAGTTCATTACGACCAGGATTACCCGCCACATGAACGTGCCCGAGTAGATCCTTGTACTGGCGCAAACGGCGGATCACGTCACCATTCATGATCTGGATGTGATAAACGTCGAAGAGCAGTTTGAGATTCGCTGAATCCACCCGTCGAATGATGTCCACGACGTATTCGGTGTCATCACCTTGATAACCCGGGTGACCTTTCATCGGATGGGTATCGTCACGCGTGTTCAAGACCTCGATGCACAGGACAACCTTCTTCTTCTGTGCATATTCGACGATCTTTTTCAAACCGTCGACGCAATTGTTTGCACCCTCCTCTTTCGAAAAACCATCATGCATTCCAGTGAATGCGATGACGTTTGGATACCCATGTTCAGCGCAGGCGTCGATACTATCTCGCGTCGCTTTCAGCAGTTGATCATGATGTTTCGGATTGTTCCAACCCTTCACGAAGGGTGGATCGGGTGCCATATCGATCTGGCCGATTGCGCATACCAATCCCTTCTTATCGAGCAAGGGAAAGTACTTCGGCTCTATCAGTTCGACGCTCTGGCAACCAAGAACCACGGCATGACCGATGGTCTGCTCGACACTCCAGTGCTCGGAGAAGCACCAGTGAGCAATCGACTGACGGATCCGATTGTTATCGGCGCGATGAAATCTCGGCTCGAACGCGCTGAGAGGGGAGGAAACCGCGGACAGGAGCGACGCGGCCGCTGCAGCCGTCATCAGTTGCCTCCGGTTCAGACCCTCACCTGTGGATGTACTGCTGGGATTGCTCATCGATTGCTCCTCCTAGGATCGATACCTCTGGAACTGATCATACGATCCCCCTCAAAATAGGCACAGTTTCTGTGTACAGCAACGATGATCAGCCCCAAGGGCCGTTTCCCAGCAACAGGATCGCTCGATATACTATCGGGGTGGGGTAAGACGCCTCATGTTCGCTGGATCCAGTTCGGGAAGGTGCTCATCTGATGTCCGTACCCACAGGGGCTTTCCCCCTCCAACAGCACGCCATCCAGGTTCATCCCGATGATAATGTCGCTGTGATCAAGTTTGGCTTCGAAGAAGGCACCTCCATCGAGATACCTGGACAGGATCCGTTGCTGGTGAGGGGTCAACCCACAGCCGGGCATCGATTTGCGCTGGTCGAGATTCCGGTCGATCAGCAGGTGATCCAGTACGGACAGCCGATCGGTAAGTCGATGGGGATCGGCGCCGGCGAGGTCGTGACCCGATCGAACATGAATAACGATGTTCCCGTTGTGCGTGAGGTCCCCGATCAACTCAGTACTCCAGCGCCCGATTACTTCGGCGAATCGGAGATCCCCACCTTCGAGGGATTCCGCAGGTCCAATGGCAAAGTAGGCACCAGAAATTACGTCCTGATCGTGCCGACAAGCATGTGTGCTAGCCATGAAGCGCAACAGATCTCCATCATCGCAGAGCACACCCTGTTCGATCCTCAACTGTATCCGAATGTCGATGGAGTTGTGGGGATCCCTCACAACAAGGGCTGCGGCTGTTCCGATGGGAACAACCTGGATGTCACCCTGAGGACACTCGCCAACTACGCCGCCCATCCCAATGTCGGTGCGGTTGTGATGATCGAACTCGGATGCGAGAAGACGAACCTGTCGAAGATGGAGGACTATTTGCGTCGTCGTGGTGACGATGGCTTCGAAAAACCGGTCCACTGGCTCGGAGTCCAGTCCGCCGGTGGTACCGCGCAGGTGGTCAGCAAGGGGCTCGCCGCAGTCAAGGAGATGCTCCCCGAGGTGAACCGGGCTGTTCGCGAGACGATTCCCGCCAGCGAAATCGTACTGGGCCTTGAATGTGGAGGTTCGGATGGATTCTCGGGACTATCTGCCAATCCGGCGCTAGGTCACGCCGCCGATCTCATCGTTCGGTGCGGCGGAACCGTGATCCTCAGCGAGGTACCCGAGTTTTGCGGCGCCGAGCATGTCCTGGCACTTCGCTCTCGCGATGCAGATGTGGCCAGGGAAGTCTACGGGCTGGTCGATTGGTACAAGAAGTACGCATCGGCAGTGGGGACTGTCCTCGATGAAAATCCAAGTCCAGGAAACATCGATGGCGGCCTGCTCAACATCACCATCAAATCACTCGGAGCCATCGCAAAGGGAGGAACCACCCGAGTCGAGGGGACCACCGAGTACTCGGAGCCACCGAAAGGAAAAGGACTCCAACTGATGCAGGGGCCCGGATACGATCAGGAATCGGTTCCTGGGATGGTCGCCAGTGGAGCAAACGTGGTGGTCTTCACCACCGGTAGAGGCACCACCATCGGTAATGCCATCTGCCCGGTCCTGAAACTCGCATCCAACACTCCCGTCTTCGAGAGGATGCCAGATGACATCGATCTCGATGCCGGCCCCATCATCGATGGAACGGAGACGATCCCCCAGGTCGGCCAGAGGGTATTCGATCGGGTCGTTGAGGTCGCAAGCGGCCAGAAACTGGCCCATGCAGAGATCCACAAGCACCGTGAATTCCAGATCTGGGCGGAACAGTCCGTCTCGCTCTGATCCCTGAACCAGGAGCAAATCGATGCCAGATACGAGGATGATGAGGGCCAGCGTCCTCGAAGCTCCCCGATCGATGGCGATCCGTGAGATTCCTGTTCCTGCACTCGGGCCGAAGGATGCGATGATCCGGGTGGATGCGGTCGGGTTATGTGGCTCCGACTATCACATCTACACCGGGGAGGCGAACTACAATGTCGATGATCGGGGGTTTCCCGTCCCCCTCGAGCAGCACCCACAGGTTCTCGGTCACGAGGTCACCGGTACCATCGAGGAGGTAGGAGATCAGGTCCTGGACCTGTCTCCCGGAGACCGGGTGGTGATCGATCAGGGTCTCAGTTGCGTCAGCGAGGGGAAGGAACACCTCTGCGAATACTGCGCCAGCGGCTTCTCTCATCAATGTGAGTGGTATCGGGAATTCGGCATCACCGGCCTTCCCGGAGGTCTCGCTGACTTCATCAGCGTTCCAGCGGTCAACCTGTTGAAGGTGACATCCGATCGACCCGCCACCGAGACGGTGATGACAGAGCCTCTCGCCTGCGTCCTCCATTCTCTCGAAACCGTGATGGCTGCATCTTCACGTTATCGCTTCGATGCGGAAGATCCCTCGGAGCGCGTTCGCTGCGCGCTGATCTGTGGGGCCGGTCCCGCTGGTTTGCTCTTCATCCAGGCGCTGAGGAATTTATACGGATACCAGGGCGCACTCGTGGTCAGTGAACCGGATCCCATCAAGAGAGCACTCGCAGAGCGCTACGGTGCAGACGCCGTCGACCCAACATCATCTGACCTGGTCGACGAAATCTTGACCCGCACGGGCGGGCGAAGGGTCGAGTTCTTTGTCGATGCAGCCGGGGCTGGCATCATCTTCGAGCAAATACCGGCGCTCATCCGCACCCAGGCAACGGTACTGATGTATGCACACGGTCACGGTGGCGCCAGCCTCGAGGCGATGAACGCGGTCCAGTTTCGAGTCCCGACCCTGCTGTGTCCCGTTGGTGCTTCCGGCGGGTTCGACGAGGACGGTCGCCCGTCGATCTACCGCAAATCACTGCACCTGATCGAGGATGGGTCCATCGATGTCGGAAGCCTGGTCACTCATGTCGGAGCGGGACTCGACTCGGTAGCAAACAGCTTCGACGTCAGCTACGGATCCCCGGGATACATCAAGACGGTGACGCTGGTACGCGACCCGGAAACAGGTTGATGAGACTTTCTTCAGCATCCTCCTCGCCTCTGGCCGAGGGAAATCGATCTCTCATCCTGGTCACTGGTGCATCCGGGCTGGTCGGGTCGGCACTGATCCCATCGCTGGAGCAACAAGGTCACCGGGTGATACGTGCAGTCCGAACAGACCCCCGTGGAGAGAACGAGATCCGCTGGCGACCTCTCGAATCACCCGAGGAGATCCCGACAAAGGAACGTGAAGCGTTCGAAAAGATCGATGCAGTGGTCCATCTGGCGGGGGAAAACATCGCGGCAGGGCGCTGGAGTGACGAACGCAAGGATAAGATTCGTTCGAGCCGGGTCGATGCGACCCGCAATCTGGTTTCCCTGTTACGACAACTTTCCTCTCCCCCATCCACATTCATCAGCGCCAGCGCCGTGGGAGGTTATCCGAGCGAAGGTGACGAGGAGATGACGGAGGACTCGCCCCTAGGCGACGGTTTTCTGGGGAAACTTTGTCGAGACTGGGAGAATGCATCTTCACCGTTGGAAGAGGTCGGTACTCGAGTGGTACGACTTCGGATCGGATTGGTGCTTTCTCCTGCGGGAGGAATTCTCGCGAAATTGCTGCCACTGTTTCGATTTTGTCTGGGAAGTCGAATCGGCTCTGGACGTCAATGGATGAGCTGGATCGATCTCGACGATCTGGTCGAGATCATCCGATGGGTACTGGCAGATCCTTCCATCTCCGGCGTACTCAACTGCACCGCCCCAGGGGCGGTAAGAAATATTGACTTCACCACAACACTCGCGGCTGCTCTGCGCAGACCGGTGGCCCCTCCTGTGCCGGCATTCGTCATCAAGTTACTGATGGGAGAGATGGGTCAGCGCTTGATCCTGGAAGGTCCTCGGGTGATTTCCAGGCGGCTGAAGCGACTGGGATACCGTTTCCTCAGTCCAGACCTGCCCTCTTCACTGCGTCGACAACTACGCTGATGCGCACTCAGTCCTGGTAGAAGTGGACGCCTTCAGCGACTAGATTGGAGCCGCGAAAGACACCGCAAGCGAAGGGGGGTGGGGTGATGTCTCGCCGACTACTCCTGATTCTTGTTCTGGTTTGCTGCTCTCTCCTCTCGTCGTGTACTTCCGTGTCCAGGCCTCCAACTGCTGAACTGCTCTCTCTCCATCTCGAAGGTTTGACGCTACTGTCACAACATCGGTTCGAGGATGCAGAAAAAGCGTTGCTGAAACTGGTCGAGAAAGCTCCGTCACATTTCGTCCCCCGATTCAATCTTGCAATCGCACAACTGAACCAGGCAGAGAAGGGAGCTGACCGCGCTCTCCAAACGCTGTCGAAAGCACGTCAACTTAAACCTGACGATCCGCGAGTCGCCTATTCATTCGGGATCATCCATCGCTTCCTGGGCGCAGAAGAGGCAGCCCTCAAAGAATTCGAGCAAGCACTCCGGCATTCACCTCGCGACGCGGACTGCCATTATCAGGTCGCCATCGGGCTGATCCATAGCGGTAGAAGTGCTGAGGCGCTTCCACATTTCGAGATGGCCGTTCAACTCGATCCAACCATCCGGGGAGCCTGGAACAACCTGCAACTGGCATGGCGACGTGCAGGCAGGATTGAAGATGCTGATCGAGCTCTGGCCACCTTCCGCGATCTTGAAGCCACCGGCACAGGTCGCGCACACAGCACCAAGTACACCGAACAGGGAAAACCCGCCGAGGCGATCCGCGACTGGAGCCCACCGAGTGCCTCTCGTTACCTCATCTCCTCGGGCAGTGTCTCCGAGTTGATGAGGATCACGGGGCCCCGTGAAGGAGGGGCCGCTCCCTTCGCACTGGTCGATACCGACCTCGATTGCATTCCGGATCTGTGGATCGCCGGTGACGAACCTGCTGCCTGGGATCTGACAGCCGAGCCAAAAAAACTCGCATCGCTACCAGCACTGGAGGGAGCCATCTCCTTTGCCATCGGCGATGTTGATGAGGACGGCATCGCTGACCTGGTCATCTCTGACGGGAAAGAGGTGCGCATTCAGCGTGGAGAAGCGGGGCGAATTCCCGATTTCGAGGAGAGGATCTCGACCGTGGTTGCAGCAGCAACGGATTTGATGCTCGCCGACATCGACATGGAGGGAGATCTGGATCTACTGCTGGCCAGCGGCAAGGGTCCGGTACAACTCTCACTCAATGAGGGTCGCAACTTCAGGAGCCTGGAGGATTCGCCCGATCTCGGTTCTCGCCAGCGAGTCGACAAGATCATCGCTGTACGCGATCTCGATCACGACCATGATCCGGACCTGCTACTGATAGGTGAGACTCTCTCGTGGATCTCCGGCGCGCCCCAGTGGCAATTCTCCGAGAACCCCGAACAGCGACCGTTGACCGCAGGCGCACCGATCGCCGCAACCTCGGCGCTGCTGGTCGATGTCGATGGGCAACTCGGGGCAGAACTGGTGCTGCTCCAGGATGGAAAGCTACGCATCCTCCGCCGAGCAGGCACCGTCAAGGATGCTCCGGGCAAGGCGATTTTTGACGGTGAGGTTTCCCTCCCCGCGGAGATCACTTCCGAAACGTTCGAAACGATCGCCGCTGCCGACCTCGATCTGGACGGAACTCAGGAAATCCTGCTGGGTAGCACATCGAGGACATCGATCCTGCATCACATAGATGGCGTACCGCTGCTGAGTTCCCGATCCTTCCCGGCCGCAGTGAACATCGTCGTCGGAGATGTCGATGGCGATGGCGACCCAGATCTGATCCTGGAGCAGCAGGATGGCTCGTTATGGCTACTACGAAACGATCTGGATATCCCGACCTACCGGTTGCATGCCTTCCGTTCTCACCTCGGAGGAAAGCGTGATGGGGATGACCGACGCACCAACCTGCTCGGATTCGGTGCACGGCTCGAACTCAGAAATCCGGACCACACCGTGCTCGCATTTCAGGAAGGCAGCCTCGGTAACAAGGCCCGCGGCCTGCTGCCGGTTGTCGTCGGGATCAATACCGCAACTCATGTCAGTAGCCTCATCATCGAGTGGACCGATGGAGTCCTTCAGGCAGAGATGGATGTTGCTGCCGATCAGTGTCAGCGCATCGAAGAAGTACAACGCAAGTCGTCCTCCTGTCCGGTGCTCTTCACCTTCGATGGCCAGAAGTGGCAATTCATCACTGATTTCATGGGAGGTGGAGGTCTCGGCTCCTGGATCGGACCGGGGAAGTACGCACCCCCGGAGCCGACCGAGGTAGTTCGCATCGCTCCCGGTGCCCTCACCCAGGTGGGAGATCGGTTGCGACTGAGTGTGATGGAGCCGATGCAGGAGATCTGTTACGCCGATCGACTTCAACTGCTGGCGGTCGATCACCCCGCAACCCAATCGTGCTATCCGGAGGAGTACTTCCCGGTACAGTCCGATCCACCATCGGGAAAAGCGTTACTTCTGCAAGATCGGGATCGGGTATTTCCGATCAACGTACGCGATGCGAATGGTCGGGTTGACCCGGACCGGATTCGCAAGATCGACCGTATCTACGCCGGCCCACGTGCGCTGGTGCCCGATCTGGTCGGCTACTGCGAGGATCAGGTGTGGGAGTTCACATTCGAGAGTGTTCCCGAGGGCCAGCGTGTCGCGTTGTTTCTCGATGGCTGGATCGAGTACCCCTACTCCCGCATCAACTTCGCAGCCTGGCAGGGTTCGCGGCAATTCTCCGCCCCCACCTTCCGCTGGCGCAAGGATGCAGGGGAACCGTGGCAGTTACTCGGCGAGGAGATCGGTTATCCAGCAGGAATGCCGAAGACGATGGTGCTCGATGTCAGCGACATCGTCGCTCTGGGAGCCCGAGAGTTTCGCATCGAATCGAACCTGGAACTTTACTGGGACCGGGTGTTCCTCGCTTCTGTAAAGGAACCACGGCCAGGTCAGGTTCATATCATCCCACTGCACTCGGCGCTGCTACGAGACGGCGGCTACCCACGGGAATACAGCGAAGATGGTCAACTTCCGGCCACCTACCACTATGACCTGCGCGATCCGACCCTCGATTATCGCGCCATGGAACAGGGCCATGTCACGAGACATGGACGTGTCGACGAACTGCTCGCCGAGATCGATGATCGCTTCGTGATCATCGGCGGGGGGGACGAATTGCTGCTGGAGTACGATGCTTCCGTGTTGCCAGAACTTCCCGAGGGCTGGCAGCGTACCTGGTTGCTCGATACCTTCGGCTGGTGCAAGGATCTCGACCCGTTGACGGGCGCCAGGGACTCCATCGAGCCACTGCCCTTCCGCGCGATGAGCAACTATCCCCCCGCGCCAGGGGATGAAATTCCCGACCGCACCGATTACCAGAGCATCTGGAACACCCGTCGCGACTGATATTGAGGGTGATCGATGCTCAGGCGAACCTGCGGTGAACACCCCGCGGTAAATCGGGATCCTCGCCCCGTTCGATGCGCTCCTGTCGCATACGCTCGGCATAAGCCTGGTACGAACCCTCGAAGAAGCGGCCACTGCCCTCTCCATCGAGGGCCAGGATGTGGGTCGCCACCCGATCGAGGAAGTACCGGTCGTGGCTGACCACCACTCCACAGCCAGGCAATGCTTCGAGCGCCTCCTCGAGCAGACGTAGCGTCGGGATATCGAGATCGTTGGTCGGTTCGTCGAGGATGACCAGGTTTCCACCACGCCGTAGCATCTTTGCCATCTGCACACGGTTTCTCATACCACCGGAACAGTGTCCGACCTTCTTTTCCTGATCCTCGCCGGTAAATCCGAAACGCGCCACGTAGGCTCGGCTCTGCACCTCGAGCCTGCCGACATTGATGACGTCATAACCCTCGGAGATGTTCTGATAGATCGTCTTGTTATCGTCGAGATCCTGACGGTTCTGGTCGGCGAAGCAAATCTCGACGGTCGGGCCCAGTTCGACCGATCCTGAATCCGGCTCATCGAGGCCCGCGACAAGACGCATCAGAGTGGTCTTGCCCGCTCCGTTGGGGCCGATGACTCCAACGATGGCTCCGGGTCTCAACGAAAAACTGAGATTCTCGAACAGCACCCTGCCGTCGAAGCCCTTGGTCAGGTTCACGACATCGAGAACCTTCTCACCCAGCCTCGTCTCGCACGGGATCACCAGTGCCGGCAACTCATTTCGCGACTCGTAGACCTGCTCCTGCAAGCGATGGAAAGCCTCGACTCTCGCCTTGCTCTTGGTGGCCCTCGCCCTGGGAGTCTGGCGAATCCAATCGAGTTCCTTGCTGAGCAGTTTCTGGCGCTCTCCCTCCTGTCGCTTCTCGACATCGAACATCTTCTGCTTCTGTTCGAGATACTGGCTGTAATTGCCCTCGAAAGGATTTCCGTGTCCACGGTCCATCTCCAGCATCCAGCCGACCACGTTATCGAGGAAATAGCGGTCGTGGGTGATGAGCAGCACGGTTCCCTCGAAGTTGGCAAGGTGCCGTTCCAGCCATGCGGTGGTATCCGCATCGAGGTGATTGGTCGGTTCGTCGAGCAGCAGGATATCAGGATGCGAGAGGAGGGTGCGGCACAGCGCCACCCGACGCTTCTCTCCACCGGAGAGATGGCCCACCGCGGAATCGCCAGGCGGACAGTGAAGCGCGTGCATCGCCTGATCGATCTGACGGTCGATTTCCCAGGCGTCAGCGGAATCGATCTTCTCCTGTAGTTGGGCCAGTCGATCATACGCCTTCTGCATCTCAACGTCGGGGAGATCTGTCGATAGAGACTCAGTCACTGCATTGTAATCATCGAGGAGTTGACGCACCGCTGCGGCACCCACTTCGACATTTTCACGAACCGTTTTCGATTCATCGAGAGTCGGCTCCTGGGGCACATGACCGATGGTCGCACCCTTGGCGATGGTAACGGATCCCTCGTACCCCTCGTCGACCCCTGCGATGATTTTTAACAGAGTCGATTTTCCACTTCCGTTGACCCCGATCAGTCCGATCTTCGCTCCCCGGAAGAAACCCAGGGTCACTCCCTTGAGCACATGCTTGGATCCAAAGGAGCGGTGTAGCTCCTGGACCTGAAAAATAACTTCCTGGGAATCGTGACTCATCGCGAACTAACTCCTATAAAAAAATAACTGCAACTAGGCTTGCATTGAATCGAGCACCGCGAAGATCTCCGAATGTTCAGGGAATCGATCCAGTTCCTTCTTGCTAAAGATGAGATCTCCGTCGACACACACCTCGAATACTCCGCCCCCGCTCTCGATCAATCGCGCGGATATTCCGTACTTGTCATTGATATCAGCCGCCAAACTGGTGGCCTGTGGTGTGTAGTTTCACTGCAGACAGTATTCGATACTGATCTTCATGACAGGTTTCCTCCAATCCATCGAGTTGGCTCCCTCGGAGCTTCATGGTCGTTTATGGTAAGGATCCAGGAGCAGGTGTTCCAGCATACCTATCCGATCAGGAGGTCGAGATGAAGGAAATCGTCGAACGGCTCTCTCAAGAGCGACAAGCGCACATCGACCGATTGGTGGAGTGGTTACGGATTCCCAGTATCTCGACCGATAGTCAGCGTACAGGAGATGTCCGGCGAGCCGGGGAATGGATTCTCGACGAACTGAGTTCCTCTGGCTTCGAGGCCCGTCTCGATGAAACAGACGGGCACCCGGTCTGTTTCGGATCCTGGACCTCTGCTGATAAGGCCCCCACCATCCTCATCTACGGCCACTATGATGTTCAACCACCCGAACCGCTGGAACTATGGCGACATGGTGCTTTCGAACCGACCATCGAAGGAGAAGACGTGGTCGCCCGAGGAGCTACCGATGACAAGGGCCAGGTACTGGCTCTGGTCAGAGGAGTCTGTGGTGTTCTTCAGGAGCGAGGTTCGCTGCCGGTAAACGTGAAGTTCCTCATCGAGGGTGAGGAAGAGATCGGTTCTCCAAACCTGGCGCCCTACATCGAAAAGCACAAGGATGAACTCATGGCGGATGTAGCAGTGATCTCCGATTGCTCACAGTTCGCCCCGGGAATTCCGGCAATAACGGTTGGACTGAAGGGACTCGTCTATCTGGAAATCTTCATCCAGGGTCCAAATCGGGATCTGCACTCCGGCTCTTTCGGAGGATCGGTGGAGAATCCCGCCAACGTCCTGACCAGAATCCTCGGATCGCTGCGCGATGAAGAGGGGAGAATCACGATTCCCGGTTTTTACGACCGCGTCCGTGATCTGACTCCCGATCAACGGGCAGGATTCGCCGAACTTCCTTTCGATGAGGAAGACTTCCGGAAAGAAGTCGGAGTCCCGCAATTACACGGCGAGGCTGGCTGGACCACTCTCGAGAGAAAAGGAGCGAGACCCACCCTCGATATCAACGGCCTACTCAGTGGCTGGACCGGGGAGGGAGCCAAGACGGTATTGCCCGCCCATGCCAGTGCGAAGTTTTCGATGCGCCTGGTTTCCGATCAAGATCCAGGTGAAATCGAAGCACTAGTTACTGAACACCTCCACTCCCTCTGTCCACCGACATGCACCATCGAGGTCCGTACCCATCATGGTGCCGAGCCGGTTCTGGTGGAACGCAATAGCAAGTGGCTCAAGGCTGCCGCCCGTGCCATAGAGAAGGGCTTTGGGAAAACTCCCGTGTACATCCACGAGGGCGGTTCGATTCCGGTGGTCAGCGACCTGAAGACCATCCTCGACATCGACACGATATTGCTGGGGCTAGGACTGCCTGATGACAATACTCATTCTCCCAATGAAAAATTCCATCTTCCTGACTACCAACGTGGGATCGAAACCATTGCCTGGTTCCTCGATGAGATCGCCCCGTAACCTGAACTTCTGCAGGTTGCTCTGTCCCGATCGTTCCAATCAGTGCGGCGAATTATCGTTTCCATGCCATGGGAATGAAGATCACCAGTACCGCATAGATCTCAAGGCGTCCCAGCAGCATCAGGAAGATCAGCAATACTTTTCCGATCGCAGGGATGGCAGAGAAATTTTCGAGCGGGCCGACACCGGCTATGCCAGGCCCAACATTCCCTATCGTCGCGAGGGTCGCCCCTAACGCGGTGAGCAAATGATCATCTTCCAGGGCACCGCTGACCATCTGAGCACTGGATGCTGAGAGGCTACCGGCATCTTCCGCCCAGGCGGGATCCAGCACGAAAGAGAGCAACAGTACCGAAACAAGGAATAACAGCATCCATAAGGCGAGAAATCCTATCACCCTGGCGATCACTTCCCGCTCGATGGCTTCCCCTCCGATCTTGATGGGAAGTACCGCATGGGGCCGGATCAATAATGCAATTTCACGTAAACCATATTTCACCAGGGTCAGGACCCGGAAGATCTTGATTCCGCCTGCGGTGCTCCCAGCACAACCTCCCACGACCATCAAAACAATCAAAACGACCCTGCATGCGTTGGGCCAGTGATCGAAATCGGCGGTAACAAAGCCAGCGCCCGTGCCGATGGATGCCACCTGGAAACTGGCATATCGAAAACACTGGCCCAATGTCCCGTACTTATCAGCATTTTCGATACGGTCAGGATAAGTACCCAGATGCAACATCAAGGTCACAAAGATGATCGATAAGACGATGAGCCCGACAAAGAAACGGAGCTCGCTATTGCGGAAATACAACGGACGCCCTTGAAAGAGCGCTCGATAATGAAGAACAAAATTCACACCTGCGATCAACACGAAGACAGTGATCACTGCATCGACATATGCGCTATCAAAGTGAGCAATGCTTGCGTTCTTGGTCGAGAATCCTCCGGTAGCCAGTGTAGAAAAAGACAGTGTGACCGCATCGAACCAATCCATCACTGGTAGCAACAATCCTGCAACAATAACAGTGAGAAAAAGATAAAGTCCCCACAGCATCATTGCGGTCTGAGCCACCCGCGGTGCCAATTTCTCGGTGGTCGGACCGGGCACCTCTGCCCGCATCATTTGGACTCCACCGGAACCCAATAATGGAAGAACAGCAACCGTGAGCAGCACGATTCCCATGCCACCAAACCACTGGGTGAGGCTCCGCCAGAACAGTAGTCCGGGGGGCAAGGCCTCGATGTCGGTGAGGATGGTTGCTCCGGTGGTCGTGAAGCCACTCATCGTCTCGAAGTACGCATCGAGCAGGTCAGGAATCCCACCGGGAGCCAGCCAGAACGGAAAGGATCCGAAAAAACTCAGCGTAGCCCAGCCGAGTCCGACCACCGCAAAAGCTTCTCTTACTCGAATTTCTTTCTGGCGATTTCGGTTCGCCCCCCACAGAACCATGCCAATAACCAGACAGATCCCGATGGTGGTATAGAACGCTGGTAGTTCATGGGTGGAATCGAGTCCCCATGCTACGCCAAGGGGAATCAGCAACACCCCTGACAAGGTGAGAATCAGTAGGCCCAGAACTGCGAAAATCGGTCGGAATCTCAACGCAAAATTCCTCGACGACGGGTGAAGACCTTTTCGATGGCAGAGACGGCGTCAGGCAGTACGAAGATGATGACGTGATCGCCCGCCTGTATGACGGAATCTCCCCCTGCAGTGAAGATCTCTTCGCCTCTCTGAATCGCACCTATGATTGAATCTTTGGGCAAATGAAGATCACTGATCTTCTTGCCGCAAACTGCCTGATCTTCCGTCACCTCATATTCACGAGCTTCGGCTCCCGATTCGCCCACTTGTGAAACCGCAACGACCCGGCCGCGCCGGATACCCCTCAAGATAGAACTCACGGTGGTTCGTCGAGGATTCACCGCCTCGCCAACAGCCGCCTGTTCCAATACCGGCTGAAATTGATCCTGCTCACTCCTGAACAGGATTCTACGAACGCCAAGTTTATTGACGAGCATCGCATTGGTCAGGTTTTCGGCATCTTCGTTCTCCAGGGAGAGAAAATAATCAGCATCTTCAATTCGATTCTCCGTGACGAAATCCGAATCGGTGAAGTTGCCATGCAGTACAAGAGTTTTTTTCAGTTCCTCGGATGCCTTCTCTGCCAGTTTCCTGTCCTTTTCGACCAGTACGATCGACTTTATATCACCCTCCAACCTCCTGGCTACTTCCACACCCAGTCTGGTTGCTCCTGCAATGAAAACCTGCTCCACCTTCTCTACTTCAGGGTGAGCGATGGCTCGAAACTCTGCGGTCTCATTCCTCGGGAGGAAAACGTAGATGTGATCGCCACCCATGAGTTGATCGTCTCCCCTTGGGATCATCAGTTCACCCTTGCGTGAGATGGCAACGATCAAACCGGGAATTCGATCATAGCGTTGCCTCAATTCCTTGAGGACGATGCCATCGAGAGGAGTACCTTTTTCAATTTGATACCCCCACAGGAGCATTTCTCCATCTGCGAAGTCCGCGACATCGAAAGCACCCGGGTTGCGAACCAGACGACGTATCTTTTCTGCTGTCGCGTCGAGAGGGTTCACGACCAGGTCTGCACCGTATACCTCCGGTAACAAGGGTGAAGCATCCGAAGAAAGTTCTGCATTCCTGAGACGAACGACTACCTTGCTGGCACCCAGGCTCTTGGCCAGCAGACAGACAACAATATTCGTCTCATCACGATCAGTGACCGCAATGACCAGATCAGCACTTTCGGCCTTGGCTTTTCGGAGAATCCGGGGGCTTACTGCATTGCCGAGGATCGCCTGAACATTGAGTCTCTCATCGATCCTGTGAATCAAATCCTGATTTGCATCGATGATGGTAATCCGATGGCCCTCGGTGGAGAGTCGTTGCGCCAGATGGAAGCCCACCACGCCTGCACCGACCACGATGATGCGCATATGATCTCCAGACCCCTGTTTCTTACAGATCTCCGCCAGAACCGCTCTGTTTCCGTCAAGAGGACGGATGATAGTGGTACCGACAGAATTCGCCAACACTGCCACCACAACTGGATGAGTGCAGAGGGGAGGATATCCTGCCAGTGGAGGAAATGGACCGCAATTCGCTCAGCAGGAGAACTAGCACAAACATGGCACCAACAACCCCATCCCAACCAGATGCCACTGGCCAGCGGAAGTTCTGTTCCCTGATTTGGCTCGTCGCCCTCGTCTCGATGGTACTGGTCGGCGCAGGTCATACCGACTCTCTGCAAGCCCAGGAACTTGCCCTGGAGAATGGATTCGCTGCAAAGGTCGGTGGAAAAGTCATCACTCTGGCACAATTGAATCGCGCAATCGAAAGGAGAGTCGCTTCCGTCAGAGGCCAGGTGCCCGATGAGGTGATCGAACGAGAAAAGGGCCGACTGCGTCCCATCGTTCTCAAAGAACTGATCGAGAGACAACTTCTCATCCAGCAAGCCACACGCGATGAGATCATTCTGCTTCCCGGAGCGGTCGAGAATTACCTTCAACGGACAGTTGACCAAATCAGCAGTGTCGAGGGCACGCGTTATTCAATCGATGACTATCTGGCGATCTGGGAACAACAGTATGGAGAATCGGAAAACGAACTTCGAAGCCGACTGGAAGATGAACTACGAATCGAAGAGTTGAAAAGACGACATATTCGTAGCAAACGAAGCATTTCTCCGAAAAAACTTCGGGAGTATTACCGGGATCATCCCGATGAATTCGCGGAAGATGGACGCATCTCTTTCCGTCAGTTACTCATCGCAGCCAACGACCCCGACCAACCCAAGATGGTTATGGAAATCAACAGTGCACTGGAAAATGCCGAAAACTTCGAAAACGTGGTAAAGAAGTGGTCGATGGGTCCTCGTCAGGAAACGGGCGGGCTATACAACATGACCGAGAGCCGTCTCGATGCCCGGTTCCCACCAGTTCCCGAAGTGGTGCGCTCCTTGAAAGAAGGAGAAACGTCGAAGTGGTTCTTGTGCCGAGGGTACAGTCACAAGATCTATCTGGTGAAACGGGAGCCTGGCGGAGCCCTTGATTTCACGAAAGCACAGAGCAAGATTCGACAAATTCTCACCAGCAAGATAGAGGATGAAAAACGGATCGAATTTCAGAAGCACCTGTGGAGGAATACCTCCATCGAGATCTTCATCAACGGATTGGTGTTGCCGATACAGTGAGAATAAGTTGCTAAGGGACCTCAATCACCACGCCATGTCGCGTTAGCGACCAGAAGTTCCCTCTTCTATCTCTTTCTTCTCTCCAGATTTTTCTTCTGTATCCTTCTTGCGATCGAGTAATGCTTGCACCTCGGCAGGAATCGTTTTCTCGACATCTTCGGGCTCTACGTCATAGTTCACTTTTTCGAGGGTCATCTGCATCTTCTGGATACCTTGTTGAATCTGCATCTCATACGGGTGCCAGAGTTCTTCCACCTTTTTGAAATCACTCATCTCCACTGTCATGGGGATCTTGCCCATGATCGACTCGAGAGTGAGCGACACCTTGACGAGAAACTTCGTTTCTTCGGCAACCCAGTACTTCTCCTGAGAACCTGTGGTGGTCTTCAGGCTGTAAACGGTGCAATCAGCATCCCCCACCTTTTCCGAGCCAACCTTGACGGCAGAAATGAAATCCTTGTCGATCCAGAGAAATGGCTGCAGATGGGAAGCCCTGCGTAGCTGCTCCTTTTCCGCACCTGATAGAACCCGAGCGCCATTGATGGGGTCCATCGACCAGGCCACATCGCCGTGGAACCCCTGCTGGAAATCACCATATCCTTCGATGGTCATCGACTCCCACATCATGCCTTCGCGCGACATGTAGCCAGTATGTGTCGCCTCGATGGCTGCGTCAGGAATAATAACTTTCGAAGTCACACGTCGGCTCGAATGCTTTTCGAGCGCCTCCTTACCTCCGGCGGCCTCGATCAGGGTCTTCTGTAATTCAACGAGGACATTTTCTTGTTCAACTTCTCCCGGAGGCTCCGGCTTGGCAGGAGGATCCTGCGCGAGGATCACGAGCGAACAGGGAAGTATCAGCAATCCCATCAGGAGTGCCTGGAACTTGCCTGGAATCATTGCTGAATCATTTGCCATCGCGTGTCTCCTCTTTAAAGAAATCGACTCCCGTTCGCTCCGGGATCCCAAGTGCCATCTCCGGGCGATCATCGGCTCGTTTCCTCTCTGACACCAGTACTTCCGTCGAACCAGCGCAAGGCGGCCTTCAGGATCGGATCTCCCTCTTCTCTTATCTTGCCCGGGTCGACCGGGATCACCTCATCCGGCATCACACCGACGCCTTCGAGTCGTTTTCCCGACCGGGAATGGTATCCGGCGATGGCGTACTGCATCAGATCACCACAGGGCAGGCTCACGATCATCGACGGCAAAGCGGCTCCCGCCGTGGTACGCCCGAAAATCCGTGCCACTCCCAGATCTTTAAGTCCCTGGGCCAGGATCTCAGTGGTCGATGCGCTGCCTTCATCGACCAGAACTGCCACCGGCTTCTTCCACGGATCGAGTCTCGGATTGACCACGAATTTCATCTCCGTGTCTCGAAACTGCATCACGCCCAGTTCGAAACCATCTTCATCGATCAACCAGCCGGCGATGCCACACGCCATCAGGCCCAACCCTCCGGGGTTTCCCCGCAAATCGAGGATGAGTCCGGGAGCATCTACGTGCTCTTCCAGAGCCTTCTGGAACCAGGGCATCACCTGCATCGGCCCAAGAAACATATTGAAGCGCAAATACAGAAATCCACCTTCAACAATCTTTTTTTCCAGCCGCAGAGGGATCGGACCGATGTGACCGAAACTCACCGGCTTACCGGTTCCATTCGGAGTTTTCAGCGTGATCTCGACATCCCTCAGATCTCCGTCGGCATCCTCGATGGTGTAGGTGCGGGTATCCCCCGCTGATCCCTGCATCGCCGAAGCCATGCCCTGAACCGGAAGATACCGATCGCCAGTGGCAGACCACCGCTCGATGAGAGGCTCCAGCTGTTTCTTGTCGACCGCCACCACGATCTCTCCTGGAAGCACACCGCTGTGCTGTGCCGGGCTGTCACTCTCGATCCTGACGACGACCGCACGCCCATCTGCCACCCGCAACACGGCTCCGGTCTCGGCGCTGCCGCCCTCTCCCAGTCCTTCGGAAGCCTCCCTCGGGATCAATGCGAAATGCGACAGTTGCAGCGAGGCAAGCAGTCCATGAAGTGCGCTCCGAGCCTCTTCCACCGTCGAAGCATCCTGCATCGCCTGTCCCCAACGGAGGCGACCTTCCTCCCAGCGCTGCTCGATAGCTTGCATATCCCAGTATGTATTCTCGATGCGGTCACAGGCGATCTCGAACGACTCCTGGTAACGCTCTCTACTATCCTGGGTCAACGGGGTCGAACGCCCGGGGATTCCCAGGCAACCGGAGAAGAGTAATAGACTGCCCAGAATCAACAGGACAGAACGCAGAGTTCTGAAAGGCATCGGACTCTTCCCAGGGTTGTTCTCGTCAAGAGATTGCAAAAGCAACGCCAAACCACATCATCGAATCGCATCTTCGCACAGAGGATCCTGGATGGAAGGATCGTAACACCAGATGGAGACGAACAGATCCACTATCGGGATCGAGGTTTGCATCGAAGACGCCTCATACGCTGAGAGCGCGGTTCGGGCAGGTGCAAATCGAATCGAGATGTGCAGTGCCCTGGATCTGGGTGGTCTGACACCAACCACACAATCTGTGCGCAAGGCACTTTATTCGGGAGTCCCGGTTACCGCCATGGCGAGGATTCGACCCGGAGATTTCGTCCTCAACGATGACGACATTGCGATCCTACAGGAGGAGATCACCGCACAGATTGAAACAGGAGCCGATGGAATTGTAACTGGTGCACTGACTCCCGAGGGCACAGTCGATACGGTCGCTCTTGGCTGGCTCGTGGATGCCTGTGGGGGAAGACCTGTGACTTTCCATCGCGCCTTTGATCATTGTTCTGATCGAATCTCGGCTCTCGAACAGATCATCGACTGTGGATGCCAGCGGCTGCTCACGTCCGGTGGAGCACCCACCGCTGAACAAGGAATCGCGGAACTGGCAAGAATCGTCGAGACCGCTGCAGATCGTATCGAGGTGATCGCCGCCGGAGGGATCCGACCTGGTTGCGCGGTTGACCTGGTTCGGAAAACGGCTGTGCGCTGGTTGCATCTCTCCGCACGGCGCCCCACACCTGGACCGTCTCGAGTGCTATCGCCCGGAGTTCCGCCAGGATCTGCCACCTCCGTAGCACCTGGAGAACGCTGGATCATGGATCCAGCGCTGGTAGAAGAACTTCGATCAGAACTGGATCGGCAGGCGGGCTGACCTGTACCCCCTCAACGTGGTAGCCTCCGGTCGCTCCTTGAAAGGAAGCCAGGACCCTGGAAAAGGTCGTACCCGATAGTCTGGATGTGAAATACGGCGGTTTCGGACGGCCCTCCTGGCAGATTCGCTGGGAAGGCGGGAAACTGCGCTGGCGTCGCTTCGAGGCAGAATGGACCGAGGTCGCCGAGGAAGATATCGAGCCGGAAACACAACAATGGCTCGATTTCTGGCAAGCACTCGACCAGAGCCGAATCTGGGACTGGAACGAGGTCTACTACCGAGTTGCCGACCGTGTAGATCTACAGAAAGGGTCCAGTGACGACGAGGAACAGCAGATCAAACCAGATGAAGTGGTTTCCTGGTCGGTCACAATCCTGCTCAGGGATGGTCGTCTCATCGATTCGAGCGGATCCAACGCTGTGCCAGGTGCCACCCGACGTTCTCGAAAAGGTCGGGGACAAAGGCGCGGGGGGGAACCAGAACGAAAACCTGAACCCGCTGCAGCAGAAGAGACTCCCGAGAAACCTGATGAACAGAAGTCAGATCCTTCCAATGTCGGCATCCCCGACGACACCTTCGATCAATTTTTGACGGCGGTAAGGAAACTGATCGGTGGGCGGGAGTTCGCCGATCAAGACACAGAAGAAACTCCGGATGCTCTGGCCACTCAGTATCGGACCCTCACGCCAAAGCGAAAAACACGCCCGGATCCATTCGCCGAGGATGAACTCACCGCTACCACCAAAAGGAAACCGCGTAAGCGCAGTAGAACCGGCGCCAAGCAATCCACTTCTGGAAGGAAACGCACTACGCGGGGCCCAGAAGGCCGATCTGAGGGCAAGACCAGTAAAAGGAAAAGAACTCGTCGCCCTCGTGGAGAAAAATCGGAACAAGGTGAAAAGGTCGGGGCCGAGAACTCCTCGGCTACCGGACGCCGTCGTCGTCGTCGTCGTAGAAAACCAAGTGGTGATTCGCCTGCTGGCGAGAGCCATGTTTCGCAGGAGAAGAAAACTACCCCGAGTTCAGACAAGCACGACCAGGCGTCCGCTGGCGCTTCCCCGGCCAGAAAGAAGAGGCGGAGAAGACGGCGGAGATCTGGCAGGGGAAAGGGCGCAGATTCCGGAAATTCTTCTGCCTCTGGCGGGAACGATTCTTCTTAGAGGCGACCGAATTTCACTGCGAGTTGGAGTTCCCGTTTCGGTTCACGAGGATCATTGGTGACGATGATCAATTTCCCGCGGAGAAGAACCTCTTTGCGGTACTCATCGAGAGAAATCGATACTCTGAAGATGCGGCCAGGAACCACTTCCTGGAGTTCCGTCTCGAGCAAACCCTCCGGAAAACCCTCGAGTAAGACTTCCTTCACTTCAAGGGTGAAGTCGGGATCGATGTTCTGGATATGAACTTGTTTTGTCACCACGGGAACACCGTCTCCGAGCAACGGGTCCGTATCCTTGTTACCGAACTGAAGGACTCGCGGCGGGGAGACCTGGATCGGATCCAGGTGTTCAATCTCGACGTACCTACCAACAACAACCTGTCGACCATCTTTGACCTGAATCATCAGATCGAGTGGATCCTTGATGCTATGCGGGCTCAAAGACGGGCCGGCGGTAACCTCTACCTCGTACATACGATCTTCTTCAATATTGATGAAATCAGTGATCTCGAAATGACCGTTGCGAGAACGAGCTCCCAGAACATCAAAACCGAGATCGGTGACAGCGATCAGTCTGACCCGTTGAGACTTGGAGTCAGACATCAACCCGATCAACCGGATTGGTTTCGGTTCCGTGCGGAAAAGATTGATGATGTTCATGGTAAATATAAAACGCAGTCTCGGCTGTACTGGATCGTCGCTCTCGAAGGTCACACCCTTGCGCGTGGATCCCGGCTTGATCTTCTTCGAGTCGATCTCCATACGTAATATCGCGGTCTCACCCGGACGGATCAGGGATGGTTTTTCAATGATGTTGGTGCAACCGCAAGAAGGGCTGACCCGCCAGATGTTGAGATCGGCATCTCCATCGTTGCGGATTTGTATTTCTCGCTCGATGACCTCACCCTGGAGTAGTTCCCCGTAGTCAGCTTCGGACTCGACGAGCGCGATGACTGGTGTTTCCAAACGCTCTGATGGTGCAGCAGAAACACACCCGGTATCCGAGGTCGTGGTCGCCACGGATGTGACGAATGCCGACGATCCCGTCGGAGCCAGCAACCCCATGACCATCGCCAGCAGCGACCAGATACCGATCCTGGCGCCGGAACTGAACCGATATCTCGTGTCGAGCCAGTATCTTTTCATCGCCATCATTCTAACCCTCTTGACTAGTGAATTGATGTCGTTCCCGGGTCAAAATGCTCACGGGAGGCCGTGATGAGACCCGTTCCATTCTCGATGGTCATCTTGTTAGTAGCCGCAACTGCGTATGCTTCGGAACAATTCCCTCTTGGAATCCTGGGCGGTCGAGGAGAGGTAGCACCAGGAAGCCCGCTGTTGACCATCGTCTCGATCGATCCTGACTCTCCCGCTGCTCGTGCCAATCTTCAAGCAGGTGATCAGATTCAGGGAATCAATGGCAACCCTTTCGTGCCCCACACCAACCGCCTCGATGATGGTGGCCAGGGTCCCCAGAAAGCACTTGGAGAAGCCCTCGATGATTTGGCTTCTCGAACCGATAAAGAGCAACGAAAGATCTCTCTCGATCTACTTCGCGATGAGAACACGATCCAACTCGAGATCGAATTGCCCCTGAGACCCAGCCTCGAAAGTGAAGAAGGACGCCGACTGCTGGTCATCGATGCCTCCAGACAACTGGTCAAGACGATGACCGCCGGTGGCTACTGGAATTCTCCGGTGGGTTTGACTGGTGATCGGGTGCTGACCGCCTGGGCGCTGACGGCTCTTCTCTCTGCGGGCCTCGAGGAGAACCGCGAGGCCATCGAGCGGGCGGCTACCTGGTTACGAGGCTCAGATGGAAAATCGTGGATCCCCGATGATCCGATGAAGAAGGGGCCTGACAATCTCGGCAACTGGGCGATATCCGCCACTGCTGTAGCTCTTGCCGAGCATCGAATCGCCACCGGCGAAGAACTGAATGAGCCGGTAATCGAACGCTGTTGCAATGCACTGAAGTCGCGGATGAGCAAGGAAGGTCTGTTCGGGCACGACATCGTTCCCGGATACAGCAACAAGGGGTTCAACGTCATCAACACCTTGTCTCACCTGGCATGGGCGATGGGTGCTCAGGCCGGAATAGCCCTCGATGAAGAGGCGTGGTCGAAGAGCCTCGAACAGATCCGGCGATCGATCGATCCCAATGGTGGAGTTCGCTACTGGACGATGAAGGGCACCGGGACAGGAGATGCGTCGTTGCGCACCTCCTCGATGGCACTGGCTCTTTCGATCACCGGCCAGGAAACGGAAATGGCGCAGCAACTCGGCAAGTACCTTGCGACCCATCCCAGCAGAACAAGAGAAGCCCATGCGGTAGGATCGCTCGGCATGATGCTCGCACCTTCGGCACTATGGAGGCTCGACCGTGAAGGGTACTGGAACTTCTTCAGGGAGTGGCGCTGGTATCTTTCTCTCATGCATCGCCCAGACGGGTCTCTTCATTACATCGGTGGCAAGAGAAACAATGGAGGAGATGGCTACCTCGGCAAACATCGTATCGGTTGCAGCATTGCCATCCTGATGCTCACACCACCCGGTGAAAGACTTCGGCTTCACGTTGGCGAATCGCATCAAGACCCCGTGAAGAAGCCAGATAGCGTTCCAGAGGCCGCTGGCGCTTCAAACTAGATAGTGGGTCGATCGACTGATGGGCTATATGATGGAGAGTTGTAGCTCGCCTGATGGTTGTCGGGTTTGAACGATCCAGCAGTTGGATCAACGTTTTCCTCAAGGAGATTCATGATGAGATTTTTCGTCTTCATCAGCGCCCTTATCGTGCTCACCGGGACTTTACACGCCCAGGTACCGGTGCCGCCGTTGCCACCGACGGGCCCACCGATTCTGCTCGAACTCGGTAACATCCAGTACAACCCTTCCACCGGTGATGGAACCGTTTCGATGATGATGACGAGCGAGGTCCCCATCGCGGGATTCCAGTTCGATCTGGTGTTTGATCCTGCGGCAGTGCTGCTGGTCTCGGCCACCGGCGGACTCGCAGAGGACTTCGGTTATGACGTTGGCGTCGGTTCGACCAGCGGAACGGTACTCGGGTTCTCCTTCACGCTGGTGGAGATCCCCCCGACCAGCGTCCCGGATGTCTTGACCATCGTCGCCTTCAACTGCAGTGCTTGCCCCAATGGCCCTCCGGAGCTCTGTATCGAGAATGCGATTTTTTCCGATGTCGGCGCCCTGTCGATCCCCGCTGATCTGGGACCCTGTGCCACTGCGGTTGCATTGCCTTTGTTCCTGCGGGGTGATTGCAATACCGATGGCAGTCCCAACGTTGCCGATGCGATCTTCCTGCTGGCGATTCTCTTTTCCGGCGGCACAGCGGCTGGCTGTGTAGATGGTTGTGATACCAACGATGACGGCTCCATGAACATCGCAGACGCGGTGCACTTCCTCGCTTTTCTGTTCGCGGGAGGAGCACCACCAGCGCCACCGGGAGTGCAGAATTGTGGTCTGGATCCAACCGCTGATTCACTCGATTGCCTGACGCCTGGACCATGTTCCTGAGTTGCCGCTGAGACCATCTCGATTTCACTCTGGCCGCGGGTTTGCCTTGTAGGCCTCTTCCATTCCATCTGCCCAGCGGAAGGTCGGGAGAAGATCTCGATCGATGTAGCGAAGGTGAGGTTCGTGACTTCTATAATGAGGATGAACATAGCGCCACGATCCGTCGCCGAAGATCTCCTCACAGAGAGCAGCTGCTGTCGGATCGTATTCCTTCAGTTCAGACCGTAGATCGACATGATTGTGCTGGCTATCGTTCTCGCGGTTGGTGTCGAACCAGCTCTGCACCACCTCTGCCCAGTATTCCTTGTGGTTCGTCGCAGCGTACGCACCTTTCCAGAGGCCGGCATCCATCGCCGCTCGATACGCCTCCTTCAGCCTGGTATCAAAAGTGGGATCGACAGAAGAGAGGCCCATCGAATGGATGGCGTGAGCGAACTCATGAATGAGGATGTTCTCGGTCGCATAAGGATCCCCATCCATCGCGAGTAGATTTTCTTCCCCGCAGGATACGGTAGGTCTCGCCGAGGTCGCTCCGAGTCCCCGGGCGCGGCGATCCCAGTACTCCGGTGGGCGGAGATCGGAATGCTCCGGAACCATCGTCGTCCACTCGTTGTAGGCCATCACCGTGAAACGGGTCCGGTTCTTTGCCATCGCAGCGAGAATCTCGGGGCGATGGCCGATCATCTGGAGGATCAGGTAACGGGCTTCGGCCAGTGACTCCGGCTGAACCCTGGCACTGGCGAGCACGGGGAAGCCCAACACATCGGAATACTGCTGGTAGTAGGGGTCGAGGTCCAACTCTGACCGCAACTGTGTCGGTACCGATCTCACGACATCGGTGACCGGATTACGTGCCTCGGGAAGATGGCATCCCACCAGGTAGATCAGCAACAGCAGAGACCACCTCACAGGGTCTCCTCCGGTTCCGGAAGAGCTTCGGGAACTGCCTTCACATCTACCTCCCGCACTACTCTCTCGATGCGATCCATTTCTGGCAATCCTTCCTTCTGTGAGAGCGCTTCGATGGTGCGTGCTTTCGGCAGCACCCTGCCCTCGAAAGAAGCCACGGCACTGTTGAAGCCACCGACTGCCCGGTCGAGGTTCTTACCGACCTTCGCCAGATGGACATGGAAGACCTTCAACCGGTCGTGCAGATCGCAGGTCTCGTTCCAGATCTCCTGAGCGTTGGCGGCGAGTTTCTCCTGCTGCCAGTAGATCCCTACCGTCTTCAGCAGTGCGATGAGGGTCACAGGTGTTGCGATGAGGATCTTGTTCTCGATCGCCTCCTGCTGGAGATTCGGCTGCGTGGAGAAGGCGGCGGCGGCAACGCTCTCGATCGGGATGAACATGATGGTGAAGTCGACTTTCCCACCGACGATGGAAGGGTAGTCCCGCTTCGCCAGATCGAGCATGGTGGTGCGCATCTTCTTACCGTGCAGTTCCAGGTGCTTCTTTTCTTCTTCCCGGTCGGTCGCCTCCATCGCTCGCTCGTAATCGGCAAAGGGAACCTTGGAATCGATGGGGATGCGTCCCTCGCCAGGCAGATTCACCACCATGTCGGGACGCCTGTCGGTGTCTCCCTGATCCTGCTCCTCGAAGTCGCAGTGCTCGGTCATTCCGGCAACCTCGACGATGTTGCGGAGTGTCATCTCACCCCACTTGCCACGCGACTGGCTCGAACCTTTAAGCACGGTCGAGAGTGTCTGGGTCGCCTCGGTGGCCGCCTTCGTCTCTACAGACAGTCCCAGAACACGCGTGTTCAGTTCGCTGAAAGCTTTGATCCGCTGTTCTTCGATCTTCTGGTGCAGGTCCTGGAAGGTATCCATCTTCTTCTGGACGCCGTCGAATTGTTTTTCGATCGCCTCGTGCCGTTTGGTCAGTTCCGCGACGTGTTTCTCCTCACTCTCACCGAGTCGTTCCTCGGCATACTTCCGAAATTCGTCGCGGTTCTCCTTGAGTTGTTCGGCGGAAAAGACCTTGAGGCTGTCCTTGATCGATTCCCGATCCTGTTTCAACTGCTGGAGCTGTTCGATGGCTGCATCTCTCTGCGCCTCGGCGCGTGCCAGTTGCTCCCGCGTATCGACAGTTTCCTTGCGAGACTCTTCCAGCAAACGAGAACGTTCCGCCTCCCCCCGACGCGACAGCAATGAAGCCAACACGAAGCCAACGACAAGGGAGATCCCTACCAGCCAAGCATCATCCATCATGATCTCCTCTCACTGTCGATCTGCCCCGAGGGGATGAGCATATCCGCGGATGACCTCCAGAACCACGAGGTCAAGGAGAGGGTTACACCTGCACCGTGATCACTTCCAGAAAGCCCCGCCCCCACTTCTCCAGCTTCTTCTGCCCGACACCGGAGATCATCGCCAGTTGGTCGAGGGTCTGTGGCTGCATCTGTGACATCTCGACCAGCGTCGAATCGTGGAAGATGGTGTAAGGGGGCACCTCGAGTTGACGGGAAATCTCCAGCCGGTGCTTTCGAAGCCGTTCGAAGAGGCTCGACTGCAACGAATCGAGGCCATCGAGTTTCAACTTTTTCTTCTTCTTGGTGCGTGAGGCTTTCCGGGTGATGGCATCCTTGCGAAACGAAAATTCCTCTTCTCCCCGTAATAGTTCGCGACTCTTTTGGGTCACCGAGATTCCGCCATGTCCTTCAAGGTCGATCCGGATCATTCCCCGCGAAGCCAGTTGGCGGAAAATTGAATGCCAGCCCTGTTCTTCCAGTTCGGTCCCGATTCCATAGACACTCAACCGATCATGCCCGAACCGGGTAACCTTCGTGTTCGCCTTGCCCCGGAGCACATCGATCACGTGTACCTTGCCAAATCGCTGGCCGGTCTTGACCACCGCTGACAGTGCTTTCTGTGCCAGTATCATTCCTTCGATCATCTCGGGAGCTTTCTTGCAATTGTCACAGCGCTGGCCTTCGGGGTTGCACTGCTCGATCCCGTCCTCACCGAAGAATCCCAGCAAGGTAGAACGTCGACATCGTGCGGATTCGCAATAGGCGAGCATCCCATCGATCTGGTGATGGTTGATGCGGCGCTGGGTCGGATCGAGATCGGATTCTGCCAGTCGCCTCTGGGCAAGAACCACATCGCTCCAGCCATAGCAGAGCCAGGCATCAGCGGGTAGTCCATCGCGACCGGCACGTCCCGATTCCTGGCTGTAGTGTTGCGGACTCGGAGGCATATCGAGGTGGGCGACGAAACGAACGTTGGGTTTGTCGATCCCCATACCGAAAGCGACCGTCGCTACCACGACGATTCCTTCTTCACGAATAAATAGTTGCTGGTTGAGAGATCGTTGCTGCGAGGCCATCCCAGCGTGATAGGGCACTGCCCGGATTCCCTCCTCACGCAGCCACTCGGCAGTTTTGTCGACCTTCTTTCTGCTGCTGCAATAAACGATCCCGGCTTCTCCCGCATGCCGTTCCCGGATCATCCGCAACAGTTGACGACGAGGTTGCTCCTTCGGCTCGACCGAATAACGGATATTGGGCCGATCAAAGGAGGAGACGAACAGATCATCATCTGAAAGACCCAATCCTTTCAGGATGTCCTTGCGAGTCGGATCATCAGCAGTCGCAGTCAACGCGATGACGGGAACCCCCGGGAAACGCTTACGGATGATTCCTAGTTTCTGATACTCGGGACGAAAATCGTGACCCCACTGACTGATGCAATGGGCTTCATCGATGGCAAAGAGCGCAGGTGAGAACGCATCCAGTTCTTCAAGAAATCCATCGATGAGCAGCCGCTCAGGAGCCACGTAGAGCAGTTTGATCTGGCCGGCTCGTAACTGATCCCAGACTTCTCGCCGCTTCGACACATCCATCGAGGAGTTCAGTGCAGCAGCACCTACGCCGGCCTGGTTCAGAGCCTCGACCTGATCCTGCATCAGGGCAATGAGTGGTGAGACCACCACGGTGACTCCAGCGGCCAGCAGCGCAGGGATTTGATAGCAGAGGGATTTCCCTCCCCCGGTCGGCATCAGGACCAGTGCGTCTCCACCCGCAGCGACCCGCTCGATAATCTCTTGCTGGGCGCCCCGGAAACTCTCGTAACCGAACACCTCGTGCAAGATCGCCCCTGCATCGGTCCGGACCGGATCCCCTTCTCTTACCGTCAATTTCCCCACCCCTCCTCGAGTGCACATTGGCAAAACGAAAAGTCACAGGGCGGGGATAGCCGACCACCGCGGCGCCATCAAGGCACCACATCGATCATGAAGAGTAACACCGGACCAGGTATCAGGATGGCGCTAGAGACAATTTTCCTGGGTCGTCTCGCACGAAACGGCATCGTCGGTCGGATCAGAACCACAATTGAAGGGTTCCGGTGGTCGGTTACCCGCCTGAAACAGGTAATCGAGCAGGGATATCACATCCGAGATGTCGTTCGATCCATCGTCGTTGCAATCGAGCGTATCGAGACAGCCTGGTGCGGCACCGTTACCGAATAGATATACAAGTCCCGCAACAGCATCAGCGATGTTGCGCTCCCCATCCTCGTTGATATCACATCGTTGGAAGAGCGACGGCGGTGCCCCGATGAAATAGGAACGCGCGACAGTGGTTGTGGTATTCCCGGCCAGGTCAGTGGCGGAAATCCTGTACTCGATGGTCGCCGTGGTGCCCGGATCCGGAATGATCCCGCGGTACAACTCGTGGCCAGACCATGCCATCGAGACGGACTCGAACGGACCACCGCTAGACCACTGGAGCAGGACGGACTGGTAGAAGGCACCGTGGTCAGAACTCATGTTGTCGCGGATCGCTGCTCGTACTCGACGCGGCCCGGCTCCCACATCCACATCGTCCAGTTCTTCCCACTGAGCGATGTTTGGCCCCCGGGTATCGGCCGGTCCCTGGTTCAGGTACAGCCGATTACGGAAAGCACCGCTTTCGCCCTGAGCGGTGACCATATCGAGATCTCCATCTCCGTCCAGATCTCCCATCTCGACATCCAGAGAACTGTCGGAAATAGAACTGATAACACCACCGACCAGCGTCAGGAAACCGCTCCCGTTGTTACGCAGCATCCGTTCCGGTCCGCCAATCGCACAGATCGTCACGTCCATGTCGCCATCGTTGTCGTAATCGAGGAACTTGCTGTCGTTGTCATCGATGTTTGGATTCGAGGAGTTCGGCAAGACGGTACTCGTGACGTTCGTGAAAGATGCATTGCCGTCATTCTGGAACACAGCTTCGCGAGAACCGACTCCGGAGTTAGCGCCGAAGACATCCAGGTCACCATCTCCGTCGAGATCTCCAAGATCATAGGAGTATGTATTCGAATCGGGTGGGAAATTCCCTGCTGTTGCATCGACGAAAAAACCACCGTTGTTGATGTACAGTTTTGAATTGCCCGCGCGATGTCCTTCGATCATGTCAAGATCGAGATCTCCATCGAGATCTCCAAAGATGCAATCCATCGGTTCGGAGACCAACTGCTGAGGAAGGAGTTGCGCCGTCCCATTAATGAAAAATCCTGCTCCGTCATTGATCCATAACTGAGCTTGACCCGAACCGAATCGAGACGCTCCGCCGCGGGTGTACCAGAGATCGAGATCTCCATCGTCATCGATGTCGCCGAATGCGCAGTGTGAACTGGACATGGCAAACTGCGGAATTCTGGCCGCGGATTCATCGGTGAAGAAACCCGTTCCATCATTGATGAGTAACTTCTGGGGCGTGAGGAAATCGTTGGCCACGGCAAGATCCAGATCCCCGTCTCCATCGACATCCCCGAACTCCACGTCACGACCATATCCGATCAAATTTCCCAATCTGGCCGCGGATTCATCGACGAAAAAGGCATTTCCATCATTGATGAGGAGCCGCACTCGTTCCTGGAGACTGGCGGAGAAGAATCCCCTGCCATTGGCAAAGCACAGATCGAGATCCCCGTCTCCATCCACATCCGCGATGGCGACCTGGCTCGAATACTCGTTGAAGACGGGTAGTCGACCGGCGCTCGATTCCAGGAACTGCTGTGCTTCGAGTTCTCCACTGACCAGCAATCCCATCAGGAGCAATCCGACAAAGGAGCCCGAAAACGGGCAGATCCGGCCTGATATCATCGAAAACCCTCCTCGATAACCACATCCTCAGATGAAATCCGTCCTTCATCATACCTTCCCCCAGCCGCGTATCGAACAAAACCAGCGCGTCCTGGTTCTCTTCCGTAGAGGTCTCGGGAGCGGTACCCTTTGACAACCCTGCACCGATCCGCGCAATCACTAATGCCTGCGACCACCGATGCCTGCGATATCAGTTGAGAGGATCCGATGAGCAAGAAGAAGCACCCCTGGCAGAAATCGATGCCCGAACCACAGTTCGAACGGATGCACAGGATTCTCGCCGCGCCGAGTCCTGTCGGACTCGAGGCTGCCATGACTGAAGGCGTGATCGCTCCGATGCTCGAAGAGTTCATGCCCAAGGAATGGTGTCTTCATCGCTTCCGTGGCAACGCGGGACTCGTAGTTGACACGATGCCGGATGCCCCGGAAGGAACGCTGACGGTGATGGCGATCGGGCACGCAGACAAGATCCGCATGCAAGTACGGAGCATCGGCGACGATGGTAAGATCTGGATCAATAGTGATTCCTTTTTAGCGACAACCCTGATCGGACATGAAGTCACTCTCTTCAGCGAGGATCCAAAAAATCCAGGGGAGTTCCGGAGCATTTCTGGCGGTACCGTGGAAGCACTCGGAGCAATTCACTTTGCTGAAGCCCCGCTGCGTGAGGGCACGAAGGGTATCAAAGCGAATCAACTCTACCTCGAGTTACAGTTGAGCGGAGAAGACCGGAAGAAGCAGGTCGAGGATCTCGGGATTCGCTCGGGTGATCCGCTGTTGCTCGACCGTCCCATCCGTCCAGGTTTTGGTCCTGACAGTTTCGTCGGCGCCTACCTCGACAATGGTCTCGGCTGCTTCGTGGTCGAGGAAGCAGCGCGGCTCATCGCAGCGGGTAAACCTCTGAAAAATGTGCGTTACCTCGGTGCTTTCGCCGCCTACGAAGAGATCGGTCGCTTCGGTAGCCGGGTGATGGCAGGAATGATGAAACCCGATGTCATCATTGGAGTCGATGTCAATCATGACTACGAAGCGGCGCCAGGACTCAAGGATCGACGCTTCACTCCCCTGAAGATGGGTGAGGGAATGACCCTCGCCGTGGGGGCCATCACAACCACCAGCCTCAACGCGATCATCCAGGATGCCTGTCAGTCAAAAAATATCCCCTATCAGGTAGATGTCTGCGGACGTGACACCGGTACCGATGCGATGGCTGGTGTCCTCGCCGGCGTCGATTCCGCCGCCACTAGCATCGGTTTTCCCATTCGTAATATGCACACCATCTCTGAAAGTGCTCATACCGGCGATGTCATCGCGGCGATTCATGCTCTCGTCGCAACCCTGAGACGAATGGACAAGGAGGGAACCAGCTCTGAAGATCTTCGCGGTGCGCATCCACGTCTCGATGAGGTCGATTCACTCGCTCACGGTCAGTGACCAAACTCTCCCGGGGAGGGAAAAGTGATGTCCTCGGTCTTGCTGCTGCTTGCTGTGCTCGTCGCACCTCCTCTTCCCGATGGAGATGATCCATCTTTGTTGCGACCGACCGATCTATTACGCACCTTCGACTATCCCGATCGCTGGAGATGGATCCCCGAACAGAACATCCCGAAAGGGAAACTTCTGAAGAGGATAGGCGTGACCTCCTTCTTCTCGCCGTTCATATTCTTCGAAGGAGATGTGGGCACCGGCGGAGGATTCGCGATCACCGACATCGATTTCCGAAACAAGCGACGCACTCAACTGGCACACATCTGGGCGACCTATACCTCCGAGGGGCAGGAGAGATTATCCATCGCCTGGCAAAAATGGCTCGCTCATAGTGATCATCCCGGCAGAGGAGTACTCCACGGAGATCGAGACTTCGTCGGCATCACCCTTTCTCATACCCGCACCCTCACCAGCCGCTTCTTCGGACTGGGAGCCGAAACCCAACTCGCCGATGAAGGATCATATAGTCGCGAAACCAACTCGATCGGATTCGGTATCCAGCGCTCTTTTCCCGAAACCGGAGGAAACTGGGTGTGGCATGCCAACGCGTTCCTGCAGACCGATGATCTCGCCAGTGGAAAAGTCACCGGAGCACTCGATGTCGCGACTGAACACCAGGAACTGTTCGCCGAGGGCGATGATTTCGATGCGCTGTGGATCAAAGCGGGGATTCGTCATGATACCAGGGATGCCCAGCACCTACCCTATCGGGGACGTTCTTTCGGTTTCTCCATCACCGGGATCCCGCTGGTCAACGATCACAAAACAGGAGCGGTGGCATCACTGATGGGGAACTGGGTTCATCCTGTGAGCCCGCTTTTTCACGATGGAGGAAATCCAGCACATTCGCATCCGCCCACTGATTCCATCGCCGCGTTCATCGCAATCTCGACAACGATGGGGGACGTTCCCTTCTGGGCGCTTCCCTCGCTCGGGGGAGACAACATCCTGAGGGGAACCATCCGAGGACGCTGGCGCGATCGGAGTGCCTGGGCGACGGGAGCCGAATGGCGTCCGTGGGTGCTGGCCGATGGATTTCCCATCTTCGGCGAGATCCGGGTGGAGAGAGCCGGCCTGGCGCTGTTCGCAGAAGCCGGATCGGTCGCAGATGAACTGGGTGATCTGGCCGATGCCCCGGTCCATTCGTCGGTGGGTTTCGGCCTGCGCTTCACCTTCGATAGGCAAGCACTGTTCAGGATGGACATTGGCCGCTCGGATGAGGGAGACTCGAATCTCTCCCTTTCCTACGGCCTTCCCTTCTAGGGTACCTTCTGCTCGAGGCGAGCCGGGAAAACCCGCTCGTCCCAGTTCCGAGGCGGCGTACTGCTGGCCACCATCATGGCGTAGACATCATCCGGGATCAGTGCGGCACCGAACATTTCCATGTGAGGGGTCTGTTGCTGGCAATCGAGTCCGATGTAACCGAGCGCCCGCAGATGTTCGACCAGCGTCATGATGCACAACTTTCCGGCACCGGTCTCGAGGTGAAACATACTCTCACCGGCAAAGATCCCCCCGACGGAGAGGCCATAGAGCCCACCGACCAACCTACCTTCTCGATCCCATGCTTCCACTGAATGGGCCAAGCCCAGGTGATGGAGCTGTCGAAACAGTTGCTCGATATCTCGAGAGATCCACGTTTCGTGGCGATTGGCACACGCCTCGACCACGGCGCGAAAAGCAACATCGGTGGTGAATCTGAATGCATTCTTGCGAGCAGCACGCCACAGCGATCGGGGAACTCGATAACCATCCCAGTTGATGAATGCACGCTCGGTGGGTCGGACCCAGAAGATCTTGCCGTCCCGGTGATCGGCCATCGGAAAGCAGCGTTCCATGTAGGCACGCAACACCCGCGCCGGGCTGACCGGAATTCCATCTTCGTCTCGGATTCTCTGAACCGGTCGCACGTTTCCTCCAGTGGAGAACATTGTATCGCATCTGCGCCTACACGTCCTCTTACGGACACCCTACAAATTGCTCGCAATCGAGATCATCGTCGGTCGGGTCGAAGCCGCAACTGTTGAAGGGTACTGGCGGAGCGACAGCACCGTTGAAAAAGTAAGCCAGCATCGAAAAGACGTCGATGATGTTGTTAGATCCGTCGTCATTGACATCCGCTGCATCATAGCAGCTCAACGCTTGATTGCTTTTGAACAGATAGTCGAGCAGGAACAAGACGTCGCTGATGTTTATATTTCCATCGCCATTGCACTCGCCGCGTCGAAAATGTCTTGCTGCACAGCGATTGATGTAGACCGTGCTGGGAGAGTCGCCCCAGCGATTTGGCACCAAGGCGTCCAGATCACCGTCCCCATCCAGGTCCCCCAGGATCACGGCATGACTCCCGTTGATCCCGATCTCGAGACCACTGTCGATGAAGAGGCCATTGCCCTCATTGAGGTAGACTCGGTTGGTATCTGGCCATTCATTGGCGACGAAGGCATCGAGATCCCCGTCTCCATCCAGATCCCCCAGGGACACCCCGAAACTCTTGTTGTCCCCCAACCGCTGACCGCTATCGACGAAGTACCCCGTACCATCATTGAGGTAGATTCGATTGGCTGTCCAAGAGGACAAGAAAGCGTCGAGATCGCCATCGCCATCCAGGTCACCGAGATCCACGGAGTGACTGTTCCAGTACAGCCCGGCCAAAATCCACTGGCCATTGTCGGTAAAGGTGCCGACTCCGTCATTCAGGTACACACGGTTGTTGCCGTAACTTCCGAAGAATGCGTCGAGATCGCCATCTCCATCCAGATCCCCTAGCGCTACAGAATAGAAGTCTACCGACCCCATGTCCTGGCCGCTGTCGGTGAAAATTCCGGTTCCATCATTGATGTATATATTGACCGGGTCACCACCCATCCAGTTGACCACAATGGCGTCGAGGTCCCCATCCCAGTCCAGATCCCCCAGTACCACGGAATGATTGTCAGAGTTTCCCAGTTCCTGATCACTGTCCGTGAAAACTGCGTTGCCATCATTGAAGTAGACACGATCAGGTTGATTGTTGGTGTTCACCTCGAAAATATCGAGATCCCCGTCACCATCGAGATCCCCCAGAGCCACGGAAGCGGTGGAGTACATTCCTACAGTCTGTCCACTGTCGATGAAATTGCCCTGAGAGTCATTGAGCCAGACTCGATTCCCCGCATCCGGATAAACATTCGCCATCAAGGCATCGAGATCTCCGTCACCATCGAGGTCCCCCAGGGCCACCATGGGGCTGTATCCCAGATCCTGGCCACTGTCCTCGAAGATCGCATTTCCGGGACACGGAGACAACTGCGCCAGCGCCGAAGCACAACAGGTACTGCAAATCGATAACACCAGCAGGATCTGTATCGGATGTGAGTTCATGATCGACCTTTCGTGGTTCACACCTCCACGAATCCACGCCTCGAGCCACCCCGACAGCGGAGAAAATCACGGACGAAAACTACTCATCGATCGATCGTCATCTAGTAAGACGCCACAACTCTCAGAATCCCGTTGGGATTCTCACCCCTCCTCCTGCACGCCAGCCGACGCTGTTCACTCACCTGATCATCACATCTCCCCCTCTGGCCGCGCTTTTCCTGTCACACCCTCGAACGCTTGCGTATTTGTAGTCAGGGGCGCAGCAGATGCCGCTCTGCACTGCTTCAGATCAGCACAACACCTGGCTTGAGG
>DCAA01000032.1:2545-7207 GCA_002311345.1 Planctomycetes bacterium UBA1146 | reverse complement strand
GCCGATGGACTACCTGCCCCATGAGTTGGAATCAATGTAGAGATCGGGTCGCCGTTGGCGCTGCGAGTAGGTTCTTTACAGCAAACACATAGGTGATCACCGTGATGGCCACGTAGACCTCTGTGCTCCTGGAGGCCAGTGGTACCAGGGCGATCAGCCAGCAGGCGATGGCATTCAAGGGTTTGCTCCTGACGCCTCCCGCTCGGGGCCAGAGCCAACTCCAGGTCGGGGTGAGCAGTAGCAAGTAGTAGTAGCGACCAAAGGGAGCGGCCAGCACCGTCCAACTGAGCCACAGACCGAGCCATGCCATCGGGTGGTGTTCTCGGCGTTGGCTCCGAACGGTTGCAAATAGCGTCAGCAGCAAGGTGCCGACAAACCAGCTGAGGTTGACGAGAAGCGTGGGACCGTCCCCCAGGATTCCTCGGAGTCCGATCATGACGGCACTGAGACTCATGTTGTCGGAGTACGAACTGGGGATCTCGCCGTCCGTCAGAATCCGGTTTGGATTCTGCGCGCTCCACTGTGCTGGCAAGTCCAGGTGTGCCTCGAGGCCGGTGCCGATGCCTTCAGACGCTGCGTAGAACCCGATGCTCAAACTAGCCACAGCAAGCGCGGCCAGCAGTGCCTTGCGCCAGTGCCCGACCAGAACCAGTGGCAGCAGCAAGGTGACCGGCATCGTCTTGATCAGCGCCGCAATAGCGAGTGCCAGGGCTCCCCAGGAATTGCCACGCATGATCCAAATCACGCCGCACAGCGCCAGCAAGACCGCGGGAGCGACGACCTGGTTGTTCTGTAGGCTGAGATACATCGGGATGGCGAGCATCACGACCAGCGCCATCGGAAGTGGTCGATCCTTTTCATCGCGCATACGTTTCAGAACGATTGCGATTCCCCAGCAAGATCCGGCGTTGATGGCCAGAAACAAAAGCAGCCCGAGCGGCTGTGACAGGGCAAAAAACGGCCGGATCAGCGCCGCGAAGCCGGGCAGGTAACCAAACAACATCTTGTCTGGCCCGACGACCTCTAGCCACGGTTGGGTTGCAAGCGCCTCCCAGTAGCACCACTCCGGTTGCCCCTGGATCGCCGACTGAAAGCCACTCAGTGCTCCGGCGGCGATGACCACCGCCAGCACCAGGTGATCACGGTGACGTGCGAGCAAGGATGATGGCGAAAAGTTATCGCTGGCAGGCTTCATGCGCTATGAACCGCGGTAGTGGCAGCCTGTGTTGCAGGTCTCGTGGATGGAGACGCAACTGAGCCCGGGAAGTCCATCCGCGATGCGCTTCCAGATCCACATGGCGATGTGCTCCGAGGTGGGGTTTTCGAGTCCGTCGATCTCGTTGAGATGGCGATGGTCGAGCATCGCGATGACAGGAAGCACCACTTCCTTCAACTGACCGTAATCCATCACCCAGCCGGATGTCTCGCCGACGGGACCACTGACTTGCACCTCGACGTGGAAGGTGTGGCCGTGCAGTCGGCGGCACTTGTGATCCTCGGGCACATTGGGAAGGCTGTGGGCCGAATCGAACGAAAATTTGTGACTCAGTTCGACAACCTGGTTCATCTTCTCGCTCATCTCCTTCTGGCCTCTGGTTCCCAGATGTACTTGTGTTGCTGAAGATGCAATCGCACCGGCAACCGATCCTCGATGATCCACTGCGACAGTTGTGCCGGCTCCAGTTCACCAAATACCGGCGAGAACAGGGTCGGTACCGTCGGCTGGTGCTGCTGGTAGACATCGCGCGCCCACTCGTAATCGGTGCGATCGGCGATGACGATCTTCAACTCGTCACCGCTTTTCAGGTGGGGCAGATTGTCCCACAGGTTGCGCCCCTCTTCACCGCTTCCGGGCGCTTTCAGATCGAGGATGACGGCGACCCGGGGGTCGAGATCGGCGATCGGAAACGATCCGGAGGTCTCCAGCAGTACCTCGTCAAAATGATCACAGAGGCTCGTCAGCAGTTCGGGTGCGCCAGGCTGAGCGAGCGGTTCGCCGCCGGTCACCTCGATGAGTCCAATTCCGGTCTCGGCCACCAGTTCGATGATGGCCTCGATGCTCATCGATTCACCGCCGGTGAAGGAGTAGACGGTATCGCACCAGCGACAGCGAAGTGGGCAACCGGCCAGCCGCACAAAGGTGCAGGGCAATCCGGCGCGGGTGCTCTCGCCCTGGATCGATGGATAGATCTCGATGATGCGCAGATCGGTCAAGATGGTACCTCGATCGATTGCAGGACTGCTCGTACATCGTCAGGGATGGGAGTCGCCTCGAACTGGTCGATGTCGACACACACTTTCCATGCGCAGACACTGAAGCATTTTCTCGGGGTGTCATCTTCGAGCGAGTTCTGACGGCCGACGAAGTGAAAGCATACCGATGAGTTGCCCAGCTGCGAGGTGGTCACCTCGACGGTGACGGGACCGGCGTGCTGGACCGGCGCCTGAAAGTCGGCCTCGAGGCGGCGGGTCGGAAAGCCGAGGCGCGCTTCCTGGCACCACTGGTGATAGGGCACCGGACCGCGTTGCTGATACAACTCCTCGAACGCCTGGTGACAGATGTGCAGCAGCCGTGGGTAGTAGACGATTCCGGCCGCATCCACATCGGCGAAGCGGACCGGAATCTCGACTTGGAAGGACACAAAACCCTCGTTTCTGGCCGTCTAATTTCGACTGCCATACAGGATAAGGCCAAGCGGCCACCTTGGGGCAGGAACCGCCCGAAATTGACCCTTCCAGGAGATCTTCGGAATCGATTCTTGTGGGTACGTTGCTGCACCCTGCTGGAAACAGTACCATCAGGATCGTTGAAACTCCGGGGCGAAATTGGCCCTGGAATCGGGGATCCGGTCAGTTCTGGCACCGGAATCGACTGCGATTATGGTGTGGCAATCAGGGGAGGCCTGGATGAATCCGATCTCGAATCTTCAAGATTTCATCTGCGAAGTCGAGCAGCATCTCGAAACCGAGAGCCGCGAACGCCAGCAACTCTCGGGGCTGGTGGCCATCACCGAGCGCTTCGCCGCTGGAGTCTCCGATGAGTTCCTCGACCAGTTCGAGCAGGGCACCGATCATTACGCCCGCCATCTCCTCCATGCCGATGCCGAGGATCGCTTCTCGGTGATGGCATTGGTGTGGAAGCCGGGTCAGGGAACCCCCATCCACGATCATCCATCGTGGGGTGTGCTCGGGGTACTGCGCGGCCGGATGCGCTTCACCAACTACGCGCCTGATGAGGTCGATGGGCATCACTGCCTGGTGCCGGTCGAGACCTTCATCGGAACCGCTGGATCGGTCGGAACCGTCTATCCGCCGGCGGTCGATCTGCACCGCATGGACAACTGCTCGCGTGAAGATATGGCCATCACCCTGCACCTCTATGGCTGTCTGGTGAAGGAGTTCTACATCTACAACGCCGAGACGGGTCAAAGGCGCGAGAGCGTCAGCGAGTACGATTCGATCCTCGAGGGCGCTCTTCCCTAGTCGCTCTCGTCTCCTTTGCAGAAACTAGTGTCGAGCCCTTGCTTCGGTGTGCCGCTCAGGATTCGATATCCAGCGGGGACCAGGAGGCCTCTGCCGATGCGTATCGGAATCGTCACGACCGATTCAACCCTGGAATCGAGCCAGCGGCTGGCGGCTGAAGTGGCCCGTCGTGGGCACGAGTGCCTGATGCTGGAGTTACTGCGTCTGGCGATCCGCACCACCTCCCCCAGACTCATCATCGACGGCGAAGCGGTACCGACACTCGATGGGGCCATCATCCGGCTCGGATCGGTGCTCCCCGGTCTGGCGGTGGCGGCCGGACGCGCTCTCGAGCATGACGGTGTGCCGCTGATCGATCGTGTCGATTTACTTCTGATCGCGCGCGACAAGATGGAATCGTTGCAACGACTGTCCCTTGCCGGGATGCCGGTGGTCGAGACGGAACTGGTGCGCGATCTCGATCAACTCGGCGCTGCGGTCGATCGCCTCGGGGGAGCACCGGTGGTGTTGAAGCCACTGTCTGGTTCGCAGGGGCGCGGTGTTGTCCTTGCCGAAAGTCATGCTGGCGCCGTCTCGATGCTGGAGAGTGTGCTGTTTCAGTCGCGTGAATTCATCCTGCAGCGTTACATCGAATGCGGTGGCCAGGACATCCGGGTGATGGTGATCGATGGCGAGGTGGTGGCGGCGATGCAACGTACGGCACCACCGGGAGATTTCCGTTCCAACCTGCATCGCGGTGGCGTCGCCAGCGCCATCGAACCGACCAGCGATGTAGAAAAACTCGCTTGCCGCGCCGCACAGGTACTGGGATTGCGCTGTTGTGGCGTCGACATCCTGCTCGGTGCCGACGGACCACTGGTGCTGGAGGTGAACGGTTCTCCGGGGCTCGCTGGCATCGAAGCGGCGACCGGAATCGATATCGCAGCGCGCATGCTCGATGTGCTGGAATCCTTGGTTCTCGAAGGGGAACGCTGTGAACAAGGATGAAGTGATTCGCGTTCTCGTCGAATGCGGTGAGATTCTCGAGATCTCCGGGGCGGGCCCGTTCGTGGTCCGTGCTTACGCGAACGGCGCCCGTGCCCTCGAATCGTGGCAGGGCAATCTGGACTCGCTGGTCAAGGCGGGCGAGATCACCTCGATTCGCGGCATCGGCAAGGGGCTGGCGGCCCTCATCGAGGA
>DCAA01000032.1:0-2359 GCA_002311345.1 Planctomycetes bacterium UBA1146 | reverse complement strand
ACCGAGCAGACCATCATCAAGGGCATCAAGAATCTGCGGCGCTTCGCCGGCAGGAACCTGGCCGCGCAGATGCGCGTTGTTGCGAGCCGCTTCATCGAATCGGTGCAGGGGGCAACCGGTATCGATCAGGTGCAACTCGCCGGCAGTCTGCGCCGCTGCCGCGAGACGATCGGCGACATCGACATCCTCGCCGCCACCGATGATCCGGTTGCCGTACGCGATGCGTTTCTGGCCACCGACGGCATCCAGGAGGTGGAGTCGAAGGGCGACACCAAGACCAGGATATTGTCGGAGGAGGGGGTTGGCGTCGATCTGCGCGTCGTCACCCCGGAGCAATTCGCCCCCGCCCTGCACCATTTCACCGGCAGTCGTGAACACAACACTCGCATTCGCCAGCGCGCCCGCGAGATGGGCTGGAAACTCAACGAGTACGGGCTGTGGGATGCGGCCGACAACGCGCTCGAGACCGCCGACGAGGCGTCGATCTTCGAGCATCTCGAGCTGGCCTGGATCCCGCCCGAACTGCGCGAGGATCTGGGCGAGGTGGAGCGAGCCGAGCAGTTGTTCGAGGCCGGTGATCCGTGGCCCGATCTGATCGAGTTCGAGCAGATCCAGGGTACGCTCCATTGCCATTCGGACTGGTCCGATGGCAGGGCCTCGTTGCTCGAGATGGTCCAGTCCGCCGCCGATCGCGGCTGGAAGTACTACGGCACCGCCGATCACTCGCGCGCTGCGGCTTATGCCAGCGGGCTCTCCATCGATCAGTTGCACCAGCAGCGAGTCGAGATCGATCAACTGCGCCAGCAGTTTCCCGATCTGATCATCCTGCAGGGCATCGAGAGCGACATCCTCGCCGACGGCTCGCTCGACTATCCCGATGACGTGCTCGCCGAACTCGATTACGTCGTCGCCAGCGTCCACTCCAACTTCTCGCTGGCCAAGCAGCAGCAGACCGAACGCATCGAGAAGGCGCTGCGCAACCCGTACACGACGGTGTGGGGCCATCCAACGGGGCGGCTACTGCTGAAGCGAGATGGGTACGAGATGGACATGGCGCACCTGCTCGAGGTGGCCGCCGAGGAGCAGGTGATCGTCGAGTTGAACGCCAATCCGCGTCGGCTCGATATCGACTGGCGCTGGGGCGGCCGGGTGAAGGAGTTGGGGATCGACATCGGCATCCACCCGGATGCCCACTCGGTAGCCGGTCTCGACGATATCGAGCATGGTGTCGGAATCGCGCGTAAGATGGGACTGACGGCGAGCCAGGTCACCAACACCTGGGAACCCAAACAGTTCGTCGAGCGTCTGGCGGTACATCGCCACAAGGCCTAGCGAGTGAATCGGCCGACAGGGGGAGAAGACCAATGAGTGATCGACAGAAGAAGACACCTTCAGAGAGTGCCGTCGAGATGCGCGAACTGGTGCTACCCAACGATACCAACAGCCACGGCAACGTGCTCGGTGGCAAGGTGTTGCACCTGATGGATCTGGCCTCTGCGATGGTGGCGATGCGTCACTGTCGAAGACCGGTGGTGACGGCAGCGATGGACAACGTCGAGTTCCTGGCACCGATCCCGGGGGGTCATTTCATGATCCTCAAGGCGATGGTCAACTATGCCGGTCGCACCTCGATGGAGATCGGAGTGCGCGTCGAGGGCGAAGACCCGCGCACCGGCGATATAACGCACACATCGAGTGCCTACCTGACCTTCGTCGGTCTCGACGACCGTAAGAAACCAGCCGAGGTTCCCGAACTGATCGCCGGCACTGACGACGAGAAGCGCCGCTGCGCCGAAGCCCAGAAAAGGGTGGACCACCGGCGCGAGTTTCGCAGGGACTAGAGATGTCAACGGCTCTGGTGGCGACACCTCGTAACATGTTCTCCTATCACTATCTTGTCACAAGAGATGGAGAACAGGTGGCGGACCTGGACCTTTCGCACTTCCGCGACCATTGCGAAGTCGAGATGGATGGAGACATCTACCACATCCGTCGTGATGGCACATTCAAGAAGAGTTTCAACCTCGAGCAACACGGGGAAGTGATGGCCCGTGCAAAACAGGTGAGTTGGTTTCGCAGGACCATCGAGATGGAGTACTCCGGAAGAACCGTGCAGATGAAACCGCTCTCCATCATGAATCCGCGTCGCTTCGGCGTGTTTTTCGATGGACAGCAGCAGGGCCTCATCGAACCCGCCCACTGGATGAACCCGCGCAAGAAGAACATCGAGATCTCCAGTGAGATCCCTCTGCCGCTGCAAATTTTCCTGTTCACGCTGCTGATCTTCGGAGATCGATCGGACTAGTCTCAGCGGAGCCTGGCTAAAGCGCCTTGAAACTCACCGTTGTTGCCTCAGGGC
>DCAA01000045.1:334-3773 GCA_002311345.1 Planctomycetes bacterium UBA1146 | reverse complement strand
GTTATCGTCACCACCGGGGCAGATGTCTTCCGAATCACAGACCCCATCTGCATCGGCATCCCCATCGGGGCATGGCGTATCGGGGCATGGGGGGAAGCTGTCGCAGGTCAACGTGTCGTCGGTGGGGTCGGGGCCGCAGATGTCGAAGGGTTCAGGCGGAGGAGATCCCCCTGAGAACAGGAAAGCCAGCAGGTAGATCGCATCGGCGATGTTAATTGTGCCATCATCGTTGGTGTCGGCGGCATCGAAACAGAGCGGATCCTCTCCTCCACTGAAAAGGTGTGCGAGCAGGTAGACTGCGTCTGCGATGTTGACCTGACCATCAGCATTACAGTCTCCGCGCTCGAAGTCAGAGGCGTACAGGGGGTTAGCGAGCAGCAGGCAGGCGATAATTACAACCGGGATGACAGCGATACAGCGGGACACGGTTACACCTCCGGGTCACAATCGACAATTATATCTTCAGAGCCATCCCACAGCATCTATTGCAGCAGGTCTCCACACAAGGCGGTAGGCACCGTTGAATAGTCGTTACAAGACTGGATGATGTCATCTTGGGGGCAGTTCTGGTTCGTGCAGGAGGGCGAGTCGGACGGAACTATCGGTTCACAATTCTCGTGAGTGCCAACAACAGCACTTCGATCCAGGGTCTCCGATTTGCGTCCATCGGACTCTGACGTGAATGACATCATCACGCCGCTGGCTCTGTTGGCGATGGTTTTCACCGCATACACACTCACGATAGTTGTTATGCTAGAACCATGTCGCAGTGGGGGCGTTCAGTGACTGAAACCGACTGCTTCTCGAAGGAGAGTGTCCATGCGAAGGCCCGCCAGTTGCGAAGCCCTTCTGGTGCTGCTGTTTTGCCTCGTTTGCTCGCCAGTCGCCGACGGACAACTCGCTCCGGTTCCTTACCCGGCCGAAAACCCACCCACGGAGGAGAAGCGTGTACTCGGCAAGATCCTGTTCTGGGATGAACAACTCTCGAGCGACGACACCGTCGCCTGTGGCACGTGTCACCAGGCTGGAGTCGGTGGTTCGGATCCCAGGCTCGGCACACACCCCGGCCCGGACGGGTTGTTCGGGACCAGCGACGACATCATTGGCTCACCGGGGATCGCGCGCGCCGATCTCGATGGCATTCCGCTCCTGGACCCTCTGTTCGGCTTCGAGGTTCAGGTGACGAACCGTTCCTCCCAGCCTGTCATCGGTTCGCAATGGGCTCCGGAGATGTTCTGGGATGGACGCGCCAGCAGCACATTCATCGATCCACAGACGGGATTGGTGAGCATCGCCAGCGGAGGAGCTCTGGAGAGCCAGGCGGTCGCCCCGCTCCTCAGTGATGTGGAAATGGCCTTCGAAGGCCGCACCTGGGCTGATCTGGTGACAAAGATGGAGACGGTGGCACCGCTCGCGCTCGGCACCGACTTGCCCGCGGACGTTGCGGCGATCCTGGTCGGGGGGACCGACTACCCCGAGCTCTTCGCCACTGCCTTCGGTTCTCCGGGTATCACTGCCGAACGAATCGCTTTTGCCATCGCCACCTACGAACGAACCCTGGTCCCGGACCAGACGCCCTTCGACCTCGGTACGTTGACGCCGCAGCAGCAAACGGGATTCAATATTCTCACCAACAATACGGTTTGCTTCAATTGCCACATACCGCCGCTCTTCAGCGACAACGAGTTCTACAACATCGGCCTTCGCCCCTCGGCTGACGACCTCGGAAGATTCAATGTCACCGGTGATATCGAACATCGGGGCCGCTTCAAGACGCCGACCCTCAGGAACGTGGGTCTGCGGCCCGCCCAGATGCATGTCGGATGGGTGACGGATGTGCAGGACGCGATCGATTTCTACAACGCGCCGGCCTGGCCCAGTGTCGATCCAGTGACAGGTCATACCCAGTTCACCGCCGAACAGAGTCCGATCCCCGCTCCAGGAGCCCCGCCGGGTACCGCCCCCAGCTACAACGACATCTTCATGCCCACCCAGTTCCATCCGGCCGTGATCGCGTTCCTCGCCAATGGGCTGACCGATCCACGGGTGGCGAACGAGACCTTCCCCTTTGATCGGCCGACACTGCAGAGCGAATTGCCCAACCCAGTCCAGTTCGTACGGGGCGACTGCAACACGGACGGAGCAAACAACATCGCCGATGCCGTTACAGTGTTGAACGTACTGTTCCCTGCGCCAACACCACCGACGATGGGATGCGAGGACGCCTGCGATGGCAATGACGATGGTGCGATCGATATCGCAGACGCCATCGCGGTGCTCTCTTCGCTGTTCGGATTCCCGGCAATTCCGCTGCCCGCGCCCACGAGCTGCGGACCGGATCCGACGACAGCAGAGACGCTGGAGTGCTCGATCTACCCCAACTGCCCTTGAAAGACCAGACTCCGATGACCTGCACAAAAAGGAAGCACACCATGAAAGTCGCGGCGCTCACCACCCTCGGGATGCTCATCTTCGCCTCGACCTTGATCGCGCAACAAGGCAGTGCTCTCAGCTTCGATGGCAGCGACGACCGGGTCACGGTCCCGTACGACAGTTCCTTTCCCACCGAGGTGTTCACCGTAACGGCGTGGATCAAGACTCTTCCACCGATGGGACGCGCCGCCATCATCGCCCGGGGCGAGGACGACAACTCATTCAATCTGTCGTGGCAGGCCTACGTGCAGCCGGATGGGACGCTGCGGGTGATGCTCGAGGATCAGAACGAAACCAACTTCTGCTATCCCTTCTCCTGCATGGGACAGCCCCAGTCGACCTGTACCTTTGGCAACCTCTTTGTTGCCGATGACTTGTGGCATCACATCGCCATCACCCGAGGCGCGTCAGGGGTGCTGGTGCTGTACGTCGATGGCGAGGCGGAATCCACCTGCACACAGACCGGGGTGCCTTCCTCCAACAACTTTCAGTCGCTCACCATCGGTTGCACACACGGCACCATCGGTCCTCCCCCCGGCGGTATCGAGCCGCCCATCTGGTTCTTTCCGGGGCTGATCGATGAACCGGCGATGTGGAACGTGGCACTCGAGGCTGGCGAGGTCTCTACCGTCTTCGAGAGCGGTGTGGACCCCGGTGGGGCAGGACTGGTCGGGTACTGGGATTTCGATGCGGGTTCGGGGCAGCTGGTGCTGGATCTCTCAGCCGCGGCCAACCACGGTTTTCTCGGCACCGACAGCGATGTGGCCGGAGAATCTGCAGATCCGCAGTGGGTCAGCCTCGACGTCGAATTTCGTCGCGCCGACTGCAACGCCGACGGTCAAACAGACATCGCCGATGCCATCAGTATCCTGAACTATCTCTTTGGTCCCGGTGCCGAGCCGCCGTGTGGGGATGCTTGCGATATCAACGACGATGGCTCGCTCGACATCTCCGATGCGATCTCGAGTCTCGCGGATCTGTTCGACCCGACCTTTCCGCCGATTCC
>DCAA01000045.1:0-227 GCA_002311345.1 Planctomycetes bacterium UBA1146 | reverse complement strand
GCCTTCCCGCCCTGCCCCTGACAGCCGCTCTTGATTCCTGATCGTCTGAGAACAGGCGAGTGCGAGTTGACCGAGGCGGATAGAACTACCGGTTGACTACCATTGTGATCTTGATGTCAGACCTGCTTCGTTTCATTCCACAACACGGCCTGGCAGGCATGAGAAACAGCAGTAAAAAAGGGCTGATGCAGCGAGTGCCGCACCAGCCCTTCTCTACGCGTTTGGTC
>DCAA01000004.1 GCA_002311345.1 Planctomycetes bacterium UBA1146 | reverse complement strand
GATGCAGAGATGGAAATTCATATCACTCACGGCGAGCAGATCCGTGGCATCCGTCAGGCGGATGTGAGGAAGGTTCCCGCAGGCGAGTAAATCTCCCACCAGCCGGACCCTCAGCGCAAGAGTTCCGCAAGCCGGTAGGGCTCGCCCATCCCAATCCTGAGCACTACCAGTGCCAATTTATTATGGCTACTGAATGGCAACAATGAAGAGGAGGTGCTGGTACCCATCGATGAGACAAGACGATTCGTTGGGTAATGGTCTCGATCAGTCCTGCAGTTGTTTGCGCATGCCACGGTGGACAAAAAGCAGCACTATGCCGATGTAGGCCACCATCCCTGAAGCCCACATCCCGTATTTGTATCGAATATTCGGAATTGCGAAATCAAACATGTTGTCTTCGGTCAAGGTCGGCGCCGGACCTTCGATCAGTTGGTAACAGGTAACGCCAAGAACCACCCCAACGATCAGGAACAGAATGCCGCGGCGGATCCCGCGCTTTGTCGCTGCTGCGAGAGCCTGCTTCAGTGAAGAGTCGTTGGTGGGTTGTTCATTCATGTTCTTCTTCATCTCCATCGACTTGGTGATTTCCAGCGCTCATTCGGATGGTCTCTTCAGGAGTGAGGCCGGATGATGGTACGGATCGCCTGCAGGGCGATCCTTCCCGAGAGGATGGGGCACTGTGTCTGGCAGATGGCTTCGATCTCTGACGGTTTTCGCTCCTGCTCATCGAGCAGCGTCTCCGGGATCTCGACACCGATCAGTTCCTTCTCGACATCGACATTCTTCAGGCCGAGAGTCTTCACGCGTACCGCTTCCAGATGGGCGTCGATCTTCTCGACTGACAGTACCCTGCTGATAGCCCCGATGCTGTCCTCGGGGGCGATGGTGTTGACGTGAGATGACCGTTCGAGCACCTCGTCGAGCACCTGACGCAGTTCACGGTCACAGATGGCAAAGACAAGCGACTGGACAAATCCACCGCAGACCACGATACCCTCACGGCCGTAACGCTGTGCATCCCAGTGAATCGGGTGGGTGTTGCGATAGATGGTCGAGAGTGCCAGGTTCTCGGTCCAGCCAATCGGTCGGACTGCCGGATGCAGGATTACATCGTCGATGGAGAGTTCTTCACAGGGAGCATCGGGAAACGACTCGACCGTTCGGAACCGATCGATCAGCGTCTCACCACTCCCGTTGAAGTAATTCGAGTTCTCTCCCTGGTCGGGTTTCGATTCTCTCTCGACGGGTTCCGGGATCGGATCGTAGTATGAACGCTTCAGCAACGAGAAGACTCGCTCGCCGCGCTGGTTCACCAGGATATGGGTGGAATGAATCACGCTGGCATCCCCGCGCGAGGTGTTTCCCATCCTGTCCAGTCGGGTGAAACTGCGGAAGGTATCGCCTTCGCGAACGATTGCATCCTGGCGGGCATTCTCCAGGCCCAGGTGGTATCTGCAGGTCTGCGAGAAAGGTTCCACAGAGAAACAGAGCGTCATGTTGAGCAGCATCGATACAGGGATGGCAATCTCATCGAGGCCACAGCCGGTGGCGTACTCTCTACTGGTCGAGATGCGACTGGATGCAGGAAATGCCGATTGCCACATGGTTCGCCAGCTGGCATCGACGGTAACTTCGTGGGGGCTTTCGAGGATCTCACCGGGACAGGCGCTGCGGAGATCTAGCCCGTAGACGGGAAACTTACCTTGCATCGGTGATCAAGCTGCCTCTCGGAACTCTTCCTGGATGTCGGCCATGATCTTCAATGCCCTCTTGAGCATCGGGGGACCAATCATCATGCCATCCAGTTTGGCGATGGATCCCTGGTTTTCAATCGCTTCGATGACCCTTCTCGAGTGCTCGATCTCTTCCTTGGTGTAGGAGAAGACCTCGAGGGCCTTGTGCATCTGGCGCGGGTTCAGGGCGAAACAGCCGTCAAATCCGAGACGCTTCATCCGTTGGTTTTCCTGCTCGAACCCATCCAGATTGTCCAGATCGAGAAATGGCGAAGAGATCGCAGCCAGGTTGTGGGCCTTGGCAGCCATCAGGGTGATCGAACGCGCCACTTGCACGGACTCGTCGCTCAGTTCGGCATCCATCTCCAGGCAGAAGTCGACGTGGCCGAATGCCATGGCAACGTTACGCGGTGAAGCCGTTGCGATGGCAGAGGCTTCGAGTACAGCGCCAGGGCGTTCGAGCAGGGGGACGAAGGAGATGTGCCCCGGCTCCAGTCCGCGCAGCTTTTCTGTCCGGGTCACGAGCTCCTCGATCTGCTCGATTTCCGTGGCAGAGTTGAGCATCGGTAGCAGTAACCCATTCAGATCTCGGTGGAGACAGTGGGCCAGGTCTGCGCGCATCTCTTCTGGGTTGTCAGGACCGTTGATTCTCAGCAAGGTTTTGCGATTACGGAACACTCCCGAGCGAAACAAGGCGACGATCCGGGAGCGCTGGCGTGCTTTGTGTTGGGGGGCGACGCTATCTTCGAGATCGAGCAGCAAGGTGGCATTGCGAGGTAGACGCCGGATCTTCTCGATATCGGTGTCTGCGCGGAGAAAGAGGACGCTTTTGAAGGAAGTACGGCCGAGGCGCCGGTGGGTGCTGGAGTTGTTGATAGTGGCCTCCTAATACCATTTCATCAGAATAATTAGTGGCCCCGGACCGGATTTCTCGCGGCTTCATTTGCCCGTGACCTGGGCCCCTGCACCCCCTATCCTGCCTTTAAGAACTTTTAGAGGAGGTTTTATGCGCAATTTGATCCTGACGGCGGCCCTGGTACTGATTCCGGTTCTCGCTGTGGCGGGTCCGCCCGATGCGGTGAAGGTCTTCATCCTGGCGGGGCAGTCGAACATGGAGGGCAAGGGTGCCGTCAACACCCTGGCGCACCTGGGCGATGACGCGGAGTACGGTCATCTGCTCGCCGATATCTACAAGGATGGCGAATGGGTCGTTCGTGACGATGTTTTCATCGATTACCTCGGCCGCAGCGGTCCGTTGACGGTCGGCTTTGGCTCCAAGGGAGGCGCTCACGGTGGCAAGATCGGACCGGAACTGGCGATCGGTACCGTGCTCGGTGATGCCTTCGACGAAAAGATATTGCTGATCAAGACCGCCTGGGGCGGCAAGGATGTGGCGAAGGATTTCCTGCCGCCGTCGATGGGCGGTCCCGGCGAGTTCTACACCAAGATGATGGAGAACGTCGATCGTGTGCTGGCTGACATCGGATCGGTAGTGCCCGGCTACAAGGATGAGGGCTACGAGATCTGCGGCTTCATCTGGTTCCAGGGCTGGAACGACATGGTCAACAAGGAAAAGACCGCCGCCTATTCGGAACGCTTCACCGCTTTCATCGACGACATCCGCAAGCACTGGAAGGTCGACGATCTACCGGTCGTGATCGGCGAGTTGGGAGCCGGTGGCAACAAGGCTTCCGGCGGAGTGTCACGCTTCCGCGAGGCCCAGGAAGCGATCGCAGCGGTCAAGAAATTCCAGGGCAACGTCAAACTGTCGCGTACCGCTCTCTACTGGGACTGGGAAGCCGACAAGATGTTTCGCGATGGCATATGGAAGAAGGAGGACGAGAAGGACAAGTTCTATCGCATCGCTTCCGATCGCCCGTATCACTACCTCGGCAGTGGCAAGATCTACTACCTGATGGGGTGGTCGATGGGTCACGGTATGAAGGAGCTACTCGGCCTTGGCGGGTTGCCGCCGAGAAAGAGCACCGGTAGTGCGTTCTATCGTTTCTCCGCCCGGTCCATCTACGTTCCCGAAGAAGTGAAACAGCACATCAACGGAGCCCACGGCGGCTTTGCCGTCGACCGCATTCATGATGGAGGTGATGGCTCGACTTACTTCTGTCTCAAGGGGGTCGGGCTGATTCGCCTTGATCCAGATCTCACCCGGCTGGAAGTGATCGGCGGCGATGCGGTCATCAAGGATGTGAACATTCACAACACCTGCATCATCCGCGATGACGGGCAGCCTTACTTCGCTCTTCCATCGGATGAAGCGCAGAAGGTCTTCATCACCGACAACAAGGGTAAGTTGATTCGCACCCTCCCCAATCCATACGGCGATGGTGGAGGGGCGTTTCGTGTCTGCGATGTCGAGGTGGTCGGAGGTATCCTCTACGCCGTCAACGGTTATGCCGACAACGTTTGTTTCGCCGCCGATCCTTTCTTCGGAAAACCGGAACAGCCGGATGTCGGCTCGTGGTTTCCGCTACGTTTTGGTGGTCGCGGCACCGATCATGGCAAGTTCGGCACGGCGCATGGCATCACCGCGGTACCGAAGACCAATGTCTTCACCGTCGCCGATCGCGCCAATGCACGTCTCGAGACCTACACCCGCGAGGGTCGATTCATCGCCGGCATCGACTTCGAACCGGGCACGATGCCCTGCGATGTCGATTACGTCGATGATCTGGCAGTGGTTGGATGTCTGAAGGGGGCGGGCGGCAGCACCCCGGCACCGATCCATCTGCTCAAAGATGGCAATCTGGTCGCCACGCTGAAACTGCAGGAAGATCTCGGCCTCGAAGGCTGGACCCACGTCCACAACGCCGCCATCCGGTTGCTGACCCATCCAGAAAACCTCGGCATTCCCCGCGTGGTGATCATCGCCAGCGGCTGGAACCCGGGCCGCTTCGCAGTGCTGGAGCAGGTGATTCCGTAGCGGCGTTTGGAGATCTTGCTAGAAACTACTCTTCATCTTCTTGACCCCCCAGAACAGCGCGA
>DCAA01000018.1:8998-30792 GCA_002311345.1 Planctomycetes bacterium UBA1146 | reverse complement strand
GCCTTGGTAGGCCGTTACCCCACCAACAAACTAATAGCACGTGAACCCCTCCTGAAGCGCCAGCCGAAGCCAGCTTTGCTCACCAGGAAAACCTGGCGACCGTATGCGGTATTAGCCATCCTTTCGAATGGTTGTCCCCCTCATCAGGGCAGGTCATCCACGCATTACTCACCCGTTCGCCACTAGCTCACTCCGAAGAGTTCGCTCGTTCGACTTGCATGCCTAATCCATTCCGTCAGCGTACGTTCTGAGCCAGTATCAAACCCTTCAGTTTTTATCTGGCATGTCGACAGTTCATCCCACGAATCACACGAGGTGAAAACGTTGGAACACCCTGACGACGTCGCATCACATTAGTAATTATCAATTACACTGAACTCACGTTCAGGTCTGTTGCATACCGCACCGGGAATGGCACGGCATACGACCTTCTACGCGTCACGGGCCCTAAATTTCAAAGAACAATCTCGCAAGCACACACACGGCAAAGTCCCCAAAACCGGCCGGAAAACCCCGAAACCGATCACGAAGAATCGCCTAGTGGGAAAACCATCATGTGCGCACAATACGAGCGGAGAGAGGATCCTACAGATCTATTCCCGCACGTCAACTGCGATATGAGATTTTCGGACATTTCCAAACCAAGTGCAATTGCGGAGTTGGAACAATTATCAGGATCCCGGGGTGGGCCCCGTCGGCAAGACGGGATCCGATGGACCCGGACGATGTTGGTGTGGCGCTCGAAACCACAACGCCAGCGCCAGCGTCAGCGCCACCACGGAGGCCAGTTGAGAAACGGTCCACTGGCCGGGCCCAACGCCGTGATCAGCCCGTATCAACTCGATTACGGCTCTTCCGGGCGCATACAGGCCCAGGAAAAGAGCGAAGGTCCGGCCCGGTCGATGGCCCAGATGAGCCCCGGCCCGCCACAAGATGATGGCCAGAATCAGCCCCTGACACGCCGAGTAGAGCTGGGTCGGATAGAGCGCTGGGCTCGAGGACAATCCATCGCCATGGGAAATCGATGCAGGGCTCCCGGGCGGAAATATCGCCGCCAGCGGCCAGTCAGCCGCACACACCTCCCCCCAGCAGCAACCGTTGAGATAGCAGCCGAGTCGCCCGAATGCGATGCCCAGGGCCAAAGCGGGCGCAATCAGATCGAGCAGCGCACGCCAGGGTCCATATCGTTGCTTGCGCTGGAACCATGCCAGCGCGATCAGGCCACCTGCGATGGCTCCGTAGAGGACCAGGCCACCCCGCCAGAGGCGGAAGGTTTCCAGCCAGTCGCCGGTCGCATAGACCTCGTGTCGGTACTGGATCAGGTACCAGATTCTGCCGCCGATGACCCCAAAAAGTACCAGCAATACCGCGAGATCGGTCAGCCGATCGGGATCGACCTGGCTCCGTCTGGCCCCGGCTCGAAGCACAAGCACAGCTCCCAGAACCCCGAGTAGCACCATCGCGCCGTAACCGAATACGGGAAAATCGCCGAATGGTGTCGGAATCCGAAACAACTCGCGGTACAGGGGCGCCTCCTTTCCCTCTGCCTAACCGAGGTTTCCTGGCTCATCAAGAAGCGATCGCAAGAGCGTGCTCGAGACAAGCTCGAAAGGCCCATGCACCCGGGGACCTCCTTCCGGTACCCTTGAGGCACTGAAGAGAGGTTACGGTGAATCGCGCCACTTCCAGGGGCAACTCGAAATCCGATCGCCGTAGGATCGCCATCCTAGGCAGTACCGGATCGATCGGCAAACAGGCTCTCGAAGTGGTCGCAGAATCACACGGGGTTCTTCAACCGGTATTGATCTCAGCGGGTCGCCGCATCGAACCTCTGCTCGAACAGGCCGAGGCTCTGGGTCCAGAACGAATAGTGGTCATCGACCCCGAAGATGATCTGCCTACCGGCTCCCTGGCACCAGCAGCCGAGCGGATTCAATGGCTCGCCGGAGAGGCCGCCCAGTTGCAGTGCATCCGAGAGATGGATCTCGACCTGGTGCTCAATGGAATCACCGGCGCGGCAGGCCTTCGTGCCAGTCTTTCGACACTGGAGGCCGGCATCGATCTGGCGCTGGCCAACAAGGAGTCATTGGTCACGGCTGGTCCATTGCTCAGATCGGTCGCCCAGAAAACAGGGGCCCACATCATTCCGGTCGATTCGGAACATGGAGCGATCCTTCAATGTATAGGTGCTTCGGATCATTCCGCCATCGAACGAATCGTTCTCACCGCCTCGGGAGGGCCGTTCCGCGGATTACCAAGAGAACAGATCGAGCAGGCGACTCCCGAGCAAGCGCTCGACCATCCGACCTGGCAGATGGGTTCCAGGATCAGCGTCGACAGTGCGACCCTGTTCAACAAGGTCCTAGAGGTGATCGAAGCTCGGGAACTCTTTGGCCTACCTCCGGGGGGAATCGAAGTGGTCATCCATCCGCAATCGATCATCCATGCCCTCGTCGAGTTTCATGATGGCAGTTGCATGGCGCAACTGAGCGAGCCCGACATGAAGGTCCCGATCCGCAATGCGCTCTATCGTGGAGAGAGACACCCAGGCAACTTCCAACCTCTCGATCTTGTCGGACGCGGAGAACTCACCTTCGAGCCCATCGATGCGGACACCTTCCCTGCCCTGGAGATCGGGGCTGTCGTTGTCGAGAACCCCGGAACAACCCTGGGAGCAGTTTTTAACGCAGCGGACGAAGAAGCAGTCGCGGCATTCCTGCGTGGTGATGTAGGATTCTTCAAGATATACGATCTGGTCGAGAGAGCTCTGGTAGAGCATTCTCCGGTCCAGGTCGAACACCTCGACCAGGTCATCGAGGCGGACCTAGAAGCCCGCCAACGAGTCAGGAGTTGGGTACATTGAACATCATTCTGGCAATCCTCGGGATTGGCTTCCTCATCTTCGTCCACGAACTCGGCCACTTCCTGGCGGCGAAGTTTGTAGGCGTACGCGTAGATACCTTTGCCGTAGGATTTCAGCCGACCATCTTTGGCTGGCGTGCGCGACTGCTGGCATTCACCTATGGAGATACCGAGTACGTCATCGGCCTGGTCCCACTGGGTGGCTACGTCAAGATGGCAGGAGAAGAACCGGGCGAACCGAGAACCGATTCTGGTGACGAGTTCCACAAGAAACCAATACCTTCGCGACTACTGATCCTGGTCGCCGGTGCAACGATGAATCTGATCTTCGGATTCTTGCTGTTCATCCTCGCCTATAGCGTTGGAGTCAAACAACAGACCGCAATTGTCGGCAATGCGGTCGCGATGGGACCTGCGTGGAACGCAGGGGTCCGCTCCGGTGACCTGATCACGGCTGTCAACGGTGAATTCTGGAGTGATTATTCCAACGTCGCCACCGCCATCGCCCTTTCCGGTGGCTCTCAACCGGTAGTTCTCACCATCGAACGTGATCAATCGGTCGTCGAAGTCGACATCGATCCGTTGTGGGATCCCGTTGCAGGAAGGTATCGGATCGGCATTCAGCCGGCGATCTCCGATCAAATCGCTCTGGTCAAAGAAGGCGGTCTCGCTGACGAGGTCGGCATACAGATAGGAGATCGACTGACAGGAGTGCGTGTCTCGATTCCATCGCAAGATCTGATAGCGGTCAGTGCCAGGGGACTCACTGCTGACCGCATGTTGAGGAGCCTCTCGGTACTGAGAAGTTCGACCGCCCGTGGCAGTCTGGATCTGGAGATCGAACGCGATGGCGAAATGCTGGTCGCCACCATCGAACTCTCCCCCCCCGACGATGGCACTTCCCGTGAGATCGGTGTGCTTCCCCGGATGCGAACGGTACAGGCGGTTCAACCAGGTACACAGGCCAGCGAATTGTTTCAGGTCGGCGAAGAGATCGTTTCCATCGAGGCCGAGGGACAACCGAGCCTGGCGGTCGAGGTGCTCGATCTCATCGCCATCGGACGAGTCGTAGAGGACCGCGATGTCGAATTGATGCTCACCAATCGTATGGGAGAGAAGCGAGCAGTGGGCAGCGAGGATCTACGCCGGATGCTCGGAGAATCACTGATCATCGGATCCGGCGTTCGCACCGTCGTCAAGACAGGGAAAGGAACCCAGCTTCTCGAGATTCCCATCGGAGCAGAACTGATCAGGGTGGGAAGCCGGAACATCGGCGCCATCGACTACATCGATGAGGAAATCCCGGCGGGGACTTCTATCGAGTGGTGTAATCCACGACAACCGCATCCGATCCAATCCGTCATCGCTGAGGAAGATTTGACTCTCAATGTTATTCTCGGCAATCCGGCCCGGATCGGTCGCACCGTTCCTGGTTCTCCGGCACACGATTCATCGCTGGAGGCAGGATCGATCATCCGAGAAGTGAACGGCATCAAGATCGATCAGTGGATGGATCTCTCCGCTGCCATCATCGGTTCCGAAGGACTGGTCTCCATCTCCTTCACCGATCCCTCAGGGTCTACCAACGAAGTAGAACTGGCACCGCTCACTCTCGGCCAACCTCTTGGGATCGCCATGGCGGCGGATCAGTTCACCGAGCAGCTTGCTGTCGGTGACGCTGTGATCCAGGGTGGACGACAGTCGTGGATCTGGGGAGGCCGTATCTTTCTGACCTTGAGAGCACTTTTCGCAGGAGATGTTCACGGCAAGAATCTCAACGGGCCGGTCGGAATCATCGATCTTGGACGCAAGGTATCCGAGGTTGGATTCGGCAACCTGTTCTTCTTGCTGGCTCTCATCAGCATCAACCTGGGGATCTTCAACCTGCTTCCATTCCCCATTCTCGATGGCGGGCACATCCTCTTTCTCACCATCGAGGGAATTCGAGGTCGACCGGTTCCCGAGAAGATTCAGCACTACGCACATCTCGTGGCGTTCTTGCTGCTGATCTCGCTGGCACTCTTTGTCACCTATAACGATCTGATTCGTCTCTGGTGACGCACTGGCTCCGTTTTTTCCGCCTCCGACTCGCTCCGACCGCATTGTCGAATGTCATCGCAGGAGCAGCACTGGCAGGCTGGGCGCTGGATGCTCGCCTCTGGATAATGCTTCTGACCTGGACCCTGGCCCTCTACATGCTGGGGATGGGGCTCAACGACTACGTCGACAGAAAAAAAGACACAGTCACCTCGCCCGGGCGACCAATCCCTTGCGGACAGATCTCGACGAGGGCCGCTCGAAGGGCACTGATCCTGCTGTTCATGGTCGTCGTCTCAGGGTTGGTCTGGATGCCACAAGAGTCGCGGATCTTTGCGGCGGCAGCGATCATGTTCGTCGCTCTGTACGATCTTGTCGTCAAGGAAATCCCTCTCCTGGGACCGCTGGTGATGGGAGCAGTTCGTGCTTCCATCGTGCTGGTGGGTGCCGCCTTTGCCGGGGGCGCTGCTGATTTCCTGGCGCTGCCGCACGCCCTCGAGATCGGTCTCTTCACCGCGGCTGTCACCCACTTTTCGCAGGAGGAAGAACGTGGGCGGCCCCGTTCGCTGCAACTGCGCTTCCTGCTGGTGTGCCTGGTGGTGGTCTTTTCCTATAGCCTGATACGCGCACCCGAGGTGGCAAATATTTCCCTCACGGTGATCTTGCTCAGCTGGCTGCTGGTGGTCGGATTCCCCACAAGTCAAAAATCAGCATCCGCTTGTACATTCGGACTGCTCACTGCCCTACCACTGGTTGATCTGCGGGCAGTCGTTACCTACCCTCAACTGCTGGTTCCTGCGCTCATCGTCTTGAGTTGGATCCTGTTGCGTCCGTGGACGTTACTCGGGAATCCCAATCCATCTTCGAGGAGGTCCCAATGAAGGTCGTCGTCATCGGTTCTGGCGGTCGTGAGCACGCCATCTGCTGGCAACTGGCACGATCTACACGTGTCGAGCAACTCATCGCCTGCCCGGGCAATCCCGGCATCGACAAGATCGCGACCTGCTGGAGAGATACCGATTTGATCGCCTCTCCCGACTCCTTCGTCCAACGCTGCAAGGTAGAAAACGTCGATCACGTCGTCGTCGGACCCGAGGTACCCCTGGTAGCAGGTATTGCTGACCTGGTCCGAGCCGCAGGGATCGCCTGTTTCGGTCCGGGCGCGATCGCCGCTCGCCTCGAGGGTTCCAAGGCGCACTCCAAGGACTTCATGGCACGGCATCGGATCCCGACCGCCGCACACCGCACCATCCATTCCATCGAAGAACTGGCTGCTGCACTCGATCACCTGCCCGAGAAGGTGGTGGTCAAGGCCAGTGGCCTCGCCGCCGGCAAGGGTGTCATCGTCTGTGACGATCGAGCCCAGGCGCAAGCAGCCGCGGAGGCGATGCTGTCGGGAGAATCCTTCGGCGAAAGCGGCAAGATCGTGGTGATCGAGGAAAGACTTTTCGGACCCGAGGTCTCGGTACTGGCAGTGGTCCGTGGAACCGATGCCCTGTTACTGCCTCCGGCTCAGGATCACAAACCTCTCCTCGATGGCAATCTCGGTCCCAATACCGGAGGCATGGGCGCCTTCTGTCCCGGAAACATCGTTGGACCGGATGAACTTGCTCGGATCCGCACCGAGATCATCGAACCGACCCTCGAGGGGCTCGTCGCAGATGGTGTCGACTACTCAGGTGTGCTCTATGCGGGCCTGATGTGGACTCCGGCGGGACCACGAGTGCTGGAATACAACTGTCGACTCGGAGACCCGGAAACACAGCCAGTCCTGATGCGTATGCAGAGTGATTTCGCAGATATCCTCGAAGCGACCGCCGGCGATGGCCCGTCTGGAGCATCGGTCACGTGGGATGAACGTAACGCGCTGTGCCTGGTACTGGCCTCCGATGGCTATCCCGCAGCACCGCGCAAGGGCCAGATCATCGAAGGAGAAATCTACAGCGCCATCGATGACGAGATTCAGGTCTTCCACGCCGGAACCAGTTCAGACGATCAGGGAAGTTGCCTCGTCTCGGGGGGACGGGTACTGGGAGTCACTGCCCTGGCAGATTCTCTGGTCGAGGCAAAAGAACTCGTCTACGCCAGAGCGGCAATGATTCATTTCGATGGGAAAATTCACCGATCTGACATCGGCACCTTCCCGGGGAGCCTCGAACCAACGACTTCCATCGAGAGCAACTAGAACTCTAGCGCTATCGGGATTTCGACAATCGATGCCAGCAGCCGCATCAGTCGCTCGACTCGGAAGTGGAAGTGAGATCCGACTCCACGACGGGATCGATGGTGCGCCGAAGGAACTGTCTCATCGGACGGAAGATCGCCCCGAGCATCGCGAAGCGATGACCATAGTCGAGCCCCGCATCGAGGCGCGGAACCAACCCCCCGGACTCATCCTGGAGACTCCCGGGCTTGAAATCAGGCGCCGTCCGATCCCCCTCAGGTCCGTCAGAGTCCGGGATATTGACCTTGAGAAGCACTGATCGGTTTGCTGCGTCACGGGCAGAGATACTGGATGACTTCGCCTCGTCCGGAACGATTTCCATCACCCGGACAGTTTCGCCATGTCGATCTTCTGGCTCTCGCACAGGCGCTCGACAGTCTTTCGAAGATTGGAGAGTTTCGTCGATCGACAATTTATGTCGATTCGGACCGGACTGAGGTCATCGGGATCCGGTTTCAAACCCAGTTCCGTGTAGAGACTCCGAGACCGATCGTAGGACCTCTTGGCAACGGAATTGACGATCTCGACCAGATATTTCATATCGCGGGAATGTGGCAACATCGACAGCGTCTTGCGATTTTCCTTCATCTCCGACTGGATCTTGCGAATCGGATCCCGAACTTCCTTGTCACAGTAATTCTGCCATGTCCTGGGATCGAAATTACCACTTTTCTGGAATCGAGAACCGGCGATAGCAGCGTCGCGTCCAGCCTCGTAGGAACGTTGTATCTTCAGAACGTCTCGAATCCGCAAACGAAAAAATTCCTTGGCCTGAGAAATTGCTTTTTCGATTTCAGAGGCGTTTCCCAGATCAAACTTTTTCTTCCAGAAGGACTGCTTCCAGGGTGCGGTCTCCATCGGGTACTTCTTCGGTTCTTTCTCCAGAGCGATTTGCACTTCCCGTGGTTGACTGCGAGGACGAATCTCGGAACGCAATTGCAGCCCGCCGAGCGCACCTTTCAGAACTTTCAAATCGATCTCCTGATCGATGCGCCGCGACCCATCGAGTACTACCGGAAAGGCGAAAACGATATTTGTCCGCCAGCGGATCTCGAACTCGATCACGGTCTTTGCCGGCAACATTGGTGCCTTGCCAACAACACGAAGTTTCCACGCCTGTTTCACCTTCTTGACCTGGATCGAGGTCAACTCGATGAAGGTAGGAGGAGGTTTCGGGGGACCGGAGTCTTCCTGGGCCACCGAAACGGAACCGCACAACAAAATCGACAGCATTATCGGGATCGACAAGAACTTCATGATTCGTTTTCACTCTCTTCGGAGGTGATTCCGATCAGTTTGTTGACCGTCTGGACCAGATCATTGAGATCGGTACCGCGTGGAATTCGACGACCTGATCTCACCTTCACATCAAGTTTCTGTGGCTTCGTATCGAGGGGTGACGGGCTCAACCCCTGAGCCGTGTATAGTTTTTTTGACTCGTTGGTGGTTCGTTTCCCCACTGCCACGGAGAGTTCCAGCAGGTAAGAAAGGGCCAGTCGATGCGCCAGGAACTTGGGGTCCTGGAAGTTCTTGCGGATCTCCTCCTGCACATCGACAAGTTCGGAGATCACCTTCTTGTCCATGAAATCACGCCACTTCTTCTCGTCGAACTCACCGCTGGGCCTGGTATAGTCCGTGCCAGCCTCGACCGCTTTCGCACCATCGCGCACTTCACCATCTCGCTTGGCCATCTTCTTGTAACGCTCGACGAACCAGGCGCGGATTTCCTTGAGAGAAGCTTCGATCTCCTCGGCGGAGCCGATCACAAACTGATGATCAAAGTGAAACTCGGTCCAAGGTGCCGCCGCCGGAGGAAACAGAACTTTATCCTTTTCGAGTTCCTTATTGACCTTTGACGTCTGCTTTTTTGGGTCGATCACCGACCGGAACATGTACTTGTCCGGTGACGGTTCCAGTTTCTTGACCAGAAGTTCTTCGCGTACTTTTCGGTTGGCAGGAATGGTGATCGTAAAGGTCTGTATCAACTGGCTTCGCCAGGTCAAAAGAAGGTCAACTTTGGTTCCGACCGGAATCTTCGGAGCACTGGCAGTGGCCGTGATCGAGTAGCGGCCGTTCTTCTCGTTTTTTGTGACCAAGATTTTCGTGAACTCCAGCAGGGTCAGATCTTCCCCATCAGGTCCACGCCCCTCCCCCTGCGCCAGTGCCCGATCAGAAGCAAAAAGGCTACCCAACAACAGCACGACGCATCCAAGGACCATCGTGAGCATCGGTTTGCTCACGGCTGGATCACCTGGTTCTGATGGAGCTTTTCGCATCCGAGGTTTCCTTGAACCCATCAACAACATCAGTCCATCACCTCCGTCAGCAGATACTGGGCTGACGGAAGATATACCGTCAGGGTCACATCGTCCAATGCCGGTGTGACCATGGCATCACCAGCATGATCTCCGGTTCCCGAGGCAGCCCGCATCTTCAACTCGTATCCAAGGAACCCGACATCGAAGTTGTCACCGTAGTCCTGGCTTCCTGTCGGGTAAAGCCAACCACCGGCGATCAATTGATTGTTACGTCCTCCATCACCTGAGCCTCCCACCAGCCCGCCCGGATCACCCAGTCTGCGCGCAGACTGTTGACCATTGACGTTGATGACGTTCATCGTTTCGGCATCCCAGTCAACAGGCTTCTGGTCGTACAACTTCGGCGGATAGAGGGTCCAGGTCATGTTGCGAATCCGCATCCTCTGCACTCCGTCGGGGAAAGGCACCATGAAGGTATTGGTATAGGTGGCTTCCTGCTCGGAAAAGTATCCTGCCCCGCGGCTGTCATCTTGGGTGTACTGGCCGAGATATATTCGAAACTCATCGATGGTGGCATTGGCCAGCACGCGTTTGATGGATGGGGAACGCAATGCTCCTGTCTGGTCGTAATTGGTCCCGAACTTGAACAGTCCTTCGGTCGCCACCGCCTGATCACGATAGAAACCAGCCACCTGAATCTGGTCCTTGGGAGTCTCCTCGTTGAGCGCACAGAACATGCCGTCACCGATATTGTGATTGACCGCATCGACCTGAAGATTGTCCACCCAGACCCGTATTCCAGCCGTGGCTGAATTGTCATCGTAGGAGATGGCCAGGTGATGCCACTCGTGAGCACGCCATCTCGACACATCCACAACAACATCATTTCGAGCCCAGAACTTCTGGGAATCGGTCTCGGCTTCGTTGCCGGCCTCGACCTCGTCTTGATTTCCGATCAAGGGTATTGCCTGAATGGTGTAACCCTTGGCGAAGGCTTGATGGTAGTAGAGACGCGAGACGCGAAGTTGTCCCTCTGTGTTCTTCCAGATCCAGAACTGGGAACCCTCGGAATCGGTCGGCTTCTGCCCCACTTCGGTCTGAACCTGGGTCGCGCCGATCAATCCGGAAAAGGTCGGATCGTCACCATTGAATTCCATCTTGACCCAGAAGGACACGGCGCCGTTGTAGTAGGGCAAGTTACCGATGTCGTTGTTGTAGTTGCGATTCACAGCACCTTGATCGGACGGGTTCTGGCGGAAACGAAGCGCCGGCAAACGCAGGAATCGGCCACCGAGTGCCGAGGTCCGAAACATGCTACTGTTGATCCCATCGGGCATCAGGTCTGAGTTCTGGGCTGCTTCATCGACAAACGGCTCGGCTATATTTTCGTCCTCGATGGAACTCTCATCGACTCCCCAAACATATCGAGAATAGCGCTGACGATAGATCGACCCCTTCTGGGCGTAATCCGCATCGAGCACTCTGCCCAGTTCCTTGATCCTTGCCTCCGGGTTCGATCGAGTTCTGAGCAAGCGCGCCAGGTTGTTCGTCGAATCTTCATCTCTGAAGCGGAAGGTATGTGCCAGCCGCAAAGTAGGATTTGCAGCCCATCGAGACAGCCGCGCCGCAGGAGATGAAACTTGCATCAGGCCATCGACGGCGCCGGAAATCTCGACCCTGCCATCTTGTGTCGACCCGACATAAAAATCAGGTTGCAGGGCGTCCATCGGATCTGGCCATGTGGTGACATACTCACGGGCTCCGGCGCGAGCGTTGCTGGTTCGCCCCAGCGCTCGGAATGGTTGCTCGAACTGTTCCTGAGTCGTGTGATGGTAAACTTCGAAGACTTTGACGATGCTACGTTGCAGCGATTCGGAAAAGACCTGGTCGCTCGAATTGCCGGCTCCGGTGATTTCCGCCAGGCTAGTGATCTCGTAGATCCCCTTGCTGTCGAAACAGAACTCGGTGGTATGTCCCAGGCGAACGTCAGCGCGATTGGTGACATCGAGTTTCACCAGGCCCGACTTGTCGACCGCTCGCCAGGCGGCAAAGTTCGGGTTCACCTTGTTGATGCGTGTATTGGGGTTGGCGTTTGCGATGACCACCGAACGGATCATCTCCTTGTACCAGGATCTTTGTGATCCCCTCGGCAGACCGAGTGCTGTCCTGATGCCGTTTTCTCCCGATGGAAAACCGCGACTCCACATCTGGTCGGAGCCGTTTGATTCCCGAATTCTTCCGTAGAAGTTGGTCGTGTCCCTCGACTGGGGATTGATGACCCAGACGGTTTGCTCCGGAGGGAAGAAAGAGTCATCGAGTCCGTTGATGAAATCTTCAAACCCTACATCGCCACTGCCGATGGGTGCGGTCCAGTGCTTGAAAGCCCGCTGCTTACGCTGAGCGATGATCGCCCGTGCGATCTTCCGCGCGAGATCAAGACTGAGCGGTTGCGAGTAGACCCATACGGGGGTCTGGAGCAGAGTCAATTCTTCTCGAACCGGTGCCAGAGTACCCCCACCCAGGTCGATCACACCGAGGTTGGGCTGCTCGAGCCTCTGCGAGTTGATGCTCATGAAGGGGAAAGCACGGCGCCCTCCCACTCCCATCAGTGTGGCGATCAATACCGGCTCGGCAGCGGTGTTGATATTGATGGGCGCTCGGGGCTCACCAACCACTTGCGCGGCGCCAGTCACCCGCTGGCTTCGAGGATCCTGTGGCAGGTTGCGCGATATGCCGGTGGTGCCAACCAATGCGCCGGCACCCTGGGTGCCAATCCCGATGCGATTGTTGACCTCTCGTCCTGCACCCGATCTCTGGGTGTATGGATTCACCCACGCATGGGCGGTGACAAAATCGGAGATGAGCGCCAGATTCTCCGATCCGATCAAGGCGGCGAGTTCTGACTTGGACGAGAACTTTCCACCGGGCAGACGGTTTCTGAACTGGATGATATCTGCGCCCTTGAGCAACCTGCCCGCTTCATTGGCCTCGGTCCACAGTGGATTGACACCATAGCGATCATCGCCGGCGAGAGCTTGACCGAGATTGGTCAACATGTTGGCGAGAGTGTCCTGTCGTCCGTTGAGATAGATCTGTGCCGATGTGTCGATCAGTTTGACCCGGTAACGATCCTGTCCCGGTGTTCCCGCACCAATCCCGGGATACGTGCCCCGACTCAATATGCCACCGACGGACGCCTCATCCTCATCAGCATCTTTCAGATCGAGAATACCGCCGACACGAGTTTCTCCATCGCCCCCGATGATCCCATAGATCCACGGAGCCCGAGTTCGACTCGCGACCACATGTCCATCCCAGAAGGGACGGCTTCGGAGCATCGCGATCACGGCGGATTCGGCAGAGTTGGCCAGTAAGCGGGTTCGCTTCTGGTCACGAAAATTCTCGGTCGCCTTCAACTCCAGTCGCATCAAGGAGACGAAGGTCACGGCGATGATGGAGAGAAGCGTCAACACGGCCAGGGCGATGAGGAGCATCGAACCCCTCTCCCTCCTGGTTGAGCGAACACCTGTGACGCGAAGATGTTTGGCAGTCTCTGAATACATCTCTTCTCTTTCCAACACCCCTACCTGTTCCGGAGGCACAAATGCGGCTATTCGCTCACGAGTGCCTCTTCTTTTTCAGTTTTTTTCTCGGGCTTCGGCTTATCGAAAAATCGAGATCGAAGTTCCGTGTCCAGTCGCTCGGAGAGTTCTGGATGGTCGCGCAAAAATTGCACCGCGCGGTCACGCCCCTGGCCGATGCGCTCTTCTCCGATGGAGTACCAGGTTCCGGCACGCTTGACCAACTCCTCCTCAACACCGACATCGAGTAGATCCCCGTGGTAAGAGATTCCGATGTTGAAGATGATGTCGAACTCCGCTTTGCGGAAAGGAGCCGCCACCTTGTTCTTGACGACCTTGGCGACGGTACGGTTCCCGGAGAACTCCCCATCGGTCTTGATGGCGCCGATACGGCGGATATCAATCCTCACCGAGGAATAGAACTTGAGGGCTCTGCCACCGCTTGTGGTTTCCGGGCTGCCGAACATGACACCGATCTTCTCGCGAATCTGGTTGATGAAGACCACCGTGGTCTTGGAGCGGTGGATCACACCGGTCAGTTTACGCAACGCCTGGCTCATCAGTCGCGCTTGCAGTCCGACATGAACATCCCCCATCGATCCCTCGAGTTCTGCGCGTGGAACCAGCGCCGCCACCGAATCGATCACGACGATGTCCACGGCACTCGATGCGACCAGCATCTCTGCGATCTCGAGCGCCTGTTCACCACTATCGGGTTGAGAAACCAGCAAACTATCGAGATCGACACCGAGTTTGCCAGCATAGCTCGGGTCGAGCGCATGCTCGGCATCGATGAAGGCGGCAACTCCACCGGCCTTCTGAGCATTGGCGATGGCATGAAGAGTTAGAGTTGTCTTGCCGGATGCCTCCGGTCCGAACACCTCGACCACGCGTGCACGAGGCAGCCCCCCGACACCCAGAGCTCGATCGAGCGAGATCGAACCGGTCGGGATCACATCGATTGCTTGAGAATACTTGTCACCGAGCACCATGATCGAGCCCTGGCCACATTTCTTGTGTATCTGTTGCAGCGCGAAATCGAGCGCCTGCTTGCGTTGACCATCGATCCCCTTGATCGAATCGACCGGCGAAACTTCTTTGGCCGCAGCCGCCTTGCTTGTCGCTTCGCTGGCACCAGTTGCACGCCCCTTGCGTTTCAGATTACTCATCTACGTCCTCCATCCTCACCCGGAGCTCCGGTCGTCACCGGAGTTGATTCCGTTTCCCTGGAATTCGTTCCAACATTTTCCACATCGCTTCTGGATTCGGCCGTCGTTGTCGAGGCAGGCTTTTCTCGTTCGAGCCTCGCTCGCAACTCTTCTCTGGCTGCGTCCATCACTCGCGGTCTCCCCAGTACCCGTTGGCGCCGGATGCGATTGACCGGAGCCTGGCCATCGTGAGCCAGATCGAACATCTTCTGTCGATCCCTATCGGTAGTCCCATCGGCTCGCCATGGCAGTTGTTGAAGAAGGTATACCTGCTCCGGCGTCAGCTGGCCGGCGCGGGACTTCATCCAGTTGACCTGAGCAACCGCGTGCTGGGCGGGGCTGGTCCAACTTGAAGTGGCTCGCTGACCATTTCCGGCACAACCCAACGACATTGCCGGTCCGATGACCAGCAACAGCAACCAGCCTGAGATCGCGTTGCGGCGAGAGTCGCAAGAGCACCGAAGAACCGCAGATAAACGGCACTCGACCAGTTTCTTCTGCCGTGGATGAGACCCGGTGCCGATGCTATCCCCGGTGTTATCCCCGGTGCTATCCCCGATGCTGTCCCCGATGCTCGTCAAGGTGATATCCTCCTGATCGCCCACCGGTCAACGCGGCAGCGATCGACGTATTCCCCTCACAAATACCGAGACTCGATAAGGGGAGTCTGCAGGCCGGAAAAGTAACTACAGAAGTGCGGAGCATCCCGGGCTCTCGGGCGCATCCAGTGCACAACGGATCTCTAGCCATTCTGCACCCCCCCGGGGGCGCTGTCAAAGCAGCGCATCGGGCCGATTCTGGTCGAAATGGACGATTCTCACCACCTCTGGGGGGAACAGCCCGGATCGATACCGATGGCCAGTGGTGGTCCAGAAATAACCGCTAGAAACGCGGAGGAAACAGATTCGATCCACCCTCGTAGGCACGGGCGATACGCACGATGGCGTCCATCACCTGTTTTTCGATATCCTCGAGGGTTCGTAGGCCGGTCTCGGTATCGAGTCCGATCGCCTCATCGATCTGTTCCGACAGATTCCCGGCGGTCTCGAACAACTTAATAATTGCCTGAAGGCCACTGGGACAATCGATCTGCAACGGGATCGAATCGATCAGCAGTTCCAGTTCTCCGGCCGAGACCTTTTCCGCTGAACTCAATGCCGAAATCACCGGGCGGTGGATCGCCACCGTCAAACCGCGTAGCGGGAATCCGGAACCATTGACGATGGAATGAGAGATGCCCGCCGGAACCACCACCCCATGGCCCGGAAACAGCTCGACAGCGACATCCTGGCGATGAACTTCCCCACGCCCCTCCAGAGCGATGACCAGTTCTTCACGATCATCGTGCTGATGAACCGGAGTGCGCTCGCCGTGCTGTAGCGAGACCTCCCACAGTTCCAGCACTCGACTGGAAGAATCGATGCCATCGGCACCTTTGCGATTCCATGGGCGGATCTTCATGGCGCACTCCCTCCGGGCACATTCACTGTCCCCAGAAGAATCGGATGGAAAGGTCGATGAGGTCCACTGCTGGCAAACGATCGCCGCTCAGGAAGGGCGCAGAAGCACCTTCATGCAGCCATTCTCGCCCGCCCTGGCCAGCGCCTGGACACCTTCCGAGAGCGGCAACTGGTCATCGATCAGATCGCGCGGATCGATCGTTCCATCGGCCAGCGCCGCCAGTGCCGGCCGGAACGGTCCACAGCGTGACCCGATCAACTGGATCTCATCGACCACCAGCGCCGAAGCATCGCAGTTGAGATCACCGGCGTAGGTACTCTTGAGCACCAGCGTGCCGCCCGGCCGAAGAGACTTACGAGCCACAGCGAAACCGGAGGCATTGCCAGTACATTCGATGGCTCCATCGAAACCGGCGCCCTCGAGCGAGTCTGCATCCTCGGTGACTTCGATTCCGTGACCCGCCAGCAAGGCCAGCTTGCGTTCGTGTCTTCCCAGCACCATCAGATCGACAGCGGTCGCGGCGACCACGCGAGCCACCAGTTGACCGAGACGGCCGTCTCCCACCACTAGCCAGCGATCTCCGGGAACAAAGTCGACCTGTTCGAGGATGTGCATGGCGGCCGCCAGCGGCTCGGTGAAGACGCTGCACTCATCGGGTACCTGTTGCGGCACTTCCAGCAGATTGGTCGCTGGCAACAAAAACGATTCAGCGAAGCAACCATCGCGACCGACGATGCCGAGCACGGTCCGGTTCGGGCAATGGTTGGCGCGACCCTCGCGGCAACCGGGGCAGTGGCCACAACTGGCGTTGATATCGCCGACCACTTTCTTGCCGGGCCATTCCCCGGGTCCCTGCTCCACGATGCCGACGAACTCGTGACCGAGCACCCCGGTGAAGGGATAGTAGCCCGCCACCAGTTCCAGATCGGTACCACAGACCCCGACCAGGGTCGGACGGATGCGCACCTCATCGTCACCGGCGGTGGCCGGTGGCAGGTCTTCACGCAGCGATACTTGCTTGTCTTGTAGCCACAGTGCTCGCATCGGTGATCTCTTTTCGTCGATGAGAGGATGCGCCATATCCTATAGAGAGAAGCGGTGGAATCGAGCCGGTTCTCGGCAGCTGCCGATGAGGTGTTTTGAGGGGATTACTTGTCTTCGCGCGCTTTTCGCCGGACTCGTTCCTGCTTGATCGCCTGCCACACCTTCGCTTCATTGAGCCAGGCCTTGCCGCGACAGCCCTTCATGTTCAACTTCTCCAGCGACACCAGCCCACCCAGCGACGCCAACCTGGCGTCGGTGAGATTGGGTCACAATAGCCGCAGCCGCAGACTTTTGATCTGCTCGAGTCTGCCCAGTTCGATGAACTTCTCATCACTGAGGAACGGATCGCCGCGAAACTCCAGCCGTTTCAGTTTCTTGAATTCTCGCAACAGCCGGATCGACTCGATGGGCATCCGGTTGCCGGGATGGTCGATGTGCAGATCGGCCAGATCGGGCACGCGCTTCAATACCGCCACCAGGGTTTCGTGATCGCGCAGCACCACCTTGAGCCGCTGGGTGCTCGCATCCAGCTGCAGCGCCTCGGCGACCGTCTCGACCACCACTAATGCCGGCGGATCATCGGCGAAACTCGTCGTGCTCAACGAGAGCGCTACCGCGATGGCAGAGCCAAGCAGCACAGATTTGATTTTCCAGTCCGAGAAGACACCCAGCACGACGAACCTCCTTCGGGAACGAGTCCCTCAGCGACGTGACGCAGGTCGATGCCGATCGGTTCCAGCAATCCCTAGATACAGTCCCCCGCGCTCTGGCAATCGAGCAGATCATCGGACTGATCTGTATCACAATCAGGGAATGGAGCTGGTGGAGCGGTATCTCCGCCAAACAGGAATGAGAGCAAATGGATGGGATCGGCGATATTGAGCAGCCCGTCATCGTTGCTGTCGGCGGCGTCCTGGCACGACAGCGCAATCTCCCCGAACAGGTAATTGAGCGAGAAGATCGCATCGGCGATGTCTGTGGTGCCATCGGTGTTGACATCTCCACGAACAAAGAGTGTTTCCTCGCACACATCGAGAATCCCGTTGCCGTTGATGTCGCTGCCACCGCTGGTCAGTTCACAACTGTCCAGTTCGCCGTTACCGTCGCAATCGAGCAACGGATCCTGCTGCACATCACAGCGGTCTGGATTGCCGTTTCCGTCGCAATCGGGAGCGATGAACTGGTTCCAGTGAATCAAATCGGGCACTCCGCCGGGGATCGCGCCGCTGACACTGATGGCATCGAGATCTCCGTCGCCGTCGAGATCGCCGAGCGCGATATCGCGGGTCAGATTGTTGGATGGGATCGCCTGCAGATCGGTGCTGAAGGTGCCCGCTATTCCCCCCTGCAACCCACCCTGGTTGAGGTGCAGCACCTCGTAGATCGAATTGCCAGCGACCACCGCATCGAGATCTCCATCGTTATCGATATCGCCGATGGCGATCGCTCGGTCGGTGACGGTTCCATAGAGGTAGGCACTGGAGAGGAACTCACCTTCACTGCCGCCCTGGGCCCCGCCCTGGTTCATGAGCACCAGAGCGCTGCCCTTGACGGGGATGGCATCGATATCACCGTCGCCATCGAGGTCCGCCAGTGCCACATCCAGACTGCCCCAGCTCTGCAGGATCTGGCCGCTGTCGATGTAGACCCCCTCGGTGCCATTCTGAGCGCCACCCTGATTGAGATAGATCCCATCGGGTCCATCGAAGTGGGTGACGAAGGCATCGAGATCGCCATCGCCGTCCAGATCCGCCAGCGCCACCGAACTGCTGCGACGGGAACCGAGGCTCTGACCGCTATCGACAAACTCCCCGGCACTTCCACCCTGGAGGTTTCCCTGGTTGATGTAGATCCGATCCGGCTCGAAATAGTCGTGCACGACGAAGGCATCGAGATCGCCATCGCCATCGACATCACCGAGGGCATTGCCGCGCCCCTGGAAGTTGCCGAGATCCTGTTCGCCGCCGTAGCTGAAGAATCCCTCGACGCCACCCTGCATGCCACCCTGATTGATGTGGACACGGTGCGGATCATCTTCGCCGCACGAGATGAAGGCATCGAGGTCACCGTCTCCATCGAGATCGCCCAGCGACACCCGCGGAATGTTGCAAGTGCTCAGTTGCTGGCCGCTATCGAGCAAGGTTCCCGCCTGCTGGCCCTGTTGCCCGCCCTGGTTGAAGAAGATACGCGTCAAGCTGGCCAGTTCGTAGACGACGAACGCATCCAGATCGCCATCGCCATCGAGATCCCCCAGTGCCACGGACTCGGTGTGGTAATCCCCGAACAGAGTTTCGGCCTCGGCGAACACCCCGGCTCCGGCACAGGGAGCAGGCTGTGCCAGCACCGATCCGCTGACGGCAAATACCATCAGCAGCAGCAGCCAGTGCCGTCCGCAGTGGGCCCAGCCTTGTGCGCAGTAGGTATCGAGTGGAGATCTCATCGTCAGTACCTCGGTCCAGATGGATGACGGGCGACCGGCACCATCGGCACGGAGCAGACCCGTCTCCATTGTCCCACTCCAGGCACCCTCACAAAAGCATCAAGGACACGCCGCGAAACTGTCGCATTCCAGTGCATCCGGAGTCGGATCGATGCCGCAGTCAGGGAAGGGGGCCGGAGGGGCAGGTGCATTGCTGAACAGATATCCCAGCAACACGATGGGATCGGACAGGTCCAGTGCGCCGTCATCGTTGATGTCGGCGGCATCGTTACAGGGGATCGTGCCGCCGATGAAGAGATAGTCGAGGGTGGCGATCGCATCGGCGAGATTGATCGCGCCATCGGCATCTACGTCGCTTCGGATGAAGGGGGGATCATCGCACTCGTCAGGGATGCCGTTGCCATTGTCATCGGCAGCCCCGGCGGCGATGTCGCAGCTGTCGAGGATGCCATTGGAGTTGCAATCGGTGTTGCCTGTGGGATTCGCCGCAGTGGCGCAATCGATCACGGTCAGGGTGCCATCGCCCAGCGCTGACGGATTGAAGCTTCCGAGGCGGATCAGATAACTCTCGCCCTGGGTCGCCTCGAAGATCAGTTCAGCAGCGAAGTTGGTGCAGGCGGGGTTGTTACTTCCCGGGGCGGTGGCTCCAGCAGCGGTACTTCCAGTGGCCGCTTCATCGTTGCACATGATCACGGCTGCGGGGTCGTCGCTGGCGCAATCGGCGTAAACTGCAAGCCGGGTATTGATGGTGGGTCCGCCACAGGTGGAAACCAGCACATCGCCGCTGGTGGCGGCGGTGAAGCAGTAGTACAGGTCGTGATAGATCTCGTCGTTCGACACGTTCATGGCACACACCGCTGGATCCAGAGCGGGGCCGGTGGTCGTCACCGCACTGGTGATGCTGAAGTCGGTGTCTCCGGTGGTGACCGGCTCGGCTCCTTCGAACCAGTTGTTGGCGGGAGCGGTCTCCACCAGGTATTCGACAAAGTTGATGATGTTGCCGGTGGCACCAGGATTCTCGTAGGCGGTCACGATGATCTGCTGCAGCTGGTAGGCGATCATCGGATCGGTCTGGTAAGAGACGGCTGTTCCATCGAGCACCGCCTCGATGTTGCCGCCAATCTCGACCTGAAAGGAACCGACCGGAGGCATCGAATCCCAGGTCAGATCCCAGCGAGTCGTTCCGGCAGTTTGCTGGCAGTCGAGGTTGCTGATTCTGGGGGGACAGACGCAATCTCCTGCATCATCCCAGGCAACATCCATGATCCACATGTTGTCCGGAAAGCCGAGGCTGGCCGTGTCGCTCGGCTCGAACAGACCGCACTCGCCCGCCGCAAAGAAACTGCTGCCGATCTGGTCGGTGGCTGGATCAGTCTGGGCAGGATCGGGGATCGCCATGAAGAACGCATGGCCAGCGGCACTGCCGTCGGGAGTGAAGATCTCGACGACGAGAGTCTGATCGATGGCGAGGCAGCCGACCAGGGTCGAGGCGGTCCCTCCCAGGATTCCGTCCGGGTCGACGATTCCCGTTCCGAGTACGAAGTTGAACGTTTGATTGGCGTTGGATGGAACCTGGAATTCTTCCTCATAGAAGAGGGCCAGGGCAGAGAGCGGTCCGACAGCAGCCCCATCGAGGTCGACGCTCAGGCGAATGCGAACCGGCTGGGTGCCGCCGCCGGCAGGCGCCGAGGTGAAGGCGGAGGTGATGCATCGGATATCGATGAAATCGGTGATCGCGTAGTCGTTGCACAGGTCAAAAGCACGGTAGTAGAAGTTGTCGGTGTGGGTTGCGCCGTTATTGCAGGAAACCGCGCCTCCGAACGGCTGGTTCAGTGGCACCGGATTCAGGGTAGTACCCGTGGTGGCAGGGCATGGCCCCTGGGCAAAGGCACTGGCTGGAAACAGTAACAGTGTCACCAGTGCCACCGACACCAGTGCCGCAGGTGCCCGAAGCAGTGCAGAAAATGCGGTAAGCCCCCGGAACTTCATCACCACACTCCTTGATCGATCAGGAAAAGAAAGGAGCCGACCCCCCATTATCCACCCTCAAGGGGGGTATCGGTAGCGCTGAACTCCACTAGCCGGCGGCAGCGGTTGTATTGCCCTGCAGCACTGCTCTGCCCGAAAGCATCAAGGACACGCTCCATAACTTTCGCACTCCAGTGCATCCGCCGTCGGGTCGATGCCGCATTCGGGGAATGGCGCCTGCGGAGCGGCATCTCCGCTGAACAGGAATCCGAGCAAGGTGATGGCGTCGGCGAGGTCGATGGCACCGTCATCGTTACCATCGCCAGCGTCCTGGCAACCCGGATCGGACTCGCCAACAAACAGGTAGTCGAGCACGAACACCACGTCGGCGATATCGACAACACCATCGCCGTTGACCTCACCGCGGATGAAAAGTTCCGGTTCGCAACCATCGATCACCCCATCGTCATCGAGATCGAGATCGGTCAGTTCGAGTACGAACAGACCGTTGCTGATATCGCTGATGAGGATGCGATCGTCGCCAAGGAACGGGTAGATCCCCCACGCACCGTCGTAGGTGGGCAAGGTCGGTTGCTCGAAGGTGTCGTATCCGGCCACCCAGTCGAGCCAGCCGGTATCGGGATCGACATCGAAGACCTGCAACCCCGACTGGAACCAGGCGTTGTAGACCCGGTTTCCGATCACTCCCTG
>DCAA01000018.1:7061-8890 GCA_002311345.1 Planctomycetes bacterium UBA1146 | reverse complement strand
GTCACCTGATAGACCTTGATGCCACCGCCGAGACGTTCCTCGCCGGTGATGACAAAGTTGCCATCGGCGGTGGGCCAGCACGAATGGGTGCTGATGCCGGGGCCGCTGCCGAGTGCTTGCGGGGGCGTGTTGGCGAGATCGGCGATGTCATAGATCCACAGACCAGAGCCCAGTTTACAGACGTAGAGCCGATCGCCCTGAGCGACCACGTCATGAACTCCGCCATCGGTAATCGTCCACAGGGGGTCCGTGATCGGACTGTTCGGCGGGTTATCGAGATCGATGGCCCGCAGATCGACGATGGCAATACCGGTGCCCGCTGACAGATCGACGATGTAGAGAAAGCCCTGATGGTAAAAGAGATTGTGAACGGTCAGGTAACTGGCCAGGACGATGTCAAAAGCCGCCACCGGATTGGCCGGATCACGCACATCGACCACGTGGACACTGCCGTTGCCGTCGGCTTCTAACCCGATAAAGAGCATCCCATCGGCGACCTTGATGTCGCGGGCATCGGCATTCTGATTCGGTGCCGGCAGCGCATACTCGGCGACATGTTGCGGATCGGACGGATCGACCACCGAGATGATATCGACGGCAGAATCGTAAAATCGCCCGATGTAGGCGTGATCCTCGTATCCCCACACATCGGCGTACTGACCCGAAAAACCATCCCAGTTGCCGCGTAGATCGACGCGCGTCAACTCGCAACCATCGATGACACCGTTGTCATTACAGTCTTCGAAGTTGCCGCTGGCGATGTCACATTCATCGAGAACACCGTTGCGGTCGCAATCCTGGCCAGTGCCTGTGTTCAAATCGCACTCATCGAGAATGCCGTTGGCGTTGCAATCGGTGGCACTTCCAGCCGCCAACTCACACGAATCGGGGATCGAGTTGCCGTTGCAATCGGCTTCCGTCGAACCCAGTTCGCACGCATCCGAAAGCCCGTCCCCATCGCAATCTGGCAAATTTTCACACTCGTCCGGTACGCCATTGGAGTTGCAGTCGTCCACATCTCCGGCAGCGATCTCACAGGAATCGATGATCGAGTTGGAGTTGCAATCCTGCACGATCGATCCGCTGATGGAGATGGCATCGATCTCCTCCCAGATCACCGCGTGCCGGTTGGTGTCGATGATGATCTTGGCACCGATGACCAGTTGCGAAGTCTGCGGGAAATCGACCGAGAACTCGACCGGGGTGCCGATCTCACTGGGATCAATCCCCTCCCAGACGGTGATCAGGTTGCCGTTGATCTCGAGCAGTTGGATCCCCACGACAAAGCCGTTACCGAGCGTCTCCCTGACCATCAACGAACTCGACAGAATCGGATGGGCAAAACCAACGATGAGGTATTCGATGCCATCGCCGTTGCAACTGTCACAGTTACACGCGGGGCCGCAACTGCAGCCGAGGCCGCAGCCTCAGCCGAGCCCGCCGCCATCATCGGCACATGACGTGGCCCAGGCGGTATCGATATCGCCATAGGTCATCGTGTCCGGCTCGCCGAGTGCCTGGAACGCACTCCAGGCCGTATCTGACCACTGCGAACTGTAACCCAGCACCGAACTGGCCCACATCGAGCCGTCGACGATCAACTCCTGGTCATCGGGAATGCCATTGCCGTTGCAATCCCCCGCCACCACCACGCCACCACAAAATAGCAGCGCAGTACCGGCCAGGATGGCAACGCTCAGGCGAAGCGAACTCAAGGTCACCTCTTCTCAGTTGCCATTATCCTGCCCACTGCCGCCTCACGGAAGGAGTGAGTTTCATCTCGGACAAACTCCAAAGTCCTCGCAGCCGAGTAGATCTTCGGTGGGATC
>DCAA01000018.1:5288-7034 GCA_002311345.1 Planctomycetes bacterium UBA1146 | reverse complement strand
GGGTCGGCGGGGTTTGGGCCGCTGTTGAAGAGGTAGATCCATCAGCACGGGTCCCTTGGAGGGAAAATTAACCGACGACGTGCTCAGTTGTCGAGAGGGATATCGATTCGTCGGCGATGACGTAGACGGGCACCTCGGGGGAGCACTGGCGGAAGATCTCCACCTGCTCCGGATGACAGGTGAAGAACAAAACCTGACGGTGCTCGGCCATCTGCAGGATGGTGGCGGCAGCGGCAGCAGATCTGGTCGGGTCGAAGTTGACCAGAACATCGTCCATGAGGATCGGTAGGGCTTCGGAGCCTGTCGGTTGGGCGGAGATGTAGCCGAAGCGGATGGCGAGGTAGAGCTGCTCCATCGCACCGCGAGAGAGGTCGTCAGACTCCTTGATACTGCCTTTCTCGTCGATGACCTGCATGGAGTTCTCGCCAGGGGGAGCGAAGACCTTCGTATAGCAGCCATCGGTGATGGTGGAGAAATATTTAGAAGCCTCCTGGATGACCCGAGGCTGATTGGCCTCGGCGTGTCGTTCCCTGGCGGTGTCGAGCAGATGTTCGGCCACGGCGTGGCGGGCCCAGTCGTGCGCCTTGACCTCCAGCTCCTCCTTGAGCCCCTCTTCCTTGGCCCGCAGCGCTGCCACGCGGTTATCGGAGTCGAGATCCTTCCGTTCCTTCTCGGCGGCGCCCTTATCTCGAAGTGCGCTAGCGAGGTTGTCTTCCAGCTCGGCAACTCTTTCCTTCAACTGGACCTCCTCGCTGTTAAGACGATCGAGCCTCTGATTGGCCAACTCGGCTCTGTCGTCATCGAGGTTGGTCGTGCCTAGGACCTTTCGGATGGCAGACTCATATGTGGTGATCTCGACTTCGAGGCTCCGAAGCTTCTCGTGGAACTGACCACGGCGCAGGAACTCCTCCTCGTCCTTGGCAGACCCCTCCTTGATGAGCTTGTAGCACTCGCCCTGGACCTGTTCGATTCGTTTCCGGCTGGTACTGCAGCGGGAGTCGATCCCGGAGATTTCGTCGGAAAGCTGGTCGTGGCGGGTGTGAATGTTTTCATGTTTGACCCGGTCCTCATCCAGACGACGAATCTCCACGGGGATCTTCTGCTCTTCTGGTGCGGTGCGGTCGAGCGCAGCGAAAACATTTGAGACGCGCTGCAGGTACTCCTTCGCCTCCTGATCTGCACGGGCCACTTCGTTCTCGGCGGATGTTCGATCCCCCTCGATCTCGACCAGGCGGATGACACGATCGAGCACATGGCTGGTGGTCTCGGGGGACCAGCCCGAATCCATGCCGTGATCAGCGAGCCACTGTTTCCAGGCATCTTCGGCATTACGCAGCGCCTTCTGCGCCTCCTTCAGGTCGGCCTCGACTTGCACGCGCTTGTCATCGGCGGCAGAAGTGCGCTTTTCGGCCTCTCCCAGAGCCTCCCGAGCTCTCTCCAGCTTGGCACGCCGCTCCTCCTGCTGCCCGATTTCGGCCAGGAACTCGCTGAGCTCGGCAAGAATGACATCGGCCTTGCCTTCCAGCACCTTTTCAAGGCGTGGCACCTTCGCCATCTCCTCCAAGTAGTCAGTCCAGCAGCTTTTCATTTCATCGATGCGGAGACCCAACCCGCCGACTACGCGCTTTTCCCCACGGGCCTTCTCCACCTTCTCGAAAATCAGCCCGGCGTAGAACGGACTGGTGTCGGCGGACAGACTGAGGGACCGCGCGTGCTCTTCCCACTCCTTGACAGTGTCAGCTTCTT
>DCAA01000018.1:938-5112 GCA_002311345.1 Planctomycetes bacterium UBA1146 | reverse complement strand
CTGCTTCTCGCGCTCGTTGATGGTGGCGTTCATCTCAGCGAGTTGATCCTTCAGCTTGTCAACGCGCTCCGCTGTGCCAGCCGGATTGAATCCGGAGTGACCATTGCGATTCGAGTGGCGGGACAGGGCCTTGCTCTGGTGCAAGAGCGCGAACGCGATCAAGCCCCCCCCTATCACCGACGCATTGGCGTACATTGCTTGATCCATTGAGGAAAAGGTCATGAACAGGAGAACCCCGACGACCGCCACGAGCACGGCGCAGATTCCCAGTAGTCGTCCGGCATCCGGAACGTGATCGGGGCCATGCTCCGTCGCGATCATCTCTTGCTGCTGCTTCGCGACAGCCAGATGCCCCTCAACCTCCTCGCGATCGCGCACCATCTGGCGGAACTCACGGATGTCGCGACGCCGGACCTCGAAATCGGAGGTCTTGTCGCTCGTACCCCCGAGAGCCACGAGCAAGTTTTCCTTCTCATCCCTCGCTCGCCGTTTCTTTTTGACGGCGTCCTCGGCGATATTGATTCTTTCCTTGGCGGAGCGGACCTCGGTTTCCGTCTCGCGAAACTTCTTCTCGAACTGCTCGATCTTTTTCCGGGCTGACAGGGAGGTGTCCATCTCCTCGAGGTTCTGCATCGTCCAACCAGGGTCGATATCGGCCAGGGTGCGGATCAAATCCTCGGACGCCTCCTGCCGTTCGGTTTCGCGCCGGGGAAGGTCGGTCAGCACGCTGGTGAACTGTTTCCTGCCGTCGCGTAGACGATCCAGCGTAGCGCGATCGACATCCAGGCCGGCGTCCTCGAGCTCCTCGACCCTTTCACCTGCCTGTTTCTGTTCGTCGCGCGACTCCTCGAACGCTGTAACCCGACTGTCGAACTTGGCGGAGAGAGTCGTGGAGTTTTCTTCACTCCGCGCAAGAATCTTTTCATGCTCGGCGATCTCCTCCTTGACATGCGCCGACCGGTCCAGATCCAGCGCACGTTGCACGGTCCAGCCGGTACCAAGGTCCCCGGTGAGAACGACGGCCACGTCATCTTCGCACTTCCTGACGCGAACCTCGGATACCGGGATGCTCGCAACGTTTTTCTCGAAGGTCTCGAGACCCTGAATGATGCCGCCGATCTCGGCGCTCTGCTCCAGCAGCTTTTCGTCGAAATCCAGGCCTTGCAGCTGCTTGCCCTTGTTCTTGCGCTCATCCTCGAGGTCCTGGAGATCTATCTGCTGGCGTTTGATTTGCTGTTTTAAATCTTCCAGTTTCGCGAGGCCATCCTCGGGGAAGTCCTCGACCTTCAGCTCCAGGCCGGCGATACCGGCCTCGGCCTGCTGCAGGGCGATCCAATCTTCCCACAGTTTCTTCATCGCACCGACGCGGGACTGACGCTCGCGAGCGCCGTCAAGTTCGTCACGATTTTGCTCTATTTCCGTGGCGAGTCTGTCGATTTCTTCGCCGGTGAGCTCGTACTCGCCGACGCCATTCTTGGCTTCCTTGAGTTGCTTGCGCGTTTCTTCGAGATCCTTGAGATGTACGTTCATCTCCGGTTTGGAGCCACCGGATTTAAAAAGGTGTTCCATCCGCTTGTTCAGTCGCTTACGGGCTTCGGTGAGGGTGCGAAGTCCCGTTCCCAGGCTGGCGCCGTAGATGACATCGCGAACCTCTTCGCTCGTCAGGGTCTCGATGGACTGGAGTTCGGTGAGACTGAAGCCGTACAGATTCCGGAACATCGTCCGGTTGGTGCCACCGAGAATCTTTTCCAGGGCGCTGACTCCCCCGGTTTCACCATCGTCGAAGGTAAGGGTGACCTTACCCCCCTTCGGCCCATCCGTGCGTGCGACCGTCACGAGGCCGCGGGTATCGGTATCGAGTTGAAGTCGGCCGCCGGCGCTACCCCCGTTGAGGGGCGGGTAGTACTTCTTGTTTGGGTAGCCGAAGAGCACTGTATGGACGAAACCGTGGAGGGTCGACTTCCCGACCTCGTTATCACCCTGGAAGAGAATGAGACCAGCCGGAAGGTCCGTGATGGTGACGTCGTTGAAAACGCCGAATCCGTCCATCGACAGCTGGACGATTCTCATTCGTCCTCCTCCAGCAGATCCAGGCAGAGGAGCTTGGCTTCGCCGAGAATCTTGCAAATACGGTCGTCGTCGAGCTGCGCCAGCCCCTTCTTCGCACGGTGGTTCTGCCAGAGATCGTCGAGAGCGTTGGCCTTGATCTGATGAAGACCCTCGGTGCTTCCGGCACACTCGTTCGCCAGGGTCAGGACCTCCGCCAGCAGATCACCCTGCTCGGAGCGCTGCTGCAGATCCACCTGCGGAAGGCAGTTCAGCTCGATGCGCTGCACCCATATCAGAGGATCAGAGGACTCAAGGTTCTGGCGGATTCGTTGCAGCAGTTCACCTTCGGCTCCCTCGCTGCGAAGCTCCTTGTAAAGCGGACCGCGGCCTTCGATGCGAATGCGACAGACGACGTCCCGACCATCTTCGGGGAGGGACTCCGCCTCTTCAACAAGTCGACGGTCCAGGGCATCCAGACTATCGATGTCGTTGATGGACACCGAACTCTGATGCCAGCGGACCACATCGAGAGGCAGGAACTCCGGTTCGGCATTGCCCTGGGCGTCAACCTGAACGAGGTAGCAACCGCGGGCGTCTTGCTCACGGATGGAGCGACCCTGGGAGTTGCCGGGATAGACCACCCAGGGATTCTCACTGAGTATCGTGCGGGTGTGGACGTGACCGAGAGCCCAGTAATCCATGCCGGAGGATTTCAAGTCGACCAGTTCGCAAGGAGCGTAGGGATCGTGACCGGTGTCCTTGCCGACGTTGCAGTGCAACAGACCGATCTGGAAGAGATTGTCGGAACTGGGCTTGAGTTTCTTCGAAAGATTGGTCTGAACCTTGCTCTTTGGAAAGCTGATGCCCGAAACAGCGGCGACCGGCTCACCATCAACCTCGACGGTGACGGTCTCGGCGGTCTTGCCAAAAATGTGAGCCTTCTCAGGCCACTCTAAAGTACTGACGCGACCGTCCAGCGGGTCGTGATTGCCGTGCACCACGAAGGAGCGGATTCCGGCCTCCGCAAGACGCTTCAGACCATCGTGAAAATTGAGCTGTGCTGCGAGGCTACGGTCTGCGCCATCGTAAACATCGCCGGCCACCAGAAGAAAGTCCACGTCGTGATCGATACAGGCCTGGATGAGAACACCGAACGCGGAAAAAGTGGACTTCTGCAGTTGTTCCGCCACTTCGGGGGACTCGGAACTGATCCCCTTGAACGGGCTGCCTATGTGCAAGTCCGCCGCGTGGATGAAGGAGAAGGGCTTCACTGAACGAGCCTCCGAATTGCCAAGGTGCCATTGCCGTCACTGGTGTAGACACGATTGTGCTGATTGTTGCAAATCCCCACGACCATGTCGAAATCGCCGTCGGAGTTGATGTCGCTGAGGGTCGGATCACCTTTATAACAACAAAAATCACCGGACCACAGTATCCATCTCTAAGAGCGGTTGTGGTAGCACTGACATCGCGAGGACTTCGTACACGCAAACGGGTGACCAGATCAGGTTTGTCACCAAATTAGTTCACGGACAAACTCCAAAGCTATTGCAACCGAGCAGATCTTCGGTCGGATCCGGGCCGCAGTCTGGGAATGGGGCTGGAGGCATGTCCCCTCCGGTAAAGAGGGACGCCAGGATGAATATTGGATCACCGATATCTATGTCATCGTCGTCATTTGCATCACAGGCATCAGCGCAAGTCGAAGGATCGAAACCAGAGAAAAGATAACCAAGCAAAAAGATGCCATCGGCGATGTCGATGCTTCCGATGGTATTGCAGTCACCGCGGATGAATGTCCCCTGGCAAACATTGAAGTGGATTAAAAGTTCACCTTCCGTCCAATCGATAAAAACCAAATCAGCATCTCCATCTAAATCAATATCTCCGCTAATAGGGGAGCGCCAGAACCCTCCCAGTGGCAATGGCTGACCAGTTTCATTGTAAATTCCATTACCGTCATTGAGAAAAATACGACTTGGAACATCATAATTTCCCACTACAAGATCGAGGTCTGCATCTCCATCAAGATCTGCGAAGGTCATGGAAAGCGTATACTCTGATCCCAATTCTTGACCGCTATCGATGAAGTAACCGTCACCGTCATTGAGATAGACGCGATTGG
>DCAA01000018.1:0-638 GCA_002311345.1 Planctomycetes bacterium UBA1146 | reverse complement strand
ATTTACCCCGATCAGATCAACATCGCCGTCTCCATCCACATCGCCCAGTGCTACCGAATAGCCACCTGAATCACCGAGCACTTGTCCGCTGTCGACGAAGATTTCATTTCCAGAATTGAAGTAAACACGATTCACACCGCCCAGAAGTGCCACGGCTAGATCGAGATCCTTGTCTGCATCGAGGTCAGCCAGTGCAAAGCCTCCTACATACAAGTCAAGTATCTGAACACTATCGGAAAAAATACCCAGCCCATCGTTGAAGGAGATAAATACCCCACCGAATTCAAGTCCACTCCAAACAAGATCGAGATCACCATCAGAATCGATATCTACGAATGTATTCCATCCTCCACCTGCAGAGCCCCCAAAACTTCCTGTAATGACCTGACCACTGCAGTCAAAGATTCCCGAACCATCATTGATAAGGATGTTGTTTCCATATCCAAAATCTAGAAACACAAGGTCCAGATCCCCATCGTTATCGATGTCTCCCAGGTCCAAGCTTCCAAAACAAACGCTATCAACAGGGGTTTGGTCATTCTCGATGAAGATGACTTCTCCATCGCAAGACCCCGTCTGCGCCCAAAGGGGAGCAAACAACAACACAGCCACAACAACCCCAAACATTCTCATCACGG
>DCAA01000002.1:314229-341936 GCA_002311345.1 Planctomycetes bacterium UBA1146 | reverse complement strand
GGACCATCGTTTCGAACTGTCATCGAAGATCTTGCGTGCGCTTCTGGGGTCCATCTCGGTTTGCCTTTCAGCCCAGAGAGTACAATCTTGTAGCGAGCAGATCTTTGCTTATTTCTTGATGTAGTCGATATCAATCTGTTGTTGGGAATATGGCAACGGAACACTGAATCGAACGACAAAAACCGGGCGAATATCCCGCAGGAGTAGTGGCGAGGAAGTGCAGAAGGCGGCATCATTGAGTCCGAGAGGATTACATGAACGAAGAACTGCAAATCAACGTCGAACCATGCGAATCGGATTCTGATACCTGTGTCATCAAATTGAACCGGGTCGTCGCTACCACACCTGAATACTATTCAACGGTGGAAGAGGCCAGCGACAGCCCACTCGGTGGCAAGTTGGTCGAACTCGAAGGTATCGAGGCGGTCTTGATGCAAGATAGCATCGTGACTCTCCTCAAACCTGTCGATGGTGTCGACTGGGGACCGATCGCGGAGGCCGCCGCCGTGTTGATCCGTCGTCATTTCGAGGAAACCGATAAGATTCACAGTCAACGTACTCGTGAGATGAACGAAGCCGAGAAGGCTCTTTTTGTCGAGATCCAGAACCTACTCAATGATGATCTGAATCCGATGGTGGCCGCTCATGGCGGTTTCATCGAGGTTGTCGATGTCAAAGAAGATGACATTTTCATCCACATGGGTGGAGGTTGTCAGGGCTGTGGAATGGCGGCGATGACGTTGCGTCAGGGGGTCGAGACGATGATCCGGCAAAAGGTCCCCCAGGTGCGAAACATCCATGATTCGACCGACCATGGCGCCGGAGAGAACCCATATTTTGCCAGCTGAAAACCCCGATCTCCCGGGGACCCACGAGGCACCACAAGGTAGTCAGTGGTATCCGGTCTGTAGCGTCGAGGCAGTAGATGAAGAGGAGCCTTTCTTCACGGCTGCCGATGGCAGAGACCTGATGGTCATCCGCCAGGGAGCTCGCATCACCGTCTTCGATGACTGCTGTCCTCATACCCATGCCTCGATGGTGGGGGCCGTTGTCGAGGATGGTCAGGTGGAGTGTCCACTTCACGGAGCCTGTTTCGATTCCAGCAGTGGTGCAGTCCTGGATGGCCCGACCACCGAGGATCTGGTCTGTCATCCGGTGAGAATCGTTGCAGATCAGGTAGAAGCGGCACTTCCTACCTCTGATTCCAGTTTCTGAATCGCTGAAGCGATCCGCCTGATCGTCTCGTCTCTTACCTTGCCTCGCGGTGTGGATGCGCGAAACTGGGCGCAGGAAAATACTGTTGGTCGAGGGAGGTCAGATGCGTTGTTGGATACCGTCACTTCTGATGCTGTTGCTGGTTTCGGGCTGCATAGTCGTGCGGTCCGATGCGGCCCGTCTCGATGACGAAACGGGTGCTATTCATGTCGATCTTCGATCGGGGGGTGAGAACACCGAAAAGGCCTCGGAAGATACTACAGAAGCAGGCGACGATTCGAAGATCGCCCAGATGCGAGAGAAGCGAGAGAAGATCGGCGAACTGGAGCGAAAGATCGAGAAAGCCGAGACCAAGATGGAGATCGCCGAGATGGAGAGTGATCTGGCTGAAGAAGCGCGCGATCACGAAAGCGAGGAGGCTCATCGATCTGTGCAGGAAGCCGAGCAAGATCTCGAGTTGTATCACGGGTTCGAACGACTGGAACTGATACACCGTGCCAAGCAGGGCCTTGCCTCCGCAGAGAGCCGTTTTCTGGATGCCAAGGCGGAACTGGAGCAACTCACCATTCTCTACGAGGGCTCCGAACTGGAGGACGGCACCGATGAACTGGTTCTCGAACGTGGTCGCAGAAGCCTGAATAGAGCTCAGGAGTCACTGGATCAGCAACGTCGCGATCATCATCTGGCGATGGAGGTCGAGATCCCGAAAAGAGAAAAAGCATTGCATCGTGCGCACAGGGATGCCAGGCGAGCCCTGGATCGTGGCGAGCGCGAAACAATGATCGCCGAGTTGAAGGCCGAACTCGAGCGAGTTGAAATGGAACGGGATCTCGATGAAATGCACGAAGAACTCGAGGAGTTGCGTCACGATCTCCGTGATCTGACCGGAGATCGGTCCGAGTCGACTCCCATCGTCTGGAGTGTCTTCTGATGCACGGGGTCGTCCTCGCGACGATGTTGTGTCTTTTGTCGGTTTCGGGTTCCTCTCCACCGCAAACCGTTGACGACTGGCGAGCAGAAGCCGCCGCTGGCCTGCAGAAGGCGATCTCCTACCTGCTGGAACATCAAGAACCTGACGGTGCTTTCGGGCACTGGCGCGGTCCCATCGGATCCGACGACTGGTACTGGTCGATCCCTGGACAGCATTACTCCTGGCAAGTGGCCACCACTGCCATCACCTGTGTGACTCTGATGGATCTGGGAGATCTGGCCCCGGAAGGCGCCGAGGAGGCACTCCGGCGCGGTCTCGACCACGTCTGTGAGAATGGTCGCCGCAAGCGCATCGCCAACTGGGATACCGACAACATGTGGGCCTACGTCTATGCTCTCGAGGTGGTCGCCCGTGCTCTGGCAGAGGATCCGCAGCGCTTCGGTACCCAGCGACGTGATCGTCTGCGGGCGCTCGGTGAAGATTTGATCGATACTCTCGAGTGGTACCAGAGTCCCGATGGTGGCTGGTCCTACTACGATAATCCGCCCTATACCCGTCGTCCGACCTGGGGTACTTCCTTCGTCACCGCTTCCTTGTTGCTCATCTTCGAGCAGTGTGAGCAGGTCGGGCTCGAGGTGCCCGACAAGATGCAAGAGCGCGGGTTGCGAGCGCTGCGTCGCTGTCGCTTGCCCAACGGCGCCTACGACTACAACGTGTCGGCGATTCCCAGTACCAGAGGGCTCACCGGCATCAATCAGATCAAGGGATCGCTGTGTCGCATCCAGGTCGGAAATCTCGCCCTGCGAATCTGCGGCGACGAGGACGAAGTGAATTACGAGCAGATGGATGTGGGGCTGGAGCAGTTGATGCGCCACCACAAGTTCGTTTCGCTGGCCCGGGGGCGACCGTTTCCGCACGAGGCCTACTACGCCAACAGCGGCTATTTCTTCTTCTACGGTCATTACTACGCAGCAGGGGTGATCGAACTGTTGCCGCGAGAGAAGAGACTCAGCTGGTGGCCCCGACTGGTCGAGAAGCTGCTGGCGACCCAGGAATCCGACGGGTCGATGTGGGACTACTCCTTCTTCTCTTATCACCGCATCTATGGCACCGCCTGGACTGCTTCGGTGCTGGTGAAGGCGTTACGGGAGGCGCCCCTTCAGCAACGAAAGCCGGTTTCCACCCAGAAGTCGGTGCCACTCTGATCGACAACCGGCGCCCAGGGGCAGCGGAAGTCGTCGATCCATCGCAATACAGTTGCAAAAAAAGGGTGTCGGATCAAAGACCCGACACCCTTTTTACGATCACTAATTCAGTGAATTACTTGTCGGCGCAGCACGGCTTGGCGCAGTCGTCGCCGCAAGTCTTGGCCGCAGCAGCTTCGCAAGCAACTGCACATGCAGTCGCCGCGCACTCGGAGTCACTGGTGTCCTTGGTACCACCACCTTGAGGGGCGAAGATACAGCCTGCAGTAGCGAGCCCAGCAACAACTACGAGAGCGAGAAAAGTTTTCCTCATCCTATTTCCTTTCAGAGAGAACCACACCGGATCCTCTCTGGGATTCCGGGGGAATCTTGATCACGGTCCCCTGAGGACCAAACGAGAGTCCGGATTGTACACCTTCCATACGAGAGTGTCGTTATCCGAGTTCCCGGCAGTCGGGATTCGGCAGTTTTTTCTCAAGAATGATATTGTCGGTTCCATCGCCATTTATCTAACTTCTTTTTGCAAAGGAGGTTGTGAATCAGTCGCTGGAGAGGAGTTGTTGCCTCCTGAGCTTTCGCACAGATTCCGTCGATGAGCCGGCTGTGCCGGCGTCCCAGAAAGAGGAGTAGGCAAAGTGGCTGACTCCCTGGCAGCCGAGTCGCAGTGCCAGTTCACTCTGACGGCGGGTGATGGCCGGATCCTCGTGCAGGTAGGTACCCAGTCCCATCAGTACCGGATATCCGCGTGCTTCTCGCAGGCATTCTGCGACCCGACGCTCGAAGCGAGCGATCTCACGGTCGTATTGCATCGGAAAAACCGCATCGACGAGACCGAGTCGCAGCCACCGTGGCCAGTCCTGGCGCACCCGGTCATAAGCGATGCTGGGGGTCCGGTAGACCGCGGCACTCAGTATCGCATCCCGATCCACCTGGCGTACTGCCCTACGAATCTCCCGCACCATCTCGGTGATCTGATCTCGTCGCCATTTGTCCCACGCATCGGGTGTCTTGTCGGGATCGGCTGATCCTGTCGCTTGCTCGTACAACTGCAAACTCCTGGGATCTCTGGGGTAATCGGTTTCAATCCCTGATTCGAGGAAACGGATGTAATCGAGATGGATTCCATCGATCGAATAGTTCTCGACCAGTTCGGCGCAGATGCGCCCGACATGATGGCGAACCTCGGGAAGGCAAGGATTCAACGCCACGTAGTAATCCGGTTGAAGCGCCTGCCTCTGGCCCTCGTCATCGTGCAGAAACCAGTGAGGTCGGGCGCTCCAGTGTTGAGGTGGAGAGGTATCCGGTGGCGGTTGATCTCCTCGCCAACCTGGAACCGCGTTGATCCAGGCGTGGATCGACACACCGAGTCGCTTCGCTTCCTGGCAGGCGATCGCCAGCGGGTCGAATCCCGGGTCCTGATGGTCGAACTCCTCGGCCCAGGGTTCCAGCGATGAACGGTAGAAGACGGTACCGTTACCGCGCACCTGGAACAGAACCGTGTCGAAGCCGCCTCGGGCGGCGTTTGCGATACAGGTGCGGACCTGTTGTTCGGTGAGATAGTCCCACCGGGTGATCCACAGTGCCTTGCGGATGGGAACCTTCGCACGGCTGCTACAACCGCAACTCAGCAGCACCATCAAGCATGCCAGCAACAGCACAGAGTGTTGTCGAATCAGCCGATTCACGAAATCTCCGGAATCACGAGTTCGATGCTGGCGGGGAAGGATTGCAGTTCGATCACCTCCGGGGTTCCCATGATATCTCCATCGACCAGGAACGGGTAACTGGATTGCTTCAGCCGCACTCGTTTACATTGCCGGTAGAAGATGTCATCGCGGGAATCCAGGTGAGTGCCCGCCGAGACCTGGCGGAACAGTCGTAGTGTTTCCCGAAATCCGAGAGTGGGAAGCAGGCACACATCGAGCAGGCCATCGTTGACGTTCGCCTTCGGACACGGGGTGAAGCCTCCTCCTATGGTTCCCTCGTTACAGAAGAAGAGCGCCGATCCGGAGAGTTCCATCGATTCCCCATCGATGTCGATGTCCCACTCGAAGGAGCGATTCTCGTTACTGGCGATGGTGCGAAGTGCCAGCAGTCTGTAAAAGGGGTCGCCGATCCAGCGCACCGGATAGGAAATCACAGGCATGTGACGCAACTGATCGAATCGACGTGCGATGTGGGCGGGAATTCCTGCTGCGGCGACCTGCAGCATCAGTCCCCGGGTCGCGCCATCGTAGGTCATACCCACCGCGTCGATCCTGCGCGTATCGACGGTACAGAAGGCGATCCTGATCGCTTCACTGGCATCGACCGGTAGCCCCAGTCCTCGGGCCAGGTTGTTGCCGGTGCCGGCCGGGATCAGTGCCACCGGCGCCGTGATTCCGGCCTCCTGAAGCCACTTCAGGCCCAGATTGACGGTTCCATCTCCACCGACGATCACGGCTCGATCGACAGCAAGTTCCTGATCGGGTGGAGAGAAGATATCTCTCCAGATCACCTGGCACGATCCGGCAATTTCAGCGACCCGGGACTCGAGTTCGCGATGGATCTCTTTAGCACGCCTCGAGCCGGGGTTCGTCAGCAGCAGCAGAGATCGAATGGCCTCAGGAATGTCCAGTCCCATCGTTACTCCACGGTTTGCCCTGGCTCGATGTCGATCACCTCGATCGGCAGGTTGCCGATCGCCTCGCGCAACTGTCCCGGAGTTCCGTGGAGGGCGGGAAAGGTGCCGTAGTGCATCGGGATGACCATCTGAACGCCGAGCAGATGAGCGGCTTTGGCCGCCTCTCTCGGACCCATGGTGTAGAGATCTCCGATGGGAAGGATCGCCATCGTCGGCGAGTAGAGTTCTCCGATGAGAGCCATGTCACCGAAGACGCAGGTATCTCCTGCGTAGTAGAAGCGGAATTCGTTCTCGGTCTCGACCACGAAGCCGCCGGCTTCTCCGCCATAGCGGTACTCGTCATCGATGATGATTCCCGATGAGTGACGGGCATCGGTCATCGTGACCTGGAGATCGCAGATCTCGATGGTCCCACCCTTGTTCATCTCGACGACCTGATCCTCCGGCAGTCCCTGTTTGCGGAACCAGTGCGCCAGTTCGACATTACAAACGACCTGGCAGCCGTGCTTCTGCGCCTGGGGGATGACGCTATCGGAATGGTCCCAGTGACCATGGGTGAGCAGGATCAGGTCGACCTGCTCCGGCTCTGGCACATCTTTGGGAAAGGACGGGTTATCGAACCAGGGATCGAACAGTACCGATCGTCCCGATGGGGTGCCGATCAGAAAGGTCGCATGTCCGAGCCACTGAAAAGTGGTTTCCTTACCGAGATAGGTCATCTGAAACTCCTCAACCATTGCGATGGACTCAACCTTTTGCCACGCCTGCTGGTGTACAAGCCGCCAGCAATTGCCGCGCTCGTTCCTCGATGCAGTCCCAGCGCCGAAGTTCCACATCTTCGGCAACGAAGAGAGGAGCGACGAAACCGATGGCATGAGCTCCGGCGGCCAGGAAATCTGCGGCATTGTGAAGGTCGACGCCGCCGGTGGGAACGATTTTCAGGAACGGGAGTGGTCCCAGAACAGCCTTCAGCCACGCCGCTCCTCCGGCGGGAGCCGGAAACAGTTTCACCAGCGGCGCGCCCATCTCGTGTGCTGCAAGCATCTCGGTAGGAGTCGCACAGCCGGGGATGCTGGCGACATCCAGTGCTGTGGCGGTCTCGATCACTTCTCGATCGACCACCGGGGAGACCAGGAAGCGTGCTCCCGCCTCGACTGCCTTGTGTGCATCTTCGGGACTCAGCACGGTTCCGGCGCCGACCACCACCTCTGGGAATTGTTCTGAGATGGCTCTGATGTGATCGAGCGCATCTGGAATTGTCAGAGTGAACTCGCAGATGCGGAATCCACCGCGGATTGCGGCTTTCATCGCATCTTGAGCGAGATCTCCATGAGGGGTACGTAAAATGGCGCTTGCACGGGCTGCAGCGAGGAAATCCGCGAATTCCTGGGGGTCTGGTTGAGAATGCTGCAAAGGACCTCCTCGCTGTGCGGTGGTAATCTGCTCCAGCGAGGCCATGATGAGCGGCAGCCTCGCGCAGAGCAACCGAGGCCCGGATGGGAGCTTATCTTGTCAGGACCTGAAATTAGCACCCTGGTGCACGTCATCTTTGCCTTTTTCATCGCCGGTACCGTCTTTTTCCAGTGGCGGGCAGTTCATCCGGCGGTCACGTCCGAGGCGGGATCGGCCGAGTTGAAGGAATCGATTCGCAAACGCTGGGCTCCCTTCGTTCACATCGGAATCCTGGTGCTAATTGTAACCGGCCTCTACCAGTTCATGGCGGTGGGTATGGAGAAGGCTACTGCCCAGAAGGAAGCCGGGGCTGCCGGTGCGAGTTACCACATGTTATTCGGCATCAAGTTCCTACTGGCGATGGGGGTGCTCTTCGTCGCGTCGGCGATGGCGGGTCGTTCGGAGGCACTGGCAGGGATGCGCAAATCTGCCAGCACCTGGCTCGGACTGTCGACGCTGTTGGTGATTGGTATCATCGTTATCTCCCGGATGCTCGCGGAAATCCCCGCTTCCGGTTAGAATCTTGTGGCTTGTCGATCGGTACAACCATCCGGAAAGATCCGACATGAATCCTTGCTACTCGAGTTCTTCCAGGGCCTGGTTCATCGGTCTTTTGCTGCTGATGATCACCTGTGCGATGTTGTTTGCATCGCCAGTGGTGGTGAGCGCGGATGACGACGACAGTGACGAAGAGCAGAGTGAACAGGAGCAACCTGCCGAGGTGGTGCAAGGTCCCGAGCAAGAGGCCCTCGAGGCGCTCGAGAAGGTGATCAAGTCGCTCGGTAAGTTACCGAGGGCCAAGGATGCGAAAAACGAGAGATTGATCGAACTGGAGGATCAACTCGAGGAGATCCGGCACCAGTGGCCCGAGACCAGTAGTGCCCACGAGGCACTGGCGTACCGTTCCGAGTGTCAGCGACGATTGGGCAGATCGAGGCCGGCGCGTGAGGGTTATCTCGCATATCTGGACGAGGATCTTGGCGCGGATGCGACGCCTCTCGCCTTGCACGGCTTGGGCCATTGTTTGCAGGAGACGCTCGAATGGCAACAAGCGCTGCAACGCTTCGAGCAGGTTCCGCAACGCTTTCCCGATCACAGTCTGGTTCCCGAGTGCCTCTACGATGCCGGGTACTGCCAGCGCGAGATGGGGAAGTACGAGCTGGCCCGTTCGACCTGGAACCGTCTCATCGCGCAGCACCCCTCAAAGAGTTCAGCCCGGCGCGCACGCGATCGTCTCTTTACCTTGCGCGCTCCGCGCGAACGGATGCGACAGGTGGTCAGGGATTGGGATCGAGCCCTCAAGGAGTGGCGCGCACTTCCCTATGCCGAGCGCAGCAGGGAAATCAAGATTCTCAAGACGGTGCTCGATGAGGCGGGTGATTGTCGCTGTCGAGAATCGGAGTTGTTCCTGCGCAAGTTGCTGGAGGATCCGACCAAGGAGATCCAGAACATCGCTGCAGTTCCACTGCTGAGGGTGGGGGGCAATGAAGTGGCACGGGACATCCTGGCGCGACTTCCGTCTCTCACCACTGTTGGCCGTCGACAGGTGCTCGAAGCGATGAAGCCCCGTCATCTGGAGAAGGTGAGGTTGAAGCCGCTCGAGCGCTGGACCAGCGTCGCGAACCAGAGCGTGGCCTTTGCTGCCATCGATTTGCTCGGCAGGATCGGCAACAAGGATGCAGCCCGCATGCTGGTAGAGATCGTTCCCGAAGGGGATTCGCTCGAAGGCCTGCCGCAGCTTCGTCGCAGGAACTTCGACAGGATCCTGCGGGCGTTGAGATCGATCCGGGATGGTGCTGCTCTCGACTGGCTGCACGACAAGGTTCTCGATCAGGATCGTGCCCGATTGCTGGCTCGCCTGGCGGTTGCCGATGTGCTCGGCAGAGCTGGTTTCAGGCCAGCGGAAACGACGCTCACGGGGCTGCTCAGGCACCCCTCCTCGCAGTTGAGAAGAGCCGCAGTGAGGGCCCTGGCGCTGATCGGGACCAGCACCGCAGTGGAGGAGATCGCCAAGGCATCGCGACGTTTGACGAGAGATCTCGAGTTCCAGCGCGAGGCGGTACGGGCACTGTGTCGGCTCGATCCCTCCGATGCTCTCGAGATGCTTCTGGCACTGGGGAATTACAAGGATGTACCGCTGCGCACCCTGGTCATCACCGCGCTGGGCAAGGTTGCCGGTGAGACCAGTCTGCTGCGTCGTATCGAGGCTCTCTCCGATCCTGCCTGGCAGGTCCGATCAGCAGCACTGAGAGCGCTGGCGGGGGTGCACGACGTGAGGGTGGTCGATGCCCTGCTCGAAGCGATGGAACGGGAGGACGGAGCACTGCTACCACAGGTGGTCGAACGTCTGATCGCTGCCACCGGTGTGGATCTTGGTCCCGATGTGTCGAACTGGCACAAGTACTGGCAGCGAGAACGAGATCGTTACGACCCTGTAGAGATCGCCAAAAAGGAACAGGAGCGCCAGGGAGGACACACCTATGTGCGCAAGGCGGATCCGAGTGCAGCCCGGACCCCATCCTACTTCGGCGTCGAGATCATCAGTCGCAGGATCGCGTTCATCATCGATTGCTCCGGCAGCATGGGGCAGCAGGTGACGGTTCCGAGGGAGGGAGGTGGCAACGATACGATGCAGCGGCTCGATCTGGCCAAGAGTGAGTTGTTGACCGCTCTCGAGAAGTTACGGCCGGGTACCTTCTTCAACCTGGTTCGCTTCGACAGCAATCCGATCAACCTGAATCCGAAACCCCTCAAGTTGTCTCCGAAGTCGGTCAAGAGCGCCAAACAGTTCGTGCGGGGACTGCAACCTGGTGGCGGCACCAACATCTATGATTCGCTGGCGCAGGTGCTGCAAGCCGGTCATGTCGATACCATCTTCTTTCTCTCCGATGGGGCTCCCAGCATGGGGACCTTCGTCGATCCCGAGCGGATCCTGCAGGAGATCCTGCGTCTCAACCAGGAGAGCCAGGTAACGATCCATACCATCGCGATGGGGTTCACATCCGCTTTCATGGAGAACCTCGCGGCCCAGAACCGGGGCGCCTACATCATAGCCGGTCGATAGTTCTCCCCCTCCTCAACTGCTGATCGTTGTCACCCCTCGGGCCGCCAGTAGCGGCGCGAATACTCTCAAGTTCAGACTCGATGATGCCGATGGGAGTGGGGGAATGTTCCGTGCCGTTTAGACGATGAGGATCGCCGATGAGACCGGAAACGCTCAATCTGTGGCTTGCTCTGGGACTACTGCTGCTTTCCATCTTCTTGTTCTTCGGCGAGAGGGTGATGCGGTGGTGGCGCATGGTGATGCGGCCGGGTAGCCGTAATAGCCGCTCATCGGTCTCAACTCGTCCTCTGGCCACTGGAATCGATACCCGCGACGATCTGATCGCGCAGGGGATCGATGGAGTGGAGGCGGAACTACTGCTCACCTTGCTGGCAGTATCCGAGGCTTCCGACATGAGTCGTCTGCTCAATTCCAGGATCGTTTTCGAGGATGCCCTCGAGAAGGCGCTCACTACCGATCCCGATCTGATTCGAGAACTGGGCCATCGTCGTGCCCTCGACCGGATTCGGATTCGCAGGGGCTGGGAGGTGCCAGCAGAATTATCCCAGGCGTTGTCGATTCCGGTCGAAGAGGAGGAACTATTGATCCAGGGTCCGGATGGATTGTCGCTGCGCACCATCATGATCCACCGCGATGCTCATAGTCTTGCGGTTCGTGTCATCGAGAGTTCCCAACCGATGGATGAGTCTGCCGGGTGGCAAGTCGGAGATGAGCTTCAGGTTTCTTTCTATCGCCCCGAGAGTGGCTGTTTCCTGTTCGAGACCCGTCTGCAAGAGCAACGTGATCTGGGGGAGTGGTTCCTGTTCCTGGAGACTCCTCAGAAGGTTCGCCTCGAACAGAGGCGTCAATATTTGCGTGTTCCCATCCAGGGGACGATTCGATTCCTCCATCTGCCCCTTGGAAGCGGTTGTGACGACAATTGTGACCGGGAACTGCTGCAGGAGGCAAATCTCATCGATATCGGCACAGGGGGTATGGGGTTCTCGACTGAGACTGCCATCGATCCCGATGACCTGCTCATCATACGCGGGATCCCATCGCTGGGATCGAGAGACGTTACCGCTCGAGTGGTGTCAGAAGTGTCTGCCGGGGAAGATCCTGAGGGCGGCATCGGGGTTCGTTTCGTCGGGCTTTCGGCAAGCGATCGCGATCGAATCGCCTCACTCGTCTTTACCAGGCGTGTCGAGTTGGCGGATCTGGGTGCCGGGTTCGATTCGACCGAGCATGCGCTCCCCCCGGATGGAACTTGTCCCTAGCATCCAGCTTCGGGGAGTCGACCCCTGAATACGGTCTGTTTGCTCGAAACACGCCCCGGGTGAGCAAGGATTTTCTTGGCGTGACCGATCACCACCAGCACCGCGATGACGATCTCGTCGCGGTGCGCGGCACCGATCACCTGCTTGACGGCATCTTCGCGCCAGCCATTCATGTAGGTGGTCTGCAGTCCAAAGGAAGTGGCAGCCAGTACACAATGGGTGGCGGCGATCATCGCGTCCTTGATGGCGTATTCACGCAGTCGTCCGAGGCTAGAAAGAGCATTCTGGCCGACGGGAATCGCCTCGCTTGCGCTCTTGCAGTAAGGATCGGGCCAGGCTCCAAGAGTTCGAGCCTGTTCGATGATCGGTGCCATGTCCTCTTCCCAGGCATCGATATCGACGGCGAAGACCAGGGTTACTGGAGCCTCCAGTACCTGTCTCTGTTCGAAGCACGCCTTGTGAAGCGCTTCTCTGCTGTCGTTGTCATCGATCACCACGATGCGCCACGGTTGCAGGTTCCAGGAGGAGGGTGCCTCGGTGGTCAGGTCGAGGATTCGCTGCAACAAGGCCGGATCGATCCGATCCGGCTTGAAATCTTTGGTCGATCGACGTGCGGCGATCGCTGCAGGAACGTCGAGGGCTGGAGGAATCTCCGGTGTTTCCATCGGTGTCTCTCACTTCTTCTCGAGCAGGGTCACCACCGAGGTGCGGTCATCGCCACCCATGTTGGCGCAGATCCCGCGCCTCGGAGACGATGCGAGCTGGTAATCGCCACACAATCCATTCAACTGACGGAACAGTTCATAGACCTGTTTGACTCCGGTGGCTCCTACCGGATGGCCAAAGGCCATCAATCCTCCGCCGGTGTTCACCGGGATTCGACCCTCCAGGGAAGTGGCACCATCGGCGGCGAGTTGAGTGCCTTCTCCTTCGTTGCAGAAGCCCAGAGCCTCGCACATCAGAGCCTCCGAGATGCTGAAGCAATCGTGCACCTCGGCCACCTCGATGTCGTTTGCGTTCCAACCAGCCGAACTGTAGGCGACACCGGCGGCGGCTTCCGTCACATCCATCCGTGCGAAATCAGCGACTTCACCCAGCGGGCCGCAGGCGACCGAGCAGGCTTGAATCTCGACAGCCCGATCGGCTCCCTGTCCGAGCCGCGCGAGTCCCTCATCGGAACAGAGAATCACCGCACAGGCTCCATCGGAAACCTGTGAGCAATCGCTGAGTTTGAGCCACGGGTTCAGCGACTCGTTGTCGAGGAAGCAGGGGTTGGCATCAGATGCTTCAGCTGCCTGTTGCTGGGTCACTGTGACCGAGTGCATGTGAGCGTTCGGGTTGCGGTTGGCGTTGCAGTAAGCCTTGGCCACGATGGGAGCCAGCGCCTCAGGGACGACATCGTGCTTGTGGCAGTAGGCCTCGGTTCTGCGGGCAAACATCGCCGGGAAGGTGAAAGGGTCGATGGACCGTTCTTTCTGGTAGTGGGCAGCGCGGGCGAGGAAATCTGCTCCCACCTTGGCGTTCTGTGTCGACTGAACTTCTACTCCGCTGACCAGCACCACTTCAGCACCTGCCTGGATGGCATCGACACCGGCGGCGATGGCGAGCCCGCCGGAGGCGCAGGCACCCTCGATACGGGTGAAGGGAGTGTAGAGAAACCCCGTGTCGGCAGCGACGGCCAACGCCCCGAGGTGACCCTGCTGGCAGAACAGTTCTCCGACGAAGTTGCCAACGTAGCCACGATCGACGATGGCCGCATCGATTCCCACATCTTCACAGGCTCCCAGGACAACTCTGTGCAGCAGTTGTTCCAGCGATGGATTTTCTTTGGTGCCGAAATCGGGGTGTTTCTTCCAGATGAAGTCGGGATGGAATTTGCCGATGAAGGGTGTGATGGCCCCCCCAGCAACGGTGACCCTGCGATTCGGTTTCAAGATTCCTCCGTCACAGTCGCGCCTCGGGCGAGATCGGTAAGGGTTCAATGTCAGAATCGACGACGGGGATTTTCCAGGCAGGGATCCACTCGATTGCCTCGAAGATCCAGCCCTCTTCCAGCAGTCTCCGGCGCAAGTCAGGTAGGTGTGCTGCGCCGTAGAAGATGGCTGTTCGGCGCCAGCCTTCCTCGAGCGAACTCCCCAGTATCTTCCACGCCACGTCATTACGAATACCGAGGATCAAGTCTTGCGGCTTCTCGATGTCAGCGACTCCAAAGATCGCCAACTGTGAGGTCGATTTTGCCATCATCTGTCCGAGGATCCAGCGCACCCGATTGACGGTGTTGGCATCCTGGGAGGTGAGTGCAGCCTGAAGACCGATCCCGTCGAGCATGGCGGGACCGATTCCACTGAGCAGTGCCGCCGGATCGATGTTGAAGAGTCCCATTTCGGCGAGAGCCGCGGCGAACTCCTCGGCAGTAAGATCTGCATGGCGAAAGTTATTACGGGTGTAGTCGATCCCGTCCATCTGTTGCTGGAGTTGCAGCAGCTGCTGCAACTCCTGCTGGATCACCCTTATGAAGCGGAAGATCTGTCTCTCACCGAGTTTGGAACTGAAGTCGTCACCTGCCTCGAGGCCCTGTTCGAGCGCCTCGACCGAGCCGGGGGCGGGTCCGCCGACCAGTTCGTAGAGGACCAGATCATGTCGGTCCAGTTCGGCCTGGATCGCCCGGTAGTAACTCTTTTCACCGATGTGGACCGCTCCCACCAGACTGACCACCTGGTCCGTCTGCGGGTGCCTGAAACGGGTCACGGAAGTTTGCATCACCGCACTGGAGGGGCCCGTACGGCGAAAGGAGATGAAATCGGCGGTAGCGGATTGGTCTCTGGCAGGCAGCGCCATCGGACAAAGGACCAGCCATAGCCCGGCGAGCAATCCGACCCGAACAGAAACCAAACTTTTTTCCCGCCAGGCATCGAACATTTAGCCTCAACTCCTTATAAATGCTGCAGTTAGAGCACTGATTCCAAGTTCACAGATTCGCTTGATGTTAGGGCTTTGTTTGGCGAACATATCCCTAACATCGGCCGGTCGCATCGATCCCCAGACGCCGTGGGGGTCACCGAACCCGAGCATGATACGCCGCGGGCGCGTGATTGTCAGTGTCGAACAAAAAACACAGCTCGCCCCGAGGTGTTCGTGCAAACAGAGGCGCTCCGGAACCGATCAGAGAGGTCACGATCATGAGATCACCACGAAACCTTCACCAGCAGGCCCATAACGGTCCTCAGCAGCCTCCAGAGTTGCCGCTTGGCGGTCACCAGCTGGAGATCTTCCCGCTCCACCCCGGTACCAATCCAGCGCGGCCAGAGGGCGATTCTCGTCGCCCGAACTCGTCACGCAGCCTGCTTGCCCGGATCGGCTCTGGCCGCTCGTTTGGCAGTCGACAAAAGATCTCCACCGATCGCAATTTTGGCAGCAACGTTGTCGCTCGTCCCGTTTCTCGATGGAATGTGGCTCGCGCTGCCTGGCGAGCGGTGGAGAGGATCCGTGCGAAACGTGATGGAGTCGCGACACTGCTTCAGCAGGGAACGGTGGCTGCGATTTCCCACGGTGACATGGAAGTGGATCGAGCCCGACTGACGGTGGTGGAACGGGTGCTGGCGTTGACCGGTTTTATCGTCTCAGTGGCGTTGTTGTTGCTGGCGGCTTGATTTTAGTAGGCTTTGCCATGGAGAGCCTGGAAGCGAGGAAAAGCGTGTTCTATACCGATCGGCAACTGGCCATCATGGAGTTTCTGCAGCAGTTCCGGCGCGAACACCGCAAATCTCCGACGATGGAGGAAATGGCAGTCCATTTCAACGTTGGCCGGGTCACCATCCATGAACACATCCGAAACTTGGAATCGAAGGGTGCCATCCGGAGTACACCGCATCTGGCGCGCTCGATCGAAATCATCGATCCCCAGTTTCTCGATACTCCTGCAGCGCAGCAGCCGGGTTATGACGGAGGAGATCGTTTACGGGTGCCACTGCTGGGAAATATCGCCGCCGGAGAAAAGATCGAGGTCATCGAAAATTCCGAGCAGTTGGATCTCGCCGATTTGTTGCCGATGGGTAAGGACCACTATGCTCTGAGAGTACAGGGCACTTCGATGATCGATGAAGGAATCCATGACGGAGACCTGGTGATCGTCGAACGCAGAGATCATGCCGATGACGGTGAACTGGTGGTGGCCATCCTCGAAGGGGAAATAGAGGAGACCACCACCCTCAAGAAAATGTACCGGGAGAACCGAGATGGCCAGGATGTCATCCGTCTGCAGCCGGCCAATGAAACCCTCGAACCAATCTTCGTCGACCAGGTAGAAATCCGTGGTGTGGTGGTCGGGGTAGTTCGCCGGTACCCGAGCTTCTGAGCCCCTGAACGGGAGGAGCCCTCCCGGGCGTTCACGCCTGAGAGAGGCTCCTCCCGGCTTCCTTTCATGCGGTTGTAATTACTTCTCCCTGCCGAATGAGATGTGTCGGTGCTCGATCCAGCCTGCATCCAAATTCGGGATCGGGTGACCGTCCCGATTCATTGCGGTATCCTCCAGCAACCTGCCATGGATTCGGTTTTTCCGTTTCCGGGTTCGGGAAAATCGTAAATCGGACTCGTCGGAGTCCCGGTGCGCTATGTCGTTGCTCAAACGAATGGATCCCAGTTGCCCCAGGATTCCCACGACAATGGACCCGGTGATGCGGATATTGCACCGAACAAACCTTCAGGTGATTTCCTCGCGGGCCTGTCTCTACCAGAGTCGCAACAAGAACCGGTCGATCCCATCGCCGGGCAAGATGAGAATTCAGACCGAAAACCAGTCGCCCAACCGTTAGTTCTTGCCCGGGCAGATCACAAAATATCCAGGAAAAATATCGATCGAGATGCACTCAATGCACTCTATCGACTGATCGATAACGGCCACATCGCTTTCCTGGTAGGGGGTGCAGTACGTGACCTGATGCTGGGGCGAAAACCAAAAGATTTCGACATCGTTACTGATGCGACACCGCGAATGGTCAAGCGGCTGTTCAGGAATTGCCGGATCATCGGTCGCCGATTCCGACTTGCTCACCTGCACTACTCCAAGGGGAAAATCATCGAGGTGGCGACTTTTCGGTCATCCGGCCGGGCTGACCAGGTGGTCCGGGATGGAGAGATGATTCGCCGTGACAACGTTTTCGGTACTCCTGACGAGGATGCGCACCGACGCGATCTGACCATCAATGGGATTTTTTACGATGTCTCTTCCTTTTGTGTCATCGACTACGTCGATGGTGTCAACGATCTGCGGGCTGGAGTGATTCGCATGATCGGGGATCCCCATTTCTCCTTCCGTGAGGATCCGATACGGATGTTGAGAGCGATCCGGCATTCGGTGCGAATCGAATTCCAGTTTGATCAGGAAACTCGCGATGCGATGGAACGATCGCGAGATGAGATCCTCAAGGCGAATCCTGCCCGCTTGCTGGAGGAACTCTACAAGGACCTGGCTTCTGGATACTCGAAGAAATTCTTCAGTTGCCTGCACAAGCAAGGGTTTCTTGACCTTCTGATGCCCGCACTCGCCGAAGTCCTTGAACAGGAGGAGACGAGGAAAGAGTGGATCGAGGTGCTGGAACGGCTCGATGATCAGAGGAGCGACGGACATCAAATTCATCAGGCGATGGGAATCGCTGCGCTGATTTCACCGCTACTTCTTCCTTGTTTGAGAAAGGTGCAACGGGGATCGAATCGGAATCACCGAACCATCTCCGGAGCATTCCGTGAAGACCTTTCGGATGTGCTGGGCCAGTTGAAGGTCTACCGACGGGATGAGGAGCGTCTCTTGGCTGCCCTCGGTGGCCTCGGTGCTGTCTCCGACTGTGTTCATGAGCGCAAGTGGAGCGACAAACTGACAGCCAGGCACTGGTTTCGCGACTCGATGGAAATTCTGTACGTGCTGCTGGGCCCAGGTGAGGGCCGCCTCGAGATGCTCGAGAAGGCGCGGCTGATCCCGATCTCCCACTACGTAGATGGCCCACCGAAACGCCGGCGCCGACGCCGCAAGAGCGGCAGAATCGGTCAGCAACAAGGTGATGGAGGCGCCCCGGAAGCCGAATCTGGACCCGATGGCGTCTTCTCTGAGCGCGGTCCACGCCGTCGTCGCCGCAAGCCTTCCAGGGCTCCGGGCTCCAGGAGACCACGCTCACCCTGACGAGCAGTGTCCGGTCGTGCCGGATTGGGATTACTGCAGGAATCAGCGCCGATGCCACCCTTGCATCACAGCCGGTAGAGGGGGTACCTTCCGTCTTCCCCGAGAGGGTCCTGCCCTCAGCGACTGTCGGTCCTCGTGGGTCCCTGGAATGGGATCGCTCACGGAGCCCGTGGGAGCGGTCGGGGAAGGGGGTGGTGTTTAGTCCCCTCGATCCTCGAGGTCGGGGAGTTCCCCTGACCTGGTGCAGAGTCGAGCAGCAGCCCAACAGTGACAAAAGGAGATGAAGTATGCAGGAGCGCCGTCGAATCCGCCCGGCCTACCTTTCCCTGGCGGCAGTTCTGATCACATCGGTCGTGATGAGTGGTTGTGCCGTTCCGGGATACAACGAGCGGGACGCGATGCTGTTCGAGGACAAACTCCACTGGGAGGTGAAGAGCGGTACTTTTTCACCCACCAGTGAGCACTTTAGTAGCGGAAGTGGTGGTGGAGTTGGGTTCAGTTACGAGTACGAGTACGGGATGCACTGGGGATTTGCAGTGACTTCGATCAAGGATGTCGAGGGCGCTGATTATGTTCCTGGGATTGGTGACCCTCCTCTGGACTCTGCCGAAAATATCCGCTCAGTAGGGGAGGAGATGATCGGCACTTCTGATCGTGCTTCCTTCACCCTTCACTTTGACTGGGATGTACCTCTTTCCCAGGATGGAACCCTTCCATACATCCGATACGGTGTTGGTGTCGGTCTCCTTTCCGTGAAAAGCAAACCGAGTACGGCATTTCTGGGCCAGGTGACGATGGCCCCCTTCCCGGTAATAAGAATCCCGAGCCAGCCGATGTTTCTGGTGAGCCCGTCGGCTTCGATACGCTGGGATTTTCTTGATTCTCTCTCGTTGTTTGCTGAGGCACAGTACGACATCGCTAGCCATGACCTCGTCGTCGACATCGATGCTGATGGTGACAAGGCAGGCAGTGTGGACTATGGCGGACTCACTGCCTTTGTTGGAATCGACTACAGTTTCTAGTCTCGGTTTCGCTTTCCGACTGCCTCTGGGCCGGACCATCTTCTTCTGCAGGGAGAGGATGACCCGGGCTTTATTCCGCAAGCGACAAACCGGCGCCGGTCATCGTTGTACCACGACCTGTCATCGGATCGTGAGCAGGGCCTGCTTGGTTCTGGCGATCCTGATGGGGCCAGCCTCTTCGAGGGCACAGGAGACCTCCTCACTCGATGCCCAGCTTTCACGAGTCCGACTCGGAGCACTCGTGTATTCTCTTCAACTTCCTGATTCGCCTGCGGTGGTGCCCGCGTTGCCAGATCTGACTCGCAATGGTGTCTACGAACTTCCGGGTGGATTGTTGCTCGAGTTACCGTTGCCGGTCATCTGGTCGGGAACTTTATTGCCGCCGGGGAAGCACTCGCTGGCCATCGAGGTCAGCAGTCGTTCAGTCGTACAGTTGTTGGCGAGACCTCTCGGGGGTGGACCCTCCCTGCGGATTCCGGTGGTGCGAGGAATCCTTGATCGGCCGGGCGAAAGAATCCTCGCCACATTGTCCGCGGTCGAGGGGGCCGAGGGGAGCCAACTGGTACTCCGGTTGCAATGGGGAGCACTTCTGCTTGCTTGCCAGGGACAGAGGGTTGCTGTCGAAAGGCAGCAACTGGGTGACTGGATCCTCGATACCTACCGTTTTCCGGCTCATTTCTCGCCCCCAGTTCACTGCGTCATCGGAGTCATCGAGAGTGGTACAGGAGACAATCACCTGAGACGTCTGGTGTTCACAACCTCCGCCGATGGACTGCCTCGGTTACGACTCGAGGATCCTACCCGCGAGCGGATTGCCGCTGCCCTCGACGAACTGGTGCGGTCACTACGGAGATCGCAGATCCGTCTGCGACGGATCGAGGGTGGAGCGGATGCGCAGGCCGGTGAAGAGGATTCGTTGCGCAGAAGAATTGACCTCGCAATGCAACAGCGCATTGCTCTCGACGAGAAACTCGCACAACTGGACGCAGGAGAGGGGGTCAAGGTGTTGCTCCCTTCAGGTGCCCCTGGAGCCGGGAGCCCGGGACTCCGGGTTCGCATGGAAACTTCGGGATCGGGAGCGAAATTGTTCGTGGAATCGGCAAGAGGCAGTTTCCAGTTCCTGCTGACTGACAGCGGCAGTTGATCGATCTTGGCGCTGAACTCAGTCTCCGGCGATTCTTCTTTGCATAGGTTGCCAGTTTTTTGCGGTGAGCGTGGTCCAACTGACCAGTAGTGTTGCGACGATCACCAGGCCCGTCAGGTATGCCCACCAGATTCCTGGAAGTCCCATCCCCTTGGTGAAGGTGAGGTGGTAGGCCAGCGGAAGCGTGATCAGGGGGAATCCGATGACGCCGATCGCGGCCGCCGGAATCGTCTTTCCCGCTCCCCGCAGAACTCCGGCCGCTACCGCCTGGACTCCGTCGAAGATCTGGAATCCGGCTGCGATGGGCAGCAAACTGATGGCGCTGGCGAGGACCGCGACATCGGAACTGAAGATCGCCGGCAATCTGCCCCCCAGCACCAGGATCGTGATTCCCGCGCCCGTCATCACGAGAGCGCCGAGTGCGATGGCAGCCCTGGCCGCTTTACGCGCTCGCGAGACATCCCCTTCGCCAAGCAGGTTTCCGACCCGGGTGGTGGCGGCTCCGCTGATTCCCCACGGGAACATGAAGGTGAAGGAGATGATCTTCAGAACCACGATGTGAGCGGCCAGTTCGATCTCCCCGATCCTGCCAGCCATCAAGGTAGCGGCCTGGAAGGTCCACACCTCGACCCCGAAATGGATCGCGATCGGGAGTCCCAGCAAGAGCAGCGTTCCCATCGCGCGAAGGGAGAAACTTCGGCGACTCCAGGGCACCCATCCCTCGGCGAGATATCGTCCCCTCATCATGAAGGCGATCAACAGCAGCAGCATCAACCAGCGGCTAGCGCCGGTGGCGTATCCAGCTCCCTCGACTCCGAGAGCAGGAATTCCGAGTCCTCCGAAGATGAACAGTTCGTTGAACACCACGTTGAATAGATTGGCTATGAGAACGGTCCATAACGCGGGTCTGACGAATCCCCGTCCTTGCAGGTACTGTCTCAGAACCAGGAATCCCAGTATCGCTGGCACGCTGAACAGTTGTGCCTGGATGTAGGATTCCGCCACGGAACTGAGGCCAGGATCCTGTCCCAACGCCACCAGAGCGGCCCCCCCCAGCTGCCAACTGAGGGTCAGTACAGGGATCAGCACCAGCCCCAGCAACAGACCTCGTTGCAGCGACCGTCCCAGCGCCTTCGCATCTTTCGCTCCGTGAGCCTGTGTCACCAGCGGATCCATGCCCTGGATCAATCCCTGTCCGAGGATCAGCATTCCGAATGCCCAGGTATCTCCGAGTGCTACTGCAGCCAGAGCAGAGGTTCCGACCCGACCCACCATCCACATATCGACCATCCCCATCATCATCGTTCCAAGCTGGGTAACGACGATCGGTGCGGCCAGGGAGACGATGGAGGAGAGTTCACCTCGGGAACTGGACACTTTGATTCCTTTTTTCAGTTTTCGACGCAGCCAGGGCCACCTAGCCTAACGATCATTGTGAAGGCAGAATGTCGTCGATCGGGGACCACCATGACGCCCCGGAGGTCGATGATCCAGGAGGTTTGATGCTGAAGCTTCTCTTGTCCATCTGGTGTTTGCTGGGGGTCGGTTCAGTGCCACTCTCTGCAGGAGATACACCTTTTCCTTACAGCGGCAACGATACCTTCGAGGGTAAGGTTCCATCTCCTGGACAATGGTACGGGATTCCGCTCGGCGATCGCTTCACCCCTCATCACGAGGTGATGGCCTACTGCCAGCAAGTCGCAAAACTCTCCCCGAGGGTTCTGGTCCAGCAATATGGACGCAGCGCTGAAGGTCGGGATCTGGTGCTGGTGATGATCTCCACTGCGTCGAACATCGCTCGACTCGATGAAATTCGTGCTGCCCAGCAATTGCTCGCCGATCCACGGCGGCTGGCGGAGCGCGAAGAACTGGATCTGGACGGGTTGCTGAAAGATCTTCCGGCGGTGGTGTGGCTCTCCTACAACGTCCATGGCGATGAATCCTCGGCGACCGAGGCGGCGCTGGCGACGATCCATCAACTCGCGGATGGGTCGGATCAGAAGATTCGTCAGATTCGCGAGAATTGCCTCGTCATCATCGATCCGTTACTGAACCCGGACGGCCGTGAAAGATATCTACACTGGTACCAGCAAGTGCAGGCACGGCCTGCTAACCCCGATCCGGCAGCTGCAGAACATAATCCTCCCTCTCCGTCGGGTCGTAGCAATCATTACCTGTTCGATTTGAATCGAGACTGGGCCTGGCAGAGCCAGCCGGAAACCAGAGCTCGGATCGAGCAGTACCTACGCTGGCAGCCACTCGTGCATGTTGATTTCCATGAGATGTCGCCGGAGTCCACTTACTTCTTCTTCCCACCCGAGAAGCCGATCAATGCCAACATCCCGCATGATCGTGTCGAGTGGAGCAAGGTGTTCGGTCTCGCGAATGCCGGTGCCTTCGATCGATTTGGTTGGAAGTATTACACCGCCGAACACTTCGATTTGTTTTATCCGGCATATGGCGATTCTTGGCCAGCCCTCAACGGCTCGATCGGGATGACATACGAGCAAGCAGGAGGAGGTGGTGCTGGGCTGGCTTATCGACGTCGCAACGAAACCATCCTGACACTGGCAGATCGCCTTCACCACCATCACGTCGCAGGTCTGGCAACTGCTGATTGTGCCGCTCGAAACCGCATCCGCCTCCAGAAGGATTTTTTCGCTTTTCGGGAGGGTGCCATTCATGCCGGCCGGTCATCGGACCTGGCTCAGTTCATCTTTCCACCGGGGGGCGGTGACCGTCGTCTGTCGCTGTTGAAACTGCTCCGGGCTCAGGGAATCGAACTGGTCCAGACGATGGACGAGGTGGTGGTGGAAGGATTGGTTCATCACGACGGTACCGAGATGGAGATTCTCAAGTTAGCTGCCGGAACGGTGATCGTACCGCTGGATCAACCTCAGGGACGTCTGGCAAGAACTCTGCTGGAGCCCAATGCCAGCGTAGAGGAAGCTAATTTTTATGACGTGGCTGCATGGTCTCTGCCGATGGCTTTTGGGGTGGATGCCTATCTTGCGAGTCAGCCCGTCGATGGAATTCTCGTTCCGGTCGGGGAACTGAAGACTCCGGTGGGCAGGATCGAGCAACGTGCCGGTGTTGCCTATCTCCATCGATGGGGTGGGGTGCCCTCGGCTCGGGCACTCCGGGCTCTCCAGAATGCCGGTGAACGCGTCGATCTGGTGACCAAGAAGATCGCGTTGCAGGGAGTTGAATATCCCCCAGGAACACTGGTGGTCTGGGTCTCCTCCGAGAGCACTCACGAAACGGTTTCGAGAGTCGCACAGCAGACCGGCACGCTCTTTCGGGGGACCCCCAGTAGTTGGACTGATGAGGGACCCGATCTTGGTTCCGGTTCCTTCCCCGAACTGGCTCATGCCAGCATCGCGGTGCTTGGACCCTCATCGGTGTCGAGCACCTCCTACGGTGCTGTATGGAGTTTCCTCGAACAAGATGTAGGTATCGCATTCACCTCCATCTCTGCAGGAGATTTCGGCAGATCTCTCGATCGTTTCGATGTTCTGGTGATCCCTTCCGGATTTCGGGGATCGGGACTGGGAGAACGAAGCAAGGAAGCCCTGGCAGACTGGGTGCGTGCAGGTGGGGTGTTACTGGCTCTCGGAAGTAGCGCATTCCAGTGCGGCGAATCAGGACTCGGGCTCGTTTCTCACGAAGTGAAGAAGGCCCCCGAAAAGGAAAAGAGTGAAACGAAACGACGGACCCTGGCCGATGTGCGTGAAGAGCGACGGTTGCAGCAGGTGCCGGGAAACATCGTACGGATCGATCTCGATCCCGATCATCCCATTTCTTTCGGTCAGTCGTCGCGTGTTCATGGTTTCATCGGAAGTGCACGCATTTTCGACCTGAAAGGAGATGCCGGAGATGTAGGAGTTCTTGCCGGAGAGAATCCGGTGGTCAGCGGTTTCATCTCCGAGGAGAACCAGCAGGCCCTGTCGGGCGGGGTGTGGCTGGTCGAGGAGCGGATGGGCCGTGGTAAAGTGGTATTATTTGCCGGAGATCCGCTCTTTCGCTCCTATTGGCGGGGAACGGCGGATCTGTTCCTCAACGCTCTACTGCTACTGGCAATTCGGTAACAGAAAGTCCTCCAGAGATACTTCCGGTCAACCGATAGAGCAGATAGATGCTGCTCCGACAGAGGTTGCACGGGAGGAAAGATGCCACAAGAGGACAAGACCATTGAAGATGTGATGTCAGAGCCCAAGGAAGTGGTTCGAAAGATCCGTTTTCTCATCGATACTCATCACGAGACTGTTCCCGGTCTGGCCCGGGGAGTCGGGGTATTGCCGGATACGATCCAGGACGTCCTCGATGGTCAGAGCCTTCCCAGTAGCGCTCTGGTACGACGGATTGCGCAACGTTTCGCGCTTCCAGTGGAGTTCTTCAGTTCCGAGGTTTCCCGCGACCCGCGACCCAAACGGTCGGTGTCCAGCAAGGGCAAGGCCGTGTCGCAGAAATCAGAGCCGAATCCTGAGTCTGCAGCGACCGGCTCCCAGCATGAAGTACGGCTGCAGAAGGCACTCGTCGAGTTGCTGATCCAGAAGGGTGTGATCTCTGCAGACGAATGGAATGCCCGCATCCGTCTGGTGACTCGCAGAAGTTCCACTACCAGCAATTGAAAAGCGGCGTCTAGCAGTCGATGGGAGGGGCCGGTGAGGGCGAGGCGATACCTCCAGTGATCTCCGCTGCTCGTTCTTGCCAACCTACTCGGCCCAGTTTTGCAAAAGCGACCGCTTTTCCCGCCTCGACACCGGGCTGGTCATAGGGATCCACCTCGAGTACCGCAGCAGCCAGCACCGTCATCAGTTCCCAGAGCAACATCAAGCCTCCGAGATGTGCCGCATCCAGTTTCTCCAACTCGATGGTGGAAACCGGTCTCGAGGCGCCACGAAGGGCTGCGATGGTGCCCTCGAACTCGGCAGTGCGAAGTTGACCGAGACTCTTGCCCGCCAGGTACTCGAAATCGGGATGGAGATCTGCCAGCGCCGGTTCGATGGGAGGGTCTGCTCCTTCGACGGGAGCATCGAGGAACAGATACTGCTTGTCATCCGGCCCCTCCATGAACAGTTGAACCAGGGAGTGCTGATCGGTCACTCCGCGCGCCACCAGAGGAGTCGATCCGGCCCACACCTCCGTGCCAGAGAGGTTATTGCGTTTGCCGAGGCTCTCTGCCCACAACTGCGCGAACCAGTCACCGAATGTGCGCAGGCGGTCGCGATAGGAGAACAGAACCACCGTCTTGTGGCTCGATGCACGTCTTGCCCAGTCGCTTGTCCACTGTATCAGTGCGTGATCCTCACCAGCATGGCGTAGATCCTCGAGGCAATTTTTGGCGCCAGAGACGAGTTTCCGGATATCGATTCCAACCAGGATAGCCGGTAGCCAGCCGACGGCAGTCATCACCGAGAATCGTCCACTGACATCGGAAGGAACCTCGAGAGAACGCCAGTTCCTGCTCGAGGCGAGAGCCCGTAGCGGCCCCTTTTCGCGATCGGTGATAGCGATGATCTTCTGATCGGGGTCGACTCCTGCCGCTTGCACAGCTGAGATCGCCCTCAATAACTGCGCGGAAGTTTCGGCGGTGGCTCCTGATTTGGAGATGACCAGGATCGTGGTCCTGGCAAGATCGAGACGTGAAAGATGTCCTTCCACCGTGTCGGGGTCGATATTGTCGAGGATGACAAGTTCCCGCGTGTTTTCAGGAGTCAACGAGTCTGCCAGTGCGCGAGCCCCGAGTGCTGATCCGCCGATCCCGAGCAGAAGGATCGAGTCTTCGGTGGGAATTGTCGCGGCGATCTGTTCCACCGCCTCCAGAGCAGAGTCGTCCTCGATCGCTTGAATGAACCCCGGGGGCTGGGAGAGGATCTCCTGGAGTTGCCGCAGCTGGACTGCCCCGTCGCACTGGGTCGACGGCGTCCACAGGATGCTCAATCGATGGTCCTCTCCTGGTTGCGTCCGAGCGCAGGGCAACGCTGCGCCAACCGTTCCCAGGCGGGTAGGGACCTTTCAACCATCGCCTCGGGAATTGCGAAGGAGATGCGGAAGTGTCCAGATCTCCCGAAACCACTTCCCGGGACGACGAGGATTTTCTCCTCCATGGCAAGTCGCACGAACTCGACGTCATCGAGCTGGGGGACGGACGGGAACAGGAAAAAAGCGCCTCCAGGTGGAACGAACTCGAAGCCGAGTTGATCCAGTTGGTCGCTGAGCAGTGTCAGGTTACGAGCATATTCCTGACAGTCCACGGACACATCCTGGCAGTCTGCAACCGCCAGTTGAAGAATACTGGGTGCATTCACAAAACCGAGGATCCGATTGCAAAATGTGCACCCTGAAATCAGGTCTGAAGGATCCGCGGCCTTCGGTGAGACGGCAAGATAGCCGATTCGGTCTCCCGCCAGCCCCAGGTCCTTGGAATGAGAGGTGATGAGGATGGTATCGTCGTAGCAGTCAGTGATTTCGGGGCAGATCACGCCTCCGTAAGTCACCTTGCGGTAAGGTTCGTCGGAGATGAGGTAGATCGGCCGGCCAATACTTGCAGAGGCTTCCTTCAATCCATCACTGAAGCTATTGAGTTCTTGTTCGCTGTAGACGCGTCCAGTGGGATTGTTGGGGCTGTTGATGATCACGGCACGGGTGCGATTTGTGACCTTCGATAGCAGTGCTTCCGGATCGGGGCAGAAATCTACACTGGTGGGACAATCGACGACGACTCCACCGTGATTCTGGATGTAGAAGATGTATTCGACGAAATAGGGGCTGAGGATGATCACTTCATCGCCGGGATTCAGAAGTGTCTTGAGCAGGATGTTCAGAGCTCCACCGGCGCCCACGGTCATTACGATGTGAGATCCGGTCCACTGCATATCGGTTCGATCAGTCAGATGTACGGCGATCTTTTCACGGACTTCGGGCCAGCCGGCATTGGGCATGTACCGGTGGATTCCTTCCTGGGATCCATTGACCAGATCACGCAGTTTCTCGACGAACTGAGGGGGAGGAGGGAGGTGGGGATTGCCGAGCGTGAAATCGAAAACCTCATTCTTGCCGTGGATGGCCTTAAGACGGTTCCCCTCCTCGAACATCTTCCTGATCCAAGAGGAGCGAGAGAGGGATTCACGGACACCTTCGGAAATGGGCAAACAGATCCCTCCTGGCGGTGACGAACCACCTCAGCACCTCAGAAGATCTCCTAAGGGCCTATCAAACGGGGTATTGCGCAGGATAGGGCTGGTCTGACTCCGCGGCAATGGGGCAAAAAAATCTCTCTCAGAAGTGAATTTTTGCACTGGACGAACGTGGACTACCTGTGGACAATCCACTCTTGAATCTCGTAACACAGGATTCAGGGGATGACTTGGTTCCGAGACCGGAATTTATTTTTCGTCCCTGCGGACCTGGATGCCTCGCGCACGGCGCGGATATCGATCTGGTGCTCCGTTTCTTCCTGTTTTCGAGTCCTGACAAGTTCCTGAAGACCCGGCCCGGAACATTCCCCTAATTTCCCCCTTCTGGGTTGGGTCTCTTTTTTCCTCTTTCTCACCGACCCTGCGCAATTGGCACCCGTAATTTCGACTCCGTTCCAGCCGTGTCAGGATCCTCCGATGATGG
>DCAA01000002.1:274784-314172 GCA_002311345.1 Planctomycetes bacterium UBA1146 | reverse complement strand
CGGTTGTGGAGAGGCTGAGCGACAGTAAATCCCTTTTCCCTGGCTCTCCGGGGTCATGGGAGATCCTATCCCGGATCTGAAGTGGGAGTAGTTGCGGAAGTTGGGCACCTTGCTGTTTTGTCGGGCTGTTGCGAAGGTTTCCAGGATGTATCCTCCAGGGGTCTGGAGGAGCCTTGTCAGCCAGTGATTCTAGCCCCGGCGGGTTCGATCTGGATTCGTTGGGATCTGAACTGAACGGTTACCTCGACTGCAGCCAGCAGGCTCTGGGGAAGATCGAGGTCGAATCGGTGGCTCTCTTCACCTCCAAGGTGATCGAGGCCTGGCACGAGGACCGTCAGGTGATCGTCTTTGGCAACGGAGGTAGTGCCGCCACCTCAACTCATCTTGCGGAAGATCTGGCGACCTACGCCATTCCCTTCTCGGAATCAAAGCGCCTCAGGATACTCAGTCTCAACGAAAGTCCCTCCATCATCACGGCTCTGGGCAATGACATCGACTTTGATGCAATCTTCACCCAGCAGGTACAGCAGTGGGCTCGTGCTGGCGATCTGGTGCTGACGTTGAGTGGCTCCGGCAACTCATCCAATCTGGTTGCGGCCATCGAGCGTGCTCGGGAGATCGGCTGCTTGACCGCTGCGATGACGGGATTCAACGGCGGCAGACTCCGGGAACTGGTGGATATTTCTCTCCATGTCGAAGTCGACGAGATGCAATCTGCTCAGGATGCTCACATGGTGATGGTCCATATGATCATCCACGGGTTCCGGGTTGCCGTCAGAAACATTCTGGCCGAGCGTGCGACGGGGCGAGCGGGATCTTGAGCGGCGTACCGGGCCTCTTCCTTGATCGGGATGGAGTCCTCAACCACTTCCGTCAGGAATCGGTTCTCAGCAGTGAGCAGTTCCGCTACTACGATTTCACACCGGCAGCGATGGAGCGTCTCGGGAGGCTCGGTCACCCCATCGTCGTGGTCACCAATCAGTCCGCCATCGATAGGGGCTGGATCACCGAGCAGGCGGTGCAGTCGATTCATCGGCAACTGGTGGCTGATTGCAGTTGCTGGGGTGCTCCCATCGCTTCGGTAGAACACTGTCCCCATCTGCCGGATGCAGGTTGCAACTGTCGGAAACCCGCTTCGGGGATGTTCCTCAGAGCTGCAGAGCAACATGGGATCGATCTCGATCGGTCGGTGATGGTGGGAGATTCGCCCTGCGACATCGAGGCGGCACAGTCGCTGGGGATGACCCGGATTCGGGTTCGAACCGGCAGAGGAGAAGCACCTCTGGCTGACGGAATCGAGGCTGATGCCGTCCTCGAGGATCTACAGGAGGCGGCAGCCTGGATCGAGGAGTGGTGTCGATGAAGAGACTTCAGATGCTGTGTTTTTCGACTCTGGTGCTGACACCACTGTTCGGCTGCAGTGGGCTGTCCGGAATGCACGAGGACCAGCGCGCGCATCCGCTCGACCGTCACGTCCGCGTTCACTGCGCAGACCAGGGCAAACGTGCAAGCCTTGAGCAGATGATCGCGGATCTGGCAACCAGGGAAGTGGTCTTTCTCGGCGAAACGCATCTCGATGATGTCACTCACCGGCTCGAACTCGCAGTTGTGGAGGGAATCCACCGTGCCGGACGAGATGTCGTGATCTCGATGGAGATGTTCGGAAGAGATCGACAGTCGGTGGTAGATGATTATCTGTCCGGAGCCATCGAAGAAGATGAATTTCTGGAGCAATCGAATCCCTGGAACAACTACGAGACCGGCTATCGCCCCATCCTGGACTGGGCGAAGCAGCAGGGTGTTCCGGTGATCGCTGCCAATGTTCCCGCTTCCGTCTGGCGCAAGGTGGCCTTCGGTGGAGGACTTTCGGCACTCGATGAAACGACAAGAGAGACCATCGCATCCCAGTTGCTTGCCAATACAGAGCGTTACTGGCAGCGCTATGACCGTACGGTGCGTGGTCACGGTCACGTGACAGCGGCAGCAACGGTTGAAGATCGGCTCGAAAAGGTGCAGAGCCTGTGGGACAACACGATGGGTGAATCTGTAGTGCGGGCTCTCGGTAACTTTCCGGATTCGGTAGTGATCCACATCAATGGAGGATTCCACAGTCTCGAACATGATGGTGCTGCTCGTCAGGTATTGCTGAGACGTCCCTCTACGGATCTGGCAACGGTTCACATCGTTCCCTCCTTCGATGTGCAAGCGGCGACCGTCGATGCAGGAGATCCCCGCGCCGACTGGATCGTCATGACCGAGCCGGTCTCGAGGGGTCAGAAGTCAGGAAGTCTGGCGATCTACCTGCCGAGGACATTGCGCTATCTCATCGATGCTCCCCTTCGCAGTGCCGGTCCGGCTCCACTGCTGGTCTGGTTGCCCGATGATGAGAGCGTTCCTGCTGAGGAACTGGAGAGGCTGCGTGAGGCGCTGGGAGAGAGGCCGTGCATCGTGGTGGTGGAGCCGATGTACTCGGCCGGTAGCGGTGGTCTGTGGGTGGCTCCCGACCATCGTGACGAGGATCTCGCGATGCTCTCCTTTGGACTCGAGCGGCTGCGCAAGGTGTTGCTGGTGCAGCGGAATGTGGCCGCCGATCAGGTGGTTCTCGCCGGTAGTGGCAGCGGAGCCGAAGCGGTCGTCTCGGTGGCCATCGGAGACAGTGACTGGCCGCTGGCCCTGGTGGCGCTGGATGGACCTCCCGGTTGGTTCGGCATGGAAGGTCTCCCCGATCCCCCCGAATCCGGTGATGAACATCCGGGGCCGGGGTTACGAGCCATCGTCACCGAGGAGAACGCCGAAGCCTGGCGTACAGAAGCACAAGCTCGGGCACAGGTCGGGGCTCCTCTGCAGATCGAAGTACCGGTCGACGACGGCGCCATCGAAGCTGCGCTGCTGGATCAATTACGCCGAGCGTTGCAGCGCTGATCCTGTATTGCTCACAATCCACTGATGGCGAGAAATCCGAGCAGCGCGAGAATCAACGCCAGTACGCTCAGAACTCCGAACCACCGGTCGATGAACTGCTCGATCTCCGCCCCGTAGAGGCGGATCAGGATCCCTATGGCGAGGAAGCGGGCACCCCTGCCGATGATGCTCGCGATGATGAAATCGAACAGCGGTATCGCCGCAGAGCCTGCCGCGATGGTGAAGATCTTGTAGGGGATGGGAGTGAAGGCGGCGGTGAGGATGGCGAGGAATCCGACCCCTCGGAATTGCTCCACCAACTGCTCGAAACGCTGCTCGGCGCCGAAGAAGGAGATGATCGAGGCTCCGATCGCCTCCATCATCCACGCTCCGATGGCGTATCCGAGTATCGCTCCGAGGACCGACATGGCGGTGGTCAACAGCGCTAGCGGGATGGCTCGGCGGGGAGCGCCGATTCCCAGTGCGATCAGCAGCGGATCGGGGGGGATCGGAAAGAAACTCGATTCGGTGAAGGCCACCCCCGCGAGTACGGCTGGACCTCGTCTCGTTTCCGCTTCCGCCAGGATGAGATCGTAGAGTCTTCTGAGCAGGGAAGGTCGGGCAGGTTCATCGGTCGACGCTGTCATCGAAGTAACTCCTGGGATCGCTGGTGCGTCAGTTTCTCGCACAGCAGACGCGCCGCAGTTTCCGGATCCGGACGCGCGATGATGCCGGTACAGACGGCGATCCTGGTCGCTCCAGCAGCCAGCACCTCGTCGATCGTGTCAGAGTCGACATGGCCGATGGCATATCCCGGTAGTTCGCAAACCTCGCTTGCCTGCTGGATGTATTCAGTTCCGACGGCCCCTCGGTGTTGCTTGGTGGCGGTCTCGAAGATGGGACCGACACCGATGTAGTCTGCACCTGCTGCAGCGGCTCGGGCGGCCTGATCGGGGCCGTGAGTCGAGAGGCCGATGATGGCATCTCCTCCGAGGATTCGACGAGCTTCGTGTGGAGCGATGTCATCCTGGCCCAGGTGGACCCCATCGGCACCGCTGAGGTAGGCAATCTCTACAGAATCGTTGATGATGAGAAGAGCCTCACGCTGCTCGGTGATGTCACGAAGTTGGCGTGCTCTTTCGAGTACGCACGATGCCGGTAGGGTCTTTTCTCGCAGTTGAATCATGCGGGCGCCACCTTCGATGGCCGCTATGGTGGTCTCGAGGATGTCTCCGTGGCACAGATGCTCGGTGACCAGCACATATAGATCACGATCATCCAGGCGTGATCCCCGCAGCGTCAATGCACACGAGATGGATTCCAGTTCATAGATGCGGTGGCGGATTTCCTGAGCTTCCTCGCTCAGGTGGGGCAAAATGAGCCGCATCATCTCCTCGACCGAACGGCTTGCTTCGCGTGCCCTGGAGACGTTGGCGGCGATCAGAGCTCCCCGGTGAGTATGTGGGCCACCGCCGGAGGCGAGGCGTGATCGATCCCCCATCACATCTCGGTGCGCCGCCAGCAGTCCGACCGAGTCCTCCACCTGGCAGCGCAACTGACCCACATGGCGGCGCAATAGTTGCCAGCGCCCACAGATGACCACTCGATCATGGCGGAACCGGTACTGATCTTCGACCACCCGCAGTGCCTCCACGAGCCGATTGAATGCCGCATCGAGGGTGCGAAGAGTGCCAGAGTCAGGGGCCGGGGTGGTGTCTGGTTCCATGACGACAGGTTGCTCGCTCCTCCAGTTCCACACAAGGGGATCCCTTCTGCTCCCCCCGTGCCGCCTGGAGGGATACACTGCAGGAGAACTCGAACCAGGAGATGGCGTTGCGTTTCTTTTTAATGATCTCATCTGTGATCCCGGGAATGGGGCCGATCTTGCTGGGGCGGGTCCAGCGGGGGCTCGCGTTGCTGCTGCTGGGGGGGACCGGTTGGGTACTGTTGATGGCCGGCACCACGGTGTGGGCTGGACCGGATCGAGCCCAGACCCAGTTGCTGGGCGCGGCACTCGGTGGTGTTTGTACCTTCATCAGCGTGGCCTGGACTCACCGTCTGACCTCCCCGAGCCATCGTCGATGGGTTCGCATTCAGGTGGAACGGGCACTCGATGATGCTCAGCGCTGTTATCTACGTGGACGGATGCGGCGGGCACGAACCGCTCTCGACAGTGGCCTGGTGAAAGATGATCGTGATATTGATCTGTTGTTTCTCGATTGGCAGGTATCGCGCAGTCTCGGTGATGAATCGCGGGCGCGTCGAAGTCGGCGTCGTCTGAGACGCTTCGACCTGGATGAGAAGTGGTTATGGGAAGTTCAGAGAGAGGAAGCCGCTCATGGTGGATGAGACGCCGGTCGAACCCACGACGAGGGGATTGACCTACCGGGATTCCGGAGTCGACATCGATGCGGGCAACGCCGTGGTACAGCGAATACGCGAAGCGGTGCTCTCGACTCAGGACGAACGAGTTCTGAGTCGATCGCACGGAGCCTTCGGGGGTTTCTTCCGGTTGCTGGATGGGGATGGTTCCCTGTTTGGCAAGCAACTTCGTGATCCGATCCTCGTCGGTGCCACCGATGGAGTCGGTACCAAGTTGAAGGTCGCCTTCAGTTGCGGTGTCTATGAAACCGTCGGCATCGATCTGGTGGCGATGTGCGTCAACGACCTGGTGGTTTCAGGTGCCCGTCCGCTCTTCTTCCTCGACTATGTTGCAACCGGCAAAATCTCTCCCGAGATCATCGCAGAGGTGGTGGCAGGTATCGCCGAGGGTTGTCGTCGATCGGGTTGCGCCCTGCTCGGTGGCGAGACCGCCGAGATGCCAGGATTCTATGACGGCGGAGAACTGGATCTGGCCGGTTTCTCGGTCGGAGTGGTCGAGCGAGATGCAATCATCGATGGCGCTCGTGTCTCGGTGGGGGATGCGGTCATCGGAATCTCATCGAGTGGTGTCCACTCCAACGGTTTTTCGCTGGTGCGCAAGGCGCTTCTCGAAGGATCGGATGCACTGCCTCTCGATGAAGATCCAGGCGGTCTCGGCGCGACACTCGGCGAGGTGCTGCTGGAACCGACACGCATCTATGTGCAACCGGTGCTGGCACTCATCGAGCAACTCGGTTCAGGAGTCCACGCGGTCTCGCACATCACTGGTGGGGGTCTCATCGAAAACATTCCGAGGGTGCTTCCCGAAGGAATGACTGCGCGACTGGTTCGTGATGATTGGCAACGACCGGCGATCTTTTCCCTCATCGAGCAGCGCGCCCAGGTCGCTCAGCCAGAGATGGATCGGGTCTTCAACCAGGGGATCGGCATGGTCATCGTGACCGCGGCCGAGCAGGCCGCCGATGCGGTGGCGGTGCTGGAGAAATCGGGTGAAGAGGCGCGGATCATCGGCGAGATCGTGGCGGGCCAGGGAGTCGAGATCGTCTAGCGGCTCTTCGGTGACTCGATCGGCAGGATGTCCATCTGTACCGGTCTCAGATGCTCCTGATCGACCAGCATTTCCCCTTCGAAGCACACTTTCGCCGGACCCTCGACATGAACGCCCCCGTTCTGGTCGAGGCGTACTTGAAGGACCCCACCGCGCATCTGCACCTCGACCTCATCGGCGATGGCTCCGCTCGGATGCAGCGCTGCCACCGCCGCCGCGGCTCCCGTGCCACACGCCAGGGTTTCTCCGCAGCCTCGTTCCCAGACCCTCAGGACCAACCGATTCGGTGCGTCGATACGTACGAACCCGACGTTGGCGCGCTGGGCAATGGCGAGTTCGACGGTCGGGCCGTAGCACTGCACCGGGTCCGGTGTGCCTTCCGGATCGATGGCGACCACCAGGTGCGGATTTCCCATGTTGACCGGGATGGCCTGAAGCGTTGTGTGCCCTATCGAGACCGTGATGGGCTCTTCGAGAAGCGGAATCCCGAGCGAAGCTTCTGCGATGAACTCTCCATCGTCTCGCCGACGTTGCTGGACCCTGACTACACCGGCATCGGTTTCGATCGACACCTCGCTGACCTTTTCCCCGGACAGGATGAGTGCCACGATGCGCAGTCCATTGCCGCAGGCTTCGGCACGACTGCCATCGGCATTCCAGCATTCCATCGCAGGTAGCGATCCTCCTCGCCGGATCACCAGGATGCCATCGGCCCCGATACCCGTACGTCGGCAGCACCAGATCGGTGCCATGGAAGATAGATCGGTGGGGACAGGTGTCAGACCCTCATCGAGCACCACAAAATCATTTCCGGCACCCTGAGCCTTCAGAAAGGGAATTCTTGCGCGAGTCATCCGCCTCCGTACCGTGTATCTTGACCCCGAAGATGATTCGTAGCTATTCGGAGCGGGAATCCCTGGGTTACTGGCGTCATCCAGGAGAGTGCGCTTCCTGCCCGGCGAACTCCGGTGGTAGTTTGACCGCTACTCGAAGACAGTTCCAGCACGTGCGACAGGGAGATGAGAATGAAAAGAAACAAATCGGGTGTGCTACTTGTGCGCCGGGGTATTCCTGTGCTGCTGCTGAGCTGGCTGGTCGTTGTGTCCGCTTGCCAGAGTGAGCCACAGCCGGAGGTGCAGCAGGTCGAGGCGCTGATGCGAGGAACCGCTCACGTTCAGATCGAAGAGATTCTCGACGGGGCGCCCACCGACACCAATATTGCCAAACTACTGCTCGAACGATCTCTCAGCCTGCATGGCTTCAAACTGGTATCTCGCGAAGAGGCGGACTACATCATCGAAGGCACCCTGGAGTGTGATTACTTCCAGGATCTGACGTTCGATTTTCAGGATCAATCACAGCATCTGGAACACCAGTATCACGGCAAGTTCGACGGGCATCTGATCTCCCGTTCTTCAGGGGGGGAAGTGGTTCAGGATCTATCCTTTCCCGAGCCTCTGATGAATGGTCGTACCCAGATGGAACTGGCGCAGCGCGATATACGCAGGAGATCCGCCACCATCATTGCCGAGAATCTGCTGCGCGGCAAAGTCCTCGGGGATCCGGAAGTGCGGGGATTGCTCGATGCCCTGACCGACTCTCTCGATGGACGCTTCTACAATCAGATCCAGGACGACATCGCCCAGATCGGTGCCCGGGCGGTGCCGCATCTGCTCGAGGCACTGCGCGACGAGCGAGCGGTCAGTCTCGAGGGGTCCTATCCAGGATTTTCTGATCTCCAAGAGGATGAACTGAAGGTCTATCACATCGCCGATCTGACCCTGGGTGATATCCTCGATCGCGACAGTGGCCTCGATCCTCTCTCGAGTGATGAATACCTGCATCGAGTCCGTACCGGGTGGACGTGGCTGTGGGAGGATTTCCAGCAGATTCCTCAGAACCTGAGAGAAAAGGTCGAGCAGCGCGAGACCAAGGCTCCTGCTCCGATCGATCGCTGATCGGTTCCTTTCCTCGCAGCAACGTCGATGTAACCTACTCATTCCGGGCAATACCGCAGGAGGAAAAGTGATGCCGATCCACAAGACTGCCGTGATTCACGCCGAGGCCGAACTGGCCCCGGATGTGACGGTCGGTCCCTTCGCCATCATCGAGGCGGGTGCGGTCCTCCAGTCCGGTTGCAAGGTCCATGGCCATGCATATATCGGGCCTGGCACACAGATCGGTTGCGATTCCGAGGTCCATATGCATGCGGTGGTGGGACACGATCCGCAGGATGTGACCTGGGCCAAAGAAGCGAGCCGGGTGGTGATCGGAGAGCGGTCGGTACTCAGAGAGTACGTCTCGGTACATCGAGCTTCAAAACCTGGTAGCGAGACCCGAGTTGGAGACGATTGCCTGTTGATGGTCGGGGCCCATGTGGCCCACGACTGCCACGTCGGCGATGGAGTCGTGATGGCCAATCACTGCTCCCTGGCCGGTCACGTTCACATCGGAGCCGGCGCTTTTCTTTCAGCCAACGCACTGGTGCACCAGTTCTGTCGGGTCGGACGGTTGGTGATGCTCGGTGGGGCGGCGGTTGCGGTTCAGGATGTGCCGCCGTTCATGCTATCGACCGGAGACAGGGCGACGATCCGGGCAGTCAACATCGTCGGTCTCAGACGTGCCGGCTTCGAGGCTGATCTACGCCGTAGCCTCCAGGATGCCCACCGGGTTTTGTTTCGAAGCGGGCACACCATTCCCGAGGCAAGTGCGCTGCTGGGCCAGAGTCAGGTCGCCGAGGTGCGAGAGATCTCCTCGTTCATCGACGACAGTGTCCGCGGGATCGCCTCCGGGGCTGGAACTTCAGTCGATACGCGGCCGGCAAGCGTCTAGGTGAGGCTCGTACTCACCGATCCAAGTCCACATGGTCTTCAGGCGGGAAATCACTCGACGGTGAGGCGCTGGTCGGCAATATTGCGAAAACTGCGCCAACGAGTCATTGTCCATCGGGTGAGAGATGCAAGCACCGGTGAACTACCCACCGGGGATCTATTGATTGCTCTTCATGCAGGCCATAGCCATCGAGCGATTCGGCAGTGGAAACGCCGAGACCAGAGCGCCCCGGTAGTGGTGGTACTCAGTGGCACCGATCTGCACGAGCAACTTCCGGCAGGAGGTGCTCCCGCCAGGCGAGTCCTCGAGAGCCTGGAGGTGGCGGATCAACTGGTGATCTTGCATCGCCATGCGAGGCGCTACTTGCCCGACGATCTGGTCGGCAGAATGCGCGGCAGAATTCATTTCATCCCACAGTCTGCCTTGCCGCTGCCGGGTGGCCGTAAGCCTGTGCGTTCGATTTTGCGCCTGCTCGTGATCGGTTACCTCAGAAGCGTCAAGGATCCGTTGTTGCCGGTGCGGGCGCTGGGGCATTTGCCGCAGCGGCTGCCGGATGGGCGCGGGATCGAGGTGATCCATCTGGGGGGGGCTCTCGATGCAAGTTGGCAACGGCGAGCCGAGAGTGCCGCCCGCAGCGAACCTCGCTGGCGCTGGCTCGGCATCGTCGAGCCAGCGCGGGTGCGCCGTTATCTCGCCAGTTCCCATCTGCTGCTTCATCCTGCTCTGCAGGAGGGAGGAGCCAACGTGATCAGTGAGGCGCTGGTGGCGGGAATTCCCATCCTGGCCAGCGATGCTGCCGGGAATCGGGGCCTGCTGGGAGATCACCACCCGGGTCTTTTTGGCTGTGGAGATGCCTCTGGCCTGGCACAACGGATTCTGCGCTTCTGTCGCGACGCAAGGTTCCGTGAGGGGCTGGAGAAGCGATCGAGGAAACTCGGGGCTGATCACACCCGCAAGGCCGAGAAAGCCGCCTGGAGCCGTCTTCTGTCAGATCTGAGGCGGAAATAGATAGAGATGAAGATCTCGATTGGGTGGGCCAGGGATCCCTCGCCAGCAACATTTCCCGTCTCGCACGGATTGTAAGTATTTACAAAACCGATAACGAAAACAATTTATTTGTTATTTTTCGCCCTGAAGATCAACTGCCCGATTGACACATCGTCCAGACTTTGTCCCACTATCGCCGCGGCCGGTAGGCTCTCGGTCGCACCATACCACCAGGAACAGGGGGACATAGATGACTCAAGTACTTGATGAGGGGCGCAGGGAGCGTCTTTTCTGGGCCAGTTGCGTTGCACTGATTGCGACCTCGATCGCCTTCGGGGTGATCACCTCGTCGATGGGTGATTTCCAGACGATGTTCGGACTCACCAAGGTGCAAGCCGGCTGGGTCGGCGGCGCCTCGCTTGGTGGTTTTGCCATCGCCATCATCCTGCTGGGATTTTTTATCGAGAAGTTCGGTATCGCGGTCTCGATCAAGTTGGCGTTCGTTTGCCACATCCTGGGAGTCGTCCTGATGATGTACGCCACCGGTTTTACCCAGTTGATGGCGGGAGCAACCATCATCGCGCTGGGTAACGGCTGCGTCGAGGCCGGTTGTAATCCACTGATAGCGACGATGTACTCCGATAACAAGACCACCCGGTTGAACCGGTTCCATGTCTTCTGGCCGGTGGGAATCATCGTCGGGGCACTGTTTGGCTTCTGGGTCAGCAATGCAGCTGCGGGCGTTGCAGCAACCGGCGCCGAGTGGAGTCTGTTTGGTCTCTCCGTTATGCAGGCCAAGTTGGGTATCGTGCTGATTCCAACGTTGATCTACGGCTACATGTTCCTGGGACAGGAAATCCCGCAGACCGAACGGGTCCAGTCGCGGGTTCCCGATGAAGAGGTAACGGCTTCCGTCACTTCGCCGCTGTTCATCCTGATGCTGTGCTGCATGGGGCTTACGGCGACTCTCGAACTGGGTCCTGGACGCTGGATGGACGGGATCATGACTCCCGTGTTCCAGGAAATGGGAGAAGGAACCACTCAGGCTGGTGCCGGTATCCTGGTGCTGGTTTACGGAAGTGGTTTGATGGCGGTCCTGCGTTACTTTGCTGGCGGGTTTGTTCATCGTTTCTCGCCGACCGGATTGCTGTTCGGGTCCGCCGTTCTCGGTGGGATCGGGCTGTTTGCCATGACTTACGCCGAGAACTTGGGTTCCATCTTCTTGACCGCGACCGTCTTCTACGGCGGGATCTGCTTCTTCTGGCCGACGATGCTCGGCTTCGTTTCGGAACGGATTCCCAACAGCGGTGCCATGGGACTGTGCCTGATGGGTGGAGCGGGGATGCTGGTCGTCGGCTACGCTGCGGCACCGGCCATCGGAGCGATCCAGGAGTACTACATCGCCCAGTTCGATGCAGCCCCGGTCGAGGGAATGACGGCTGCCGCTTACGGCGGCAAGATGGCATTCCGCTGGGTCGCTGCACTGGCGATTCCGCTGGCTCTGGTGTTCTTCAACCTCAACAAGCGTTTCGGAAAAAATGCGCTGTCTAAGGGCGCTGGCGAGGTCGCCAAGGAGCAACACGAGGTCCAGAACAGTTTCTAACACGTTTCGGAAACGAGTGAGGAGCGGCCTCGGGGAAACCCGGGGCCGCTTTTTTTGTCGATTCCAGGAACATCCTGCCAGTAGGATTCGTCCGATGGGCAAGGAGGGATCAGTTGATCATGCCAACTTCATGGATACTGGTGGTCGCCCTTTCCCTCTCCTCGACACTGATTCCGGAGCAGCTATCTGCTCAGGAGCAAGAACGCGAGACTTTTCGCGTTTCCCACCTTGGAAAGGAGTTGCCGGAGTTAGTCGTCGAGGAGGGCGGCCGCTGGTTCAACAGCGAGCAGAGCCTCCGACTGGCTGATCTGCGAGGCAAACCGGTGCTGGTCGTCTATACGATCCCTGGCTGAGAGTCGTGCGTCCCCGTATTGCCGAGCCTGGTCAGGTGGCATAAAGAACTGGGTCCAGAAGTTCTTTCGATCATCACCGTTTTCTCATACACCGCTGCAGCTCCAGATAAGGCGAAGAGTTTCATCCGCAAGAACAAGGTCACCTTCCCGCTGCTGGCCGATGGCAATGGCAATCAGACGCGCCACGGCGTGCTCACCTACCCGTCGGCATTTTTTCTCGATTCGCAGGGCAAGGTGCTGTGGCAGGGGATCCTGCCGAGGGATCGATCAGACCCGGGCTCCAACCGTCAATGGCTCGACGATTTATTGAGAAGGGCGGGAGTCGAGCCACCTCCGCCGCCGATCCACTGGCTCGAGTTCGACAAGGGACTCGATGAATCGCAGTGGACCTGGGGCAATCGTCTGCTCTTCGTCGAAGCAGAGGGATGTACCCAGTCGCAGAGGATTCACAAATTACTGTCCGAGGATGAAGAGATCAAAAAACTGGTCGATGGTTTCATCCGGGTCAAGATCGATGGACGCAGTCAACTGGAGATCGCCAAGAAGTACGGAGCCGCTTGGCCCGGCGATCTGGTCATCATCGATCCCGACGACAAGGTGTTGTTTCGCTACTGGGATGATTTCAAGGACGTTGCAGCGCTCAAGAGAGCGCTGCGTGTGCATACCGACGACTAGCAATCGCTCAGGGGCAGGCGGGGCTGGTGGCGGGGCAATCGAGGGTTCCTGCCAGCGGATCGGGTCCACAACCCGGATACGGTGCATCCGGTGGCGGTGATCCGGGCACGAACAGAGAGTTCAACCCGTACACCATGTCAGCGATATTGAAACTGCCATCGTCATTGATATCACAACTCTCGATGCAGTTCGGGGTCACGCCACCGGGGACGAACAGGGCGTTGAGACCGAAGATGATGTCGGCAACGTTGTAACTTCCGTCCTCGTTGGTATCTCCACGGACCAAGCGAATCACCGAACCCCCGGACCCATCCTGATAGATGAGCGAGTAGGGGGGAACCCCGGGGAACTCACGCCACTGGTAGGTGATATCGATGCCGTGGGTGGTGCGATTGAACTCGGGATACAGGGTGCCACGTATGGTTGGGTAAACGTATTTGTGCTCACCTAGATCCGGGGGCTGTAATTCCTGGGTAAGGATCCAGGGAGTTGAGGTGGTTTTCTCTACCAGTACCAATTCCCCTGCGGAGGAAAGATCCCGATAGACGGCATACACTTTGCCGGTGGTCTCGTCACAACCGATGTTGAAGATCTTGTAATTGGCGATGTTGGTGAACTGATCGCTGGTGGCCTCGAACAGGACGATCTCGTCAGTCCAGCCGTTGAACCAGCCCCACCTCCGGTAGCGAAAGCTCCACAGCGGTGACGAGTTGTTGGCATCGACGACGTAAGCGCAGTGAACCGACCCGAGCGCATCGCTGGAGATCCAGCCGAAGTAGTCATTGGTACCGTCGGTGTTCCCGAGTACGAACGAGTCCGGTTGCCAGGCGCCGACCGGATCGTAGATCCGGTGCTCGTACTGCCCCTCTCCGATGTTGCGGTAGAAGGTGCAGTGAATGCGGCCGCCGGTGTCGACGGCCAGTCTCGTATTCTGGGCGCTGCCAGAGGGACTGATGGCGCCGAGATCGGTGAAGGCATCGTCTGCTGCGTAGGGTTGATCACTGCGCAACAGGTGATCGACCCAGCTATTGGGATGATGGCCGGTGATCCACACCGTGTTGTCGCCATCGATGAGGATGTCCATCGCCGAGGTGCGTGAGTTGAGCGGTGCTCCGGTCAGAACACTGATCTCGACGATATCAGAACGAAATCCGGTGACCGGATCATAGCGGCGATAGAACTGGCGGAAGTAGGACGGATAGGTATAGCGACCCCAGAGAACGTGCAGGATGCCCTGATCGTCGATGGCCATCGAGCATTGACTGGCGGGATCGGGGCCGATGAGGCCGCTGTCGGCATCGTTGAGGTTCTGGGGAAGGGTGGTCCACGAAGCGCCTCCATCGGTCGATATCTGTACGATCAGGGGCGTCTCATCGAGAACCGTACGCTCCAGCGACAGCACGTACAGATTGCCGTCGGCATCGCGCACCATGTTGTGAGCGGTGTTGCTTCCGGAGGAAGCCTGATCATCGGTGTGCAAAACGACCTGTCCGGGCAGTGCAGCGCTCCCGAGGCACAGCATCGCCACCAGAAGTGACGCGGATAGTGCAGTCGTGAGTGTCCAGAACTGCTTCATCGTGCACCCTCTCTCTAGGGACAGGCCAGGTACTCGGCACAGTCGAAAGTGTCGTCGGTCGGATCGGGTCCGCAATCGAAAACTCCTGGAGGAGGTGGAGTGGCCGATCCACCCACGAACAGGGCACTGAGCAGGAACACCGCATCGGCGACGTTGACGCTGCCGTCATCGTTGATATCGGCACTATCATAGCACTCCGGTTGGGGAGATCCGGGCACGAACAGGCTGTTGAGCAAGCGCACTGCGTCGGCGATGTTCACGCCACCGTCTCCATTGACGTCACCGCGCCGGAAAATTTCCTGTGGCGGACCTGTGCTGGCTCCGAGAGCTTCGAGGTAGAGTCCCATCAGGATCACCTGCTCGCCGCTGTAACCGCCGAATTCCCACGACTGTGCGATCACCTCACCGTAGGGATCGTCGGTGGCGTAAAAGTTCCCGGTGTTGTAGCCGAGTCCCGATTGCTGCCAGATGGCACCGCTGATGATTCCGGCCTGATCCGGTGTCAGCGGGTCTGCAGGAATCAGTCGATCGGTCCACTCACTGCCGGCCTGATCATGGTTGTAAGCCGCGTCCATTCCGGTCAGATCGAGGGCATCGAAGGACAGTCCGATCAAATCGAGCAACGAATCATCGCCGTCGACGATCCCGTCTCCGATCCCATCCCAGGCGGCAAACGGGGTCTGTCCGCAGTACCCCCATATATCTCCACCCTCGACATAGACATCGATGCCGTTTGCGATCAAATCGGCCAGCAACTGTCCCTCGGCGGTGGTGAAGCAGTGGTAATCAGGGTAGGTCCCGGCAGCGACCCACACCCGCTGCAACTCCGGCGATGTCAGCAAGCAATCACAGGAGATGATCTCCGGCATCACCGCAGGAGTGAATCCATTGAGCACCAGCGCATCGGCGATGGCGGTGGCGGAATCGATGTCGCCTCCGCTACCCTCGGCGGCCCACACCACATCGACGGCGTTGACCAGCGCGCCGATCATATCGCTGTCGACGACGCAGCAGGGGGTGATCGCGTTGTCCCAGCATCGTAACTGGTAGGTGTAGTAGGAGGGGCCTGACTGGACCACCTCGCTCCACTGCTGGTCACCTCCATCGATGGTCTCTGCCAGTTGGCCGTTTCTCAGCACATCGATGCTGGTGTAGAGGTTGCCGTTGAGGTCCCAGGTCAGGGTGATCTCGGGACCGATACTCGAGGAACCGAACGCGATGGGAGGTGTGATCTGGCACGGAGGACCATCGCGGTGATGCAAAGACCACCCCAGCAGATCTCCGAACTCGGCTCCATCGTTATCGGTGACCGTAAGGCGCCAGTCCCCGTCGATGGGGAGGCCTGCGAAGTCACCCAGGGTGCCCGGTCCCTGCGGTTGCATGTGAATGTCGAGCGGGATCTGATTCTCGTCGAAGGGGATCCCCTGATCATCGAAGATGGTGTGGATATGGTTCACATCACTGGGGGAGCCAGGAATATAATCCTTGAGGGTGATGCTGATGGCGGCCGGATGAGAGATGTCGATCGCCACCTCCCGGGTCCAGGTATGGAAGATGTGGACCTCCACATCGACATCCTGGATGATGTAGGTGTCTGTGACATTGATGACCGAAGTGATCCCGATGGGGTCGTTGTTGGGGATGGGAAGCGTCGGATCGCTACTGGGGTAGATGTCGAATCCATGGGAGACCTGGAACGTGTCCGTGAAGGCGAAACAAGCCCCATCGGAGACGACGATGATGTACTCGTAGAGACCCTGGCACACATCGGGGTCGGTCCAGCTGGTAGCGGCAGGATCGGCGATGCTCTGGTAGAAGGATCCCTCTTTCCAGATCTCGAAGGTGTCGGTGTAGGGGCCATTATTGGTGAACTCCAGGACGAGGTCTCCACCCACCGATGACGAGACGATCGCATCGGGTGGTTCAATACCACAAGATTCCAGTTCGACGACACCGTAGGTGGCAACGGGGTTGGTTGCTTCACTGATGTCGTTCCACAGGTAGGGGGAAGCCTCCAGGGTGTGGGTCATGTCTTCGTTGCCCGCGTTATTGGGTTCGCCGGCGTTCCAGTCGGTGTAGACCACGGGCTCTCCGTTGGACCACTCGAAGACTCCCTCGACGGCGATGTCGTTGAGCCCCAGCCACAGGCGCCTGCTGGTCCCCTCGAAGACACTCATGTTGTCGTGGATGAAATCCATCTCGGCCTGATCGCCGACAGCGACCAGGTTGCCTCCCCAGGCGTTGGCCTGAGCTTCCGCCCCGGTCCAGTCAGTGGCATCGAGCAACAGGTAATGATGATCGTCGAGCGGGCTGGAGATGCTCAGCAGGATGCCCGGATTCTGGGCCTGCACGGGCATGCTCACCAGCGCGATGACGACTACACAGAGAAGATGCTTCAGTACCTTCATGACACCTCCTGAAGGGCTGGAGAGAGCGACGATAGATATGCCAGAGCCAACGACTATTTTCCCCTGACCTGGACGCGATACAAGGGTCGAGAAACCCCCCTTGATCCCCGAGAAGTGTGTTATCGCCTATTTGTTCGACTTTGTCGGTCGGTAGCGCTGCAGTTGAATCGGCTCCCAGCGGGTCGCGCCGTCGCGTCCGCCCATACGCACCTTGATCTCGAGTTTGTCATTATCGCGGGCCAAGGTCAGTCCAGAGAAGCGGGCGTCGTCTTTTTTGACCGATTGGTAGGCGAAACGCACGGCACCCTCTTTGTCCTCCCAGGACACGAACTCCCTGGAGAAGTGCTTCACCTTGAGCGCAAAGCCCTCGTCATCGGGACCGATCACCATGATCTCGTAGAAGACCACCTCGGCGTTCTGCACCAGGCGGAACGTTCCCACCATCGTGCCGGCCAGAGGATGGCTCCAGATCTCCTCGCAAGTTCCGCCGAAGCCCTCGCCGCGCCACTCGCCGGCGAGCCAGGCGAAGTCCTCGATCTTCGGGTTGGCCACCGCGGGCCTGGCATCGGAATCCTCCTGCGGCAGTGTGCTGGTCCCGAGCACGAACAACAGCGGCACAGCGAGTAGCACAACTCGAAGGAAGGTGAATCTTTTCAAGGTCCGCAGCACGGCAACCATCGTGCTGGTGGCGACGAGAGTTGAGAGAGGATGTTTCAGTGACTTCATGACACCTCCTGAAGGCTAGAGAATCGAGACTGGATGAGCTACAGCCACGGATCATATTTGCTCCGGGGTGAACCGGACACAAGGGTCGAGCAGTCCCCCGATGTCGCACCGGGGACCACTCCCATCGTCTCGACCTCGGCCGCTACGGACAGGCCGGGAAGGATTCGCAGAGCTGGCTGATTCCGTAACGAGGGACGAGCAGCGACAGCAACAAGATGAGTACGGTGAATTGGCAGGTTCTTGACATCGATCAACCCCCTCCGGTGCCTATTAACCTCGAGGCAGCAACGGACCCCCTCCGGAAATACCGGGAGGGGTCCGTCGTGCCTACTCCATCAGGGGCAACTACTGAAGGAAACACATCCCAGTCCGCCGCCGCCTTCGGGTCCACAGGCCGGGAACGGCGAGGCAGGGTCTGCTCCGGTATCGAACAGATACTGCAGGAGGTAGACCGGATCGGAGATATCGACCGAGTTATCACCGTTGCAGTTATGGGCAGCAATGCAATTGGTTGCGATGCCTCCGAACAGGTAACCGAGGGTATTCACCACATCACTGATGTCGTGACTGCCATCGTCATTGGTGTCGCCGGTGACGAAGGTGATGGCACTGCACTCGTCAGGGATTCCATCGTTGTTATTGTCGGTGCTGGTACCCGATGAGATGTCACATTCATCGAGAACGCCGTTGTTGTTGCAATCACCTGCAGAGGCGATTTCGCAACCATCATGGATACCGTTGTTGTTGCAGTCGGGGATGCCTGCGCCTGCGATGGCGATATCGAGTCCCCAGTTCAACAACTCTCCTGAATCTCCACCGAGATTATCAATGATGCTGAGGGTCCAGTCGCCCAGAGCGTTTTGATTATCGAGGGAAGAGAGGGGTGCTGCCGGAGCCGTAGTGCCGGCTCCACCGTCGTCGTCGTAGACGGTGTTGATGTCATCAGCGCTGCCACCAGATTCACCATGCAACAACACGCTGTCTCCGGAAGGGCTGCTCAAGGAGATGGTGAGATCGCCGATGAAGGTGTGAGTCAGGTTCAAGGTGACATCGACATCATCGATCAGTCCCGCCTGATTGACCTCGATGATCCGCACCACCGGAGGCAGGTTGTCGGCGATAGGTGCCGGTGGATTGACGATGTCTTCGAAGGAGAAGATCCCTGCCGCCTCACAGGCATCGAGTACGCCATTGTTGTCGCAGTCCGTGTCTGGATTGGCCGCGATCTGACAGCTATCGATGGTGCCGTCGAGGTCGCAGTCCGTCTCGCTTCCCTGACTGATCTCGCAACTGTCGAGAACTCCGTCGAAATCACAGTCTGGTGCGCCCGAGGCGATCTGGCAGGTGTCGGGAACAAAATCACCGTCGCAGTCCAGTGCTCCGTTGATCAGTTCGCAGGCATCCGCTTCCCCATCGTTATCGCAGTCGTCCTGGCACTCATCGAGCAGTCCATTGCCGTCACAATCAGATGCGCCATTGGCGATTTCTTGGGAATCCGGGATGCCGTTGTTGTTGCAATCGAGGTTGCCAACCATCGGTGCCAGTGTCGGTACCAGCAGGGTACCTCCTGTCGTGAACATACCGAGAGTTGCGTTGGCAGGGGTGGGGCCAGATGTGGTGACAAAGCGGAAGTTGTACATCGTTCCCCAGTGCAATGCGTTGGCGTTGGGGTTCTGGGCGATGGTCGATGTGCTCCAGCTAATTTCTCCGCCGGCGGTCGAGGTGGCCCAGTCGGTACCGTCATAGACCTCGGTGCTGTGATATTCGACATCGTGAAAACCGATATCGCTGGCGATAACACCCAGTAACGGAAGCGAGAAACTACGCACCGAGCGAGTTGAATCCATGTTGTAGAGTGCGTACTCGTACTGCCACAGATTTGCCGTCTGCTGGGTGACCTTGTAACCGAGGATGAGAAGTCCGTCATCTCCGTCAGAGATATCGACGAGGGTCACACTCGGATCGTTGTCTTGCCACGCCTGGATGCCCGGCTGTTGCCGCTGGGTTGAACCGGTGAAGGTGATGGCGTGGTTACCGGTACTGGGCGAGACCGAGATATTCCGGTAACTGGTGTTGTTGTGGTGATTGCCATCGGCTGCATCGTCGGGAGTGACATAGTGTCCCTCGACGAAATAGGAGGCACCACTGTTGAGGGTCGGATTCAGATCGTTGCCGTGGACGCGCAGACGCCTCCAGGTCAAATCGGAGTTGCTCGGATCCAGGATCTGCGGATAGATGAATCCACCGTGTGCCGGATCGATCACCTCGGAACGGGCACCCAGGCTTCCCTGGCTGCCGTTGAGGGATGCGCCGTAGGGGTCGGAGCACCCGACTCCGAGGCGTGTTCCGGTACCCGATGAAATGCATCCACAACCGCAGGCGTTGCCCTGCAGCGCCGTGAATCCATGTTTGAGCCAGCTCATTCCGATCTGCTCGAAGGTTCCATCTTTGAGCCGAAACATGTTCTGTCCGATCACCGGATGGTTGTTGTTACCGGCGATCCAATCCAGTTCTTCGGTGCCAATGTTGCAGGAAGTGGTTCCGACCGAGAAGGCATAGTAGCCGCCGGCGTTGCCATAACTCTGGGTTCCCGTCAGTTCGCCGACGATGACATCGGCACCCGTTCCACCCAGGCCTCCACCTGGATCGCACTGGGCGTTGATGGATGTTGCGCAAGCGAAGACGATGAAGGTCGCCAGCGCCAGGAAGATTGGCGAGACATTGATTTGATTGCGAGACATGAGTCCCCTTTCAAGGTCATGCGGGGCATAGAAAATTGTGACGTTAGAGCCCTGATTCAACCCGCCAGAAGGAACCTGTTCTTGAAAAGAAAGACGTAGCACGTTTCTCTCCTGAAACAGGCTTCTGTATGTCGGGGGCGAGGCTACCTCGATTGTATGCCCGGTTGGATAGGGTTGCGAGTGGAGATCTGGCACCCATCCAGGAACCAGTATTTTGCCTTCTGATGCTGGGGATCGTGGGTCAGGAACGGTTCTGGGCTGAAAAAAGCCCCACAAACGGATGTTTGCGGGGCCTGTAGATATCGTGGAGCTGGCGACGGGAGTCGAACCCGTGACCTCAGCTTTACGAAAGCTGTGCTCTACCAGCTGAGCTACGCCAGCCCGGGATCCACTGTCGGGTACCGGAGTCGGAAGAATAGCCACATCACTACGAGGCGGCAATCGCTCGATGGCACATCAGTGGTCGAATCGAGCCGGTCTGGCCGCTAGAGCGTCTTATCACTCTCCGGCAGTCGACTGTGGGGATGAGACTGCTGGTAGGTTTCCGACAGTCTTTCACTACTGAGGTGGGTGTAGACCTGGGTGGTGGCCAGATGCTTGTGCCCCAGCAATTCCTGAACTTCCCTGAGATTGGCTCCGCTGTCGAGCAGATGAGTGGCGTAGGAATGTCGCAGAGTGTGCGGGCTGGTTTTGGAGTCGAGTCCCGCCTTGTGGATGTAACGGTCGAAGATCTTGCGAATCGATCGATCCGAGATTCGATCACCGAATCGGTTGAGCAACACAGCAGACGTTGGTTCGAGTGGTCTCCAGCGCGCCGGGATTTCATCCTTGTAAGCAAACAGTGCTGCCAACGCATGCTCCCCGATCGGAACGATGCGTTCCATGCGTCCCTTTCCCAGGGTTCTGACGAGTCGCGCTGCATCGTCGATGTGTTCCCAGTTGAGGGCGACCAGTTCACTGACACGCAGGCCAGTACTGTAGAGGATCTCGAGAATGGCGAGATCTCGCAGACCCCGATAGGTGTTTCTCTCCGGCTGATCGAGCAAGCGCATCACTTCCTGAACGGTGAGGAAATGAGGCAGCGAACGCGGTACCCGCGGAGTACTCAACTCGAGAAATGCACAGCGTCCCTCGATGCGACCCTCTCGTTGTAGAAAACGGAAGAATCCGCGAATCGATGCGAGTTTGCGCGCCACTGTACTTCTCGAATAGCCCAGCTCGGCGAAGTGCGCAAGCCAGCGGCGAACACGCTCTGTACTCGAGCCCGCGATGAGGGAGAGATCAGAGGTATCGAAGAAAGCAGCGAGTTGTTCCAGGTCCTTCCGGTACGCCCGCAAGGTTTCTGGACTGAGATTTCGCTCTGTTTCGAGATGCTGAAGGAACGAGTCCATTGTATGGGTACCCACTTCTCTGACAGTGGGGCGGCGGCCCCTCCCTAAGCATCCTACGAAGGCCGAAAAAAATGTGAAGATGATTTGAAATAGAGCAGCAGATTCTCCCCCGATCGGGACGGTGGAAAAGTACGTCATCCCCAACTCAATTGTGGAAAACTCTCGATGCACCTGCTTCTAACGAATTTGACAGTGAATGCGACTCAGAAGTTCGCGTGTGACCGCCCGGAAATGATCCTTGCTGAGCACCTCTTCATCCCGGTTTGCCGCTTCTTCGAGCGTTTCAGGTGCCTCAGAGCCCATCGATAGCAACTGTTCGAGCAACGACGGCAGATCGGTTGCGTCATAGAGGACGCAGTGCTCTTCCTTGCGGCTGATCACCATCAGGGTTCTTTCTTCGGGACAGGAGTCGAGCAGTTTCGGATTCATCTCATTTCCTTCTTCTGTACAGATCGTGTTCAGATTTTGGTCCGTTGCTGGGGAAGAAAAGGGGCTCTATCGTCTCCTTGTTGATCCCTGCCTCGCTACCTGCAGCCTATTCGAAGCGGAGGAGTCTTCGATGAAGAGCACATTCACGTTCACCCGGGCAGTTTCATGCTCGTGCTCGGTCGAATCGATGTGCTTGCTGACCTCATCTTCGGCATCCAGGGTGGGTCTCTGCAGGAGAAACCACCGATGAATCGGAATCAGCCGACAAATCCCTTTTCCAGCGTTCCCCGTGTCGAGCCCATCGAAGGTGTCGATGTCGAGATCTTGCTCGATTCGATCGGTTCAAATCGCTCCGGTTTTTTATTCGAGAGTGGACTCGATGTGTCGGGAACCGGTCGCTGGCACCTGGCGGGAATCGATCCGATCGGCAGTTTCGAGGCGACCCGTGATCACTGGAGCCTCGAGGATCATCACGGCGAGCAATTCTCCGGGGAGGGGGATCCACTGGAGGCACTCGAGAGGTGGTGGTCCGGTTGGAGTCGCCCCAGGCATCTGGATGGCAGTGCCTCCAACGAGTGTGTCTCCCAGTTCCCTTTTGTCGGAGGTGCGGTGGGATGGATCGGTTACGAGGCTGCAGACGTGTTCCTGGGACTTCCACCGCGCCAGGTCCCGCAAGGACCTGTCGCCCAGTTGCTCGAGGGAGTCCCCGAGATGAGCTGGCAACTCTATGACGAGGTGGTCGTCATCGATGCCATCGATGGTCGTTGCTGGTTTCTTCATCATGAGCGAGATGGTTGGCAAGACAGACGCTGGTGGCTCGCAAGGGATAGACATCAGGATTCGATTCCTTGTCGCGCTCGCATCGAAGATGCCTCTCTCAACGACGAAGACTATCTTGCCGCCGTCGAGCAGATCCGCCACCGGATCGGTATCGGCGATGTATACGAAGTGAATCTGGCTCGAGGACTGCTTCTCGATGGAGTACCGCCGGCTCGTGATTTGCACCGATTGTGGCGAGCGGCGCAGCCGGTTCCCTATGGCGCCTTCATCCAGGGAGATCCGTTTTCGGTGGTGTCTGCTTCACCGGAACTGTTCCTGAGGCGTCGAGGTGACCGCATCGTGACACGCCCCATCAAGGGAACGGTTCCTCGTCATGGCGATGAGCGTCTCGATACCGATGCGGCCAGAAGATTGTTACAAGACGAGAAGGAACGAGCAGAACTGGCGATGATCGTCGATCTGGAGCGCAATGATCTGGGTCGGATCTGTCAGCCCGGATCTGTCGAGGTGAAAGTGGCTGCAGAGGTGGAGAGTTACGCCTCGGTTCTCCACACCGTCGCTACCATCGAGGGGAGATTGCGAGCGAATCCTAGTCCCGCAGAGATCCTCCGGGCGACCTTTCCGGGCGGATCCATCACCGGAGCGCCGAAGGTTGCCGCGATGGAACAGATCCGCCAACTCGAGCCCTGGCCACGATCGGTTTATACCGGCTCGCTCGGCTGGATCGCTCCCTGCGGTGATCTGGAACTGAGCATCGCGATCCGGACCGCGCTGGTGAGAGGTCAACGTGCGCTGATTCCGTTCGGGGGAGCGGTGACCTGGGATTCGAATCCGAGTTCGGAGCGAGCAGAACTGACCCATAAAGCACGAGCGATGTTCGAGGCACTCGGAATCTAGACGTTCAAGACAATAATCCTGTGCTGCCCAGGGGGAGCGATCTAGCCCTCCAGTTTCATTGCCAGCGCTTTCAACATCTGGGCGATCGATTCCTGACCCTGGGAGAGGCTGTCGTAACAGAACCATAATCCGACGCCACTCACCAGCAGCGCCGAGACGACCGGTGCATACTGGAATACCCGGCGCTGCATCGACGATCCGACGCGGTCGAGCAGTCCCTCCTTGCCGATGACCAGCAAGCAACCGATACCGATCAGCATCAGGCCCAGGCCCAGGCTGAAGAACCCGAGCACCACCAGCCCCAGCAGTAACGCCTGGAAGTGGGCCGCTACCAGCATGATGGTGAAACCGGCAGGGCAGGGCACGATGCCACCGCTGAGCCCCAGGGTGACGAGATCGCGCAAGCGCACCTCTCCGTGAGTTCCCCACTTATCAGGAACATGAGAGTGGTCGTGGCCATGGCCATGAGAATGATCGTGGGAGTGGCCGTGGGAGTGGTCGTGAGAATGGCTGTGGGAATGACCACGGGCCACTTGCCAGCGGCGATAGGTCAAGAAGATGCCGAAGATGACCAGCAACATTCCCGATGCGAAACTGAAGATGGTGGTGAGCCAGTTCTGATAGGTGGCAGAAGAAGCCTTGTCGGCACTCGCTTCGATCAGTGCCAGTAACAGCAGACCCAGAAGGAAGATGCTGGCGGTATGAGCGATGGTGACCACCATCCCCAGAATCACTGCATCTCGAACTCGTCCGCGTGATCCGACCAGGTAGGCAGCGACCATCGTCTTGCCATGGCCGGGTCCGAGCGCGTGTCCAGCGCCGTAAACGACCGCCAGTAGTAGGGCCAGTAGCACTTCCCACAGCGGAGCTTTCCCCTCCAGGATGGTCGCCACGATGCCACCGATCTGTTCTTCCTCACTGGTGGAATCGGGCTCTCCCTGGCGGGAGTCATTGTTAGTGGGCCGCCGGGGAATCAGCGCATCTCTGGGGGAGGCAGCATTTTCCTGATCGAGGTTGGGCGAGGCGACTTCACTGGCGGCGGTCAGGGCGGCCAGATCAGAAACGGATGGAGGTTGTTGCGAGAATGGATCGAAACTGGTGGTACCCCTGTAGAAATAGATGGTCGATTTGCGTCCTGGCGTTCGATAAAAGGCGCCCTGGTCCTCGATCGCTTGCGGTTCTGGTTCGAGGATGAGAAACGACAGATCAGGGTCGTGATCCGACAGCGGTATCCAGGTGAACTGGCTCGAGGTCTGATCGCGGAAGGTGTTGTCTTGCCAGTGCAGCCACCACCCTCCTCCCCACGGGCTCGTTTCGGACAACTCGGCAGGAAGTTGCCCACGAAGGGTGTAGTAGGCATCGAAGGGGCGGGGCCGGACCGAGCCCTGAAGGCCTTCTTCCTCCACCAGAATCAACTCGAGAGCGATGGGATGTCCATTGATGCGAAGATCTACCTGTTTGAGCAGGGCTTCGATGCGGGAGACGAGATAGGGTCTCCATTCTTCCTCCTCGACCCGGTCATCTCCATCGTGATCGAGACTCTGGAGGACGGGGAATCCGGCCGGAACACTCCACCCCAGATTGAACAACATCGTCACCTGACCGTCACGGATGGTGAAGGTAGTCTGTGTACCGACCCCCGCCACCAGTTCGTGTCCGTATCCGATGGAACCGCCCAGGATCACCATCAGCACCATCGCGCAGATGATCGTCGCGATGCAATGGGATCGATTCGGTGACAGGATCGTGTTCAAGGAGAGTTCCATTCGTCATCCGGGGGCGAAATTGGTGTCACCGGAGCATAAGCGACGACGAGTTGTTTCTCACCACCTTGCTCGAATCGAACCGAGATTCTCTTCGATGCTCCATGTCCCTGAGCGCTGAGAACGACACCGCGTCCGAGGATCTCGTGACGGATCCAGGATCCCGGGTGGATTCCATCATCTTCCTCCTGAAAGGAATCGTCCGGGATATGACCGAAGGAATCCTGTTCCCATCCTCGGTGTGAGCCCTCGCGGCTGTCTCCTTGTTCGAAGACGATGGAGGTCCCCTCCAGTTGTGTGAAGAATGAAGAGGGGAGTCTCGGTTCTCGATGATCAAAACGCCTTCTCCAGGAGGCGTGAGACATGACCAGTTCTCGACGTGCCCGGGTGACTCCGACGTAGAGGAGACGTCGTTCCTCCTCGATCCCCTCCGGTTCGCCATGACGTGAGTGTGGAATCAGAGTTTCCTCGACCCCGATGATGACAACTCGATCGAACTCGAGTCCCTTGGCGCTATGCAGGGTCATCAGGGAGACCTGCCCATCTTTGGTCGATTTCATCTCCGCATTGGTGACCAGAGCAATTCTCTCGAGAAAGAGTGACAGCGCATCGATTTGCTCGAACTCTTCACCTGAAGCGGCAGCACGGCTCGATACGCTGCTCAGGATCTCCTCGGTTTCGGAAGCCGCTGCGACAAGTTCTGCGAGGTTTCTTTCGCGCTCCTGCCAGGATTCAGGCTCCGACTTTTCCAGGTGAGGGAGATATCCACTCGCTTCGATTGCCAGTTGTACCTGATCAGTAAGAGATTTCTTTGAGTTGCTCGAGAGTGTTTCGAGCACCTTCCGCAGCTGTTCAACACCCTTCTTTGCCTTGCCTCGAAGGGCATCGAGCGCATCGTCGCAACGAAGATGCTCACCGAGGGTCCGGCCAGCATCGCCGGCAGCATCGACAAATCTTTCGATGCTCACTTTACCGATGCCTCTGGTGGGAACGTTGAAGATTCGCTGGAGTGCCACGTCATCGCGAGTAGACCTCGCGGCCCGCAGATAGGCGAGGATATCTTTGACTTCCTTGCGTTCGTAGAAAGACATTCCTCCGATCACGGAATAGAGGATTCTCCTGCGCACGAACTCCTCCTCGAATGTTCTCGAGAGAGCGTTGACTCGGTACAGGATAGCGATCTCCGATGAAGACACTCCGTCTGCCTGCCAGTTTTCGATGAGGTCAGCGATCCGGGCGGCCTCTGCTCGTTCGTCTCTGACCTGTAGGACCCGAACTTCGGGTCCGCTCTCGTTCTTTGTGAATAATTTTCTCTCACCGAAATCAGTACCGGAGAGACGTGAGGCAACCTCCAGGATCTGCGGAGTTGATCGGTAGTTCTGGTCCAGGGTGACGATCGAATACTCGGGGAAATCCTCACGGAATCGCAGGTAATTGTCCTGACTGGCTCCTCGCCAGGAGTAGATCGATTGGTCAGGATCTCCGGTCACGCACAGGTTCCTGTGCTGCTCGGCCAGTAACTTGGCGATCAGGTACTGGGGGCGATTGGTATCCTGAAACTCATCGATCATCACGAAATTGAAGCGATTCCTGAGGCTTTCGAGGACATCGGGATGCTCCCGTAACAGTCTGACGAGCAGTAGCAGTAGATCATCAAAGTCTGCGGCATTTCTCTCTTCCAGAAGTTCCTGGTAGCGAAAATAGATTCGCGCCATCTCACGGTCACGAAAGGTGGCGGAATCTTCGGAAACTTGTTCCGGGGAAGCCATCTGGTTCTTCCAGTGACTGAGTTTCGAAAGTGTGGCTTTCGGTGGAAAAGAGGTGCGATCGAGTTGCAAGTTCTTCAATACCTCCGAGACCAATTGGAGTTGATCAGCGGAGTCATAGATGGAGAAGTTGCTGGAGTAGGGTTCCAACCGATGGATGTATCGCCGCAGGAGCCTCGCACAGAAGGAATGAAATGTACGCAATACTGGAGTCCCATCATCGAGATCCAGTGAGGAGGGTCCGAGGAAACCAGAAGCCGGCAATCGGGCTCCCATCGCATCTGGGAGCAAGGTCAGGGTGCGACGGAGCATCTCGTCTGCAGCCTTGTTGGTGAAGGTGATGGCGAGGATCGATGAGGGTGAGACCCCCGTTGAGATCAAGCTGGCGATGCGGTGGGTCATCACACGCGTCTTGCCACTGCCGGGACCGGCGATGACGGCAAGTGGGCCGGCGTGGTGAGATACGGCGATCTGCTGAGCGGGATTCAATCCCTCGGACATTCGTCATCCAAATCTACAGAGGTTCTTCCGCCACAAGGGGTTGTGATGGGCAATCCGGCTCGCTTCGACCCGGATCTCCCCGGGTGCCGACGTTCCACCGCTGCCATGGTCACCCCCCGGAGAGGGGCTCGCAAGGCCAGCAATGGCCTGAAGGGGTCTCTGTTCGCGTTGACGCGGAGTAGAGCGTTACTTATGATCCTGTGCCTACTTCCACTGAAATTAGAAGTCCTTTCGGGGAAATTCGGTGGGATTCGCGTGTACTGCATTTGGGTAGATCACCCATTGGACTTTTTCTGTATATCTGCATCGAGGAGGCATCCTTGAGCTTGAGTGAATCCACGAGTGAGACATCGCTGCGCGAACTCATTCTTGAACATGAAGTCAGCGTAGATTTTTACCATGAGGCGCGACAAGGAGTGACTTCTCGTCGTGACGGAATCGATGAACTCGAAGACATTCTCGAGTCCATCGATGACGATTTCAGGCGCGGAGTCGTACTCGATCTGCTGGGACGAAGGTCCGATGCCAGAAAAGTTCTCTCCGGTTGTCAGGACAATCCCTATTGCATGCACCTGCTGGGGAAACTGCTGCTCGAGGAGGGGAATTCGTCAGCCGCTCTTCAGGTTCTCGAGCCCGGGTGGAGCAAGGGCTCGCGGGAGCCTCGCGTTGGAATGCTTTACTGCGAGGCGCTGATCCTCGAAGGAGACGTGGACAGGGCGCGTGCATTGCTGAGCGAGATCTCGGCGCCAGACGATCATCCGAGGATCTGTTACCTGCGCGGATTGCTCCACCAGCACGAGGGCGATTATCACGAGGCTCTTGCTTGTTACGGCACCGCTGCGGAAGGCACTCCGGAAGAGACGCGGTATCAGTTCCGTCTCGGATATATGCACTCGCTCTACGGTGATGAAGAAAAGGCGATCGAGGCTTACCGCATGTGTCAGCGGACAGCGCCTCTGTATGCTCATGCGATGATAAACCTAGGTGTTCTGTACGAAGATTCCGATCGGTTCGAGGAAGCGATCACCTGCTACAGAATGGTGCTCCTCTCCAATAAAGATCACGGTCGCGCCCGGCTCTATTTGCGTGATGCCGAGGCTTCGCAGTCGATGTATTACGATCGAGATCGAGAGAAGGAAGAGGTTCGCAAGATGCAGGTCTTGCAGATTCCTGTCACCGAGTTCGAACTCTCGGTCAGGAGTCGTAACTGTCTCCAGAAGATGGGGATTTACACGCTCGGTGATCTTGTCAGCAAGTCGGAAGCGGAACTGCTCTCCTACAAGAACTTCGGAGAGACGAGCCTTCAGGAAATTCGCAAGATCCTCACCCAGAAGAATCTTCGTCTGGGAGAGGGAGTGCGAAGCGACGATACGAGGCTGCTCGCCATCAATGGAGAAGCGGCATCCCTCCTCGGTGAACCGGTTAGCATCCTTGAACTGTCGAGCAGGAGTCAGAGATGTATGGATCGTCTCGAAATCGAGACGATCTCGGATCTCTTGCAACGCAACGAGCTCGAACTGGTGAGCCAGAAGAATTTCGGAGTCACTTCCCTCAACGAGGTGAAGAAGAAACTCAGTGAACGCGGACTGACTCTCTCTAGCGGCTAGCGGGGTTTGCGGTGTACGAGTACCTGTCCGGAGAAATTGTACGGATCACTGCACAATACGCGGTGCTCGAGGTTGCCGGAGTCGGATATCGTCTTCGCGTTCCTACCGGAATCGGTGACAAGTTGCGCGAAGGGGCCCAGGCACGCCTCTTCATCTCTCATCGCATCCGCGACGAGCAGATGGTGATGTTCGGTTTTTCCCACCCGGAGGAACGCGACTTCTTCGAGCAGATCTGCCAGGTGTCCGGAGTTGGTCCAGCCAGTGCTCTCGCTCTGCTATCTCAGATCGACCAGGATGTTCTCAGGAGTGCTGTCCTCGATGGTAGGACCGAGGAACTGGAGAAGGTGAAGGGGATCGGTCGCAAAACAGCACAGCGCATCGTGCTCGATCTCCGAGGAGCCCTCGAAAAAGAAGATCTGGCCTCGAGGGTCGGATCGCCGGCCACGGTGGGTGTTCCTGAAGGGCCCCCTGCAGATGCAGTGCGCGCACTCCAGGTGCTCGGATTCCACCTATCTGACGCACAGGAGAGGGTCAGGAAGGTTCTTGCACAACAGCCACAGGGCTCGAGTGCGGAGGATCTGGTGCGGCTCGCGAGTCGAGGCCGATAGATCTCACCTCAACATTTCTGGCGAGGGCACACCTGTGGCGGAACGAGGTGGTTCCGGCGGGCGGGTCGCGGTCTCCTTGACACCCGACTCACGCATCTCCACCATCGGACTTCTCTGATCCGGACTCCGGTGAGGAGAATCCGTCGTGATTCAGTGGTGGGTGTAGCTCAGTTGGTTAGAGCGCCAGTTTGTGGTATTGGAGGTCGAGGGTTCGAGCCCCTCCTCCCACCCCATGATCTTCAAGGGCTCCGGGGAATCCCTGGAGCCCTCTTTTATTTGCCGAAGACAAGGTGCAACTCCATTGCGATGATTTCAGAACGATCACCTCAATTCAGCAGTCGGCAATTTAATTGTCGTCGTGGCCTGGTTTTCGACGATCCTTCTTGAGTTGTGACCGGTTCTTCTTTTGCTGGATGCGTTTCTCGCGACTCGATTTTGTTGGTTTTGTTGGACGCCTCGGTCGACGTGGACGCAACGCGTCGCTGACCATCATGGACAACCTCTTGAGGGCTAGTTGTCGATTGCGTGCGGCCGACCGTTCATCGCTGGCCACGATTCGGATTCTTCCCTCGCCATCGATGCGTGATGAGATGGCGCGAATCAATCGTTGTTGTTCCGCTTCAGAGAATGCATTCGAATGGACGGGAGACCAGCGCAAATCGATGGCAGTGGCTGACCGATTGGCATGCTGACCACCGGGCCCCCCTCTCGTTTGCTGGGAGATGTCGATCTCTGTCCAGGGGATCCAGCGATCGCTACGCCACATCAGACCCCTCGAGCCATCCGGCGATTCCATGACCTGCCCCTTTTCTGGCATCAGGATAGGCCCCCGGCAGGAAGTGGGCGAGACTACGGTTGCCGTTGGTGGTCCTGATCGCGATGCTGGGAGGCGAGAGGAAAACGATGTTCTCTGTATTGGTTTTGATCGTGGCGCTACAGGCAGTCAATCCTGGCCTAGGGAGTACCCTGGCGGGGAGTGACGATGTCGCCGATATGTTGGCGATGGGCCACTCCCTGGGAACTTTTTCCTGTGCACCGGGGATTCCAAGGGCGATTTGTTCCCTCAAAGAGGGGGGGTTTGCGGTCGTCACCGAACGTCCGGGACGGTTGATTTTCATCGATGGTGTCGGACAGGAGGGAGCAACTGCAGCCTTACCTGATTCTTTCTCCCGACCGCGAGCAGTGGTGGAACTGCGTCGGGGGCACCTGGCGATCGTCGATGACAGTGGTGCGTTGGGAGAGATCGATCGTGATGGGCGACTGGTTCGTATGCTGCCGGGTCCGAAACCACCATGGAGTCCCGGAGGACTCGCGCTGGCTCCGGGGGGAGCGGGCTTGCTGGTGACTGATCTTCTGCGCGCGCAAGTGCATCGTCTCGATCTGGATGGAATCCCACAGCAGAGTTGGGATGGTTTCGTCGAGCCGAGAGGAATCGCTGCCGTTGGCGATCAAATCTGGGTTAGCGATCGAGGTATCCACCGACTATTGACTCTTGATCCAGCCATGAGATCTCCCGATGTGGCTCGCGGTGTCGGAGACCACGGTGCAGCTCCAGGTCTTCTGGCCGGACCGATGGGGCTTTGCGGTTTCGGAGATCGGATGCTGCTGGTGGCCGATCGGGACAACCATCGCATCCAGGTGTTCGGCAGTCATGGCATCAGCATGCATCACTGGGGGGTGCACGCGATGATCCCTCGGGAGGCGGGGGGAAGACTTCACTATCCAGAGGCGATCGCTCTCGATTCGTTGGCTCTGGTTTGCGCGGTCCTGGAGCCGAGTGAGAGACGGGTGCAGCTTTTTGGAGTGAGGGATCCTGAACTGGCGGTCGTGGCGGAAGAGACGTGGCAACGGGTCGATCTGGTGTCCCATTATGGCGAGTTCTGGGCGGTGGAGGAGCAGGGTCGTCTGTTGGTGGTGTCAGAACCCGATTCGGAACGGGTCACGTTACTGGCGAGGGATCCCGAGATTCCCTTCGTTCTCGATGACGTCGGTGCCAACGGTTCCTTGCCAGCGCAGTTCAGAACACCATCGGGTGTCGATTTTATGCCCGCGCGAGCCTTCGCCAGGATGGTTGTTGCCGATCGGGGCAATCGTCGTTTGCAGATGTTCGAGGTGCGTAGAAACACGCTTTCGGCGTTGCGACGAGAAGCGTGGTTGATCGCGCTGGTGCGCTCGGTGGATCTGGAACAACTGGCGAGAGAGACACCCGGTTGGAATGCCACCTTGCCGCCGAGACCGGGAGCGGTGGCGTGTTTGAAGAATGGAACCATTGCGGTTTCTGACACCTCCAACTCACGCATCTTGCTGGTCGATGAAAAATTTAGACCGAAGGGAATACTCTCTGCGCCGGGAATGCTGGAACATGCGACCGCCATTGCAGCGGATGGAGATGGAATCCTGGTTGCCGATGCCAGTTCTGGCCGCTTACTCCGGTTCTTGCTCGAGGGGGGGCGACCCACAATGATCGAATCGAAGGCTGTGGTTCCGGTCGGGGTCGATCGTCATCCAGATGGTTCCATCTGGTTCACCGATGCCGCCCAGCACGCACTGTTCAGAATCTCTCCGGAGGGCGGAGATGCGCAGGTCGTTTTGCAGGGACCAGGAATCGGTAAAACGGAACTTTACCGGCCGCGCTCGGTTCAGATTGCCGGCGATGGATCGGTCTGGGTACTCGATCACGGCAATCACCGTGGGGTCGTACTCAAGCCGCTGGCGGATGATCCACTGAATGTGTCAGCGGTGAGGCATTTCGGCAGTCGAACCTATCTTCCCCAGTACGCTGCGCCCGCCGATAGAGGAGATCGTTGATGGAACCGCTGGACGATCAATCAGAGGGGCCAGGCTGGGTCATCATCATTGGTGTCGTGATCTCGCTGGTGGTGGGATTGATGATGTTGTTGATGATTGCAGGTTGTCAGCATAATGCAGCGATGGTGCTGCCGTCTGGATCGGGCTGGTTGCAGATGCGCAGTGCCGATGGGACCTATCAGATTTCCTTGAAGATTCCGGACCAACCGCCGCTCAATGAGGAGATCACCGTCGAGGGGATCGTCCTGCGAGGGGGGGAACCGATCTCCCAGCAGGCAAAGGTCCACTTCGATGCAGGGATGCCCCAGCATGGTCATGGACTGGCCGTGCCGGTCGAGACAACGCGCCTTTCAGAGAGCGGGTTTCGTGCCCACGGAGTTCGATTTCACATGTCGGGTCGTTGGCTCATCACCGTGGATGTTCAGGAAGGGCCCCATCTGGAGCGGGCACGAGCCTGGGTGGTGATCCCATGATCTCCGGAGTGTTGTGGATTCTCATCGTCGGGGCTTCCATCGAAGATCCATTGCTGCGTGAACCATACCGCCGCCGTGCGCTGTCGTTGGCGCAATCGGAAGCGTTGCCAGCCGATCCCACCAATGAGTCCTCGCAAGATCCGCGCGCCGTTGTTCTGGGCGAGATGTTGTTCAAGGAGCCAGGCCTGTCCGGCGATGGCAAGACTTCCTGTGCCAGTTGTCATGATCCCGCCAGAGGTTTTGTCGATGGCAAGCAGCACCCGAGAGGCTTTGCCCTGATTCCCCGCGACACTCCGGCGTTGTGGGATGTGGCCGGCCAACGTTGGTGGGGCTGGGACGGTCGCTGGGATTCGCTCTGGATGCAGGCGCTGGCACCCATCGAATCGGAGATGGAGATGAAGGGGGATCGGCTCCAGGTGATCCGATTCATCGCCGGGAACTCTGACTTCAAAAAACGATATGAGCAGATCTTCGGTCCGCTTCCGTCGCTGGATGGAATGCCGCCAAGATCACGTGATCGCAACGGTCCAGTCGCCTCCTGGATGGCTTTGGGAGCCGGACGTAAGACAGCAGTGAATCGTGCTTTCACCAACGTCGGCAAGGCGATGGCGGCGTTCGAACGAACCTTGCGAAGTCCGACCACTCCCTTCGATTCCTATCTACGGGCGCTGGCCGATGGAGATCGGAAAGCCGCCACAGAGTATCACCCGGGCGCCAGAAGGGGTCTGTTACTCTTCATCGGCAAGGGCAACTGTGTCTCTTGCCACAACGGCCCGCTTCTTTCCGATGGCGAGTTTCACGATACCGGTTTGTTGACCAGTGGTAGCGCTGCAAGAGACGCGGGACGTTATGGAGGAATCCAGGAGTTGAAGGACAATCCTTTTCGAAGCAGCGGCAGATATTCCGACGATCCAGACGGGGCCATCTCTGGTCGTACTGAGAGGTTGCGACGCGATCCGATGCTCTGGGGTGCCTTCAGGACTCCTGCACTGCGCCAGTCTTTACATACAGCTCCTTATTTCCATGACGGGAGCCTGGTCGACCTGGAGGCGGTGGTCCGATTCTATTCACGCCGAGAGGGTGCCAGACCGGCCGGAGCGGGCCATGGTCACCATCGAGAAGCGATGCTGAAACCACTCGATCTGACACCCGGCGAAGAGCAGGATCTATTGCGGTTTCTACGCTCTCTCTCCAGCGGATCCAAGTCCAACCAGGGGTAGGATGGTCTTGTTTCGAGGTCTATAATCGGGGGTGCCCCGCCATTTTTGCGGCAAATTGTACACAACCACCCGGGAGGCTCTGTTGAAACAGATACATCAAGCCCGATTCATGACACTGATTTTCATGTTCGTCCTGCTCGGAACCGGATTTCTGGTAATGGGACATGTCGACGATCCAAAGGATCGTGATGGACAGCGTCCCTACAATGGTCCTGGATACCGTAGCGACTTACCCGGACCCCAGCCGTTCGGACCTGTCGGTGGCTTTGAGTCCGATGGAGTGAATCTGGAGGCGTGGATCCCCCTCAACGAGATGGGGTCCGGAATCGCCAGCGGGAACGATTGCTGGGGCTACACGGCTCCCAGTGGTCGTGAGTACGCCCTGATGGGGCATTCCAGTGGTACAACGGTGGTCGAGATCACCAATCCCGGCAATCCAACGATCATCGGAACCGTTGCCGGGCCCAACAGCCTGTGGCGCGACATCAAGACGTACCAGAGTTTTGCCTATGCTGTTTCCGAAGGAGGAGGCGGTATCCAGGTGATCGACCTCTCCGATGTCGACAACGGCGTGATCACAGAGTTGGCGGCTGTCACCACCGGTGGAACGGCCTCCTCTCACAACGTCGCCATCGATGTCGAATCCGGGTTTCTCTACCGCTGTGGAGGCGGCAGCAATGGACTGCGCTTCTATCGACTACAAGATCCGGAAGCACCGGTTTTCGAGGGCAGTTGGGGTAACGATTACGTCCACGATGCGCAGGTGGTCAGGATGCTCGCTGGTCCTTTCGCCCAGAGAGAGATCGCATTTCTGTGCACCGGCAGTGGCCCTGTCTCGTTCGATATTCTCGATGTCACTGTCAAGACCAACATCGTCACTCTCGGGACTTTGATCTACCCGGGTGGAGCCTACTCTCACCAGGGCTGGTTATCGCCGGATCAACAGTACTTTTACCTCGGAGATGAGTTGGATGAGGGACCGGGAGTTCCGACCAAGACCTTCGTCATCGATGTGTCCGACCTCACCAATCCGACCCTGGTGGACGAATACACCAACGGTAACCCCGCCATCGGGCACAACATCTACACCGTCGGAGATACCATCTTGGAGGCGAACTATCGCAGCGGCATGAGGATTCTGACGGCTACTGACCCGCTCAACATCCAGGAGACCGGTTTCTTCGATACGTACCCTGATGACGACGGTGCCCAGTTCAATGGACTGTGGAGCCTCTACCCGTACTTCCCGAGTGGCATCGTGATCGGTAGTGACAGGGAACGCGGCCTGTTTGTCTGGTCGATTGGAGAAGATCCGATCACCTTTGCCTACCCAGCAGGAATCCCTGATCAGATCGACCCGACCGGGGATTTCGTCGAGGTCGAGATCACCCCGGCAGCCGGATTCAGTATCGATCCCCAGAGCCCAGCACTGTGGTTCGACGATGGGACCGGCTGGATGGACAGCGCGATGATCTCTCTGGGGAACAATCTCTATCAGGGGAACTTCCCCAATTTCGACTGTGGGGCCGAGGTGCACTGGTATGTGGAGGCCAGCGTGGTCGGCGGAGTTCCCAGCACCGATCCAGGATCGGCTCCTGCGTCCTACTATGCCAGCACAGCGATCGCTGGTACTGACGAGACCTATCTGGATGACATGGAACAAGACCAAGGCTGGACGGTGGGGGCGCCTACCGATACTGCGACTACAGGAATCTGGACACGCGTGAATCCCAACGGAACTGCTGCTCAACCCGAAGATGATCACACCGACCCTCCCGGGGTCAACTGCTGGGTCACCGGTCAGGGGAGTGTCGGAGGAGGACTGGGAGATAACGATGTTGACGGAGGCGAAACGACCCTGATCTCTCCGATTCTTGATCTCAGTGGTTCAAATAATCCTGTCATCAGTTACTGGCGCTGGTTCTCGAACAACGCTTCAGCGGGTCCTGGCACCGACACTTTCCGCGTTGATATCAGTTCCAATGGGGGTGCTAGCTGGGTCTCTGTCGAGGTGGTCGGTCCCACCGGAACCGGTACCTCGGGGGGGTGGATCCAGCATCAGTTCGTGGTCACTGACTTTGTCGCTCTCAGCGCTTCAATACGTTTGAGATTCATCGCCGAGGATGTAGGAGCCGCCTCCATCTCGGAAGCTGCCATCGATGATCTGCGGGTCTCGGAAATTCTCTGTAATGATTGCAATGGCAATGGTGTCGGAGACGACGAGGACATCGCAACCGGGACCAGTGCCGATACCAATGGAGACGGGATTCCGGATGAGTGTCAGTGCAACGAGTTCGTCCGTGGTGAGTTGAACGATGATGGCCAGATAGACCTCTCCGATGCGGTGACGCTGCTGATGTACCTCTTTAACAACGGCTCGACTCCCAATCCGATCGAACGGGCTGACGTGAACGATTCGGGAGTGATCGATATCGCCGATGTGATTTACCTGGTTGCCTACTTGTTCCAGGGAGGGGCTCCACCGCCACCACCGTTCCCGGATCCCGGGTGCCCGTAAGACGCGGTAAACCCTATCGTGTCCAACTACTCGAAGACGATGTCGTCGAATCCCAGTCGGATATCGAAGGGGGCGGTTCCATCGGTAGTGAATTCCCAGTCGATGGAGAGCAGAATACTCGTGTCGAGCAACGGCTCGACGGCGAGAAATTGCTCGATGGGGATGGCAATCTGCATGAAGCGCTGAAACTTGAGAGGGACGATGGAGCCCGCTGGCACGGATTGCGGGTGATCGCCGTTTGCCGGCAGTAGATCGATAAGATCCAGTGACGAACTTCGTCCCTGAGCATCGGATAAGGTGATGGTTCCCTCGAAATGCCAGCCGATGTTGTCGACCGCTCCATGAATATCATGATTCTTGATGCGAAACTGCAACTTCTGGCGGGGACCGATATCGAGCGATGTGACATTGGTTCCCAGAGGCATCGAGATGGTTGCGGTTCCCGATGCGGGCAGGATGGTCACCAGATTGGTGATCGAGGGTATCGGCTGCGGAACCGGGAAAGGCCAGTCGTAACAGGCTCCTTTGATGAACAGAAGCGTGTTCGTCGATGTCACCGGCAGTCCGAGGCGGTTGAAGGGAAAGTTCTCGAAGTCGTCGACGAGAAGGGTTCCAGAGAGATCCCGCCGATGGGCGACGCAGTAGTAATGCGATTCCTGCGATTCGGAACCGTAGAGAAGCCCCTCTACCGACAGATCATCGAGAGCGTGTCTTCGTAAGAATGTCCACATCCATTGTCGGGAGATCTGATGTTGCAATGAACGAGAGATGTACGAGCAAGAGTCGATCTGTGGGGAGGTCGGGGCCCAATCACAGGTTCCACAACCGATGAGTTGATTGTCACTCGAGAAACCATGACATCCTCCGTAGATGCATACCGATGTAGAGGGCCCGGTCATCCTCTCCAGAAGCCGTTCGGCATAAGGGTAGATCACATCGGTATCCTGTTCAGCAGTGATACTGATCACGGGGATGTCAGGTAATTTTTCCCACCGATTTGTGTTTCCTATCCATGAATCCTGCTTGGCATCGGTGGGTTGCAAGAGTATCAGTCCACGGACATCAGGATCGATTTCCGCAGCGACCACTGCGGAACCTCCACCCCGAGAATGACCGGCATAGAAGACCCGGTTCGTGTCGATGAGCCCCTCCAGAGCACTCCCGGGTGTATCCGATAACTGCTCCATGATCTCACGGATGGAGACCAGGACCCTTCCCCCCTCGTCGTGGCCACCCCAGCAGTACCAATCGGGATAGGTGTCATAAGAGAAGGCGTCGTTTACCGACACACAGATGATCCCGTGGGTGGAGATGAATCCAAGAAGACTGTCGTACTGCTCCCAGTCGAAGCCTGTTCCGTGGTGAAAAATCACCAGTGGAGAGGGCTCTGTAATCCCTTGAGGTACGAAGATACGGATCGGCTTGAAGTCAGTCAGTAGCGACGATGGTGGGATCGTCGGGCTACAACCCCAGAGAGGATAGGGAGTGGGCCACGGAAGATCATGCGTGAACTCGACAAGGCCCACCTCGATCTGAGACAGGTACGGACCCGGTATGAATGGAGCTTGCCCCGGAATGATCGAACTCTCGTCCTCGTCAAAGGATGCGAGGCGACAGTTAAAAAACAAAACCGTGCCCTCGGAACTCAGGCCCCACATTCGCATCGTATGCAACCCGGGGGGAATGCTGGTTCCGGAGATGACACCGGTCTGATGATCGAGAATCAGATCTCCTGGCAGTTCCTCTCCAGGGACAATTCCGAACGAATTGAATGGAATCCCCGGTCGGATGATTCCGTTGAAGTTCGCCAGTTGCCAGTTGATTTCCTGCCACAGATAGTCCGGTAAACGATCTTCATAGGGCAGAGGAGTTCTCGAGGTTGCAAGTGTCAACTCCCGCTTGCCGATGATCGGTCCGATGAGGCAAGGAGCGTTGTTGCAGGGAAGAGAGGGTGGCGAGGGGTCTGTCCCGCAATTGGGAAATGGTTCCGGTATCGTCAACGGACTGGCAAGGAAGATATGCCCCAGTAACGAAATCACATCGTCGAGCAGAAGATCACCATCATCGTTGATGTCTGCGGCTTCATGACAATCCAGGCCCGGTGCTGTTCCGAAAAATTCTTCGAGAAGTTGTATCGGATCACTGAGGTCGATGGTGAGATCCGAATTGATGTCACCGCGCACGAAGCCATTCAGATTCTGTGCAGTCGCGGGAACGGCGACACACAGGACCATCCACAACACGAAAATCGTCACGGATCTGCCAGTTTTTGGCATCGATATGGGTGCCTTTCGAGACAAAAGAACCGGACACACCTGACTATTGTACTACCCCGCATTCTGAAGTCTGAGGGGATATCTAACTTCTGACAGATTCCGATAATCCAACTAGAACA
>DCAA01000002.1:218441-274673 GCA_002311345.1 Planctomycetes bacterium UBA1146 | reverse complement strand
CTCAGTGGCATAGGGTTCTGATCTTGCCGGACAGGAGCACGATTCACCGAGGAAATTTACCGGCCAGATGGCCTCTTTTTGCCTCTAGCGAGGTTTACAGCGCAGGAATCGACCCAGAAGTCGATGCCAACAGCAATGCCCGAAGCAGCATTCGGGCGGGAGGAGGTGTCCCGTGTTTCATCGTCTCTGGACGAAGCCGGGTCACGAATCTTTCGTGGTTTCTCATCTAGAGGTGGCGCTCCTTGCCGCCTGTCTCATCTTTTTTGTCGCTTTGCCGGTCAATAGCCTGGCTCAGACCCCTCCAGGTCCCCCAACAGGCCTCACCTGTACGACAGATGGAATATTTGTCTCCGAGGTGCTGCTGAACTGGACCAATTCCGAGCCATACGATCAGATCACCATTCGCCGTGATGGGGTTCTCATCGAGTTCATCGCTGGAACCTCCATCAGTTACATCGATTTCGATGTCCCGGCGTCATTCCACACCTATTCGGTTCACGGAATGAGAACCGGTGCTGACGGACAAGCCGAGGGCCCAGGTGTGAGTTGTACAGTTCAACTGTTTCCTCCTCCGCTGGAGCCACCACTGGAAGTGCCTGCCGCTCTCAACTTCCTGCCGGTACCGATGCCAGAAAATCTGTTCGATTTCGTGGCCGATACCGATGCTGCCATCGCTCTGGGCAAGGCACTCTTCTGGGATATGCAGGCCGGTTCCGATGGAATCACGGCCTGTGCGACTTGCCACTACCATGCAGGAGCGGACAATCGCAGAACTCACCAGCTCTACAACGGAGCCAATGAGATTTTCGATCTTGCCGAGGCCAACCATACTGTGACTGCGGACGATTTCCCTCTGCACAAATTGCTCGATCCCGAGGACAGTACATCGACAATACTTCGCAGCGTTGATGACACGCTGGCTTCCGCCGGGATCCTCAACACGGATTTCGTGTCCATCATCGAGGGAAGTGATCAGGAGAACCTGACACCCCTCGAAAACCTGGATGCCATCAAAGTCAACTCGGATGGCGCTGTTATCCAGCTGAGGAACATCACGACTCGCAATACCCCGACCGTGATCAACTCGATTCACTTCCTCGAGACTTTCTGGGATGGCCATGCGTCCTTCTGGTTCAACGGACGCGACAACTGGGGTGCGAGAAACCCCGATGCCTTCGTGCTCAAGGTACAACCTGACGGATCCGTCCTCCCCGAGTCGATCCTGCTCGATCGGGCTTCGCTGGCCTCTCAGGCGGTGGCTCCGATCGTCAGTGGAGCAGAGATGTCCGGTCATGGCCGGGATCTTCCGCGTGTCGGAAAGAAGTTGCTGGCGTTGCAGCCGCTCGGGAAGCAAGCCGTACACCCCGATGACAGCGTGCTGGGCGTCTATCGTGACGATACAGATGGCAAGGGACTGAACACGACCTACTCGGATCTGATCGAGCAGGCTTTCGTCGTTGACTGGTGGAATAGCGACCAGTTGTTCAACGATCAGTTCGCTCCCTTGACTGATCCGGTCACTGGTGACCCGATCACCGTGCCCACGGGGGCTGACAACGAGTTCACCATGAAACAGGCGAATTTCTCGCTCTTCTGGGGACTCTCCATCATGCTCTATGAAGCAACTTTGCTCTCTGACGATTCACCCTTTGATCGCTGGCGTCGCGCGCTCCGTGACCCTGCGGATCCGACCGGTGATATCAATGCGCTCACTGATCAGCAGTTAGAGGGAGTGACGGCGTTCACCTCGTCCACTTGCCTCCTCTGTCATGCCACGGCGCTTTTCTCGAGTGCCAATACCTCGAAGATCAACATCGTGCTGGAACCAGAGGCTTCTGATCTGGAAGCGTTGCTCGAGAGAATGCCGATGAAGGACAATATGTTGTCGGTTTACGATGGTGGTTACTACAACCTCGGTGTGACTCCGATTTCCGAAGACATCGGTAGAGGAGCCTTCGATCCCTTCGGTCATGGTCTTTCTATCGCCTCGGTTCAGAAGGAGATTGCTCAACTGGATCCGAATGCTCCGGGTTTCCATAACTTCCAGCCCTTTGCCGACAATGTGCTGGTTCTGCAGCCATCGACGCAACCCTGGGAAGACGTCGCTGATGACGGTGTGTTCAAGACCCCAACCCTGAGAAACGTCGAGTTGACCGGTCCATACTTCCATAACGGAGGTTCTGCGACCCTCGACCAGGTTATGAATTTCTATACCCGCGGAGGTAACTTCCCGACCGTGAACCTCGATACCCTGGCTCCAGAGATGATGCCACTCGGGTTCCTGGCCGGGAATGAAGTGCGTAAGAGTGCCATCGTGGCATTCCTTGAATCGCTCACCGATGACCGGGTTCGTTGGGAACGTGCGCCCTTCGATCATCCGGAGCTGATGATTCCCGAAGGTGCCGAGGCACTTGCCAACGGCGATGTGGTCGCGGACATCGACGGAGTCGCCATCGATCGATTCAAGACGATTCCAGCCGTAGGCGCACAAGGACGAAACGTCGAGATCGACGCTGACGGTCATCCGCTCGATCCGCTGACGGCTTTCCTGCAGCCGGGATCGATCCACGATTTGACCTGCACGCTTGGTATTGATGATTCAGTGGGCCTGACGTGGACGACTCCCGAGTACCCCAATGACGTTGCTACCCAGATTCGCGTTTACCGCAATGGTCAGGAACTGGGCGTGACGACTCCACTCGAAAATACCTTCAGCGACATCGGAGCTCCCCCTGGAGAGCATGTTTACTCAATTCGTGGAGAAGATGCTCATCTGGGTCTGATCACAACCTGCGACCTGACGATTCCGCCCCCAACTCCTGTTGGGCTGGCTGCGATTGTCACCGGATCTCAGGTAACTCTGACCTGGATCAATCCCTGGCCTTACAGTTCACTCGATGTATACCGAAATGGCGTTCTGGTCGGCTCGAACATTCCAGGTGCCAGTGAGTTGTACGTCGATGGAGGAGTTGATTCAGGGCTTCACATCTACCAGTTGGTTGGCAACATCGACTCGAACACTCCAGGGATCCTGATCCCGAGTGAGCCAGCTGCCGTGACGGTTGAAAGAGCACCTCTATCGCCTGTGATTCTGGGTTGCACCGCCGCGGGTGGTGCCGACATTCAGATCGCCTGGCAAAATCTCGAGATCTACGAATCCATCTTCATCAGCCGGGAAGGTGCCCTCATCGACTCCATCGATGGTGCTAACACCAGTTACATCGATTCGCAGTCGTTGCCGGGAATCTCCAGTTACTCGATCCTTGCCATGGCAGGTGACGTTTTCTCCGATCCAGTCGGCTGTAATGCTCAAAGGCCACCTTTACCAGTCACCGATCTGGTTTGTGACAATGTCGGTGGTGAAGGTCAACTTGGCTGGTCCAACAGCGAAATGTGGGACGAGGCTCATGTGCTGAGGAATGGATCGCTGATAGCGATTCTCGATTCCGGTGCGACTACCTTCGTCGATACTCTCCTGGGAACCTCCGGGGCAGGCCTCCATGAATATGAGATCCGTCCCTTCGCCGATGGTATAGCAGGTAGCAGTAGTTCCTGTAGTGTGATGGTCAGTCCAATAGCTGTGGTTCTCTTTGACTGTAATGCCATCGATCAGGGAGTGCTGCTGACCTGGACAAACATGGGGTCCTACGACACCCTCGAACTGACTCGCGATGGAATTGCCATGGCGTCACTGCCAGGACAGGCCAACTCTTATCTGGATGATGCTGCCACGAGTGGCATGGTTCCGTACACCATCGTGGCAATCGTCGATGGTGCTTCTTCCATTCCAAGAGAGTGTACTGTGGCGATTCCGCCGGCACCCATCAGTGATCTGACATGTACCTCGCTCGAGGAAGGTGTGGCGCTTGCATGGGTCAATGGTGATACCTACGACGCGATCGATATCCTTCGTAACGGTGTCCTGTTGACGATTGTGCTCGGAGATGCCACTTCATATACCGATACAAATGCTGTGGGTGGCGCTGCTCAGTACACCGTGGTGCCAAGCGCTCAGGGCGTTGCAGGCGCAGTCTCCGAGATCTGCGAGGGACTCTTCTCGCCGGATTCGGTGATCAACCTACAGGTTCAGATTCTCGATGTTTGTACCGGAGATGCTCTGGTGAGCTGGTTCAACACAGGCCTGTACGACTGGGTTCGACTCGAGGTTGACGGGATTCCCATCGTCACCTTGCCCGGAATCCTGAACGAGGCAAACATCGTCCTGGCGAGTGCCGGAGTTCGCTCCGTCTCGATCATCTCGATCATCGATAACATGGAAAGTGATCCTGCTGTTGTGACGGTCGACGTGCCGGAAGATACTGCGACAGCGCCGACCGACGTCGCTGCCACGGTGAATGCCGACAGCTGCGAGGCTATGGTCACCTGGATGAACCACGGAGATTACTCTGGTCTTCAGATTCTCCTCGATGGTGTTGAAGTGGCCACTGCGGGTTCGCAAGACACTACAGTGACGATCTCGCTCCCAGGATCAGGCAGTTATTCGATTCAGGTCAATGCTACGAGTTTCTGTGGGGCAGCACTTTCCGGTGCAACCACGGAAGCCTCGTGTGCACCGAGATTCCGCCGAGGAGATCACAATGGCGATGGAGCGCTCGACATCTCCGATGCTCTTTCTCTGTTGGGTTACATCTTCAGCAATGGTCCGAGCAACTGCATGGACGCTGGCGATGCAAATGATGACGGTGGTGTCGACGTTTCGGATGCGGTCAGGATCTTGTTGTACCTGTTCAGCAACACTGGTCCACTTCCAGCGCCTCACGGTGCCTGCGGAAGCGACCCGACTGCCGACAATCTCGGTTGTGATTTCGAACTCGGTTGCCCCTGAGGGTTACGACTGAGTGTGGTCAATGAGAAGCAAAAAGAGCCGCTCCAGGGTCCCTGGAGCGGCTCTCTCTCGTTCGATGGGCCCAATTCCCTATCGAGGAGTGATCCCCATTCGTCTGAGGGCCCTGAAGAGCTCCTTGCGGTGCTTGCTTGCCTCCTTGCTGAAGGCCTCGAGTCTCAGGAACTCCTTCTCGACCTCCTGGTAGAGACGATAAGAGTCGAGCAATCTACGTTTCTCACGTAGATCCGCAGCTTGCTCCAGAAGCCCGTTTGCCGTGGTCGAGAGTTCATCAAGATCCTGCTCGACCAGGTGGACGACGAAGCCACTCATCATCTTCTTATTCTTGATCATCGAGTCGAGTACCCGGATCGCTCGGTCAAAATTGCCCGTATCGATGTGCTTACGTGCCTGGGATCGCTGGGCAAGATGCTGATCGCGGAATTTGAGACGCAGGTCGCTCAGTTTCCTGGCGCTCTGAATCACCTTGAAGAACTTTGTTGGTTCGACGCAGAGTTGCTGTTTGTGGAGGAGGCCTCCTTCAGCATCAAGAAACAGGAGTGCCGGCTTATCGTCTCTGAGATCGTAAGGCGCGAGGATCTCACGGTCCTTGATTGCCTCGATCTGTTGCTTGTAGCACGACCAACCACTCAGTTCCTTGACCACGCTACGAGTGCGGAAAAGAGCACGCTCGAAGTTCGCACAGCAGCAATCCTTGGCCATAGTCGAGGAGTAGAGAAAGATCAGCATTGGCTTCATCGATCCGCGCTCTCTGTTGAGTGCGTCGACGAATCCCTTACCTTTCATCCATGGCAGGAGATCACTTTCGCCGGGGACATAGGGCGCTGCTCCGGCATGCCCTCCGCCGCCGCCACTGGTACTTCCGGAACCCCCGGGTACCCCGGGGATGGTCGGACCAACTCCTCAGCACTGAGCCCGAAGAGCCGCACTCGAGAAGAGCAGCGAAGTCAGCAGGACCCCGAATACCACGATGCGGTTGAATCGTTGCATCAAGAAACCTCCTACCGAGCAAGCGAACTGAGGCCATGATAAGTGTTCGAAAGAACACGTGCCTTCAATTCTTGCGATCCCCCGGCGCGGTTCCCAGAAAGTGTGCTCGCAGCAACCACGATCATGGAAAGCAATTCGGACTTCATGTTACGTTTCGAAGGCGAAATCAATCGGATCGGCCATCTATATTGTTATCTCTATGTAAATCCTAAAATTGGACCTTGCGAGCCCTGGTTGAACCTCTGGAGGGAGGTTTGACCTGAATGGCAGGTACACCGGAGTCGAATTCGGGGCCTCTGTTGTGAACGAGGAAATTCCAACGAGTCAGCACCATTTGCCGGGATCCAATTCCTATTGGTTCACTCCTTTGGGGTTGAGGTGCCGTACTGCGCATGACTGCCTTCCGGGACCAAATATTGTAAATAGACTGCTTGCCGCACGGGGTAGGATGGCTACGATTGTGTGGACTGAACTGTTTATTCAAGAGGATAACAAATGTGGCTGTTTGTCTCATTTTGGTCACTCTTGATGCAGTTCCGGATGGAGATCTCGGGATGTCTCCCGGTTTCTCAATGGCCGACAGTTAGTGCTTAAAGCTGTCCTGGAGGTGTTCTCTGCGCATGGGCTTTGATGCTGCGTTGAAGATATCTGAAATGAGCGCGAATCGTGATTAACAAGAGATTTCCTGAGTTGGTTTCCAACTCCTTTGGAGGGAGCTTCCACGTGAAGGTCTTGCAACTTATCAGTCGTCTCACCCTGGTGGCCATCGTGGTCATGTTGCTACCGCTGGTCGTCCAGGCTCAGTTTGGAGAACCCGGCGAAGCGACGTTGGGTGTTACAGGTGCTTCCGTCAGTGGAGAGATCGAGTTCATCGCTGCCGATGATCCGACCGATCTTTTCTCGGCAGGTACGATGGTGATTTCCGGTCAGGCCTGGATCATTCCAAGGAACCTGCTGATCGATCTTCCAGCGAACCGTCTGACTCTGACCCAGTTGCTCGAGCAAGCTCCTCCCGAGTCGCTGGCTCTTGGTGAATCGGGGTTGTCGTCATCGGATAGTTCCCTTCGTGGTCGTGGCGGTGCTACCGCCCACCTGCTGGGGAACCAGATGCCCGATGGTCGCAACATCGCTGGTGATGTCTTCATCCAGAAAGATGTCGATTTCGCAACCGGTACGGTCACCTTCATCAACTACGTCGATGGCTACTTCCGTATCAATGGTGACGAAGGTACTGATACGGGTGGCACGATGGTTCGGATCAACGATCCGGAGATGGTGCACACGATTCAATCCGGTCTTGGTTGTGACGGAGGTCCCAACTGCAGTCCGGATCCTCGTTTTACCAACGACCCCGAGAACTACACCGTTACCTTTTCCAACGGATACCCGATGTGTATTCCGAGTACCGTCACAGGAGGACTCCGCACTGTCGGTGCTAATGCGGTCACGGGTGAAGGTGACGAGTTCTGTCCCCATACGAACCGGATGGCGTTGAGCCCCGATCAGGTGACAACGCAGGGACTGATCGTTGACAACTCGGTGTTCTTTGCCCCGATGCAGATCGGCGACAACGTCGCCTGCGAGGGCAACAAGGAAATCATCAACGGAGTACGCTTCTTCTCGGCCCACACCGTCGGTAACGGCAAGGCGCTGCTGACCAGAGACGCACCCGATCAGCCTTCCTATCTGTTAGCAGACGAGGTGGAGTGGGACGCTCCTGGATTCATGAACGAGCGAGTCAAGTGTCTCTACATCGGTTTCTCGACCCTGCTCGATTCCCAGGTAGATATCTACGGTATCCACATAGACCCTGCTACCAACGAAGGTCATGAGATCATCGTTGCCAGTACCCGTAATAATCCGCTGACCATCAATCACGGAATCGGTCTGGGTTCAGCAGGCATCTTCAAGGTCACTTATGACGTCGATTTCCTCAAGGGCACTCCGGTAGGTCCTCGAAATTCACCATGTCAGCAACTGGCGATTTCCGGTTACCTGAATATGTGTCCGCAAGGCGGAACCATGGACGAGGAATTTGCCGTTCTCGCGCCACTTCCTCGTGAGGCCATCTTCAGATCGACGCATGCGGAAGAACTGAATCCTGGCGTCACGGCACTAAACATCCAGGGGGAAGATGCATTCCACGATGCCTATCTCACCCCGGTCGGAATCGGCCACCCGGAAATGGGTGAGATCGATCTCAATCGCTTCTGGTGGCCGCTGGCCTTTGTCGGGGAACCATGGAACCTCGATCGCCGTCTCGGCCCTGGTGGTTGTGACGATCCTGATGGAGATGAGATTCCCAACTGCGAGGATCCGAGTCTGGTTGCGGTTGGCCACCTGTCGATGGGCCTCGATCCCTTCCCGTTCTCCGGAATCGACCCGACTTTGGGTATTCAGGGTGGTGGAAACTTACCTCCCGGACCTCCCGAGACCGATGTGATCACCGGTGAAATCTGCGGGAACGACGTCGACGACGATGGAGACGGGTTCATCGACTGTGACGACATTGAATGTGAAAATACCGCTCCCTGCGTTCTGATCGAGCAGGCCGGCGGCGCCATTGGAGAAGTTGGTCTGTGCGGTAACTTCGTCGATGACGACGGCGATGGACTGGTCGATTGCGCCGATCCCGAGTGTGCCTTCAGTGCCGCCTGTGCTGGCCTGGGAGGTCAGATCGGTCTTCAGTTCGTTCCCAATAATCTGGAGAGATCCTTCGGCTACTGGCCCTTCGAGTACATCGATCTCGACGGTAGTGATCTCAACGGCGCCGAGCATCTGGTGCAGCAGATCGTCTGGGACAATCTGAATCTGATGCCCGCTGAGGGCACCCCGATGGCGATTCCGCTGCAGGTCGCGCCCTGTGAGGCGCTCAATGCCGCACCCCAACCAGCCCTTCCCGGAGCACTGGGGATAGACACTGCGGCAGATACCCAGCTGATCATCCTCGAGAGCGACATCGTCACCGATCCCGATGGTGACGTGCTCTCCATCAGTTTCAGTGCTGGTGATGCGGGCGGAACCATGGAACTCGTAAATGGAGATTACACGTATACCCCGGCGGTCGGTTTCGTCGGAGTCGAGAGCTTTACTTTCACGGCAACGGATTCCCACGGTGGTGTCACCACAGGACTCCTCAGTTTCGATGTGCAGTGAAATGCCCAAGACGAAACCTCAACGGAATAACAGGAGAATGAACGCCATGTTCAACAATAAAGAGCAGAACCAGGAAAGAATGTCGGCTCACAAGAGTTTCCATGCCCTGGTCATTATCCTAGCGGCCTTCTTCGTGTCTGGGACTGCCTACGCCCAGATCGCCGTTCACCCCGACCCGACTTCACAGGCGGTGGTCATTCTTGGCGAATGTGAGAACATATTTGTCGACGACATGGACGACATGTTTTCTGCGGGTTGGATCATTGCAGACGGAACCGCGGTGAGGATTCCCAGTGGACTCCTGATCGACCTTCCCGCGAACCGACTCACTCTGAGAGATCTGGTGGCCGGGGCTTCTCCCGAGTGCCAAGCACTCGGTGAGTCTGGACTCGCGAGCACCGATGAGTGCATGCGCAACAAGGGTCTGCAGGGCGGTGGGATTCAGATTCTGGCCAACCGACAGCCCGATGGATGGGTCATCGCTGGTGACGTTTTCATCCTCAAGAACATGACCGGAAACGTGGCCGGAGGGATCGTCGGTCCGACCGTTGCTGGCTATGTATCCTACATCGATTTCGATCAGGGTTACTTCGTCGTCAACGGGGCTCTCAACGAGGCGCCCGTCGCAGACGGAGGAACCGACACCCGTGGCGTGATCGTCCGTATCAATGATCCGGAGACGCGTCAGACCATCCAGAGTGGACTCGGTTGTATTCCGAATATGCCCAACTGCAGTCCGGATCCTCGTTTCTGCACCGATCCAGATAACTACTCCTGGACCTACACCACGGGGTATCCGGCGTGTATTCCCAGCACCAACAGTACTCTGGGAAATCGTCCGACCAACAGTGGCTCAGGCAATGGCAACGGCGGAGCCGATGCCAACGGTGAGGGCGATCCATTCTGTCCGATGTTCAACCGGGATCTCGAAGGTCCCATTGGCGCAACCGTGCCAGATTCGCGCTTCTACGTGCCCATCATTGTAGGAGACCCTATCGGTGTCGATGGCAACTTCGAGGTCGTCGATGGAGTGAAGTTCTTCTCCGCTTACGGCGGAATGGTTCAACTGGGGCTGAAGACCAAGGATGACAATAACCAGCCTGACTTCATCATCTGGGACGAGGTGGAGAACGATCTTCCTCCGTTCGATAATGCCCGGATCAAGACACTTGCCATCGGGATGTCGACTCTCGACGACTCGCAGGTCACCACCTACAAGTTGCACAAAGATCCCGCTACTGGCGATGATATGGAATATGTGTGGGGGACGACTGTCGGAAACCTCGATGCAACGTTCCATGGTATTGCCCCCAACTCAGGAGGCATCTACAAGTTCGGTTACGATGTCGACTTCCTGCTCGGTGCGCCCGTGGTTCATGGACCGTGCCTGAACCTGCAAAACGGCGGGTTCCTGGTGTGTCCCCTCGGCGGAACCCTGGAAGAGGAAGTGGCGTTGATGACACCGACGATGCGCGAGATCATCGGATACTCTCATCACCTCGATTCCCTGAACCCGGGTGTCACGGTAGTGGATATCCTCGGCTTTGATGCTCAACACGGTATGTACATCACCCCGGCAGGTCAGGGTCATCCTGAATTCGGTGAGATCAACTTTGACAAGACCGCGTTCCCCTTCATTTTTGAAGGACTTCCGTGGAATCTCGATCGCCGTCTTGGTGTCGGTGGTTGTGATGAGGATGCCGGCTGCGAGAGTCTGGCGGACGCTCCGATCGGTTCGTTCCCGCTCGATCCCTTCCCGGCATCCGGTGACGAAGACTGGGTATCCCACACCGTGAAGAACGGGCACCCCGTTTTTCTGGCGGGATTGTTGACCGGTCACCACCCCTTCGGCCCCAATGACTTCGTTTTCCCTTACCCAGATGCTCCTGGTGCGCGGGAATTTCCTCCCGAGGCCGATGGTTTGCAGGGAGCTCACTGTGACGTCGACAACAATGCCCCGAACGCAGCGCAAGATGCGCTGATTGCCGTGGAAGACACGGCCACCTTTGTGTCGCTAGAGGACCTACTCGCGAATGATTCCGATCCAGACCTGGATATCATCACGGTATTCCTGGTCGATGGAGGCAGTCGTGAGGGAGGCACCCTGACCGATACCGGCGCCGGTGTTACGTTCCAGTCGGCACCCGATTACAACGGGGCTGATGAGTTCTTCTACAACATCACCGACGGCCATGGTGGAGTTTCTCGAGGTACAGTGCTTGTGGATATCTCCGCGGTCAATGACGACCCCGAGGGCACTGAAGATCACATCACGGTCTCTTCTACCGGCGGTGATTTCGAGTTTTCAGATGCCTTGTTGCTCGCCAATGACATCGATGTGGATGGCGATGCACTGCTCGTGACTGCGATTGATGCCATCGACGCGGCAACGTCTCCGGGAACCATGACTCAGACGGCTACCGGCTGGAGTTTTGCTCCAGATGCTAATGGCGGGCTTGTCAGCACCTTCAGTTACACCATCGACGATGGCAATGGCGGAACCGCTCTTTCGCAGGTGCACTTCTGGGTCGACAACTCCGCTCCTGTGGCGGCAGGCGATGTCGTCATGATGGATGAGGATACTCCCACCGTGATCGATGTACTCGCCAACGACTCCGATCCTGATGGCGATACTTTGACCGTTTCTGGTCTGGGCTCTCCCTCGGCAGGAACTGTTGAATTACTGGCTTCGGGATCAGTCCTCTACACTCCTGATCTGGATGTGAATGGTACAGATTCCTTCAGTTACAACGTGACGGATGGTAAGGGAACCGAGTCCGCAGGTGTGGTTTCCATCAATATCTTCCCCATCAACGATGCGCCAAGGGTCTCTGCTGATATCGCGATCACTCTAGAGGACCATGCCATCGAGATTCCTGTGCTTGCCAACGACTTCGATCCGGAAGGTGACAACATGACCGTGTCACTTCCGACCGCTGCGGCATTTGCAGGTACTGCGACGCTTATGCCTGGTGGAGTGGTTCTGTTTACACCATTCCCCGACAGCGCCCAGGGGTTGGCAGACAACTTCATCTACATCGTGACCGATACGCACGGAGCTTCCTCGACCGGGATCATTTCGATTCAGGTCATCCCGGTCAATGATCAGCCGATGGCTGGACCAGATAGCGCCGTGATGCTCGAAGACAACTCGACGACCATCAACGTTCTGATCAACGATAGTGATGTCGACAATGACCTGCTCAGGGTCACCTCGGTCGATATTCCCGCTGATTTCCCGGTCGTCGTCCAGTGGTCGATGCACGGCCTTGTCACCGTCACTCCAGAACCGAATTTCCACACTATTGGATCTCTCTCGTTCACTTACACCGTCTCTGATGGTTTCCTGACGGACGTGGGGACGGTTGGTGTCCTGGTGATTGCACAGAACGACAGCCCTGTTGCTATCGACGATCTGGGGAACGACCTGCTCGAGGACGGGTCTCTCATCATCGACGTTCTTGCAAACGACTCCGATGTGGACGGCGATGTGCTCCAGATCGCTGCGCTCTCCAGCGGACAACTCGGTTCAACAACGCTGCTAACTGACGGAACGGTCTTGTATGTTGCGGATCCTGATGCCAACGGTTTAGATTCGTTCACATACACCATCACCGACAATGCAGGTGGCCAGGCAACGGCAACCGTGGAGATCGCCATCGAAGCGGTCAACGATGCGCCACTCGCTGGTACGATCCCTGCGTTCCCGATGGCAGAAGACGGTGTCCGGACGATTCAGGCCACCACGGTGCTGTCCGCTGCCAGTGATGCTGACGGAGATCCTCTCTCGATCATCAACGTTGCGCAGCCTGGACACGGTTCCGTGGCGCTGGAGACAGATGCAAGTGCAGTTATCACTGCTCTTATTTACACTCCGGACCCGAACTTCTTCGGATTCGATGAGTTCTCCTATGAGGTCACAGACAGCGTCGTCGAAGGTAAAGGATTCGCCGTCGGAGCAGGAGTGATTCAAATCAACGTCCTGCCCGTCAACGACCAACCTATCGCCAACAACGATGCAAATCTGACGGTTGCCGGTGGTGAGTCTCTCTCCATCGCGCCGCTGGCCAATGACACTGATCCGGATGGTGATCTATTGACTCTCGTCGGATTACTCAGTGGACCTTTCCACGGTTCGGCGGTAATCAACTCCGACGGAACGTTGACTTACTCCGCCGACGACAACTTCGTGGGCAATGACACCATGATCTATGTCGTCCAGGACGGCTTCGGTGGAAGTGCAACCGCGACCATCGTTGTGACCGTGACTGCTTCGGCAGCCTCGAGCATGGCGGTGATCCGCGGCGACGCCAATATCGACGGTCAACTCGATGTTTCGGACCCGGTGGAGACGATCTTGTACCTCTTCGACAGTGATCCGGTTGCCTGTCTGCTGGCACTCGATTCCAACGATGATGAACTGGTGGATCTCGGGGATATCATCTTCTCCTTGAACAACCTGTTCAGTACCGGTGCCGACCCGGCAGCACCCTACCCCTTCTGCGGTACGGACCCGACCCCGGGTAGTTTGCCGTGTGCGGGATTCGGTCTCTGCGACTGATAGGAGTCATCGGTTCGGAACTGACAATGTCGTTTGAAGCGAGGCCTGTAGGTTTTCTCCTGCAGGCCTCGCTTTTTTTCCAAACGGTTCAATTTTCAAATTCCTTCACGAATTCCGGGGTCCACATGTGACCTAGTTAGTGGCCGTCATCTGGCCTCGTGAAGGTTGCCCGGATGCCCATGGTTCTGGCAATTGCCGCACTTTTTCGGCATCATGGTATACTTCTGACGACTTACCCGAGGGCGCCCACTGTGGTCGAATTCCTGGTCCAGACAGCGCTCTGTGGGTCGAGATTCGACGGGATTGATTCGTGGCCCCGATTCCATGCGGGACGAAAGCCCCTGGAGGGAAACTGATGAGATTTCTGCTGACCTCGCAGACGAACAAGTTGCGGCTCCTTGTGCTGCTGGTGGGTGTGGGAACTGTCGCATCGGCCGGTTCCGTATCGCCGGTGGATCCGGGGGCTTCCAGTGCTCCTGGGGTGCCCAGGATCAGTTGTGATGAGACTCTCGCAGAGTGGGGAGATCTGATCAAGGGAACCCCCTTTGAACATACGTTCCAGATTCGCAATGACGGGGATGCCGTACTCATCATACAAAAAGTCAACGGCACGTGAGGTTGCACGGTCGCCGATCATGACGACCAGATCCCCCCCGGTGGGGTGGGCATCGTGACAGTGAGACTGGATTCGAAAAAAACACGGGGAAAGAACATCACCAAGACCGTGACGGTCTTCTCCAACGATCCGGAGAACCCGGAGTACACCCTGAGTATCAAGGGCTCGATTCTCGAGATTCTGGAAACTCGTCCCCTGACTCTCAAGTTGCAGGGTCTGGCGGGTAATGGTCTTTCCGGTTCCTTCAGTTTTTCGGCGGGTTCTCCCCTCGACGTTGAGATCCTCGAGGTGAAGGGACTGGGGACAGCCCTCACAGTCGGTGAAATTACCGAGATCAGTGAGGGAAGAGAATGGGAACTGCAGATCTCTGCCCGACCGAATAAGCGGCCGGCGCTGATGAAGGAGAAATTGGTCTTCTCGGTTCGTACCAGCGATGGAGTGGAGAGGTCTCTCGAGTTTATCGTCGCACTAGATCATCGTGATCGGATCGTTCTGCAGCCGAAGCAAAACGTTAAATTCCTCGACAAGGACACAAGGAAGCTGCTCGAAAATGGTCAGCCTATCGAGAAAAGCATATTGGTGACCGGAGGCGACAACACGGTCGAGTTCGAAGTAATCGGCGTGAGACTGGATGAGAGAATCGCCGACGCTTTCGATACCCGAATCCAGGTGGTATCACCCGGGAAGAGTTATCGGGTCTGGATCACTCTTTCCCAGTATCAGTCAAAGCCCACAGTGCTGGGGAAGATGACCATCGAGACCACAGACACCGTCAAAAAAGAGATTTCGGTCTGGGTCATGGGACAGTTCCGACAGCCTGTCCGAAAGACGAGTCCCTGACCGAGAACTTTCGGTGAGGCGTTTGCCAGATCGCTGTCCTGTCGTGAGTTCTTGCCGTCGCTCATATTGACCGCTACACCGGCAGCAACTCGACAATCCGCTGAATTCTGCTGTGTTTGTGCCTACCGAACCAGGACAATAGAGGTGGCCCGTTTGTCGAGTATCCACCCCTCGGTTCTCTCGAGGGGATAGAGGGTGACCGTGTGGCGTTATTGGTTCGAGAAGTGGCTATTTAATCCCAGGGGGGCCCAGTGGTTCTCTCACCCAACTCAGGGCTTCCATTACGGTCCCTGTTCATCGTCTTGATGTTGTTTTTTCCGTGCAGTTCGGTCAGGGCACAGTTCCTTCCGACCAGCCCGATCCCCACTCCCATGGGGATCACGATCGGTGATTGCGAGGTGGGGGACATCAACGGAGATGGAGTACTGGATCTGGTTGCGGTCAGTTTCGAAGGAGTAGTTGTGATCGCAACTGGATTCGGGGATGGCACCCACGGCAACCGCGTTACATACCCCGCCCCCGATGGATTCGAAGGCGTGGTACGTACCGTGGATACCGGAGATCTGGACGGAGACGGGGACATCGACGTGGCACTGGGATGGTCCTACATCCCTCCCCTCAGCGGTGGCTTCATCTCGATCCTTGTCAATAACGGGGCTGGCTTCGATGCCCGCCAGGAGATTTCTCTCGATAGCCAGTTGACCAGGACTCCCTTTGATCTACAGATCTGCGATGTGAACGGGGATGGTCGCGATGACATCCTCTGCTGCACGAACGTACTTGATATCTTACCGCAACCGGCTTCTGTGACGGTCTTGCGCTCCCTCGGGGCCGCGGTGGCGGGTGGAATCGATTTTACAGAGCCCCAGCATATCGAAAGTTCTTCTCTGGCTTACAACATGCTCGCTCACGACATGGATGGAGATGGCGATCTGGATATCCTGATGGCCAGCCGTGATGGAAACACCTTCTCTTCTTATCGAAATGATGGAACCGGAGTATTCACCCTGGTTACCGAGATCTTCTTTGTGCTCTTGCCTCATCCCTATTCAATTGTCGCGGGAGATTTCAATGGCGATGGATTTCAGGATGTGGTGCTCGGAACCTGGATGACGAGGTCCCTGATTCTACTCAGTGGAGACGGAAATCTGGGCTTTGCAGTTGGAGACGAGATCCCTGTGGGAGTTCCTGGCTGGGGCCTCATGCAACGAATCGCCGCCGAGGACATGGATGGAGATGGAACACTCGACATCGTGGTGCCCTTCTCCAGTGGTGTGGTCGCGACTCGATACAATGATGGAAACGGTTTGTTCGTAGAGGAATCACTGTTCATTAGTTATCAGGGACCACTGAAAGCACGTTTCGTAGATCTCGAGGGCAACGGAACAAAAGACCTCCTGATGGATCACAGCAATCTCGAGGTGATGACCGCCTTCTTTGGCGGGCAAAACGTTGCCGGTTACTTTCACTTCGAACCGCAAAGGGTTGCTTCTGGTTTACCGGCGACCATACCTCTGAGGGTTGCCTCCAATCTGGGGATCGAGGCTTTCGAGGTCGGGATCTCCATCGATTCTTCGCTGCTGATACCGACTGCACTGGAGCCCTCCTCGGCGGTTCTAGAACTGACGGGACCTGCAGGTCCGGCGGTCTGGATCGTCGATCTGGGGCAGCCCAACTCAGGCGAGTTGAGCCTGATAGCGGACCTGGGGTTGGCTCCAGGAGACGGTCTTGGTGCCGGTATCTTGCAGATCTGTGCAGACCTACAGGTCGAGGTGGCACTCCTGAGCAGCGAACAGGAAACTGCCATCATTCCGCAGGACCCAGCGGGGGGGATAGCTGTACTCCAGGTTACCGGGGCCGCTTCGATCCCTGCCTCCCTCTCCGGGGCGATGATCAGCATCGAGGTTCCTGTAGCCTTCATCCGTGGAGATGCCAATGACAACGCACTGATCAACATCGCCGACGCCGTGGTGATCCTGAGGCGTCTGTTCGGGATCGATCCGCCCGGCAGTTGCGATGCGGCCGAAGATGCAGATGGCGATGGGGTGAAAGATCTTGGAGATGCGGTGCGGTTGTTGACTTTTCTGTTCTCCGGTGGGATCCCGCCAGGAGCGCCATTCCCTCAGTGTGCCATCGCCCCTGATCCGCTGGTTCTGCCCTGTACGCTGCGCCTCAGTTGCCCCTGAGAACTCCCCGACTTTCCTGATTACTCAAATTAAAACCCCCCTCTGCCGCGTGAACGGGGCAGAGGGGGGTTGAGCATCATGTTATTGGCTTCTCCTGGGAGAGAAGATCAGGCGCGCAATTCTACTCCAGCCAGACGCACGACTCGTTGTGCCAGCTCTTCGGGTTCGAATGGTTTCTGGAGAATGTCGTCGGCTCCGAGCAAACGGGCGCGATCGAGTTCGATGTCTTCCAGGGCGGAAACCACGAGGATCTTGGTTCGACTCAGATCTGGAGCAAGGCGGACGTACTCGATCACATCGAATCCGCCGAGTCCCGGCATACGGAGATCCAGAGTCATGACACAAGGAAGGTGTTCTCGAAGAAGTGACCCTGCAGAAAAACCATCCTGTGCGTTGTACACATCAAAGTTGTGTTTACGAAGTACTTGTTCGATGATCTGGGCTACTGCCGGATCATCTTCGACCACGAGTACGCGGCGAGCCAGGTGCAGGAAATCACGAGGAATCGGAATGTTGTTCTCACGCAAGAATGCAATGAAGTTATGCACCTCGACGCGATTGTCTCCACGTCCTGGAAGTTGATATGCACGTAATTGGCCACGCTGAATCCAGCGGATCACCGTACGGAAGTTGACCCCGCAGTAATTGGCAATCTCGCCTGTGGTCAGGATTCTCTTGTCATTCATCCCACACGCTCCTCGCTGTGCTTCCTCCGGATCCACCAGGTCGGTGGTGAGGAAAGCGTTTCGAAGAAAAAGCCGCCGTGATCACTCAGATCACCTCTTCTGGCGGATGTGAGGTCCCTGCAGAAACAAGAGCAGGGGGAACTCTCACAGCGCAATCCATTGTTAATCCTTATTGTATTGTTGTTAGTTATTTTGTCAACTGTCTGGACTGCCAGGGCGGGCAAACCAAATTAGCCGAATTTAGTGCCCAAACGGTGTTATCGAGCGTCTGGAAACCTCTTGAGATGCACGGAAACGCCAATTCCTTACGGAAACCGCAATTCTACCGGGGAATAGGGTCTTTCAAGAGACGCCCTGGCCCGCTTTACGGACAGCCCGGGGAACCGGGGCAATCGAGCAGATCTTCCTCAGTAGTCACTGGATCTTCTCCACAGGTGACTCCAGGAGCAGGGGGCGCTGGCAAGTTCCCGAACAGATACAAAAGCAGCATCAGGGGGTCACTGATGTCGAGAACTCCATCGTCGTTGGTGTCCTGTGCATCGGGGCATGGTGAAACGGCCAGTCCGAAGATGGCATCGAGACTGAAAAGTACGTCTGGTAGTGTCAGATTACCGTCAGCATTTGAATCTCCGCGCATGAATAACTCCACCGGAACATCGCAATATACCTCACAACTGACGGGTGGAAGAATCGCTCCACAAGGTGTCGTTGCCACCAGAGTGATGGGGGTCAGCGTGTTCGGAATTATGAACACAATCGCGCTGGTATCCTCCCCGTCCAGAATCGAGTGTTCGACTCCATTCAAGAGCAGTTGCAGAGAGCTATATTGTTGGCCGTTGGTCCAACTCAGAAAAGTTGCGCAGTCGCCATCGTTGACGACACAGGTGAACCCCGATATCGGTATTGGATCTGGAATGGCGCTCACCGTTAGCAGACAGCAACTAGGACCCTCTTCTGGAGACATCCCATTGGCGATCGGTTCGACGCACACAGTCGGAGTCCCAGGAGTACTCAGGATCCAGGAAAAGCTGGTCGCGTCTCCCGGTAACGAAGTGATGGGAACCAGGTTCCCGGGATCGTCTCCCAGCGAGATCACCACCGCATCGGCGGGATTTTCGAGGCCCCATGTCAGCGTGTAGGTATTGGTGCATGGGTCCGTCAATGCACAGACTAGATCGGTTGCCGGGTCCGGACGCTGATCGTGCCAGATGGCTCCGATGTCAGGAAGAGTGCCGTCCGGGTCCGGGCTGGCCGTTGGAGAGCCTCGATCGACACAGGGGGAGGTCACACTGAGGGAGTAGTTACCCGTGGCAGGATCGGTGAAGAGGGGGTCGGCGTCGAAGTTGGCAACACCCGGGTATCCCCCTTCCACGTCACAGAAATCGGTGGTGGCGAGAGTTGGAAGAACCAGTTCCAGTCCACCTGGATTCCACAGGATCGAGTGACTCGCGATCAATGTCGAGTTCCCTGTTCCAGGGGAAGGCTGAGGAAAATATATCCCGGAACTACCCTGGATGGCCTGGTTGTTGGTGAGGGTCACGTGACTGAGATTCACGGAGGTTTGATTGAGCGTTGTAGCGATGCCTCCGCCATGCGAGGTGGCGAAGTTGTCGGCGATGACGGATCTGGTAATGGAGACGGTTCCTCCATCGATTCCGATACCAGCCCCGTGCCCGGAAACACTATGGCGAATGGTACTTCCAGATACGATTGCGGAACTCAGATAGAAGGCGATGGCTCCACCGATCAAGGTGGCATCGTTTTCAATGAAAACGCAGTCGTTGATCTGAATCGATGACAGTTTCGAATCTATCGCTCCTCCTATGAGAGCCCCGTTGTTCTGGAACAAGCTGGAATTGATTTCACTCGAGCTGCAAGAATCCACCGTCAGTGCACCGCCAGCTGTCTGAGCGTTATTCGTGAGAAACGAGCACTGATTCACTACGACGGAATCGACGTTTTGGCAGTATGCCCCCGCACCTTCCAGTCCGCTGTTGTTACGAAACGTCACTTCGTTGAGGCTGAAGGCTGGGCTCTCCGAAGCATGGATGCCCGCTCCCATCTGAGCCTGGTTGTCTTCCACGAGACAGTTGACCACCGAAGGGGATGATCCGGAGATCAGGATCCCACCACCTCGGGAAAAAGTGCCGGTTGCATCGGTGATGACTTTTCCGGAACCTCCGACGATCGCAAAACCCTCCAGCAGCGCCAGAGGCGATTCTCCAGAGGAGAAGACCACGGTCGATCCCTCGTCTGGCCCTCTCGTCATCGCAGAACCATCGATCACGGTCAATTCAGGCCCCTCGATGCCTCTGACGGTGATATTCAGGCCCAGGAAGTTGAGATTTTCGAAATAGACTCCCGGTTCGACGAGAATCTGGTCGGACGTCTGGGCGGCTTCGATGGCCGCCTGAATGGTGGAAAACTGTGAAGGAACCAGAAGATCCGCTGCCTGGAGTTTTTCGGGTGAAGATAGGCTCAGGCCGAGGAGAATCACCAAGATGACGGGGGTGGGGGACTCGAGCATCGGCACTTCTCCTCCCGGATGAGGACCTGGTCGTCCTGAAACGTTTTCAGCAGTGAAATTGAGTCAGATTACTGCAGCCTGATCATCTCATTGTACTGTTGTATGGACGCGCAGAGAACCCAGGCTAGTTAACTTCTGGTTGATTAACTAAAGATCCAATTCAGTCCGAATTCGCCCAAATTTTCCCATGTAGGGGGGGGTACTCTGCAATTTCGTTAATATAGACAATATGCATAACTGAGTTACAATCGAAGTACCTTTTCCTGGATAGAGTGCACCCAAACCTGATTGAATCAAGTCTGAACATTTTCGGGGCAATTCCCTCGAGAGTGGGATGGCGTAGGGGTTCATACCCCACGGAGGACCGATGCTGAGCGTAGCCCGAATCATCGGAAAGATCCTGATCCTTGTCTTGCTGGCCGCCACCATCGGTGGCTGTTTTGGCCGTAGCACCAAGATCCAGGCTCCCACCGCCCTCAGTTACCCGATCGCGCAATGGGTTCTCACCGTCGGAGAGCTCGTGGTGATTCCAGCTCCCGTAATTATCGGCGACGCTCCCGATCACTGGAGTGTCGATCCACCGCTTCCGGCCGGACTGGCGCTGAATCCAGAAACCGGAGACATCTCCGGGACACCTCTGGAGCCGTGTCCGGCGAACTTCTTCACCATCACGGCTTCGAATTTCGGCGGTGGAGTTTCAGTGTCGCTGGAGATACAGGTGCTTCCAGCAGCCCCCTGCAATTTGACCTATCCAGTCGATGAGGTTCTAGGACACATCGCCTTCACAGAATTTCCGATTTTACACCCCAGTCTGGAGTGCGGCCCTTCGAACGATTACACCATCGAACCTGCACTTGCAGAGGGTGTTCTGCTGGATCGCTACACCGGCATCATCAGCGGGACCCCGGTCGCGAGTCAACTCGCAACTGTTCATGTGGTGACCGCAGCAAACGAGACGGGGAGCAGCAGTTTTTCGATCCTGATCGAGATTCTTCCGGCAGCTCCGTGTGGTCTCGAATACGCCGAAGACGATGAGGTCATCTCTCCCTACACTCCGATGTCTCCCTTGCTGCCCACTGTCGGCTGTGGAGAGCCAGAGGAATGGATGATCGATCCGCCGTTGCCCGATGGCCTCGAGATCAGTGCGGATACCGGCGTCATTTCGGGAACTCCTGCAGTGGAAACAGTGCGCATCGTTTACACGATTACTGCCATCAACCTACACGGTAGCGACCAGACAGAGGTTGCCCTGAGAATTTCACCGGTCTTCTCCTATGAACTGGAACAGATCAGTGGTGACTACGACCCGGATACCGGTCAAGGCGGTGCGGAAGTTCGTATCATCGTCACCGAGGGTGGCGATAACGTGACCTTCCCGACTCAGATCCTGATGCTTTCTCTGGCGCTGGGTCACGATACGACCCGCCTGGACCTGGTTTCTGTCGATCCGGGTCAGGACCTCACCGGTCTCAACGGTGGCGATGGTCCCGAGTTCTTTGCTCCATTCGAAACTCCAACAGGATTCACCCTCGGGGTGGTCTTTTCATTCTCGGCCGAAGCCGGTGGAATCAGCGCCGATCAGCCACGCGAGGTGGCTGTGGTGAATTACGAGACCATTCCGGATGTTTTCTCGGGAGACACAGATGGAGTGACAACTGATCTCGAGTGGGGGAACTCCTCGGCTGGAACGCCCGGAGTTCCTTCGGTCGGGAATACTGTTGTTCTCGATGGTGTGACAGGAATCCTACCTGTGACCGCGAACATCAGCCTCGATCTGATACCGAATTAGAGATACCTCCGTCTCAGGAGGGAGGGATCCCATGTGGCGAATTGTTCTCCTCGCCCTGCTCGCCTTGGCATTCCTCGCAGGGTGTGGAGGAGCTGTCACTTCGACCTTGAGCGTCGAATCGTACCCGCCCTTATCCATCAGTTATCCGGCTTTTGGTCCCTTCATGATCGGTTTCCCGATCAATCCGATTGCACCCATCATCGAAGGCGGCACGCCAAGCCACTGGATCGTTTCTCCGGAATTTTCCCAGGGCGTACTGCTGGACCCCGAGACAGGGGTCATCTCGGGCACTCCTCTGGAGATCCAGACTCCTACCCCCTACACCATCTTCGCCGAGAATTCGAGCGGGCAGGTGACGGTCGTCGTGTTGATCTACGTCCTACCCACCCCTCCTTGCGACGTGCAGTACGAAACGGATTCGATTCAGTTGCCTCAGGGATTTCCCTTCGATCCGCTGGTTCCGGTTCATGGCTGTGGAGCCGCTGATTTCTGGAGCATCTCCCCAGCGATTCCAGCCGGTCTCACTCTCAATCCTGCAACCGGTACCATTTCCGGTACCCCGCAGCAGGTGAGTCCGGCGAGCCAGTATGTGGTGACCGCAGCCAATAGCGTCGGATCCGATACCGTGCTCCTTTCCATCGAAGTACTCGGTACTCCTCCCTGTGATCTGCTCTACTCTCCTTCGCAGATCGCGATACTGATAGGGGAGGAAATCCCGACCATCATCCCGGGGGTGGGTTGTGGAACTGTGGAGAGTTTCAACGTTGCTCCCGGTTTGCCTGCAGGATTGAGTCTCGATCCGCTCTCAGGCGCCATCTCTGGAATCGCTGCCGAAGTCTCTGCCGAGACGCTCCATCAGGTCGTTGCGAGCAATGCCTACGGCAGTACCAGTTTTTCGCTGGTCGTGAGCGTTGATCCGCTGGCTCCCTGTGACCTGGAGTATTCGACCATGATAGTGACCACGGAGGTCGATGTTCCGCTCGAACCGCTATCGCCCACGGTTGGCTGTGGAGCCGTTGATGCCTATTCGATCGAACCAGAACTTCCGGCTGGTCTGATACTGGATCCAGTTACTGGAGTGATTTCTGGTATTGGCCTGGAGAATGCCGCCGCAGAGGTTCACACGGTCACGGCCAGCAATGTGACCGGCCAGAGCAGTTTCTCCATCCTGATCGAAGTGGTCTCCCCACCGTGTAATCTCAGTTATTCCCAGATAGAATTGAATCTGCAGGTGGGGTTACCGATGTCACTACTGGTCCCATCCACAGGTTGTGGTGCGGTGGACGTCTACGGAGTGATTCCACTATTGCCCGAGGGAATCCACCTGGATCCAGTGACCGGGGTTTTCTTCGGAACTCCGAGCCAGCTCACAGAGCAAACTCTGTATGAGATCATTGCCTCGAACACATACGGGCAAATCGCCACGTTGTTGCTGATCACGGTTGCTCCTGAAGCTCCCTGTGACCTGCAGTACCCGGTTTCTCCGCTCGCTCTTACCGTTGGTGAAGAAATGTCACCTCAGATCCCAACTTCTGGATGTGGAGTTGTGGAGAGTTTCAGTGTCTCTCCTGCTCTTCCGGATGGAGTCCTGCTCGATCCGGTAACCGGAGTGATCTCTGGGCTAGCGAGCGAGGTTCTTCCCGAGACGGCTCATGATGTCATCGCGACCAATGTCTCCGGAAGCACGAGTTTCCCGCTGCTGATTCGTGTCGATCTTCAGGCTCCTTGTGATCTGAGTTACCCGGTTGCGCTGGTGATTACCCAGGTCGATGAAGTCCTCGATCCGCTGTTGCCCACGGTTGGTTGTGGTGCGGTCGAGACTTTTTCGATCGATCCGGCGTTGCCGATCGGCCTGGCTCTGGATCCAGCGACCGGGGAGATCTCGGGCATTGCTCTCGAGACTTCCGCGCCGGAGATTCATACTGTCACGGCCAGTAACGTGACCGGAGAGACCAGTATCTCCCTGGTCGTCGAAGTCGTTCCCCCTCCTCCCTGCAATCTCAGTTACCTCGAGACGGAACTGATTCTCCAGGTCGGGATAGAGATGTCGCTGTTGGTCCCGACTAGCGGCTGCGGCCCCGTCGATAGTTACGATGTTGTGCCTGAATTGCCGCAGGGAGTTCAACTCGATGCAGTGACGGGGGTTCTCTCCGGAACACCTAACGAGGATTCCCCGGCGACTCTGTACGAGATCGAGGCCTCGAATGATCAGGGACATAGCTCCGTCTTGATCCTGATCACGATACTTCCTGCCCCTCCCTGCGACCTGCAGTATCCCGTCGTGGATCTCATCCTCACCGTTGGTGAGGAGATGACCCCCCTGATTCCAACTTCTGGTTGTGGCCCGGTGGAGAGTTACACGATTCTGCCGCCACTGCCCCAGGGAGTGAGCCTCGACAGTTCCAGCGGAATCATCAGCGGAACCCCGCAGTTGACCAATGATCGTTTCGATCACGTGATCCTCGCCGGAAATGGCAGCGGAACCACATCGTTCCTGATCAATGTCACGGTAGTGGCTCTAGCACCGTGTGATCTGTTCTATCCGCTCGCTTCTCTGATTCTCGAACCCGGCGAGGATATCGGATTCATCGAGCCGTCGATCGGTTGTGGTGCGCCAGAATTCTGGCAGGTCACTCCGGCTCTCCCCGATGGGATGTCACTCGATTCCAGCAGTGGCATCATCTCCGGTGCCCCCTCGGGCATCCAGGATCTCCAGACTCACCTCATTTCTGCGATCAACAGCAGTGGCAGTAGCAACTTCGAGTTGGATATCTGGGTACAGGCACAGGCGCCCTGCGATCTCGTGTACCCGGAAACAGAGTTGATTCTCCTGCTCGGTGAAGCGATGGCTACGCAGATTCCGAGCAGTGGTTGTGGCGAGGTCGATCTGTTCGAGATCAATCCCGCTTTGCCCTCTGGTGTCGGTTTCGATCCACTGACTGGCAGTCTCTCGGGAATCCCGCTCGAGGTGATCCCCTTCACCGTTTTTCAGGTGGTCGCCAGCAACGAGACCGGCAGTGTCGTTGTCGAGTTGAGTCTCGAGGTGCTGGGACAAGGTCCCTGTGGGCTCAGTTATCCCCAGACGATTCTTGCTCAACCTGTAGGAGTGCCCTTACCCGCGCAAGTTCCCACCAGCGAGTGTGGTGCCGCTGAACTGTGGCTGGCCACTCCTGCCCTTCCCCAGGGTCTGGAACTCGATCCTGACACCGGGATCATCTCGGGAACAGCGCTGGAAGAAGGAGAAAGCACCCACGTCATCCACGCTGAAAATGCTTACGGCAGTTCGGAGGTCAGCATCGAGATCTTCATCCGAGATGTGTTCCTGTTCCAGGGAGGACCGCTGCAGATTCCTTACTCGCCGGTGACCGGTGAGGGAAGTGGTAGTTTGACTCTCCATTGCACAGAAGGGAGTCTGAACCCCGGATTCCCGACTTATCTAGCAGGATTGTCGATGGCGATCCAGCACGATCCGGCTCTCATCAATTTTGCTGGATCTGTTCAGGGAACCGACATCGGACTTCTCAATGGAGGAACGGGTCCCGATTTCTGGGCAGTGAACTCTCTCGATGGGACGATCCTGATCGGTGTTCTCGTCTCCTTCTCCCTGGTCGATTACCTCACCTGCGATGAGCAACGAGAGATCGTGGTCATAGATTTTGTCACGACACCTGAAACCCTTCAGGGCAATACCGTTGGAGTGAGTGGATCTTTCGAATGGGGAAATCCGCAAGGAACGCCGCCGCTTGACAATTTGATCGTGATCGATGGTACGAACAGCGTAGATCCGGTGATGGAGCCCATTTCCTACGAATTGACCCCTCAGTAAACTCCTGATAGTCAATTTAGGGCGGTGGCATTGCCTGTACGGGCGGGGTACCATCATTGCTTACAGGTAGTTATTTTCTCCCGTTTATTGGCGGTTCTTGTCGGCTCGACCGGTTCTCTTCGAACTTTCGTGACTTTCTGGGGGAGCCGAGTTGTCCAGGAGAGGTGATCTGATGCCGAAATGGCGCAATCTCTTTACAATCCTAGTCTTTACCGGCCTGTTCTCGATTCCTTTGTACGGCCAGAATCACACCGTGACGGCATCCAATGAGACCGTCCTCCCTGGTGCTAACGTGACTGCTGCGGTCACTCTCGACAATGACGAGGGGGCACGGGGCTTCAGCATGGGCCTGGCTCATACCGGAGGGCTCGTGAACTTGACCGCCATCGAAGCTGGAGCCGTAACTGCAGCCTCCAACGGTGGAGCCGGCCCTGACTTCGAGTTTACCGACGTCAATCCTGCAGGAGGACCGGGAGGAACCTACGGCGTGATCCTGAGTTTCGGCGCTCCCCTCGACGAGATCCCGGTCGGATCGGGAAATGAGATCGCTCTCTTCAATTACAACTGCGCGGCTTCGGCAGAGCCTGGTTCTGTCAGAACGCTCGATTTCTCGGACGCCCTCGGATCTCCTCCGGTGGCAACCATCATCAGTATCGTTTCAGGAACCACCTCGGCCAGTCGAATTCCCATCAAGGTCTCCGGTTCCGTCAGCGTTGGAACGCCGGCCCCGTCAGGGCTCACCTGTGCGATTTCGGATCCGTGTGCTGGCAATGGCTCTCCTGCGATTGGTCTCGGAGAACTGTCCTGGACCAACGGCGGCACCTACGACAGCATCGAGGTACTTGCAAACTCGAGCGTGGTCGAGACCCTGGCTGGCAGCGCGACCTCAACAAACTACAGTCCAGCGGGATCGAGCACGGTCTCGTTCACGGTGCGCGGCATCCGTAATGTCACTACCAGTGCCGACAGCAATAGTTGCTCGTTGGTCTTCGCCCCAGTTCCGACACCAGATGTACCCACTGGAGTGAACTGCGCGGTCGACCAGGCCACCGGAGTGACCACCGTGACCTGGACCAACTCTGCTGGTGTCTCCTCGGTCACGGTAACCCTCGACGGAGTCGTGCAAGTGACGGTCGGTGGCGGGGCGACCTCCACAGATGTCACCATCGGGGGCCCTGGTTCCTACCAGATCTGTGTTACAGGAGCGAACCAGTGCGGTTTACCCGGCGGGACTGCCTGCTGTACCGCCGTTCGTGACAACTTCTTCATCCGCAACGACATGAACCAGGATGGGAGCTCCAACATCGCCGATCCGGTGGCGGCGCTGAACTACCTGTTCGGTGGCGGAGTGCTCGCATGCCTGAAATCCGGAGATGTCAACGATGACGGATCCGTGAACATCGCCGACGTGGTTTTCAGCCTCAACGTCATCTTCGGGATCCCCTCTGGCGGATCGGTCCCCACGGTACCGGATCCTGCTGGAGCCTGTGGTCCGGACCCGACCCCGGATGCCCTGACCTGCGACAGTTTCAACGGCTGTCCGTAAACAACGATGACGTAACAATTGCAGGCTCCGTAGCTCGACCGGGCTACGGAGCCTGTTTTTTTCAGCAAGTCATGACATCAGTTCAGGATCCATTACTGGCTGGAGGATCACCTCTTCGGTCGATCAGACTTCTGGCCGGCAATTTCTCACCGATGACACCCTCGAGCCACAAACTCGAATCGATGAGTTGCTCCAGATCGATGCCACAGTTGCATCCCTGGGCCTCGAAAAGGGTCACCAGGTCCTCGGTGGCGACGTTGCCGGGTGCCCCCGGAGCGAAGGGACAGCCACCCAGTCCGCCCGCCGAGCCATCGAAGGAGCGGACACCCGCTTCAAGACCTGCCCTGGCGCACTCCAGTGCCTGGCCGTGAGTGTCATGGAGATGAAGAGAGAGTTGCTCGATGGGGACGACACTGCCCAGGGCGGTGATGAGCGCCGTCACGGCGGCCGGTGTGGCGATCCCGGTGGTATCGGAGATGACGATCTCATCGGCTCCTGCGGCGTGCAGCTGCTGCGCAAGGTCCGTCACCGTGGCTACCGCAACATTCTCCTCATAGGGACAACCGAAGCAGCAGCTGAGGTAGGCTCGCAGGGGCGACTTCCCGGCCACCTGACGGATCTCACGGAAGCTCACCATCGATCCCGCGATGCTACAACCGGCATTTTTTTGTGAGAAGGTCTCGCTGGTGGAACTGAAGTGGGCGAACGCCTTCGCCCCGCAGGCACGGGCGCGCTCGAATCCCCGCAGGTTCGGAATCAACGCCCAGAGCAGCTCGATGTCCAGAGTCCGGGCTTCATGAAAGACTGCCTCGCTGTTGGCCATCGTTGGAACCAGATCCTCACGGACGAAAGAGCCGGCCTCGATCTCACGCAGACCGGCTGCCGTCAACTGGCGGATCCATTCGATGCGAAGATGGGTAGCGAGTTGGGTCTCTCGACTCTGAAGACCGTCGCGTGGCCCGACCTCCACGATTCTCACCGAGTCGCCGCTCATCGACTCGACTCCTGTTCCAGATTCACCAGCGCTTCTGTCTGATCCACGGTCTGTCCCGAGTGCACACGGATGGTCTTGACGGTCGATCGAGACGGGGTGCGGATGATCCGATGGGCGGCTTCTCCACGGTTGGCAACGATGACCCGGGGAGGGGTCATCGCGAATCCCCATCGTCTTGTTCGGAACTCTCGTCCCCGATCCAGGGCGGATCCTTTCCTTCGAGGAATGCCAGAAGGCCTGCCTGCCCTTCCTGGCTGGTTCTGCGGGCAGCGATACGATCGGCGGTGAACTCTGCCAGTGATTCCGGTGTCGGCAGGCCGGAGACCTCCCGGATCAGTCGCTTGGCTTCCTGGACTGCTTCCGGGCCGCTGCTGAGGATTCCCTCGACGATTTGATCGACCCTCTCATCGAGTTGATCTTCACGACACATCTCGTGAATCAAACCGATGCGTAGTGCAACCTCGGCGGAGAATCTCTCTCCGGTGAGAAACCAGCGTCGTGCTTGATGGGCTCCAATTCGCGCCACCGCGTGGGGAGAGATCACTGCAGGAATGATCCCGAGACGCACCTCGGCGAAGGAGAACAGGCAGTTTTCCTCGGCCACAGCGATATCACCGGCACAGACCAACCCGGCACCTCCGCCGATCGCTGCCCCGTGGGCACGGACGACGACCGGGCAGCGAGCCGAAGATATGGAGGAGAAGAGGCGAGCCATGCGCAGAGCGTCGTGTCGATTTTCTTCGCTGGAGAGGTCGATGGAGGTTCTCATCCAGTTCACATCGGCACCGGCCGAGAACACCTTCCCCTGGCCGGAGAGGACGATCACTCGAACGCTGGAATCCCCTGTGATGCTCTGGAATGCCTCCATGAGTTGCGAGATCATTTGATCGTCAAAGGCGTTGCGAACTTCGGGACGAGACAGGATCACATCGGCCCTGGCACCATCTCGGATCACCTCGAGAGTACTCGGTTGCTCGGTCATCTTGTTCTCCTCTACATCCGGTAGACGCCGATGCGACGATCCTCCAGCGGTGCGCAAGAAGCCGCCGCGATTCCCAGTCCCAGCACGTCTCGAGTCGAGGCCGGGTCGATGATGCCATCATCCCACAGACGAGCCGTCGAATACCATGCACTTCCTTCGTGCTTGTAGCGTTCGAGGATCGGTTCGGTGATGGCGTTGGCTTGTTCGTCGGACATGCTCTGGCCTGATGCCGCGAGTTGGTCACGCTTGATCTGCAGCAGCACATGGGCGGCCTGTTCGCCGCCCATGACGGAGATTCTGGCGTTGGGCCACATCCACAACTGGCGTGGTTGGTAGGCGCGTCCGCACATGCCGTAGTTTCCCGCCCCGTGCGAGCCGCCGATGATCACCGTGAAACGTGGAGAGGGTGAGTTGGCGACCGCATGAACCAACTTGGCTCCGTCCTTTATCAACTCCCTGTAGTTTTTTCCGACCATGAAGCCAGCGATGTTCTGCAGAAAGACGATGGGGAATCGGCGCATTGAACACAGTTCGATGAAGTGAGTTCCCTTGAGCGCTGATTCCGAGAATAGAATGCCGTTATTGGCGACGATCCCGACCCTGTGACCATGAATGCGGGCAAATCCACATACCAGGGTGGTGCCGTAGAGGGACTTGAACTCGTCGAACTCGCTACCGTCGACGATCCTGGCGATCACTTCGCGTACCTCGAAGGGCTGTCGCGGGTCATCGGGAATGATGGAACAGAGTTCCTCCGGATCGAACAGGGGAGGCTCGGCTTCTACGACAGCAAATCCTTGACGTTGCTGGGTCGGCAGTGAACGAAAGATGGCACGGGCTCGCTGGAGGGCATCTTCATCGTTTTCGGCGAGATGGTCAGTGACTCCACTGACCCTACAGTGAACCTCCCCGCCTCCGAGTTCCTCGGACGAGACCTCTTCTCCTATTGCAGCCTTCACCAGCGGAGGGCCGCCGAGGAAGATGGTTCCTTGATTCTTCACGATCACGGATTCGTCACTCATGGCGGGGACGTATGCGCCCCCGGCGGTACAGGATCCCATCACCACCGAGATCTGGGGAATTCCTCGTGCAGACATCTTCGCCTGGTTGTAAAAAATCCTGCCGAAATGGTCTCGATCGGGAAAGACCTGGTCCTGTAGCGGCAGAAAGGCTCCTCCCGAGTCGACCAGATAGATGCAGGGGAGACAGTTCTCGGCGGCGATCTCCTGGGCTCGAAGATGCTTCTTCACGGTCAACGGGTGATAGGTTCCACCCTTGACGGTTGCATCGTTGGCGACGATCACGGCAATCCGATCCTCGATTGTGCCGATTCCTGTGACGATTCCGGCACACGGGAGAGGGGAATCATAGACTTCGTGCGCGCACAGTGCTCCGATTTCGAGAAACGGGGAACCAGGATCGATGAGGGCCTGGATCCGATCTCTGACGAACATCTTGCCCCGGGCCTGGTGCCTCTCGAGGGCATCGCTGGATCCCCCCGAGCGTGTCTCGTCGACATCCTGGCGGAATCTATCGATCAGGGAGTTCATCGCCTCCTTGTATCGAACGCAAAGAGGATCTTCGGGTTGGATGGGATTACCGATTTTGACCGTCACCGTCGCCTCCTCTCTGTCTGCGAAGAATAGGCACCCCCCGGGGACCGAGCAAGGGGAACACCGTGACGTGACGTGAATGACGCCAGCAGATATCCTGTTGGGGACAGGGAAGAGGCGATATGAGCCGTCAGTGCCTACGATGTGACAGTTATAACGATCCGGAAGCGTTGCACTGCAATCAGTGCGGCTCGCCCCTGGTCGGCGATGGCTCTGCTCCCGGAAACCGATCTTCGGCCTTCTCGGGGTGGTTGTTGCTGCTGATCCTGATGGTTGGTGTGGGCATCTATCGTTGGGGAATTCCATCGGACAACTCCAGCACCCCGGATCGAACCGACAATCCGGGATCGATGGAAACCGGCGATCACCTCGAGCAAGAGTCGGCACTGGGCACCGATCTGATTGATCTGGACACCACCCGGTCGGTCGATGAGAGCAGCGGTGGCGACAAGGGTGTGCAGCTGCTGTGGGGTTGGGTCGATGTCGAGGATCCGATGGGCCTCTCGTTGTCGAAAATCCCCGGGGTGGTGACCTCTGATGGTTGGCTCGCAATTCCCCGGCGCTCTCTTCTGGGTGCCCACCAGGTTCTGTTTCGTCGCGGTCTCGCCGGAGAAGCGCAAGTGGTGGAGGGTTTCTTCCGCAAGGGAGATGACCTGTCGCTGTGGCGAATCGAGAAATCTCCTGACCTCGTTTCAGCACCGCTGGCACCGTGGGATCCCGACCGGCCCGTATGGCGCGTCGGGGCAACGGGACGTAGGCAATCATGGTCCCCCCAGGGACCGATGACGCGGATCGGTTTCTTTCTGCGCAGATCTGTCAACAGTTCAGCCCCCTCGGTGCTCGTTCAAGACGATGCCATCGTCGGGTGGGTTCCCGGGGATCACCTCCCCGGGGCATGGTTCTGGGTGGGACAGGATGAAGACCGACTGGTCGGGGCATCGCTGAGAGAATTTCAACTTGCCGAGTTCTATGGAGGACAGATTGCGGCGGCCAGGATCCTGCTCGATCCGATCGTCGATGATCTGGTTGCACTCGAGGGGCTCGCTCGTGCTATCGGCAGGCCTCGTCTGCTGGCGGTAGGGGAGATTCCGACACCCTATCACAGACAAAAACTGGCACTGGCAACTCTCGATAGACTCAAGCACGGTCTCGCTTCTACAGCCCCGGGTGCCTACTTCGACATCCTCTCGCTCGAAGAGTTCATCTGGCTGGAAGCCCCTCCGCTGGCCAGTTTGTGGTTGTCATTGGCATTGAAGGCAGGGGATGAATCTCGTCTGACGCGCGCCGTACAGGCTGGAGATGTGATTCTGGATCAGTTCGGAAATAGTGACCACTGGCACGATTCGGTACAGTTGCTTCCCCATCTATGGAGAGCCGGGGCCGAAGCGTATCGTTCTCGCGGCGCCCTGGATATCGCCTCGAACTGGATCGTGGAGGGGCGAAAGAGATTCCCCGGGGACGATGCGTTGCGTTTGCTCGATGCGGAACGGTTGCTCGATGAAGGAGAACTGGTTGCCAGTGACGAGTTGCTCGCCATCGCGGTGGTCCGAGCAGATCTGAAAGCGTTTCGCCAGGGACTTCTCGAACGCCTGGAACTGGCCAGGAGAATCGCTGGTAGGATCCTGATCCGGTTCACGCCTGGATCTTCGGTGATTCGGACGACCGCGCTGGTCGGAGGGGTCCCCATCAATTTCGTGGTCGATACCGGTGCCTCTGCCACCTCGATACCATCCTCGGCGTTGGTCGCGCTGGGGATTCATATCGACGAGAACACACCACGTCGACTGATCAGGACAGCCAGTGATGAGTTCGAGGCTCCCATCGTGCCCCTTCCCGAGGTCGATCTCGAGGGAGCGGTCGTCGCCGGGATGACGGCAACTGTGTTGGATTTACCGGGACAGTCCGACACCGGATTACTGGGAATGGATTTTCTCAGCAAATTCCGTATCGATCTCGACGTGGAGCGGGGCTGGCTGCTGCTGGAGCCGCGCTAGAGGCGCTAGTTCGGCTGCTCGATGCGCCCGAAGGAGCCTGCCGGGAATGGCCCGTGTTCACTGCTGCTGCCGTCAGGCCAGCGCACCTCGATCATGTCAATTTGCTTCGATGAACCGAGCCCGACATGGATCCTGGGATCATTGGAGGAGCAGTAGGAGTAGAAGCGGGTGGCCCTGCGGTGGAGGAGACGGTCGCCCAGGTGGATCTCGAGATCCGCTCCTTCGGCGAAGATGCCGTCACGATCGACGAGATCCAATGTCACCGAACTTCCTTTCTTTTTGGCCTCGTTGATCAGGATCATCGCGGGTCCATTGCTGTTGATCACGACCAGATCTCGGTCTCCATCGTTATCGAGATCTCCGAAGGCGATGCCGCGACCTGTGTAACTGGGCGCAGACTGAAGTCCACCACGAGGTTGCACCTCGTGAAAACGAGCACCGCCGAGGCCTCTGAAGAGGTGGTCTTGCTCGGCATAGGGGTCCTCCCCGTTGGTCAAATTCCGCACCCTCAGTACCTTGCCATTGGCGACGTAGAGGTCGAGCACTCCATCGTGGTCAAAGTCCTGGTAGCCCATTCCGAAACCGGTGGAATCCCGGCTGACGGCCGCCATCCCGGTGAGGATTGTTGCATCGGTAAAGACGCCACCGTCGTTTCGATACCAGGTGTTGGTTTCATTGCGAATGTGAGTCATGAACAGATCGAGATCTCCATCTTCATCGACGTCGGTGGCCTGGACTCCCATCCCGGCCTCGCTGATTCCGTTCAGATTCACGGCGCAACCACTGGTGACCGCCATCTCCGCGAAACGCAGATTGCCGAGATTACGCCACCACTGGTTGGGGGAGCCGTCGTTGGCGACATAGAGGTCTGGTTTTCCATCCTGGTCGAGGTCGGCTCCGATGACTCCCAGTCCATTTCCGTAAGCCGCGCGGATTCCCGCCTGCTGAGAGATGTTCTCGAAACTTCCGTCGGTGCGGTTTCGGTAAAGAAGATCGGGTGCCGGTGCCCGGTAATTATTCGGCGAACAATAATCCTGTCCGCTTCCACTTCCGCATTTCAGTTCCTTCTCGGGGCTCCAGAGTACGTAGTGGGTCACGTACAGTTCCGGGAACCGATCGCCATCGAGATCGATGAAGGCAGCAGAAGCCGCTAGACCTGGATCCCCCAGATTCGCGCTCGTGGTGACGTTCTCGAAGGTGCCGTCGCCGCGGTTGCGATAGAGGACGTCTGCCCCGACGTTACTGACGAACAGATCGACGTCACCATCGCGATCATAGTCGGAACAACAGGCTGCCATGCCGTAACTGTTGTCACCGACATTCGCCTGCTCGGTTACATCGGTAAAGTGAAGATCGCCATCATTGCGGAATAGACGGTTACCGGGTGCGTCGGTACGGTTTCCTGCCAGTTCACCAGCGGATTGCACGCAATAGATGTCGAGATCGCCATCCTGGTCGTAGTCGAACAGTGCCACCCCGCCAGCGACGATCTCGGGGATCCAGTAGCGGCGTTCCTCACCGATGGAATGAGTGAAATCGAATCCCGATTCGGCAGTCAGGATCCGGAACCAGGGTGTGGATTCATGGTGTTGTTTTTCCGGTGTCACCGGAGCGCCGGAATCTCCGGTGCAACCTGCGATAATCAGCACTAGCGGCAGGATTCCAGCAACTCTCAACGATTGCCCCCGCCGCCGGAGCGAGCCCGCCTCAGAGCTTCATAGGCCTTGACCACTTCGGGATGTTCACCGAGGCGGCGAAACAGGTCCTGCAGGCGACGATCTGCATCTTCGAGATTTCCCTGTTTGATCAACAGATGGACCAGATTCACCTGAGCGGGCAGGAATTCAGGTCGCAGTTTCGAGGCCTCGGTGAGGTGACGCGTGGCGGCCTCCAGGTTTCCACTGGCCAGTGCTGCTTCGCTAGCGGCACCATGACAGTCGAAGTTGCCCGGCTGCAACAGCAGACTCTGTTCGAACGATGCGAGTGCGGCTGGAAAATCTTGCAATCGAATCTGGGTCATTCCTAGCAGACGATGAGCGATGGCATTTTCAGCGTCGATCCTGACCGCCTTGTGGGCGTGTATGAGGGCGTCCCGGGGGCGTTGCATCGCCAGTAACAGATCCGTGATGTTGATGAGGGTCGGAAAGTAATCCGCGTCACTCTTCAAGGCTTCCTGCAAGCGGGTGAGAGCCTCCTCGGGTCGTGACAGGCTCTTGAGTGCCAGTGCCAGATTGTTGAGTGCATCCCTGTCACCTGGCCGCGCCAGCAACACCCGGTGCAGCAGTTGCTCAGCGCGGGAAGCGAACCCCGCTCCGATCAGATCGGCGGAGTGATTGATGAGCATCTGGGGGGCGGCGTAGTAGCCCGAGAGTCTGCGCAGGCCTTCGTCGGGGAAAGGGATTCTCGAGGCATTGAGTCCCGCCTGGAGATCGGTTTGCGCCTCGTCAGAGCGTCCCAGAGCCCGCAGAGCCTGTCCTCGAGCATTGAGTACAGCGGGGTGCCCGGGTGCCTTCACGAGTGCTTGCTGGGCCAGTTGGAGCGCTTGCTGAGAGTTTCCGAGCAGCGTCGCCAACTCCGAGAGCGCGACCAGAACAGCGGGGTTCCCGCTGGCGAGTTGCTGGCAGTCTTCGAATGCCTTGCGAGCCCCATCGATGTCTCCATTTTCCAGCCGTTCCCGACCCAGATGATAGAGAAACGGTGCACGCGTCGAGAACCGATCGACCAAGGATTCGAGCCGTTGCCATTCTCCAGTCGTTTCGCCCAGTGATTTACGACAACGGTACAGGTGAACGGCCCAGATCGGATTGCCGGGATCGAGTTCGACCGCCTGTGCAAAAGAGCGGGTCGCCACTTCCCACATCTCATTGGCCTCGTACATCAGAGCCAGGGTGCCATGTTCTTCGGCGTCGCCGGGTTGATTCTCGATGCGGGCAATCTGTGGTCCGATCAATTCCAGCACCATCGGTTCGACGAAACCTACGGGTCGAGCCGGAGGGCGAGTCAGATCGGGACCGCAGCCGGTCAGTACCAGACCGAGAGGGGCCAGCAGAAGCCAGCCGAGGATCATCACCCGGTGCTGGCTTCTCGGCTGCAGCCAGGCGGTCGCCAACGGTGGCGTGGGGCCGGGAGTGGACTCCGCCGCCGGGAGAGGGCGGCCCGTTCCCGAGGTCGAGGCGAACATCATTACTCTCGCTTTCAGCGCAACTCCCAGTTCCGGTCCACGCATCTCGACTATAGAGGATCGCTTCCACCATGGGGAGACCCGGCGCAACAGGTGTGGCGAGACCGATCAGGACACCAAAAAAAATGCCCGGGAGAGCTTTCGCTCTCCCGGGCACCCAGGGGTCTATCCTCGCTCCCTTTCGGGGCTCAGATTTCGCCCTACAGGTCGCAGTTCGGATTCGCCGGCAGCACCGGAATGTCAGATCCGGCTACGAACAAGTAGTACAGTCCGTACACCACGTCGGCGAGATTCACGGACTCATCCCCGTTCAGATCACCAGCCTGGTAGCAATCCAGCGGGGCACCGCCTATGTACAGCCACGACAGCACGTAAACCGCATCCGCCGCATTCGACGAAAGATCGTTGTTGGCGTCACCGATCGGGATGATCCTCAAGGTGCTGCCCGATGCCGCATCACTACCAACGATGTTGGTGATTGTGATACTCGGGGTGGCCTCGAAGCCCTGCGGATTCGCCACAAGTTCGATCGCGTACACATGCGGAGTGGAACTACCCACTGCGACAGTCTCGTTGGGAGTGCCATCGCCCCAGTCGATCTCGACCGTTGCAGTGGCATCGCCACCGTCGCCGGAGGCATCGTTGAGGGTGACCGGACGGAAGTTGATGCTCAGCGCAGCGCTGCCACTCATGGTGAAGGCCGCTGTCGGAGGATCGGCATCCGGAGCACACGCGATGTGCATCTCTGTGATACCGCCAGTGTTATCTGCCCATCCGCCAACGCGGATCAAGTACACGTTACCGGCTACCCCTTGGAACTCGACAAGCGAGGTGTAAGTCTGGCACCCGGACAGGTCAGTGTTGTCACCGTTACAGGCAATCGGTTGATCAACGGTCGCACAATCACCTTCGTAGACGGCCAGGTCGGTGTCGATACCGTTGATGTCACACGTATCGATGGTCACGGTGCCGTCGCAGGTCGCGGTGTAGGTGAACCACATGTCCGCATCGAACTGACCGAGGAAAGTACCGGGGCAGTTGCTATCAGCATCACCGCCAGTCGGCACAGTGCCGTCGGTTGCGTTGGTGTTATCGACGATGGTGGTTCCGTCGAAGGCCTCGACCGCATCACACGGCTCGTCGCCGGCGACTGCGAAAGTGATCGTCATGGTTCCCGTACCCTGATCGGCAGCGCTCCAGCCACCTACGCGGATCATGTAAGTCTCACCGCTGGTAACTACAAGGCCAGTCATCTCGGAGAACCACGACTGACAGGCTCCACCGTTGCCGGACCCGTCACCAGCGTCACCACTACAGGCGACCTGAGTCAGGGCGCCGCAAGCGCCGGTGCTCCAGCTGATATCGGTATCCCAGCCACCGGTGTCACAGGTGGAGACGCCAACTGTTCCATCGCCGGGTGCGACGAAACTGTACCAAATGTCTGCCGCCATGGCACCACCGGTGCTATCGGCACAATTGGTATCCCAGGCATCTGCACTATCGGTTGCGTTGAGGTTGTAGATGTCGTTGACACCTACGTTCGCCACGGTAGCCGTATCACACTCGTCGTTGGAAGGAGGCGCGAGGCAACTGTTGGCAGCGCCCGGCGTATCGGTACCAACGGTGTGATCGAACTCTGCAATCGCCCAGTCGCCGCTGCCATCGGGGCAGCGCTCGATGTGGCCTGGCACGAAAGTCCCATCGGGGCCGACTGTAGTTGCACTGTAGACCATCTCGCCGCCGCTGGGGTTGCCGGTTGTGGGATCAATGGCGTTCTCGAGCAACGCGACACTGTCGACCACTGCAGACCACGGTTCGACGTCAAGAATGCCGTCGTCGTCGGTATCGAGATCGTCGCCATTGGCGCCAGTGAAGTCCTCGACCAGCATATGGGTGACGTTGTCACTGTTTTCGAAGCCCAACGTGCCAACCATATCTGGAGTACCCAGCGTGGCCGAGGCCTCGCCAGCCCACCAGAAACTACCTGTCATCGTCTGACCACTGAGATCAGTGACGCTCTCGATGGTTCCGCTACCACCAGCACCGTCACCGATAACGATATAGGTGAGCCCGGTCAAATCCTGCGGTAGACCCGCAAGTTCGAAGTACTCGTCAGTGTCAGAGCCGGGGTTATCGATGCGGACCTCGTTGATGGTCGGTCGAGGAGGAGTGTTGGTGATGTTGACAGTACCGGTACCCGTGCCGGGGCTGTAAGCCCCAACGCGGATGATTATGGTCTGCCCAGCGGCCACGAGGCCGACATCTACCGATGAGTACCAGGTCTGACAAGCGCCACCGGCACCACTACCGGCATCCGGGGCATCGCCATTACAGGCGATCAGAGTACCACCGTTACCGGGGCAGTCTGTGTAGACGGCACAGTCGGTATCGTAACTAGCAGTGTCGCAAGTATCGACGGTGACCGCTCCAGCGTAACTGGCGGTGTATGTGAACCACATGTCGTCATTGAAGCCGCCCGTACCCGGACCACAACTTTCGCCGGGTTCCGCACCGGTGGTCATACCAGTGGCGTCGAAGGCATTGGCGCCTTCGGTGACCGAAATGGCACCCGCGCACTCGTCACCCGCAAGTCCTGCACCCTGATCATCGGTGGTTATATCAAGAATGATATGGTGATCACCGAATCCGATGGCAGAGAGTGGTCCCCAGGCGAGACCACAAAGCGGAGCATTCAGGTACGTCGGGGCAGTTTCGCCAGCAGTGTTGCGGCCAAATCGGCAGCTGGTGCCAGCTACACCACCCTGATCATCGCTTCTTGCGGCCACCACTAGAGTGCTACCGGAGAACAAAGCCGCCGGCGTGGTGAGAGTCACCGTCATGATCGTATTTGCGTCGGCTTCCGTGACCATGATAGTTTCACTCGAGATCAAGGTCATGCCTGCATCAGGAGTGCCACCATTGCCGTCTGCGTAAACGTCGATTGACATGGGAACGCCGGCACCGCCAGGATCGGTAACTCCACCGATTCCAACGTTGACGGAGAGCACACGAATACCGGCGGGACAATCGTAGAGGCTGGTATCCCAGCTACGGGCGTAACTATTTTCACCAGCGGATTCACCGCTGCCGTAGGCGCAAGCGACCATGGACGCGCTCACTGTGGCAGTATCGAGGTTTTGAGTCAGATTGGTCGGGCAGCCCAGGCAAGCCAGGTCTGCGGCGCAATCAGTGTCTGCACAGTCGGTAGCACCGTCTTGGTCATTGTCGACGTTATCAGCACAGTTCCCTGCCTCCTGGCACTGGGGTTCTGCGGCGCAGTCGGGGTCGGCGCAGTCAGCGAGTCCATCGCCGTCTTCGTCACCCGGTGTGGAGCAGTCTTCTGGTGCCAGCAAGGTCAAGGCGATGTTACAGGTGCCTGGACCCGAGTCTGACGCACCCCAGCCACCGATATTAATCAGGTAGGTCTCGCCGCCATTGACGAGGATTCCAGAGACTGCGGAACTGAAGCCTTGGCAACTAGCGTCACCACTGTCGCCGTCACAGGCGAGCAAGTTGAGAGCACTGCAGTCACCACTGTATACGGCGAGATCTGTATCGAAACTTGCGGGGTCGCAAGTGTCGACATCGAGGATTCCATCGCCACTCGGTGTGAAGGAGAACCAACCATCGTTGGCGTTATTGCCGTAGGCGTTAGTGCAGCCTGTTGGTGCAGTACCGGTACCGGGGAAGCCTGTGGTGTCAAACGCGTTGGCACCTTCGACCATCGGCGCGGCATTTGCGCACGAATCGGGAGGAGGACAGCCGCCGGGAGTAATGTTCAAGGTACCAGGACCCTGATCCGAAGCACCCCAGCCACCGACTCGGATTATGTAAGTCGTTCCAGGGGTGACCGGTACATCGGTGAGTTGAGAGGAGAAACCCTGACAACCAGCAGCACCACTGTCGCCGTCACAGGCGAGCAGGTTGAGAGCACCGCAGCCACCATCGTACATGGCGAGGTCGGTGTCGAAACTGGCTGGGTCGCAGGTATCGATCGTCACGGTTGTATCGCAAGCGCCAGCGGTCCAGGAGTACCAGCCATCGCTAGCGTTATTACCATATGAGGCCGTGCAGCCGGTCGGATTTGGCTCCGCACTGTCGGTGAAGCCGGTGGTGTCAAACGCGTTGGCACCATCGACGACGACAGCCGCATCAACGCACTCGTCAGGAGGACAGGCGGCGGCATTATTGATGTTCAAGGTACCAGGACCCTGATCCGAAGCACCCCAGCCACCGATCCGGACCAAGTAATTGGTTCCGGCAGTGGTTGCGATGGTAACCGACGAGGAGAAACCCTGACAACCAGCAGCACCACTGTCGCCGTCACAGGCGAGCAGGTTGAGAGCACCGCAGCCACCATCGTAGACGGCGATGTCGGTGTCGAAACTGGATGCGTCGCAGGTATCGAAGGTCGTGCTTCCATCACAGCTAGCGGTCCAGGAGTACCAGCCATCGCTAGCGTTATTACCGAAGGCGTTAGAACAGCCGGTCGGAGCTGCATCCGCGCTGTCGGTGTAGCCGGTGGTGTCAAAAGCGTTGGCACCATCGACGACGTCAGCCGCACCCGCGCACTCGTCAGGAGTGGGACAGGGGGAGGTGTTATTGATGTTCAAGGTACCAGGACCATTGTCCGCAGCACCCCAGCCACCGATCCGGACCGTGTAAGTGGTTCCGGCCGTGGTTGCGATCGTAACCGACGAGGAGAAACCCTGGCACCCGGCGGCGCCACTGTCGCCGTCACAGCCGAGCAGGTTGAGAGCACCGCAGCCACCATCGTAGACGGCGATGTCGGTGTCGAAACTAGCTGCGTCGCAGGTATCGAAGGTCGTGGTTCCATCGCAGTCTGCGGTGAAACTGTACCAGCCATCGCTAGCGTTATTACCATATGAGGCAGTGCAGCCGGTCGCAGCGGCTTCCGCACTGTCGGTGTAGCCGGTGGTGTCAAAAGCGTTGGCACCATAGCCTACCGGGGAAGCGGTCGCACATTCATCATCCGCGTGCACTACAGAACTTGCGATGACGAGCGCAGCGACTGCGGCGATGGTCATACAGAAACGATAAGCACTCATGGAAAGGCCTTCCTTCTTTTGTCGAAAAGACAAGGTCAAGCGACACCTCCTCGGTGACGACAACCAATAGAATCAAATGAACAAACTAAAATGCGCGAGGGAACCGCAAGAGAATCCACGTGACCTTCGAGAAGGACACTGCGGAAATTCACGAGAAGAGCACCTCGCTCAGCCCAAGCAGTTTAGGGATAGATTCCACTAAACCGTATCTACAACTTTATTGGACTATGCTGATGTCCGCAACAGGGTCTCTCAGGAGAAGTTTGGGCATTTTTCGAACCGCAGCCCGAAACCGCCGGATTTTCACGCACGGCAATTATTGCTGATATAAGTTGTTTGATGAGAAGCATTAACGAGAGGGGTTCAGAGGCCGCTGCGGGGCTTTCCGGTCGCGGTCGAACCCGGCCAGCCGCTGGGAGCCAAACTGGCTGAGGGGGGTATGACGACCGTCTGAGGCCGCATCTATGACAGGAATGACAGGATCCTTATCTACAATAATTGTCCAGCAATTCCACTTTTCGGTGATCGGCGGTGAAATTTATTGCCGCCGGTGGACGGTGGCACGTCGCGAGGACAGCGCCCGACAGCGGGGGGGCAGACCGGACTGCTGTGAATCCCTCCGCCATCAACATCAATTCAACATCAACATACGTCGCGGATCGCACATGGCCATCTCGGATGGCGACCAGGACTGACGAGATGCACGAGCAATTTCCACAGCCAAGTTGCGGTCACGGCAGCGTCCGTTCCTTGTCCCTGCCGAGAAAATCGATGCGATGTTTCTCGACCTGGTTACGTCGCCACACCTCGCCGGTCTGCCAGGCGGGATCGATCAGTCCTCGTTCCCATCGTTCGAGGCGAGCCAGCAGATCGGCGGCGATTTCCGGATGCTCGGCGGCGATGTCATCTCTCTCGCCGGGATCCTGTTCGAGATGGAACAACTGTGTTGAGAGGCCTTCGACACGGATCAACTTCCACGGCCCATGGCGGACCGCCGCGGCGACCGCTCTCCTCCAGAACAGAACTTCGTGGGGAGCGTCTTCTCGCCTCCCACCAAGGTGATCAGAGAGATCGACGCCATCGAGTTGCTGCAGCGCATCGGCCGGTACCTTTGCTGCCGACAAAACGGTGGCGGCGATATCGAGTGTGCTGACCGGCGCATCGAATCGGCTTCCAGCTGGAATGTGGCCAGGCCATCGAACCGCCCAGGGGACCCGGATTCCACCCTCGAACTTCGATCCCTTCATGCCACGCAACGGACCGTTGTCGCTGGCGTTGTTGGTCGCGCCACCATTGTCGTTGACGAACATCACCAGGGTATGGTCGGCGATTCCGCTGTCATCGATAGCTGCCAGGATCTCGCCGATGGCGCGATCGAGGGCGATCGTCATCGCTAGCAACTTCCGGCGCTTGCCAGCTTCACCTGGGGGCACCGAGGCGAGATCCGATTCGAGAGCCTGCATCGGCGTGTGGACGGCGCTGAAGGAAACATAGAGGAAGAAAGGCCTGGAATGATGGTCGCGGATGAAGCGTGCCGCTTCTGATCCGATGGCATCGGTGACGTAAGCGGCAGGCAAGGGCACGGGTTCATCTCCATCGAGCCACAGGGTTCTGCGCGACAGGTTCTTGCGGTCCAGGTAGGTGCGAGAGCCGCCGAGAAAACCGCGAAACTCATCGAATCCGCGACGCAACGGACGAAAAGGCGGCTCCTCACCCAGATGCCACTTGCCGATCGCTCCGGTGGTGTACCCGTGTTGTTGCAACCGATCGGCCACGGTTTGTTCCGTGACCGGCAAGCCCAACTTCGAGCCGGCGGGCAGGTTCATCTCATGACCGAATCGTTGCGGGTAACGGCCGGTCAACAGGCCTGCCCGCGATGGGCTGCACACCGAGGCGCACACGTACCCCTGGGAACAGGTCACTCCCTCGGCAGCGATCCGGTCGATGTGAGGTGTCGAAACCTGCTGGAGACCGGTGAAACCGAAGTCGACGTAGCCAGCATCATCGGCGAGCAAGATCACCATCGATGGTAGTTTTCGCGCCGACCTGGCATTGCCGAATCCAGATCCCTGACAACCGACAAGGCCGCCGATGAGGATCAAGAGCAACAGAATGGCGCTAGCGAGGGTGAGCGGGATCGAGCGGAACCGGGTGCGGCTAGACTCATCCTCGGTGCTGGTTTCCCCCCCGGTCACTACGATCTACTGCCGCTCGAGAGCAAAGGCCTGGACCCGTTCCTTGATGGAGTCGGTATCGAGACCGCAATGACGATAGACCTCGACGGCAGGTCCGCTCGGTGCGTATTTCTCGACACCCAGACGCAGATGCGGGATGGTCGTCCCGATGTCGAATAGTGCCTCGGCGATGCAGTTGCCCAGTCCGGTCCTGACCGAATGATCCTCAACAGTCACGATGAAGGGTTGCCCGGTGATTTCCTGGACAGAGGACCGATCCAGTTCGGCGGGTGTTGCGACGTGGGCGAGACTGATATCGAGTCCCTCGGCGCGAAGAGCATCGACAGCTTCCAGGGCGCGTCCGGTCGGCGTACCCATCGAGATCACCATGCCGGCGTTTCCCGTGCGGATGAAATCGATCTTTCCCGGTTCGAACTGGTAGTCGCCAGCGAAGAAAGGACCACCATTTTCATCGGTGATGGTGGACAGTTTCGAACGTCCCATGCCGATGAAGGCCATTCCAGGTGTCGTCAGGGCATGACGCACGATGCGATCGGTCTGGTTCGGATCTGCCGGCACAAAGATGCTCATGCCGAAGATGTTTCGCAGCAATCCAACGTAATCGATGCACTGATGGGTCCTACCATCTTCGCCGACATCGAGACCCAGATGGGTGCATGCGATCTTCAACTGGGCGTGATTGATGTCACTGAGGCGATGCTGGTTGTAGGTCTCGCACACTCCGAAGACCCCGAAATCAGCGAACACTGTTGTGACTCCGCAGGTGGAAAGGGCGCCAGCGCAGGTGGCCGTGTGATGTTCCTGGATCCCGGACTGAAAGAAACGATCGGGGAAGGACTCGTGGAAGGCACCCAGTTTTACAGATCCCTCCAGGTCACAGTCGAAGGCAGCGATCGGAGGAGACTTGCTGTCGGTCGCGAGGGCGACGTCGTGCATCGCCTTGCCGAAGGCACTGCGGCAATCGGTCCGTTCATCGACTCCGTAGGTGACCGGTTCTCCAGGCTTCAGTTTCGGGAACTGATGCGGCAGAGAGGGGATGGTGCTGGCCGGGCGCCGGCTGCGGCGTTGCTCGAAGGGACCCAGATCCCACAGCGCAGGATCTTCGCCCAGTTCCTCGATAGCAGCAGCAAACTCTTCCGGATTCAGACCGCGGCCATGGAAGTCGCATAGATTCTCCATGAAGGAGATTCCCTTGCCCATCACCGTGTGGGCCACGATGCACCAGGGTCGCTGCTCGTCGCGGCCTGCCTGCTGCAAGGCGGAGAAGATCTGTTGTGGATCGTGGCCATCGATCTCCACCACGTGCCAGCCATCGGACTCCCAGTTCTCCACGATATTCTGGGGCATGATCTGTTGCGTGTCCCCGCTGATCTGCTGCCGATTGCGGTCGATGATGGCGGTGATCTCGTTGAGGCCAAACTTGACGACGAAGCGGCGCGCTTCACTGATCTGACCCTTCTGTTGTTCTCCATCTCCCATCGGAACGAAAATCCGCGCACGGCGACCGTGGATCCTTTCTCCCAGAGTCATGCCGCAGGCTGCCGACAACCCCTGGCCGAGATTGCCGGTGGTCCATTCGACACCCGGCACTTCTCGTTCGATGTGTCCCTCGAAAAGATTCTGTGTGCTGCGAAAGGATGCGATCGCCTCTTCCCTATCGACAAAGCCGAGTTCAGCAAGCACCGAATAGACACCTGGCGAGGTGTGACCGTGACTGACAACGATGCGGTCCCTCCCTGTCATCCAGGGGTTGTCCCCCTCGACGTGGGCGCACGACCACAGCACCAGATAGAGATCTAGAGATGACAACGATCCTCCGGGGTGTCCCGAGGCCGCCAGACTTGTCATCTGGATGATCGCACGTCGGCATCGAACCACGGCTTCCTGATGCCAACGGAGGTGTTCTTCACTGAGGGCGGGAGCATCGAAAGAACTGCGGACCATGACGGTTCCTTCCGCGAGGTTTGGATTCCGGTTGTACGATGTTCACTGAGCCTGCAAAGACGAGAGAGGTGAGGTATTTCGATCCGGACCAGGCATCGCCGGGCCAGGTCTGCCGGCGGAAGTCTGGGTTTCGCTGCTCCCCCTCCGTCACGTGGCGTAAGATAGGCAGGCCAGAGGAACCCATCAAGGATCCCCAACCGAACGTGATGGATATCGTCTGGGAGAGGGAGCAGGCTTGATCGGAGATTCTCGCCACGAGCGGATCGCGACCCTGGCGCGCGAAGCGGCAACGATGCTGCGAGAAAAGCTGATACAGACTCCCCTCGTGCAGATTCCCGCCCATCTGGTCGTGGCTGGTCCTGACCGGCTGCTTGTCAAACTGGAGTGCTGCCAGCGTTCCGGATCCTTCAAGGCCAGGGGGGCGACCCATTTCCTCGAGCGACTGTTGCAAGAAGGAGTTCCGGCGGGGGTGTTGACCTACTCCAGCGGCAATCATGGCCGGGCGGTGGCGGAGGCTGCAGAAGTGCTGGGGATCCCGGCCCTGGTGGTGGCACCCGAGAGCATCGATTCCCTCAAGGCTCAGGCGGTGATCGATGCCGGTGCGGAACTGGTCCGGGTCGGACCGACCTCCGATGAGAGGAAACAGCGCGCCGAGCAGATCGCCGCCGACAGGGGTTGGACGATCATTCCTCCCTTCGATCACGACTGGATCATGGCGGGCCAGGGAACGTTGATGCTCGAGATCATCGATGAGATCGGCACGGTCGACCACCTGTGGGTTCCAGTCGGAGGGGGAGGGCTCTCCGCTGGTTGTGCCGCGGTCGCTGCGGCGCAGATTCCCGGCTGCCAGGTTCATACCGTCGAACCGGAAGGATCCGCGGCGCTGGCGCGCTCCATCGCCCAGGGGCGACGGCTTCGTCTCGAAAGCAGCACATCCGAGGCCGATGGTTTGTTACCGCTGACGATCGGGCAACGGAACTGGGAAGTGCTGAGTTCGGTCGGGGTGGTCGCCGAGGTGATCGATGAGGACCAGTTGCTCGAGAGTCTCAGGATCCTCCGCTGCGATTGCCAGATCGAGGCGGAACCGAGCGGGGCCTGCTCCGTCGCGCCTCTGCTGGTGCCGACTACAGGAGAGGCACTGCCAGGGGGCACTCATGTGGCGGTGATCAGCGGCGGCAACGTTTCCGATGAGCGACTGGAGCGGTTGCTGAGAAGTTAGCTGCAAAGGAGCGTTCCCGCCGATACAGACACGACGGTGCTCCCTTGTATCGGGCTCCAGGATTGCCTAGTGTTCGGCTCCGGACGGGGGAAATTCCTCGACGGTGCGGCTCCTGAGGGGAAGGACGACCACCTTGGATCTCTTCTGGCATTGGATCGAACTGATCGGCGAGTGGATCTGGAGTACACCCACGTTCGTGGCGCTGCTCGGGGCCGGGGTTCTGTTCACCGTGTGGACCCGCTTCACCCAGTACCGGGTGATGACACATGGTCTGGCGGTGGTGCGGGGCATCTACGACGACCCCGATGATCCCGGTGCCATCAATCACTTTCAGGCACTGTCGGCGGCGTTATCAGCGACCGTCGGACTCGGCAACATCGGTGGAGTGGCGGTGGCGATTTCGGTCGGTGGTCCCGGCGCTCTGTTCTGGATGTGGGTGGTCGGTTTCTTCGGCATGGCGTTGAAGACGATCGAGATCACGCTGGCGATGATCTATCGAGACACAACCGATCCGGACAACCCCAGTGGTGGTGCGATGCATGTCGTGAAGCAGGTTCTGGCCAAGAAGGGTAGCGGCTGGGCGGTGTTCGGCTCGATCATCGGAGGTTTCTTCTGCATCACTCTCATCATCTCGACCATCACCGGCGGCAACATGTTCCAGGCCTGGAACGTGGCGGGACTGACCGAGGGTTACTTTGGCGTGCCGAAGGTGGCGACCGGGATCATCCTGGCGATGCTGGTCGGGCTGGTGATCATCGGTGGCATCAAGCGCATCGGGACGGTGGCGTCAAAACTGGTGCCGTTGATGTGTCTTCTGTACCTGATGGCTGGTTTTGCCGTGCTAGTGGTGAACGCGGACCAGATTCCGGGGCTACTGAAACTGGTCTTCGATAGTGCCTTTGGTACTGCTGAAGCCGAAGGGGCTTTCATCGGCGGAACTCTTGGTTACGCCTTTGTGGTGGGGATGAAACGGGCTCTCTTCTCCAACGAAGCGGGCCAGGGGTCGGCTCCGATCGCTCATGCTGCCGCCAAGACGGCAGAACCCGCCCGTGAGGGAGTCGTCGGTGGTCTTGGACCCTTCATCGACACCATCTGTATCTGCACCCTGACCGCGATGGTGATCCTCTCGACTGGAACCTGGAACCGGGATTCCATCGGTCCTCTGGCGACGGAGATCAGTCTGGCAGCTGCTGGTGAGGGAGATGAATACATTGTCACCACGGCGGCGACGGTGTCACATCTTCCCGAACAAAGGCTCGACCAGTGGTCCCATGGCGACAAACTCTTCGTGCTGGCAGAAGCGCAGGGAATGACACATCGCTCGACCGGTTCCAACCGGTTCAAGATCACCGGAGTGATCGACGAAGTGCCAGACCCGGAACATCCAGATGCGGCGGTAACTCTGGTGATCTCCTGGGGGGATGTCGAGCTGAAGTCATCGGACTGGGACGGGATTCCTGGTGACATTCAAATTCTCGAGGTGGAGGGTGGAGGAGCGGGAATCTACCGCGAATACGAGGGAGCGCAACTGACCGCCTTCGCTTTCGATCGCGTCTTCGAGGGGCTGGGCAAGTGGCTCGTCACCCTGGCGGCGTGGCTGTTTGCCATCTCGACGATGATCTCGTGGTCTTACTACGGCGAGAAGGGGGTCGCCTTCCTGGTCGGGGTGAGAGGGATTCTTCCCTACAAGATTGCCTTCCTGCTGCTGGCGATCGTCGGTGCGGCGATGATCGAGAACACCGATCAGATGATGCTGCTGGCAGACCTGGGCACCGGATCGATGCTGGTGGTCAATATCCCGATCGTGCTGGCTCTCGGTTACATCGCGGTCGCTTCGTTGCGCGAATATGATCGCAAACTGAAGGCGGGCGAGTTCTCGCGCAATGATGGCAAATAGGACGGGCAAATAGCGGTGGTCTCAGCAGCGAGTGACCGCCAGGGCCTTTGTCGAGGAGGGTGGCTGCGGTCGCCTGTGCCTCCCGTGTACCTTCGGAGGCGGGCCGCATCGTCCACGGACCCATCTGAATCTCCATAAGTTATTATTTATAAAGATGTTACGGGTGATGAGTCGAGCCGAAAAGGGGATTCGGGCACAAAAAAAGGCAACGCCCTGAAGCGATGCCGTACATCGAATGCCCTGTAAACAAGGTTTTCACAGCAGAAATTTCCCTCTTTTTTTGGAGGGAGCGGACCAGGGCTCGCTCAGGAACCGCAGAAACTTCCGTAACTCTTTTTATTATAATATGTTACGAAAATATACGGAGCTCGGACAAAAAATGCCCCACAAACAGTGCCCTCTCTCGTCTGTCCGTTATTTTCGCGGTGCGGGGGAAATACCCCGAAACGTTGCAAACTCGCGCACGTCGAGCTGTTTACTGGCGTTTCTGACCGGAGTTCGGCTACTCGGGTATGACCGGTTTCGGTTTCGGTTTTGGAGTCGGCTTGCCGGGGATTTTCACGGTCGGTGATAACCTGATACCGGGAACTCCGGGGATAGCCGTCGCCTTCTTGCCAGGCACCTTGAGCGATGGAACTGGCTTCTTGCCGGGCACCGTTACGGGGCGTCGAACCGGGGTCGGAACTCCGAACTGGGCGTAGACACGAGCAGTGACCTCCGGCATATCCGGGTGATCTGTCCGGATTCGCAGGGTGCCACGAATCGAACGCTCGGGACGTGGTTCAGTGACCTCGACCGTCACCACATAGCGTTCTCCTGAACGAATCTCTCTCTGGGAGAGGCGAAATAGATTCTCGGGGGTTCCTTCCATCGTCATCGATGTGATGTTGAACCGGGTTCCCGGGGCGGTGGAGTAAATTTGCAGGTCTCGTTTCACCGGCGCCGATCCCGCGACCTTGAGGCGATCGGTGTCCTTGCGCTGGAACACGATATTCCCGCGCGGAATGACGCTGATCGGAGACTGATGATCGACGGTTACTGGAATCGAAGTGGTCCGAATCACACCGTCACTACAGACGATCTCCACGTTGAGAATGTCACGCAACATCCCGGGAACCAGTGCCTTGGGTGCTTCGACCTGAATCTCGTACTTCTCACCAGCAGAGATCTCCACGATGTCACCGACGTAGATCAGATTCTTCGCCGCTGTACCGCCTGTGACGGTGATATCGAGATCTGTCCCCTTCGAAAAGGTCAATTTTCCGACCAGATCAGATCCGGTGGCTCCTCTGAGGATGAGGCTGGCGGGTTCCACCTTGACGACATGGCGCAATTTTCCGCCGACGGTGAGGCGAAGCTGTGGCTGTCGGGGGTCGTTGCAACTGACGGTGGCGTACTTCCGCACCGCTTCGGTGCGCAGTTTCGAGGTGTCGACGACGAGGGTCACTTCGCCCTCCCCTCCGGGGAGAACCTCGCGGGTAAAAGCCCCGCGAGCGCAACCTCAGCCAGGCTTGACCTGGGTGATCCGAAGGATGCCAGTTCCAACGTTGTGGAATCGATAGGTGTGTTCCACCTTGTCTCCCTGGAGCACCTCACCCCAGTCGAAACTGGTGCTATCGAAACGAATACGAGGTCCCTCCTGGGCGGGAGGCGGTGGAGGTCCGAGATCGTCATCTGATGCGAAACTCAACGAGCCGGACAACGGTAGTAGCGCAACGGCAAGCACCAGTAGTACCAGCATGGCGAACGGCAACTGGATGTTTCGGTATTTCACAGAGAGTCTACCTCTCGCACGGGTCTACGGTTCTAGTCGACCGTCCGGATCGACCGTTCCGGCCGAATCGGGATTCTCATCGGGGCAAGGCGATGCGGCCACATGAGCCTATTTTCCAAGATATCGAATTCGTCGATGAGGTCAAGTCCACAAAGGGACCGTACTAGGGCGAATCGGTCGGTTTGAGCCGAAATTGTGCGATGACTCCCTTGTCCCGCACCTGGTTTTCTCCTTGCCCGAGCCGCATCCGCAGGATCCCTCGTCCCTGCGCAGTGGAGAGGGTTCGCAGCACCTGGATGCGCAGCTTGTAATGATGTCCGGGAATTACCTCGATGACCCTGAGGTTGAACAGACCCTCGGGTGCTTCGATGATCTCTGCCGAGAAGGCGACGATGGGAAGGTCCTCGCGCACGGAGCGCACATGAACTTCCTTCACCACCTCGCGCCGAACCGGACCGTCGAGCGGTGCGGTATGACGGCGGTAAAAGATCAAATTCCCGGACGGGACGGTGAGGATACGGTCCTTGTGTTCCACCACGACCGGCACCGGGATGATGAAGGGTTTTCCATCAGCGATCGAGACCACCAGTTCCAGGTCATCGCGGAGACTCTTGACCTGTTCGGAAACTTCCGCAGTGAGGGTCAACTCCCAGCCCACGTCGAGAGACTCGACAACAGCGACCAGAAATGATCCGTTCTTCGATTTTGCTTGCACCAGCGAGATGGGAAGTTCCACGGCTGGAACGATGATGGTTTTCAGTTGTTTCTTCTCCATCGCCAGACCCGACAATTTGAACACCGAACTCTCGAACTCGAGTAGTGGATCGACCAGGCCAACCATCCACAGATGAACCTCGGAGAGTTCCGGATCGTTGGTTTTCACGACAGCATTCTTGCGCGGTCTGCCTCCGGAAAATTCGGTGGTGTCGACCTGCAGTTCGATGATTCCGCTGGCTCCTGGCTCGATCACTTTGTCGAAGCGAGTCGAAGTGCAACCGCAGGTGGATGACACCTTGAGAATCTTGAGTGGCGCCTTGCCTCGGTTCTCGACGATGAAGATATGCTTCACCCGGGTTCCCTGGAGCACTTTTCCCCAGTCGTGTTCCATCTCCTCGATGTGGATGACAGGAACGGGCAAGAGCGGAAGCGGGGGGGCATCGATTTGTCCAAATAGCGGCATATCGACTGACAGTTGAGCCAAGAAAATGGCCAGAACCCACGCCAACGGCCGGTTCTGCAGCGAAAGGGATCTGGATCGAGACATTGTTGAGGCATTTCCTGTTGATCGGCGGGTGGATATCACAATTCGATGCTAGAAGCCTCCTCGTTCAACCGCAACCCCCTGCGAGTTCAGGGGTTTTGAAGGAACCGGGGCACCTTGCTGACCGTTTCCATGATATTGCGGATCGGGTCGGTTCGCGATAACTTGGCAGGGCAGGGGGAAGGACCCCCAAGAGGCATTCCGTTGTCTGCTGATCGAGATCGAAATAGGACAACGGATGTCGGGAGCCGCCCGGGGCGGTTTCGAAGGGAGAATCTTATGCTGACCAAGGTTCGAACTCGCAGTTGGCTGGCAATTCTTGCCATCTGCTTGCTTGCGAGTTTGCCGGTCATGGCAGGCTCTGCCGTGGGGGATGTTGCCCCTACCATAAAGCCTGGTGGCTGGATCAACATCGAGGGAACGACGACCTGGGAATCCCTCTCTGGAAAGTTGATTCTGATCGAAAAATGGGCCACGTGGTGAGGACCTTGCAGAGGGCAGATCCCGCACCTGAACAAACTTCATAAGGAGTTCGGGGAGCGCGGTCTGGTCGTCATCGGGGTCACCGATGAACCGGAAACCAAGACAAAGCCTTACGTCGATCGTAACAAGATGAAGTACCCGATCGCCTACGGTGGCGGTGCGAACGAATACAAGACCCGCGGGATTCCGCATTCCTGGCTCGTCGGGCCGAATGGAAAGATCGTCTGGAAGGGTCACCCGGCAGGGCTGAACAACTCCATCATCGAGAAGCACATCGCCGGAGCGCGGGTCGGTCCGAAGATCTCCCTGCCGTCGGAACTGTCCAAGGCCTCCAGGTACATCAAGGCGAGCCAGTTCGGCAAGGCCTTCGGTGAACTGGAAAAGCAGGCCAAGCGTTCCAAGGAAGCTTCAGTGGCCGATGCCGCCAGAGAAGCGATGGACCAGATCACCAAGTTCTCCGAGGATCAGTACGCGGCCATCGCAACCCTCAAGGAGAAGCGTCAATACGAGGCGGGACTGCTGGCACTTCAGCGGGGGGTCCGTGACTTCAAGGGGATGGACATCTCCAAGAAGTTCGACAAGGAGTTCAAGGCCTGGAAGCGCGACAAGAAGATCCAGGCTGAACTGTCCGGTGGACAGATGCTCGCTGAGGCTCAAGATCTGGTGAAGCGTGGCAAGTACGAGGAGGCAGCGAAGATCTATGCCGTCGTTGCCAGGGCCAAGAGGTATTCCGGTACCGAAGCCCAGCGTGAAGCAGAGATCCGCCTCGGAGAGATTCAGAAGTACCTGTAGAATCGGGGCGAGGTCTGGTCAGTGAAGAAGGGGTCCGGCGGGTAACCCCCGCCGGACCCCTTGATACTGATAGGGTTTACTATGCAGCGATTGAAAAGTCCGGTCGCGTTAGCGGCACTGCTTTCCTTAGGCATGACGCTATCGTTGGGCTTGGTCGCATATGGCCATGGAACGATGGTGTTCCCGATCAGTCGTGTGTACCAAGTCTACCAGGCGAATCCCGACAACCCGGCCTTCGAACTCGCAGCCAACGCGGTCGCTATCGACGGCACCATTTCATACTACACGTGGAACGAGGTCTCGCGAAACATCGCCGAGGCCGTCAGCGCGGGCCTACCCGAAGGATTCGACTACTCCCCATGGATGCCCGATGGCCAGCTCGCGAGCGCCGGCCGCATCGACCCCGCGTCCTCGGAGTATCCACGCACCTACGCGGGACTCGATCAAGTAAGCGCAGATTGGCCGACAACAACAGTAACCGCTGGCGAAACCATCGAAGCTGACTTCTACGCGACGGCTCCACATCAACCGAGTGTTTGGGATGTTTGGATGACGACACCAGACTGGGATCCGAGCACGCCCCTCAATTGGGCGCAGATGGAATTCCTCGGACGGCCGTCAGTTGAACTGGACGCCGGTCACTTCTACTTCGAAGTGGAGATCCCGTCCAATCGTAGCGGCCATCACGTGCTGTGGGTCGCGTGGCATCGGGATGATCCGGTTGGCGAAGTGTTCATCTCTACGTCAGACTTGTGGATTGAGTCCAGCATTGCGCCGACTGAGTTCGAGCGCGGCGATTGCAACGCCGACCAAACAGTCGACATCGCTGACGTCGTCGGCTCGCTCGACATCCTCTTTAACGGTGGCACCATGATTTGCGCCGACGCCTGCGATACCAACGACGACGGCAATCATGACATCTCAGATGCAATCAACATACTCACGCAGCTATTCACCGGCGGTTCTGGTTTCCCAGACCCCACCGGCGGCTGCGGTGTCGACCCAACCATCGACACCCTCGAATGCGCGAACTATGGATCGTGTCCATAGGGTCATGCTTCTCCCGTGTGCCGATCAGAATCGTGCTCGGCGCACAGGTTTCGGCTTCGGCTTAGCAGACCCGCCTTGCCTACCCAGGGTCACCGTCAACTCGACTTCTTGACCTGCGCGTTGCACGTTCTCGTTTCTCGTGCAACGGCTTCAGTCCCGCAGCCGATCGATCAGATCCACCACCCGGCTCGAGTATCCCCATTCGTTGTCGTACCAGGACAGCACCTTGGCGCCGTGAGTGCCGATCGTCATCGTCAACAGCGAGTCGAAGATCGATGAATGGGGATTGCCGATGATATCGGAGGAGACGACCGGGTCGGTGCAATACTCGAGGATTCCCTTCATCGGGCCCTCGGCACTATCCTTCATCACCGAGTTGATGTCCTCGACGGTGACCGGTTTCTCGAGGGTGGCGACCAGATCGACCACCGATCCGTCGATGACGGGAACCCGCATCGCCATCCCGTCCAGTTTTCCCGCCAGATGTGGAAGCACCTGGCCAACGGCGCGAGCGGCACCGGTCGAGGTGGGAATGGTGTTTTCCCCGGCTGCACGAGATCGGCGCAAATCATGGTGGTACCAGTCCGCCAGGCTCTGGTCGTTGGTGTAGGCGTGTACCGTGGTCATCACTCCACGCACCAGTCCGAAAGAATCGTCGAGTACCTTGGCCAGCGGAGCCAGACAGTTGGTCGTGCAGGAGGCATTCGAGATGATCCGATGGCTCGGCTCCAGGATCTCGTCATTGACACCGAGCACCACCAGCGCATCGATGGAATCTTTGGGCGGTACGGTAAGGATGACTTTCCCCGCTCCGGCCTGGAGATGCATGTCGAGTTCCGCGCGGGTTCGGAATCTGCCGGTCGATTCGATGACGACATCAACTGACAGTTCTTTCCAGGGTAGTTGTTGAGGATCTCTCTCGGCCAGCATCTGGCAACTTTGTCGTCCTGCACTGAGAGTATGTGAGTCAAGGATTACCGGTTCGGGGAACGGTCCCATCACGGAGTCGTAACGAAGCAAGTAGGCCAGCGAGTGAGGATCGGAGATGTCATTGATGGCGACGACATCGATGTCATCACGTCGCGTCAGGATCCGGAACACGCTGCGGCCGATGCGTCCGAAGCCGTTAATGGCAACTTTCATCAGTTTGCCCTCTCCCCACCGCTAGAGGTTCGCGGTCCCATCTGGGCGACCAGTTCGACGATCCGGTGGGAGATCCCTCCTCCCTGTTCGTACCAGCCGATCACCTTGAGCAGGATATCGTCGGTGACCAGGGTGGCGAGACTGTCGAAAACACACGATGCGGAGTTGCCTGCGATGTCGCTGGAGACGATGGGCTGATCGGTGAAGGAGAGAATTCCATCGAGGATGCTGTCGGCAGCACTGCGGAACACCTCATTCACTTCGCCAGCGGTGACCTTTCTTTTGGTCTGAACCGTGAGGTCACTGCAGGAGACACCAGGTACGGGAACGTTCAGTTTCAATCCCTTGAAACGGCCACGTAGGTGCGGAAACAGTTCCTCGATGGCTTCATCGGTCCAGGTGGTCTGAGGAACGATGTTCTGCATGGCGGCACGCGATCTGCGCAGGTCACCGGAAGAGGCGACATCGGTCAGGCTCTGGTCGGCGGTGTAGGCGTGTACCGAGGTGAAGGAGCCCTCCTCGACACCGAATGTATCGTCGAGCACCTTGACCAGCAGTGCCGTGGCATTGGCGGTCGATGATCCGCACGAGATGATCCTGTTCGATCGGTCCACCTCGTCGGGAGTGACCCCCCGGATGTGCAGATGATCGATGTCGTCGGTGGGAGGAGTGGTGAGGATGACCCGGTCGGCACCCTGATCGAGGTGCTTCTGGAGGTCATTACGGCCGCGATACTTTCCTGTCGCCTCCACGACCACGTCGACTCCATGTTCGTACCAGTGAATTTCCCCCGGTTCTCGCGCATGGAGGACAGGAATCTGCCGTCCCCCTGCGTAGATGGAATTATCGAGCACCCGGATCGGTTCCTCGAAGCGGCCCTGGAGCGAATCGAATCGCAGCAGGTATTCCATCGACTGGATATCGGCGAGTTCGTTGATGGCGACAATCTCGATGTCGTCACGACCATAGACGGCACGGAAAATGTTGCGACCGATACGACCGAAGCCCATCAGCCCGACACGAACGCTCATCTCGACACTCCTGTCCAGCACCT
>DCAA01000002.1:212410-218328 GCA_002311345.1 Planctomycetes bacterium UBA1146 | reverse complement strand
GAACCCGCCAATGAGGGCGATAGATCCGCGATGTTCACGTATAATTCAGGTTCAAAGGGGTGAGATTGAAACGGATTGAAGCGACCTATCGGCTGCATTGCGCTGCACAGGACTCTGCTGCGCTGGCACGCTCCATCGCGGTCGAATTGACGGTGGAAGTTCCCGAATCGCTCATCTCCCGTCACCCGCGGATCGAGAAAGAGATCGTGGCCACCCTCGAGCATCTGCACGAGATCTCGACCGGGGTGCAGGAGTTGACTCTATCCTTTGCCGGAGAACTGGCAGGTTCCGATCTGACTCGTTTGCTCAATCTGTTGCTGGGGAACTGTTCGATGCTGCCAGGGGTCCGACTGATCGATTTGAAGTTGCCCGACGATGTCCTGCGTGGTTTTGCTGGACCGAGTCACGGCATATCCGGGGTCAGAGAACTCACCGGGATCCATGATCGCCCGCTGGTGGCAACTGCTCTCAAGCCGAGGGGGGCTCCGGTGGCTGATCTTGTCGAGGTGTGTCGAGATTTCGTTGCCGGTGGCGGAGATCTCATCAAGGACGACCATAACCTGATCGATGATGACCTTCCTTCCTTTCAAGATCGAATCGAACGTTGCACTGCCGCGGTGCGAGAATCCGAGGGTGATCGACACGTATTGTATCTGGTCAACCTGATGGCTCCCGCTGAAGAACTCGATGCACGTCTCGAGGTAGCACTTGCAGCCGGTGCTGACGGAGCACTGATGGCGCCATGGGTCATCGGTCTCGACCGGGTTCGACAACTGACTTCCCGCTGGCCAGGGGTTCACATCGGACATCCCTCGATGAGTGGCGTCTTGACGGCAAATAGCGACAGTGGCATCTCGTTGCCGATCGTTCATGGAACCCTGGCCCGATTGGCAGGGCTCGATGGCTCGGTATTCGTCAATGCCGGCGGCCGTTTCTCGACGACACGACAGCAAGGGCGGCAGATTGCCGAGCAACTGCGCGCACCGATGGGGCACATAGCCTCGAGTTGGGCGATCCCTGCCGGAGGCATGAGTCTCGATCGGGTGCCGGAGATGATCGAGGACTTCGGCTGCGATACAATGCTGCTGATCGGCGGGGCATTGCTTGCCGATGACAGGGGAGTCGAGACTGCGACAGCAGAGATCCTGGCTCAGATTCAAGATCGAATGGCCCGTCCGAAAGGAAGCTGAGAGATGCGCAAACCAGCCGGCATATTCGTCTTATTAGTGGGATTACTGCTACTTGTGGTAGTGGTGAGGGCGTACTTCGAGTTCATGCAACTGGCGGCTTCGTCGACCGGTATCGATCTGTCGCTTTCGACCAGGGCAATGCTCGTCTTTGTACCCGACGTCGATCTGGCTGCTGGTAGTGCTCTCGCTCCGGCAGATCTGGCAGCAATGATCAACAGGATCATCTTTGGTTGCGGAGGCCTGGGATTCATCCTGCTGCTGTGCGGTGGCTATCTCTTGCTGATGGGGGACAAGCCCGATGGTGAGAATACGGTAACTTGATGAGCTCGAGATCCGTGACCTGTGGCATCGATCACTTTCTCGATGACGGATTGCCGCGGATACGTGGCAGTAGAGTTGGGCTTTGTTGTAATCCTTCCGCTGTCGATCGACGTGTCCGACATCTGTCCTGGCTTCTGGCAGATGCAGGCATCGAAGTGATCCGCTTCTTTGCGCCGGAACATGGCATCGAGGCGACGCTCCAGGATATGAAGACGGTGGTTTCGACGCGATCGGATGTGGTGAGTCTCTACGGTTCGGATGAGGCCTCGTTACGACCCGATTCGGCACTCCTGGAAGATCTGGATGTACTCATCTTTGATATCCAGGACATCGGAACCCGTTACTACACCTACGCTGCCACGTTGCGTTTCATCCTCGAGGTGGCAGCCGAAACTGACACTCGCATCATCGTGCTGGATCGCCCCTGTCCCATCGGTGGTATCGCGGTCGAGGGTGGGACTGTACATGCCGGTTTTGAGAGCTTTGTCGGCGCGTTACCGGTTTCGGTGCGTCACGGCATGACGATCGGGGAGATCGCACGTTTCCTGGTCGAGGTGGTGGGGATCGAGGTCGATCTGGAGGTGATCGGCTGTCGTGGCTGGCAGCGCGAGATGCTGCAGCCGGAAACGGGAATACCCTGGGTGGCACCATCGCCGAATATGCCGACCGCCGAGACCGCGCTGATCTATCCTGGAATGTGTCTGCTGGAGGGCACCAACCTTTCGGAGGGTAGAGGCACTACCCGGCCGTTCCATCAACTGGGGGCACCCTGGCTCGATGGAGATGCACTCGCCATTGCCGCCGATAGCGGTGCCACCGAGGCGGGACTGGAAGGGGTGTTGTTCCGTCCTGTTCACTTCACGCCGACTTTTCACAAGTTCGAGGGTCAGCTCTGTGGTGGCATCGAGGTGCATGTCACCCAACCGCATGCACTCGATGCGTTGTTGTTGGGTGTGATGCTGCTCCAGCAGTTGCAGACCATCGGTGGTGAACATTTTGACTGGCGTACCGAACCGTACGAGTTCGTTTCCGAGCCGATCGCCATCGACCTGCTGTGGGGCGGCAGCGATCTGCGTGAGGGACTCGCTGCGGGAGCATCTGCACGAGAGATCATCGAGGCCCGTAACCCGGAACGTGACCACTTCCTCGCTCTTCGTTCCGACATCCTCCTCTACTGATCACTCGGTTGCAGTTGTTTCGCTGACCAGTGGCCTCACCCGTCTGGCGATCACGCAGAACGCTCCGAGACGATTCTCCACCTTCCCCTCGATGAGCAGTGGGCCGGAGTGATCGAGAAGTAGCCGGCGAACCCGCGCCCAGATGTTCGAGAAACAGGTCACCTCGCAGATTCCCTGTTCGTCCTCCAGGGTGATGAAACCCATCGGACCCCGTTCGGTGCGGTGATGACGTGAAGCGATCCGCAGGCCGGCGATTCGCACCGTGCGAGCACCGTGATGCGGTATCTCTGCCAGTGGTAAGCAACCGAGTCGGCGCCGCAGATCGCGATGAAAACTCATCGGGTGGCCGCTGATACCGGCTCCGAGAAGCCGGATTTCTTGTTCGATGATCTTTCGGTGCGAAAACTGGTCGAGGTGGGGCCCCTCGTCGACGACTCCAGTCAGATCGGGGGCGCTGTTTTCGGTGGTACGGGTCGTTGCGGCTTCCTGTCGATGACGTGTGCGTACGCGCCACAGTAGTTGGGGTCGTGGTATCGAGAACTGGTCGAGGGCACCGGCGAGGATCCACTCTTCGAGTTCCGAGCGAGAAATCCTGGCACGTCGCATCAGGTCCTCCGGAGAATCGAAGGGGCGCATGGCGAACACGGAATCGATGCTCGCCTGGCGCGATCCACGGATCATCGCCAGCGGCATCCGGATCGATCCATCTCTTTCCAGGATGAAGGTCGAGGCAGATCGCTGGATGCAAGGAGGTTGCAGAGATATGCCAGTTCTCCTCGCCTCGGCGACGAGAGCAGCGAAGGGATACATGCCGGCGTGATGACGAAACAACGCGCAGAAGAACTCGGCCGGGTAGTGAGCTTTGAGCCACACGCTACGCCAGGCGAGAAGACCGTAAGAGGCAGAGTGAGACTTGTTGAAGCAGTAGCGACCGAAGCGTTGCAGGTATTGCCACAACTCCCGGGCATCGGTGGCTCCGAAATTGTTGCCGATACCCTCTGCGATGAATTCATCTCCGAGTTTCTTCAGTTTTTCCTGGTCGTTGGAACCGATGGCTTGCAAGAGAGCTCGTCGTACCAGGTCTCCTTCGGCGAGACTGCTGCCGGTGACGAGGGCGATCGTCTCCATCACGTTCTCTTCGTAGAGAAGTAGTCCCTGCTGGTCGCCCAGTAGTCCGGCAAGGCAAGGATGAGGGGGGGTGGGGTGTTCCTGACCCCGGATGCGGCGACAGAAGGATTCCTTCAGACCTCCGGAGGCGGGTCCCGGTCGAATCAGCGCGATCGCCTGGATGGTGTCCCGGGCAGTTCGAGCCTGCATCTGCACCAACAGCGATCGCATCGCGGGACTTTCCAGCTGGAAACAGCCGAGGGTCTCTCCCCGGCACAGTAGTTTGGCGGTCTTCTCGCACTGCTCGGGAATGGCCTCGATCTGCGGCCGCTTGCCGCTTCTTTGCTCGACCAGATCACGCACCGTGCCGATCTCCGAGACGCAGCGGTTGCCGAGCAGGTCGATCTTGATGAGTCCTGTCTGTTCGATGGAATACATGTCGAGTTGAGTGACGACGATACCCTTGGTGGTTCGTTCGAGAGAAGCGATGCGCTGGATGGGACGGTCGCAGATGCAGATGCCACCCGGGTGAATCGAGCGATGGTGCGGATGGCCTCGGAGCCATTCGGCATCTTCGAGCAACTGCTGTCGAGCGGTGGCCGGGAGACTGACGGAGGCGAGGGCAGGATCTTCTGCCAGTAACCGGGGAATTGTTTGTTCCGATCGATGAGGTAGGCGACGGGAGATCCGGTCGACATCGATGGGAGCCAGACCGTGAGCACGGGCGGCTTCCCGAAGAGCCGAGCGCACCTGGAGCGAGGTTCGGGTGCAGATCATCGCGGTCCGGTCGGTTCCGTAGCGACGATAAACGTGATCGATGACAGCGTCACGCCCCTGCCAGCACAGATCGATGTCGATATCGGGGAGATCTTTTCGTTGTGGGTGCAGGAATCGTTCGAAGCGTAGACGGTGTGCGAGCGGGTCGACCTGGGTGATTCCGAGGGCATAGGAGACGATGGAGGCGGCTCCCGATCCGCGTCCGGCACATTCGATGCCGAGGCGGTAGGCCTCGGCGACGATGTCTGCGACCACCAGGAAGTAGGGGACGAACCCCATCGTGTCGATGACATGCAATTCGCGGGTGAGTCGCTCCACTGCGGCCCGCGGAATACTGCCGTAGCGACGCAGCAACCCGCGATGGCACTGTTCGTACAGCAGTCCGAAAGGAGTCTGGCCCGCGGGCACCGGAAAGGGCGGGAAGATGGTGGGTTTGTCGGTGAAGTCGATTCTTATCGCATCCTTGCCGATCCGTGCGGCGTTTCCCAGGGCATCCGGCAGGTCGCGGTACAGTTGGCGCCAGCGACCCGGTGATGGGACGGGCGTGAGAATCGGAGAGATGTCGGGGTCGGTGTCGTCGTGGCGGTCACAGGCGATGCGGTCGATGGTCGAGACGCGACGCACGGATTCGAGGAGATTCAGGTGACGATCGAGGGTCGGTTGCAGCATACCGACTCGGGTCGATGCGACCATTCCGAGTCCGAGTTGATCAGCGGCCTCGCGGCCACGACGCTCTCGTGCGATGGAGTCTCGAAGGCGATCGATTTCGATGAAGATTCGATGACGGGCACCGGGATCGAGACGATCGAGCAGTTCCCGTGCCAGTCGGGGAGATCGGACCAGGATCCACAGCGACCGGTATCCGCTGCTGAGTGCCTCGATCAGATCGAAATCGTTCAGGCTGTCGGACCGGCTAGCGGCACTTTCTTCAGTGTCTGCGAGTCGACGTAGACTCACCAGTTGATGTAACTGCTCGAGACCCGCGCTATCGCGAGCGATGGCGACGATGGAACTTCCACGACCGTCATCGACCTCGGCTGCGCCGATGATCTTCATCCGGGTTCGTGCTCCGGTGTTCGCCGCTTCGACGATGGTGCCCAGGTCGGCGTACTCCGCCACTGCAGCACAGTGCCAGCCCTGTTTGGCTGCCGTTTCGATCAGTGCAGATATCGATTCCAGACCGCGCAGGAGCGAACCCCAGGAACGTAGAGACAGCAAGGTGGGCGACATGGAAGTGGGCATAGCGGACACAAAACACCTTCAGATCGGAGGATGGCGACCCGGAGCAGGATAGCGAACATCTGTTCGCTATCAAGGGGGCGGCAAGGATGGAAGAAGGGGGAGC
>DCAA01000002.1:202951-212401 GCA_002311345.1 Planctomycetes bacterium UBA1146 | reverse complement strand
GGAAGAAGGGCCAGCAAGGAAAACCTTGCTGGCCCTTCTTTTCGTCGACGAATTACCGCTCGATCACGGACAGGCGTCGTAGGACGCACAGTCGAGACTGTCGGAAGTCGGGTCGGAGCCACAGTTGGGACCGACCGGCGGTGGCGCCGCAGGACCACCGGAGAACAACCATGTCAACTCGTATACCGCGTCCGCGACGTTGAATGAACCGTCATCGTTGGCGTCGCCAGCATCCAAACAAAGGATGAGACCACCGGTGAAGAGCCCCGCCAGCATCGACACGCAGTCGGCGATGTTGATGGAGCCATCCGAGTTGAAGTCGCCGCGCACGAAACCACCGATGGCCGGTTCCAGGGTGACGGTTCCGTTATCGAATGCGGCTGGTTGGGCCTGGCCGTTGACGACCAGGATATTCACCACAGGAGGTGTGCCGAGAGCATCGCTCCAGTTGAGTCCGGTGGTGGTGCCGGTGTTGTTACCGATGAGTCCGCCAGGAACGGTGTCGTAAGAAACCGATCCAATCGCGGTTGGGGTCACGAACGCGATGAAGGCGGAATTGGAGAAGTTGTAGACACAGCCGACCGTGATGCCATCTACAAAGTTATTGATGTCGATGAAATCGGGACCATTGTTCGTGTTGAGTTCGGTGAGAACAGATCCCGCGGTGAAAGTGATCACCGCCAGCAGGCTCGAATCGTGAGACAGACCGAAGGAGAAGCCCTGGGTATCGTTGGGATATCCAGAGGCACCCGAATCCTCGCTGACGCTGAGGGTGGCACTGAAACTACCGACTCCGGTATCAACGGAGTAATCGGCGGTCTCATCCGAGGCGATGAAACTGAAGCCACTGGGAGGCGCCTGGCAGTTCGGATCGGCAGCGCAATCGGGGTCATTGCAGTCGATGAGTCCATCGCCGTCGTCATCGACACCGTTGCTGCAGTTCTCCGGTGGAGTGGTGCAGGCGGGATCCTGATCACAGTCCGTATCCTCGCAGTCGACATCCCCATCGCCATCATCGTCAGTGCCGTTGGTGCAGTCCTCAGGGTTCGGAGCACCCGCAAGAGTAATCTCGAGGGTTCCTGTTCCCTGTTCCCCAAGAGACCAACCGCCGATGCGAATCAGGTAGTTGGTGCCAGCAGTAACACTCATTTCCATCAACGAGGTGAATCCACCACAACCGGCACCGTCACCATTACAAGCGACCTGTGTCAGAGCGCCACAGGCACCCGTGTAAGCGACGAGATCACTGTCGAAGGAGATGAGGTCGCAGGTGGAGAAGGTTGCGGTACCGCTCACCGGCGCGGTGAACTGGTACCAGGCATCGGCAGTCATCACTCCGAGGGCGGTGGCCGGGCAGGTGAGATCATTATAGGGGTCAGCACTATCGGTCATGGTGGTGGTATCGACCGGATTGGAACCGACCACCGCGATGAGTGGATCGTTGCACTCGTCACCGTTTGCGCCACCACCGCCACAGGCGGGGTCGTTGGCGCAATCGGGGTCGGCGCAGTCGATGAGTCCGTCACCGTCATCGTCGGTACCGTTGGTGCAATTTTCAGCGCCAGGGCCACCGCCACCGCCTGTGATGACGAGGGTGCCGGCTCCGGCGCTACCGGGTGCCCAACCACCTACCCGGATCAACACGGGGACACCGGCAGTGACCGGAACGGCGAGAATCTCCGACTGGAGACCGCAGTTGTCGCCGCTGCAGGCGATCTGAACCAGACCACCACAGGCACCACTGTAGACGGCGAGATCGGTATCGTAACTGCTACCACAGAGGGAGACATCGATGCTGCCACTGGTTGCCGGGGTGTAGGTGAACCACATGTCCTGGACGAAATCTCCCAGGAAGGTGCCTGCGCACTGGGTATCGTCAGAAGCTTCGGGGCTGTCGGTCATGGCGGTGGTGTTGAAGGGGTTGGCTCCATCGTTGGCGGTGACCGCGTCGTTGCACTCGTCGCCAGTTCCACCGCCGGGTCCGCCACCACCTACGGTGATGGTGAGGGTGCCTGGACCTTGATCAGTTACACCCCAGCCGCCGACGCGAAGGATGATGCTATCCCCCGCCTGGACTCCTGGAATGGTGATCATGGAAGAAAAGGCCTGACAGCCGGGAGCACCACCATCGCCGTCACAGGCGAGAAGGGTCAGGTTTCCACAACCGCCAGAGTATGCGGCGAGGTCGGTATCAAAACTATTTATGTCACAGGTCTCGACGGTTACGTCGCCGGAGAAGTTGGCAATGTACAAGAACCACCCATCGCTGGCGTTCTCGCCATAGGCGTTGGGGCAGCCGGTCGGATCAGGCTCGGGACTGTCAGTCATTCCGGTTGTATCAAAGGCGTTGGCACCCTCGGTGACGAGGATTGCATCGATGCACTCGTCGCCGTTTCCGCCGCCGCCACCACAGGCAGGATTGTTGGCGCAATCGGGGTCAGCGCAGTCGATGAGTCCGTCACCGTCATCGTCGGTTCCATTGGTGCAGTTCTCGGTGGCAGGTCCGCCACCACCAACGGTGATGGTCATGGTGCCGCTTCCAACTCCGGTGCCCGCATCCCAGCCACCGACGCGAATCAGGTATTCGGTTCCCGCAGTCACGGCAACGCCGGTGACGAGGGAAGAGAACCCGGCGCAGCCGGTGCCGTCGCCGTTGCAGGCGATCTGGGTGAGAGCACCACAGGTGCCGGTGTAGATGGCAACATCGGAATCGAAACTGATGCTGTTACAGGTGCTCACATCCATCGCACCGGTGGAAGTGGCCGTGTAGCTGTACCAGCCGTCATTGACGAACTCTCCCAGGAAGGTGCCGGGGCATTGAGCGTCGGAGATGGGATCGGTTCCGGTGGTCATCCCGGTGTTATCGATGGCATTGGCACCATCGATGACGACGATCGCGGCACCGCACTCGTCACCAGCAGAAGGCGGCAAGCAAGCCGGGCTGCTGGCGCAATCGGGGTCGGCGCAGTCGATGAGTCCGTCACCGTCATCATCGGTACCGTTGGAGCAGTTCTCCGTACCCGGTCCGCCGCCTCCGGAGGGGAGGGTGTCGATGAACAGTTGGCCGGTGTTCGCGGCATCGAGCCAGAAACCAAGACCGAGGTTCCAGGAGGCAGAGAAGCGACCGTAGTCATCGGAGAAGTTGTTACCACAGGCGGCGGAACCACAGCAGAGTTGACCGATGACGCGGTGGTTCTGATCGAACAGCGGAGATCCAGACGATCCCGGCTCGGTGGTTCCCAGGTCCCAATCATTCACCGTCACGAAATTGGTGGAGAGACTGGGCGGATCGTTTTCGAACGAGATTCGCTTTTCCTCGGTATTGGGGTGGTGGATTCCTACCGCACTGCTCGGTGACGAGGTAGTGGCATTCCAACCACAGAAGGAAACTCCAAACGCTGCATTCGGAGGGGTGTTCAATTCGACCAGCGTGAAATCAGAAGTGGCGGAACCGGCCCTGAAAATCGATCCGGTACTGAACTCGTTCAACGTACCATTGCCCGGGCCTCCGCTAGCAGCGGACCCCGGAGTGCGGCAGGTGGAGTTCTCGTAGTTCCAGAACACGACCAGTGATCCGGCATTTCCGCCGGTAACGCCGCAGTGGTCAGCAGTCATGAAAAATGGCGTTCCATCCTGGGCGGTGTTGTTGACCATGAAGCCGGTACAGAACAAGAAACCACCGGTCGAGATCACACCGACGCAGTCGATCTCGTTCTCCCACCCTGCCGATTGCGGGCATGCCACATCGACATTGCAGGACCCCGAGAAGGCGGGCGCGCTGCTGCTTGATGGGGTCTGACCGAAGTTCTCGTAGAATCCCCGGTAACCCGGATTGACACTGCTGAGTTCCACTTCCTGTTCGACGAGCCAGCGTGCCTCGAGAGGGCAGAGGATCTCGATGATCACGTCACCTCCGGCCACCGGAGGTGTCCACAGTTCACCCGAGTCCTGGATGTCATTGACATCGAAGGGACGGATTCGATGGGTGCGATCGAGATTATAGATGCGCATCTCACCATCGATGGGAACCAGCCATCGACTGAATCCAAAGTTCATGCTGATGGCATTCTTGCAGGAGAAGCGCAGACGCCAGACAGCGGTTGTGTTGTCGAGTTTGGTCCAGCGTCCATGAGTTTGAGGAGTGATGGTGACCGGATTGGGCACCGCATAGCGTGGTGCGAGTCCGAGACTGTCTCGCTCTTCGTCTTCGAGAGCCAGCATCTCGATATCGAGACCAGGTAGTTGGATGACAGGGACTTCCTTCAGGGAGATGTCAGCAGCTGCTGGCACACAGATGAAGAGAAGACAGATGGAAAGTACAAACGACAACGTGGAAACGGGTCGAGAGAACATGAGGTTCCTTCTACTCGCGAAGAGAATTCCAGCGTTCCCATCCGCACGGATGGGAACAACACCGGAGTGACAGGGCGGACTCCGTCTGATTTCAAAAAGTAAGTATCAGAGCCGTCGCCAATTATCCCCCTTACAAGCAAATTCGCAAGAGGGCTCAGTCCCGGGATTGCGGGGAAGAATTGCCGAGAAATGCCCACAGGTCACGGACCTGGCCTGCATCGAGACCGTCGAGCAGTCCGGGAGGCATCGGCGAGATCGGCGAGGCTTCGATGGATGAGATTTCGCCCTCGAGGACGAACGGTTGATAGCCGTAGGGATCGGTGTTCAGGACCACAGAAGAGCCGTCTCGTTGAAGAATTCGGCCAACAGCGATGTCGTCTTCAGTGGTCACGACACTCCAGTGATACTGATCGGAGATGTCACGCGACGGTTCCAGCATCGCTCGCACCAGGTCGACATCGGAGAATCTCGATCGGACTCCGGTCAGGTCGGGACCCGAGCCGCCACCTATTTCTTGAAAACGGTGACATCGAGAACACAGAATCTTGTCGTAGGCCTGTTGCCCCCGTACCGGATCACCGGTACCGGCCGAGATGGCTGCCAGCAGCGATTTCTCGGTCCACCGAACCACCGGTTCGGGCATCACGGGAGGGGCAAGTTCCTCACCGATGAGAAGCCCCGAGCCGTCATCGAGTTGACGGGTAATCTGATCGACGAACCCGCGCAGGCTATTGCCTCCCTTGCGTTGGCGGACCACTTTCAGAGCCGCTGCGACCTGAGCATTCTGTTGCTCGTCTCGAGGAGTGAATCTCAACAGTCGTAGTGCGGCCAGTCCCTCGGCGCTTGCGGCTTCTGCCGTCAGCCAGGCGATGACCCGCTCCGAGAGCGCCGGAGCGTGCAGTCGTGCGAGAAGATCGCCACAGAGACGATCGATGGCAAGGTCTTCGGCCGGGAACAGGGGGTCGAATCGGGCCAGAAGCCGTTGCCGGGTGGCGCCGGCGGGATCTCCCCGGCGCGCGATGGCGACCGTGGCGATGCGCAACTCCTCGAGAATCTGGCGCCGATCTGCGGCAGCCGGCAGGTCACACAGTTTTTCCAGCAGCACATCGCGATCGGATTGCTGGCCGACGCGCGCCAGTGCCAGTAGACCGATGCGGGTACTGGAACCGAGATCGGTGAGCACCAGATTGCGCCAGATCACCGATGGCATCTGCTCGAGAGCGAGACGGGCGGCGTAGGAGATCGATCGGTCCGGATTGCCCAGGTGACGCCAGGCCAGTCCGAGCAGACTCGCACGGGCGGACAGATGTCCCGTCTCCAGGCGCCCTCGCAGGGCACGGGCGTATCGACCCAGTTCGGTGATGGGAGCATCCATCTGTGGCCGCGAATCCACATCGGCTCGGATACGAAACATCGTGCTCGCCGTACCGCGCCCGCCAGTCACACCGTAGAGGGCTCCATCGTGACCGAACACCATATCAGCGACGTTGAAGGCCGCGGCGGCGGCAAACGGTTCGACACGGCCTCTCCAGCCAGCTCCTTCCTCTGTCGGAAAGTAGGCCAGGATGCGACCGTATGCCCAGTCCGCGATGTAGATGGCATGACGCCAGCGTCCGGGGAAGTTCCCTTCGAGACCGGAGGAGACTCCGGTCGGAGAGGAAAGATCGGTCTCGACCGATGGCAGCACTGCATCGGGGATTCCATCGGGCCACTTGGCATCTCCGCCACGCCAACCGGCATCTCCTCCCGAGACCACCTCGACCACCCGCGGTGAGCGATACCACGGGGTGCCCACATCCCACTCCATGTCGGAATCGTAGGTGAAGAGGGAACCGTCGTGATGGAACGCCAGGTCGTAACTATTGCGCAGGCCGCCGGCAACTCGTTCCCATTCAAGGGTGGCCGGATCGATGCGCAGGATCTGTCCGGCGGGGGCAATACGGCCGACAGCATGACCGTTGGGATCCCACAGACGTTCGACGATCAAATCCTCCTGCCAGTCGCGGTAGCGATCCCGGGTCAGCAGCTGCTCGGGAACATCGATGTGGTTTCCGACCACGGTCCAGACGAAACCATCGGGGCCTCGTACCAGTGCGTGGACCCCGTGTTCTCCTCCGGGACCCATCGCCGAGAGTCGTTTCTCCTGGTCGAAGAAGCCGTCGCCATCGGGATCGGAGAGGATCCACAGGCCGCCTCGGTCCTTGCGGTGGCCGGCGACATGAACCCACAGATCTCCATCGACCAGCAGCAATCCCTGAGCATCTCCGATGTTCGCGCAATCGGTCACGGTGATGACTTCATCTTCGATCACCACTCTCTTCAACGGGCCGCGCTGTGGCGATATGATGAATCGGCCTGGACCTTCGAGGGCGATGCATACCCACGAACCATCCGCCGGGTCGACCCGATGGATCACTTCGGCGTGGAACCCTGCCGGCAGACTCCAGCGGGTTACCGAACCGCCCGGGGTGAGTCCTATATCTCCCCAGGGAGCGGTCGAACTGCCGACGGGACCCTTGAGTTCGATGGCCTTCTCGGTCACGCCGTCGAGAAGATGCCAGCTGTCGTCGGTGACGATGATCACCTCGTCGCCAGCACTGGTGGTCCATGCGAGAATTGCCGCCAGGCCCGCGGGGCCGCCATCGTTTCTGCATTCGACCCGCAGTCGATGTGTTCCTGCAGACAACGAGTCGATGATGGTCCGCGAAGGCTTTTCCCAGTTATCGCCACGCAGGATCTCCTCGTCGTCGAGGTAGGCCACGAAGTGATTGTCGCCGCTCATCGAGAGGGCGGCTTCTACCGGTTGCTGCTGGTTTTCGACATTGAAGGTGCGTACCAGTTCGATGGTCTGATTCTCAGGAGTGGCATCCGGAGCCCAGATCCATTGTGGCTGGTTCTCGACGGGTCGTTGCGTGATGCGTGCGCAATCCTTGACAGGATCTCCGTCGATCGGCTGCCAAGGGCGCGCCTGTATCGATTTCCACTCGATACGCATCGGACCTCCGCCGTGGATCTGGAGGCCGAACTTCCCCTCGAGGACGGGATCGGGTGCGGTATCCCTGAAAGCACAGACGGGGATCCCATCGATCTCGTGGCGTACAGAATTACCGTGGGCGATGATCCGCATCTGATGCCACTGGTCATCGGTGAGCCCTTTTACCGCTTTCTCTGCATCCGGGTGGAAGCCGATCTCTTGCCGCGAGCCATCGCCGGCAAGGATGGCCATCTCTCCCCTGGGAACTGCGATGCCGCGACCCCGTGATTCGTAGAGCATGCCGGTGTACCTGTTCTGGGCATCGAGATCGGCCTGGTATCCGATCGCCTCTCCATCGTCGGCTCGACGGCTGCGATACTGGATTCCGCTGTTACCTCCCTTGATCCGGAACCGAGCTTCGAGCACGAAGTCCTTCCAGCTCGATACATGCCACAGGTAATCGTTGCCAGGAACAGGACCCCCATCGGGACCTTCACCGATGATCGCACCGTCCTCGACACGCCACAGATCGGGATTCCCCTGCCAGCCCGAGAGACTGGTGCCATCGAAGAGCGACACCCAGCCCTGATCGGGCAGGACCGGTTGGGCACCCAGGATCGAGGCACCGAAGATCCACAGCCAGGTGATGATCAGTAACAGTCCGCAATTTTTCATCGGTCCTCCAGTCTGGTTTCGATAGAGATCACTGATCGATCCTCCGCAATCCGCGCAACGAAGTCGGCTCGGGCGGGCAGGGTCTCGATGGTCCATCGAGTGAGACGTTCGTAATGATCGAGAAATCTCTTCAAGGCAGCATCATCCATCGAGCGGGTGGCGGTGTCACCACGGTCGTGGCGCAATTTGGCTTCCTGCTGGCTGCGCCACAGCGAGACCGTCTCCCAGGCGGGCACCAGTAGTATCGCCAGGTGATCGAAGCGGGAGAATAATTGCTGGTAAGGTCCTTCCAGTTCTTTACGGATGCGATGACGCCAGAGCATCTCGGCGTCTTCTCGTTGCTCCAGTGCATTGATGGGAGTTTCCCAGTCTTGATCGGAGCAGGGACCCAGCCCGAGACACCAGCCCTCGAAGATCACCACGTCATAGGGCCCCTCCAGCGTCTGTGAGGTCTCGAGCCTGTCATCGATACCCTTGTCGAATGAGGGGATGGTGACCGGGTCGCCGCTGCCTGTGGCCAGTTTGTCGAGCACCTCGACGGCCAGTTGAGACTCGTGAGTGCCAGGAACTCCGCGGGTGATCCACAGTGGATGTTGCTGATGTGACAGTTCTTCCCGCCGAGCATGAGGCAGATAGAAATCGTCGAGTGCGACAACACCGACACGCAATTTGTGAAGATCACGGGCCAACCCAGGGACCAGGTCGCAAAGGGTACTCTTTCCGGATCCCTGACAACCCTGCAGCCCGACGATGACGGTCGATTCCTTTTGCTGGTGCCAGTACTTGAGGGCCTCGACGAAGGGAAAGTGGAGTTGATCGAGCAGGGAATCGGCATGCTGGGGTAGATCGAGGCGACGGCGCCCTTGACGCCAGCGTTCACGGATTTCGGGCGCCAGGGTGGCCATCTGGATTCCTTCCGGCAAGGAGGATACCGCAGGGATGTTCGAGAGGCACCGGTCGAAGCGCCGACGACTCGGTCCGGGTGGGCTATTGCGACCGTAGTCCCAGCGATGCAGGATTTGCGCGAGGGAGCACAGAATGTCTCTGCGAGTTGCACAGACCGTTCGATTTTTCGGAATCTGGATAATGCTCGGATGCCTGATGGTGGTGACCGGTTGTGTCGTGATACCGGTCGGCACTGGTAACCAGGCCGGGGTTTTCCAGGTCTTCGAACCGAACGGGAAACTCTCCGACACGGGAGTCGGCTTCGCGGGGTACTGGTTCCGTGATCAACAACCGGGCACGTTTATCCATCTTCAGACTTCTTACAGTGGTTCCGTCACCGGTGTTCATTATCCAGAGTTGCCCTCCGAGGGGGTCGGAGATGTGGTTACGGGTCGTGAGCGCAATGGAGCGATCATTGCGGTCGGGCCGACCTGGAGAGTCAATGACAAGATGGCGGTGTACGGCGGAATCGGCATCGGATTCTCGTCGCAATGGACCGAACG
>DCAA01000002.1:173998-202874 GCA_002311345.1 Planctomycetes bacterium UBA1146 | reverse complement strand
TGAGTCCGACAGGCTACTACCACTACAAGGGAGACAAGGACCGGGGATTCCATGCCACCTTCGGTTCTCTGCTGCAACTCGGTGGCGGCTGGATCGTGGATCTTGGGTACGGGACTTATGCCGACGCGATGCATGTCGGCTTCGGATACAGTTACTGATCCAGTTCAAAGGAGTGCATGGCGACAGAACAGAACCCGGGTCTCTTGCTGGTCAACCTGGGATCCCCCGATTCTCCCTCGGTTGCTGATGTTCGCAGGTACCTTGGTGAATTCCTGATGGATGAGCGGGTCATCGACAGTCCCTATCTGCTGAGACTGTTGCTGGTCCGGGGCATCATCTTGCGAACCCGCCCGCGCAAAACCGCACAAGCGTACCGCAAAATCTGGACCGCTGAAGGATCTCCTCTGGTCGTCACTTCGCGGCGGCTCCAGCAGCAGGTGGCAACACGGTGGGAAGGTCCCGTGGCGCTCGGAATGCGCTACGGCAATCCATCGATTGCAAAAGGACTCGAACAACTGCACCAGCAAGACGTCCGGAGCGTGATCGTCATCCCGCTCTATCCCCATTACTCGATGAGTTCCTACGAGACGGCGGTGGAAAAGGCACGTTCGGTCGCCTCGCGGCTCGAGCACCCGCCCCGGTTACACTTTCTGGCACCTTTTTACGACCATCCGATCTATCGCCGGGTGCTGGCCGAGAACACTCGCCCGCATCTGGAAGGGGACTGGGATCACCTGCTTTTTTCCTTTCACGGGCTGCCGGAGCGCCACATCACCAAGGCTGATCAGGATGGAGATCACTGCCTCAGTCGTGAGGATTGTTGTTTTGAAGATCATCCGACCATCTCTAGGTGCTATCGCGCGCAGGTGCGACGTTCAGCCCGTCACCTCGCCGAGGATCTTTCCATCGCCGAGCAGCGCTGGTCGCTGTCGTACCAGTCACGTCTCGGAAACGACCCGTGGCTGGAACCCTTCACAGAACCAACTGTGGTGAGGTTGGCGCAACAAGGAGTGCGTCGGTTGAAGATCATCTGCCCCGCCTTTGTTGCTGATTGTCTCGAAACCCTGGAAGAGATCGACATCGGTGTGCGAAGAGTCTTCCTCGAGGCTGGTGGCGAGCAGTTCGATCTGGTTCCGTGTCTCAATGCCGAGCCGGCCTGGGCCAGTGCTCTGGTGGAGATGGCACCCGAGGCGCTATCGCATCACATCGATGCGACCGATTGAGTGCAGATCAGGTGAGCGCTGATCTGCACGCAGCGACGGCGAATCGGCTCGTTATCTCGTTAGCCGTAGAGATTGGCGATCAGGAACGCCAGCAACGCCATGACCAGCAACAATCCGGGTAATACCAGTCGCCAGTTCGAGGACAATTGCCACTGACCGGGTCCTCTCGGTCCCGCGATGGCGGCCGGGATCCGCTCGAGAACCGTGATCGACAGTCGGGTCGTCACTTGTGCAAAAGTTCCCCGCAGCCACCCCAGCAGTGCCCTGCCACCGAGCCGGGGAATCACGTCGACGTCGAGGTTTTCCTTCACTAACTCAGGCGGATAAGTCCCCGTTTTCATCAGTACGACCACTGCCATCGAGGCGAACAGCAACAACTGAATCTGGATCAGCACGTGAGTGGTCGTGAACGGTTCGAAGGAAACGTTGTAGGGCAACATCGAGTAGAGCAAATCTGGGCGGCATCCGATGAGGATGCACAATCCTGCGCCTAGCAGCATTGCCAGCAACATGTTGCGAGGGGGTTCACGCCCTTCGAGTCCGCGATCATGGGCGAAGAATGCGAAGTAGGGGATCTTGATTCCGGCGTGTTCCAGGACACCAGCCGAGGCAAACAGCAGGATCAGCCACAGCCATGTATGTCCTTGTTCCACCGCTGCCGCCATCACCATCGACTTGCTGACGAAACCACTGAAGAGCGGCACCGCGGAGATGGAGGCGGCTCCGACGATGCACAATCCTGTCGTCCACGGCATCTTTTTCCACAGGCCGCCGAGGTCGGTTCCGCGGCTCTTGCCGGTGACATGAAGAACGGCACCCATCGACATGAACAACAGCCCCTTGAACAGCACATCGTTGAAGGCGTGTGCAACCGCTCCGTTGATGGCCAGTTCGGTTCCGAGTCCGATCCCGACCACCATGAAGCCGATCTGGTTGATCATGCTGTAGGAAAGGACCTTGCGCAGATCGTTTTCGATGATGGCATAGAAGATGGGGAAGCAGGTCATCACGGCACCGATGATGATCAGTTCCTCGGTGCCCGGGAAGCAACGAGCCAGCGCATAGACCGCGGTCTTGGTGGTGAAAGCACACAGGAACACGGTCCCTGTGGCACTCGCTGCCGGATAGGTGTCGACGATCCAGGTGTGAACGAGCGGAAATCCCGCCTTGATTCCGAAGGCGAGCAGGATCCACATCGTTCCGGGTGTCGTCAGATCGAGCCGCCCCAGTTCCAGACTCATGCCCGAGTTGGAATAGAGCAAGATCCCGGTCAACAGGCACAGACCGGAGACGATCTGGAAGGCGAAGTACCGCAATCCGATCGCCATCGAACGGCGCTGGCGACCCGCGAAGACGACAAAGGTCGAGGACAGCGCCAGCATCTCCCACCAGATGAAGAGGGTCAGTAAATCTCCGGCGAGCACTGCACCGATGGCGCTCGCCGCGTAGACCAGAGCAGACACTTGCTCCATCCGATTGCGGGTGTGTAGCGAGTAGATCACCGCCAGCAGTGCAGCCAGATGGAACAGCAGTCCAAAGAGCCACGAGAGTTCGTCTCGATGACTGAAGGTGAGGGTCCACTGTGCGATCTCGAAGACGAAACTGTCACCGAGCGGTAGACCCCGCAGGAAGGCAAAGGAGATGATCGGTGTCGCCACCATCACCAGTGACCTCATCTTGCCCCGGGTCAATGCGGCAACAACGGCACCGATGAGGAACACGAATGACGGATGGAACCCTTCAATCGCCATAGAAGTGCTCCTCCCGGGCAACGATCCTGCGCAGGATCCTCGACAGGAACACCAGCACCACGATGGCGAAGAAACCATAGAGGCAATAGAAACCGAACAGCCCCTCCGCCTCGGTATCGAGATGGCGATCGATCGCGCCATCGAGCAGTAGTGCCACGGCGCAAACGATGGCCAGCAGGATGGTCGCGGTTCCGAGACGTTTGAGTCGTGAATCGTTCATCGAGGCCCCCTCACCCGACCATCCCCGCTAGCCGGGCGAAAACTCCCGGCCACAGAAACAGCACCAGGCACGCCGCAGCACTCAGCAGCAACGGAATGCGGCAAATCCAGGGCGCCTCGCCATGCTCGGAGGATCCCTCTGATTCGGCTGCGAAGAAGGCGCGTAGCGCGATCGGCATCAAGTAGGCGATGGAGAGCAAACTCGACAGTAACAAGGCACCCAGGAATGCCCACTGGTGGGCGGCAATCATCCCCTCGGCCAGCAGCCACTTGCTCCACATGCCACACATCGGAGGCAGTCCGATGACGCTCACGGTACCGATCAGGAAGGCAGTCATCGTCCAGGGCATGCGGCGACCGATTCCTGCCATCTCGTCGACGCTGGTCTTGCGGCTGGCGACGTAGATGGCACCTGCTGCAAAGAACAGGGTGATCTTGCCAAATGCGTGCATGGCGATGTGCAACGAAGCGCCCTCGATGGCTGCGGGAAAAGCGACCACCGCTCCCAGCACGATGTAGTTGAGCTGGCTGATGGTGGAGTAGGCCAGGCGTTCCTTCAACTGCTGTCTTGTCAGTGCGATCAGCGAGGCCAGCAAGATGGTGAAAGCAGCGGTCCAGGCGACCACCTCCGCACCCCAGCTGCCGATGAGCAAGTCGGTACCGATCACGCTGGTGGCGATCTTCAGTACCGTGAACACTCCTGCTTTTACCACGGCGACGGCGTGCAGCAGTGCACTGACCGGAGTCGGGGCCACCATGGCCCTGGGAAGCCACTGGTGCAGCGGGAAGATGGCACTCTTGCCGGCTCCGAAGAAAAACAAAACGATCAGCATCGAGATCTGACCCGGGGTCGCATCGGAACTGGCGAGGATCCCGCCGGGGGAAAAATCGAGTGTCCCGGTGATGATCCAGGTCCAGATGATGGCTGTCAGCAATAACAAGGTGGAAGACCCGAGCAGGATGCCGAGATAGATGCGTCCCGAGCGTCTCGCCTCTGCGGTCTTGCTATGGGTCACCAGCGGCCAGGTGCTGAAGGTCATCAGTTCGTAGAAGAAAAACAGTGTCAACAAGTTAGCGCTGAAGGCGATACCGATGGCGGCCAGGATGGCCAGGGAAAAGCACGACCAGTAACGTTCCTGACCTTCGAAAGAATTGCCGTGAATCGGATACATGTAGCCGAAGGAAAAGAGGCTGTTGAGGAGCCACAAACTCGAGGAGACCAGGGCAAACAGCATACCGAGCGCGTCGACCTCGAGCGCAAAGGAAAGCCCGGGTCCGACCGAGATGAGCGTTACCTCTATCGCTTCCTGTGCTAGCACTGTCGGCACCATCTTCACCACCGTCACCAGCAGTAACAGCGGGATCAGCAACGTGACGGCGTTTCGTACCGTCGGAGACCTGCGCAATAGCCATGGCAGCAAGGCTCCCACCAACGGAATCAGCAACGCCAGTAGAGGCAGGGAGATCATCCGGATCCTCCCAGCAGGGTACTGGCAGCTTCGCTAGCGATCTCGATGATCGGTCCCGGGTAAAAACCGATGACAAGGCTGGCACCGATGAGGATCCAGGCCGGAATCAGCATTCCCAGAGGAGCCTCGGAGTGGTCCAGCCCGTTCTCGACTGGCGGTTTCAGGTAAGCGATCTCGACGAATCTCCAGGTGTAGATGGCTGCCAGTACCGAACCGGTGAGTACCAGTACCGCCAGTAGCGGATGCCCTGACTCGAACAAGCCGCGCAGAAGAAATAGTTTGCTGATGAATCCAGCGGTGCCGGGCACACCGATCAAGCCCAGTCCTCCGGCGACCACCGCGGCGCTGGTCCAGGGCATTCGTCGGCCGATCCCGGCGAGCTGGTCGAAGTCGTTGGTTCCCAGTCGCCAGATGAAGATCCCTGCGCACAGGAACAGCCCACCTTTCATCAGGGCGTGGCTGATGATGTGCAAGATGGAGCCGGTCATCGCGTAGCCGGTGGGGTCGCTGTGCCCGATCGCCATACCGAGCACGATGTAGCCGATCTGGGCGACACTGGAGAACGCCAGCAGCAGCGACAGGCTGCGCTGGCGGGCAGCAGTCGCCGATCCGAACACGATCGCTGCGCCGGCACAGCCCGACAGGATCAGCACGTTTGGCGCCGTGAGGATGCCCTCATCGGTGGCCAGGACGGTGTAGAAGAAGCGCATCGCCATGTAGATCCCGACCTTGGTTGCGGTGGCGGCAAGCAGGCCGGCGACGGCAGAGGGTGCGCGCGAGTAGGCCGCGGGCATCCACAGGTGGAGCGGGAACAGTGCCATCTTCAGCCCCAGTCCCGCCAGCAGAAATGCCCGCGCACTGCGGATCGTCGCATTGGCCTCGATGGCACCGAGACGTCGATGTAGATCTGCCATGTTGAGAGTGCCGGTCTCGGAATAGAGCAGACCGATCGCGATGAGGATGAAGGCGGCCCCGATCGATCCAAGTATCAGGTAATTGAATGCCGCGGTGAGGGCTCGTCGGTCACGCATACGACCCATGGCGATCAATCCGTAGATGGTCAGCGACGAGATTTCTAGCATCACGTAGAGGTTGAAAGCATCACCGGTGATCACGATGCCGATCAGTCCAGTGATGGCCAGCAGCCACAGAGACCAGAAGAAGCCGAACCGATCATCGGGGATCTCGAAACGAACACTTGTGCGCGCATAGAAGGTGACGACCAGTCCCACTCCCGCGACCACGAGGGCGATGATGGCACTGAGGAGATCGACGTATAGTTCGATGCCAAAGGGTAGATTCCAGCCTCCCAGTGGGTACGAGATCGGTCCCGACGAGCGGATTCGCAGCAACAATTCGAGCGCTACCGTCGCGGTCGCGACCATCGTCAAAAACGCCCAGGCCCATCCCCGAGATCCTCTGGCGACAATCGGCGAGAGGACGGCGCCGATCAGCGGAATGAGGACCAGCAACACGGGTAGGTGGTGTGACCAGGCTCCGAGGAAATTCAAGATCCCGCCTCCTGCGCCTCGCTGTCGAGGCGTGCCACCTCATCGGCCTCGACAGTGCCGTATTCCTCGCGGATCCCGATGACGATAGCGAGTGCCACCGCCATGGTACTGAGCGAGACGACGATGGCGGTGAGGATCAAGACGTGCGGGAGCGGGTTGGCATAGGTTGCCTCGACTCCTTGCTGGAGGATCGGTGCTCCGGCGCCGTGCTTGAAGCCGAGTGTGATGTACATCAAGAAGATGCCGGTCTGGAACAATCCCAGTCCGAGCACCTTTTTGACCAGGTTGTTGCGGCTGATGATCGCGTACAGTCCGACCATCATGATGATCACGAAGGCCCAGTGGTTGAAGAGATCGAGCGGGTTCAAGTGGCCTCCCCGCGGATCTTGCGGACCATGGTCAGGATCACCGAGGCCACGGTGAGTCCGACTCCGATCTCGACCAGGGTCATGCCGAGCGCTTCCGCATACGCCGGATCGGACGGGATCAGTACCGAATAGTCGAGGAAATAGCCTCCCATCAGCAGGCACAGCACTCCGGTACCGATGTAGAGCAGCACTCCACTACACATGGCAATATCGACCAGTCTGCTGGGCAGCAGGCGATCGGTGCCTTGTGGAGAGAAGAGCAGCGAGTGGAGGATGAAAGCGGCCGCGATCAGGATTCCGGCCTGGAAACCCCCGCCGGGTCCGATCTCGCCATGCATCTGCACGTAGAGTCCGTAGACGAGAATATACGGAAACAGCATGCCGCCGACGGTGCGCAAGACGACGCTCTCACTCATCGGCTTGCTCCCGTCGAAGCGGGGATCGTGGTCGCAAGAGCAGAACCAGGCAAACGCCGGCGCTGAAGATGACGACCGTCTCGAACATCGTGTCGTAGCCGCGGTAGGCGGTGAGCACGGCGGTCACCGTGTTGGGAACGTGGTCACCAAAGTCTCGCCGTGTGGCACCGTCGGACGATTTCTGGGACACCTTACCGATGTCCTGGCTGAGGTAATGTGGAGCCACATGGATGTGGGCGGGGGCTTGCGGATCGCCGAAGGCGGGCATCTGGGAGGTGCCGTGGATCAGCACCGAACCGGTGATGAGGACCACCACCAGCGCCGGCAGGTGGTGGTCTCCGCCGGTGCGTTCGCGGGTTCCGGTTCTGGTCAGTGCGCTCAGCAGCAAGATGGTGGCTGCCCCGGCGCCGACACTGGCCTCGGTGAAGGAGACATCCATGGCGAACAGGTCGGCCCAGATCACTGCCATCAAGAGGCCATAGATCCCCATCAGCATCACCGAGCCGAGCAGATCCCGGATGGCCATGGCGGTGATCGCTGTCGTGACCGCCAGCAGCAGTAGGATCACATCGAGAAGCAGTACCGGGTCCATCAACCACCTCCCTCGTCGGGAAGTGGAGATTCAGAATCCGGCAGTTGGTTGTCATCGTCAGTGGCGGAGTCTCCGGTCCATGGTCTCAGTCCACTGATATAAGCAGCTCGTGAGATGGCGTGAGTTGCTGCGGGAGTGGTCACAAACAGCAGCATCGAGATGGCGAGCAGTTTTCCCATCGCCAGGTAGGAGCCGTTCGGGTCGATCCACAGATGCAGCACGAGACCTGAGATGACCAGCAACTGCGCCAGCGTGTCCGCGGTTCCGGCCGGATGCAGTCGCGAGTAGAAGTCGGGAAGACGGAGCACTCCGAGCGCACCGCTCAATGCCATGAATCCGCCCAGGATCAGCAGGATATCAGCGATCGTTTCCCCCATCAGGTGAGCCTCTTGGTCTCGACGAAGCGAAGAAGTGCGACGGTGGCGATGAAATTGACCAGTCCGTAGAGGATGGCGATATCGAGAAATCCGCTGCGATCCCCGATGAAGCCGATGATGGCCAGCAGCATCACCGCCTTGGTGCCGAACACGTTGACCGCCAGCACTCGGTCGTAACTGGTCGGTCCGGCGGCGGCGCGAATCATCGAAAGGATGGCACCGATCAGGACCAGCAGTGCTGCGATCAGATGGCCGTCGATATTCATCGCGTGTCCTCCTGACTCACTGCTCGAGGATCCTCCGGCACCATCTTCGCAATGCGTTGCTCCATCGTGCCCTCGAGGACTCCTCTTTGTGCGCGTTCACTGAGGGCGTGGATCAGTAGCGTGTCTTCTCTGACGTCGATGGTCACCGTACCGGGAGTCAGTGTGATGGAGTTTGCCAGCAAGGTTTTCGCCAGCGGGTGTTTGAGTTGCGACGGTACTTCGACCAGCCGGGGAGAGATCGCTGGTCGCGGAGACCAGGACTTCCAGGCGACATCGAGACTTGCCCTGACGATCTGGACCAGTAGCCACGGCAGGTAGAGCAGGAAACCCAGCAGCGATTCGATCGGTTGGTACTGGCTGCCGATCAAATCTAGTCGTCTGCAGATGAAGACCGTCAAGATGCTGGCGAGCACCCCGGTAGTGATCAAAAAGGGTGACTCGAACTGCCCCGAAAGGAGCAGCCAGAAGCCCAGTAATGTCAGGAACAGCAAGATCGAGCGCAACCGTCATTCCCCCCAGAACGTGGCCCCGGCATTCATTTCCCCGCCGCACCAGAAGATGGCACGACCCGATACGAGTGTCCACTGCTGTCGGATCTCGCTCTGGGGGTCGAATGTCGGTAGCCTCTGGGCCGCAGAAGGGGGGCGAGAATGGGGTCCGCGATGGAATTCGGCCAGGTCGCGGGGCTGGTGGCGGCGGCTTGCTGGGCAATCGGTAGTTTTATCTACAGTCGTCTGGATGCTCCCGCGGCTGCCATGAATCTGGCCAAGAACGCCATCTCGGGGACCTTGTTGCTACTGAGCATTCCGCTGTTTGGCTCCGGCATGGGCCTGTGGATCGCGGCTCCGGCCAGCGCTTATCTGTTGCTTGTCATCAGTGCCGTTGTGGGCATCCAGATCGGCGACGCGGCCTATTTTCGTAGTATCCAGATTCTCGGGCCTCGCAAGGCGCTGGTGCTGACTACCTTGACGCCACCCATCTCTGCCGTGCTCGGCTGGTTCTGGCTCGCCGAGCAACTGGAACTTCCGGCACTGATCGCGATGGCGATCACCCTTGTGGGGATTGCGGTGGTGATCCGTGACCGCAATCTGGCCAGCGATCGTTCAGGGCTGCACGAGGGGAATCCCAGAGACGGACTGTTGCTGGGTGTATTCGCCGCCTTCTGCCAGTCGACGGGACTCGCGCTGTCGAAGGTCTCGATGCAGTACCTACCTCCGCTGGAGGCTTCTGCCATCCGCATCGTTACCGCCTTCGTCGGCGGATTGCTGGTCGCGCAGTACACCGGAGTGCTGCCGCGATGGAAACAGCAACTATTTGCACCCGGGGTTCCGAAACGGCTTTTCGTGGCCGGTTTCATCGGCACCTACATCGGTATCTGGCTATCGCTGGTCTCTGCCAATAGTGTCGATCTGGCCATCGCGACCACACAGATGTCGGTGACGCCGGTTTTCATGGTGTTGCTGGTGGCGATCTTCCTGCGCAAGAAAATCTCTCTGCTGGCTTTCATCGGCATGACGATCGCCATCCTGGGGGTGGCTCTGCTGATGCGGCCGTGGTAGTTGCCCTGAGGATAGGTGTTGTGGTGCTGGATTCCCTGGGCCCGGAAAGCACTGATCAGCGCACAGCCTTTTCCCGGTAAACCAGCATCAGATTTCGCGTGTACATGATCAGCGCCAGGATCTGCCCCAGAAATAGCACCGGTTCCGCTTTGACATATGCATACACCAAGGTGATGCCGCCACCGGTGAGGCTGAGCCACCAGAAGGCGAGCGGGATCTCCGACCTGCCCGCCTTCTCGCTGACGACCCACTGAACGATCCAGCGCGAGAAGAAGATCGCCTGGCCGCCGTAGCCGACCCATACCCAGTGGTCCGTCATCAATTTTTCCCAGATGAGCTGGAAAGAGTTCCTGGTCATCTCCCCATCGACCGCGGATACGATCGCGAGGTTCCACAGCGTCTCGAGGGACGTGATCATCAGGTTCGCTCCTCGGCAGTGTAGTGCAGGGCCCGCTGCTTCATCCGCGTGACCATCAGCAGGTCGAAAAAGGCAGGGATTCCTCTTCCCAGCGGCGAGTACTTACTCTTTCCGAGGCGTCGCGGTCGGTGTTTCACTTCCACTTCCACCGTCTTGCCTCCGCGCATCTCGACCAGATAGGGGAAAAATCGATGCAGACCGTCATAGAGAGTCAGATCCTGGATGATCTCGCGTCGAAAAACCTTCAACGAGCAACCGACATCTCGAAACCGTGTACCCAGTAGAGTGTTGCGCACCGCGTTGGCGATCTTCTGGGCGAACTTGCGAATGCCAGGATCTTGTCGATCGATCCGGACACCGAGTACCGCATCGTGTCCTGGAAGATACCCGACCAGATGAGGGATGTCGGCTGGATCATTCTGTCCGTCAGCGTCCATGGTGATGAGCATGTTTCCCCGTGCGATCCGGAAACCGGCTTCGAATGCGGCGCTTTGACCACTGCGTGGAGTCAGGGTCAGTACTCGCAGGGAGGGGTTGGTGTGGTGGATTCGTTGCAATAGATCACCCGTGGTATCGGTCGATCCATCATCGACCACGATCACCTCGTGAGAGATCTGCATCGAGTCGAGGGTCGAGAACACCTCGTCGAGAAGTGCTCCGATCGACTCCTCCTCGTTGTAGGCAGGTATGACGACCGAGATCTCAGGGATGTCGTGATCTTTCACCGAGGTCCTGCCTTCACGGGGTTCTCGCTGCAACTTTCGAGGTTCACTACAGGTCGATGGTAGTAGTGACACTGACAGACGGCAACAGACCGACGCACCAGAGACCTCAGCGGCGGATCGCATCGACCACTGACCGGTTCGATGCCACCCAGGCCGGAATGGCGCCTCCGATCAGCCCTAGTCCGAAGGAAACCGCGAATGCGGAGATTGCGATGGCCGGCGACAGTTGAAAGGAAAAACTGATATCGGTGAAGGTGTTGAAGTTGGCCGCACCGGTCTCGACGCCGTGGAAGGGTGCCACCATCAGCAGCCCCAGGATTCCTCCGGCCAGTCCCATCTGTGCCGATTCGAGCAGGAAGGAGAGGAACACCTCGAGGCGACTGAAACCGAGCGCCAGCAGGATGCCGATCTCGTGAGTGCGGGCGGAGACGGTGGCGAGCATCGTGTTCATGGTGCCGATGACCGCTGCCGATCCCATGATGACGGTGAGGAAGATCGACAGCACCAGCAAGGAGGTGCTGAGCCCGGTGGTCTGGCTGGCCAGATATTCACTCTGGCGTATGATGGAGAAGTTGAGGCGGGGATCTTCTTCGAGTTGTCTTGTCGCCTCCTCGTAATCGAGATCGGTGCCGACGCGTGCGATTACCCGACTGTAGACGGGGCGATCGAGTGCCTCCAGCATGCGGTCGACCGGACCCCAGATCTCGCTGCCTTGCGAACTGTCGAACTCGTAGACCCCGACCACTGCGAACGGAGTGGTGTTGAGTATCAGGGTGTCGCCGAGGGCGCAGTTCTTCATCCGATTGACGAGCGGTCTGCCGACCACCACCTCGTCTGCACCCCAGTCAGGCCAGCGCCCTTCGAGCAGTCGAGGTGGGTCAGGATGGAGTTCGAGCGAAGCCTGCTCGATACCGCGAAGTGGTGCATTGACCATGCCGCCGTTGAGTTTCTCCATGTACATCGCCAGGAAGCACTCCGCCGCCGCCAGTGGATTCCCCTGTTCGTCGCGCACGATCTCCGGTCGTTCCTTGATGATGATGCGAGCCGATTCGCGCGGGATCCCCGACTCACCCTCGGAGGTGGCTCCAACGCGCAGGTATACCGCCACCTCGTCTGCTCCGAGTGGCTCGAACAGTTGCTGGAATCCGTTGCGCAGTGACAGCACCCCACACATCACAGCTGTGGTGAAGGCGATGCCAAGAGCGGTGAAGAGCACCTGCTTTCGGCGTCTCAAAAGGTTGCGGGTCGTGTAGCCGGTCGGTAGTGCCATATTATTCGAAGCTCCTGAGCGCCTCGGTGGGGCGGTATCGCAAGAAGGGCAATCCCGCCGCCAGACCCGCGACGATGCCGAGTATTGATGAGATGGCCACTGCCAGCAGCACCAGGTCGGGAGTGATGTGGTAGTTGCTGATGCTCTGGCCCAGCATCTGCATGATGGGCCTCTCGGTGGTGACGGCGAGCACGATGCCACAGCCGCCCCCGATCAGCGAGATGAGCAGCCCCTCGAAGATCAGCAGCATGGTGCTGGTGATGGGTCGGAAACCGAGTGCCTGGAGGATCCCCGCCTCCTGGATGCGCTGTCGGCCACTGATCATCATCGTGTTGACCACCGAGAAAAAGATGGAGAACAGCACGGCGCCGCCGATGGTGCCCAGAAACAGCGGCAGGTTGCCCATGGCGGAGATGAAGAAGGATGCAAAAGCGGCCTCCGTGATCGTCTGGGTCCTCTGTGGACCGTTGGCGAACATCTCATCGATCTCCTGTGCGACTTGTTCCACCGGAGCGTTTTCGAGGGTGTTGACGTAATACACTCCTGCGGCGATGTCTCCGTAGGCTTCACCGCTCTCGAACGCCTCGTTGAGATAGTCGGCACGGAAGTACATCGTTGTATCGGGGATTCGATCCTTGAGAGGCCGGTAGTAGCCGACGATGACGAAATCCCAGGCACCACCGTCGGCACGCGGGTAGAGCAGCGGGATCAGCGGCACGGTATCGCCGATGCGGAATCCGTAGCGCTCATCATCGCGCAAGCCGATTCCGATGATGGCGGCGCGCCGATCACTATCGAACGCTTTCTGTACCGCCGCCTTGGCTTCCGGTCCGGTGATCCCTCCAGGACCCTCGATGATCTCGATGTCCTTGGTGTACATGTCGAGGAAGCGATTCGGGTCGACGGCGAACTGGGCGAAGAAATTCTCCTGGTCCTGGTAGTAGGCACCGAACCAGCGGAACTTGGTGCTGAGATAGACGCCGTCGACGCTGTCGATCTTGTGCTGGTACGAAATGGGCAGGCTGACGAACAGGCTGACGGCGGACTGGGTCACCAGACGGGTGGCGGAGGCGCTGCGGACACTCGCTTCCAGTCCCTGCACGATGGCGATCAGAAAACAGAGCAGAAAAACGGCCACGGAGATGGCGACAACAGTCAGGCCGTTACGAGTCTTTCTGGCCAGCAGGTGGCGTAGCGCCAGTCGGAAGGGGAAACGCAATCTCAGGCCCCTTCCCGCTGCTGCTCATCGATTTGCCGATCCTCGATCAGCACACCCTTGTCCAGTTCCAGCAGCCGCAGTGCCTTCTTCGCCGCCAACGGGTCGTGGGTCACCATCAGGATCGTCTTGCCCAGTTCACTGTTGAGACGCGACAGGATCTCCAGTACGCCATCGGCGCTCTTGCGGTCGAGGTCGCCGGTCGGTTCGTCGGCGATGATTACATCGGGATCGGTGGCGATGGCGCGCGCGATGGCGACTCGTTGCTCCTCACCACCAGAGAGCTGCGCCGGACGGTGCGAGGCGCGGCCGGACAGTCCGACGATGTCGAGCGCGAAGTCCGCCTGCTTGCGTCGCTCGGATCCCGACAGCGGGGTCAATTGCAGCGGCAACATGACATTCTCGTGTGCGGTCAGCACCGGCAGCAGGTTGAAGGACTGGAACACGAAACCGACATGTCGGGAGCGCCAGGCGGGCAGATCCCGTCGCGACATCTCACTGACAGGTGCACCAGCGACCCTCACGAGCCCGGAATCGCACGAGTCGAGACCACCGACCAGATTCAGGATGGTCGTCTTGCCCGAGCCACTGGGTCCCATCAAGGCGACGAAATCGCTCTCGGGGATGGAGAGGTTGAACTCATCGAGTACGTGGAGGGTCTCTCCGCCACGGGAATAGCTCTTGCAGACCTTCTCGAGCACGATGAAGGCATCGGTCATGGCGACCTCCTGACCTGCACCCGGTCTCCGGCTCGTAGCGTCTGATCGGGATCGACCACGACCCGCTCACCACCGATCAGCCCCGATCCGACCTCGATGAGATCGTCTCCGACATCATCACGAAGGGTGATGGTCCGCATCTCGAGCACACCGTCCCGGACGACGAAGACGGTCGGTTGTTCGGCCGCCAGCAGTGCCCGCCGGGGCACCAGAACCTGCGGTGGAGTCGGGTTCGCCTCCGATTCGGGCACGAACACGACCCGCACTCCCAGTTGCGGCAGCAATCGGTCATCACGGTCGATGAACTCGGCACGCAGTTCGACGGTCGCCTTCGCTCGGTTTGCGGTCGGCCAGATCTGACGGATGCGACCGCGGTATCCTTCTTCGGGATAGGCATCGAGGTAGATCAACACCGGTGCGCCGATGCGGGCCGCCTCCAGCGTTGTCTGCGCCAACTCGATCTGAACTTCGAGGGTGTCGAAGTCGACCAGGGTGGCGACCGAACCGCGCGTGTTGATGCCGCCGCCGATGGATGAGACCACCTCTCCCACCTCGGCATTCTTTTCGACGACGACTCCCGAGAAGGGCGCGTAGACGGTCGACTTGTCGATGCGTGCCTCGACTTCCTCGATGGAAGCTTCGATGGAGGCGACGCGAGCATCGGCGGCCTGGGCGTTGGCGCGCGCCACATCGAGTTCGCTGCGAGAAGAGTCGTCGCTACGCGAGAGGGTCTCCTGGCGCTCCCGGGCCAGTCGGGCCCGCTGCTGCTCCGCCACGGCTCCGTCTCGATCGGCGCGCAGCCGCGCCACCGATGCCTCCAGTTCGCGGGTGTCGAGTCGGGCCACCACGTCGCCGCGTTTCACCCGGGTTCCCTCCTCGACATTCAACTCGATGAGGCGGCCGGGGATATCGGTCGAGAGTGCGGCACGGCGACGGGGAACGATGTAGCCATTCGAGGCGACTCCGGTGCGGCTACTGGCTCCTCCACGACGCTGGACGCGGACGGTGACCACTTCCCGGTCTTGATTCTGGAGGACGGTGGGGAGTTCCTTCCAGGCGATGTAACTGCCCAGCAGCAGAAATAGCGCCACCAGGGGCCAGCGTGGCGAAGTGGTGCGAGCGGTGCGATCGATCCTGAGTCGCGAGAGATCGTGCCTGGCGGTCGACTCGCCGGAGGGTTCAGAGGTGTCAGATTCTGTCATCTCAGACTCGACTCTCCGGTTGTTGGAAAAAAAAGCACCACGAGACCGATAGGATGCCAGATCGCCGATGACATTCCAGCGCTTCTACCAGCCGATTCGCCCCTTGGCGTTGTCGATACTCTGTTCGAGTGATTCGACCGATCTCGATTCGGGAGTACGGTTGGGGGGATACATCTCGCGCTGCTGCAACGGATAGGCGGAACTTCTCAGGTGTGCTGGCATCGCATGACCGGAGCGTCGCCGCCGCTGCTGGCGGATCGTGTCGATGGAGATGGGAGCGACCACCGTCGCCTGTCCCGGTCCACTGGGAGCCTGCGCCAGGATGCGACCATCGCCATCGATGATCATGCTGGCACCGGGCCACGAGAAGGGTGGGTAGTGGCTGGCCGAGGCACCCTGGTTACAGGCGACCACCGCCGCCAGGTTCTCGATGGCGCGGCAGCGATTGATCACCGTCCACCAGTCCATCGGTTCCGAGGCGCCCCAGGGGTCCATGTAGGCACTGATGCGAATCAGCACCTCGGCTCCACCGAGGGTCAACTCGCGGCAGGTCTCCGGGAACAGCCAGTCGTAACAGGTCGCCACACCTAGTCGGCCGATTTCCGTCTCGGTGACGGGAAAGAGCGGCTCGTCGTAGCCCTCGAGATCGTGCGGACTGGCATGGACCTCCCATGGAATCCACGGGTTGACCTTGCGGTAGCGGCTGGCGATCTCGCCGTCGGGACCGATCAGGACGGTGGTGTTGAAGACGGCATCGGGCCAGCGCGGGTCGGTTTCGAGGAACGATCCGCTCTGGATCCAGACGCCATGATCGCGCGCTGCGGCTCCGAGTCGTTCGGTATGGCGATTGGGAAACTCGACGGCGAGTTTCTCGGCCAGTTCTTCGGCACTCTCGTAAATCGGAGCGGCATGTGCGAACTCCGGGAACACCACCAGTTTCACGTCATGGAAGGGTCGGTAGCCGATCACCGCCTGCTCCAGTTGTGCGATCAGACGGGAGGTGGTGTCGGTCATCTGTTCCCGGTCGCGCGGATTCGGCTGATCGGTCTGGCAACAGGCAGCGTAGTAGTTCAACTCGTTCCTCCTCCGCCGATGATCCTCGTTTGCGAGTCGCGCCCCGGTTTCGTCTCGACAGTCTAACCCCGTTCAGCGGGTCAGACAGGAGGTGCGCAGGATCAGGCCGTGACGATCGCGGGATAACTTGGGTGCGCTGCCCGGAGTTCCTTGCAGCAGTGCCAGGGTACTTCCGCGCAACAGTGCTCCATGGCCGTGGCGAGCGCGGATGCGATCGACCTGCTCGAACAGCCTCTTGTAACGTTCGCGTTGTTGCCACGAGCCGTTTGCACCGGCGGATTCTGGTGCCGTCTCGAACAGGACTCCCTGCAGTGCTGCCGGCAACGCCCGGATCCGGTCGAGAACGACCCCGACGAAGCGCAGTGCCGTACGGCGTCCCTGCATCGATCGCAGCAGGATCAGCGCTGCCTCGAGGATGGGAGGATCGAGGCAGGTGGGCCGGTCGAGGGCGATCCGGCGCCGGTCGCGCACGTGATCGCTATGAACCACCTGAACCGCGATGCCTCTGGCCTCGAGACCCCGCTGGCGCAAATTGCGGGCGGCCCGCTCACAGAGGTACTCGAGCATCGCTTCGAGGGTGCGTGGACAAGAGATATCCTCGTCGAAGGAAGTTCCTCTCTGGATGGTGCGGGGGACCTCACGTCCACCGATACAGCGATGATCTTCTCCCCGGCAGCGTTCGTACAGGATCTCACCGTTTCGTCCCAGCAGTGCGCCCAGTGCGGGGCGTGAGAGTTGTCGCATCTGTTCGACCGTTTCGATCCCGAGACGAACCAGGATCTGTTCGGTGCGGGGACCGACTCCGGGGAGTTGTGCCACGGGCAATTTCTTGAGCAGTTCTTCCTCCTGCTCCGGTTTGATGGATCCGAGTCCATCCGGCTTGTGAAACTTTCCGATGAGACGTGCGAACATTCGGTTGCGACCGAGTCCTGCGGTGACGGTGAGCCCGGTGGCGCTGGCCACCTCTTGTCGCAGTTGTGTCACCGATTTCTCCGGCTCTGGGTAGAGCCGTTCGGTTCCGGACAGATCGCAGTAAGCCTCGTCGAGATGTTCCTCGACCAGCGGCGACCAGCGGTGGCAGATCTCGAACAGTCGTGCGGCGTAGCAGCGGTATACCGCCTCGTGACCACGTATGATGATCAACGATGGACATCTTCGAAGAGCCTTCCCCAGCGGCATACCGGCGTGCAGTCCGTGTTGTCGCGCTTCGTAAGAGCAAGAAGCGATCACTCCGCTACCGACGGCAACGGGGTGGTTTGCCAGGCGGGGGTTGCGCAATTGCTCCACCGAGGCGAAGAAGGCATCGATGTCGATGTGCAGGACCAGTGGGCGCATCAGGGTTCCCTTCCACCCTTCGGGATCGGAAAAACAGCATAGCGAACATCTGTTCGTCATCCACCCTGCTTGTGCCCTGCCCCTCGGCAGAGCAACATGCGCGCCCGTGAGAGGAGAGTCGAATGGAGACGCTCGAACTGGAAGGCCCCGATGAAGACCAAATGATGACGCTGGTGCTGAATCGACCCGGTCAACTGAACTCGCTCGACGGCACGATGGTTCGGGAACTGGATGAGGCGCTGGCCACGGTGGCGGCCGATCCCACGGTGCGAGTGCTGCGGATCCGCGGGGCCGGTCGCGGGTTCATGGCTGGCGGTGATCTGCGCTGGTTTGCCGGAATGTTTGCCGACCATCCCGATTCCGAGCAGCGACGTAAAGCGGTGACCGAGCAAATTCGCACCGTTCACCGCACCATCACCTCCATCGATGCGCTGTCGGTTCCGGTGGTGGCGCAGGTGCACGGTGCCTGTGCGGGATTCGGTTTGAGTCTGGCACTGGCCTGTGATCTCGTCATCTGTTCAACGACCGCCAAGATCACACTGGCTTACAGCGGCATCGGAACCAGTCCTGATGGCGGATCCACTTATCAACTGACGCGGTTGGTCGGTCGTCAGCGTGCCATGGCGATGGCTCTTCTCAACGAGAGAATCGATGGTGCGACCGCCGAGTCATGGGGTTTGTTCAGCAAAGCAGTGGAGGCCGATCAACTGGAGCAACAAACCGTGGAGATCTGTCGACAACTGGCCAGCGGTCCGCACGAGGCGCTGGCGAGGACGCGTCGTCTTCTGCGGGCGGCTCCACGCAGCCTGGAAGAGACACTCGAGGCGGAAGCGATTTCTTTTGGAGATTGCGCCGCCGGAAACGAATTTCCCGAGGGGGTGACGGCCTTCAACGACAAGAGGCCGGCCGATTTTCGATCGATGACAGGAGGTGAGTCTTGAGCGATTCAGCTGGAAACGGCCGCTCGCTGGCCAACAAGGTGATGATGATCTCGGGTGGCAGCCGTGGTATCGGAAAGGCCATCGCCCTGCGGGCGGCCCGCGATGGAGCCCGGGTGGTCATCGCCGCCAAGACCGATCAGCCCCATCCGAAGTTACCGGGCACCATTCACGAGACTGCAGAGCAGGTGCGTGAGGCGGGGGGGGAGGCTCTCGCCGTTCGCATGGATATTCGCGACGACGACCAGGTCGAAGCTGCGGTGGCCGCTGCGGTGGCACAGTTCGGTCGCATCGATGTGCTGGTCAACAACGCCAGCGCCATTTCGTTGACTCCCGTGGCCGCGACCCCGATGAAACGAGTCGACCTGATGTTCGACGTCAACGTGCGGGGAACCTACACCTTGACTCGCGCTGCGATCGAGGCGATGAGTCACGGCGATGGGGCGCATGTCGTCAATCTGGCTCCTCCAATTTCGTTGCGTCCGGTGTGGTTTGCGCGCCATACCGCCTACACCATCTCGAAGTACGGAATGAGTTTGTGTGTACTCGGCATGAGTGAAGAACTGAAGCCCCATCGGATCGCCGTCAATGGCCTGTGGCCCAAGACCGTCATCGATACCGAAGCATTGCGGATGATTCCCGGGATGGATCGAAGGGCAACGCGCAAGCCAGAGATCGTCGCCGATGCCTTGCATGCTGTGGTGACCAGAGACCCTGCCGAATGTACCGGCAACTTCTTCATCGATGAGGATGTGATCATCGAGGAGGGGAACGTTGATCCCGATTCCTACGCCACCGAGCCGGGGGTGCCGCCGATGCCAGATCTGTTTCTCGATGGACCGGGTTCCATCTATCCGGAGGATTGAGCACGGTGACTAGACACTGATTTCTTCCAGTGCTGCCAGAATTTCCGCTGCCAGCGGCACCTTTTGACCGGTGTTGTAATCGACCTCGATGATCCGGGAGGTCCCGAGCGCGACCACCTGCTGCTGTTGCTGGGACAGAATCTGGTGTTCGAGGGTATATCGGTCGGTTCCGAGGTCGGTGGCGCGGATCCGGGAAGTGATGACATCGGGATGACGCACCGGCGACCGGAAGACGCACTCGACCCGGGCCAGAATCGGCCCGGATGCGCTGCCGGGTCCCAGTTCCAGGGTGCCGATGCGGCGGAACGCCTCGATCCTGGCATCCTCGAACCAGCGCAGGAACCGGGTGTTATTGACGTGTCCGAGCGAATCCATATCGCCCCAGGCGACCGAGATGGGGATCTCGATGGGCCAGTAATCCTGCTCCTTGTCCGCCTCACCTGCGTTTCCCGTGGTCATCGGACTCCCTTCACCGGGGCTGTGCGACAGTTCTCGGTCGCACCCGGGCACTGTGCAGCAGGATCGGGCCCGTGACCACATCAGATCTTACTTGTCTGAGCCCCACCCGATCCCGTATCTTCCCACTTCGATGACGCTGCTGCCGGCGCCGGTTTTTTCCGTGCTCTGGCTGGATGCCGGATGAGGGGGTTCTGTCGGGGCTGAAATGCTTCCCGGGCTTCTCTTGTGAACTTCCTCGCCGGATGAAGTATGCGTCGATGAAATGGGTCGGGTGTCCGTCAGTTCACCGCAGAACCCAACAGCGTGAATCCTCAGCAAGGAGGTGTGCCGGATGCGAGGGTACTATTCCCCGCTTGCGACGAGTGATCGACTTCGAGTCCTTCTCCTCGTTGCATTCTTCGCCTTGACTCCCATTTTTGCGGGAGCCATCGAGTTCGATCTTCTCAGTGGAAGAGTTACGGGTCATTTCGATACCACGACATCGATGGGGATCTCGTGGCGAGTATCGGATCGTGATCAGAGCATCATCGGAGCCAACAACGGGGGTACCGGGTTTTCCCTCAACGGAGACGATGGAAACCTGAACTTCGACAAGGGAGACATCTTCTCGACCAACTTCAAGATTCTCCACGAGATCTCCTTCGATTACGACGATTACGCGGTTTTCGTCCGTGGCTTCTACTTCCGTGACTTCGCCGTGACCGAGGGGGATGTACTCCAGCCCGGTCGACCGCCACTGAGCGGAACCGCGGAGCGATTCGCCGGAATGAACGCGGTACTGCTCGATGCCTGGGTTCGCCACGACTACGGTTCCAGCGACAATCCGTTGACGGTGACCCTCGGCAGCCAGGTGATCAACTGGGGTGAGAGCACCTTCATCCAGAATGGTCTCAATACCATCAACCCGGTCGATGTCTCCAAACTGCGCGCTGCGGGCTCGGAGTTGAAGGAAGCGCTGGTGCCGATCCCGGCCGCTCGCTTCGATTACGACATTTCCGATTCGGTCTCGCTGCAGGGCTTCTACCAGCTCGGTTGGCGTCCGACGCGGCTGGAACCGCTCGGAACCTTCTTTTCCATCACAGACATCGCTTCTCCCGGGGGCAACTTCGTTCTGCTTGGTTTCGGGCAGACACCCGAGGGGCCGGATGGAATCCTGGGAACTGCCGATGACGTTTATGTTCAAGATAATCCTCCTGGAGCCTCGGTTCCTGGCTACAACGCTCCGGTTGGTGTACTGGTGGAACGCAGCGGTGATCGAACCCCGGATGACCTGGGCCAGTACGGACTCTCGGCACGGTGGTTCAGTGATCTGATGGGTGGAACCGAACTCAGTTTCTTCTACACCCATCTCCATAGTCGTCTCCCCATCATCAGCGCCATGACCGGTACCGCAGCGGGGGTTGCTGCGGGCGACTACGGCGCCTCGGCGGAGTACTTCCTCGAGTTTCCCGAGGACATCAAAACGACGGGGATCGGATTCAACACCGACCTGTTCGATACCGGGATCGCCTTGCAGGGGGAAGTCTCGCTGCATATCGATCAGCCGTTGCAGGTCGACGATGTCGAGATCCTGTTTGCCGCCTTGTCGCCACTCAATTCTGTGTTCGGACAGAGCACCCTCGGCGCATTCGATTACAACGAGTTGATCCATGGCTTCGTGCGCAAGGACGTCTCTCAGGCGCAGTTCACGCTCACCAAACTCGTGTCCGGCTGGTTGGGTGCCGACCAGATTGCGATGGTGGGTGAGTTCGGGGCCACCTTTGTCCACGAGTTCGAGGATCAGTCCGAATTCCGCTACGAGGCCACGGGAACCAATACCAGCGCTAATGACCTTTACACCGCCCTGGGCGTCCAGCCGGGAACGGAGCCTGTCTCGGGTTTCCCGGACGAATTGTCGATGGGCTACAGGGTGTTGGTGCGCGGGTCTTACTACAACGCCGTCGGATCGCTCTCGTTGACTCCTCAGATCGCCTTCTACCATGACATCGAAGGAACTTCGCCGGTGCCGGTGGCGAACTTCATCGAGCACCGGAAGATTCTCACCACTTCGTTGACGCTCGGTTCACTGGGAGTGTGGGATGTCAGGTTCGGCTACACCAACTCCTACGGAGGGGGACGTTACAACTTGCGGAATGACCGTGACTTCATGTCCCTGACCTGGAGTTATTCTTTCTAGAGGAGGCACAGATGCTGAAACGTGAAATGACGCTGGGAATCGTTGTGGTGGTGGCTGTCTGTCTTCTGGCAGCGGCACCGGCTGCGGTTTCCCCCGACGATGTGAGTCAACTCGGCAAGAAACTGACACCCATGGGAGCGATCCAGGCAGGAACCGACAGCGGTACCATTCCTCCCTGGGAAGGTGGCATCAAAGCACCCATCCCTGGCTGGAAATCAGGCCAGCACTACCCCGATCCGTTCCCGGAAGACAAGCCGCTGTATCGCGTCGATAGCAGTAACTACGAGGATTACGCCCAGTTCCTCTCTGCCGGTCAGATGGCGATGTTCCAGCGCTATCCCGACAGCTGGTACATGGATGTGTACCCATCGCGCAGGACGGTTGCCTATCCCGAGGACATCTACGCCGCCTCGGTGGAGAATGCCTCGACGGCTTCACTGACTCCTGATGGTAATGGTGTCAATAACTGTCGTCGCACCTCTCCCTTCCCCATTCCGGAAAATGGACTGCACGGCATCTGGAACCATATGCTGCGCTACCGCGGAGAATCGATCCAGAGGACCATCGGGCAGGTTGCTCCTAGACCCGATGGTGCCTACACGATGGTCCGTATCGAGGAGCAGGTTCTGTGGCGCTACAACCGCGAGGGGATGACCTCGGCCAACTCCGATAACGTCCTCGCCAAGTTCTATCAGGGAGTGCTCTCGCCTCCGCGTCTGGCGGGGATCAAATTGCACGTTCACGAGACCCTCGATCAGGCCCAGGATCCGCGTCAGGCATGGGTCTGGAACACTGGTCTCCGTCGGGTGCGCCGTGCGCCACAGGTCGCCTTCGACAACCCCGGTACGGCGAGTGACGGACAGCGTACCAATGACCAGTTCGACATGTTCAACGGTAGCCCGGAGCGTTACGACTGGAATCTCGTCGGGCGCAAGGAGATGATCGTTCCTTACAACTGCTACCGGGCGCATAACGCCGAGGTCGATCCGGACAGCCTGATTCGTGCTGGCCATCTCAACCCGGATCTGCTTCGTTACGAGCATCACCGGGTGTGGGTCGTCGAGACGACGGTCAAGAAGAGTACCAGCCACCTCTATTCTCGTCGCACCTTCCACTTCGATGAGGATTCGTGGCAGGCGCTGGTCATCGACCAGTACGACAACTCTGGCAAGATCTGGCGCGTCTCCGAGGCGTACCCGATCATCTACTACGATATTCCGGCTATCTACGACACCATGATCTCCCACTACGATCTCCAGAACGGTCGTTACCTGACCATCGGTATCAGTGCGGCCGGTCAGGTGGAGCGCTTCGACGTCGTCTTCAAGGACAAGGATTTCTCGCCAGGGGCACTGGCGAGAAGGGGTATTCGCTAGACCAAGATGCAAGAGGAGAAGGTAGCCGGGCGAACGGTGGCAAGTGCCCGTTCGTCCGGCTGTCTCTCATCCTGAGCCCCTGGAAGGGATACCGATGCGGTCTCGACTGCTGGTTTTCATCGCTGCCCTGCTGATGATCCTGGTCTGCTCAGGATTGCCGTTTTCGGACCGTATCGAGGGACGAACTTCGATCGGAGTTAGCCAGGATCCTGAAAACGTACCTGATCGTTCCCATCCAGCACCCAAGGGAGCGAAAGCCCTGTTCATCGCTGCTGCGGTTCGAGATGACCTCGTGTTGCTGGTGGGCGAGCGTGGGTTGATCTTTCGCTCCACCGATGCGGGCAAAAATTTCCAGCAGATCGAGGCGCCCACTCGCAGGATGCTCTGTTCGGTGGTGCTGGGTGAAGCTGGGCTCGCCTATGCCGTCGGACATGACACGACGGTGTTGCGCTCGCGTGATTCTGGCCTCAACTGGGAACTGGTTCATCGTGATCCGGAAGCGGACCTGGCGCTCTTCTCGGTGATCGCTCTCGACGGCGGTAAGGTGATCGCCGTCGGTTCTTTTGGCACCGTTCTCATCAGCGAGGATGAGGGACAGCAGTGGCGACTGGAGGTGATCTCCGAGGATGGTCCCCACCTTTACTCCATCCAGCCGACGGGATCCGGGCTCGTTATCGTCGGTGAGTTCGGTTCGATCTTCGAGAGCCACGATGCCGCAGCAAGTTGGACGGCCGCCGACAGCCCCTACGAGGGCACCTTCTTCCATGTCATTCCGCTCGACGTTTCCGGCGATCTGCTGCTGCTGGGGCTGCGCGGAAATCTGTGGGAGGGAAACAGCGGTGACTGGAAACGGGTCGATGCTGGTTCCGAGGCTTCGCTGTTCGGGGGCTCGGCCCTCGCCGGTGGCGAAGTCGTGGTGGTCGGAGATGAAGGGCGGGTGTTGATTCGCAGCGCCGATGGACAGTGGCAGGATCGGTCTCCCGGTGAGCGCAGACTGCTCTCCTCGGCGGTGGCGCTTCCTGATGGTTCCATCCTGGTGGTCGGTGAAAAGGGATATCGAATCCAATTGCTCCCGGGCGAGAAACTCGAAGCGGATGGGGAAGGGCGATGATCGGCGCCTTGCTCGAAAAACTCATCTTTGACCATCGCCGCCAGGTGCTGTGGTTGCTCGGGATCGTCACCATAGGGTTTGCGGTCCAGGCCGGGCGTCTCGCCATCGATGCGGGTTTCGAGAAACAACTTCCACTTCGCCACCCTTATATGGAGACCTTCCTCGAACACCGCGAACAGTTCGGGGGAGCGAATCGACTTCTGATCACTGTACGCGCCAGAGATGGCGACCTGTTCGATCCGGCATCGCTTGAACGGGTGCGGCTGGTGACCCGCGCCCTCGGCGAGGTTCCGGGGGTGAACCGTACTTCCATCACATCCATCTTCACGCCCAACGTCAGTTTTGTACGCATCGTCGAAGGCGGATTCCAGGGCGGTAACGTGGTGCCGGCGGAGTGGAGTCCAACCGAGGAGATGGCCCAACAGGTGCGCCAGAACGTGCTCTACTCGGGTCAGGTGGGTCGTCTCGTCGCCAACGATTTTTCCGCGGCGATGGTGACCGCCACGCTGGTCGAGATCGATCCGGTGACCAAGCAGGCGCCCGATCCGATCGAGGTCGGCAATCTGCTCGAAGATCAGATCCGGACCCCGTTCCTCGACGATGACATCGATATCCACATCATCGGATTCTCCAAGGCGATTTCCGACATCGCCGGTGGTGCCAAGATGGTGATCGCCTTCTTCGCGGTTTCGTTGCTGGTGACCGCTTTCCTGGTCAGGTTATTTTCCGGATCCTGGAAATTGACCTTGTTGCCGATGGCCTGCTCTCTGCTCGCGGTCGTCTGGACGATGGGAGCGCTGACCACACTCGGCTACGGACTCGACCCGATGTCGATCCTGGTGCCGTTTTTGATCTTTGCCATCGGCATGTCACACGGGGTCCAGATGACGGGTGCCTTTGCCGGAGCGCTGGCTTCCGAAAAAAATCCGCTCAACGCTGCCCGCTTGGCCTTCCGTCAATTGTTGTTACCCGGTTTTGTCGCACTCAGTAGCGATTCGATCGGATTCCTCACCTTGTTGTTCATCGAGATCGGGGTGATCCAGGATCTTGCGGTGATGTCGGCGGTGGGTGTCACCCTGATCTTTGCTACCGGATTCGTACTGCTTCCGTTACTGCTCGGGGGGATCGAGGCAACCGAGGAGTTCAGACAGAGACTCTCGAACAGAACTCCGGTTCGCGAAAAACTGTGGTTATTGCTGGCTCGTTCTACTCGCCTACCGGTGGCTTCCGTGCTGGTCGTGACGGCGGTGGTGATCCTGGTTCTGGGTTTGCAGCATACAGATGATGTGATCATCGGCGATGCCGACGAGGGCCTACCGGAGTTGCGCCAGCAATCGCGTTACAACATCGATACCCGGACCATCGCCGATTCCTTCTCGATCGGGGTCGATCTGATCACCGTGATCGTCGAGACGGTCCCGGATGCGAGCATCAATCATTCCGTCATGGATCTCATCGATGAGTTTCAGTGGCGCATCTCCCAGGTCGAGGGTGTTAGCTCGACCATCTCTCTGCCGCAGGTGGCGAGGATTCTTGCGGCCGCCTGGAGTGAGGGCTCTCCCAAGTGGCGTGAATTGCCCCGAAATAGTGCCATGCTGATGCAATCAACGAATCGCATCGAAACTGCCACCGGATTGCTGAACTCGGATGCGAGCGTTCTCCCCGTGTTGATCTTCACCGAGGATCACCGCGCCGAGACCATCGAGCGGGTGACCGCTGCCGTGGAACAGTTCCAGGAGGATTTTGGCCGCGAAGATGCCAGGTTCCGGCTCGCTACCGGAAACGTTGGTGTGATGGCTGCCACCAACCAGGTGGTCGCTGCGGCACAGATGGAGATGCTCGTCACCATCTACCTGGTGGTCATCGCATTGGGACTGCTGGCGTTTCGTTCGGTGCGAGCGACTCTGTGCGTGATTCTACCGCTGGTGCTGGTCAGCGTACTTTGCTACGTGTTGATGGTGCTGTTCGGGATCGGTCTCAAGGTGTCTACCCTTCCGGTGGCGGTTCTCGGTGTCGGCATCGGGGTCGATTATGGCATCTACATCACCAACCAGATGCTACGTGCCAGGCGGGAGGGGGCGACCCTCGAGAATTCGTATCTGATCGCCCTGCGTAGAACCGGAAACGCGGTGCTGGTGACCGGTCTGACCCTGGCGCTAGGGGTGGCGACCTGGATCTTCTCCGATCTGAAGTTGCAGGCGGACATGGGATTGCTGCTGGCGTTCATGTTCGCAGGGAACATGATCGGCGCGTTGGTGCTGTTGCCCGCCTTGCATAGGGTTCTTCCTGGAGCCCGAGAACAGGTGCAATCGAACGCGGACTAGCAGTTGTCTTCCTCGGCGATGATGTTGGTGGCGGAGTCGGTGGGGTAAGGCTCGGCGGCGGGCGACGCTCCAGCCGCGAATGAATCGACCGCGATCGCATCGTTGCGGGCACGCTCGGCAACCATCAGTCGCTCGGCGGCATCTTCATCGATGATCCCCGCATCCACCCCACGCTGGGTGAGGGTCGAGATGGGCGACTTGTCCAGTTTTCCCGCACGGATGGCTACTTTCAGGGCAGCCCGGTCACCCCTGGTCGCGACCGCCTTCTCGAGCGCATCTTCGAGAGTCCACAGTCCGGGAGATCCTTGCGGGCGCGCCAGTACGTCCCGGGTCAGGTGTTGCCACAGTGGCGAGCCATCGAGCAATTCCTTGGCGATTCGATCACAGAGTTGGTCCGAAGGAGCCGCACTGACAGCCCGGATGGGCACTCCGAGGATTCGCATCATCCAGGCAGCGGGACGGTTCGGCAGGTTCATCACGAATCCGCCGAGAGCTTGCTCGATAAGAATGACGCAGGTTTGCAACTGATGGAGCACCACATCCCGATCGCGCTGGGGGCGTTCGTCATCGTGATATTTCTTGAGAACAGCCGATCCCACCAGCATCCCGGTGAGGGCGTCCGCCAGTCTGCCGGTCAGGTGTTCCTTGAACTTGAGGGATCCACCGAGCGTACCGAGGGCGACATCCGAGGCGAGAGCAAAAGCCGACGAGAGCCCGGTCAGTTGCTGGTGGCAGCGCCCGATGGCGCCATCGAAATGTTTCGGCGCGAAACGAGAGCCGGTCAGACGATGGACCGCGGTCCGCACCATGTTCGAGCCGACCGATCCAACATGACCCCAGTAGGCGCGGTCAAAGGCGGCCAGGTCCTTGTTCTCGATGGCGGCGAGTTCTGCGTTCACGAACGGATGGCAGCGAATCACACCCTGGCCGAAGATGATCATCGACCGCGTCAGGATGTTGGCTCCCTCGACGGTGATTCCCACCGGTACCGCCGAGTAAGCATTCGCCAGTACGTTACGAGGTCCGCGACAGATGGCATTGCCGGCAACGACGTCCATGCAGTCGTTGACCACTTCTCGGATTTTCTCGGTGGCATAGACCTTGGCCACGGCGCTGGCGACGGCGGGTTTTTCACCGCTGTCGACGGCGAGTGTGGAAGATAAACACAGAGCATCGAGCCCGTAGCAAGTCGAGGCGGTACGGACCAGCGGCTCCTGTACACCCTCGAAACGGCCGACCGGGAGTCCGAACTGTTCACGTACCGAGGCGTGGGCGCCGGCGACCCTCAGACACAACTGGGAACCTCCCACCGAACTTGACGGTAAGCAGATTCCTCGACCGGCAGAGAGACACTGCATCAGCATGCGCCAGCCCTTGCCGCAGCCACTCTCGCCGCCGATGACGGCGTCGATGGGGACGAACACGTCTTTACCACTGGTCGGTCCGTTGAGGAACGGTACCCCGAGCGGGTCGTGTCGCAGGCCGGTCTCTACGCCGGGAGTATCGGCCGGGATCAGTGCGCAGGTGATTCCGATCTCTTGCTCATCACCGAGCAACTGATCCGGATCGTAGAGTCGGAAGGCGACCCCGATGAGGGTCGCCCGCGGAGCCAGGGTGATGTAGCGCTTCTCCCAGTTGAGGCGCATCCCGAGTACTTGTTCACCGTCCACTTCTTCCTTGACGACGATTCCATGGCTCGTCATCGAGCCGGCAGCATCGGAACCCGCTCCCGGTTCGGTCAGGGCAAAACAGGGCATCTCCTCGCCCTTCGCCAGCCGCGGAAGCAGGCGGTCTTTCTGTTCCTCGGTGCCGTAATGGAGCAACAGTTCTCCCGGGCCCAGCGAGTTGGGAACCATGATGGTGACCGCCAGCGCATTACTGACCGTGGTCGCCCGCGAGATCACGGCCGCCATCGC
>DCAA01000002.1:111451-173939 GCA_002311345.1 Planctomycetes bacterium UBA1146 | reverse complement strand
AAATCGAAGGTCTCTTCGGAAAGGGATCCGCGTTGCCGGTCTCTCCAGGCATCGGTCAGGTGAACCAGTTTCTCGACCGGACCGTCGAGGAATTCCTGCTCCCTGGCGGACAGTTCCGAGGTGCCCCGGGAGAACCATTCATTCCAGTCGGGGGCACCACTGAAGAGTTCTCCATCCCAGCCCACGGTTCCGCCATCGAGTGCTTCTCGTTCCGTGGCGCTGATGGTCGGGAGAAGATTACGAACGATTCTCATCACCGGGAAGGTCAGCATGACGCGCCGTAACCCGCCGATGAAAGCAAACACCAGCGCAGCCAGGTAGATCACGGTGAAGATGCGGCCGACCATCGATACCGTTTCAGGATCGTCAGACCAGATGAATCCGCATCCGATCGCCCCGGCCAGCACCCACGCCCAGCGACAGTGGCCCAGGAACATCAGGATCAGTGCCGGAACGATCGCCACAATCCACGGGAGAGCGGGGATCAGCAGTAATTCGATCATCTGCATCTGGAGTCCTATTCGTCGTGATCGGCTTGTCGCGCTTCTTCCGGGCTGGTAGTGACACCCTCAGTGCCACGGTCATCATCACCGAGCAGGTCGATCGAGACCAGCCCGGTGATGGCATCCAGGATCTCCAGCGGGTTGATCCCGGCATCGAAAGTCAACACTCCCAGTGTACCGGATATTGCGATCCACGAGTCGCGACTGTGGCGTTGAGTTCTGGAAAGTGCCTCCAGTTGAGGATCTGTTTTTAGCATCGGATTGGGAATATTGCGGTGAAGACGCAACATGGAGCAGGATTCTCCCTCCACGTAGTGATTTCCCATCAGTATTGCTCCGGCCAGCAGGCCGCGCTTCGGTGAGTACTGATCTCCGAAACCTGCCTTTTGCCAGTACCGCTGGTAGAAGGGAAAGGCTACAAGCAAGGTCGGGAATGCGGCAGTCCGGAGTGTCCCGGCTGGTTGTCCGGGGCGCGGATCCCAGCCGATGGTGTAGCGAGGGGAGAGGTTGGCATCGGCGAAGCCGATCGCCGGGTGGATCCAGCAAGTGACCTGCACTTCGCTGTAGAGCCCGACTCCGGCTCCAATGCGCCAGCGCAGCGTATCGCCGAAGTCTCTGGCCCGGTCGTGCAACTGCTGTCCACTGCAGCCGGCCACATGCAGGCAAATCCCTGCACAGGCGACCAGGTACAGGATTTTTCGGCAACCGCCAGGATTCAACTTCGAGCCTTTCATCTGCTGGCCAACCGGATGTTGTCGTCCGGATACGGATTCGGCAAGGGTAGAGATGGGGCGGCTATTTTTTTACGATCCAGGAGGCCATGGCCACTGTAGGGAGAGGGATCGACGATGATTTGCCGTTTCAGCCCGAGAGCAGTAGCAACTGTAGCGTGTTGGTGGTTGTCGCTGGCGGTTTGCTCGTGGGTGAGTGTCGCCGTCTGTGGCCAGATTCCCGTGGCTCCGCCGGAACGCGTCGATACAGAACGCTCGGTGGAGAAGCAAAGGGATGCTGCCCGCGATGCGAGAAATCGCGTTCGACAGGGACCGGAGCCGGTGGCCGAGGTGATCGAACTACTCGACGATCATTCGGGGACCGTTCGCGACGAGGTGTTCGAGGAGATCGTCGAGAAGTGGAGTTCCGATCAAAGAAAAACCCTGCGCAGCGGATTTTCGACAAACAAGGGCCAGGATTCCGGTTTCGTCGATGAGATGCTGGCGGAGATTTTTCTCCATCGACCCGATCCGGAGGTGCTTCCCGATTTGCTGGCGGTTGCGGTCGGTTCCGATGTCGATGAGGCGCGCGAGATGGCGTTGGGGGCCATCGGCGCATTACCATCGGGTTCGCTCGATTCGAAGTCGTTGCGACTGATCGAGCAGCTGGCCAAGAGAGAACGCAACTGGTGGATTCGAGGCGAAGCGTTGCGTTGCCTGGCCCATCAAGACAGCCAGCGGGCGGTGCCGCTGCTCGAGAGTGCTTTGCGAGAGAAGAAACTTCCGGCGCTGCGGATCGCAGCGCTGCAGGGATTCGCCCTGATCGATCAGGAACAAGGATGCCAGCGCGCTCTCGAGGCGATCACCGAGCCGTGGAGGGATCGTCAGGGGATCTGGGGAGATCGGATCTTACGCGCTGCTCTCGGGGTCCTGGCCGACAACCTGACGGCTTTCCCCCGGTCGCAACGAGCACAGTTCATCACCGAATTGCTGGCTGCAGCGGAGCCACTGCAAGGCGCCACGCGCGAACGGATGTGGGCCACTCTCGGTACGATCACCGCAGAACCGGGGATCCCCCCGCACCTGGATGCGTGGAAATCATGGTGGTCGGCACGCAAGGAGGCATGGATCGCGGAGTCTTCCGGGACCGATTCCAGTCAGGATGAGAATCCTGACGCGAAGTCTCCCGAGGACAAGGGCAAGACGCGAGTGGTGCGCTATCACGGCGTACCCCTCGATTCGAAGAGGTTGGTATTTCTGGCCGATGTTTCCGGTGGAATGTCACGAACCGTCGATGGTCAGTTCGACGGAGAAGGTCCTCGACGCATCGATGTGTCTCGTAACGAACTGCTGCGAGTTCTCGGCCAACTGCCGGGAGATGCGCTGGTCCAGGTGGTTCATTTCGGCAGTCGTAGTGAGGCGGCCTTGCCCCGTGTTCAACCTCTTGCCAGAAGCATCCGCGTACTCACCGACAAGATCCGTAAACAGCAGGTGCCATCGGGTCGGGGAGCGGCGCGTGGAAATCTGTATGGACCGCTGAGGCGTGCGGTTCTGGAAGCGGGAACCGATACCGTGATGCTGCTGACGGAGGGAGCTCCCACCGAGGGCAAGGTTCAAAACGGCGATCGATTGCGCTGGCATGTGCGACGCTGGAATCGCTGGGGGCAGGCACGGATTCACGTGCTCTCGGTCGGTCGGATCCGCGGCGAAAATCGCGCCTTCCTCGAGGGATTGGCAAAGGATGGGGCAGGCCGCTTCTACGATGTGGATGGATCCTTCTCGAGGAGGAAGGAAGGTTCGTGATGCGCTTGAACAGCACCATCAACGGCATCTCCACTTTTCTCGTCGATCATTGCTACTGGAGTAGAAGTCGTTCCAGTCGCCAGTCCAGATCCCCCTCCTGGTAGGCCAGTTCCATCAGATCGTCGCTTTCGAGAGTGACGGTGAAGCCGTGGACGGGAGGATCGACCGCCCGGTCGATCCAACTGGCGTGCATCTGCTTGACGGTGTGTTGACGGCCACGCCAGCACAAGGAACGGATCTCGATCTTGCCGCCGCGAAAGCAGGCAACCACCTCATCCAGGGATTCGTGGATCTCTTCCTCATGAATTTCCGCCATCAGTTCTCCCGGTCAGGGTCGATCAAAGTGACGAATGACCCCGACCAGTTTTCCGAACACCTCGATCGAATGATGCTCGGGATCAACTTCGATATCCTCGAACTCTGGATGGGCTGCCTTGAGCCGAACCCGTCGACGAGATCGCTGGCCTGTGCCAGGGGTTTCGATTCGCCAGCTCTTGAGCGTGCCCTTTCCATCGACGGTGACGGCAGCGACTTCACCATTCTCGACCATCGGTTGTCGCCGGACGATGGCCAGGTCTCCTGACAGGATTCCTGCATCCTGCATACTCCTACCCTTGATCTTGAGTGCCACAATGTCACCGGAACTGCCAAAGGTTTGTGGGGCAATGTCGAGCCACTCGAGTGGCTGACTTCCGTCATCGGTACAACTTTCGATCGGTTGTCCTGCGGCGATGATGCCGACGATTGGAATCGAACCCGGTTCAGCAGGCATCCAGCTGCGTGAACCACCGTGCGGATCTCGGCGGATGAAACCGTCTTGTTCGAGACGGAGCAGGTGTCTGTGCACCGAAGCGGGGGAAGAAAGACCCAGTTGAGCGGCGATTTCCCGAACCGTTGCGGGGCGACCTTGCTGGACTCCGACCCGGATGACATCGAGAACCCGAGCACGAGTACCGGTCAGGGACTGCTCGGAATCCGGATTCTGGTGGCGTGAGGATTTCATGATCAGGAGAACCTCCGAGGTTTCTGAGTGCTTTTGATCGGTGCATTATTCTTCTTTGTAGTCCTCTTTCAGAATTCCGTTCTCTTTCAAGGTTTTTGTAAGTTTTTCCAGTCGAACAAGTGCCACAACCCCGACTAGACTGAAAACAAATGCTGCTGCGGCTAACCCTTCCATAATTTCCTCCTTTTATGCACCATTCGAAACCATTTCACTGTCATGGAGTGGTAGCCGTATGGTGGCGAACAGATGTTCGGAGTCAAGTCGCCAGTTGCCATCGGATCAGGAGCGGGTGCCGTGTTCGACGGTGATGGTCGGGGTGATGCCGCCGCGGACGAAGAAGTGACCGGTCACCTTGATCCAGCGTGGCGAGCAGGCAGCGACCAGATCGTCGAGGATCTGGTTGGTCACCGCTTCGTGGAAGGCCCCCTCGTCTCGATAGGACCACAGGTAGAGCTTCAATGATTTGCTCTCGATGCATTGCGCATCAGGGATGTATTCCAGTTCGAAGTGGGCAAAATCGGGCTGACCGGTGAGTGGGCACAGGCAGGTGAACTCGGGGCAATCGAATCGGATGACGTAATCTCGTCCCGGCTCAGGGTTTTCGAAGGTTTCCAGTTGTCGGCTCGGTCGAGTTGACATCGGCCTGTTTTCCTCCCGCATTTGCTGGTCGGCTGAAACGAACTCATCGGGCGTATCCTAGCCTCAGGTGACGTTGAGCGGCATTAAAGTGCCATGATGCCTGGGAATCTCCAGAACTGTCCAGACACCAGATGCCGAACTCGTCCGTCACTTGTATCATTTATCCCAGGAGTGACTATTTGGGCGCTATTGGCCGCGTATTGGCCGATGGAGCCGCGCGATAGGGAGTTTCCGTTGGCGAATGCTGGACTGATCGTACTGGGTCAAGGAGTGGAGTTACGGCGGGTTCTGACGCTGCTGGAGGAGCAGCAGCAGCACTTGCTGGGAGTGGTGAGATGGCAGCGACCCGACCGTATCGATGAAGATCTGATCGATGGCGAGCAACTCGAGGGATCCCGATTGCTGGGTTCTAGCTCCGATCTCCCGGCACTGCTCGAGAAGTACGGGAAATCACTGGTGCTGGCTCTGGCCCGCCCCGTCGATCGCTGGGAAGCCCTGGCGGTATGCCGGCAGGCGGGAGCAGTGTTGCAGGGGCTTTCGTCGACGAGTGCCGTGATCGCTCCAGATACCGATGTACGTGAGGGTGCGGTCATCACCCAGAACTGTCTCGTGGAGTCCGCGGCTTCGGTGGGGGTCGGGTCGTTACTGTTGCCCGGGGCTCGTCTGGGCATTGGAGCTCGATGCGCGGATGCTACAGTGTTGGATGCAGGGGCGGCTCTCGATGATGGGGCCAGGATCGCCGACCAGGTTCATCTCGGAGCAGGTTCGCGGGTTCTGGAGGGAAGGCTCGTCGGACAATCCGCACTGGTTCTGCCCGGATCGATCGTCACCTCCGACGTGGAACCGGGTACGATCGTCTCTGGATGTCCAGCAGAGGTGGTCCAGCGATCGATCTCCGTCGGCGAGGATAACTTCGATCCAATTTCCTGAGTCAGGAGCCACCATTCGATGACCGAGCACCCACTGAATTCGAGTGAAGTCACCGGCGATGAATTGGTCGAGGTGGAGCCTGCCGAGGTTTTACTTACCGATCGCAGTGCTGGCTACAGTCCGCCTCGTTTGCTTCCCGATGTGCGTCCCACCGGGGGCGTCATTCGCGAGCGCTGGGAGGATTTCAAGGTCACCGAGATTCCCCTCTACACACCGTGTGGGGCCGGTGAGCATCTCTATATCACCATCGAGAAGAGCAATCGAACCACCATCCAGGCCAGGAATCACATCGCCCGGGTCATGGGAGTTCACCCCGACTCTGTCGGTTTCGCCGGGTTCAAGGACAAGAGGGCGATCACCACCCAGACCTTCTCTGTAGCGGTACTCTCCGATGCGCAGGTTGCCAGTATCGATGCGCCGTGGATCCGGGTTATGGGTCTCCAGCGCCACAAGAACAAAATTCGCACCGGACACCTGGAGGGAAACCGTTTCGAGATCCGCATTCGCCAGGTCGAGGCCGGCACTATCGATGATGCGAAACATGTTGTCGATGAAGTGGCCAGCAGTGGTATGCCGAACTTCTATGGTCCGCAGCGGTTTGGAATCCATGGAGATGGCGCCCGGATCGGATCGTGTCTGCTCAGGCGACAGGTTGCAGAGGTGGTCGATCTGCTACTTTCTCCCCGCGACGGTGTCGAGGAGGATTATCGTGAAGCCTACGCTGCCGGAGATATCCAGGAAGCGCTCAGGCGACTGCCGCCTGGAAGAAACGCAGAATCTGGATTGCTCTCTTCTTTGAGAACCCATCCCGGCAACCTCAGGGCTGCTGTCAGGAGGATTCCCGCTCCTCTTCGCAGGATGTATTACTCCGCTTACCAGGCCGAATTGTTCAACTGGGTGTTGATGGAGCGCATGGCGAGATCTCCCGATGCGTTCCGGGTGCCCTGGTCAGGGGATGTCTGCCAGTTCGAGGGCAGTCGCTCACGGTTTCACGTCGATCTCGACGAGACGGCGACTGAGCGTGAGAAGGAGCGAGCGCTGAAGGGGGAGATCTCGCCGACGGGACCGATCTTCGGCCGCAAGATGAGTTTGCCAGCTGGTGAGGCAGGAAGGATCGAGAGTGCCGTGCTGATCTCGGAGGGTCTGCGTCCGGAGTCCTGGCTCTCCCATGTGCGGGGACTGAAACTGGACGGTACGCGCCGTTCGCTCAGGATTCTGGTACGGGATCCTGAAGTGATCTGGGAACAGCCCGAGCAGGCCCTGTTGCTCTCCTTCACCTTGCCGGCAGGATCATTCGCCACCGTTCTTCTCGAACAGGTGATGGGGTCTGGCAGTGAGTCGCCGACGGTGTAGTTGCGGTGCTGTTGTTGCCGTGTTGGTTACTTTTTGGCCGTGGGAATCTCGCCGCGGCTGATCTCTTCTATCTTCACCATCTGGGTGCCATTGGGGAGTTTGACCTCGATCTCTTCCCCGACACTTTTTTGCAAGAGAGCCTTTCCCAGCGGTGACAGATAGGAGAGTACTCCCTGTTCCGGTCCTCCATCCCAGGGTCCCAGCAGCCAGTAAGTGGCTTCCGAATCGGTCGTCAGATTCATGATTTTGATTCTGCTACCGAGCCCTACCTGATCGATACTTGCCTCTGAAGGATCGATGAGCATGGCTCGATCCAGATCCCCCTGCAGTTCCAGTACTCGCCGGTTGAGATTTTCCCTTACCTCGATGGCAGAGGTGTATTCGGCGTTCTCGCTCAGGTCTCCCAGGGCTGCTGCATCACCAATCGCCTCGTAGATCTCGGGTAGTTTGACGTTACGAATCTCCTCGAGTTCGGAGCTAATCTTGTCCATCCCAAACTGAGTCGAGTAAATGGCTGAATCGGAAGCGGATGCGGCCGGGCGGAAATGTCGTCCTGCCAGGGCCTTGGGGAACTTGCGTAGGATGATCGCCTTGACCTTCTCCAGGTTCGAATCACTGAGGGATCTGGAGCCGGTCAACTGGATGTAGATCTCCCTGGCATCGGCGATGGTGCCCTGTTCCAGGATCCTGCTCAGCAGTGAAAAGGGTTTCATGGCGAGGTGTTGTTTGTACCGCTTCACAGTTGTTGCCAGACTCACGTCCCTACGATTCCCCTCGCTCTCGAGCGAGAGCCTGTCGAAAAGAGCCAGGGCTTGCCGATACAGATCGGATGGGGATATCCCCTCGATGACGGAGAACTGCCCGGGATTCGCTGAAGCTGCTTTGCGAGCCAGGTACAGGAACAGAAGTGGTGACTTTCTCGGTCGACTCAGCACCTTCGATGCCAGGTCATTGAGGTATCCAATACCCTGGTTGTTGATGATTTCCCGGATCAGGTGTTCGCGTAAGGAATCGTCGGCCAGTAGCAGACAGTCGTCGAGTGTCGATTTCCACCCTTCGGGGTCAAGTTCTCTGATCACATCCATGGTATCGCGCAGATCGTCATCTCGGGTCAGAGAGTTGAGAAGGTGGGCTGGATGGCTCGTACTCTTCGCGAGGGCTTCGACCGCCGCGACCTCATGACCATCGGGTGCCTGTTCTTTGAGCAAAAGTAGTCCCGAGACTCGATCGGAAATCGACAGATCTCCCCGATCGATGTCACGTCTCAGAATCACAAACTGTGCCTCGAGCAGATGGTGCTGATCATTGCTCAGTTCCTTGACAGATTCACGAAGCGCCTTCAGGCGCTCGCTGGGACTGAGCCCCTCGAATCGCCGGTCAAGACCCGTGGTCAGTGGTTCTGGACCATCAAGCAGGTACAGTTCGTTGCTCTTGCCCCCGCTCTGGCCGATGAGCGAATCTTTCTTGATGGCGTTTCGCGCCCTGGCCCACCATCGACTCCAGGAAGTCGAAGGAACCACGACCCCGGAGATCGCTTCGCGGATGCGACTGAGGGGGAATGGGCGGTCGCTGGTTCTCAGAACCAGTTTGATCAACTCGACAGGATCTTCCTCAGCGATCCTCTTCAATTCCTCCGGCTTCTTCCAGGCCAGCACCAGGTAATGATCGGACTCGAGGGGATCGCAGATCTGGGGTAGGGCATCCAGTTTGACCGAGTGCCCCTCTTTCTTCTCGAAGTCGACGGTAGCGATGCCAAGGCCTGGGTCGAGTTCCTTGACCATTCCAACTCCCCAGCCGGAGCGGTGTTTGACGTAGGATCCCGGTTGGTAGTGAATCATCCGTTTGAAGAGGGGGATCACTTCCGACGGTCTGGTTCCATCCATCAGGCCAGAGGCTTCGACGCAATTGTCGAAACCGCTGATGTGGCCAAACTGTTGCTGGTAAGTTTCCAGCAGCATTTCTCGGGTCGGTTTGCTCCTTGGCAGGCTGCAGGCAAGTGTTTCGAGGAATTCGACATTTTTCTCGGGGGACAAGGAATCGGTCAGCCCTGACTGGTGAATCAGTTCCAGCATCTGGCCGGCGCGTTCGCCATGCCCTGCGGCGATCGCTGCATTGGCAGCCTGGATGTATTCGGAGAACTTCATGTTTTCTGCCTCGATGGCATCGAGCCAGGCTTCTTCGTACTCGCCCCATGTCTGCGCCTTGATGGCTCGATTGAGACGATCGATGAATTGTGACATAAGCTTCACACTCCCTGATCCGGTTCGTCGACCGGTGAATTAATTCCTGGCAGCAGGTCAGAGACGAATTGACCCGAGGTCCAGACGGTGCGGGGCACCTCGTTGGCAAATTCATGAATGAGAACTTCTTCATCAGGCACATCCCATAGGATCAGGTCTGCCCGTTTCCCCTGCTCGATGGAGCCACACAGATCTTCGCGTGCCAGTGCCTTGGCTCCTGCGTGGGTCGCAGCCCGGAAGGCTTCCAGGGGAGTCATTCCCATTTGCATCACAGACAATCCCATGATGAAGAGCATACTTTCGATGGTACAGGAACCAGGGTTCCTGTCTGTTGCTATCGCCACTTCGAGTCCCGCTTCGATCAAGGACCGAGCAGGAGCGTACCCGGGTTTGCGCAGATAGAAAGTGGTCCCGGGAAGAAGGGTCGCCACGACGTTGGCCCCACTTAGTGCCTCGATCCCCTCCGCTGTGATCTCCATCAGGTGATCAGCGCTTACCGCTCCAACTTCTGCGGCCACCAGGGAACCACCGCTGGCGGCCATCTCGTCGGCGTGAATCTTGGGTTTGAGGCCATGCTCGACCCCTGCGCGGAGAATTCGAAGACTCTCATCGGGATCGAAGACCCCCCGTTCACAGAAGATGTCACAGAACTCCGCTAGCCCTTCCTCAGCCACGGCAGGAATCATCTCCTCGCATAGAATACGGATGTATTCTTGTCGGGAATCGCGCCATTCATCAGGGATCTCATGAGCGCCCATGAAGGTGGGAACGATCTCAGCGGGGCACTCACTGCCCAGCTGTCGGATCGCCCGGAGCAGTCGCAATTCGGTTTCGAGATCGAGTCCGTATCCGCTCTTGATCTCGATGGTGGTAGAACCGGAGGCGACCATCCTCTGTAGCCGAGGTCTCGCCTCCTCGATCAACTGGTCGAGAGTTGCTTCCCTGGTCATTCGAACCGAGGCGCGGATCCCTCCTCCGGTGGCTGCGATCTGCTCGTAGTCTGCGCCAGCACAGCGTTGAATGAATTCGTTGGATCGTTCGCCTCCAAACACCAGATGGGTGTGAGAGTCAACGAATCCCGGAGTGAGTAATTTACCGCTCGCATCGATGACCTGTTCGGGATGGAAAAGACCGGCGAGTTTCCTCGCCGGTCCTACTGCTTGTATCTTTCCGGAATCGATCGCAACGGAGGCGCCTTCCAGAGGTGCGGTTTTTCCGGGAACGAGTCGCCCGATATCCTCTATGAGGAGGTCGACAGTTGGCTTCATTGCGGCCTACCTCCTCGCATCGGAATCCACATCTGCTGTTGGTCGCTGAAACTGGTGGCCTGTTCATAGCCGGCATCGACATGGCGGAAGATGCCGGTTCCTGGGTCATTGGTGAGTACTCTGTCGAGACGCTTGGCCGCTTCCGGAGTGCCATCGGCAACGATCACCATGCCGGCATGGATCGAGTTGCCGATCCCGACGCCTCCTCCATGGTGGAGAGATACCCAGGTCGCTCCGCTGCAGGCATTGAGCATCAGGTTGAGTAGTGGCCAGTCAGCGATGGCATCGGAGCCATCCTTCATCGCTTCGGTCTCCCGGTTCGGCGAGGCGACCGAACCACAGTCGAGGTGGTCTCTGCCGATGACGATGGGTGCGGAAATCTCGCCACTGGCGACCAGTTCGTTGATGGCGAGGCCGAAGCGTGCCCTCTCGCCGTAACCGAGCCAGCAGATGCGCGCCGGCAGTCCCTGGAAGTGGACGCGCTCCTGCGCAGTCCTGATCCAGTGACACAGATGTTCGTCTTCGGGGAACAGATCGAGGATGGCCTGGTCGGTCCGAAGGATGTCATTTGGGTCTCCACTGAGGGCGACCCAACGAAACGGCCCCTTGCCGTGACAAAACAGCGGCCGGACGTAAGCGGGAACGAATCCCGGGTAATCGAATGCGTTCTCGAGTCCGGCATCCTGGGCTTGACCGCGAAGGTTGTTTCCGTAATCGAAGGCGATGGATCCGGAAGTTTGCAGTCCGATGATGGCTTCGCAGTGACGTCTCATCGCATCCATCGAAAGTTCCAGGTAACGATTCTGATCTGACTCCCTCAGTTGCAATGCTTGTTCGAGAGTGACCTGGTCCGGAACGTACCCGCACAGCGCATCGTGTGCGCTGGTCTGGTCCGTCACCATGTCCGGAACGATGCCTAGTTCGAGAATCTTAGGGACTACCTGAGCGGCATTTCCGAGCAAGCCTACCGATCGCGCCTCGCCTCTGGAGCACAGTTGTTCGATTCTCTCGAGTGCGACTTCCAGATCTTCGTGGGCCTCGTCGAGGTACCCGGTTTCGAGACGACGCTGGATGTGATCCGGATCGACTTCGATGTTGAGTGAAACGGCTCCTGCCATCGAGGCTGCCAGCGGCTGGGCACCACCCATGCCCCCGAGACCTGCCGTCAGGATCCACCGACCGGAGAGATTTCCTTCAAAATGCTGGCGACCGGCTTCGACGAAGGTCTCGTAAGTGCCTTGTAAAATGCCCTGGGTACCGATGTAGATCCACGATCCGGCGGTCATCTGGCCGTACATCGTCAGACCCATCGCCTCGAGGCGACGGAACTCTTCGACCGTTCCCCAGCGAGGTACCAGATTCGCGTTGGCGATGAGCACCCGGGGAGCATCGGGATGAGTGCGTGCAACACCGACAGGTTTTCCGCTCTGTACGAGCAGCGTCTCATCGTTGCGCATCTCTCGAAGGGTCGCGACGATGACGTCGAAGCATTGCCAGGATCGAACTGCTTTACCCGATCCGCCGTAGACCACCAGTTGATCGGGATCCTCGGCCACGTCGGGATCGAGGTTGTTCATCAGCATGCGCAGGGGAGCCTCGGTGAGCCAGGACTGGCAGGAGATCGCGCTCCCTCTTGGAGCGCGTACGATACGGGGCGAAGCAACGGGATTTTCGACGGACAATGGCGACCCTCTCCAGGGCGACGAACTGACACCCCATATAGGGCTCGATGTCCGATGGCAGCAGAAAGGACAGTCGGATGCAACCAAAAGAGTATCTCTGTTCTGTGGCGTCAGTGGCCTCGAACTGGAGCGGTGGGGCGGGTACAACAGTAGCAGGACCGAATTGTCGGATCCGGATGTAAGAGGTACCTGAAGTGAAGATCACGAGAGCGCGAGCCCTGGGAACATGCTTCGGAGTCAGAGATGCCATCGAGGCTGCTCTCGATCCATGCTTCTCCGGAGATCTGACCATCGTCGGGCAACTGGTCCATAATCCCCAGACGGTGGCACAACTGCGGCAAAATGGCGTACAGATGGTCGATTCTGCGGCCCAGGAGATCACCACTTCCAACGTGATGATCACCGCCCATGGCGCATCGGAGAATCTCAAGGAAGAACTCAGAGAGCGGGGTCATATCGTCTACGACGCTTCCTGCCCACTCGTACTGAGGGTGCATAAGGCGATTCGTCGGCTGGTGGAAGAAGGATGGCACCCGGTGGTGATCGGTCAGAGCGATCATGTAGAGGTGAGAGGAATCGTCGGGGATCTCGATGACTTCACGGTCGTCGGAGATCTGGAGGATCTCGATCAACTCGAGGGTCGAACTCGGATCGGGATCGTCTGTCAGACGACACACCGCATCCGTCACGCCCAGGAAATCCTCTCTGCAATTCGAACTCGCTACCCCGAGATCGAAATTGAGTTCGTCGATACCGTCTGCAAACCGACCAAGGATCGACAGAACGCGGTCGATGAACTCACCGATCAGGTCGACCTGATGATCGTTGTGGGGGGATACAACTCCTCCAACACTCGTAAGTTGATGAAGGTATGCCGCGAAAAAGGGGTTTTCGCCCATCATATCGAAACAGAATCTCAACTCGAAGCGGACTGGTTCGATTCGGTGGATCATGTCGGAATCACAGCGGGAACCTCGACTCCTCATGAGGTGATCGATGCCGTTCACGCCAGGATCCTCGAAATCACCTGCTGATCTGAATCCGGTCTCGTTGGACCCGGAACTGATTCCCGGTGCTATCTGAGCCGGATCGACCGAGCGGCCGGTGGGGGCTCATTCAGGTGAATATGCACAGAAATCCACGTCCGTGTCGGGTACACTCGGTATCAATGCCCGAATATTCAGAGGAGTGTGGCCCCTCGATGACTTCGTTGGGCCCCTGAGAAATGGATGATACTGATGTCTAGATCTTCAACGGTAGGTCTGATTCGCGCACTTGGCCTGGTGCTGTTGCTGGTGATGGCGATCCCGATGCCCGTCGATGGCGGTGGAACGCCACTGTCTACCCGACGGATTGCCAGTGGGGTGAGTCGGCCGGTAATGGTCACGGCCCCGGAGGGCGATTTCGAACGGCTCTTCATCGTCCAGCAGCAGGGAGTGATCCGGGTTTACGATATGACCAACGCAGCGTTGCTGGGGACTCCTTTTCTCAACATCAACCCGATCGTCGGAGGCGGGACTTCAGGTCAGGACGAGCGAGGGCTGCTCGGGCTCGCTTTTCACCCGAACTATGCCACCAATGGTTTCTTCTACGTCTACTACACCAACACTGGTTCCGATACGACAGTGGCCCGTTATTCGGTCTCGACGAATCCCGACGTGGCCAATCCTGCGAGTGCGCAGATCGTCTTGACGCAGAATCAGCCCTTCACGAATCACAACGGAGGGATGATCGCGTTCGGGCCCAACGATGGGTACCTCTACATCGGGCTCGGCGATGGCGGTAGTTCCAATGACCCGCAGGGAAACGGCCAGAACACCAACACCAGGCTCGGTAAAATGCTACGCATCGATGTCGATGGCGGTTCACCCTTCGCCATCCCGCCCGACAATCCTTTCGCGGGTCCAGGTGCGCCGCTCGATGAGATCTGGGCCTACGGATTACGGAATCCGTGGCGCTTCAGTTTTGATCGTGATACCGGAGATATGTACATCGCGGATGTCGGACAGTTTTCCTGGGAAGAGGTCAATATCCAGCCAGGAACTTCCTCCGGAGGCGAGAACTATGGCTGGCGATGCATGGAGGGTAACAATTGCACCGGATTGAGTGGCTGCTCCTGTAACGCGTCCTCCCTGACCGATCCCGTGCAGGTCTATAGCCATGGTTCCGGTTGTTCCATCACCGGCGGAAACGTCTACCGAGGCTGTGCGATGCCGGATATGCACGGCATCTACTTCTACGCGGATTGGTGTTCCAATCAGATCTGGTCGTTCGTCTGGAATGGCTCCAGCGTAACCCAGTTCACGACCAGGACCTCGGAACTGAATCCTCCTGGTTCCCAGAGTATCTCTGGGATTTCCGGTTTCGGAGAAGATGCCTACGGAGAGATCTACATCTGTGACTGGAATGGCGGAGAGATCTTCAAGATCGTCCCCGCAGACATCGACAGCCTCGATCTGAATGGCAACTTCATCGTCGATTCCTGCGAGTGCTCCATCGGCAATACGACCGACTGCAACAATAACGGTGAGCCGGATGCCTGTGATATCGCCTCGGGTCTCGAAGAGGATTGCAATAACGACCAGATTCCAGATTCCTGTCAGACGCCCGTCTTCGATTGCGACAACAATGGAGTCGAGGATTCTTGCGATATCGCGGCAGGTGCTTCCGACTGTGACGATGACGGTGTTATCGATTCATGTCAGCTCGCAAGCAATGATTGCGATAACAATGGAGTGCACGATACCTGTGACATTCAGGCAGGGACTCACATCGATTGCAATTTCAACGGCGTTCCGGACGTTTGCGAGGTTGCTGCCGGTACCGCAGAAGATTGCAATAGCAACACCCTGCTCGACGAGTGCGAGATCGATCTGGGAATCGCGGATGATTGCAACGGCAATGGCTCCATAGACGACTGCGAGATTGACGCGGGTACCGTCCCGGATTGCAATTCGAACAACATTCCCGATAGTTGCGACATCGCTAGTGGCGTGGAGTCTGATAACAATGCAAACGGCATTCCGGACAATTGCGAATTGATCTCGTTCCGCCGCGGCGATTCCAATAGCGATGGCGACATCAATATTGCCGATGCGGTGAACATGCTGGGGTTCCTGTTCAACAACGATCCCTCCCCGGGTTGTCTCGATACTGCCGATTGCAATGACGACGGGTCTCTCGACATCTCGGATCCTGTAGCCTTGCTCTCCTATCTATTCGGTTCCCTTTCCTTGCCTCCTCCAGGTGCGAATTGTGGTGCCGATCCAACCACGGATACGCTGACTTGCGATTCTTATCCTGCTTGTCCCTGATCGAGTACGATTGTGACGATGATGGACCCTGGACGGGGCGTGGCGTTAGCCACGCCCCGTCCTTGTATCTGAATAAGACGGTAACCTGCTTCTAAAAGGCCTATTTGGCGCGCGGACTCGCTCCAGAACCAGTTGAGCCTAGGCTTGCTGGATCAACGAGGAGGTTGCCGCTTCCCAGCGGACTCCTCGAATGACGGTCTCGATGACCTTGCCAGGGAAAGGGGTCTTCTCGAACGGGGACCAGCCCGCCCGGCTGCGCACCTGCGAGCGTTCGATGGTCCAGCTTTGATTCAGATCCAGCACTGTCAGTGAAGCGACCGATCCAACCTGTAGATCCCCGTACTGTCCATCGCTGAACTTCGAGAAGATCTTCGCAGGAGTGGTCGATGCGCGCTCGACGAGAACCTCCCACGGGATTCCTTCGCTGGCGAGTCGGCACAAGAAGGCGCCGAACGTATCGAGCAGGGGGACTCCCGAACTACCGGCAGCATTTTCTTCGATGGTATGGGGAGCATGATCGGTGGCCAGGCAGTCGATGGCTCCGCAGATGAGCGCCTCTCTGAGGATCGCCCGGTCCCTCGGTGTGCGTAGTGGCGGATTCATCTGCAGCCAGTCGCCACATTCGAACTGGTTTCTGTTTTCGCTGTCGAAAGCGAGATGATGAGGGGTCACTTCGGTGGTGACCGTCTGCCCTTCGCTGCGAGCTTGCTCGATGAGAGCCAGTCCATCGGCAGTCGAGAGGTGGGCGATGTGGGCATGGATATCGAGTTTACGGCAGGTTTTCAGGATGGTGCGGATCGCCTCCACCTCTGCTTCGGCAGGTCTGCGTTGTTCATGTGTGGCTTCTTCGGAGCAACGAGCCAGGATTGTCGGATCCTCGGCGTGGAACATCACCATCTGTCCGCCGAAAGGCGCGAGCACTTCTTCGACCGTCGCATCTCCCCACGAATCGACATCTCCGACGCTGGGACCGAAGTAGCATTTCCACGGGATATCGTTGCGAAACGGGGTCCCTCCCCGGATCAGCAATCCATAGAGGACGACATCAATGATGGATCGCTCATCGGCCAGATTGCGTTTGCTGCGATAAGATTCCAGGTCGCAAGGGGGATCCGGGTTATTGGGCATGTCCCCGACGAGTACCACTCCGCCCTGGATGGCTGCCTCGCTGGCGCTGAAATAGTCTTCCTTGTGACGCTGGGAGCCGCCCGGGTCGTCGCGGCAGTGGACATGGATGTCGATGAATCCTGGGCACACGATCACACCCTCGCCCCAGATGACATCGGGATCTCCAGGCAAGTCACCTCGTTCCAGGATGGTGCCGCTTTCACGGCAAATCCTGAGACGTGATCGGGTGCGCCCGGTGGATTCGATCAGATCCCCCTCCAGTAGCCAGGTGGGGGCAGAGGTATTTTCCATCATCAGCGTAGTTTCTCCGCGGAATCCTGGAGGTAGATGATCAGTCGATCATGAATCAGGATCGCCGCGTCGACGGAACCATCCCCGTCCAGATCACTAGCGATCACTGCACGCGGCTCGATTCCTCTGCCGCCGCCCCTGAAGGTCTTCTTTTCGAACACCTGGAAGCGAAGAGCAGGCCGGAAATTGTCTGCTTCTCCGGCAAGGATCTCGAGTTCTCCCCGAACCCCGTCGATCACCACCAGGTCGCTCTCGCCATCTGCATCGAGATCTGCTGGCCAGAATGCGGTGGCCCTGCTGTCTTCCTCGCCATGACGACGGGAGAAGACCTCCGTCAATCTCCACTCCTGAGTTCCAGGACGCACGACCATCAAGGAGCGGTCATCGATCATCAGGATCTCATCGATGCCGTCGCCATCAAGATCCACTGCTTGACCGATGCGGACCTTCTTGAACGGGCCTTCCACCGAGGAAATGACTTTCGTTCCTTCGGAGAGATGGATTAACCCCTGACCAGCATCGATGAGCACGATGCTCGCTGTGGATTGCTCATCGAATCGGCCGGGCATTGCCGCCACGACACGAGCAGAACCTCCGGGAGCATCGATTTGTCGTTCGACGCTCGCCTCCAGAGAGTCGACGGAGATGATCCGGCAACGACCATCGCGAGCCACCAGCAGGGTTCCCCCCGGCCCGGCCTGGACACTTCCACCTGATTCCACGGTTGCCGGCGTGCGGATCTGCTCGAACTTCTCCTCACCGAGGTGATAGAAGCGAGGGGTCTCGAAGGGAATTTCGACGACGATGATCGGCCGCTTCGATCCTGTATCGAAGAAATGCAAAGCAGAGGGCTCGCGACTTGACTCGAGAGTCTTTCGCAAGTCGCGGTATCGCAACTCGAAGGTGCGTTTCTCCATTTTATGGAGGGACAAGAGGGGTCCACCCGAGGCACTGGATGCCACCGCGATGAGATTTGCTGTTTCCACATCATCGAGCAATGCGGGAAAGGAAAAACCGCTGCCCTCCCGCACCGATTTACCGGCGCCTCCCTCTTCCGAACTGGTGACGATCACCTCTTGATTGCGGATCAGCACATCGGTTGGTTTTTTCAGGGTTGGTGATGGTCGACCTGGAGTTAGAATTCCGCCATCGTTCCAGAACGGCCACAGCAGCGATTCTTTTGCATCCGCGATGACCAGATCTGGATCTCCATCTCCGTCCAGATCACCCACAGCCATCGACCCCTTGCCGATGCCGCTGGCTGACAGTGGGTAGATCTCCGGATTGGGTAGAAACTGGGTCGAACGACCGCGGGTCACTTTCATGGCCCTGAGAATCGGACGATCCCGGTCGCCCAGCACTATCCATTGCCCCTGATGCATCGGGGCCAGCCCGAGGAATCGAGAATCTTCCGATTCGAACAAGATTTCCGGTCCCCAGCCCGTGGAGGTCCCTGGACGAAGACGAAGCGGGAAGGCCCGGTCAGACGAGGCTCCACTGACGGTCAGGAGATCATCTTTTCCATCTCCATCCAGATCCCCTCGTACCAGCGAGATGGGACCCGCAGCAGTGCCCGGGAGAGTCTCGATCACGGGAGTTTCGCCGCGTCGAATCCCGCTCACTTCGTGGATGCCCTCCTTGGAGAGGACACGCACCACGGCTCCCTCCACGCCCACATCGACATCGATGGTGTCGTCTCCACGGGCGATTTCTCGTAATCGGATTCGTTGCTCCGATTTGAAACGATCGCTGTTGGCTGATCCCCAGCGGATCTCGATACGGTTTGCACGCGGACAGCTGAGGATCAGGTCGAGTTGTCCATCTCCATCGAGGTCTCCGGAATTGATGGCATCGACATCGGCGCGAACAGAGATCGTTTCTCTGCGCCAGCCGTCGGGATCGACCAGGGTGTTGCCGCCATCCCTATGCGTGAAACCGGTGGCGTCCGGATCTCGCAGGAACTGGATCAACTCACCTTTTTCACCGACCCAGACCACCAGATCGTTATCGCCGTCTCCATCCAGATCGGTGACGTGCCACGGGCCGCCCGCCGAACCGAGTCTGAAGACCTTGTGGTCCGAGAATCCGAACGAACCGTCTCGTTGCTCTTGGGCCGCTGTATCTGTACTGCATAGCAGCATTGTGAGGATGCATGTGCTGATCATCAGTCGGTCGCTGGGCCAGATCATCATGGAAGGTACTCCCTGCTGGACGATAATTGATGGTTCCAAAGTTGTCATTGAACCTTGCAGAAGATCGCCTCCGGGATCAATATATTCAATCACGGTTTCCCGGAGATTTTCTGGCGGGACCGATACCCTCGACGGAAAGACAATAAATGGCTCTTTCGTGCCTGATCCTGGCGAGTGTTGTGGCTTTTACACCGCCTCTGGCAGCCGCGATGAATGCTACCGATGACAAGGTTGAGGTCGTTTCCACCCAGGAGCGGATCGAGTTGATCGGGGGAGGATCCGTGACCGGGACCGTCCTCAAGGAGGACGCTGATCGGCTTTTCATCGACATCGGTCCGACCATCGTTCAACTCCCGACGCGCTCCGTGATCTCTCGGACTCGCCTTCTCGAGGGAAAAGAGGTCGACAGCGATTCCGAAATCGATCGGATCTACCGGATCGGTGATGGCGAACCGCTGCCGCTCCAGGAAGCGGAACGCAATGCTCGCAGTTCGGTGGTTCGTATCATGGCCGGGGGAGGACTGGGCAGTGGTTTCATCATCAGCGAGGATGGACTGGTTGTCACCAATGTCCATGTCGTCGAAGGTGAGCGCGATATCCAGCTCACGGTGTATCTCGATGATGCCGAGGGAGGCGCTCGCAAGCAGCAGATCGAGAACGTCGAAATCGTCGCCATGAATCCATTCCTCGATCTGGCCCTGTTGAGAATCCCCGATGCAGAAAGTCTGTCGCTCAGGGCGGTGAAGTTTGCCGCAGCAGATTCCCTTGATCGCAGCCAGAAGGTCTTTGCGGTCGGAACCCCGAGAGGCTTCGAGCGTACCGTGAGCGAAGGGATCATCTCCGATCCTTATCGTTCCTTCGAGGGCCAGTGCTACATCCAGACCACCACTCCCATCAATCCCGGCAATTCCGGTGGGGCCCTCTTCAACGAGGCGGGAGAGGTGGTAGGTGTCACCAACATGAAAATAATGCAGTCGGAGGGTCTGAACTTCGCGATCCCCCTGGATCAGGTGAAGTTCTTTCTCGATCGGCGTGAGTCATTCCTGTTCGACGAGAGTCAACCGAATACTGGTGTGCGTTACCTGCCACCACCGAAAAAGAATCAACCGGGAGATTGACTCGCGATCCCCTGGTTCAGGGTCTTACCAGACCGATGGAAGGAAAAATCACGATGGCATCCAGGATGTACATCTTTCTCGCACTCGCCTCGACCGCCCTGTTTGGGTTCTCGACCGCTGTGGAAGCGGGAGAAGAGGCGCTCGATAAGAACACGGTGATCGTCTACAGCATCGATGACTGGCAGCAGGGCCTGGCTGATTCCCGGGATTCCGATATCGGCCGATTCATGCAGGAAACTTCGGTTACCGAGACGATCGAGCGGCTCACCACAGGATTTTCCGCGTTGATGAGTGAGAACTTCGAGGGCGAAGACGAGTCCAAGCAAAACTTGCAGATGGTCTGGGAGCATCTCGGTCGTCTGTACAACGAGATGACCGGTGAGTTCGTGTTCGGATTGGGATACCGGATGGGTCCGGACATGCCAATGCCGATGCCCAACCTGCTCATCGATTTCCACGGTCCCGCTGACTTCGGAGACGAACACCGCAAGATGCTCGCAATTCTCCAGCAAACTCTTGAGGCAGATGGCCAGATGGCGATTCCGGCCAGCTTCGCCATCGGTGACATCGAGTTCACCGGCGTCGAGATGATGCCCGGGGTGGGAATTTACATCGGTCAGTTCGAGAATCACCATATCGTGAGTACCAACAAGGGCAGTCTCCAGAGTTACCTCGCCACGGGCGATACCGCCGTCGGAGAGCGCTTTGGCTCGACGACCATTTACAAGGCTGCTCAAAACTCGCTGCACCGGGGAATTGACACTTTCTACCTCAACCTGGATGCGTTGTGGAACCTGATCCCGATGTTCGACATGTTGGCAGGTGGCTTCGACCCACAGGACGATCCAGAAAGTGGTCCCACTCCCTCCAAGATCATCTCGGCGTTCGGTCTCGATGCGATCGGGGGTGTCGCTTCCAAGACCCACCAGTCTGAGGCAGGCACCGGTATCGATGCGATCATTGCGATGAAGGGGCGGCCGGGGATTCTCGGGTTATTTCCCGAGCAAAATGGTGACATCACTCTGCCTCCGGTGATTCCCGCCGAGGCTTCTTCAGCTCAACTCATACGTTTCAATTTCTCGAAGATCTTCGATATCGCCGTGAATATCGGCTCCGCCATCGGGGGCACCGACCCGGAAGAGATGCGTGCGACGATGGATGCCGAACTCGAGGGAATGAAGATGGCGTCCGGGATTGACATCAAGGGGCTGGTCAATTCCCTGGAAGGTTCTTTATTCGTCTTCCAGCCTGCTCCCGACCCCAATGCCCCACCCGTGAACCCGATGGCGATGATGATGGGCGGCGGTTTTGGTGGCAGTTTTGCCATGAGCTTAGGCATCAAGATCAGCGATCGTGGTCCCTGGGACGAGGCGATGAAGAAGATGGGTGGGCCCGAGATGATGGGTCCTGCGCTGAAGAAGGAGGAGTTTCAGGGGCGTGAGGTGTGGAGCTTCGATCCGCTCGGTGACGTACCCCCAGAGTTCGCCGGTGATGGTCCTCAGTTCGTTCCGGCATGGACTTTCGAGGATGATTGGCTGCTCGTTTCGATGTCGAAAGATGATCTCCACGTCATGTTACGTCTCGCCGATGATGAGGGCGGAGCACGTCTCGGTGATTCCGGACCCAGCGCCAAGATCCTGTCCAGGGTGAAGGCGACCCAGGGGTTGTCGATTTCGCTGCAGAACACCGGGGAGGGTATTGCGGCTGCGGCGGATATCATCCGACCGCTACTGGGGATCCTGCCGCTGATGAATCCGGAATTTGGGCAAAACGAGGGTCTGCTGTTTCTCTTCGACCCCTCCAACATCCCGGAATCGGAGCTGTTCAGGAAGTACTTCGGTTGGACCGCTGCGCGCATGTCCGTCGTTGAGGATGGATTGAAGATCTATCAGTTCACCGAAACGGTGACCGAGTCTTCAGAGACCGGGGATGGCGCGGAAGACGGCAAGGAATCTGAACTCTAGTCGGGAATCGTCACGATCTCGTTCATCTGACGCCTCCGGTAGCCTCTGAGAGGTTCCCGGAGGCGTTCATCATCGGACGGGATCGCTCCCTTCCGACCTCGCTTAGGGTTACGATTCCGACGGGCACTGGCCCCGAAAGGAGATCCGATGTCCTTCGCCGACTGCATGGCTGGACGCAGGGGACTGATCCTCGGTGTGGCCAATGATCGAAGCATCGCCTGGGGAATCACCCAGGTGCTCCACCAGGTGGGAGCCCGTCTCGGATTCAGTTATCAGGGAGATCGTCTCGAGAAGCGTGTCCGCCCGCTCGTGGAGCAGGTCGATGGTGAGTTCTTGTTGCCCTGTGACGTGGGGGATGACGCCCAGGTCGAGGCGTTATTCAAGGAAGTCGATAACAGCTGGGGGGGGCTCGATTTCCTGGTCCATTCCATCGGATTCGCCGAGAAGGCTGACCTCGAGGGCAATTACATCGATACCTCCCGGGAAGGCTGGATGAAGGCCCACGACATCAGTTCCTGGTCCTTCACTCGACTGGCGCGGGAAGCTGCCAGCAGGATGGAACAGGGATCCTCGATGCTCACCCTTTCCTATCTCGGGGCAGAGCGAGCGGTCAGGGGATACAACGTGATGGGTGTGGCGAAGGCGAGCCTGGAAGCGAGCATGCGCTATCTCGCTGCGGATCTCGGTGAACAGGGGATCCGTGTCAATGCCATCAGCGCCGGACCGATCCAGACCCTCGCAGCACGAGGAATCCGCGGGTTCTCCCGTATCTTCGAGGAAGTCGAGAAGAAGGCGGCTCTCGGTAGGGGGGTGACGACCGAAGAGGTCGGCAACACGGCTACCTTCCTGCTCTCTCCCCTCGCCAGTGGCATCACCGGTGAAGTCATCTATGTCGATGGCGGTTTCCGGATGATGGGATAGGACCTCCCGTGCGCGTTTCACTGGCACAGATCAACACCACGGTCGGAGATCTGGCCGGCAATGTCAGCCGGATTCTCGATGCAGTTGCCGTGGCAGAATCAGCCGGTGCTGATCTGGTGCTGTTTCCGGAACTGGCGATCTGCGGTTACCCACCACTGGATCTGGTGGGACGTGCCGATTTTGTCTGCGCAGTGGAAACAGCGACCGAAGAACTCAGCGCTCAATTGACCGGGAGCATCGTCGTGGTGGTGGGCACGGTCCGTTCCTCACCTCCAGGTTCGGCTCGTAAGGTCCACAACAGTGCTGCTGTGATCGATGGAGCAAAAATTGTCGGATATGCCGACAAGATCTTGCTTCCCACCTACGATGTTTTCGACGAGGCGAGGACTTTTGAACCAGGAGCCCAGGTGCACCTGTTCGAGGTGGCGGGTCAAAAGGTGGGAATCGCCATCTGTGAAGACCTCTGGAGCGACGGGGTTCCCGGACAGCCGTTCTACGATCGAGATCCCGGCAAGGAACTGGTCGAACTGGGGGCGGAGATCATCCTCAGTCCATCAGCCAGCCCCTTTCAGCGAGGCAGGATGGGAGTTCGCCAGCAACTGTTCATCGATCAGGCGCATCGACTTGGGGTTCCCGTAGCGGTCTCGAACCTTGTCGGGGGCAATACCGAGTTGATCTTCGATGGCAGTAGTTTGTTGGCGAAGCCCGATGGCTCACTCGATTTACTCTCGCCTTTCGTCGAGGAGGTCCGGATCGTCGGTGAGTCGGAGGCCGAAACCGACGAGAACACCCCCTTGGATGAGGTCTCCGAGATGGTAGGGGCCATCGTTCTGGGGATCCGTGACTATTTCCGCAAGTGCAACATCGAGAAGGCGGTGATCGGGCTCTCCGGTGGCATCGATTCCGCCGTGACGGCCTTGCTCGCTGTCGAAGCGCTCGGAGCGAAGAAGGTTCGCGGTATCGGGATGCCCGGACCGTACTCTTCAACGGGGAGCGTCGAAGATGCGAGCGAACTGGCAGATCGGCTCGGGATCGAGTTCGATTTGATTTCCACCGTCGAGACTTATCGGACATTGAGGCAGGAACTGGAGTCGGTGCTGGGGAAAGGGGACTGGGGAGTCGCGCAGGAAAATCTCCAGGCGAGGATCAGAGGCACGATCCTGATGACGATCGCCAATCGAGAAGCAGCGATGGTGCTGGCGACCGGCAACAAGTCTGAACTCTCTGTCGGCTATTGCACCCTCTACGGTGATATGTGCGGTGGACTGGCTCCTCTGGGCGATGTCAGCAAACGCGATATTTACGCCATAGCCTCACTCGAGCGGTTTGTAGGACAAATCCCCACTTCCATCATCGACAAGCCCCCCTCCGCTGAACTGGCTCCGGATCAAAGGGACGAGGACTCTCTTCCTCCCTACGACCAACTCGATGCGATCCTCAAGTCCTGGGTCGAAGATCGACAGTCGATCACCGAGATCCTCCAGCAAGGAGGTTCGCCACAGGTGATCGAGAAGGTGATCGGGCTGATCGAACTGAGTGAGCACAAGAGGAGACAGTCGCCTCCGATCCTGCGGATCTCCTCGAAGGCATTCGGCATGGGACGGAGAGTTCCCATCGCCCGCTCTCTCGATGGTTGGCAGTTCGACGGCTTCGACCGGACCTTGCCATCGCCGAACTGAGTCGGTGTCATTTTCTCCCAGGTGTGCACCTCTGAGGTGTAACCCCTTGCTCCCGGACGATATTACGTTGATGATCGCGAGCCGGACCAACAGGGTTCCTCGGGCATGATCCTTCCTTGCTGCGGACTCATGGCAAGTCATGATCCAGCGGTTTGGGCCTCTCTCCGCGGAACCCCGTTGGCCCCTTGCATAACACTCGAACGTACAATTCCGGATCGGGTCGATCCCGGATCGAGTGTGGTGCTGCAAGAGAAGACCGGTGCCTCGCCGGCGCAGACGGATGGATGTGACCACGAATGGACCCGAAGACGGGTACGGAGAATCAGACGAAGCAGGACAAAGCGATTCTCCAACTAGGGGACAAACAATTCGAACTTCCAGTGTTTGCCGGTACCGAGGGCGAGAGGGCGATTGACATCCGCCATCTTCGCAAGGAGAGCGGCTATATCACACTCGATCCTGGGTATGTCAATACTGGCATGACCCGCAGTTCCGTCTGCTTCATCGATGGAGAAGAAGGGATCCTCCGCTACAGAGGTTATCCCATCGAGGAACTCGCCGAGAACTCAAATTTTGTCGAGACCTCTTTTCTTCTGATTCACGGAGATCTGCCCGACCCGGAGCAGTACGAAAAATTCCGGCAGGAGCTCCGACAACATTCGATGATCCATGAGGATATGCGTCACTTTTATGACGGGTTTCCTTCCTCTGCGCATCCGATGGCAATTCTCTCTGCCATGGTTCTTGGACTCTCGACTTTCTATACCGAGAGTGACAATCCTGAGCATGACGACGACACCAATCTGACCGTATGTCGGCTTCTCTCCAAGGTGAGAACCATCGCGGCGTTCTCCTTCAAGAAGTCAATCGGTCAACCCTTCATCTACCCGGACAATTCGCTCTCGTACTGCGGTAATTTCCTTCACATGATGTTCCGTGTACCTGCGGAGCCTTACCACGTCGATCCCGAGGTGGAGAGAGCCCTGAATCTGTTGCTGATCTTGCACGCCGATCACGAGCAGAATTGCTCGACTGCGACGGTGAGGATGGTCGGGAGTGCCCAGACCAACCTGTATGCGTGCATCTCGGCCGGAATCACCGCGTTATGGGGATCTCGCCATGGAGGAGCGAACCAGGCGGTTCTGGAACAACTCAACATGATTCACAACAGCGGTCAGGAAGTGGATCGCTTTGTCGAGACGGTGAAAGACAAGAACTCCAATGCTCGCCTGATGGGATTTGGGCACCGGGTCTACAAGAACTATGATCCGCGAGCCAAGATCATCAAGGAAGCGTGTGATCGTCTTCTCGATCACCTGGGAGTACAGGATCCTCTACTCGAAATTGCACGACGTCTCGAGGAGACTGCTCTCAGTGATTCCTACTTCATCGACAGGAACCTGTATCCGAACGTCGACTTCTACTCGGGCATCATGTACCGGGCGATCGGAATCCCCACCGATATGTTTACCGTGATGTTTGCACTGGGGAGGTTGCCGGGTTGGATCGCCCACTGGCTCGAGATGAGATCAGATCCGGATGATCGAATCCATCGTCCGCGTCAGATCTACACAGGTCCTCAGAAGCGAAGTTACCCGGTTTAGAGTTTCTTCAGGAGCCATCGATCCAGACCGGGTTTGCGTCTCGGTAATGCTCGTGTTTCCAGATGGGCACCATCTTCTTTATCTGCTCCATACCCTCTTCTAGCAACTGAAAGCCATCTTTGCGGTGCGGGAGCGAGATTCCGAGCAAGACACTGGTTTCACCAACCTCCAGCATTCCCAGGCGATGGATGGCTATCGCTCGATGTGCTCCTCGATCGATCAGAGATCGCGCCACCTGGTTCAATTCGGCAAGAGCCATCGTTTCATAGGCCTGGTACTCGATTTTTGTAACGGCCTGATCGCGGTTTTTGTCCCGCACATTTCCGCAAAAAATAAGGACAGCCCCACAACCCGGATCTCCGAGCCATGAGGTACTCGAGGAGACATCAATCGTGCTTCTCACCAGTTGAGCACGAAATGGCACCTGAGCGTTGCTCACCTCTATCCTCCACTGACCGGAGGGATCAAGGCCAGTTCCGATCCGGGTGGAATCGGGTCCTCGGAGCAGGAGAACCGATCATTGACGGCGACACGACTCAGAGCGACACGATCTTCCAGCAACGGATACTGCGTCGAGATCGAGACCAGAAGATCCGCAACCGTGGCATCCTCAGCCAGTTCCACGCTGATCCGATCTGATTGAGCCAGATCTCTCAGCGAGGCAAAAAGTAGTACTTCAACCTTCACTCGAATTCCTCCCGATTTGCAGCATCAGTGCCAACCAGAATGAGGTCAAGACGTGACAATATCCCATCGATGAATTCCGCAATCGAAAAATCAGGGAGAATCCAGCCAGAGTTTCCATTCTGTGACCTCGCGATCGCGTTCTTTCGCCGGGGCGTTGATCCAGAAGGCTGGGTTGACGATGGTAGGATGGTTAGAGACGCGCGAAAGGGCCATGGCGGCCGCCGCACGCAGTTCGCCATCTTCTTCCTCGAGCAGTTCGACCAGAACTGTGATCAGAGATCCGCTGCGTCGATAATCGCGAATTACCCGACAGATGGCCAGACGAACCTGTAGCGGACCTTCACGAAGTTGCTGCTCGATCTTGCGTTGCCAGCGAAGGCGATTTGATCGATCAAGCCCAGAACCCCAGCGATAGATGGTCCGGGCAACGCAGGGCCAGCCCCAGATCTCGCCACCATCACTGGTCAGTTCATTCTCGATGGCGGTAAGAATCAGTTGCCCATCGATACGACCGCTGTTGAGCCATTGTTCGACGCTCCAGCGACGGAACGGTTCCTCAGCGATGGAATCACGGAAATGGCTCGACAAGGATGGACCGAGTGACGTCGTCACGTCCTGGAGTCGAGAACTGATCTCGTCATTGTCGAGTTGAGCGACCTGCATCAGCCTATGCTCCAGGGATCCGGACATCTGATTTTGTAGAGCCCACAGAATTGACCACGAGATGGCGTATCTCAGCGGTGCTTCGCCGTCGTTTCGATAGAACTCCAGCCAACTGGCGTGGATGACCTCGTCGACCAATTGTGAGAATCTCTCGGATCCCAGTTCACGTAGTTTTCTCCTGGTCGTGCGATAATTTTCTACATGGATGGGAGGGATCACGAAACGATCCTCCTGGCCACGAAACGCGGTCTCGAAATAGCATGCGAATGCCTCTGTGAGCCACCAGCGAGATCGAAGATCGCGCTGGCTCGAGGTGAAATGATGGGTCAACTCATGGAGCAGCGTTCCATGTTGAGGAGCATCTCCCTCACGGGAGAGAAACTGGATCTCTGCCATCGAGATGGGATTGAACTGGACCGTCGATAGCATCCTGTTGTACCAACCCACGGTATGGACCTCTTGCTCACGCACTATGCGATTGGAGTGTAGATCCTCCGATCCGATCAGTATTGTGGCAGCCTCGACATTCCTGGAGGTCTTCGGGAGGCGATCCCTGAGTCCTGCCTGCATCCATGCCAGATCATCCTGATAGACGCGAGCGGTTTCGATGTCCTCGTTGGTCCAGATGGTTCCGGCTGGTGATTCCAGTCGGTGTTGATAGATCATCCCACAGCCTGTCGAGAAGGTGAGCGTCCCCGACACCAGCAGCATTAGCAGTAGCCTTCTCAGCGTCCTGGTGGACATGTTGTTGTCAGTCATCTCAAGATCCAGTTTTGCATCGAAACGCTCGAGCCGATGTATGTGAAGAGGTGATTCATCTTCGAGGGATCATCAGGCGAATTGCGCCAGATCAGAAAAGCGATTCTCCTGGGGCGATATCCAGGTCTCCTCAGGACGAAGTGATAGTGAATCTCGTAGATCGGGATTCCTTCGTACTCGGGGTTTTCCAGGCACAGTCGATTTTCCTCGAAGTGTTGCTGGGTCCAGTTCTTGTAGTCCTCATCCTTCATCTTCGAATCGACGGTGATGACATAGGTTTTGATGTCCTTTTCTCGCGAGTAGTCAGCGATATTGGTCACCCTGGGCTTCAGGTGCACCGTCGAGCACCCACAACAGACACAGAACGCTATCAGCAGCAGACTCATCAGCTGAGGCAAGGGCCTCGAATGAGGGTGAACACGTTCTGGCAGCACAGGTGCGGTTCTGGGGTTAGGAGATGGCATATTCTGATCCAGATCTCGAACGGTTTGGCATTCCCTTGGGAACGCGATTCGGGGATGGTACCACGTCGAACGGGTGCAGGGATGATCTGGCAATTCTAAGTAGCGCCAGTTATCCGGTCGGAGGGATTCGATGAGTTCTGAAAATGTTGAGCCAAAAGGTCCCCGCAAGGTACGTCTCGGGATGATCCTACTGGGTCCGCTGCTGGCCTATCTCACTTACCTGGTCGCGCCTTCAGATCTTCCGCCGGAAGCTCGGGGTACTCTACTGGTAGCGATGTGGACTCTCACCTGGTGGGTCACCGAGGCGGTCCCCATCCCTGCCGCTTCTTTGTTGCCGGCGGTTCTGTTGCCTCTCTTCGGAGTGTGCGATGCGCAGGTCGCCGCCAAGTACTATTCTCATCATCTGATCATGTTGCTGCTGGGGGGATTTTTGCTGGCGAGGGCCGTCGAATGTTCCGGACTCCATCGTCGTATTGCCCTGGCCACTCTCACCACTGTAGGTACGTCGCCGCGCCGATTGGCTCTGGGGTTTCTCATTACTTCTGCCATGTTGTCGATGTGGATTTCCAACACTGCCACGACACTGATGTTGATGCCGATTGCCATCTCTGTGGCGATCCGGACCGAGAAGAACAACGTTGCTTCGCGAGGAGTTTTCACCACCTGTTTGCTGCTGTGTACCGCGTACGGTGCCAATGTGGGGGGCATTGGTACGCTCATAGGAACTCCTCCCAACCTGATCTTTGCCAAGAACGCCGGGGATCTTGATCCGCCAGTGATCATCGATTTCCTCCACTGGCTCCCCATGGGATTGCCGGTAGTCGTGCTCTTCATTCCTCTCGTGGGGTTGTTGATGACCCGCTTTTTGTTGCCATTGCCGCCAGGCTCTGCACGTGAAGGGATGGAGGCACTCCTCGAGGAGAGAAGGGACCTCGGAAAAATGTCTTCTGGCGAGACCCGGGTGCTGGTGGTGTTCCTGGTCACCGCCTTGCTATGGATTACTCGTGGCGGTGAGGGAATGCCCGGCTGGAGTGGGCCGGTTGCCGATCTGATGGGAATCCCTGCGACCGTGGCGCGAGATTATCTCAACGATTCAATCGTCGCACTTGCCGCTGCAATATCACTGTTCGTGATTCCGTCTCACCGTGGTGGGCCTGCTCTACTCGACTGGGAACAGGCCAAAGAAGTTCCGTGGGGGATGCTGCTGCTATTCGGAGGTGGATTTGCTCTCGGGGGGTCCTTCCAGCAGAGTGGGCTGTCCGAGTACTTCGGCACCATGATGGCTCACTGGGTAGATCTTCCCTTCCCAGTTCTGGTCATGTCGATCTCGCTAGCGACGACCTTCCTCACCGAGGTGACCTCGAATACCGCCTCGATGCACCTGTTGATGCCGATCCTATCCTCGGCGGCGACACAGGGTGGAATTCCACCGCTTCACATGATGATTCCTGCAGTGCTGTCGGTTTCTTGTGCATTCATGTTGCCGGTGGCAACGGCTCCCAACGCCATCGTGTTTGCCACTGGAAAGGTCAAGATCAAAACGATGCTCCGCTGTGGACTCGTCCTGAATCTCGTTGGGGTGGCGGTTGTCCTGGTGGTGACTCTGGTGATCAAGGCGCTCAACCTGATGCCAGGAGCCAGTTGAGTGGCGGGATCTGCTATGCGAGCGGGGTCAATTAGACCTGACCGCCCTTTTCCAGATCCTCGTAGGCACGGATCAGTTCCTGCAACTTTCGACTTGCTTGCTCGACCTGATCTGGATCGGAGTGGTGGAGTTTGTCGGGGTGATGGGTTTTCACCAGTTCGCGAAATCGGCTCCGGATCTGCTCAGAATCAGCATCTGCAGGGAGTCCAAGGATCCGGTATGGATGCGGCAGTGGAATGTTCCTGCTCATCGATGGGCGGTCGGTTCCACTTCGTTCCTGTTCGATTTCCGGATCCCGATGATCGGTTCTCCTGCGCGGGATCCAACGACCTAGCAAGCGACGCCAGAGGGCTCCCGAGTAGCGCTGATCGCCCAGCCCCTCGAAAATCGCACGTCTTTCTAGTGAGTGCTTGTGATGCCAACTCTGGATCTCGAGAAAATCTTCTGGAGCCAGAGGTTCGATCCAGCCGAACAGCCAGTCGACCAGGCCGATCTCCTTGGCAGGAGATGAATAGAAATTGCCATCGGGTAACTGCTCGATCCTGTTCTCCTTGCGGCAGGAAGGACAGGAGTAAACCAGGTAGGGTCCACCCGACTCCGAGGATCTCCCCCTCAGAAAACCATCTCTTTTCGCTCGTTTGCTGGTGAGCGCTGATCGACATGCCCAGCAATGGAGCATCAACGATTGATTCCAGGGAGGATCGCCATGCAATCTCCGTAGGAGTAAAAGCGGAAATCGGATGTGATGGCCTGCTGATATAGCGCCAATGTGTTCTCCAGACCGTGAAAAGAACTCACCAGTACCAGCAAGGAAGAGCGTGGGAGATGGAAGTTGGTCACCAGGCCATCCACGTTGGAGAACTTGTGCCCCGGCAAGATCGTTAGATCTGTTTCGGATTCGATGGTCGGGCCTTCTTCGAGTGGACCGATGCTCTCCAGCACCCGCAAACTTGTGGTGCCAACGGCGATGATCGGTCGACCGGATGCCCGTGCTTCAGATAAGGCCGTACGGGTTTGACTGCTGACTGTGTACAACTCCGGATCGACACGATGATTACAGATTTTCTCCTCTTCGATCGGTTTGAAGGTTCCTGGACCGACATGCAAGGTCACCGCAACCACCTGAATGCCGGTTAGTTTCGCTTGCTGGAGCATCGAGTCATCGAAGTGTAATCCGGCGGTGGGAGCGGCCACGGCCCCCGGCGTTCGCGCAAAGATGGTCTGGTACCGTTCCCGATCGATCGATTGTGTCCGTTGATCTTGATGGTCCCGATGGATGTAGGGGGGCAGTGGTACTTCTCCGATCTCATCGAGATTCCCATCTCCACCCAGTTCTACCTCCCAGCCGGATCCACTGCGGTCGATCACCTTCAACGGGGGACCTGTAGTCTTCAGTATTTCTCCTGAACGAATTCTGCGAGCCGGGGAAAGCCAGGCCCTCCAGCGCCGATCCTCGAGAGGTTTGAGGAGGAAGACCTCGATGGCCCCTCCTGATTGGCGGTGGCAGCGGATTCGTGCAGGGATGACGCGGGTATCGTTTACGACCAGCAGTTCGTTCCCGTTGAGATGGTCGAGGAGATCTCGGAAATAGGCTGACTCACCACCTGGGCGGCCTCTCGAACAGAAGATACAGCGGGAAGAGGATCGTTCGAGAACTGGTTGTTGGGCGATCAGATGCTCTGGTAGATCGAAATCGTAACTGGAGATACCCTCAGCTGCCGACAAGTCGTCGGCAGGCGGGATTCCATCACTCCTCGTCGTCCTCGTCGTCATCGAAATCCTCTTCCGCCGGACCGCGGGCTCGTCTCAGAGGTCTCCGACTACGGGATGGGACCAGCTCCTCTTCTTCCCCCTGCACTTCTAATTCATCTTCGAAATCTTCTTCTTCTTCTTCTTCTTCTTCGGCTGGCTGGAAATGTGTCCCTGAAAGAAGCACTCCCTCGTCGAGAACGTGAACCTGATCTGCAGCGTGATACAGGTCAGAGGAAGTGGTTTCGCGGAATGAGGCGATCTCTACCCTCACCCCATCCATCGCGAGTTTCTCGACCAGAGGGACGAAATCACCATCTCCCGTGACCAGAATCGCGACGTCTATCTTGTTTGCCAGCGCGAGCGCATCCAGTGCAATGCCGATGTTCCAGTCGCCTCGATTCGACGAGTCGTTCCGCTCTCCGACAATTCTCTTTCGAACTTCGTAACCATTTCTGCGCAGTACTTCGATGAACTTGTTTTGCTCCATACCGGGGCGTTCAACGATGTATGCCAGGGCACGAGCGAGAGTGCGTCCTCTGACGAGGTGGCGGAGCAACTTGGAGAATTCCAGTTTTGACTGAAAGAGGTTACGAGCAGCGTAATACATGTTTTGAACATCGACGAAAATAGCCACCCGTTGGGTAGCGGAAAGTTCGTGACCATCGATGGAGACGAGCATGTTCGCTTTTGGGGCGGAAGACTCTCCCGCTTTCTTGATACGCTCCATCGCTTCCAGCCCCAGTTCCATTTCCGTCTGGTGGATACGTCGCTGGCGTACCAGTTCTTCTTCAAGTTCAATTATTTTCTCGTGAAGTTCTTCGATGGAGTTCGGGTTGCCTTTGGATTCTGAAGGGGATTGGATACTCATAAGTCCTCCTCTCGTGAGTGTACGGGAATTCCATCGATGGAACAGCGCTTCATCTGGTGCAGGGCACGAAAACCCGCGACCGCTTTCCTCAGTTCTCTGGAACCGATTCTGGTCGCCTCGACGACTGCTTCGGTGATGCCATCTGGGTCCAGGTACAGGCTCAGACCCTCGAATTCGTTGGCGAGCCACGGTTCTTCTGCAATCAGGCCCGGTATCCGATCGTTTTCTACCCCGGTCCACCGATCGCTCGGGGAGATCTCTTTCCACAAACCCTGGGTGCACACCGAAAGAGGCTGGAACCACGTTGGTCGTGGTGACAGGGCGCTTTTTGCATCATGGCGTCTTGGCAACAGAGAGACATCTACCCATACCGGATGTTCACTGTCGGGACCCCGTTCAGTGACGGTCAAGGCTCCTTCTCCCATTTCCCGCAACAGTTCTGAGATGGTTCTGCGGCGAGGAGCAGGCAATCGTAGTGAGATCCGGTCGTCGATCAGGCGGCAGAGTCTCACAGAAGTGTCCGGAGAGGCGAAATCGTCATCGGTGACCAGCGCCATCAGACCCAGTGTGTCTTCGATCAGATCTCCATCCGGAGTAGTTTCTCTCAGTGACAGGACGACAGCGATTTTGAGGGCGTTGCAGATCCAGTGATGGAGCAAGTTACGGTCGACCTGGCCTGCGAGGAATTCATCGATCCGGGTCCTGACCAGTTGCAGGTCGAATCCGAGGGCCAAGATTTCATCCGAGGTCGGAGGTGAATCCTGGACCAGTTTCTCCACCAATTGCAGTGAAACCACATCGCTGGTGAAATCGCTGTTCTCGTTGATCTTTCCACGCAGATGCCCCGAGATGATCTCAAGGCGCGATCGTCGATCGTCAGCAGCATCCGATTGCCTGCCGGCAGTATTGTGGTCTGGAGTTTCAGGGAACACGAGCAGTGGAGTCCTTTCCCCTCGAGAATCGTTGCTCCGGATTCGAGATCGGCAAGGATGATAGCGACTCCCAAATTATTCTTCCAAATTAACCGATTGCACGAGTGATACCTGCGCAACGCTGAAGGCCTGAATAGCATGCAGGGGTGCAGGAAAAGGGTTTCTACGCCAGCGAGGACCGATAAGAACAAGGTGACTCGAAACTCAAATGGAGATCGCAATTGATCGATCAGAAGTCGAAGGGAATCCGATGCTCGATTCGATGGTTCATCGCAGATGGTCGAGATGCCGATCGGGCGATCCGCCTCGATTCGTTGTGGGTCGCCTGTAGCGGTGCTATCTGCACGTAGGTCGCCAGAGAGGATGTTGGATATCTCGTTGCCGGGAGAGGCTGTATACTGATCTCGATAGAGGGTCGGGTCCTCGGCGCTGATGAAATCGGTCGGGCATCCGTAGAGTCCAGTTAAATTACCCTCAGATCGGGAATCGCTTCAGGATTGGGGTCGTATATGTCGCGCGATGGACATGGCAGGATTATCGACTACCTGCGGATCTCCGTGATGGATCGTTGTAATCTGAGGTGTACTTATTGCATGCCGCTGGAGGGCCTTCGCTTTCTTCCCGAAGAGGATCTTCTGACTGCAGAGGAAATCTGTCTGGTCGCAGAGGCTGCAACGGCGGCTGGGTTCAGGAAGTTCCGAATCACCGGGGGAGAGCCCACCCTTCGTAAGGATCTGGTTGAGATTGTGTCTGGAATCCGCCGCGTCTCTCCGGATGCCGACATCTCCATGACTACCAATGCGATATTGCTCCCGCGGGTGGCGCACGACCTTCGTGATGCTGGACTCGATCGGGTGAATATCCACATCGATACTCTCGAAGCCCAGAGGATCCGCCAGGTGATGCGTCTTGCTGATCTGGACAAGATCCTCCTGGGGATCGAGGCTGCCGAGGAAGCGCGATTGGATCCCATCAAGATCAACTCGGTCGTGGTTCGAGGAGTAAATGATGCTGACATCGTCGAACTGGCGCGGCAGACCCTCACCAAGTCCTGGAGTGTTCGCTTCATCGAGTTGATGCCGTTCGGGGACGGCGATGAGGCGATTGTGGCCAGGGACTCGATTGTGAAGACTGCCGAATCGATGGCGAGAATCACCTCAGCACTCGGTCCCCTCGAAGCGGTCCCATCGACCCATCCATCCGAGGAAAGTCGTAACTACAGGCTTCGCGGAGCTCGTGGAATCATTGGATTCATCAGTCCGGTCAGTGATCCATTCTGTTCATCTTGCAATCGTGTGCGGCTCTCTGCAGATGGACGACTTCTACTTTGCCTGCTGCGAGATGACGAGGCTGATCTGCGAGCTGTGATTCGAGGCGGTGGTGGGGTCGAGGTGGTCCGTGCTGCTCTGGAGGCGGCGATTCTCATGAAGCCGATCGGCCATGCACTTGATCAGGGAATCCATTCCAGCCGTCGCATGCACGAGATAGGTGGTTGACCGGGCGCTACTGCTGCGTGTCCTCCTTGCCCTGGCCATCACCGGACTGTTGCTTTTCTGGCTGTTGGGAGGAGTCAACTCTTCACCGACGGAAAGCCTGATTCAAGCAGTGGTGGGGATGAAAGATGGATTTAACGACCAGGATTCCGGTGACGTTCTCGTGCATTGTTCACGGGATTTCCACGAGACCGTTTACTTCCTCGATGCAGCCCGTTTCCGCGGAGCACTGCTGCGTATCTTCTTGAGTCAAAGAGATAGTTCCGATGGATCGTTCATCTGGCAGGCTCTCGTCGACGAGGATGAGATTCAGGTCGAACTGGATTCGACAGAGGAAGAGGCACGTACGGGCACCGTATCGGCACCGATACGATTCGTGGAGAGAAAGAGACCCAACGCGAAACCTGCCTGGACCCTGCGAATTGATGGAATGGCACGCAGGGAAGAAGATGGCACCTGGCGTTTCTTCCAGGCCACCTTCAAGACCATCTCGGGAAGAATGCCGTTCTAACCTTCACCCCACATCCCTGCGTGAAAAGAGCGCTGCCGCCAGCGACAGAACCGCCGCCACGGTCAGTGATGCCCAGAGAGTGGCCCACCCCGCAGTGACCAGTGACAACTCTCCGCCCCGGATCAATCCATCAGAGATCCACAGCCGTTGAAGGTCAGGAATCCAGCGAGACCATGAGGTTCCTCTCGTCAGGGATCCGACGATCACTCCGCAGAAGAGTGTACCCAGGGATAGCGCGATCGTTGCAGGTGTCGGAAGACGTGTCGAGGCGGCCAGTGCAACGGAACCGAGGATCAACACTCCCTCGTGGACCAGGATCATCGCCCACAGGATGTTGGGATCCAGAGCGCTCCAGGGCAGCCGAAAGGAACCATCGGGAGCCCAGGACCAGGCGATGACCGCGGCGAGGGGAAGCATCAGGGCACAGTTTTTCGACAGGGCTGCCGGAAAACTGCGCCCACTTCGGTGAGCCAGAGCGGCTACGATCAGCGCCAGTACCAGAGCGCCGGCACCGAGCCACAGAACGGGTGCTTGATCCTCGACATACTGGCTGTGAATCGTTCGGTGACGTACCGCCAGCAGCAAGGTCGCCATCCAGGAAATCTGGGCCATTGTCAGACAGAAGGTGATCCCCGCGAACTTGCCCAGCAGCACCGTGGTTCTCGAAACCGGTTTACTCAATAGAACCATCACCGTTCTTCGCCGGATTTCATCTCCCAGGGTCGAAGCAGCTGTGAAGGAACCGAGGAACAGTCCACAGCAAAGCAGCGTGCTCAGAGAGATATCGACCAGTAGTCGATCCTCCTCGCCAAGTGCGAAGGCGCTCAGCAGCGGTGAGATTCCCACCAGGACGATTCCCAGTAGCAACATGACGGCATGGAAAGGTGGACGCAGCCCTTCGGCAGAGGCTGCACACGAGATTCTCCACCAGGTCGTCAGGGTATTCAGGGGGCTCCCCTCTCACACAGCAGGTTACCAGGACCTTTTCTGCGAACGCTCCCGGACATTCGCTGGCCACAGTATACTGTCATTCGAAGTGTACTAGCGAAGAGGAGTGAGATCGATGGCTCCCGATGTCATCCGAATCAAAGGCCTGCGGAAGGTGTTCCGGGATTTTTGGCTTCGCGCCAGGGTCGAGGCTCTGTCGGGAGTTGATCTGACCATCCGTAGTGGCGAGGTATATGGACTGCTGGGTCCCAACGGCTCGGGGAAGTCGACGACGATTCAGATCTTGCTGGGTTTGATCTTTCCAACAGCAGGTGAGGTCGAGGTTCTGGGGGCCCCTCCCGGGACACCCGAGAGCAAGAGTCGAATCGGATATCTTCCCGAAGACTCGGTCTTCTATCCATTCCTGTCGGGACGCGAGATGCTGGATCTCTCCGCAAGGCTCTGTCGAGTGCCTGATGCGAATCGAATGGAAAGAATCGAGGCATTGCTCCAGATGGTCGGCCTTCGTGAGGCCGCGGATCGAGAGATCGGAGATTACTCGAAAGGAATGCAGCGACGCATCGGAATCGCACAGGCGCTGATTCACGATCCAGACCTCATCATCCTCGACGAACCGACCAACGGCCTCGACCCTTTGGGAGTGAGACAGGTAAAGGACTGGATCCAGGGTCTACGAGCCCGAGGCAAGACGATTCTGATTTCAAGTCACCTACTGGCCGATGTTGAGCAGGTGTGTGATCGAGTCTCGATCCTCTACGGAGGGAAGGTCCAGGCCGAAGGTGCGGTGGAGGAGATTCTGGAACGAGACGACCGGACTATCTGGATCACTTCCCGTGTGGAATCCGAGGCCCTCGATTCCGCCGAAAAACTTCTGCGTGAACAGGGACTCGATGTCATCTCGGTGAAGCCCGGCTCGAAGAGCCTCGAGGAGAAGTTCCTGGAAACGGTGGAAGAAGCGCGTGAAAGGGGAGAGACCACTGCTGGCGCAGAACCTGGTGGTGGACTGCCTGCATTCCTCGGAGGGGGCGAAGACAACAAGTGATCTCTCTGTTCCTGGCTCCACTGGTATGGCTTCTGATGGCTCTTGGTATCGTTCTCTCGATCAGAGTGCTCAGACGCGGTGGTGCTCTGGCGGTGGTGACCCGCACGTTGCTGGCGGAGGCCTGGCGAACAGGAGTTCTTCCCATCGGTGGCGGCATCCTGTTCGTGGGTCTGGGGCTGATGCCATTGTTGCTCGCTAATTCGACCGATATTGAATCCCGGATCCATACCCTGCTCGATTATGGACAGGGTTGGATTGCTGCGAACTTGTTGCTGCTGTCGTTGTTGATGTCCTGCGGAAGTTATTGCGACGAAGTAGTGACCGGCCGGATCCGTTGGCTTGTGGTTCTCTCGGGCACGAGATGGAATCTACTGCCAGGGAAACTTCTCGGAATCCTGGTGGCATTGTTTGCACTTCTCTTGCCGGCCACCGTGTTCCTGCTGCTGTTGGTCGGCAGGGCTTCCGGATCAACCGAGTTGCTCTGGAATCCAGTTTCAGTTGCCATCGTGCCTCCGGAGACTCTCGATGTGAGTGATCAGGATGTGCAGACATACCTGGTACTTCTGATGATGGAGGATCCAGGCGGTTGGGGCATGCTCGAGCCCGAAGAGGCGCAACAGATGGCCAGATCCAGGCTCGAAAGGCGTTCACGTTCCATCTCGAAGGGCTCCTCACGAGACTACTGGTTCCAGTATCCAGCAGGATTGGAGAAGGACGCGGTGATCTCCATTCGGCCTTCTCTGGGGCGAACACATCGGTCAGAACGAGCGCGTTTTCGAATCGAACTCGCAAATGAATCGAGCGAGGTGATCGTGCGCAACGGAGAACGCTCCACCATCGAGATTCCCCAATCCCTGACCGGTGCAAATGAATTCAGTCTCGGGATGAAGTTTCTCGGAGCTGTCGAAGAAGATGTCAGAATTCCTTCGGTGATCTGGAGTGGATCGGATGCCATCGAACTGCGTGTCCCCGCTGGTTCTCTCATCTCGTCTATTGCCCGCTCGCAGTTGCTCACCTGGATCCGATGCGGATTCATCGCTGCACTTGGCTTGACCGTAGCGACCTTCCTCGGCATGCCGGTCGCGACCCTGTTCCTACTCTGTTTTCTGGTCGCGGCTGCCGGCGGAGGGTTCACAGGTGCCTTCGATGTCACCGGGTCCGATTCACATGAGGATCCGAGGAGTCGGGATCCATCGCGGATCGTCATCGATCTACTGGCCCGAGGAGGGGAGTTGATCGTTGGGCAACTCTCGGCCTGGAATCAGCACGCCACTGCGGATCGAGTCGCTGCCGGCGAGAACGTCACCTCTGCAGAAGTGGTCCGCGGTTTTGCGATGATCGGACTCCTCTGGGGGGGAGTGACGTTGCTGTTAGGTGTATGGATCAGTGACCGACGGGAGCATGGGTTGGAGAGAGATCGATGATGAGTCGATTCGAGATGATAGCTGTGGCCATCTCTGCACTGCTATTTTGCGGCGCTGCGATGATCACGATCCCGCTCGATCAAAATCTCGAAAAAGATGGGATTTCGTTGCCGGTTTCGGAAGCTACGGGGGTCCCTGCCGATGTGCTGTTGTTGCAACAGACGCTGGGTGCCTTTCGCGGATGGGCGATCGATGCCCTGTGGTTACGAGCTCTCGAGAGAAGAGATCAGGGAGCACTGCACGAGTCGATGCAACTGGCCAGTTGGATCACCAAGTTACAGCCCTATTTCCCGAGGGTGTGGAACTTTCAGGCCTGGATGCTGGCGTTCGAGATGGCACTCGATAGTCGCAATCCTGAGGAGCGCTGGATCTGGGTTCGTGAAGCGGTCGATCTGCTGAGGGGGCCTGCTCTGCGCGCCAATCCGCTCAGTGGAGAGATCCACGATCAGTTATCTTATCTGTTCTGGTTCAAGATCGGAGAGTTCCGCGACGAGGCTGCCATCTACTACCAGGCGCGTCTGTGTGAGCGCTGGCGCCAAATCCTCGGAGATCCTCGCGGCCTGGATGCGACAGGGTACCTCGAGACGCTGCGAGCCGCGGCCGCGGCTCCCAGAGATCCCTCAGGATTGCCGGCCGAGGTGCTGGAAGACCCGGCGCTTCGTCAACTCACCGAGACATTGTGGGCCCAATCGGCACCCCTTGCAGTATCGAACCCCCTGTTCGCTGGACTCTCTGCTTCCCGGAGGGGATCGATCGAGGCGCTTCTGCGGCGCAGGATCCTCGAACATGACATGAACATGTCGGTAGATCTGATGGTGAGGATCAGCGAGGAACTGGGTGCGGTGGACTGGAGAACGCCTGCGGCACATGCGGTCTACTGGGGAATCCAGGGAGCTCTCCGTGGGACCGATGCGGGCCTGTCTGCAACATTGAATCCTGATACCATCGATGAGGTTCTCATCGAAACAAACGTGCGCATCGGTCTTCAACAGATGGTCGCCCGGGGCAGGGCATTGCTCGATGATTCGGGAAAACTGATCACAATTCTACCCCAACCTGCATTGCTACCGGCATACGAGAGAGCGCTGCTGGTGCTGTCGGGAGGAGAGGGAATCCCGGATGAGTTGGTATGGCGAGTGGTCCAGATCATCTCGGCAGCGATCGTGAACTCCTGGTTGCAAGGAGAAGAGCAACTGGCACGACAATTACTGCGTCGTCACGACGAACTGATCAGCAAGTCCGACCGAGGTGCCGACGAGGATCTGATCTCGACGGTAAAGGAACTGGTATTGCTGACTCTCGACGAGGGAGAGGAATTGGCTCTCTTGACCATCCAGATCCGGGCCCGTGCAATGGTGGCCAGAGGCGGGGGTGGAACCGCATTGGAGGCTGTCCGCGGTGAGCAACTGGCAGATCTGCTCGAGAGATCGCTGCCAGCACCACAGCGGCATGAGATTGCCAGGATCGCGCTGGCCACGGCGCTGAGGAGTCCAAGATCCGGGGCTCCCCTGTCGGTGAAACTCAAAATCTGGGAAACTCTCGATGAGAAGCAGAAGCAATCTCTCGATGGCACGACTCGGAGTCTCCTTTCCATCGAGGCGAGAAGGAATGGGAGAGAGCCGGAGCATCTGTTTCCGGGCATCACATCGCCCTCGGAGCAGAACAGTTCACGAGAGAGTGACTGATCGGGTTGCTCGGCACCAGATGACTTTTGTGCAAGTGCCTGCTTTCGTGAACCAGGGCACAAGAAAGGGATAACTTGATGGAAGACTGGATCCGGGATTTGCCCAAGGTTCAGTTACATGATCATCTCGATGGGGGGCTCCGACCTGCCACCATCATCGAACTTGCTTCCGAAAGAGATATCGAACTGCCCGCCACCGAAGAGGATGAGCTGGCCCGGTGGTTTTTCCGTGGTGCAGACCAGGGCAGTTTACCCAGATACCTCGAGGGGTTTGCGACCACCCTGGACGTGATGCAAGACGAAGATGCGTTGCGAAGAGTGGCCATCGAACACGTCCTCGATCTCGCCGCCGATGGCGTGGTCTACGGCGAAGTTCGCTTTGCTCCCGTCTTGCACACTCAGCACGGGCTCGATCCCGGTCGGGTACTCGAGGTGGTACTCGAAGGAATTGGATCTGGTTGTGAGCAGACGGGCATCGATGTCAGAGTCATCGTATGTTCGTTGAGGCACATGGCACCGGAAGTTTCTCTGGAGTCAGCTCAACTGGCGGTCGGTTTTCGAGATCAAGGTGTAGTCGGGTTCGACCTGGCCGGGGATGAATCGGGCCATCCACCAGCGCATCACAATGATGCGTTTCAGTTTCTTCGCCGCAGCAACTTCAATATCACCATCCACGCGGGAGAAGCCTTCGGGCTCTCTTCCATATGGCAGGCGATTCAACACTGTGGGGCACACAGGATCGGCCATGCGACCCGATTGGTGGAGGACGATTCTGTAGCGGGAGATTATCGAGGCACTCTCGGAGAATACATTCTCGACCACAGGATTCCGCTCGAGATGTGCCTCTCTTCCAACCTCCATACGGGAGCTGTGAGAGAACTGAAAGATCATCCGTTTCCGCGTTATCTGAGCGAGGGATATCGAGTCTGTCTCAATGTCGATAACACGTTGATGTCTGCAACCACATTGTCGAAGGAATGGCAGATGGCAGTCGATCTGTTCGATCTGAATATCGATGATCTGGAACAAATTGCCATCAATGGCATGAAGGGGGCCTTCTGCGAGCATTCGTGTCGGCGGGAAGTGATCCAGAAACTCATACTTCCTGGATTTACCGCTGTAAGGCGAAGGCCGAGTTGAATCGTCCCCATCCACAGGAGATAATGGGTTTCATGGTTGAGAGCAGATCCCCGGGTTATTGGAGTCTATTTTGTCCGAGTTGATTGAACGTCTACAGCAGCGCAATGTCGAGAAGAGGCCCACCGAAGTTTCTCTCGACGGTCGTGTCTTTCATCTCGTAGATGATTCCGACGCGATCGAGCGACAATTGTCTGGTGAAGATCTCCCCCTCGATCATGGGCTGGTCTATAGAGATAACATCTCCACGGACGAGATCACTCCCGCATATGTTTGCTACTACCATGACGAGACACTCGGTGAGTTCCCGTACGTTGGATTTTCTGCCGGTGGCGAGTTTCCTGTGACACGAAATTCGATCAAGGACGGTGGCTTTGCGGCGAGTGTCAGTGGCAAGCGAAGGGGGAAGGGTAGTTCCAGGGAAGCCTCACCCTATGCCGAGTTGTGTGCGGGTATTCATCTGGTCTTCGCCGAGAACATCGAACAAATCTATCAGCAGAATTGCCATAATCTTGGATTGCTCACCTGCACTGATCTGTCGATCCTCGAGAGACTGGTCGCTGGCGAAACCATCGATCTGTCCACTTTCACGGCGGGAAAGGACCTGGTGACCTGTCAGATCATCGAGTGGGGTGGATTGTTCGAGTTCAATCTCGCTCGACTTCAGGGAAAGGTCGATCTTCCCGGCCCGATCTCCTGCGCGGGTCCCCAGACCATCAGTCAGAAGATCTTCGCCCGCTCTCGAGTGGTCGAACCTTCCTCCACCTGGGACGAAAGTGACGGCGCGAAGGTGGGAGATGCGGGATTTTTCCGGACCGATCTCCGATTCAGTCACGAGTACGTCACTCCGATGGCCGCTTCCTTCTTCGAGGAGAAGGTCGGCAAGGGAGAGCCGCTCAACGATCCTGATACGATCATTTTCTTCCGTGACCACCTCACCTTCCTGGAACAGGCGATCACGCCCGAGCGGCGCAAGATGGGTTTGCTGGAGACCGCCGAGCAGTTGAAGTTGAAGCAGGAGGAATTTGCGGCGACCTACGACATCACCCTGCACGGGGAGACCGGCCTGGGAGGTTCGGAGGCGATCTGCCACTCGAAGATTCTCCAGGACTACGCGCTGCCGGGCCAGATGATCATCGGCAGCGACTCCCACACTCCGCACTCCGGAGCCATTGGTTGCGTCGCCTTCGGGGTTGGAACCACCGCCATCTTCAACTCCTGGATCACTCGCGATGTCTATTCTGTGGTGCCCGAGACGGTTCGCATCGAGGTTCGAGGTGAGCGTCCCGCCGGCATTACCGCCAAGGACATGATGCTGGCGATCCTCAGGACGCCCTATGTCACCGAGGGACATGCCATCGGCAAGATGGTCGAGTACTGCGGCGAGGCGGTGGAGGCACTCTCCATCGATGAGCGCGCGACGATGACCAACATGGCTGCGGAGATCGGGGCGTTCAGTGGAATCGTTGCACCCGACGAGAAAGCCGTCGAGTTTCTGGTTGCAGAACGTGGAATCGACCCCGATGTGGCTCGCGGTTACTGCGAGGGCATGTTCAGTGATCCGGAAGCCGAGTATTGCCACGAGATCATCATCGATGCTGCATCCCTCGAACCACTGGTCGCGCTCCCCGGTGATCCCGGCAACGGCGTGGAGATCTCTCTTCTCGAGCATGAGGTCCCCATCGACATCGCTTACGGAGGATCGTGTACTGCCGGCAAGAAGGAGGACATGGACATGTACGCCGAGGTCCTCATCCAGGGCCTGAAGGAGGGCAAACAGGTCGCTGATGGGGTCGAGTTCTGGATCCAGTTCGGTTCTCAGGAGGTCAAGGAGTACTGCAAGCAGAAGGGTTACCTGGAGATCTTCGAGCAGGTCGGAGCCCAGGTGATCGAACCTTCCTGTGGTGCGTGCATCAATGCCGGTCCTGGCGTGAGCCGTTCTCCCGATCAGGTCAGTGTCAGTGCCATCAACCGCAACTTTCCCGGGCGATCAGGTCCAGGGCAGATGTATCTGGCGAGTCCGCTGACTGTTGCTGCCAGTGCACTAGCAGGGCGAATCGTCGCGTTCCAACCGAAAGCCTGATCGATACAACGGTGCGCTGGTCATCGTTACTCGATCAGTTCCGACTCCACCACGCGCTTCTTTCCAGTGCCAGAATCCGCTCGCGGGCATCCTGTCTATTGTCCATCATGATCTCCATCTCGAACCCTCGGGAGCATTTCATCAAGGAGGGAACAGGTATTGTTCGAGCAAGACCCGGGTCTACGGATCGGCACCTCTTCATGGTCGGAGAAGAGCTGGCAAGGTGTGTTCTATCCGCAAGGAATCGCACCGCGGGAGTTTATTCGGCATTACGCATCCATCTATGACAGCGTCGAAATCGATGCGACCTTCTACGCCATCCCGGCACGTAGCACCATCGAAGGGTGGAAAGAAAGGACCCCGGAGGGGTTCCAGTTCGCCGCCAAGGTGCCACGGGTGATCACTCACGAGAAGGTTTTGCATGAGGCGCAGGGGGACATCGAGATCTTTGTCGAGAGGATGCAGTGGCTGGGCGATCGACTCGGACCGCTACTGTTCCAGTTCCCTTACTTCAACAAGAAGACTTTCTCGTCGCTGGAGCCATTTCTGGAACGGCTCGACCGATTTCTCGCGACGGTCCCGGGTGGTCCCAGATATGTGGTAGAGGTGCGCAACCGCAACTGGATCGGACCAGATTTGCTAAGGCTGCTCAATGAACACAACGTGGCTCTGGCCTGGGTCGACCAGGCCTGGATGCCGGACCCGGAGGAGTGGATACGCAAGCTCGCAGGAACGATCACGAATTTTGGCTACTTTCGGTTCCTGGGAGATCACAAACAGATGGACAAACTCACCCAGAAGTGGGATCGGCAGCTGATGGATCGCCGTGATCGTCTGGCGCGCTGGCTTCCGGCGATCCGTGCTTTTCGAGCAGCCGGAGTGGATGTGTTTGGCTATTTCAACAATCACTACGCCGGTCACGCCCCGGCAACTCTCGAGGATTTCAGATCATTGTGGTTGGAGGGTGAGGCTCACTCATCCTCGTCATCTTGATGACCATCGAGGCCAGACCATGTACCGACCTGATATACGAGTATCAAGTTGGTTCGTCCCATCCTGTGAGTAGGTGCCCCCAGCAGCAGGACCAGCAAGTCTCCCCTGCTGGCGAGGCCATCGGCCTGAAGAGTTGCGTCCAGTTCCTCGATCAGTTGATCCGTCATGCTGACCTGGCGAATCTGGTAGGGACGGACACCCCATACCATCGTGAGACGATCGCGAACCTCGGGTCGGGTGGTGAAGGCGAGTATCGGTCGTTTGGGACGCCTGCTTGCTGCCAGGTAGGCGGTCGAACCGGACTGGGTGAAGGCGACCAGCGCGTGGGCATCGACATGATGGGCCACCTGGCATGCCGCATCGGTGACCGCTTCTGGAGTGGATTCGAGTGAGCGCTCTCGTCTCCTCGGATACTGGGTGGCGCCGGAGTTCTGTTCGGTGTAGGTGATCACATCCGCCATCATCTGGACCGATTCGACGGGATAGTTACCGATGGCAGTTTCGGAGGAAAGCATCACAGCATCGGTTCCGTCGAGTACTGCATTGGCGACGTCGCTTGTCTCCGCCCGGGTGGGACGGGGATTCCTGGTCATGCTATCGAGCATCTGCGTGGCCGTGATGATGGGGCGTCCGAGCCGAAGACCCTCAGCGATGATCTGCTTCTGGATGATGGGAACCTGTTGCGGTGGGATCTCCACTCCCAGATCTCCACGTGCCACCATCGCTCCCCAGGAGTTCTGAAGGATCTGGCTCACTTCATCGACGGCACGAGCCTTCTCGATCTTGGGGATGATGGGAATCGATGTTCCATTGGAACTCAGAAGATCCTTGAGTTGCTGGACATCACTGGCTTGTCGTACGAAGGAGAGGGCCAGAAAATCAACGTTCTGTGAGGCGGCGAAGAAGGCATCTTCTTGATCCTTCTCGGTGAAGGCAGGTGCGGAGATCTGACTGCCGGGAAGATTGATTCCCTTACGCGGATAGATGACGCCGGAGTTCTCGGCGCGAGCGACAACCAGTCCTTTCGAGACCGAGATCGTCTTGAGTGCGATGATCCCGTCATCGATCAGGATCGGATCCCCCGCCGAGAGGTCCTGGTCCAGTAGATCGTAATCACTGCCGATTTCGCCCGTTTCTGCGGGGCGACCCACTGCCAGACGGATCTCATCTCCAGCCTCAACCTCGATGGGATCTCCGGAGAAGTCGGCAAGTCGGATCTTTGGACCCTGGAGGTCATAGAGGATTCCGATCGGTTGACCAACTTCCTGGGATACCGATCGGACCCGCTGGATCGTTTCGGCGTCCTGCTGGTGATTGCCATGTGAGGCGTTGATCCGGACCACATCGAGGCCAGCCTCGATCATTCCCTTGAGGACCTTCGCCGATGTCGATGCTGGTCCAAGGGTTGCTACGATTTTCGTTTGCCGGAAGGCAGGTCTGGGAACGGTAGCCATGCTAGGGAGGATGGAGGGATTCATCTCGATAGTAAAGGGATCCGGCCGATGTGTGTCAGAATAGAGAAGGGGTCCGGAACGAAGTCACGTTCCGGACCCCTTTTATTGTCACCGCAGTTCGATCAGAGACAGGGCGGGAAACTGTCGCAGTCCATCGGGTCGGTATCAGTGGGGTCGATCCCACAGTTCGGGTAGGGGGCCGGCGGAAAGTTTCCGTCGGAGAACAGATTCGACAGCAAGTAAACCGCATCGCTGATGTCGAAACCTCCATCGTCGTTGATGTCACAGGCATCTCCACAGAGAGGAATCCCTGCCCCGGCAAAAAGGAAACCCAGAGCCGCGACCACGTCTGCGATGTTGTTAGCTCCATCGACATTGCAGTCACCTCTGATAAAGATCGGACCCGCATCGCAGATTACATCGCAACAGATCTGACCCAGCACTCCTCCACAGATATCGACCGCTTCGATACAGATCTGCTGGGAATTGGGAGAAAGAGCGAGGCTACTCTGCCAATTTGTGGTGGCTCCCGCTTCACTGCTCTGCAGGACTCCATCGAGGTACACATTGATCAAGGAGTAGTCGCCTTGATTGGCCCAGTTGGCTTCAACAGTGCAGCCATTGATCGGATCGGTGGTCAAGATGCTGCAGGCGAGATTGTCAGGTGCCCCAGGCGGGACGAACACGGGACACGCTCCGGTCGTACAGGAATCGGTGGAGGAAACAGGTCCGACCAGTCCCCGAACACAGATGTCAGTGGTCGATGTTGGCAGGGTCACCGTGGCGGAAGTGGCAGATCCAGGTACGGTGGCGACCAGTGTGCCGCCAACGCGAACTTGAACAGACGAGTAGGCGGCGTTGTTGGTCCAGTTGACCTGGTGAGTGCAATCGCAGATGTCTGCCAGTGTGCTTGACACTCCGGTCGGTGCAGGCACTTCGACAGTCACGCTGCCGGCTTCCGTAGCGGGAAAAACACTGGCTCCGCCGACGGTGAAGACGATGTTGGTCGGTGGAGAACCGAGGTCGGTGGCCGGGTCCAGAGCCGAGGAACTGCCGGGGGAGGCGGAGGCTGACATGGAGTACTCCATCGCAGCAACCTCCTGACCCGATCCGGCCGGCAAGGACTCGAGAGAGCCGCCGAAGGTGAAGATGCAGGCCACGATCACACCTGGGCCGTTGGAGGGATTGAGTTCCTGGAAGAAATAATCAGCACCGGTTCCTCCATTGAGAGGAGCCAGAGCTGATCCCTCAGCGATGTTCAGTGGAGTGAGTACCGCCCCGTTGTGACGGACCCCGTAGGAAAACCCGAGCACCGGATCATCATGAGCGATCTGCACACTGATGATCACGTTGTTTCCGGGCATCGCTGAGCCATCGCCAACGGTGAAGATGTTCTGGGCCCCGAGGGGTCCAGCAATCTGAGTGACACAGGCCAGAACTCCGAGCAGGAGAGGAAGATTCTTCATGAAACTGACTCCTATGAGGCTGCAGCGAACTGATTGAACCCACACTGCAGCGAAGAAAATATACCGTGACAGGCTACCATTATTGGACCCTCCGAAAGCCGGGTTCGCAAGTTCTGTCACCAGGAATCTCCCGACGACGCTTCCTGCAGTGATCTCTGGCCGCTAGGATCTGGGATCCCAGCAGTCTTTGGGCAATTGGCGTTTTTCGAAGACGAGGTGAGGATTGAGCACAATGATGAAGGCCCTCGTCAAGGAAGCTCCAGAAGCGGGGTTCACCCTGCTCGCGAAACCGATTCCGCAATTGCCAGTGGATGGGGTACGGATCCGGGTACTGGCGACATCGATCTGCGGCACCGATCTCCACATATATAACTGGGATGCCTGGGCCGCTTCCAAGGTCACCACTCCTCTGACTGTGGGTCATGAGTTCTGTGGTGAGGTGATCGAGGTCGGGGAGAAAGTCACTCGTTTCGAGGCGGGTGATTATGTGGCCGCTGAGTCGCACATTTTCTGTGATCAATGTCGCCCCTGTCGCGCCGGTCAACGTCACATCTGTGAGAACGAGAAGATCATCGGGGTGCAGCGAGACGGTGCTTTTGCCGAGCAGATCGTCATGCCGGAGCGTTGCATCTGGCGAACTCCCGCGGATCTGCCGCCAGAGATCGCCACCCTGCAGGAGCCACTGGGAAATTCGGTTCACGCCACGCTTGCCGGAGAGGTCTCTCGTCGCCATGTGATGGTCACCGGCTGTGGTCCCACCGGACTATTCGCGGTCGCCATCGCCAAAACTTGCGGAGCGGCATCGGTGATGGCCGTGGATGTCCAGCAATATCGGCTCAATCTCGCCACCGAACTGGGTGCTGATCAGGTTCTCAATCCCCTTGAATGCGATGTGGTTGCGGAAATTCAAACTGCGACCGAAGGTCGAGGCGCCGATGTCGTGCTCGAGATGTCGGGTAACGAAAAGGCCATCGAGGATGGCCTCAGGTGTCTGAGTCGTGGAGGTGACTTCCGATTTTTTGGCGTTCCTTCCGATCGGATTTCCATCGATGTGGCTCGTGACATCATCTTCAAGGGAGCCCGCGTTCAGGGCATCCTCGGTCGCAAGGTCTGGGATACATGGCACGATACTGCTCGGCTCCTCGAAGCGGGCCTCGACCTGACACCGATTGTGACTCATCGCTTTCCGATGGATGATTTCGAGATTGCCTTCGATTTGATCCAGAGGGGTGAGTGCGGCAAGGTGATTCTGTATCCGGCTGGAATCCCCGACTAGGGATAGTTGATGGACGTGAGGAGGAGATTTGTTTTCCGAGCGTGAACGCTTCGTCGAGGAACTGCAGCAGATCGAGGATGCCGGTCTCTGGAAAAACGAACGTCAGATCCTCGGTCCTCAGGGTGTTGTCATCAACACCGTTGATGGTGAAGCATTGAACTTCTGCTCAAACAATTACCTGGGCCTCTCCAGCCATCCAGAAATCCTCGAAACGGCAAAATCTGCTCTCGATAGCCACGGATTCGGTCTTTCCTCGGTGCGTTTCATCTGTGGTACCCAGGACATCCACAAGCAACTAGAAGACAGGGTCTCGAGTTTCCTCTCGACCGAGGACACGATTCTTTACACTTCCTGTTTCGATGCCAACGGGGGGCTTTTCGAGACCATCCTCGGTCCTGAAGATGCAGTGATCTCTGACGAGTTGAATCATGCCTCGATCATCGATGGGGTCCGACTCTGCAAGGCTCGACGGTTCCGTTATTCACACAGCGATATGTCTGATTTGCAGAGATGCCTTGCGGAGTCGAGAGATGCGCGCACCCGTCTGGTCGTTACCGACGGAGTCTTCAGCATGCATGGTGATCTGGCTCCGCTCGATGAGATCTGTTCCCTCTGTGATGAGCACCGAGCCCTACTGGTGGTGGACGACTCCCATGCGACCGGTTTCATCGGCAAAACGGGACGTGGTACCCCCGAACACTTCGGGGTGCAGGATCGCGTCGACATCATCACCAGCACATTCGGCAAAGCTCTTGGCGGAGCCAGTGGAGGTTTTACATCCGGTCGCAAGGAAGTGATCTCGCTGTTGCGACAGCGCTCTCGTCCCTATCTCTTCTCCAACACGGTCGCTCCTGCCATCGTCATGGCCGCGATACGAGTGCTCGATCTCATCGATGCCGAGCCCCAGCGAGTCGAGCGAAGCCAGTCGAACACACTCAGATTTCGCCAAGGAATGACGGAAGCGGGATTTGACATCACGCCGGGTGTGCACCCGATCGTGCCCATCATGATCGGAGACGAACGGCAAACGATGGAGATGGCCGAGAAAATGAATCAGAAGGGCATCTTCGTGGTCGGTTTCTCCTACCCGGTGGTTCCCAGGGGCGAGGCACGGATCCGGGCACAGATCTCTGCCGGGCACGATCTTGACCAGATCGACCATGCCATCGCAGTCTTCACGGACGTGGCGAAGGAACTGGGCCTGATCGGTTGATCGCTTCCCCTTGCGAGGATGGCACCCTCTCCCGATAGTGGAGACATCCCAGGACGGAGGCGCGATGAAGGTCCAGAGCCTGAAGGGGTTCCGCGACTACCTGCCCGAGGAGATGTTGCAGAAGGACCGGATGCTGGATTCCGTGCGGCAGGTCTTCGAACGTCACGGCTATCCCCCGCTGATGACGCCTGCTCTCGAATACTCTGATGTATTGCTGGGTAAGTACGGCGATGACGGGGAGATGCTCCTCTACCGCTTTCGTGATCATGGCGATCGGGACGTGGCGATGCGCTTCGACCTCACCGTTCCGCTGGCGAGAGTGCTGGCCGAGCATGGCGAGATCACATTTCCATTCAGACGATATCAGATAGCACCTGTTTGGCGGGCAGAGAAGCCGGCACGCGGTCGCTTCCGTGAGTTCGTGCAATGCGACGTCGATCTGGTCGGAGTCGATAGCGCTGCTGCCGATGCGGAGATGCTGGTGGTGGGAACCGCCGTGATGGATCAACTGGGAATCGAGGGATATCAGATCCGCGTCAACCATCGGGGGATCTTGGCGGCGCTATGTCGCCTGGTCGGTCTGACGCAAACTGGAGAGGTGGCTTTCCTCAGGTTGCTCGACAAACTCGATAAGATCGGTGCCGATAAATTTCGAAGCCAGGTCGGAGAGATCCCGGGGATCGATCCCGCCGGTGTCGACCGGGTGCTGGGGACGGTGCTGGAGGCTCCCGAGGATTCGAGGCAGGTACTCGAGCATCTGAGTACGACCATCGGAAACGATTCAGTCGCTGCCGAGGCGATCGCCCGGATGGAAGCAGTTCAGGTCCTTCTCGAGGCTTCCGGGATCGCGGCCAGTTGTCGTATCGATCCCTCGATCGCCCGCGGTCTCAGTTACTACACGGGACTGGTGTACGAGACCTACCTCGATGCCTTGCCCGGTTTCGGTTCCGTGATGAGTGGTGGACGCTACGACGGGTTGCTCGGGATGTTCTTGGGAAAAGATGTTCCTGCCATCGGTATCAGCCTCGGAATCGATCGTCTCTTCGCCGCACTGAAAGAACTCGATCTGCTCGATTCCCGCACCCAGCCGGCGGATGTGATGGTGGCTCAGTTTTCCGAGGAATTGGCCGGCGCCAGTTTCGGTGCCGCTGCACAGTTGCGAAGAGCAGGAATCCACACACTCGTGTATCCACGCGAGGTGAAACTCAAGAAACAACTCCAGTATGCCCAGAAGGCGGGAATCCCGTTCGTGATCGTGATCGGTGGTGACGAACAGAAAGCTGGAACCGTCCAGTTTCGATCGATGGAACAGGGACAACAGGAGGAACTCTCTCTCACCGAGGCGATCGAGAAGATCGCGCAGACTCGCTGTCGGGACGCCAAGTGATGGCCGAAGGTGTCGATACCCGGGAGTACGAGATCGCGATCCGTGATGACCGCAAGGTGCGAATCTCCATCGATGGCTCCCGGAAGCGTTCCTCTCAGGGAACTGACATCCTCTTCATTCCTGGTTTCAAGGGATTCAAGGACTGGGGCGGTTGGCCCTGGTTCTGTGGTGAACTGGCAACTGCCGGTCATCGAGTGTTCCGCATGAATCCTTCGATGTGTGGTGTTGGCCCATCACTCGATTCCTTCGATGAACCGCACAAGTTCGCCCGTCAAACGCTCCGTCATGATGTCGAGGATGTCCAGGCGGTGCTGGAAGATACCGCCCTTGGCATCGAATCCCCGACCCTGCTCGGGCATTCGCGTGGAGGACTGGTCGCTGCGCTCTGTGCTGCCGAACCCTGCGGCGTTGCTGGAGTGATCACGATGGGAACTCCTGCTGACCTGCTGCGTCTCTCAGATGATGAGATCGACAGGTGGCGAGCCACGGGTCGCCGCGAGATCGTCAATGCCCGCACCGGTGAGGTTCTCCATCAGGATGTCGAGGTACTCGAGGACTACCTGGTGCAGGGAGAGCGCTACAGTGCTTCCCTGGCGCTGGAGCGGTCGAATCTTCCGGTACTGGCGATCCACGGTGGTGCCGACGAAGCGGTCGAACCCTCCAGTGCAGGGATTCTTCTCACCGGGGTCGATCCGCAACGTGGTCGTCAGGTGATCGTCGAGGGCGCCGGTCATACCTTCGGTCTCTCTCATCCGTTCGCAGGTCCTCATCCTCACGCCCGAAAGGCGGTCGAGGTGATCATTGCCTGGCTCAGAGAGGACCGAACCTGATGAAGCGATACAAGGCTTACGATCCGCCGGAATATCAACAGTGGCAACCCGACCCGGAAGTGATGGCAACGTACCTGCAGCGGATCGAGGAGCAGGATCTGGCGACCAGCGTCAAGGATCTTGGAGCCGAGGGACTGCAACGTCTCTACCAGGGGCTCATCCGAGCTCGTCTGCATGACATCACCCTGAAACGTTGGGTCATGACCGGAGTCATCAGCAAGGCGTGGCTCGGGTGTGGCGAGGAGGCGGTCACGGTCGGAGCCTGCCACGCTCTGGAGCCAGGAGATATTGTCGGGCCGATGATCCGTAATGCTGCGGCGACTTTCGAGCGGGGAATCCCCATCGAGGAGTCCTTCCGTTCCTATCTGGCGACTGGCGATGGTCTGACCAAGGGACGGGATCTGCACTTCGGAGATCTCCAACATGGGGTCGTTGCTCCCATCAGTCATGTCGGAGATCTGGTTCCTGTCTGTTGTGGTTTTGCTCTGGCGTTTCAACTCGAGGAGCGTCCCAACGTGGCCCTGACCTGGGTCGGGGACGGCGCGACGAGAACCGGTGCGGTTCACGAGGGCCTGTCGTTGGCATCGAATCGTTCCTTACCTCTGATCGTCATCGTCGAGGACAATGCCGTGGCGCTGGGAACACGTAGAGATGAACGACTCGACCGTAGTCTCTCGGCGATCGCGACTTCGCACAGTGCCATCGGGTTGGAATGCGATGGAAATCACGTGATCGATGTTCATGCCAAGGTCTCCCGAGCTCGCAGCATCTGTCTCGAAGGGGGTGGCCCAGTGATCATCCTCGCCCGCACCTTCCGTTTCTGTGGTCATGCTACCCACGACGAGGCGGAAGCCAGGGCGCTGTTCGAGCAGCAAGTCTTCGACCACTGGGCACAGAGGGAGCCGATCGGTTGCTACGAGGAGTGGTTGAAAGTTCGGCAAGGAGTACTCGAAGGAGATCCGGCCGCGAAGCTCGAGCATCTTGAGCAGGAGGTTATTAGCGAGGTGGAAGCAGCTGCCGAAAAAGCACTGGAGAGCAGAGAGAGTTCACCACCGGATATCGATGCGATGCTCGGAGATGTATTTGCCGAGAAGGAAGGTTCCTGAGCCAGCTAGTCGTTGCTCTTGCTCGTTTCGCTGCCTTGAGGCTGCTCCTGCATACTGAAGGAGGTGCCGCACCCACACGATCCGGCGGCGTTGGGGTTCTCGAATACGAACCCACGTCCCATCAGTGATTCCTTGAAATCGACCGTGGTTCCGTTGAGAAACAGCCAGGATTTTGGGTCGACGATGATTCTGGCTCCATCGATCTCGAAGACCCGGTCCTTTTCGTCAGACTTCTCGACGATATCCATGCCGTACGACATCCCGGCACAACCACCTCCCTGGACGAACAGACGCAGGCCGCCCTTCTCTCCGGCGTCTTTTTCCTGGGCCAGGCGCGCGATTTCACGACCAGCAGATTCGGTGACATGGATCATATTGGTGTTCCTTCGGGTGGGCAACGTTTGCCACTTTCTCCAGTTTACTGTTCCTCAGCCCGGAACTCCACAGATCCGGTGCCGTTTCCGTGAAGGCGGATCGGTGATACCTTCCCATCTGGAGGAGAATTAGTGTCCACACTTGCAGATCAGTTGCTTTCCTGGCCACTTCGTGTCTTCGCAATTTTTTTTGCGGCGATGATCGGAAGACTCCCCATCCGGATTGCTCAGGGGCTCGGGCGTCTACTCGGTCGTATCGGCTGGGTGCTCCGCGCGACCGATAGACGCGTTGCGTACCAGAATTTGCAGCACCTCGATCCCTCCCTCGCGGAGCGGACCAGAAAGCGAATTGCACGAGGTTGCTTCGAGCAGATGGGAGAGACGGTACTGGAGGCGATATCACTCTCCCTCAAGAGCAGGGATCACCTCGGCTCTTCCCCCCTCCGGGGAGGAGTCACGGTCCGAGGAATCGATGAATTCCGGGCTGCGATCGAGCAGTGTCGTGCAATGGGTAAGGGCGTCATCCTCATCTCTGGCCACATCGGTTCCTGGGAACTGGGTGCCGCGCTGCTTGGAAGAATCCACCCGCATGACAGTGTATTTTTCGCTCGGCGTTACCAGAACCCGGTGCATCAGAGGTGGGTCGGTGGAATTCGGTCTCGGCTTGGTTCTCGACTTGTTTATCAGGATGAATCATTGCTGAGATCGATCCGGTTATTGCAGCGCGGTGGGATCATCTCTTTATTGACCGATCTGGATATTCACAAGATGGTTGGGATCCACGTGCCGTTTTTCGGCCAGTTGGCTCATACCACTACTGTTCCAGCGAGGCTTTCGCTACGCACCGGAGCTCCGCTACTACCCTTCTTTGTCATCCGAGATAGGAGCGGATATCACTTCGAGATGGAGCCACCTATCCGTCAACTCGAAGAAGAAGCCGATGAGTCCCTGATGATCGAACAACTCACCGGCCGGATGAGTGCTGCCATCGAAAGAGCGATCCGGAGAAATCCGAGCCAGTGGCCCTGGATGCACCAGCGCTGGCACTCGACTCCTGAGATCGTGCTTCGTAGGAGGAAACGTCGTTCACATCGCTCGGTTGAGGGAGAAGTGCAAGGAGCCTAAGATGGTCCACTGCGCCGGATACTGGTCTCGGTTACCGAGCAGGCACGCCAGGTCCCCAGGGAAGGAACTTCGATGAAGATCAACTCTGTCACCCGCTGTTCGGGAATCTTGCTGATGACCATCCTGTTGCTGCTTCCGGTGTCTGGTCAGGATTCTCCCGAACTGTCCTGGAAGAAGTCAGAGGGGGCAGAGTCATTCGAGGCGGCAAAGGCGGCCTACGATGTTGCCGACTACAAAACTGCCTACCAGGAGTTCAAAAATGCTCGCAAGCAGGCCAAGAATCGAGCGACTCGATCCCATGTCGATTTATGGCTCGGAGCCACCGAGGGTGCCAACGAACTGGCTGCACTGAAGAAGCAAGCATTAGGTGGCAAGGAAAGTGCGGCCTACAGGATCGCTGAGAAGAATTATTCGCGCTTTGCCGCGACTCCCATCGGAGAGGAGTACAAGAAGTTCGTCATCGAGATGCAGCGTAAACTGTTCCATGTTCTCGAGGACTTCGAACGAGTCTCGAAGAGATATTCGTTGAAGTACGGCAAGAGTTTCGTCGATGAGGATGGACTGGTCCAGGAAGGCAAGAGGGCGCTGCAGTGGCAGGTGGCTCCCGGCCAGACCGAGTTGAAGGTCAAGGGTATTCCGCGCAATCTGACCGGCTACAAGGCGATCGCCTTCTATCTCGATATGCCCAGGGGTGGTTCCGCATACCAGCTTGTCTTCGTCGTACCCGGATCAGCAGAGGCGGGAGTGACCCAGGTCCAGGTGGTGAAGAACGCTTACATCATGATGATGAAATCGCACAAGGGCCTCAAGCGGATCGAGATTCCTCTCAGGAACTTCAAGGGGCAAGGGGATGCTTCCTGGGACCGGATTCAGGATTTCCGCATCCAGTTCCTCGGTGGCAAGAGATTCACCGCGTACGTCGATTTCATCGCGTTGCTGAAGTGAGACCAGACAGGCCGACAGGGGATGTTCCGGTTCCCTGCTGCCAGAGTTGATGAAGTTGACCACCAGCCAGTTCCGTCGCCTCGTTCAGTGATTGCTGCAAGCACAAGGTGGCCTGCTCGTCTCCAGAGCGATCGGTGGCGGGCATCACCGGGTCTGCCACCACCACGACCGCCTTTCCCCACGGCGCAGGTAGGATCATCCGGTCCCATGTCTTGAACCTGATCGAATATTCTGCAGCGAAGGCCAGCGGCATCATCGGAATCTGCAGTCTCCTGGCGAGAGCGGCGGCACCTTGCTTTGCTTTTCGCGGGGGCCCCTTCGGACCATCGACGGAGATGACCGGCGAGAGTCCTTCTCGAGCGAGAGCTTCCAGTTTCTGAAAACCTAGGATTCCGCCGCGGGAACTCGATCCATGAACGGTCACCACATCGAGATTCCTGAGTGCCGCACCGAGTCGCGCTCCGTCGTGATGCTCGCTGGTGATGGCTGCGAATCCGTTTGACTCGAGGGTGAAGGAGAGGGGAAGCACCCACTCGTGCCAGAAGGTGATGACAAGATTGCCATGCTCGCGCAGGGCATCGATGGCCCGCTGGCCACCCCACCAGCGCAGGTCCATCGCCGAGAAGAGACTCCGGATCAATACCGAAAGGGTCTTACCCGCGATGGGATAGGTCGATGAAGTCGTGGATTCCATGCCACCAGGATGACCTCCATCAGGGGGTCGGGTCAACGCGCCCTGGTGGTTGTGGAGAGAAGATCTAGCAGCGCATTTTCGACCGATTCGGGTGTGATCGATTGCATGCAGAAGGAATGTTCGCAGTTTCGAAGCGTGCAAGGAGAGCAAGGAATCTCGCCGCGAATCACCCGGCAATTCTCGCCCCACGGACCGTTGACGGTCGGGTCCTTGGGGCCATAGAGACCCACAGTCGGTACCTTACGAATCGCTGCCAGGTGAACCACACCGGTGTCTGCAGCGACCACTGCTCGACATCGATCGATCAACTTGGTGAGCTCTGCCAGTGAAGATGTGCAGGGAGCTGGCGCTGCCGCGTAACCACAGTTCTGGACGATCTGGGCGATCTTGTGCTGGTCGCCGGGCGCGCCGGAGATCAAAACCGGTAGTCCGCGTCGTGCCAGCGAATGAGCGAGTTTCTCCCAGCGCGAAGAAGGCCACTCCTTGAAGCGGCCGAAAGCGCTGACGAACGGATGGAGCAGCACCGGTTGATTCGGTCCATGATCACCCTCGAGGTGAACGGTATCGAAATTGCCGAGCTGTCCGGCGGGCGTTTGCCCTTCCCACCCCAGAGCCCTGACCACGTGCAGCGCACGTTCGACGCGGTGCACCTTGTGTGTCGAGCAGGCCGCGACTGCCGGGCGATAGCCGGGCCACCAACCGGGCAACTCACCGCCGTCCGATGGATGGATGCCGATCACCCTGTGTGCTCGTGCCAGCATCCGGATCACGGCCGAGCGTAGGTTCGATTGCCAGTCGAGAAGCAAGTCGTATTCATGCTCGCGCAGTTGGCGCACGAATCTCGCCAGCAGTTGCCAGGTTTGGCTGCGTTGGGTTCGATCCTTCCAGGCAGCTCTTGCTCTGGCACGGGGGAACTCGATCACACGTCTGAGCGCCGGGTGCCTCTCGAGGAGACTGCTCGAGAGAGTTTCGGTCACCACATCGATCTTGGCCGCGGGAAATCGTTGCGCGAGAGCATCCAGGGCTGGAAGCACCTGGAGAACATCTCCGAGGGCGCTCAGGCGCACCACGAGAATTGACCGGGGAGATAGGGGTTCACTGGGAAGCGGTCTCACGTGGGGTAGAATGGTCCCACGGAGGCTTCGAGGGAAGCCCCGTCTGCTCCGGAAGCAGTGATCCCGGATTGAGAGGTTTCCCCGTGAGTCTGCTACTGGGCATCGATCTACAAGGCGATACGATCACTCTTCAGGGTGTGGATCGCCGGGGAAATCGAATCGCATACATCGACGAGAAGGTAAGTGTCCCCTTTCACCGTTTCTGGCAGGTGCATCCGGATGAGCGGGTGCGGTCGGTGCGAGCCCTGCTGCTCCATGCGCTCCATGAAGGACTCATTCGTCCAGGAGCGGTGGCGGCGATCGGGATCTCCTGCGAACCGGGGCTGGTTCTGGTCGATTCGGAGATGGAGCCGGTACCGCCGCGCTCGCTCAACTGGAACGAGATCGACTCGGAAAAGGCGAATCCTGACGAGGTCTTGAGGAAATCGCTCGAGCAGTACCCCTCGGTTGCGCGAACTCTCAGTGCCGTGTTCGATCTACAGGATTGGCTTCGTTACCGCTGGACAGGTGCTGTGGCGACCACGCGTTCTTTCGCCTGGTCGAGCGGACTGACTCGCGATACCAGCCCTGGAGAGCACTGGGACGCGAGGGCTCTCGAGGCGATCGGGTTAGGATCGGGCCAGATGCCCCCCGTGATACCCGGTCCTCACCGGATCGGAACCCTCCAGGAGGAACTGGTGCGGGAGACGGGACTGGCACGAGGAACATGGTTTTGTGGCGGAACCGAGCCGCGTGCGGCACGTCTGTGGTTGGCGGCAGAACCGCGCGAGGGGGTCGGCATCGTGTTGCTCGAGGAGCAGGGTGCCACGCTGTGGCGGGTGGCAGGTCCTCCGTCAGCGTCAACCCCCCTGAAAGATGCGATTCCGTCACCCCAGGGAGATCACTGGTACCATCGAGAGGCTCTCGAGGTGTCTGATCCTCGAAACGGCGACACTCCGGTGTCCGATGTGATCTATGATGCAATCCGGATCGATCCTCAACAGCAATGGAATATCGATTCCTCGGAGATGATGGTGTCCGCCGATTTCGGTTCCCCTTCACGGGCTCCAGCGTTGCTGGCAGGAATCGGTCTCGGGTGGTACCGGGATCTCAGACCGTTGTGGCGTAAGAGATGCCCCGTCCAGACCCTCCAGCAGTGGACCGAATACCGGAGCGCATCCCAGCAGGTCTCCGGCCAGGAAACGAGAGAGAAGACTTGAAGAGCAGTACGACACTGAAGGAACAGTTGCCGGGCCGCTTTCGCGGGTCGATCCAGGGGGCTGCCATCGGCAGTGCTCTGGGATTTCCTCACTCCGGATCCTCCCGGACTTTCATGAGGGCGCTGGGTTCCGAAGTGGTTCAGGGATATGTGAGGCACCGCAGTGGCTATTTCCCGGAAGGGCAGCATGGTGCTTCGGTGCAACTGCTGTCGCTGGCTGCCGATGCCATCGCCAAAGAGGGACGGGTGTGTGCGAATTCCATCGTCGAATGTTGGGTTCCGCTGTGGCGTGAGAATCGAATTGTCGAGCGTCTGCCCGATGTCGATGTTGCGATGTCTCGCTGGCTTCGGCGCGGGACCTCCGCCCGAGGCTGCGCCTGTGGACCCGGAGAAGCAGGAAGTGGAGCTCTACTGTGCAGCATCCTCGTCGGACTGTGGGATCATGACGAACCCGATCACCTCATCGCTGATTGCGAGATCCTGACCGGGGTGACCCACGAGGACACCACGGTTCGGGCGGTCTCTGTGGCACTGGCTACCGTCATCGCTCATAACCTGACCCACCACGACGTGGTGCTGGCGGATGTCATCGATGGTGCTGCCGAGGCTGCAGCCAGGATCGATCCCGATGTACCGGATCGAATCCAGGAGATTCCGATGATGCTGGCAACGCCGGAAAGGAACGCCTTCGAACAACTGGCGAGAACATCAGATGATGGTTTTGACGTCGATCATGCCGGAGTCAGTAGCGATGCACTTCCCATCTTTCTCGTTGCTCTCCACTGCTGGTTGCGAAATCCCAGCGAACCCGTGGAAGTGATCCAGTCGTGCCTGCAGACCGGTGGGGCGATGGAAATGACTGCTGCTGTCGGTGGAGCTCTCGTCGGCTCGAGTATCGGAGAGGATCGCTTTCCGCAGGCGCTCCTGACGGGCCTGGTGGAGAGTTCGGAAATTATCGTCAGCGCCACCCGCCTGTTCGAGAGACAGAGGCAGGAACGTGGTCGACGCAGCAGTTAGGTCGGTGGCGTCATAATAGCCTAGCGGTTACTGTTTTCGATATGGTGCTGAAGGTTGTCTGAACAGAAGTTTCTCTGGTCGGGAGTTGGGATGTCTTCTGAAACGAAACGATTCGGAGAGATCGCGTTCGAATTGCAATTCATCACCACTGCCGAACTCTACGAGGGACTCGTAATCCAGGCTCGCGATGAGGCCCGGGGGGAACCCCATCGATTTCTCGGCCAGATCCTCATCGAACTGGGTCACCTGAGCGAGAAGCAGGTTCTCGAGGTGTTACGACTTCTTCATGATCGTCCCCGTCAGGGGACACGGGAGCTCTGATCCTGTCTCGTCTTCAACCGTTCCGATCCTGGCCCGAATCGCTGCTCCAGTTGCTCGAGTTGTGCTGGAGGTCAGGGGTTCGTCTCGGACAGTGGCGGCAGAAACTACACCAGCAGGTTGGAAGTTGGCCGCTGAGATTACCGGTACCGGTGATCAGCATCGGCAACATCGCAGTCGGTGGCACTGGCAAGACACCCATCACGGAAGCTCTGGCTCGCCACTGGATTTCTCGAGGAGGCGCACCCGGAATCGTCAGCAGAGGGTATCGCAGAGGAACCGATGGCAACGATGAATATCAGATGCTGCAAAAGCGCCTTCCTGAAGTCCCTCATTTTCAGGACCGTTGTCGGCATCGGGCCGGAACTCTACTGCTCGAACAGCATCCAGATACGGATTTGATTCTGATCGATGATGGATTCCAGCATCGAAGGTTGTTCAGAGACCTCGATCTGGTTCTTCTCGATGGAGCAGATCCTCTCGCGGGAGGACGTTGTGTTCCTCTCGGTCGTCTCCGAGAACCCTGGCAGAATCTCGACCGAGCTGACCACCTGATCCTGACCCGGCTCGAGCGCTGTGATGAGAGACAGTTGCGCGAGTCGACCAGTTTTCTCCAGCAGTGGTTTCCGGGTACTCCGCGCTGGCAGGCTCGTACAGAGGTCGAGGCGGTTCGAGCCATCGATGGTGGCCCCGGTCCTTCTGATCCAGAGCCTGTTCACGCTTTCTGTGGCATCGGTGATCCCGATTCGTTTTGCGGTACCCTGAAATCTCTCGATTGGGATCTGGTTGGTCACACCGCCTTTGGTGATCATCACCGCTACACCCTCGGCGATCTCGAGAATCTGAACAGCAAGGCCCGGGCCCAGGGAGCAAGTTTCCTGATCTGTACTGCAAAGGACGCGGTGAAGATCGAAACGCTGGATCGAGGCGCTATCGGTTCCCAGGTGCCTATCTTGGTGTTGGAGATCGGTACATCGCTAGATGTGGCTGCTCTGCTGGCGATTTTCGCGGACCGATCATCTGCGGGGAAGCGTGAACTTCCGACGGCTTCCTGATAGCATCAGGCAAATCGAGCGAATCGGGGGATCGGTGAGGAGACCTATTGCAGCAGCAACGACGGTGGCAGCCGGTGGATCTGGATCAGGTGAAGCCGATTCCCATCGGCCAACGACGGAATATCGTCCATCGAGATCAGTTTCGCCCTCCATGTGATCCAGCTGGATCCATCGAGGATCTGTTCGACTCACTTCCCGACATCCTGGCGGCAAGCGACCTGAAAGCCGCTGCAGCGGCGGTTGCCGATTCGCTGGAGAGCGGGGCACCGGTGGTTGCAGCTCTGGGGGCTCATGTGGTCAAGGTCGGGATGGGACCTCTCATCATCGATCTGATGGAGAGGGGAGTGCTCTCTGCCATCGCCATGAATGGCGCCACCGCGATTCACGACCTTGAACTCGCCCTCATAGGTGAGACTTCCGAGGATGTGGAACAGAACATCGCGGATGGTTCCTTCGGGATGGCCGCTGAAACCGCCAGCGCATTTCGT
>DCAA01000002.1:87042-111401 GCA_002311345.1 Planctomycetes bacterium UBA1146 | reverse complement strand
ATTGGATTCAGAGTGTCGAATCTCCCCATGCTGAGTTGTCGATGCTCGCTGCGGCGCAGCGTCTTGGCATTCCTGCTACCGTCCATGTCGCCTTCGGTACCGACATCGTACACATGCATCCTGAAGTTGCTGGTGCTGCGATGGGGGAAGCAACGTCGATTGATTTTCGGATTCTTGCAGCCGTTGTCAAAGATCTGGAGAACGGTTGCTGGTTGAACATAGGTTCTGCGGTGATGATGCCCGAGGTGTTCCTCAAGGTGGTCAACATTGCCCGTAACATGGGTAAATCCCTCGATGGGATCACTGCCATCAATTTCGATATGCTGTCGCATTATCGAACCAGCAAAAATGTACTGGAGAGGCCCGTACATCGGGGGATCTCCTTGATCGGACACCACGAGATCAATCTGCCGCTGTTTCGCCTTGCGGTATTGCAGAAGATGAGTACTCGAGCGTCAGGGGAGGCGAATTGATTCCCGAACTCGAAACTCTTGGTGACGTTCGCATTCTGGTGGCCGGGGATCTGATGCTCGACGAGTACTTCTACGGTGATGTGGAGAGAGTCTCTCCCGAGGCACCGGTACCCGTGGTGAAGGAAAAGCACCACGAGAAGAGGGTCGGAGGAGCAGGTAGCGTGGTGACCAACCTGAGGGCTCTCGGAGCCGATGTGGTCGTCGTCGGACTTGTCGGAGATGACGACAGCGGTAGAGATGTACTGGCTGCACTCGAATCGGCAGATGCGAATGTCGATGGAGTGGTCGTTTCCTGCAGCGCTAGGACGATTCGCAAGACCAGAGTGCTGGCGGGGGTCCAGCACGCTGGCCGGGCACAACAACAGATCCTACGTCTCGATCGCGAACAGATACGACCTCTCGATGAGACCGAGCAGGCGGCGGTCCTGGGTGCCATCGAGACCGCCTTTGACACCGACCCTGCTGCTGTGTTGATCTCCGACTACGAGAAAGGGCTGCTCGGCCAGGAGGTGTTGCGGAGTCTGATCGAGAGGGCTCGATCCCGTTCGATCCCCGTGCTGGTCGATCCGGGCCGATCAGGAAACTGGAGTGGTTACCGCGGGGCCCATCTGATCTGTCCCAATCGGTTCGAGGCCAGTGGTGCCAGCGGAATCGATTTCGATGAAGCGGTGGAGAAACAGCTGGAAGCTGGAGAGTTGCTGCTGGATCGGTTCGATCTGGATCACTGTATCCTGACCCTTGATCGAGATGGTATCACCCGTGTCTCCCGGCAAGGAGATCATCGTCGGCACCCGACCCGCGTGCGTGCGGTGACGGACGTGGCCGGAGCAGGCGACATGGTTCTCACCCTTCTCGGACTGGCTGTTGCCGCCGGTTGGGATATCGATGAGGCGTGTCAACTCGCCAATCTCGGTGCCGGCATCGAGGTGCAGAAGACCGGAGTTCAACCGGTGGAACTGTGGGAACTCCAGGCAGCCAGAGATTCTCTCGAGAGAGGATCTCCCGATCTGACTCGGACGCGAGAAGAGATGATCCAGATTGTCTCGACGTTGAAAGCGGATGGTCAGGTGGTGGTGTTCACAAACGGGTGCTTTGATCTTCTTCACGCAGGTCATCTGCAACTGATCGAAACCGCCCGTGCTTTCGGAGACACGTTGGTGGTCGGGATCAACTCCGATGCCTCTGTGTCGAGATTGAAGGGTCCCGAAAGGCCATTCCTTCCGGCAACCGAGCGAGCGCGATTGCTCGGAGCCCTCGCCTGCGTCGACCATGTCGTGGTTTTCGACCAGGATACTCCTGAAGCAATCCTCTCCGAGTTATTGCCCGATGTTCTGGTCAAGGGGGCCGATTACAAGATCGATGAGGTGGTCGGTCGTGAGGTGGTGGAGGCTGCCGGGGGGCGTGTAGAACTGGTGACCTTGAAACCAGGGGCTTCGACGACCGGTTTGATCGAGAGGATTCGTCGTGGGGCTCGAACTTGCCCCCCGACCCCAGATGGCTAGGATGCCAGTTCTGCGCCGTGGGCGCGGATCCGTCTGACGGTACTTGAGCAGCAGTTTCTGGAGAGCCCTTCCGGAAACGATTTCCTTTTCCGGAGCCCTATCCACGGGGAGAGAGACATGACCGATGAGACCAGGGAGGGGACGGCCGACCGTTCCTCCAGAGATGCGGCGAGATTCGGTCGTATCGTACTCAAGAATCAACTGGTGGAAGAAGCCACACTCCGCAAGGTGATGGCACAGTTACCCGCCGGAGCTGATCTTGGAGCGTTGCTTGTCTCCGAGGGTCTCATCACAGAGCAACATGCCCGCACCATCTCCCAGAAAATCTCCCAACGGGCCACGAGTCAGGGCGAGGCGGAGACTGACGAAAACGAGGTCCCGACCGCTGCCAGGAAAGGGGTGACTTCCCTTTCAGACCTGGACCGAATGGACTTTTCCGATCTCCATGGCAAACCGCTCGACGATTATCTGATGAGAGCTCGTCAACTGGGGTGTTCAGATTTTCATTTCCAGGTCGATTCACCTCCCCTGGTGCGGATCCACGGGCACCTGGTTCGGTGGAAGCATCCGGTGCTGACAGCAGAGGACACGAGTCGGGCCATCCGCGCCATGCTCGATGAGGAGCAGTGGAAGGAACTCAGCGAGCATTTCGATATCGATTTCTGCCTCGAACTCGGAGAGTCGGGCAGGTATCGAACCAATTGCTATCGGCAGCGCAAGGGTCTGGAGGCGATTTTCCGCATCATCCCGGACACGATACCCTCCTTGGCGGACCTCCACTTGCCAGACAGCCTCTCCGAGTTCACCCAGTACAACCAGGGGATCGTGCTTGTCACCGGTCCTGCTGGCTGTGGCAAATCGGCGACCCTGGCTGCGCTCGTGAATCTGATCAACCACAACCGGAAGGATCACATCGTAACGGTCGAGGATCCCATCGAGTACATCTTCGAACCGGCAGGATGCAACGTTAACCAGCGTCACGTGCGTCGCCACACTCAGACCTTCTACACCGCGCTGCGTTCAGCGATGCGTGCAGATCCCGATGTGATCATGGTTGGTGAGATGCGAGACATGGAAACGATCTCGATGGCGATCACCGCGGCTGAGACGGGGCACCTGGTTCTCGCGACGCTTCACACGATCAATGCGGTGCGATCCATCGATCGTCTCATCGATGTGTTCCCGCCGAGGGAGCAGGAGCAGGTCCGTGCGATGGTCTCCGAATCGATGCGGGGGGTGATCTCCCAGCAACTCCTGCCGCGCAAGGATGGAACCGGAGTGGAGCCGGCGCTGGAGATCATGTTCTCGACGCCGGCAGTGGGGAACCTGATCCGGGAAGGGAAAACCTTCCAGCTTCCCTCGGTGTTGCAAACAGGAAAGAAGCGAGGGATGGTAACGATGGCCGATTCCATCCGGGCGTTGTTGGGCAAGGGGCTCATCACCCCCGAGGTGGCACGCTTCCATTCAGAAGACACCACTGGAATGCAGGGATAGGAGCAGCGATGTCGACCGAACCGATCAAGAAACTGCTCATGATGATCCGTGACCTGGATGGCTCGGACCTGCACATCTGTTCGGGAATGCCACCCAAGATACGGGTTCATGGTCACCTGCGCCCGATCTCTAAGGATCCGCTGACCAATGCCCAGGTCGAGTCACTGTTACTGCCGGTTCTCGACGAGAGCCGACGTAAAATTTTTGCCGAGCAGAACGATCTGGACTGGGCCTACGCGATGCCCGGAATTGCTCGTTTCCGCTGTAGTTATTTCCAGCAGCAACGGGGGATGGGAGGAGTCTTCCGCCTCATCCCGGAAGAGATCAAGCCGGTCGAGGAACTAGGGGTCCCGACTCACGTCGAAAATTTCTGCAATTTGAAAAACGGACTGGTGCTCTGTACCGGTCCGACCGGAAGTGGCAAGTCGACTACACTTGCTGCCTTGATCGATTTCATCAATCGCAACCAGTCGAGGCACATCGTCACCATCGAGGAGCCGATCGAATTTGTACATCAGAACAAAAAATCTCAGATTACGCAGCGCGAGGTGGGAATCGATACCGAGAGTTTTGCCAAGGCGCTGAGGTCGGTGGGTCGTCAGGATCCCGATGTGATTCTGGTGGGAGAACTACGAGATCTGGAGACGATCGGACTTGCCATCACCGCCTCGGAGATGGGATACCTGGTTTTCGCCACGTTGCACACCAACAGTGCGGCCAAGACCATCGACAGGATCATCGACGTCTTCCCCGAGGAGCAACAGAATCAGGTTCGAACGATGCTGTCTTGTTCCCTGAAGGGGATCATCGCCCAGTTGCTGATCCCCGGGAAGGACGGCAAGGGGCGTGTGGCTGTCAACGAACTGCTCTTCTACGACGGGTCCCTGCCCAACATCATCCGCGAAGGAGCGGTGCACAAGATCATCTCGCTTATCGAAGGCGGTCGAGGAAAGGGGATGCAACTGATGGACGATGCCATCATGTCGCGACTGAAGGAGGGCCTCATCAGTGGTGAGGACGCGTACCGCTGGGCAGCCGAGAAGAAGAAGTTCCAGCATCTCCAGAACTCATGATCCAGTGACAGACTTCTCACGAATCTTGATCAGGCTCCCGACGTGGGTCGGAGATGCTGTGATGGCAACGGCGGCACTGAGAGCGTTGCGTCGGCGTTTTCGGGAATCGACCATCGCACTGATGGGCGGGGCACATCTCGAACCACTTCTCGATGGCGCCAATCTATTTGACCGCTGGATCGTCAGCGATCATGGCGCAGGTAATATTCGCGCCGCTCGAGAGTTTGATGCAGATGTGGCACTGATCCTACCCCATTCATTTCGTAGTGCCTGGGAGACATGGCGGGCTCGAATTCCGCGTCGCATCGGTTTCTCCCGTCAGGCCCGCGGCTGGATGTTGACCGATCCACTGCGTCCTCACCGACTGGCGCCCGGCAAGCGAGCGATTCCGATGCACTACGAGTATCTCGAGGTCGTAGGGGTCCTGGGTGCCACTGGAGATGGTCGGGGTTCACTGCTGGGAATCCCCGATTCAGTTGCACAAAGAGCGGAAGTGCGACTTGCCGGTCTTTCCATCGATACTGATCGACGCTGGATCGGATTTCATCCGGGTGCTGCTTTCGGACCGTCGAAGATCTGGCCCCTCGATCGAATGGCGCAGGTGGCTCGAAGACTGCGCGAAGAGGATGACTGTGGAATCGTGATCACCTGTGGACCTGGTGAAGAAGAACTGGCACTGGATCTCGAGGCCAGAATCGGTGGTGAACTGGTCAACCTTTGCCGGGGGTTGTGGCCTCTCGATGAACTGAAAGTGCTGATGGAGAGACTCTCGCTGCTGGTCACAGGTGACACCGGTCCTCGCCACATCGCCGCCGGAGTCGGAACCCCACAGGTGGTGCTGATGGGACCAACCAGCCCTGATTACACCGATGCTTTCCTCGAGACGACCAGCGTGATCCGCAAGGAACTCGAATGTAGCCCCTGCCAGCAGAAGGTCTGTCCTCTGGGACATCATCGCTGCATGGAGGAGATCGAACCGGACCAGGTGATCGCCGAGGCACGCCGCTGGCTCGATACAGCCTGACGGCGAACGGTCGAAGAGAACCGCTTCTAGGCGGTCGCGATCAGTTCCATGACGCGGTGGGCGGTGCTCATCATCACCGTGGCGAGCGAACCTTTCGGATCGCTGACGAGCACCGGAATCCCGCTGTCTCCACTGGCGGCAGTGGCGGGTTCCAGTGGGATCTTGCCGAGGAAGGGGACCCCGTAATCCTGAGCCGCTTTCTCGCCTCCTTGCCCCTGGAAGATCTCGGTGACCTGACCACAGTGGGAGCACTCGAAGCCACTCATGTTCTCCAGGATCCCGAGGATGGGAACGCTGGTGCGCTGGAACATCTGGATTCCTCTTCGTACATCCAGCAACGCGACATCCTGTGGGGTGGTCACGATCAAGCCCCCGTCGAGGGCGAGCGATTGAACCAGGGTCAGTTGTGCGTCTCCGGTTCCTGGCGGGAGATCGAGGATCAGAAAATCGAGTTCTCCCCATTCAACCTGGAATAAGAACTGTCGCAGCAATCCTGTGACCATCGGCCCGCGCCAGATCACTGGCGAGTCCTCCTCGAGCAGGTAACCGATAGACATCGTCTTGAGTCCGTGAACCTCGACAGGAACGATGGTCTCACGCTCGGTGGCAGCCGGCCTGGATTCCTCGGTGCCGAGCATCTTCGGAGTCGACGGGCCGTACACGTCCGCATCGAGCAGTCCAGTTCGTTTTCCCAGAGCAGAGAGCGCCATGGCGAGATTCACCGCGATGGTGGATTTTCCCACACCTCCCTTGCCACTGGCAACGGCGACGATGTGGGCGACACCCGGTATTTCCTGAGCACCTACGACAGATGATCCGGGGCCCTTGGCTCCGCTGGGAGTCTTGTCATCGGCAGTCGAGTCACTCGACTTTTTCAACAGAGTGACTTTCTCGACACCGTCGATGGCGCGGATTTCATCTTCGATGCGATCGCACAGGGAGTTCTCCTGGGTGGTGAGACCCGAAGAGAACTGGAGAACCAGGGTGATCTCACCTTCATGTGCGATCACTCTCTGGACGATTCCCGCTTTAACGACACTACTCGGGGTTCCCGGCAGCGGAATCGCATCCAGCACCTGGTTCACTTGCTCGACGACTCTCTTCTTGTCAAACGACATCGAACCACCTCTCCCGATGATATGAGAATGGTATGACCGCCAACGGCATCAGGATAGGTAACCATTCCCTGACGGATGGTAGCGATAGGGAGGTGCTCCGGCAATCGAACCTCACTCCCTCACCTGTCCTATCCATCTTTTCATGCCCACGGGTCGTGTGAGAGCGCTACTTGGAGAATTTGACCGATCCCGGTGATACCATCGTTGCAGGCTGGGGATGAGATCGGGAATTCAATGGGGGAATCGAATGGGAGAGAGTCGATGGGCCAGTTCCACTTCTTCGAAATCGAACAACTCGAGGACAGGATCTCTGAAAACCAGGGGTTGCTGCTGGTTCATTTCACCTGCTCGATGGTCACATCCTGCTCCTTCATGCGTCGCTCTCTGGCGCTGATCGCTCCCGAGTTTCAGGGTCAACTCGATTTCTCGGAAGTCGAGGTTCGTCTCCAGGAGGTTGGTTTCTTGAAGCGCTATTCAATCCGGACCGTACCGACCCTGGTGGTCTTCGATGGGCCCGAAGAGGTGGAGCGCCTGGAACGCATCCTGCTGCCGGCCGAACTGAGAATCTTCTTCAAGGATTCGGTCGCCTTCTACGGTGTTCCGCAACCGGCTCCGCCTCAGGAAAAACCGGGCAATAACTCCTGAAACGCGCCAACTCCCTGTTGCTCATCTCCTTGGCGGGTACCCCTTACCATTGTCAGAATAAAATTGCCGGAACTCCTGGTCCTGCAGGAGCGTTGGTTCGGATGAAGAAGTAGTGAAGCGATGTGCTGGAAGTTACGAGCCTTTGCAACGGTTAACTTGGCTTGACAATCTAGCCCTGATCGCTTACATTGATCTTCAGAATCCCACCTTTCAGAGCCCATGAGGCGCAGTTGGTATCCTCTACTAGCGGCGCCTCTTTTTTTGATTCTGGAGTATTCTGGCCCGATCCAGCCCTGCACTTGAAATCGCCGCGCGGTCCAGCGTTGTCACCTGCTGCCAGCGGTGCCTCCAGTGGGTTCCAAGGCGGTATCGTTTCGGCTCAGGAAGTCGTGGACGAGTTTCGGCGGGCGTAATCCGCCAGAGCGCGGTACTGACTGGCGAGGTCATGGATCCGGCAACGGTGTGGACTCTTGAAGAAGATCGCACAGTGCTTCTGGAGCCCGGATTCGCCCCTCTTGCCAGCGGCTGCCAGTAGCCGGGCGAGGTCGAGGACGAGCGGGGCAGCGAGGATCGCGTCACATCCTTGCCAGGTGAACTGCATCGTCATGCGGTGATCGAGGAATCCCTCGAAATGGATCAGATCCCATGCTGTTTTGTTGTCTCCAAGGCTCGGGACGTAATCGATGGAAACCTGGTTGTGCACATCTTCACCAAGTATGTGCTCGATGAGTTCCCCTTTCGAACTGAGTTTCGTTTGACGATTTTCTTCGTGGGCCAGGATCTCTCCATCGCGATCTCCGAGCATGTTGTACCCCTGCCATGACAGCACCTTCAGGGCCCGCTGGGCAAACATCGGAGCCAGTGCCGATTTGACCAGGGTCTCTCCGGTTTTGCCGTCACTGCCAGCATAAGGAGAGCCTCCAGCTTCGAGCAGTTCGCAGGTGGCGGGCAACAATGCTGCCGGCGAAGGAGTGAAATTGATGAAACCCGCTCCGACATTTGCTGCGGCGATGGCGTAGATCGTACTGGAGCGGAACGCCTCCACTTCTCCCGAGTTCATCGCAGATAGAAGATCAATTCCCTTGCTGTGAGCCGGATGTTCGGCGATGGAAGCCTCCGTCGAGGACAGAATCGCGACCACCAGAGATTCGAGACGGTTGTCTTCAATGAAAGTACGGAGGTCTTTCTCCACCTGTGCGACTGCTTCGGCTGGATGATCGTGACGACAGTCCTGGTCGACTCCTTCGAGCGAAAGGATCGCTTCCCCCGCATTGATCAGGATCCCCGGTCGGATTCTCTCATCGGCGGCCTCGAGATCTGCGCGGATCGCCTCGATCAATTCGGATCTGATGCTACCGCTGTCGGAGTTGATGGCCTGGGCGCTCTCGAGCAAAGTCCCGGTACGGATTTCGTGCCCACCTACGACCAGGTCCTCGAGCGGAGGAAGATCACAGCCATCGAAGAGGGTGGTCTCGGTGATCAAGCCGGTCGGTTTCTTGCGTCCCGATTTCAGTGCTGCGAGGCCTGCGATCACCGTGGTGGAGATTCCACCTCGCGCACCCACTAGCCAAAGTCCCGTACTCGCCAAAAGGAGTCCCTCTCCGCAAAAAAAACGGACCAGACGCCAATCTGGCGACCGGCCCGATCTTCTGGATCCGACTTATACCTAACGGCGTCGCAGTTTACGACGCGAATCCTTCATGTCTTGCTTGCGATCCTTCTTGCGCATCAACTTCTCGAACTCCCTCTGTTTACGTCGCTTCGCTTCGGAGGGTTTCTCGTAGAAACTGCGCTTCTTGATCTCCTTGAGCAGACCTTCCTTGGCGACGGTTCGCTTGAAGCGTTGCAGGAGTTTCTCGGCGGTTTCCCCGCTTCGGAGTGTGACACGAATCAAGTCGTCTCTCTTTCACTCGGTGCCGCTGGCAAATCACAGTCTTGGGGCGATCTTGTGGCCAATTCAGCGTGGTCAATTCCACCGTCTGCCGGGATCGAAACTGGATCGAAACCAGGGCCGACGATCTCCCGGCAACTGGACCGCCACGGTTTCTCCGGGACGACCGCCAGGAACCGGGAATTGTAGAGGATGCCCCGAGATCTGGCAAGGGAAGCGCAGCAGACGGTTCAGAGGGAGGCTGGACTCTGCACGGGGGGGGAGTCAGGATCTCTCCAGAGTTGGCCTGAGAGGAGTCCCTAACCTTGATGGATCCCCGATCCAGTGACAGTCCCGAGCCTCCCTCCGGGCCTTCCCGAATCGTATCTGGCCACAGCGCCTTGGACCGGAAGCCGTGGCTTCTGGCGCTCGCTGGTGGAGTGATGGTCCCGCTATCGATGGAGCCATGGGGACTGACATTACTGATGCCGATCGGATTCGTCCTGCTGGCACGTGCTCTGAAGGATAGTTCGATCAGGCGCGCATTGTTGATCGGGTGGGTGTTCGGCCTGGCAGTGGAGGGTCTCGGTCTGCCCTGGATCGGTACCGCCGTCAGCCGTTTCCTCGCCATCTTCGTGCTGGGAGATCCCGGATCAGGAATCGCTACCGCCATGGGAGCGGGGGCGTTCCTTCTCCGCTGGCCGCTGGCTTCACTCGGTTGGGGATTATGTGCCGCCAGCATCGTGTTGGCTCCCAACAAGGTGTTGCTTCGAGCGATCTGGGCCGGCGTCTGTTTCATGGTGATGGAAGCGTACTGGCCACGGATCTTTCGCTGGACGATGGGTGCTGCCTACGCCACCGAGGATCCATCCGGCAGTTGGCTACTGTTGCAATGGTTCGGAGTCGAAGAGATGTTGCTCTTGGCCGTGGCATCGGGGTTCCTCGCTGCCAGCTGCTGGGATCGATCGGTGCGCACCAGACGCGACTGGCTCGTGACGATTCCAGCCCTGGTATTGATGGCTGCGCCATCGATTCCGCTGCCGCAAGCCCAACCTGCTGATTCGGCCTCGGCCAGCGATGGCGCTCCGTTGACCGTCTCGATCGTGCAACCGGTTCTGCCGCTCGAGCAGAGACATGACCGGGAGGGGGCGGCAGCGCAGTTGAAGAAGATCCGCGCACTCATCGAAATCGCCAGCGAAGGACCGATGACCGATCAGCCGGTGTTGATCTTATTGCCGGAGGCGATTCTTCCCCAGTCGTGGAAGATCGAGTGGGTCCAGGAGTGGTGTCTCGATTGGCTGTCGCAGCCGACGGTGATCGGTCTGAGTCTCCGGGAGGACCAGGGTTTTTCCAACGCGGTAGTGTTGCTGTCACCTCGCATCGACGAGCACACCCGCAATCGAAGTGTCGAGGTTCAACTCGGCAGGAAGAAGGAGTTGTTGCCCTTTGGTGAAACGGTTCCCTTCGGTGAGTTCCTCGCTGGTCTGGGAATCGAACTTCCCCTGACTGAACTGGTGGCGGGGAAAGAAGCGGTGACCTTCAGTGTCGGCGGCGATTTTCCGCCACTGGGGATCTCGATCTGTTACGAGGGAATCCTGCCCGAAACCGCCGTACAAACGATCGAGCAGGGGGCCCGCTGGCATGCCAATCTCACCGAGGACCTGTGGTACGGCGACTGGTGTTTGCCGGCGCAACATCTGCAGTTTCAGCGCGCTCGAGCCATCGAGAGCGGACAACTGTGGCTGCGATCGGTGAACGCGGGCATCTCGGCTGCGATCGATCCACGCAGCGAAGGACGGCGGTCGATCCTCAGTACGCGTCAGTGGGTCGGTGATCGCTGGTCTACCTGGCACAACACCACCGATGCAGGGCAAGTAGCGTTGCCGATGGGACAAGTCGGGATTCTCCAGTTGCAGATCGCTTCAGACTTTTCACCTCAAGGGACGGCTCCGTTGTCATTGCCCTCTGCCTCGCCCCTGTTGTTGCTCTACAGTCTGCTGGCGGTTTACTGGTGGAATCTGAAGCGCCTGCTAAAGGTCCGCTGAACCCTCCTCAGGCTTGACTAGCAGAAACGATGCCGTAACATCGAGAATTGCCATAGGTCGCATTTATACATGGACTTGTGTATGTGAATAGAGCGACTGTGGCCTCAGCCGGGGAACGAGGTCACAACCGGGGGAACCATCTCCCCTCCTTCCCGGTGGCTGTTTTCTCGATGCCCTGATCTCCCCGGGCGGGGCGAAGCAAGAATAGGTGCCCAGATGCGACTCGATGCGGGTCTCTTCCAGCAACAGGTCCAGAAACAGATCCTCTCGCCCCAGATGATCCAGTCGATGGAGATCCTGGTGCTCAATCAGCAGCAGCTGGAGGATCGAATCTCGGAAGAGCTGGAAGAGAACGTCACTCTCGAGCGGCCCGAGGCCGAGTCGGTACCGGAGGAAGCCAAAGAGTCCGCCGACGAGGAGCCGGCAACCGCCGCGGAGGGGGCCGCAGATGCCGAGAGCGAATCCACCGAGCAGCAGGATCTTCTCGAGTTGACGGAACGATACGAACAGTTACAGGAATTGCAAATGGGCGATTACTGGTCGGAAACATCTCCGGTTCGAAAGGCCCGAGGTGGTGATGAAGACGAACAGTTCGAGTGGATCCAGCAGGCCGAGGGCAGGGCCGAAACTCTTCCTGAATATCTCATCGGCCAGTTGCGATTGAAGAGCAGTTTGAGTCCAAGACAGACAGCCCTGTGCGAGGAGATCATCTACAACCTGGATGATCGAGGTTGGTTGATTCATCCGGTCGAGGAGATTCGTGCAGCACTCCAGGATGGCTTTGCCCGCCACGGGAGCGATCCGAGGATAGGCCGAGACCCTCTCACCGAAAAGGAGATGGGTATTGCCCTCAACCATGTGCAGTATCTCGATCCGTCCGGGATCGGTGCCATTGATCTGAAGGATTGCCTCTGTTTGCAGTTGCAACGCGACCCGGGGACCAACGAACTCGAGGAATTCATCGTCAGGGAACACCTCAGCGATCTGGCACACAATCGACTTCCTCATATTGCCCGGGCCACCGGAAGTTCCATCGAGGAGGTCAAGCAGGCTGTCGAAGTGATTCGATCGCTGGAACCGAATCCTGGAGGCCCCTTCCGCCAGGAATTGAATCCTCGCATCGTTCCCGACGTGATCATCGAGCCCGACGAGAAGGGGAAATTTCAGGTAGAAGTAAATTCCTCTTCGGTGCCCCGACTGAGAATTTCTCCTCAATATCGTGAGATGCTCAAGGTCGCCGGCAAGGATCCGGAACTGCGCAAGTACCTCAAGAAGCGCATCGAGAATGCCGAATGGCTGATCGGTGCGGTCTCTCAGCGCAACTCGACTCTCCAGAGGGTGGCCGAAGAAGTGGTGTTGCGTCAGGAGCGCTTCTTTCGCGATGGAGATCGCCACCTTCAACCGCTCCGTATGCAGGACGTTGCAGATGCGGTGGGAGTGAATGTATCCACCGTCAGTCGTGCAATCTCTGGAAAGTGGTTCCAGGCCCCGGGGATGATCCGCGAACTCAGAAGCCTCTTCACAGGTGGAACCCTGAAGGACGATGGCTCGAAAGAATCGCGTGGCGGGGTGATCGCTCGCATCCAGGAACTGGTGAAAAATGAGGATTCTGCCAAACCGTTGAGCGATGCGCAGATCGTCGTGAAACTCGGGGAAGTCGGGGTCCGGATCTCCCGACGAACGGTGACCAAGTACCGTGAATCGGAGGGGATGCCTTCCTCCCGGGAACGTCGTCAGTATTGAATCGGTAGAAATCGTCACGACTTCTCTCGCAGTTGAATCCCTGCCGAGGTCATTTTCCTGTTATCCTGCTCCGGTGCGGCTAGATGCCAACGAGAGTCCCCGCAGGAGTCCTTCAACGTCGATGATCGAGGCCGTTGGGAGATGTCTGTCGCCAGCAACGACAGTCCAGACCTGATCAACTTCGGTCAGCGCCCTCTAGAGAAACTGGATCTGCCAATAGATGGATCAGGAGGGATATGATGAGCGAGCATCCCACTGATCGTATGCTGTGGGTGGCAATCCTGGCGATCCCTGTGGTCGCCTGGTTGTTGTTCGATTCTCCACCGGCCCCGACCAACTTCGAACCGGAGCCGACCACGGTCTCCGAGCGCGATCAGCGGACGGAAAATCCTGCTACAGATTCTGACGGCGAAGATCCTGCAATCGTGCCGGAAGATCCAGGCGCCATTCGCATTGATCCCGAGCCGACCCCCGCAGCGAAAATTCTCACCTTGAAGATCCGTGCCCTCTCGAGCCGAGGTGATCTGCTTGCGCAAGGGACTCCTCTGCCACTGGTCAACAACCACGGCCAGGTGCTGGCTGGAGCCGGAGGTCGCCTCGAGATGTCAGGAGACGGTGTGCGCTGGCTGGCCTCGGCAGGTACCGAATATCCGCTCGAATTGGCGGAAGGAAACTGGATCCTCGATTGCACCTTCCAGGAGCCTTCCGTGGACGCTCCGGTACAGGTTCCGTGGCTGGTGCATGCTCGTCCGGAGGATCCGATGCTATCGGCTCACCTGATTATTTCGGGGCAGACTCCATTGCCTCCCGGATCTCGACTGGTGGTGCATATGCTCGACGGAGAGAGTGTTCTCGACGGAGGAATCCTGACCACCCAGGGGGAACAGATCTGGTGGAATCGAAAGTTGGTCCCACGCGATTGGTTCGCCACACTGCTGACCCTGAGGGTGCAGTGGCGAGCCAGTGCGGCCACCGGGGCACTGCTCGAGAAGGTGGCAGAGGTGTGGGAACCGGCACTTCGCGGTGACAACTGGACCTGGGAAGGCAGTTGCGGTGTCGATGATCGCCTCGAGGCACTACGACAGTCGGGCGAGATTGCTGCCTGGTTCAAACAAGCCCTCAACGAGGTCGAAACGAGTCGCGATCTGCTGCTCGTGGCCGGAGCCAAGGCTCGTGGCAAACGTGCCGGGTTGTTGAGAGACGACGAGCGAGTCGATCAAATGATGGATCATCCGCTCGCAGGGTCCATCGATGGTCTTGGACGCGGCAAAAGATTCGATTTCATGCGCTGGCGGCGACTCATCGATGAGGAGTTGCCCGAACGGTGGCGGGAATGGGCAGATCCAGCGGCGGTTCCCTGGCCCGATCGACATCCAGGAGCCGCTAAGAACATCGGTTTGCTATTTCACACCCTGAACAAATACTGTCGCCTCGAGAGCACGATAGTTTATGGGCACCTGGGCAAGCCTCGACATGTGCATGATTTTGTGGCGGATTTTGACTGGGAACCGATGACAGAGAGAACCCAGACACTCAAGAAGATCCGCAACTTCATCGCTGCAATCCGGGAGACGATCCTCGAGTGAGGTGCATTCAGCGATCAGTGTTTCGCTGCGCTGGTACTGCTACCGCCCGTCGGTTCCCTTTTCCTCGGTCTGTGTTGTCTCGACGGGCCGCACTCTGCGGATCTCGACGGGACCCTGTCGATAACGTTCCAGCGTGCCCTCGGGACCGAGCCAGATCTTGGCCTCGAAGTCTGAAGAAGAGACGCTCCAGCGCCACAGGGTGAGTTCGCCGATGCGTTCCTGACGATCTCGCTTCAGCGTCAGTTCCAGTAGTCGATATTCGGACGGAATCAGGGCCGAAAACCTGTAGATCGTCTTCGTCTTCTCCTTTGTAGGACGATTCAGAGCTGCTGCGATCAACAACCAGTGTTCGAAGCACTGGTTTTCCAGCAGTACGGCCCGGTCAGGAAATGGCAGATTACGGTCGATCTGGGTACCGGCAGCCGGATCCTGCACCACCACTCTGGCTTCTGAACCGGTAATCTCACAGGCGACAATTCCCAGCCTCTCCCCGAGCCCGATGGCACCGATCCGTTTCTCCTGACGGGTCCGGATCGGTTTCAGCGAGGATGCGTGGAAGTCGGTTCGTTGTCGAAGGTTGATGGATCGCCCTTGGCGGCTCCAGCGCAGTCGGGCATCGAGGGTCCATGATTCTTTTTCTCCGCTAGGGGCGACCAACTGGATCGACGTCTTCCCGACCGGCAGTCCATCATGTATCCATTCCCATTCGTAACGTTTGGTACAGGAATAGGGTAAGGGAGTGACCGATCCAACGACCAATATCGGTTCCTTGGTGTCGTCGCGCTCTGGGTTATCGGTATGAAGGAGGGTCAGGAAGATCAGCATCCAGGGAACCATCAGAGAGTCTCTTTCGTGCCAGACGGTGAACCCATCAAACTGCACCCGTGCAATTTTGATGTGGTTTGTGGTACGATTAGATCTTGATTGGACGGGGTCTGATCCGCAAGTCCCGAGTGCTTTTATCCTGGGGATTCGTGACGATCCTGACTGACGTGGAGGGGGGGGCCTCCCGCGTCTAATGCGACATGTGATCTTTTTTACGTGTTGTGGATTCCGATTTCGGAAGAGATATTCTTCTTCTCCTTGATCCCTGGGAGAAGAACGCGGGAAGGAACATCGATGCGCAAAGACCTGTCCCTAATTCGCCGTCTGGAGAAGATCGAGAAGGAACTGGGCTATTGCCAGATCAAACTCGAGAAGGAACAACGTCTTGCCACCCGTGTTCTTTTTCTACGTCATCACCGTGATCAATTACTTTTGGCACTCGATGGCTATCCCGACCAGGATGCCGGTTCGGGTGATAACCTGTGTGGGCTGGAATTTGAGGAGATCGCACGCGGAATCGTCGAGGAAGATCCGCATCTCGATCTGAAGCCGCTTTGCGACTCGTTCCTGTCATTCGGGATGCGTCCGGATATTCTCGCTGAGCTCGAGGATCTCGAACTCAACATCAACGATACCGCCGAGAAACTCGCGACCTTCCGCGTGTTCCACGACAAGGTCCAGGGGCTACAGTCGGAGCGGACCACCGCCTTGAGCAGCTTCGACCTCTCCGGTGACGAACCGGTCCTTGCCATCTCTGATAACTTCGAAGTGACCGAGACCAAGTGGAACGTTCTGACTGAAGACCTCACCAATTTCGACGATGCCCTGTTCTGTGTAACTCGTGCAATCGACTATCTTGCATCAGCCCGCGCCTTCGTGCTTACGGCACGCAGTCACTTTCCGATACAGGACTGGCTCAAGAACGGTTACCTCGTCGATCTGCTCAAGCATTCCACGGTCGGTCGCATCCGGGAGATGATGAAGTTCGCCGAGCGCAACCTGAAGAGCGCACTCGGAGAATTGATCTGTCTCAACGAGGAAGATTACGACTTCCTGAAGCCGCAGGATTTTGCCCCGTATTTTGCTCCGCTCCTGAAGCCTCTCTATCTTCGTCTCTTCGATGACGTGTTCGGGCAGAAGAAGTTCCATAATGTCCTGCAACTGGTCGAGGAGCGTCTCGATTATACGGAGAAATTGCAAAGAAGGTTGCAGGTCTCCCGGCAGGAAGTGTTCGAATCTCAACTCCAGCATGAGCGCGATCGAGAGCGGCTCTTCCACCTCATCGGAGACGAACGCAGGAAGTTGCGTCTGGCACCCAGTTAGGCGCCCTGTTCAGATCAAAGACATCTAGCGATCGAGTTGATGGCCTGGTTGTAGGGCGATCGAGTTGGGGTTCTACGGCAGTTCGGACCTAGAACCGGACCAGGGCGTCCTCACCGAGCCAGGCATCGAGCAGACTCTTGGCGTGGTCGATTTCCTTGCCGTGATTTCCTGTCAGCAGAGCCCTGCCGTCGTGATAACAGATCAATGCTCCGTGCTCGTCCTCGGCACGGACAGAGACCGAGCCGCGGCTGATCAGGAGATTATTGTCGACATGTCGAAGACGAGTCTCTATTTCGTCGAGATCGAGGTCTAACCACGCCTCGATCGACCCGGCGCCACACAGTTTTCTGAGATGTACCGACCCGGTATCGGTGGACCGTGCTGAACCGATGACATCTCTTGAACAGTGGGGGCACTGGGGATCGGTTTGCAGTTGAACGATGGTCTCGCCCTTGTCCACCGAGCCACGGATGATCTTCCTGGTGTTGTCTAGGTGATTCGATCGATCAGTACAACGGATCCAGGATGTTAGCAGGCGAAGCACGGCACATGCTGCCGCCAGGCAGGCGACCGGCAGGACACCTTCTGTTTGGCAAGTTCCGATCGAACCAGGTTCAGGGGATTCGGGAATCCAGCAGTGAAAACAGGGACTACCCGGAGGAAGGAAGGACGCTGCTACCCATCGGTCGGCGATCGCTCCCGAATGAATCCAGCCGACACCGGTGGCCAGTGAGGTGCGGTCGATGAGAAGTCGAGCAGGGATGTGATCCGTGGCATCGAGGACTACGTCGTGACGCGAAAAGATGTCGCTGGCATTGTTGGGTGTGAGCATATCGGCGACAGCCTCGATCCGGGTCCTGCCTCCGATCTGTTCGAGCGTTCTCAGCGCTGCGGTCGCCTTCGCTACCGATTGGTCGGCATCCTGCTCGAGAAAGAGGGTTTGACGATGGAGATCCGTTTCGCGGACACGGTCTCCGTCGAGGATGGTGAGTGTACCGATCCCGCCCCGAACCAGCGACTGCGCCAGCGGAGTTCCAACGCCTCCACAGCCAACCAGCAAGATTCGTAATCGACTCCAGCGCTCATCGAGCTCCGTTCCCCCTCGGGTTCTCTGCTGGCGGTCATATCGGCTCAAGATCCCGCTCCTTTCCGGAAGCATGGGGGAGAGTGAGGACATCTTCCACCATCCGGGAAACATCTGGAATGAGATTACTGAGGGTTGCGCCCCTCGGATCTCGGTTGTGTACTGCCTCCTTGATCGGGGAGGACTGACCCGCTCCGGTGGCTCGTGCGAAGATGGGAAGCGTTCGATGGTTGGACCCGGCGGACTCGCTGCGGACCTGCTGGTTCCGGGTGGATTTCCTGCGGCATTCCTCTCAGCTACGGCAACGTTGTCGACCGGCAACGATTTCTTCACCTCTCGATTCTTGTGGTTTCTGCTCGGATCCTTTCTGTGCGGCTCAATTCCGTTCAGTTGGCTCATCGCCCGGGCGCGCGGAATCGATTTGCTGCGCCAGGGAAGCGGCAATCCCGGTGCGACCAACCTCAGCCGGGTCGCCGGGAGAAAGTTCGGTACCCTGGGATTGTCTCTCGATGTGACCAAGGGGGCGGTCCCGGTTCTGATTTGCCAGCAGATGGGAGTCGATGCGGTGCAATCGTTGCTGGTCGGGTCGCTGGCGGTACTGGGGCACTGTTTTTCGCCATTTTTGCGTGGGCGCGGAGGAAAGGGAGTGGCAACCACCGGTGGCGTGTTGCTGGTCCTTGAACCATGGATAGCCGCATTGATGCTACTGGCCTGGGGGGTCGGTAGGAAATTGACAGGCAGTGTCGGAATGGCCTCGGTGGGGGCTGCGGTGACCGGTGTACTGATCTCGACACCGCTGCTTCTGGGCACCGATCAGGTCGAGCGGTGGTTGAGAACTGCGGATGTGAACGGGACCTCTGGCAAGATTCTCGGGGCAGTATTACTGGTCCTGTCGTCTCTGGTAATCTATCGGCACCAATCCAATATCCTGGAGTATTGCCAGCGATGTCGAGAGGGGAGCCCTCGATGAGAGTTCTGATTGCCGGATCGGGCACCTGGGGAACGGCTCTGGCCCATGTGGCCCGGCAGGCAGGGGCTGACGTGACGATCCACTGCCGTAGCCGCGAGCGTGCCGAGCAACTGGCCCGGGGACAACATGGACTGTTACCCGATAGTTCCCTGGGAGCTGGATTCGAGGTTTCTGTCGCCGGAGAGGGTGCCATCGAGCCGACCGATGTTGTCATCAGTGCCGTGCCGACCCAGATGTTGAGAAGTTATCTCGCCGGTCCGGGAGCAGATCTTCCCCGTGATGCTTTCTGGGTCTCGGCTTCCAAGGGACTGGAGAGAGAGACGTTGCTGCTGCCCACCGGGATTCTCTCCCAATGTGGCGTATCGGAAGATCCTGCCGTGATTTCCGGACCTAGCCACGCCGCAGAGGTGCTCGAGGATCTTCCCACCGCCGTGGTGATCGCCCATCCCGATGAGCAGAGAACCCGGCTCATCCAGGAGGTCCTCGGTACCGCAACTTTTCGGATCTACCGCAGTTTCGATCGGGTCGGAGTGGAATGGGCCGGAGCTCTGAAAAATGTGGTTGCTCTCGGGTGTGGCATTGCAATCGGTCGAGGATTCGGTGACAACACCGTTGCGGCGCTTGTGACGCGCGGCACTGCGGAGATCTCACGGCTGGGTTCGGTACTTGGCGGAGATCGTGAGACCTTCTCGGGGCTGGCAGGGATCGGCGATCTCGTGGTCACCTGTTTCAGTGGGCACTCGAGAAATCGTGGTGTCGGTTTCAGGTTGGGTTCCGGCGAAAAAGTCGGGTCCGTGCTTGAATCGATGGAACAAGTGGCTGAGGGAGTACCGACCTGTCAGGCGGTGCATGAACTTTGTGCTCGGAGAAAGATCGACATGCCCATCGCGGAAACAGTGTACCGCATCGTTCATGATGGGCTTTCAGTGGAAGAGGGGGTCGAGATCCTCTTGACCAGAAGACCTGAAGAAGAGTGAGGGACAGCTTTTGTACTGGGTTGTTGTCATCATCCGGGCCAATTTACTGGACCTCCTCAAGGAGAGATTTGCAGAACAGGGGATCGTACGATTCACGGTGGGAGAAGTGGAAGTACTCACTGCTGAATCCGAAGGACCAACAGGCGACCATGCACTTCGAGTGGAAATTGCATTGAATGAGAATTTCTTGGAACCGACGAAACAGGTGCTGGAAGTCTTGCGATCAGAAGGTCATGAAATCGACACGCATGTCGGTTCTCTTTCGGATGCTTTGAGGATTAGAACTGGGGAGACGGGTTCAGAAGCGATCTGACACCGTTCGGGAATTTGGTCATCTTGAGTCGTCTCGGGGCGATGTGGAATTCGGGGGGTGCGGAATGGGAGCTGTGGTTAGCAAGACCGGTTCTTCAGTGCCGGTGGAGGGAGTGGCCGTGGGCATCAATGAGGTCCTGGAAATGGTCCGCAACGATGGAATCGAGACGGTGGATTTCCGTTTTCTGGATCTCCCCGGCCTCTGGCAGCATTTCACGATTCCGGCCACAGGTCTGAACGAGAGTGTCTTCACTTATGGCCTCGGATTCGATGGGTCCAGCATGCGCGGCTGGAAGGGGATCGCGGAAAGTGACATGCTGATCGTTCCCGATCCAACTACAGCATGGTTGGATCCGTTCCCGAAGTCGAAGACTCTGGTGCTCATTTGCGACATCAAAGATCCGATCACCCACGAGCCCTACTCGCGGGATCCGCGGAATATTGCTCGCAAGGCAGAGGAATATCTTCTCAACTCCGGTATCGGCGATGTCTGTTATTGTGGACCTGAAGCGGAGTTTTTCATCTTCGATGACATCCGTTTTGATCAGAACGAACACTCCGGCTACTACTTTGTCGACAGCATCGAGGGGCGCTGGAATACAGGACGAGATGAGGGCCCCAACCTCGGTTACAAGCCACGCTACAAGGAAGGCTACTTCCCGGTTTCACCGACCGACAAGCATCAAGATCTGCGTAACGAGATGATGCACAATCTCATCGCCTGTGGTATGGAAATCGAATGCCAGCATCACGAAGTGGCGACTGCTGGTCAGGCTGAAATCGACATCAAGTACGCGTCGTTGAAGCGCGCCGCCGATCAGTTGATGAGTTACAAGTACATCGTCAAGAACACTGCTCTTCAGCATGGCAAGACGGTCACCTTCATGCCGAAGCCGGTATGGAACGACAATGGTAGTGGTATGCATGTGCATATGTCGATCTGGAAGGATGGCATCAATCAGTTCGCCGGAGATGGTTATGCAGGGATGAGTGAGATGGCACTTCACGCCATCGGTGGAATCCTCCACCATGCCCCGGCGCTGGTCGCTCTGACCAATCCGACCACCAATTCTTACAAGAGACTGGTGCCCGGATTCGAAGCCCCGACCCGGCTGGCCTACTCCTCACGCAACCGTTCCGCCGCAGTGAGGATCCCTGTGGTCGCCGCCAATGCGAGCGCACGCCGGTTCGAGTTCCGCTGTCCCGATCCCTCCTGTAACCCGTATCTCGCCTTTTCCGCGATGATGATGGCCGCAATCGACGGGATCAAAAACAAGATCGATCCGGGACCTCCCTTCGACAAGGATCTCTACGATCTTCCTGCCGAACAACTGGCGGGAGTACCCAGCACCCCGGGTTCGCTCGATGAAGCGCTCGTCGCCCTGGAGAAGGATCACGAGTTTCTGCTGGCGGGGGATGTTTTCTCGGCCGATACGATCCGTACCTGGATCGATTACAAGCGGGAGAAGGAAGTGGACGAACTCAGGCTTCGCCCTCATCCCTTCGAGTTTGCGCTCTACTACGACATCTAGCCACTGGGATCGGTCGGGGGGAACTTCTCCGGAAGTTCTCCCCGATAAGGATCTTCCCGATCGAGACACCATCGAGAAGATCGGGGATTGGCTTCGTCGTCATCGTCCGGTGGTGGTGGCACTTTCCGGAGGGGTCGACTCGGCAGTGATGGCTTCTCTGGCCCATCAATTTCTGGACTCGGACGCAGTCGCGGTGACCGGAATCTCTCCGAGCCTCTCCGTGGAGGAACGACGAGCCGCACAGTGCTCCTCTCGGGTGGTCGGGATCCGGCACCTCGAGATCTCCACCGATGAACTGTCTCGTCCAGGGTATCGTGCCAATAGCGGTGATCGCTGTTATCACTGCAAGTCGGAGCTGTATGACGTGATTCACTCCGTCGAGGAACTGGAGGGGTACACCATCCTGGATGGTGCCCAGGCTTCCGACGATGCGACAGATCGCCCCGGAATGGTGGCTTCCCGTGAGCGCGCCGTGAAGAGTCCATTACGTAAATTCGGAATCGGCAAGGCCCAGGTCCGGGCTCTGGCCCGGCAGCGTGGTTTGCCCAGCTGGGATCGTCCTGCCCGTCCCTGCCTGGCGAGTCGGGTCCCGGTCGGTACGCAGGTCGACGGCGAATTGCTGAAGAAGGTCGAAGCTCTCGAGGCAGTTCTTTCGGGCGAGGGATTTTCCATCTACCGGGCGCGGTGTAGTGGATCCAGAGTCGTCGTCGAGATCAAAGCACAGGAACTGGCGAGTCATTGCTCCCAGGGCTGGAGACGACGCCTCGATGCCCTCGCCAGTTCGCTCGGATTCAGCGAGCGCTGGCTCGATACTCGTGGTTATGGCGGCGTCGGTCTGCCGATTCTTGAGCCCCTCAAGCGATAGTCGCTGTTGCCGCTGAAACGGGCCCCGATGTCGCCTTCGGGCGTCCAACACCGCTCAGCGCTTCCATCTGCTGTAGCTGCTGATGGTTTCCCCAGCAGTCGAGGGGCCATCAAAGCGAACGAGAGAGGCTGGATGAACTTGCGCAACTCTCCCTGGATCCGTAGTTTATAAGGCTTGTGCCGATCCTGTGCGGATGCTCCCGGAGGGTTCCGACAGGTTCACTCGCGCCGGCTGGACCGGGGAGGATCGCTTGGATCTGCAGATCGCGACCATCGATGGTTCCGCCGGCTGTGGGAAGAGCAGTGTCGCCCGCAAACTGGCTGATTGCTGCGGCGGGCGGATGTTCTCCAGTGGCCGTGTCTATCGGGCGCTGACGTGGTTAGCGCTCGAGCAGGGAGTCGAGTTCCCCGATCGGGATCGCGTGCTTTCGTTGCTGGAAGAACATCGACTGGAGATCGTCGCCTCCAGCGCGGTTTTCCGGGTCGAGGTGGACGGGGCCGATCCGGGAGATGTGCTGTATTCTTCCCGGGTTACCGGGGAGATTCATCATGTCTCGGATGATCCCGAGGTGAGAAAAGCAGTGCTCACGCTGCAGCGGGGGCTGCCTACCGATCGGCCGGTGTTTGCCGAAGGACGAGATATGGGAACAGTGGTGTTCCCCCAGGCGCCTGTAAAGATCTTCCTTACCGCCTCCATCGAGGAGAGAGCGAGGAGGAGGCAACTCGAACTGAGAGAGAGCCTCGGCGAGGAACTCTCCTTCGAGCAGGTGCAGAGAAAGTTACTCAGACGCGATGCATTCGACAGCGAGAGGGACATTTCGCCGTTGAAGGCAGCGCCCGATGCACAACAGATCGATACCACCAGCCTCTCCATCGAGGAGGTGGTTTCGACGATCATGGAGAGGATTCCGCAGGATTGGAGCCGGGGGGCAACTGGTTCTACCTCCTGATTCGCGCCTTGGCGCGGCTGGGTTGTCGGATATGGTTCCGACACCGGGGGGTCGGTGTGGATAAGGTACCCTCGACGGGTCCTTTTTTGCTTGCGGTGAACCACAGCAGCAACCTGGATGCGGTACTGGCGGGAATCGTGCTGAAGAGACCACTGGCCTTCATGGCGCGCAAGACCCTTTTCAGTCCCGCGCCGATTGGCTGGATCCTGAGAGGGTTGAACGCTCTCCCTCTCGAGCGAGAAGGGATCGGGATCTCCGGATTCCGTGCAATTTGTGAGCACCTCTCGCTCGGAGGCGGCGTACTGGTCTTTCCCGAGGGAACTCGCAGCCGCGATGGACGGCTCGGAAAATTCAAGAGTGGTGTGCTTCGACTCGCTCGTCTCGCCTCGGTTCCGGTGATTCCGACGATGGTCGTCGGCAGTGACCGGGCTCTGGGGAGAGGTCGAGTGATTCCGCGACCGATCCGGACCGAGGTCCGCTTCGGAGATGCCATCGAGTTCCCTCAAGGGGAGTGTGATGACGAGGCGTTGGAGAGGCTGAGGGAGGCGATGCTCGATCTCGTCCCGGAGTCAATCGACTCCGGCAGATCGGCCTCCTCCGAGCAAAGGTCGAATCAATAGACCGGAGCATCTGGCGGGCGGAGGTCGCCCGCAAGCGCTCCGGAGCGAAACGAGGATTGGCGGCAGAGAGCCGAGGACGGGCACGAAGGTCGAGCCCGGGTTCCCCGCGATCCGTAACCCGAAAGAAGAAGCCTTTACATGGCCAAGCCAGAACTACTCAAGCAGTTTGAACTCCGGGGCGAGGCCCTGGAGGAGAAAGTACGAGAATATTTTCAGGGCGAATCGTTGGAGACCGTCGATGAGATCCTCCGCGATTCGGTGGTCGATTTCGAGGAAGACAAGATCATCACCGGCAAGGTGGTGAGTGTCAGCAGTGATTGGGTCATCGT
>DCAA01000002.1:85319-86940 GCA_002311345.1 Planctomycetes bacterium UBA1146 | reverse complement strand
ATCGACGGCAGGATCATGCTCTCGAAGCGCAAAGCCGATCGTATCAAGGGCTGGGAACAAGTTGTCGAGACTCACAATGAAGGCGATGTCGTAACTGGACGCGTCATGCGGAAGATCAAGGGTGGTCTGCTGATCGACATCGGAGTACCTGTATTCCTTCCCGCTTCCCAGATCGCCATCCGAAGAGTCGGAGATGTCGCGGAGTTTGTTGGCCGTGATCTCGAATGCAAGATCATCAAGATCGACGAGCCACGGATGAACATCGTCGTGAGTCGTCGCAAACTTCTCGAGGAGCGTCGCGATGAGATGAAGTCGAATCTCATGAACGAGATCGAACTTTCCCAGGTGCGTAAGGGAATCGTCAAGAACATCACTGATTTCGGCGCCTTCGTCGATCTCGGAGGGATCGATGGATTGCTCCACATCACTGACATGTCCTGGGGTCGTATCAATCATCCCAGTGAGATCCTGACGGTGGAGCAGGAGATCGATGTCAAGGTTCTCAAGATTGACAAGGAGCGCGAGCGTATCTCGCTCGGCCTGAAACAGACTCAACCGAGTCCATGGGACGACATCGATGAGCGTTTCCCGATCGGTGCCAAGATCAGTGGCAAGGTGGTCAACGTACTTTCCTATGGTGCGTTCATCGAACTGGAAGAGGGGATCGAGGGACTCGTTCACGTGTCCGAGATGTCCTGGACGCGCCGCATCGCCAATCCCAAAGAGGTTGTCGAGGAGGGCCAGGAAGTCGAAGTGGTTGTCCTGGAAATCAAGAAGGAGAAACAGGAGATCAGCCTCGGAATGAAACAGGTCGAGGTGAATCCCTGGGAGATCGTTGCCCAGAAGTACCCTGTCGGTCACTACATCAGCGGAAAGGTTCGCAACCTCACAAACTACGGTGCATTTGTCGAACTCGAGGATGGGATTGACGGCCTTTTGCATGTCAGCGATATGTCCTGGACCCGCAAGATTATCCATCCTTCCGAGAAAATCGAGAAAGGTGACGAGATCCATGCGGTCGTTCTGGAGGTGGATCAGGATCGCAAGCGGATTGCTCTTGGACTCAAACAGATGGAAGAGGATCCGTGGGTTCGCGACATCCCGGAGACTTATTCGGTAGGAACCGTGGTTCGAGGAAAAGTTACCAAGACCACGAACTTCGGGGCTTTTGTTCAGATGGAAGAGGATCTCGAAGGGTTGCTTCACATCTCCGAACTTTCCGAGGAGAAGGTGGAGACGCCCGAAGAGGTGGTCCAGATCGGTCAAGTTATCGAAGTGAAGGTGATCAAGGTCGATGATGAAAATCGCAAGATCGGTTTGAGCCTCAAGGAGGTGACCGAGGAGGAGAAAGGCCAGCTGGCTGCTCTTTATGCCGAAGCTGCTGAGGGTGAATCACCGACGACGCATGGCTCGGTGCCGCTGAACATTCCCGATGAGATTCCTGATCTCGAGGAGATGGAGAAAGAGTCTGCCGATGCCATCGTAGAGGAACTGGCGGAAGCAGATCAGGAAGCAGAAGGAGTGCAGGAAACCCAAGCAGAACAAACTGCTGCCGAAGAACCGGCCGGGGAAGCTGCAGCCGAACAACCTGCCGAGGAGGCTGCTAAGGAAGAGCCCGCCG
>DCAA01000002.1:58229-85058 GCA_002311345.1 Planctomycetes bacterium UBA1146 | reverse complement strand
CGAGCAGGCTGCTGAGGAAGAGCCTGCCGAGGAGGCTAAAGAGGAACAACCTTCGGAGGAAGCTGCAGAAGATGCCGATACCGATGAGCAAGACGGGGAGTCCCGGGATTCCTAGCAACCCGATGGCTTCTTGTTCAACCGGGTTGCAATCGAACTTGAACCTCCTGTGCCGAGGTTTGTGGCTGGTGGTATTTCTTCTGGTCGCCGCTGTCGGATATTGCGGCATCGGCGATGAGGATTCTCGAACCGATCCACCTATGTCCGAAACAAGCCCGCTGGTTTCGAGTGCGGATGTCCCCGATGACGAATCTTCCTCGGAAGCCGTAATCGTGTTTCTGACCTCTCGTTACCAGGAGGCCATTCTTGCCTTCGAGAACGGGTCGTACGAGAAGTCCTGGAAGTTGTGCGAGGCGATTATAGCCTTGGCCCCAGATCCGTTCCCACTGCTGGCGGAGGTGAGAAAACTACGCCGAAGGGCTCACGGTCGACATCTGGCTCGAAGCGTTCTGGTCATTCGGTTTTCCCATGATCCAGCAGATCCAGCGTCGTTTCCGCTACCGAGATTGCGCGGGTCCGTGCTGGTCGAGAACCTCTCGAGCGAGCCGATCCAGTTCGGGGATCGAGCCGAAAATGCTCTACTGGGGCAGATCTACTTGAGCCTCAGAGAGGTCTACGAGAATGGTAGCGAGACCATCAGCTCAGATGTCCGGATTCTAAGGATCGAAAGTGGATTTCGAGTCGAACCAGGTGAGAGTCGGGGAGTTCCCGTAACATTGCCATTGCCAGTCCCGGTTGCGATGCCAGTATTGCAGGAATGGGTCGTCACCGGCGTGACGAGACCGATTCGGATCATGACGAAAGAGGGAGAGATCACCCGGGGACTGCCCTGGATCAAGGAAAAAGGCGTCGCCGTCGTCAAGGGGTACGAGGCCGTCATCGAAGCTCCCCTCCGGGAACTACGAAAAGCGCTGCTGGAGGGGGATCGCACCCGGATGCTGATCGCTCGGCACCTGTGGATGGCGCAACGGCTCGAGGACGGAATTTCTGCCTCTCCCGGCGATTCGATCGTGGATGACCTGCTCGGGTCCCTCGGAAGCCATGACGGTGTTCTCGATGATCTGCTCGTGCGTCTGCTAGAGGATGTGACAGGGTTGATCCGGGAACGATCTGCGAGAGCATGGAAGATCTGGGGAGTGACCCGTCAGGTACGGCGCGATTCCGATGGGGGAAGATAGCGATGTCCGGCGATTTCGAAGGATTCGATGAGGTCATTCGCGGAGTGGTCTCGATAGATACCGAAGAAGAACTGAAGAAGAAGTGGTCCCGATCGAGGACCGAGAATCGTCCCTTGCGAGTCAAACTCGGAGTGGATCCCACCAATCCTCAACTCCACATCGGCCATGCTGTTCCACTGAGAAAACTGAGGCAGTTCCAGGATGCGGGTCATCTCGCGGTCCTCATCGTGGGCGATTACACCGCTTGTGTCGGAGATCCCTCAGGTCGCGATAAGACCCGTCCAACGTTGACTCATGACCAGTGCAGGGAGAACGCCGGGGATTATCTCGAACAAGCCTGGAAGATCCTCGATCGAGACCGCACCGAACTGCGCTGGAATGGCGACTGGTTCCAGAAGATGTCGTTTCTCGAAGTGATCGGTCTCTGTAGTCGTACGACCGTGGCCCGCCAACTCGAACGCGATGACTTCCACAATCGATACACCTCAGGGAAACCCATCAGTGTGCACGAGTTCATCTATCCCCTCATGCAAGCGTGGGATTCCGTCAAGGTCGAGGCAGATATCGAACTGGGGGGGACGGACCAGACCTTCAATCTGTTGCTGGGACGGGATCTGATGCGACAGGAGAACCAGGAGGCTCAGGTTTGCATCACACTGCCGCTACTGGTCGGAACGGATGGATCGCGCAAGATGTCAAAAACCCATGGTAATTCCATCGGCATCTCCGATCCACCTCAGGAGATCTACGGCAAGACGATGTCGATTCCCGATGAGGCGATGAGGGATTATTTCCTGTTGGCCTCCGATTTGACGATGCCGCAGATCGAGCAGGTTCTCGAAGGGTCTCCACGGGATGCCAAGGGGTTGCTCGCCCGCACTCTCGTGCGCCTTTATCACGGTGAAGATGAGTCGCTGGCTGCCGAGGAGAACTTCAAGAAGGTCTTCAGTAAGGGTGAGATCCCTGAGCAAATGGACGAGTACATCGTCCCTTCAGCGGATCTCGAGGACGGCAAGATCTGGATCGTGAAACTGGTCGTCGATGCCGGGTTGGTCGAGAAGAACAACGATGCAAGGCGCAACATCGAGGGGGGAGGGGTTCGGATCGACGAGGTTCGTATCGAGGATCCGCGCGGCCTTATCGAGATTCGAGATGGTATGGTGCTACAGGTCGGGAAGAGAAAGTTTCGCCGCATTCGTAGCGGCTAGATCCTGTCGAAGATCGCCTCGCCAGCGAGGATCTTCTCGAGAGCCTTTGGATAGGCGCGGATCTCCGCCTCGAAGACCCTCGAACCGAGTGATTCGACGGTGTCGTCGGGTAGCACTGGAATCTCTTCCTGGAGAATCACGGGTCCGTGATCATAATCATCATCGACAAAGTGCACCGTACACCCGGTCGTGGAATCTCCGCCTTCGAGAACCCTTCGATGGACATGATCTCCGTAACATCCGGCCCCACCATGTCGCGGTAGCAGCGACGGGTGGATGTTCACGACCCGCCCTAGCCATTCTGGTGGCACCACAAGTTTCCGCAGCCACCCTCCCAGTAGTGCCCACTGGCAGCCGGCTTCATCGAGAGCCTGGAAGATCTCAACCGAGCCCTCAGTGTTCTTGCAGGGATGGATCTGGCTCGGGATCCCCAGTCGACGAGCTCTCTCGAGCCCACCGATGCCGCTCCGATTGGAAATGACCAGACAGATGCGAGCAGCGAGGGATCGTTGTTCGATCACCTCGACCAGGTTCTCCAGGGTTCGGCCTCCCCCCGAGAGGAGGAACCCGATCTTCGCTGTCTCGGTGCTCATCGGGTTTCTTCCTGGTGGTTTCCTGGTGTCAAAACGGATCCTACAGATCGTTGAGGCTGGTCAATATCGTCCCGATCAGGCCGTATTCCTTCGCCTCTTGCGGGGACATCCAGCAATCACCGTTGGTATCCTTCTCGACTTGCTCGAGAGAGTGATCGGTCTCTTCGGCGATCAGTTGGTTACAACGTCGACGAAGTTTCATGATCTCCTCAGCAGTGACCTCGATCTCCGATGCCTTTCCACGAACTCCACTGGAAGGCTGGTGGATCATGATGCGACTGTTGGGCAGAGAGAAGCGACGTTCTCGCGGAGAAGCGAGAAGGATTACCGCACCGGCGGAAGCATTGATGCCGTTGATGATGCACAGAACTGGACTGCGGATGAAACGGATCGCATCGAAGATGGCGAATCCGTCATCGGCAGATCCTCCGGGAGTATTGATGAAAAGCCGAATCGGGTTGTCCGATTGAGAATCGAGCCACAACAAAGATGGAACGAGGCGCCGGGTGAGTTTCGGAGAAACGTCCTCGGAGATGAACAGAGTCCTCTGCTTCTCCATCAGATCACGCATGTACATCGGCGTTCCCTTGGAGGCTTTCTCCGTGTTCTGTTCCTCGTTCTCGCCTTCGAGTTCATCGATCGATCGGTACTGATCTGTCATCAACTTTGGTCCCTTCCTGGGCTCCCTGGAGTCTGGTTTCAGTCGTTCAAAAATTTCACCACTAGGCGGGTCAGTTTGGGTTCCGCTTCGGTGGCCACTGCAAGGATCTCCTCGACGGAGACTTTCTTCAAGTCGTCCGGGTCGCAAAGATCGGTGACCACACCGATCGCCGAGGCCCGTATCCCCTCATGGGCACAGATGATCGCCTCTGGAATCGTCGACATCCCTACCACATCGGCCCCCAGGGAGTGGAGCATACGGTACTCTGCCCTGGTCTCCAGATTGGGGCCACAAACAGCAACGTAGATGCCACGGGAGGCGCGAATTTGCTCCTGGGAGGCGATCTGCGCCAACCGGGAGGCACTTTCGAGGCAATATGGTTCAGACATATCGGGGAATCGGGGGCCCCAGTCGTCGTGATTGGCACCGGTCAAGGGGTTCACACCGAGAAGATTGATGTGGTCCTCGAGAATCAGCAGATCACCTTTTTGCAGCTTCTGGTTCATTCCTCCGCAACTGTTGGAGATGAGTGCCGAGGAGACTCCCAGTCGGCATGAGACGCGCATCGGCAATACGATGTCCTCCATCTGCCAACCCTCGTAGAGGTGGAATCGGCCCTCGAAGACGAGCACTCGCGCTTTCCCGATCTGGCCGATGTGCAAGCGACCGGCGTGCCCTGGAGCGGTGGAAACCGGGAATCCAGGAATCTCCTGGTACGGAATCGTCACCTCTTCGGTGATTTCTGAAACCAGTGCTCCAAGTCCGGTGCCGAGCACCAGAGCCACCTCGGGGGGCGCTCCCGGATTCCTTTTCGCTATTGCTTCGGCAGCAGTCTCGATTCGCCGTCTCTGTTGCTCTCGGGCTTCCTCGATGCGGTTCATCGGTTTGCCTTCCCCTGTCTTTGTCCGTCTCGATCGACCAAGCCGCGAAGTCTTTCTTCGATCCCGGACAGTTCGGCTCCCTGGAGCAGGAAGCACTTGTTCTTGTGCCGTACCCCCCGGATCAACACCAGGTCTTTTTTGCGGAGGTCGAGAACTTCGGCCAGCAGGTCGATGATGGCACGGTTGGCCTTTCCCTTCTCGGGAGCCGTGGTGATCCGCACCAGCAGGGCTCCTTCTCGACTCCCACCAATTTCATTTCGGGAGGCACCGGGGATGGCCCGGACCGGTAACTCGACGCCTCGTTCGGTCTGCACCAGTGCGACGGGAGTATAGGACGACACGGTTCCCCTTCAATCCGAATCGCGAGTATCCCTCAGCAATGCTTGGGTCTCCAGGCGGGCTTTCTGTTCCAGAAGCGCCCAGAGACCGGCAGCCTCTTCCGCTCTTCCACTCCACTCCAGCAGCGCGATGACGTGTTTGACGAGGACTTGGGGGGGACCGGCCTCGATCAGCAAATCGAGTCGTCCGCCGGGCGTCACTTCCTTCCACAAGAGGTAACGTCCCACCTCGGTGGAGGATTCCCGGTAGGTGATCCGATCCTTGTCGATTCTCACCTGAGGAGCCTGGATGGTGCCGGATGAACTGGTTTCCAGGGTCCGCTTGCTGCGATAGGGGAGGTCAATTCCCGACCACAATCGCAGTTTGCCGTCAAATTCCTGGAGGAAATGGACATGACGGTCGATGCTCTTCATCGCCGCCTCGGGTAAGCCATCTCGAAGGGCGGAGTCTTGTAGCACCTCGATCGCTTCTTTTCCGGAGAAACTCTCGTTCCAGCGATCCCAGCCCTCCCTGACGACGGGTCCGACCTTCGGCGTACTGGTCGCATCGGTGTGGATGCGGGCACGCTTGACCTCGTCTCTGAGAAGCGATTCGAGATCCCGGGTGGTCGGCAGAAGCGCCCTCGAGACCACTCCGTCGATGACGTCGTCGGCTTGTGCGATCCGTCCCTCTCGCAGCAGAACATTCACTTCTGCCCGCGCCTCGGCCCACAGTTGAGCCGCCTCTTCTTCCAGTTTCTTCAGGAATTGATTCCTCAGCGACCAAGAACTGGTGCCTGCGAATTCATCGGAGAGGGCAAGAGCTTCTTCGCGTGCTCGTGCCGGATTACGAGCAGATCGCCATCCTTCAGCCCTTGCCAGCGCTTGCTCCCAGGCGACCTTGGCTCTGCGTTCTTTCTCTTTCTGTGTGGTCACCAGTTGTTCCAGTTCGCCGATCTTCTGTGCGGCTCTCTGGGCAGCGCGGGTTCCCTCATGGGTTTTGACCAGTTCACGAAGTTTTTCGAGTTTCTGTTGCGGTGGGATGGTGGTCTCGCTGGATGAAAGGATCTCGGCCAGTGCGCTGCGCGCCGCTTCTTCCCGGGACAGGGAATCGATACGTCGGCGTTCTTTCGCGATGGCATTTTCGAGATCCTGGATCCGTCCATCGAGCTGGTCGGGAACCATCTCCAGAGATAGCAGGATCGCCTCTGCAGAATCCGGTTCTCCCCGGTTGACGGCCGATTCAGCGAGTTCGAGAAGGCCGGAAATCTCACTGGTACGTTCTTGTGTCCTCTGCTGGGACCGTTCGAGAGTTTCTTTGCGATCGAGGAGGTAGAGAGAGATCGAACTGACCACCACCAGCAGGATCAACAGGTACAGGGCGGCTCGCCACCAGCGCGCATTTCCTGCGTCAGGTTCGTCCCCGGTGCGTGATCCGAATGTGGAGATGAGTAGATCCAGTTCCTCACCGAGAATCCGCGCATTGTGTGGCCGATCTTCCGGCTTCGGGGACATCATCCTCTCGACCAGATCGCACACCTCGGGTGGAGTCCCCGGAGATACATTCGAAAGGGAAGGGGGAGCCTTTGCCTCGATCTGTTTGAGGATCACCTCCCGGGCCCCTGCCCCTCGGTAGGGAGTTCGACCGGCAAGGCAATGAAAGAGGGTGGCTCCCAGTGAGTAGATGTCTGCCCGCTGATCGATGGCTTCCCCCCGCGCCTGCTCCGGAGCGATGTAGTGGGGGGATCCACTGACTCCATCTTTCTGATAGGCAACTCCGCGTTCATCGGTGTTGCGGGCGATTCCCAGGTCTCCGATCTTGACGGCACCGCCGGTGGCGATCATCAGGTTGCCAGGTTTGATATCGCGATGGACGATCCCCTGCTTCTCTGCATACTCGAGGCCACGGGCGGCATCTCTGGCATAGCGCAGCGCCTGATCTATCTCGATGGCTCCGATTTCATCGATGATCTTTTCGACGCTTCCGCCGGCGACCAGTTCCATGGTGAAGAAGTGCTGGTTGAGTTCGTTTCCCACGTCGTAAACCTGAACGATGTGGGGGTGGCTAAGACGACCGGCAGCACGGGCTTCACGGATGAAGAGGTCGATGAACTGTCGATTACTGGTGTACTTCTCCGACAGGATCTTGAGGGCCACTGGACGATCGAGCGACTTCTGTCGGGCCCGGTATACCGTTCCCATGCCTCCTCGCCCGATTCTCTGCTCGATCCGGCAGCCTCCGATCTCGGCACCCAGGAGCGGATCGTCATCGGACAGAAAGGTCAGATACGAGATCCCCACCTCGATGTGATCATTGTGCTTGAGCACCGTCGGTCCGCTGATCTCTTCACCGTTGACGATGACCCCGTTGGTGCTATCGAGATCGCGGATCAACCACTGTCCAGATCTGAACTCCAGCTGGCAGTGACGTCGACTCGTTTCCTCGTCACGTAGAGCGATCTGCGCACCGCCGTCGCGACCGATGAGAAGCACTCCCTCCTCACGGATCGACCAGGAGCTGCCCCTGTCGGGCCCTTTTTCGGCGATGATGCGCGGCATCAGGAATTCTCCTCGGTTTCTCGGAAGAGTGCGGTTCCGATCCTCAGCAGGGTTGCTCCTTCCTCAGCAGCCACTTCCCAGTCGCCAGACATTCCCATCGAGAGATGCCTGAATCGGTCCGAACTGGCGCCAGGGAGTCGATCTCGAATCGACAGCAGCAGTTTTCTCAGCGTCCGAAAGATGGTGCGGGACTCCTCGGCATCCCAGTCAGGAGCCATCGTCATCAGCCCTTCGAAACGAAGAGAGGAAAACTGCTCCACCCATGAGAGGATCGTATCTTCTGCACCGAGTGGATCGAGCCCCGTTTTTTGCTTCTGGGCAGCGATGTTGATCTGAACCAACACGCTGAGGGGAGAGTCGAGGTGATCTTCGACCCAGGTGTCGATGGATCTGGCGAGTTTCTCCGAATCGAGCGAGTGAAGCAGTGAAATCCTGGGAATGACGCTACGAATCTTGTTGCGCTGGAGGTGGCCGATGAAATGCCAACTGCCAGGGTCTTGACCGGGGTCGGTCTTGTCCTCCAGTTCGTCAGATCGGTTCTCTCCAAGGGGTGAGTGTCCTGCTTCGAGGAGTCGTCGTGCGTCTGGACGTGACAGGTACTTGGTGACAGTTACGATCCCGGGTGGATCCGTTTCACCAGGTGAAAGTTCAGTAGCCCGCTGTTGGATCTTGTGCAGATTATTTTCGAACAGAGCCAGATCGAGAGCCAGTGGGCTCTTCCTCATCTCTGCTCCGTTGGGGTATGGATTTCCATCTTGACCGAATCGTCTCCGAGCAACTCGCGGATTTCTGTCATCAATTGCTGACTGGCGGAAACCCGGATTTTGTCTCCGCAGGGGACTCGCCACATATCGGGCCCGTGTTCATCGAAGATCAGCGTCACTGGCAATTTGCCCGGGCTTCGTTTCAGGATCTCCTTGGTCTGAAACAGCAGATTCTCGTCGGCTCCCGCAGGAAACACGATGCCGATCTGCCGGGCGAGAGTTTCCGATGCACTTTCGTATGGAATGATTTTGTTGACGCGGATCTGGCTGCGATTGCTCCCACCATCCTTATCTTCCTGGGAGATCTCGGCGATCCCCTGGATGATCACGACCTGCTCCTCCTCCAGGAACCCGGAAGTCTTCTCGAAGACGGACGGAAAAACGACCGCCTCGATCGACCCACTACGGTCATCAACGCTCAAGATGGCCATCGCCTTTCCGCGCTTCGTCTGACGTTTTCGGATCTTTGAAATCATCACCGCCAGGGTGACTGGTTTCTGATCATCCTTTGCGGCTAGATCAGCCAGCAAGTGGCTTCTCAACGGAGCGATCTGCGATTCGATCCGTTCGAGCGGGTGACCACTGAGGTAGAACCCCAGCGCTGCCTTTTCCCGGGTGAGTTTCTCGTTGTCGCTCCAGGAAGGGACGGCGGGCCACTGTTCCTGTACCGTGGGGACCGAGTCGGACCCGAACAGGGACAGTTGTCCTGCCCTACGCTCGGCATGGACTCTCTTTCCTTCCTCCATGGCATCCTTGACGGCGGCATGGATCCGCGACCTTTCTGGACCCAGGCCATCGAATGCGCCACCGCTCACCAGTTGTTCGACAACGGTCTTGTTGACCAGTTCCGGCTCGACTCTCGAGGTGAGGTCAAAGAGGGATTTGTAGGGTCCACCGGACTCCCTCTCTGCCACGATCGCATCGATGGCCCGTTCCCCGACTCCCTTCAGAGCAACGAGTCCATAGACGATCTTGTTCCCCTTGAGGGAAAAGTTACTGGTCGATTCGTTCACATGGGGTGGAATCACTTCGATTCCCATTCTCTTGCACTCATCGAGATAGGTGACCATGGTGTCGACCGTCGAGATGTAGCAGGACATCACCGCAGCCAGAAACGCTTCAGGGTAGTTCGCCTTCAGGTAACCGGTCTGGTAGGAGATCATCGCGTATGCCGCAGAATGAGATCGGTTGAAACCATACTTCGCGAATTGTTCGATTTGATCGAAGATCGATCCAGCATCTTTTTCGGGGATACCACTTTTTTCCCCTGCCCCCTCGACGAACTGGTCGCGGTAGCGCTTCATCAGTTTGATCTTCTTCTTACCCATCGCCTTGCGCAGGTTGTCGGCGTCATTCATCGAAAATCCGGCAATCGCGTGTGCGATCTTCATCACCTGCTCCTGATAAAGGATGACGCCATTGGTGCTGTTGAGGATCGGTTCCAGGGCCGGATGTAGGTATTCGATCTTCTCACGGCCGTGTTTGCGGTCGCAGTACAGATTGTGCATACCGGATCCGAGTGGGCCTGGCCTGTAGAGAGCCAGTACCGCGATCACGTCCTCGAACCGATCCGGTTTCAGGTTGCGCAGAAGTTCGCGCATTCCCGAGCTCTCCAGCTGGAAGATCCCGTGGGTCTCACCGTGGCAAAACATTTTGAAGGTGGCTTTGTCATCGAGAGGCACTTGATCGATATCGATCTTGGTCCCCTGCTGTTCGATGATTCGACAGGCTCGATCGATGATGGTGAGGTAGCGCAGGCCGAGGAAGTCCACCTTCAGTAGCCCCAGCTGCTCGAGCACCTCCATCGGGTACTGGGTGACGATGTCGTCACCGTTTCGTGCCAGCGGAATCAGATCAGTCAGGGGTCTGTCGGCAATTACCAGCCCTGCAGCATGAGTCGAGCAGTGGCGGTTCAGCCCCTCCAGTTTCTGGCCGACCTCGAACAATTTCTGGTATCGAGGATCTTTCGCTGCCGCTGCCAGGTAGGGTTCCTTGAGAAGTGCCTCCTCCAGTTTGATGCCGAGGACATCGGGTACCTTCTTGGCCAGTTGATCGATTTCGCTCAGGGGGATCTTCAGGACCCGTCCCACATCTCGGATGACGGCCTTGGCAGCCATCGTTCCGAAGGTGACGATCTGGCATACTCGATCGTTGCCGTACTTTTCTCGAACATACTCGATGACCTTTTCTCTACCCTCCATGCAGAAGTCGATGTCGATATCTGGCAGAGAGATGCGGTCGGAGTTGAGGAACCTCTCGAAGATCAGATCGTACTTGAGCGGGCAGAGACTGGTGATTCCGAGGCAGTAGGAAACGATCGAGCCCACTGCGGAACCACGACCGGGACCGACAGGAATCTGCTGGTCACGAGCGTAGCGGCAGAAATCCCACACGATCAGGAAGTACGAGACGAATCCCATCTCGATGATCACCGAAATTTCGTAATCGAGTCGTGCTCGTGCACCCTCGGGGGGATCGGGGTAGAGGCGACAATAGCCGTCCTCGACCAGTTGCCTGAATCGAGCCTCGTTGGTCTGTTCGATCTGTTCAGAAGCAGATGGTGCCATTCCTGCGACCATGTCCTCTTTTTCGAAGAAGATCGGCAGATAGGTTTTCCCCGTCTTGATCTCGAAATCGACCATCGCTGCGATTTCATCGGTATTGGATACGTATTCAGGATAGTCAGCGAAGAGCTGGGCCATCTCTTCGCCACTGCGAAGGTAGAAAGCGTCCGATTCGAACACCATCCGATCCTCGTCATCGATCTGTTTGCCAGTGTTGATGCACAGGTGAACTTCATGAGCCTCGGAGTCCTCCTTGGTCAGGTAATGGACATCATTGGTCGCGATGACGGGCACGCCCAGTCTCTGTGCCAGTTCTGGAGCTCGCTCGAGGATTTTCTTTTGTTCGATAAGGCCGTGATCTTGTACCTCCATGAAAAATCGACCAGGAGCGAAGATATCGATGTAACGACGCGCGCATTCTTCTGCTTTTTCAGCATCACCGTGCAGAAGCGCACGGTTTACTTCTCCAGAGAGGCAGGCGGAGGTTGCGATGATGCCATCGGAGTGCTGACGCAGAAGCTCATGATCGATCCGCGGTTTATAATAAAAGCCTTCGGTGTATGCGGCGCTGGTGAGTTGCAGCAGGTTGTGGTATCCGGTTTCGTTCTCGGCCAGCAGCAAGAGATGGAAAGCATGCTGCTTACCCCGCTCACGTTTTCTTTCCTTGCGACTGCCATCGGTGATGTAAGCCTCGATCCCGATGATCGGCTTGATGCCTCCCTTGAGGCAGGCGTGGTGAAATTCGACCGCGCCAAACATGTTTCCATGATCGGTCAATGCCAGCGATTTCATGCCGTGATCTCGGGCCGCGCGCACGAGTGCCGGAATGGTATTGACTCCGTCGAGGAGGCTGTAGTGACTGTGGACGTGAAGGTGGCAGAACTTCTGGGCTACTTTGGACAAGGATCCTCCCCAAGCATATCTCGAACCCTCAATGGTGTTTCCGGGCATCCGGTTGTAGGCCTCAATACGGGTACGGGCAAGCCCCACGGAGACTTGATGCCCACTGCAGAGGATGTGATCCTCACCGTGGAAAGAGGTTTCCTTGAATTCGATCGACGATCGACCCGAACAACCGAATGACTCCTCAGCAGGCGTCCGCCCCGCCTATGCTCGGCTCCAGGAGGAGCAGCAGCGAGTCGCTGGCGGTGGTCGGTGGAGCGTCGACGGATCTCGGCGCTGTTGCCATGGCTGCCAGCAGGAGATCGTCCACGGAACCCCATTCTGGACCGTTTTACGAGCCACTGACAAGGAACCGACCGAGCCCGACAGCGTAGCCGCGTTCTTTTGCCGTCAGGATCACTGCGAGTCCTGCATCGACTCTCTCGAACAAGGGCAGCACTACGCCCGCTGGAAGACCTCGGTACCGGCTCCGAACGATCCTCCGCGCAGGATCGTCAACCTCGCCTCCCTTCAGGCCACTTTTCTGTCCCTGCTCGAGGTCGAGTCGACCGAATCGAAAACACAGCAGCCCGCTGACGATGACCGCCAGAAGCCATCAGAGCCACCAGAGGTGGCATCTTCGACCACCACAGGGCTGCGCGTCTCCAAACAGGCTGATCGAGAGTGGCTAGCCTACCTGCTGGCGTTGTTCCTGGTCCGAAAACGGGTGCTGCGCTGGGAACAGCATCAGGGGGATCATCTGGTGGTGCGGGAAAGGGGTGGCAATTCGCACCGTGTACCCGTGCCCAGAATCGACTCCCAGGTGCTGGAGCAGGCGATTGCCGATTTCGAGCAACTGTTCGGCTAGAACCATCTGATCCGGCGCTGCAGCCGCACACGCCTTCGCTCCACCCCGTGGCATCCGGGCGGTCGTTCTCGCCTGCGATCACCGCTGCTGAGTTCACTGTCGCTTCCTCTTTCTCCCCACATTGCCCCACCTGATCTTCAATTCAGTCTCACAGTGCCGATGCGCTGCACCGACAAGATCACGCTTCTGAGCCACCGACTTGCCCTTCAAGGCGTCCACGAGCTACTTGTTGCGATTTGAATTTTTATTTGGGGTGTGATCCACAAGATACGGGGGTGGTCTGAAGTGTAGACCGCACTGGTTGTAGGTAACTGCTGCAAACCCTTTGAGAATAAGAACCTGTGAAAAGCAGTGACTTGTGTTGGAGAAAAGTGCCCATAAAGTGGGGCTAAGTGGAGGCACTTGGAGGGTTGGGGCGCGCAAGGCCGGGTCGAGTCAGCGCCAGCAGCCTACCGGGTCGCGGAGATCAAAGGTGGAGATCGCTATGGCAGCTCACTTCATGGGGCAGTTCGGACTCACGCTCGACGATAAGGGACGCGTCATCGTCCCCTCTCGTCTGCGTTCGAAGGTCGATCCTCGTGTCGATGGAGAGGGCTTTGTTGCCACCGCCGGAACCACTCCCTGCTTGTGGATCTACACCCAGGCGGAGTGGGAGCGGATTACCGACGATATGCGCCGTTTCGAGCGCGGTTCTTCAGAACTCCACGAATTACAGCGAGATTTCTTCGGCCAGGCAGAAGACCTGGCTCCCGATCGTCAGGGGCGGGTGCTTCTGAGCGACCGGTTAAGAAAGTGGGCGCAACTCGACAGGGACCTGGTCCTGGTCGGTTGTTTCGACCGGATCGAGATCTGGGATGCCGAACTGTGGCGCCAGAGAGAGGAAGACAGAGATACATACCGGGAGCGTTTGGGATTGTTCCTGGAAGAGCACGGAGCTTACGCAGAGAGGATGCAGATGTTCCTCGGGAGAAAGCAATCCGAGGATGAAACTAGGCCTCCGGTCACTCATGGGGAATGGGTCACCGGGTAATGGGGAAACAGGGGGAAGCGAATGATCTCTTTGATCGAACAGCATGTGGATCCGGAAAGGTCACAAAAGTTGGTCATCCAGAGGGTTCGTGAATACATTCAGACGGGGCGTCCGCTGGACCATGCCCCGGAATCGGTTCTTCGGGATATCGACCAGTTGTGGGAACGACTTCAGAGGGCTCAGCAACGTGGGGCGCAGGGTGTCCGGTTTTCTCGAGAACTTCATTTAGCGGCGCGAGCACGTGCATTTGCCCGGGCGATTGCACCGCTGCCGGACCCTGCCTGAGGAACCGGAGCATGGCGGATGAATCGACACATTCCGGTCCTACGGGACGAAGTGGTTCAGGGACTGGATCCCAGGGCTGGCGAAAATTTGCTCGATCTGACCATCGGCAGGGGTGGGCACGCCCTCGAGATTCTCAAGAAGACCGCTCCCGATGGCCGGTTGGTCGGGGTCGACCGTGATCCCGATGCCCTCGCTCATGCAGTCGAACTGCTGCCCGCCGATCGAACCGAACTGGTTCATGGCAACTTTGGAGACCTTCCCGGTCTCAAGGAGAGTATCGGAAGTGGCACCTGGGATCTGGTACTGGCAGATCTTGGGGTGTCTTCGCCGCAACTGGATGTCCCGGAAAGGGGCTTCTCTTTTCGCAATGACGGTCCACTCGACATGCGCATGGACCCGACCCGAGAGGGAACCGCTGCGCAATTGCTCGAAGGGCTTACGGAAGGACAGCTCGTGACCTTGATCACAGAATTGGGTGAGGACCGTCATGCTCGCAGGATCGCTGCAGCGATCATTCGCGCGCGAGCCGAGCAACCGATCCGCACGACAGGTCGCCTTGCATCGGTGATCCGGGCTACTGTCCCGAACAAGAGCGACAGTAAAGTCGATGCCGCGACTCGCACCTTTCAGGCTCTTCGCATCGCCGTCAATGGTGAACTGGAAGCTCTGCAACATCTTCTCGATCGCGTTGGAAGTCTACTCTCTCCGGGAGGAAGACTGGCGGTCATCTCCTATCACTCGCTCGAAGATCGAAAGGTGAAGGCAACTTTTCGGACCCTCACCCAGGAGGGAGACCACCGTCTCGTGACACCTCGACCTGTACGACCTTCGATGAAAGAAGTGAGCAGAAATCCACGTTCTCGATCCGCGAGGATGCGGATCATCTGCAGGCTGGGAGTAGATCGATGAACACCTTTCGCGTGGCTCTGTTGACGGCGTGTCTGTTCGTGCTGGGCTTCGATCTGGCACTCGATGGGTCCCTGCAAATTCGTCTGCGTCACGGGATCGAAAAGCAGCAGGAACAACTGAGCCGCATCCGACAGGATCTCTCCTCGGCGAGAACTCGCTATCAAACTCGTCTGGTCAGCATCACCTGGAGCGAATCTGGGATGGTCCTCGATGAAGAGACCCCTTCAGCCGTGATGGCCCCCTCCTTCGAGGGCGATCGCAACCGTAGTGAATCACCGTTGCCCCTCACGGAGCACCTGGGGGTGGAAGAAGGGTACGGAGATTGATCTGGAATCCTGCAGCGATCTCTTCTGTACGCGAGAAAACCCCAGAGAAAGCTCGTTCCGACGGTGAGATCATCATCGCTGTGATTTTCATCTTGGTCGGTACCGCTTTTCTGGCGGTGCTCCTGCGCAGCGGATGGATGCAACTGGTCGATTCCGAACACTGGAGAACGATTCAGTCGACCGCACAGGCACGCAGCAACTGGTCGCAGGCGTCTCGAGGAAAAATCTACGACCGCCAGGGCATCGTTTTGGCCGAAGACCGCCTGTCGTGGAAAGTTGGGTTCGATCCTTATTCTGCGTCCCTCGTCCGTGAAGAGAGGACCGGTGGGATAGATTCGATTTCCGCTCTGGAACGTGTCATCGAGAAAACTCTGCTGCTTCCAGGGTTGCAACTTGCAGGGCCTGCTGAAGAAGTCGCCAGCAAGATACTCGAGGTTGCGAGTCGCAACGACGAGATCCTGCACTTCAACAAAAGTGTGGAGAAACGAGAGCGTCGCTCGCTCAATCAGTATCTCTACATCGGGACCGTCAAGGCGGGTCGAGAGAAACTGGATTTTCTGGAAGGGAAAGCAGAACTCCATCGGGAACTGGGTCGTCCTGTCATCCCTGCTCTCGAACCGATCGTCACCCGTCAGTATCCTCATGGCGATACGGGAACGCTGGTGATCGGGGAACTGAGGGGTGATCGAAAGATCGGTCTCCACGGGATAGAACTGGAATACAACCATCTGCTGCTGGAGCGACGGGGGCTTCGTCGTCAGCAGACCGACATCTCGGGTCGTCCTCTTCGGGAGGCATCCCAGGCGGTTCCGCGGATCCATGGCGAGGACCTTCACCTCACCATCGGGATCCAGGAACAGGCAATTCTCGAGTCGGTTCTGGCCGATACCTACATTGATACCGAGGCTCGCAGTGTCAGTGGAATCGTGATGGATCCTCGAACCGGAGAGATCCTCGCCATCGCTACCTATCCTGGCCTGCTACGTGGTGAATTACAGGCGCTCTACAACAGCAAACGTGAATCCGAGGCATTTCCCAAGATGCTACGCTGGCTGCTGATGACCATGGAACCCGGATCGGTGGTGAAGCCATTCTTGCTCACCGCGGCCCTCGAAGCGGGTATGAACCTCGACGATCCGGTCGATGTTCGGGCCAAGAGTCAGCGGTTTTCCGGAAAGTCGAGGACCTTCACCGATAGTCATCTGCTGAGGGATCGCACCGTGAGAGGGGCGGTTGTCGAATCGAGCAACATAGGCATCGTCGATATCGGATTGAAACTCGGCGACAAGAGAGTGCATGGAATCCTGCGCAAGTTTGGACTCGGCGAGAAAACAGGCATCGATCTGGGTCGTGAAGAGACGGGATTTGTCAAGCCACTCGATCGCTGGAGCTGGTACACCCTGACCTCGGCTTCTTTCGGATACGAGATCCAGGTGACACCACTGCAACTCATCCGCGCCTATTGTGCCATCGCAAACGGCGGTCAATTGATAAGGCCTCACATCCTACGTATCGATACGGATCGGCTCGAGCAGATCCAGCCTGTCAGAGTTACCGATGAAACGATTGCCTACACGGTTCGCCATGTGATGAGAGAGGTTGTGCTCAAGGGCACCGCCAAGGGTGTGCTGGGAACCATCGAGATGGCCGGCAAGACCGGCACTGCCAAGGTGGCTATCGCGGGTGGATACAGTGAGGACCGCTACGTCTCCAGTTTCGTCGGCTTTGCGCCGTGGCAGGATCCCGAGCGGATTGCCATGGTAGTGGTGGAGGAACCTGCTACCCACGACTACCTCTACTACGCCTCGAGATCGGCAGCCCCTGCCGTCAGGGAGATCCTCGAGTCGGTTCTACACAGCAAGGTGAACCGGGTTCAGCAACGTCTCGAGCAGGTGTTGAAGATCGTCGACCTCGGCGCCCAAAAAGAGCCGTCACGGGTTCGAGGCTTGGACAGGCTTCCGAGGGCCGATAGTCTAGCGAACGGGCCGAGATCTAATATTGACGATCAGGGGGAGGGGGAACCAGATCGATGGAATCACGGGGAAGGGAACTGAGGTCCAGGCTAGATCAGCAACTGATCAACGAGATCCTGGGCGCACCGAAGATCGGCTCTTGTCCGCAATCGATCTGCTCGATTTCCAGTGACCATCGAGAGTTGCCCGCCGATCTGTTCGTGGCGATCTGCGGAGATGACTTCGATGCGACCCAGAAGATTCCTGAAGCGATCGAGATGGGGGTGCAGTGCATCGTCACCGAGACCGAACCTCCTGTCGATTTCGATAGCAGTATCTGCTGGTGGCAAGTAGATGACGCTCGTCTTTCGCTGGCACTGCTCGAGCAAGCCGGCGCTGGTTCACCCGCCGGGAAATTGAGGGTCTTCGGCATCACAGGGACCAATGGTAAGAGCACCACGGTGCAGTACCTTTCCTCAATTCTGAAAACCGCCGGCGGAGTCGTCGGCTGGATGACGACGGTGGAGAACTGTATCGGCTCCAGCAGAGAAGCAGCTCGGGCGACGACCGAATCGCCTGCAGAGATTGCGGATGCTCTGGCTTGCCATCATGCGGCGGGAGGCACCGACATGGTGCTCGAGGTTTCCTCCCACGCCATCGATCAGCATCGGGTGGCAGGGGTTCCCCTCGAGGGTGCCGCCATCACGACGCTGGGCAGAGATCACCTCGATTACCACAACAGTATCGAAGAGTACCACGCCACCAAGCTCCGATTGCGCGAACTGTGCAATGACGGCGCTCCTTTTCTTCACCCAGTAGAAAAACAAAAAACCGGGTGCTTCGGTTATCTCGTTGCAGCTCCCGAGGGTGAAATCGATGAAGTGACTGCGGAAGTGCTGGAATCGACCCTGTCCGGAACCGTCGCACGAATTCGGTTGAAGAGCTTCGAGCGGGAGATCCACATCCGGCAGCCGGGAACCTACAACGTTTCCAACGCGCTATGCGCCATCGCTTTGGCCGATGCTTGTGGGATCTCCGAGGCGCATATCGTCGAGGGGATCGAGAGCGCGGCGAGTGTTCCCGGGCGTCTTGAAGCGGTCGAAGGGGGTCCGGGAAAGATCTTCATCGACTTTGCCCATACGCCGGAGGCGATCGAGCAGGTGTTGCAATCGATCCGGCCGATGGTGAGTGGGAGATTGCTGGTGCTGTTTGGCTGTGGCGGCGATCGCGATCGCGGAAAACGGCCGTTGATGGGCGCTGCGGTGGCCAGGTATGCCGACGAGTTGTTCGTGACCAGTGACAACCCACGGTCCGAAGATCCCGAGTGCATCATCCATCAGATCAGCGAAGGGATCGGGGTGCATCAGTTGGTGCGCAAGGAAGTCGATCGTCGCAAGGCCATCTCGAATGCACTCGATGCCCTGGAAGAGAATGACGTTCTGATCATCGCGGGCAAGGGTCATGAAGCGACCCAGGAGATCGATGGTCACAAGTTTCCGTTCAATGATTGTGACGTGGTGCGCGAACTCATCGCACAGAGTCATGAGCGAGAGGGAGAGTTGACCCGATGAAGGAACGCTCTTTGGCCGAAGTGGCACGATGGATGGGGGCGAATATCGTCCGCGGTGAACAAACCTCACCGATCGATGGAGCGGTGATCGACAGTCGCAATGCGACCGCGGGAGCGCTCTTTTTCGCTCTTGCCGGGGAAAACTGTCACGGCATCGATCATGCACAAGATGCTCTCGAGAAAGGTGCCGCAGCAGTCGTTTCGGAGCCACGGTATTCGGCCAGACACAAGGGAGCCGCACTCGAGGTCGACGATGTCGCCCTCGCACTGCAGTCCCTCGCCAGTGAGATTCGCCGTCAGGAAGAAACCACCGTGACGGCGATCGCGGTCACGGGAAGTGTCGGAAAGACCACCACCTGCGCGATTCTCCGCTCCCTGCTGGGTGAGACGCGGCAGGTGCATTCGCCGCGCGGTTCCTTCAACAACCATCTCGGAGTCCCGATCACCATTCTCGAAGCACCACCCGGGACGGAGATCTTGATCCTCGAGCTAGGAACCAATACCCCCGGAGAAATAGCCGATCTCGCGCGGATTGCCCGAGCTCGCTACGGGGTGATCACTTCCGTTGCGGAGACTCACCTGCAGGGGCTGGAATCGCTCGACGGAGTTCAACGCGAGAAGTTCTCGTTGTTCGATCATATCAACGGAGATGGATTGTGGGCTCCGGTGGAGTGTCGGGGAACTTTGCAGCAGATAGATGGCTACCGCTGGACCGGTCCCGGTGGAGATCTCGAAATTCGTAGAGATGAATCTCGAGGTGTTGTGGTGCTGGATCGGTTTCGGAAACGGGAGTTCATTTTGCCCTGGTCTCATTCCTCTGATTGGGTGCTTCGTTGTCTCGAGTCCGCGCTGGCGATGGCACTCGAGATCGTTGATGACCCCGAACAGTTGATCGAGGGAGCGACTCGGATTCAGTTGCCCCGGTGGCGACATGAAGTGCGAACCGTCAACGGAATCGAGATGATTCTCGATTGTTACAACTCGAGTCCGTGCGCACTCGCGGCGGCCGTCGATGATCTGGGTCGATCCAAGGCATCCAGAAAACTGGCAGTCATCGGAACGATGGAAGAACTGGGAGAAGACGAGCAACGCTTCCACGTCGAGGCAGGACGTCACTGCATCGAATCGGGAGTCGATGTCGTCTTCGTCCGTGGCAGAGCTGCTGAATGGATCGACCAGGGAGTGAGGGCAGCCGGTTGCGAGTCGATTTTCATCGAAGATGGAGAAGTGGGAGCACGAGTCGTGACAGAAGAATTGCGATCGGGGGATCGGATCCTGTTCAAGGCATCGCGCCTGGAACAGTTCGAACTACTGGCACAACTGGTCGAGCAACAACTCCATGAGGAAGGAGCAGTCTCCTGATCTCGCCGGGCATCCCTGTCACGAATCAGCGTCAGAATGCACGTTTATTGGATCCTGGTCCCGAGGGGATGAGAATCCTCGCAGCCGTTGTGATCCTGCTGGCTATCGGTTGTTTCAGTCTCTACAGCGCATCTTCTTACCGATCACTGATCACCGAAGGAGATCCGACCGGGTTGTGGCGTGGTCAGTTGAAGGGTTATCTACTCGGAGGTGTATTCCTGGTGGTCGGAGCCTGTGTTCCTCCGCGTCGGTGGTTCGAGGTGGGAGCCATCCCGCTGTGGTTCGGAGTCACCCTCTTGCTGTTGGCATCGATCTTCACGCCGCTGGGAGTTCGGGTCAATGATGCCAACCGCTGGCTCGAGATGGGATTTCGTTTCCAGCCATCGGAAATGGCGAAGTTCACCGTACCCCTTGCGACCATCGCTTTGACTGGAATCTGGCGCTTCGACAGAAAAAAAGGCCGTGAGATGACCATCTGGAGGGGAATCTGTCTGGCGACAGGGTTGGTCGGGATTCCCGTACTGGTTACTTTTTATCAGCCGGATTTCGGTACCGCGCTGTTCATCCTGGTTCTCGGTGTCGTTCCGCTGCTGCGCTGGGAAGAGGTGCTGCACAGATTCTTCCTCGTGTGGATTGCACTGGTATTACCCCTCTTCTATTTCAAAGTGAAAGACCGATGGCCCGAGATGCAGGAACGATTCATGGCGATGTTTTCACCGCAGGATGTTCCGCAGGTCTGGACCGCACTGCAGGCAGTCGGCAGCGGTGGAGTTACCGGCAAAGGGGTTGGACTTGCCACCAGCAAGAATCTCTACCTTCCCTCGGAGTACAGCGACTTCATCTTCGCGGTTTTTGCCGAGGAAACTGGCTTCATCGGAGTTCTGGGGCTGATCGCCCTTTATATGTTGATCCTGGTCGCCGGTTGGCGATTGTCGAAGAGGGTTGAAGATCAGGACCTCGCATGCCTGGCGCGGGTCTTGACTCTTGCCATCACAGCACAGGCGGCCTTCAACATGATGGTGAATCTGGCATTGGCTCCGACCAAAGGGATTCCGTTGCCTTTCTTCTCCCATGGTTCCACCGGCCTGGTCGTGTTCATGGGAATGACGGGAGTGTTGCTGGCGATATCGCGAAGTCGCGGCCGAGAGGAACTGACATCGAGATGAAGAGAATCCTGCTAACTGGTGGTGCCACCGGAGGACATCTATTTCCAGGAATTGCCCTCGCGACGGCTCTGAGGGAACTCGAAATTGCAATTCCAGTTTTTCTCGATCATGGCAAGCCGATGGAAAAACGAGTGCTCGAGGATACAGGAATCGAACGGGTGTCGGCTCCCTGGAGTGGGCAGGGGGGACGAATCGGTGCGTTCACCCGGATCCCCGCGGCGTGCAGGTTGTTGAAGAAGGAGCGCATCGATGCCGTTGTGGCTCTCGGTGCGCTGCCCGGTTTTGCTCCGGGAATGGCAGCACGTTTCCAGAACAAACCGTTGTTCTTGCTGGAACAGAATCGGGTCATCGGCCTGGCCAATTGGTTGTTGAGTTTTGCTGCGCGTAAGGTGTTTTTGAGTTTCCCGCTCGAAAAGTCGTCCCGTTCACTACGATCTCGCAGTGTAGTGCTGGGCTGTCCACTCAGAAGCGGATTCAAGCCTGCACCGTTACCGGGCGGTGACAGAGCGCAGTTGCTGATCTTCGGTGGCAGTCAAGGTTCCAACGACATCAACAAGTTATTGCTGGAGGTGGCTGGGCATTTCCACCAACCAGTTCGATTTCGGGTTCATCATGTCTGTGGGCCCAAGAACGAGCACGTGATCTGCGCAGATTCTCCATCGTGTTCATATCACTTGCGGAAGGCATGGGAAAAAGCCGGAGTCGAAGCCCGCGTGAGCCCCTTCCTGCATGATCCTGCTCGAGAGATGGCAAGTGCAACTCTGGTGCTGGGTCGGGCGGGAGGATCCACCATCGCCGAACTCACCGCTGTCGGGCGACCGGCCCTGCTGTGGCCCTACCCGTATCACCGTGATCAGCATCAGGTGAAAAACGCACACTATCTCGAGCAGATGGGAGCGGCCACGGTGGTCGCAACGGAGGATTCACGTCAGATAGCCGGTGACATAGAGAATCTGCTTCGGGACACGAGAAAACTCGAAGAGATGGCGGGTTATTCGAGAGCGTTGGGTCATCCGGATGCTGCGTATCGGATCGCTGAGATGATCGCCGTTCATCTCGGAGTCAAAGTTGCTACGATTTCCGGGCAATCGACCGGCACCAGCACACGTAACGAGGAGGTGATGGCATGAAGATGGACAGATTGCGCTGGACCATCTGCATCGTGGTCTTCATCGCCGGCCTGCTAGCCATCAGCAGGGGACTGTCTCCGGATTCCGATCCGCTGCTCGGGAATGCCTCCGATATCCAGACGTCGCCCGTTTCGATCGCGTGGTTCTCCCTCGATGAAAAGGCGAGACAACTGCTGAAGGAGACTCAGGCGGAATCTGGTCAGGGTGTGCAACTGGCTTCCGACTTCCAGAAACCGGTTGTCCCTGCGCCGGCGGATCCACAATCCGAAGTTCAACATCCCGATGCTGATCAGGCGGTTGTTCCGATCACTGCGATTGGCCGAGGAAATGGTGCAGGCCTGGCATCCTGGAAGGTCAGGCCCGGTGACAGTATGTGGAAGATCGCCAAGGAGGTGCTCGGAGACGCGCGGCGAATGTCGGAGATCATCTCCCTCAACCCCGAGGTTTCCCCCGAACGATTGCGCGAGGGGCAGATCATTCGTCTGCCGACTGGTGGGCAGGGCGAATCGTCTCCGATGGAGCAGCAGGTTTCCCTTCACATCGTCGAAGAGGGAGAGACGTTGGTTTCCATTGCACGACTGCACTACGGTGTCGAAGACTGGACCCTGATCTTGGCTGCCAACCGGGATCTACTTGCGAATCCGGATCACCTTCGGATCGGGATGCGTCTGAAGATTCCACCTCGCGATAGAGGCCGGAGAGGGGAAGGGCGTTGATCGATCAATCTGGCTTCCCGCATCACATCCACATCGTCGGTATCGGCGGAAGCGCGACCAGTGGGCTCGCCATGCTGCTCCATTCGTGGAAACATATCGTCACTGGCAGTGATCAAGAAGATACGCGCGAGCCACTCTTTCGTGAGCGTGGCATTCCGTTTTTCAACGGTCACCACGAGAGTAACCTTCCCAAGCAGGCGCAACTGGTGATCCGTTCGTTTGCAGTACCCGACACGAATCCAGAAATCACTGCGGCGAAAGAACGAAACATTCCGTCACTGTTGTATAGCGAGGCCCTCGGGCGACTTTCAGCGATGAGAAAGACCATCGCGATCGCCGGAACTCATGGCAAAACCACGACGACTGGCTTGCTGACGAGCATATTCCTGGAGGCGGGCAGGGATCCCACCGTGATTCTCGGGGGAGAACTCGAATCGATAGGCGGAAACTGGCGGCGAGGAGATGGCGAGGATTTCATCGTCGAGGCCTGCGAGTTCCAGAAGTCCTTTTTGAATCTGAAACCGAGTTCCGGGATCATCACCAACATCGAACTTGATCATCCGGAGACATTTAGCGATCAGGGCCATGTCGAGGAGACCTTTCGTGAGTACCTCGGCAGGTTCCACGCGGGCTCCATGGTGGTGATCCCAGCAGACCTTGCAGATCGTCTCGACGGAGCCGGGGATGTGCGGCTGATTTACTTCGGAATAGGCGAAGGTGACGGCTGGAGAGGTCAGATCGACACCACGAAAAGTGTTCGCACCATCGAGTTGAGCGAAGATGGAACCTTCCGATTCGCAGCTCGCTTGATGAGACCGGGGACCCATGAGGTTTTCAACGCCACGGCGGCAGCCGCGTTGGCCGCGGCCCACGGGATCGAGTTGGAGGATATTCGTCGCGGAATCGAAAAGTTTCAGGGAGTGAAGCGTCGCTTCGAGAAGAGGCAGGTGATCGAAGAGGTCGAGTGGTACGAGGATTACGCCCATCATCCGACGGAGATCCAGTACACCCTGGAGGGCGCCAGAGAACTGTATCCGGATCGCAAGATCTGGGCTCTCTTCCAGCCCCATCAGGCGATGCGTCTCGATACGTTTCTGGAGAAGTTTGCCGGATCTTTCGGACTGGCCGATGAGGTGATTGTCCTGCCCATTTACTCGGTGCGAGAAGATGAGAAAGAGTTTCCGAATGACCTCCGCCAGCACCTTGTGAATCAGTTGAGAAGGCGAGGTGTTTCGGCACGATTGTGCGAATTCGAGCAGGCCATTTATGATCTTCCTGAACTGATCTCGCCAGGAGATGTCGTTGTTTCGCTCGGAGCCGGGACCAATGATGAAATAGGCGATCAGATTTCCCGCTCTGGAGTGATCGGTTGAAACTAGAAGAAGGAATCTCACTCTCTGGCCAATGCTGGTACCGAATCGGAGGAAAGGCGAGTTACTACGCTCGGCCGCAATCGATCGAGGATATGCAGCAACTTCTCGATTGGTCTCATCGCGAGGGGCAACCCACGTTCCTGCTAGGATACGGTTCCAACGTGCTCTTTGATGATGCCGGCTTCGAGGGACTGGTGATCCATACCAAGTCACTAAAAGGTTACGAGCAGCATGAGCGAGGAATCATCGAAGCAGCAGCGGGGCAGAACCTGGAGTCGCTCGTGGGAGAGGTCAATGATCTCGGCTTACAGGGGCTCGAGAGTTTCGTCGGCATCCCGGGATCCATCGGCGGGGCGGTGTATGGAAACGCGGGTGCTTCGGGTGGAGGGATCGGAGATCTGGTCAGTGAGGTGGAGTTGATCGAGCCGGGAGGTATACGGGAATGGTGCGATGGTCGTGATCTCGACTGGAGGTACAGGGAATCAGGAATCGGTGACCGGGTTGTCGCTCGGGTTCGGATTCGCTTACAGCCAGATGTCGATCCCGAAACACTCCGTAAAGAGTCAGCGCGTCTGCTGGAGAAAAAAATTGACACTCAACCCTTCGATATCCGCACCTGCGGCTGCATCTTCAAGAATCCCACCGGGATGAGCGCAGGCCGTATGATCGACGAGTGCGGTTTGCCGGACTTGCAGATCGGAGGGGCGAGGATTTCCAAAATACATGCCAATTTCATCGAAAACGTCGATGGCAAGGCCACCTCGGACGATATCGAGCGTCTGATCGACCGGATGCGTGAAGAGGTTCGAGATCAGCATGATGTGGAACTCGATCTCGAGGTGGTCCTGGCTGGGACACGAGAGGAAAGAACAAGGTGATAGCGAAGCCGACGAATCGCCCCAATGAGGTACTGCTCTGGCTTCTTCCTCTGATCGTACTTTCATCTCTGGGGGGAGTTCTGGTCTATGCCAAGGACGAGGTGGACCAGCGCCTCGCCAGAGCAGGAGGAGTCTGGTCCATCGATCACGGGACCTTGCCCTCATGGTGTCCACACAACTTCAGAGGGGAACTTGACTCCTTGCGTTCGATTCCCGCGCGAGTCTCACTGGAGTCGCTCCGGTGGCGCGATCAGGTGCGGGTCGAATTGCTGAAAAACCCTTGGATTGCTCGGGTCCAGCGAATCGAGCGGATTGCTGACGGAATTGGATTCGAGGGCGAGTTTGTTCGCCCTTCGGTGGGAGTTCGCTGTGAAGGCGGTTGGCTGCTGATCGATGGGGCGGGCAGGGTGATCGACTTTCAGGAAGGTGACTTCCTCGACGAATCGTGGCGGATTCCCGAGTACTTCCCGGAGCGTGGATCCTTGCACAGGTTCGACCCGGGCCAATCGATGAGCGGATCGGAGTTCAGTGAACTTCTTTCGATCACTGCGATCCTGTGGCGCGAACGGATTTTCGATAGGATCCCCGGCTTCATCCATGAAATTGCCGTGCACCGAGAACCGGATGGAACTCGACTGTGGAGTTTTCATACCAATCTGGGAATCCCACTTCGATGGGGCAGAGCTCCGGCCTCCGAAGCACCGAAGGTCTGTTCCGTCGAGCAAAAACTCACTTGCTTGCGCAAGGTCATCGAGATCAGAGACGAGCTCGAGAGGGTCGAAGGCGTTCCAGGCATCAACCTTTTCAGCGGTCAGAAACTGCTGGTGGGGGAGGACTGATCAGGATGCGGCGGTGGCGGACGGTGTGGCAGACTGATATCCTTCCTGGCCCTGATCATTGAGTTGTTCACGGAGTGAACTCCAGGTGGTTCTCCGGGCGGAAGGCTCGCTGATTCAGGTTGTATCGGTGAAGATCTAGTTGAATCTCGGAAGGCGCGGCTCGTGACGGAACCTGATCGCTATCGTCGGCTGTTCGGTGAGGTAGCCCTCGAGCATGGGGTTGTTGATTCTCATCAACTCTACGAGGCACTGACGATCCAGGAACGTCTTCGCAACGAGGAAAAACCGGTTCCACTGCTGGGTCAGGTACTGGTGGAACTGGGACATCTGACACCGGAGCAACTGCAGCACCTGATCGAGGTCATCTATCCCGTCGAGAAAGATGGAGACAACCAGGGTCCGGCGATCGGCGAGCAGATGGCCGGGAGCGAGGAATCGTGATGTCCGACGATCCGGAACAAGGATCGGGAGATTCATCCGCTCCGAAAAAGAGGCGAGTTCCGGTTCCCAGGAAGAAATCCACACCTGCAGGTTCACCCGCCAAGAGACGTGTGCCCGCTCCTCGCGTCCCTGGAGCACCGAAACCACACGATTCTGAAATTCCTCCGGTAGCCCAGGAGACTGCTGCGACTGATTCAGTCGCACAGCAGCAAGCGGCAGCACAGCAAGCCGCAGCGCAGCAAGCGGCAGCGCAGCAAGCCGCAGCACAGCAAGCGGCAGCACAGCAGGCCGCAAAGCAGCAGGCCGCAGCACAGCAGGCC
>DCAA01000002.1:31253-58179 GCA_002311345.1 Planctomycetes bacterium UBA1146 | reverse complement strand
GCGGCAGTGCAGCAGGCGGCTCAGCAGATGGCAGCCAAGAAAGCAGCGGCTTTGAGGGCCGCTCAGCAAGCCGCTGCCGGCTCAGGATCCTCCTCAGCAGCCGCTGCTTCCAGTTCGCCACCGACGGCACCGAGCAAACGAGGTCGGCCCGTTGCTGCACCAACCCGTAAGTACGGTGCCAAGAAACTCGCCCGCAGAGCGGCTCTTACCGGTGTCGATGGTTCGGATGATACGGGTACCGATGCAAAGAGCCGTATGCCCTGGTTCATCATCGGTGGCAGTGCAGTGGTGGTTCTGGTGGTTCTTGGTTTCATCTACATGGGAGATGATCCGCCACCGGTAGTGGAAGAGACGCAAGTGGCCCAGGAGCCGGAAGTCGATCTCAAGGAAATTCGGGAAAATCAAGCCCGAGCGGCTCTTGATCGAGTCGAGAAGAGCAACGGTGAAGATCCAACTGATCGGATCGCGGCGGCCAATCGACTCGCGGCCATCCTGCTCGAGTACGCAAACACCGAAGCGGGCCGGGAAGCTGGAATGCTCAGAGAGCAACTGATGAATGAGTGGCGTACCAGTGCCGAACAGTCCTGGACCACCATCAAGGCAGATGTTCGAACAGCTTTTCGTGACGGAAAATTCGAAACGGCTGCAGGATTGCTGGACGATCTTCCAAAGATTTTCGACGGAGCCAGTTCTGTTCTGGTCGGTTCCTTCCACTCCGAACTCCGCAACCTACGAAAAGATGCCAAGGAGCAGTTTCGTTACATGAAGCGTCTCGACGAACTCTCCGACAAGGCGGGGCTCTATGCTCGAAAGGGATACGAGGATATCGCCATCGCCATCATTGAGGCGTTGCCCGAGCGAGTTCAAGACGACGCACCTGATGTCTGGAGGATGAAGGAAGAACTGGTAAAGACCATCCAGCGCGAGGGGCTCTCGATGCTACTGAGCCGGGAACAAGCCCAGGATCAAGAACTTGCAGAGGTACGTCGACTCGAAGCTGAGCGCAAAAAAGCTGAACGAGAACTTCGCTGGAGAGATTTACGCGATTCGGTCCCATGGACTTCCTTGCTGGCTCGAACAAATCTTTACAACTGGGTGACCAGCAGTGATCGGCCGCTCATCAACAGCGGACAATCTCCGCTCTGGCGTGTCGTTGAACGAGATGGGTTCGGGGTGATGGTGGGAGATAACCGCAGTGGCAATGACATCTTTACGGGGGTCTTCTCCAATCACTGGGAGGACTACGTTTGTGAGTTCGAACTGAGTCTGAAGACGGGAAGTTTACGGATTTCTCCCAGGAGCCAGTCGCGCCCTGGCAGGGGAGGGATCTCCGAACAAACCTCACCGATGCTCGAACTCGGGGAGGAGTTCCCCAAGAACCGTTGGGTGAAAGTGACGTTGGAAGTCCATGGCGATTCGGTGCTGCTCCAACATGGTGATGCAGGAACCGAATTATCGCTCGATCCAGAAACCACCCGTTTACCTGCCACGGGCGGATTCGTGTTCTGGATTTCGGATGGGACCCGCCTCGAGATCCGTGATGTTCGGGTCAAGTTGGTCAGCGATACGCGTGATGGCGGCATCTTCGCCAAGTGACCTGGCCCCTCAGGGACTGCCAACCTGACAGTCCGAGGGAAGGCCTCTCCCTCCCCTCCTGTCGATCTGGCAGACGATTCTCGCGGGGTTCTCCAACTTAATGTATAAGTCATTATTCTACACATAGTTGTGAGGGCCTCTCTGGAGCGAGATGGCCCGCCGTTTGCGTGGAGAGGGAAAACACCGACCCCGTCAGGGGACCACTGGACGGCAAGCGACGAGATCCATCCTGACACGATCGGTTCCCGGCACGAGAAGGAGCCAGCATGGCAAAAGAACTGACTTTTGAAGATAGGGCACGCGAGAAGTTGCTGGCCGGAGCGGCCAAGGTCGCGCGTGCAGTCCGCACCACTCTGGGTCCGCGAGGGCGTAACGCTGTCATCGATCGATCCTGGGGTGGACCGAAAATCTCCAAGGACGGAGCCACCGTAGCTGACGAGATCGATCTGGAAGACCGCGTCGAGAACATGGGAGCTCGTCTACTGAGAGAAGCTGGATCGAAGACATCTCGTGACTCCGGCGATGGAAGTACCACGGCCACGGTGTTGGCGGAGGCGATATTTCGTCAAGGAATGCGGCAGGTGATGGCCGGCGAGAATCCGGTTCTCTTGCAGCGGGCACTGCTCGGCGTTTCCGAGAAGATCGGGGTTCGGTTAGGTGAAATTGCCGAACCGATCGAGGACAATGATTCAATCGTCAGCGTTGCCACCATTGCTGCCAACAACGATGAAAGTATCGGCAAGATGATCGCGGAAGCTCTGGATACCGTTGGAAATGACGGTGTATGTACGATCGAGGAGGGTAAGAGTACCGAGACCACTCTGGATGTGGTGGAGGGTTTGCACTTCGATCGAGGTTATATCTCGCAGCAATTCGTTGCTGATCCAGATAGTGCCGACATCACCATGGAAGATCCTTTCATTCTCATCATGGAAGAGAAGATCTCGAATATTTCCCAGATCGTGGGAGTTCTGGAAAAAGTCGTCGAGAAACGTAAGCCTCTACTGATCATCGCAGAGGATATCGATGGGGATGCACTCTCGACTCTCGTGGTGAATCGCCAGCGTGGTGTACTCGAAGTGGCTGCAGTGAAGGCTCCCGGTTACGGAGAGCGCCGTAAGTCGATGCTCCAGGATATCGCTGTTGCGACCGGAGGTCGGGCGATCTTTTCCGATCTGGGCATCGAACCTGGCTCGATTGACATCTCTGATCTCGGGCAGGCAAAGAAGATCGAGATCAATTCCCAGATGACCACGGTCATCCAGGGTGCTGGTTCCAAGAAGGACGTTGAGGAACGTTGCCGCATGATTCGGGTGGAAATCGACAACGCCACCAGTGACTACGATCGTGAAAAGTTGCAAGAAAGGTTAGCCCGACTTATTGGCGGCATCGCGGTGATCCGAGTCGGTGGCTCGACCGAGGGTGAAGTCAAGGAGCGCAAGAAGCGCTATGAGAATTCCCTGGCGGCCACCAGTTCTGCAATCGAGGCAGGGATCCTTCCAGGTGGAGGACTGGCTTTTATCCATTGTTCTGATGCTGTCGCTGAGATGTCTTTTGCAAATCCTCTCGACAAGATTGCAGCCGAGATCCTCGTCAGAGCACTTGAAGAACCTTTCCGCCAGTTGGCACGCAATGCCGGCGTGGAACCTTCGAAACTGCTACGCGAGATCCGTAAGACGAAAGAGGGTACCCGCGGGTACGATTTTTCGCGTCTTCAGATATGCGATCTCCGCGAGGCTGGGATTATCGATTCTTGTAAGGTGACCCTGAATGCGCTTCAGAACGCAGTCAGTACCGCCACCATGATCCTGACTTCAGATGGGGTCGTTACGGACATTCCCAAGAAGACGCAAGAAGAGGATCAACATCACCACGATCACGAAGGCATTGGAGCCATCTAGGTCTGTATAGACGAGACGAGGGAGCAAGTTCATGACGAAACAGATACTCTTCGACGAAGATGCCAGACGCCAACTTCGCCAGGGAATTCAAATTCTGGCCCGCACCGTCAAGGTGACTTACGGTCCTGCAGGAAGAAACGTACTGCTGCAGAAGGGCTTTGGTAAGTCCGAGGTGACTCGAGATGGTCAAACTGTCTCTCGTGAGATCGAAGTGGCTCAGCCCTTCGAGAACATGGGGGCGCGATTGATGAACGAGGTGGCGACCAAGACCAACAAAGAGGTGGGCGATGGCACAACGTCCGCCATCATCCTGGCAGAAGCGATGGTCGAACGCGGTAGTCGGTATGCGATTTCCGGGATCAACCCGATCGAACTTCGCAAAGGAATCGAGAAAGGTGTCGCCGTCGCCATCAGTGAACTGGAAAAAATTGCAACTCCTGTCAAGAATCAGGAAGAGGTGGTCCAGGTAGGCACGATAGCTGCCAATGAGGAAGAACTCGGCAAGTTGTTCGGAGAAGCGATTCACAATGTCGGAGAGCGTGGAGTTGTTACCGTCGAGGAGAATGATGGTATCGAGACTGATCTCCAGCTGGTCGAGGGACTGGAGATCGACAAGGGATGGATCTCACCTTACTTCGTCACCGACAGGATCTCTGGATTGTGCGTTCTCGAGAATCCCTGGATCCTCTTTACCGATCACAAGATCTCGTCTATCCAGGATTTGATTCCAGTACTGGAGCAGGTGGTTCCCACACAACGTCCACTGGTTGTGATCGCAGAAGATGTGGAAGGGGAGGCACTCGCAGGTTTACTGCTCAACACACTTCGTGGAGTGCTCCCTGCAGTGGCGATCAAGGCACCCGGCTTCGGAGATCGCCGCAAAGCATTGCTCGAAGATCTCGCCATCGTCACTGGTGGCCAGGTCATCGCGAAAGATACCGGAGTGAGCTGGGACATGGTCGGAAAAGATCAGTTGGGATCGGTACTAAAGGTCGAGATCTCGCAAGATCGCACCATCTTCTTCAGGGATGAAGGTGATGACAAAGCGATCGAGTTGCGCTGTCAGCAGATCGAGGCCCAGATCGATCAAACCAATTCGAACTATGATCGTGAAAAACTGGAGGAGAGGCTCGCCAGGATCCAGGGAAAGATCGCCGTGATCCGTGTGGGTGGTTTCACCGAGCTCGAGATCAAAGAGCGTAAGTCTCGCGCCGAGGATGCTCTCAGTGCTACCCGAGCTGCAATGATGGAAGGAATCGTCCCTGGAGCTGGAACCGCTTTCTTGCGGATTCATGATAAGGTTGCCTCCACCGATGTCTCAGGAGAAGCTCGTTACGGCATCGCTGTGGTAGCGGATGCTCTGCTGGAACCAACCGCTCAATTGGCTCGAAATGCTGGCTTCGATGGACCTGCGGTGGTGGCAGAGGTCCAGGATCATGATGGCCTGCAGATGGGGTTCGATGTCCTCGAGGGCAAGGTTGTCGACCTCACTGCTGCTGGAATCATCGATCCCGTGAAGGTGCTTCGTGTGTCGCTACAGAATGCTGCAAGCGTTGCAATCATGATCCTGACTTCCGACACTGCCATCACTGATCTCGATACTGAGGAGCAGGCAGTTGAGGGTGCACTCGTCTAGGGGGAACGGGATGGCTTCCAGGGATTACTACGATGTTCTCGGGGTGTCTCCCGATGCCGATCAGAGTGATATCAAGAAGGCCTACAAGAAACTGGCTCTGAAGTACCATCCGGACAAGAACCCCGGTGACAAAAATGCCGAGAGCGCCTTCAAAGAGGCCGCAGAGGCCTATGACGTGCTCCAGGACCAGGAAAAGCGCCGCATCTATGATGCTCATGGTCACGAAGGCCTGTCCGGGGCCGGGGGTACTGCCGGCTTCTCCGATGTCGAGGATATTTTCAGGGTATTCGGTGACATCTTCGGAGGAGGTGGAGGAGGCGGGGGAATCTTCGGTGACCTTTTCGGAGGCGGAGGCCAGACCCGACGAGGAGAAAGCTTACGGGCACAAGTGCAGGTGAGCCTCGAAGAAGCAGCCACGGGGACCACCCGGACCATCAGTTTACGGCGCAAGATCTGTTGTGATCTTTGCAAGGGAAGCGGGGCCAGCCCGGGCACGCAAGCGATGCGGTGTGAAACCTGTGGGGGGGCAGGGCATGTGCTCCGCTCTCAGGGTTTCTTCAGCGTCAGGACTCCTTGCCCGGCTTGCCAGACCCGAGGTGAGATCATCAAGGATCCCTGCAAAAAGTGTTCGGCAACAGGATTGATGCATAAAGTCGATGAACTAGAGATCGAGATCCCCCCCGGCATCGAGGAGGGAATCACGCTTCGATTGTCTGGCCGTGGCAATGAAGGGCCTCGCGGTGCAGCAGCTGGAGACCTCCAGGTCGTGATCCGTTACGAACCTCATACTTTCTTTACTCGAGCGGAAGACGATGTCCGTTTCGAGCTGCCGATCGCCTATTCCCAGGCCGTACTGGGGGCAGAAATTGAGGTGCCGACCCTCGAGGGGAAGGCGATTCTCACCATTCCACACGGAACCCAGAGTGGCAAAGTATTGAGGATGAAGGGGATGGGATTTCCCTCGCTTCACTCGCGAAGAAGAGGCGATCAGTTGGTGAAAGCGATCATCGAAGTCCCCCGGAAATTGGGGGTAAGGGAAGAGGAACTGCTGTTGGAACTGGCCCAGATCGAGGAGAAGGCAGTAGGAACTCGCCGGCGAGGATTTCTCGACCGGCTCAAAGAATACTTGGGTAGGAGATGACTTCATGAACGAACACGAGAAAAATCCACCCGATGATCAGGAAGAGGACGAGATGAATTCCGAGGATCAGATCGTTGCCAGTTCGGATGAGGAGACCGCCGACGAGTCGATAGGGGATGATCAAGAGTTCCTGGTTCTTCAACTTCAACGAGCTCGCGCAGAACTGGAGAATTTTCGACGCCGTACGCTGGAGGAACGAATCGTTTTCCGCCAGAGGATCGTCGCTGATGTATTCAAGGCCTTCTTACCGGTGCTGGATGGTCTCACTGCAGCATTGAAGGCAAACGCAGCAGATTCAGAGCCGGCAGGAATTCGCGATGGATTGCAACTCATCTCAGGAAAGATCGATGAACTACTGGAAGAGTTGGGGATTGAATCTTTGGATGCGGTCGGGGAAGACTTCGATCCGGAAGTGCACGAGGCTATGTTGCAGGTCGAGAAGGCAGGCTCTCGCAACGGTGAGATTGTCGAGGAAATCGATCGAGGGTATCGATGCGGAGATCTGTTGATCCGTGCTGCAAAAGTAGTAGTGGCGCGTACCGACGAGAACACACAGGGAGACTGAAATGCCCACCTATGAGTATCTTTGTACTGGATGTGATCATCGCTTCGAGGTGTTTCAGAGGTTCAATGAGAGACAGAAGAGAACCTGCAGCGAGTGTGGCGAGAAAAAACTACGGCGACTCATCGGTTCCGGAGCTGGGATCATCTTCAAAGGCAGTGGCTTTTACGAGACCGATTACCGCAGTGCGGAATACAAGAAACGCCAGAAGGAAGAAGCGGCAAGCAGTTCCTCTGAAGGGTCAACGAGCACGGACTCAGCGAAAGATGATTCCAAGTCAACTTCCAGCGGTGATGGAGCGAAATCGGGAGAAGGAAAAGGCGAAGGAGGTTCATCCTCTTGAAGGGATCATTCCTGTGCCCGGTATGCAAGGAATCTGCAGCACCGGTGTCAGACGATTCGCCTTTCTTCCCCTTCTGTAGCGAGTCGTGCAGGGACCGTGATCTGGGAGGCTGGTTGCGGAATCAGTACCGGATCGGTGGACGGCGTGCAAGATCGGATGAACTTCCGGAAACGGACGAATCCGCCCAGCAATGAAGTCCAGCTGATCGACGAAAAAAGGTGCAAGGGATCATTCCCGTGCACCTTTTTTCAACTATCGATCGATAGAGTGGGATCAGTCCCCACCTTCCTGTCCGACCAGGCTTCCGGGAAGATCACGATCCTCCGGGATCTCGGAGGCGTCCAGTTTGTTCACGTCTCCACCGGCGTATACGACGATGACGAACCCTTCGTGATTCTCCTCTATATCGTTTTCCTTGTCGGCGATGGTGTCATCGCAGCCAAGAGCAGTCGAAGCACTTGTCGATGACTTTGTCCTCTTGCCGAGCCAAGCGTAGGAGCAACTGAGTTCATCCAGGACGAAATTCCCATCACTGTCTTTCTGGGCATTTTCATCGAGTGAGGAAGGACAGGTAAAGACATTCGGGCTGAGGTCAGAACCTTCATTGGAGTCGAGCAGTACATTGAGAGACATGTATGCTGGCGGAGTCGTTCCCTTGGCTACCGGAAAGAACCTTCTTTCCAGGGAGAAGGAAATGGCTGCCTGCCCGATGTTTCGGAGGTTGTTGGTGCAACTGACTTCGTCACCCTTGCGAAGTGCGCTCAAGATATTGGACGAGAACATTGCCGCGAGGGTTCCGATGATCGCGATGACCACCAGTAGTTCGACCAGTGTGAACCCTTGTGATCTGACCTTGTTCTCGAAGGCGTTCTCTGGGGTAGCCTGAGTTTTCATTTGTATCATCTCCTTCCGGGAAGACATTGATATCCTGTGCCAGTTCTCCGGGGGCTCCACTTCAAGTGGGTCCCGGCGCTTGTCGCCTGGCTGACCTGGGGCTCCGGGGGCCAGGATCGCCCCGGAGAGCCATGATAAGTCCAAGAGAAGCCCTTTACCAGTCTGTCGGGTCCGTTGACACCCTAGATGTTCCGTTGCTATGATTCTCCCTTCCACGCCATGATGCGGGCCCGCCTCTGCGGGTTCGGTTTTCAGCGCGGGAATTCACCTCGGAAAGAACTCGATCTCGGTCGAGCCATGGACACAACGAGGAGGCGTCGATACCTGTATTCGGGAAGTCGACGAGACTCCTGGGGAGGCAAGAGCATGTTGAGCCCTGTATCCAAGATGGTCATCACTCGAGAAAAATCTATTTTCGCCATGGCTCCTACACAGGGCTGGGTAGCTCCTGCACCCGTCTGGGTAATGGGTCTGCTGGTAGCGCTGTTCATGGCGCTGTTCATCCAGCCTGTTATGGCACAAGAGGATCCAGGGATTCCTCGACTGGAGTTGAAGTTCGAACGTCCCCGCCAGATCACCGTCTTCGGTGGAAAAGGTAACGATCTTCGACCCGATGGAGTTCCTTCGGCTGGCCGGACTTACTGGTATCTACCCTACACACTCGAGAACAAGAGTGGGCTCGATAGTACCTTTCACGTTGGATTCAGAGCCAGTTCAGACAAAAAGCGCACTTACTGCGATATCGCCCTGCCGTGGGTGGAAAAGCTTGTCGAGAGGAGAGAGGGCAAGTCGCTCTTTTCCAGGGGTGACCTGCTCAAGAAGAACGGAGCTGCTGACCTGGGGATGGCGATTTCTGCCGGAGAGAAATGGGAGTGTGTTGCGATCTTCAATGCCATCGACCCGGAAGCAGACAAGATTATTGTCGATGTGTATGGGCTCGTCGATGACATCGAGGTCGAGGAAATGCCCGATGGTGGCCTGAAAATCACCGAGCGGGTCATTCGAATCCAGTTTCATCGCCCTGGCGACGAGTTTTTCACCTCGATGGATTCTTTCCGTTTCAAGAAGAAGGATTGGGTCCGGGTTACTCACGAGTTCCCTGGAACCTAGGGTACTGAAGAGATGAGAAACATCGAAGGAAGGGCATCCGTAGTGAGCGATGAGCATCGCGAATTTCTACGGAAACTTCCTCAGCAGGAGCGAACGCTGCTGGTACTTCGGGAGGAACTGTACGAAGGATCCTGGGATGAGATGAAGGTAGATCTGGAGTCACGACTCAACAGAGGACCCCACGTCTTCGAACTTGTGGAGAAGATCGAGGCGGACATCGAGCGAATCGCACGTCTCGTCACGTACGAACAAAGTCATGACATCGACCTTGGGGAGTATCTCGAGGAAGAAGAGTAGCGATTCGAGAGAGCACTTCAGTGATCTTTCGATTTTCCTGAAAGAGCGGAGTACAGAGCGAATGAACTCGCGCGTAGCCCTGGCTACAATCGCCAGCCTCAGCCTGACCATCTTCTTCAGCAGTTGTTCCTCCGGGGCAGCCCAGAAGAGTTCTCCTGCAGCGAATCCAACGATGCCTTCCGTTTCCATCACCGAGTCGACATCAGCAGGAGATACCGGTTTCAGTGATCGGGAGGTGGGTCCGATAGGTCTCAATGTGATCTGGTCCTATCATCACCCCAACAAGATCCAGCAGGCTTTCGAGGCGAATGGGAATCTATATCTCGTCTCTTCCGGCAAGAATCACGATCATGTACTGCTCAAGGTGGACGGCGAATCCGGCCTGGTGCAGTGGACATATCCTCTCCAGGTCCCTGTGCAGTTTGCGCCGACGGTGTTCGTCTATCCCGAAGAGATCAGGGACTCGAATCCGGACGAACTATTCCTTGCTGAGCGTGGAGTGGTCTATTGCATCGATGATCTCTACGGGGCCAGGAACTACAAGATCCCATGTAATTTCCCGATATCCACCTCGATTACGCCGGGCCTCGAAAACCTGGTTGTGGGTGGGTATGACATGAGAATCTACGGGCTTTCCAAGAAGAACCGATTCGTATCCTGGACCTACCTCACTGATGGTGGAATCTCGGCATCTCCGCTCAATAGTGGTTCCCGTTCCTTCGTCGGCAGTGAGAATGGAAGTGTCTACGCGCTCATGCAGGGTACCGGTTTTGTCAGGGGCGCTTGCTGGAGTTACAAGACCATGGGTTCCATCGAGTCGACACCGACCATGGCAGGGGGGCGGATTTACATCGCCTCGAGAGATACCAAGATCCACTGTATCTCGGATGTGGGTGATGAGCCTTACCTGAACTGGCAGTCACCTCTGGGTCTTCCTGTTCTGGGAAGTCCTGTGGTATCCGGAAACGCTCTTTATGCGCTTCTGCGCGACGATCGTTACAGCGACAGTCCAGTACAGGAGATAGCTTGCCTCGATATTACCGATGGTCGCGAGAGGTGGCGCAAGGAGGGAATCTCCGGCGTTGTGGCAGTGTCGAAAGATGAAGTATGGGCGACCGATGTCGAGGGAGATCTGCACTGCCTTGCTGCAGCCGACGGAGCTTCTCGCTGGAGCCTCGATGTTTCCGACAGCCTCGAGGTGTTCGGTATCTCTGGAGATGGAAGCCTCTTGATCGTTTCTCAAAACGGTCTGATCCAGCGGATTGATAAACGACGCTGATCGACAGCAGTGATTCACTTCGACCGGGGCGGTGGACACCTTTGGCGTCCACCGCCCCGGTCGTTTTTACAGACTCATCTTTGCACTCGAGAGCACCTCACTGGGGGGTGATCCTCAGCAGATGGTAGCAGAGTTCGTCGATGGAACCGGGATCGGTGGCCGAGATCGACACCCCATCGGATGGATTGTCGGATGGACGGCAGAAGCCAACGAACCAGCGAATCTGCCCGTCGGCATCGACGGCCAGTGGCCAGCGCTGGCGTAGATCAGCAGGTACTCCCTGCAATCTGAGTAACTCCTCGATCGATCCTCTACGGTCGGGAATCTTATCCCCGGATTCGAGGGAACGGATCGTGAGGACCTCACCAAAGGAGGAATGCCAGCGGATGCCGAGCGAATCGGTGGGAGTTTCGGGACAGATCTGGAAGGGTAACAGGTCTTTCTCCACCGGATCGCTCGAAGGACCGATATGGATCCAGCCACCACATCGAATCGCCTTGCGATCACCGGGAAGCGACACCGAAGATGATCGCGCTTCGCCAGTCACGAGCCTCTCCAGTGAACCGAGATGTTCCCGGATCAAGCCACCCTCTTCACCAGTAGAACGTAGGATTGCGCTTCTGAGCAGATCAGCAATCTCGGGCCCATCGAATTCCTTGCAGCAATCTAGTCGAAGAGAGATGCGAGGAGGTCGGATGTAAGCCAGATCAAGGCAACGATCGATACGGTTCTGCAGGATTTCCCAGCGCCGTCTCGATTCATGGGAGATGTTCAGCAAACTCGAGACGATCTCTGGACCCTCTCGTTCGAGAGCTGGAAAAGTTTCGAGTCGCAGACGATTTCTTCGGTGGGTCAGCAACTGGTTGCTCGAATCCTCGATGCTCTCGAGTCCCACCTCGTCGAGATGCTTCAAAATCTCTGATCTTCGAGTCCCGAGCAGCGGGCGACCGATCTTGATACCACTGGTTCCGATCTCGGAGATCGGCTCCATTCCCCGCAGGCCTCTCAGACCACAGCCCCTCAGCAGGTTTCCCAGCACCGTTTCTGCTTGATCATCGCCATGATGGCCAGTGAGCACGACCGGTGCCGCTCGAGCTCTACTGACGGTAACGAATCGAGACCTACGGACTTCCCGCCCTGCGGTCTCCAGCGACATCGATTCCGAGAGAGCCTTCTGCTCGACATCTTCAGTGACGAAGTGAAGGGGGATCCCAAGTCGAGCGCAGATCGAGGCGCAATGGCGCGCATCTCGATCTGCTTCTTCCTTACGGATTCCATGATGGACATGAAGTGCCTCGGGGACCGCTCGGTTTTTGGAACCACTCGACCAGGTCTTGCATAGCGATAGCAACGCGACCGAGTCAGGCCCACCGGAGAGGGCGACGATGTAACGTTTCGCCTCGTGAGGAATCAGACGGGATAGAGATCCTGAGATGGTTGCCTGAAGGGAAGTCTTCAACGGCTCTCCAGAAAATCCACCCGCAGATGTAGTTCGATGGGAACAGCAATCCCTGTAGGTGGCGGATTCAGAGGATTCAGTACTGCGATGGCATCCCTTACCGCGAAGGCGTCGAACTCAACTCCGGGAGCCGGACGCAATGAGATGTCATAGATCCAACCTTCGGCGTCGATCAGGAATCCGACAAGAAAACTTGCTCTGTCAGCTCCCTGGTGGATCGTTGCATTTCCTTGCAGAAGGTGAGAGAGGTTGTTGAGGACCTGTTCGCGGACTTCCATCATCAACCATCGCTCTCGAGTTTTGTTTTGGAGTACTGTTTTCTGGGTTTGTTCCATCAGCGCATCGATACGCTTCGATTCGGGAGTGTCTTCTGGCGACTCCCCGATAGCATCTGGGGCAGCATCCACGTAGGAGCCCAACTGCTCCTTTACCGCGTCCGGTTGCATCACATCATCGCTCGGGCTGGGGACCGGATCTGTTTCGAGATCCTGATCCCCCGGAGTCTCTTCCTTTTCAGCTCTCGGCTGTGGCTCAGATGGTGTATCGGTTTCCATCGGGGCCGCCTCGAGCACGGACCCTCTGAGGACAATCCGGGTACCTGTTGTCGGCTCCGTCGAAGATCCTGGTGTCGGGAGAACCAGTATCGCGAACAAGTGGAGTGCTACAGATACCAGAGCCGCATTACGCAGGATCGAATCGGAAGCGTCCGATGGTGGCTTCCGGTTTGATGGTGGTTTCCGGTTTGTTCGAGGCCAGATTCGCAGGGAACGAAGAGGTCCGAAGTGGCGGACAAGACGGTCCGAACGTAATCGGAGGATAACTGTCTCGACGAGCTCTCGAATCATTCGGGAACTCCTTCAATGGCCTTTGATGCTCCCCCGGATCCAGTCCTGCTGCAGTTCGTGCAAGGTATCGGCCCCCGTGACCGTGCTCAAGGATTGCTCCAGACCTTCTTCGCTCCAGCGCTTCAGGAGATCCGGCAGCAGAACAGGGGGCACATCGGAGATGAGCCAATCGACCAGGGATCCACAGGTGGCTCTGTACAGTTCGTCTTCTACCGGTGCCTCCATCTGGAGAAGATCGGTGATGTCGGGCAGGTTTCCGAGGCTGTAGGCGCGTTCGAGCAGGTAGTGATCGCGCATGAGAGCCAGTTTCCCCCTGCTGATCGCGCATAACCCCTCCTCCAACCAGGGCGGTAACCAGCGGTAGTGGTGGGTGATTCTCGCAAGCGCATTGCGAAATAATTCCCTCGGCAATGCATCCTGATCGAGAAAAGGCGCCCAGGCGACCACGTGCATCGTCTCGGAGACCAACTGGCCGTAATTCATCTCTACCGTCAATCGGGCGGGATATGAGCAGGGTCCGAGGATCTCGTTCATCTGCTCGGCATTGGTGTGGAAACGCAGTCCAATCGCCGCCGGTGGCCTCCCGGGCAATTTCCACTGCTTCCACAACCGCTCATGGTGATGATCGATGAAACTGGTGAGATCGAGAATTGCAGGGGGTTCGCCTGCAAGTTCGGCGCTGGCGTGTCTGGCCAGGTTGGTGCGAATTTTGGTCGGCTGGATCTCCTCTCCCACCAGAGTGCGCAACTTGTCGAGTTGAAGTGCTTGTCTGAAACCATCGCTGGAACTATCGGTAAACCTTGCTGCTGCGAGAAATACGGCAGGCTCCCGTGGAAGTAACTGGTTGGCCTGGTCGATGGTCAGCCCGTGGCCTGCTGTCGAGCAGTGAACGATGGCAGTTCTCGCACGCCGGAGTTGATCCGGGATCAGGATCACCGAGTCGATCAACAGCGGCGCAGCTGTCTCCAGATCTCCCAGATCATGTGCACGGCGTCCTGCTTCGAGCAGGTTTTCGGCAAGAGTTGTGTCCCATTTTCGATGTTCTGATGGAAACTCAGAAAGCAAATTTCGTATCCCCGCGATTGCCTGTAGTGGTCGATCCGTTTCAAGTGCGATATGGATGTTGCATTCGAGCGACAGAAGTCGTTCTTGACCCTGGAAGATTTTTTCCCTGACCAACCCATCGCGAGGAGAGGTACCTGGCAGGGTTCGATACTCTTTCCAGAGATCGAGAACTCTTTCCAGTTTTCCCAGTTCCAGCAGCCTTTCGACTTCGCACAGCAAACTCTCCCTGTAGATGGGAAGAACCTGATCTTGCAGGGGAGATTGACGGTACTCGGATCTGAGGAAACGAATTGCTGAGCCTGGAGTTCCCCCCTGAATTCGTCGCAGGCACTCCTCGAGAAGGGTTTTTTGCGGTTCCATCTCCAGGATCGAGGAGATGCGGGACCATTGAATCCAGATCTTCCCCTCCGGAACCTGGAGGACCACCTGCTTTCCATCGTCGGAGAGGATCCGGCCCCTGAGAAAATGCCCGTTTTTGAGGTGGATCTCGTCAGCACCGATGAACCTACCCGAGAGGCTCATCAGGGCCACCAGGATCAGTATCAACCCGTAGCGACATTTGCGCGGACCAAAATGGTGGGAGCAGTTGACGTGAGCGGCCTGCACGGGCGATGATCCTCTCTCCGGGGAGACCCACTCCCCGGCTGGCCTCCTAACGGGGGCCATCTGTAGAAATCGGCATTTTCGGGACTCGACTGAAGCGCTGATTGCCCCGATTGCCGAATTGGCACGAGAGGCCGCAAATCCATTGGATCAAGACCATTACCAGGATCCGGTAGCGCAGAGATACGCCTCCGTCCAGATGCAGGAACTCTTTTCTCCTCTGCGAAGAGCGATCACCTGGCGTGAAGTGTGGATCGCACTGGCAAAGGTGGAACAGCAAGCGGGACTTCCCGTCACCCTGGAGCAGGTCCAGGCACTCGAGGAGGCTCGTGATGACATCGATCTGGCCAGAGTCGCCGAAATCGAGCGCGAGACGCGCCACGATGTGATGGCACATATTCGACACTATGGCGAGGTGGCTCCTGCTGCCGCCGGGGTGATTCATCTGGGAGCAACGTCCTGTTTCGTGACGGACAATTCAGATCTGATCATCATGAAGTTTGCCCTCGGTAGCATCAGGGATCGTTTACTTCGAGTGGTCCACGAACTTTCGTCCTTTTGCCGTGACAACGCTGGGATTCCGACACTAGGACTGACCCATCTCCAGCCGGCGCAGTTGACGACTGTTGGAAAGAGGTCCTCTTTGTGGCTGCAGGACCTCGTCCATTGCTACCGAGAGATCGAGGACATGCTGAGGGACCTTCCTCTACGTGGACTGAAAGGGACGACGGGCACCCAGGCATCCTTTCTGCAATTGTGTGAGGGAGATGGTTCCAGAGTGGATGCACTCGAGAGTGCACTGGCGACCGAACTGGGATTCGACAAAGTATTTGATGTGTGTGGGCAAACCTATCCCCGCCTCTGGGACCATCGGATTGCCTGTCGGCTTACCGATATCTCCGTGGCGCTTCACAAGGCGGCCACCGATGTGCGGCTGCTCCAGTCATTCGGAGAGATGGAAGAGCCCTACGAGAGTACTCAGGTAGGGTCATCAGCGATGCCCTACAAACGTAATCCGATGCGTTGCGAGCGCATCTGCTCCCTCTCCCGACACGTGATGACGATCGCGCCCGGTCTCGCTCAGATGGCGGCAAACCAGTGGCTGGAACGCACGCTGGATGACAGTGCTCAGCGACGGATTGCCATCCCTTCGCTGTTTCTTACCACCGATGCCATCTTGATCGCTGCCAGAAACGTCTTTTCCGGTCTCATCATTCACCACGAGGTGAGAGAGCAAAGAATCTCTGAATACCTGCCCTACATCGCAACCGAGGAACTGCTGATGGAGGGGGTCCGCAGGGGAGGGGATCGTCAGCAACTACACGAACGCATCCGGGAGTACTCCTGGCGAGCCAGAGAGACGGTGCTCGAAGGGAAAGCGAATCCTCTCAGGAGCATGGTCGAGTCCGATGAATTCCTCGGCGAGATTGCCCGGAGCCTTCCACCCTGGGAGCCGGTCCGCTTTACCGGGAGAGCTACCGATCAGACCCTTCGCTTCCTCGACGAAGTCGTGGACCTGTTGCCTCGACCCGATGAAGACCACCTCACGGAACTCAAGGTATAGGTTTCTATGCGGGGCCAGGTTGTTTTCCGATCCAGCAGGAACGTCACCGTCCTTGCGGATGGGAATTCCTATCGGTGCGAATTTGCCGGCCGTCTGCGCAAGAAGGGTCGCAATCCCGTAGTCGTTGGTGACTGGGTCGAGTTCGATGTCAGCGGGGATGTAGCTGGTGTTGCAGAGGGACGGGTCATTTCGGTCGAGGAGAGGAAAGCGTGGATCTCTCGTCGGCGTGATGTGGGCAAGGGAAGAGAACTGATCCTGGCGGCGAACATCGATCAAATAGCATGCGTATTTTCGGTTGGCTTTCCCCGGATCAAGTTTGGTGCTCTCGATCGATTACTCATTGCTGCTTCTTTCAGGGAGATTCCCTCTTTTGTGATCCTCAACAAGATAGATCTGGGAATTTCGGACGAGATCGAGCAGCGTCTGGAAATCTATCCGCAGATCGGGATCGATGTGATTCGTACCTCGGCCACCTCAGGTGACGGTCTGGACCAACTGGCTGAGCGTCTTGCTGGACAGGCAATACTTCTTACTGGCCCCAGTGGAGTCGGAAAGTCGTCGTTGATTGCAAAGGTGCTGGGAATCGATATCCGGATCTCCGAGGTCAGCGCTCACAACGAAAAGGGCAAGCACACCACCACTGCCGTGACCTGGCATCCAGCAGCCGATGGAAGTGCAATCATCGATACTCCCGGATTCAGGGATTGGGCGTTGTGGGGACTGGCCCCGGGACAAATCGCTGCATCGATGCCGGATCTGGCTGCCGTGATGAACGACTGCCACTTTCGGGACTGCTCCCACAGAACTGAGCCCAATTGTGCGGTCAAGGCAGCGGTCGAGGAGGGGGATATCCATCCTCTTCGCTACAGATCCTACCTGGGGATCCTCGAATCGGTCCTGGAGAGACAGGAGCGAGACCGTTGATGATGACGAGGGATTCCGAGATTTGGGACGTCATCCATGATGGTCTTCTAGTGCTGGAGATTGAGGAATGAATCTGGAGATTGCTCCACTTGTCTCTGCAGCACGCCAGGGAGATCGAGAAGCGTTCACGAAACTGGTCGAGTTGCATCAGAAGGTCGCAGGAAGCATCGCCTACGGAATCCTGAACGATACCCATCTGGCAGCCGATGCGGTTCAAGATGCATATGTGAAGGCATGGCGCGGTCTGGATGGATTGAGAGAAGACGAGAGATTCTCCGCGTGGTTCTTGAAGATTGTTCGTACCAGATCTCTCGATCTATTGAGGCACCGAAGGAGAAAAGCACCAGAAACTGTGCAACTGGATGATGCTCTTGATGCAGATCGCGGGCCGGGTCCCCCAGAAGTTCTCGAGCAGAAGGAACGTGGAGAGAAGATCAGAAAAATCCTTGCAGAGTTACCGGCGGAATATCGAGAGGTTTTGCTGTTGAAACATGACCAGGATCGTTCCTACAGGGATATCGCCCGTATTCTTGGGACGACCGTGAAGGGCGTGGAGTCGAAACTGTTTCGTGCCAGAAGGGCTCTGGCTGAGAAATTGAAGCGTCTCGATGGTTCTTCTGGAGGTGACCATTGAATCCGGAACCTGAATGTCATCTGATCCGTCGTTGGATCTCACAACTCGAGGATCAGGAACTGCCACCAGAAAGAGTCACGATTCTCGAATCTCACCTCGATCATTGTTCGGGTTGCCGCAACTGGTACGAAGAATTTCAACATGGGATGGATGCCCTCGATCTCGGTGTCGTCAAGGTGAGTGGGGAGATCGACCAGTTGCTGACAGGAACTCTCGTTCCTAGCAAGTTATCTCCGCCCGGGGAGTCAGAAGAGATCACAAGAGCAGCAGACCGAGCTGCTCCCCGACTTGCAGCTCTGGCAGCGGGGGTACTGGTTCTGATTTCCATCGTTGCCTGGGGGATTTTCCCCGGTTTTCGGTGGGACGCGCTATGGAGAGGTTCCGCACCTGCAGGCAATTTGTCGCTAGCATCTCTTCAGGATGATTCCCTCATCGAGATTGATGGCCAAGAGCAAGATCTATCGCAAGACGGTGCCACTGGAATGGTCGAGATCGGTACAACTATTCGATGTCGTTCAGGTGCAGGGGAGATCGTCGATTCAGCTGGCAGAGTCATCACGATTTCTGCCGGAACCTACCTCGTCTTGACAAGCGAATCATCGGTGACCTTGATCAATGGCTTGGCAAGATTTGAGGTTCCCCCGGGTAAAGGTGGATTGGTGGTGATAACCGAGGAGGTGACCACGAGAGTTCTGGGAACTACTTTTGAGGTTGAAAGATGGGCTTCACGTTATCGATCCGAGGTTCGAGTTATCGACGGAAGTGTTGCAGTGGTTCGCGGTGAGAGGATCCCACTTCCGTTACATACTGGAGAAAGAGTCGAGGTCACCAGGCATGGATTGATGTTTCATGCCCTCAGGAGTGAAGGAGCAACGCCTCTTCCAGGGGCAAGCCTGGGTGGGGCAGTCGAGGGTCAGATCGATGGCAACGAGGCTCCCCCTGCCATCGACAGAAACAGACCAGGGGAGCGGGAAGAACCGTCCCGAGAGGGGAACCTACCGCTCGATTTGCCGGTGAATCAACGACGAGGCGGGGATCCGGACGGAGAAGACTGATCTCATCTCAGCGGACAGGATTTTCATCCTCTGAGTGAACTGTACAGACTCGTCCGTCGATGATTCGAACGATCTGTTCTGGATATTGCCACTGCTCCAGTATGTGGCTCTTCCACTGAATCCAGGTGACATCTACCGGATCTCCCCATAGCGCACGTACCGATTTCCGCGAGGTCCCTGCCTGAACTTCGCCCACTATGTGGTCTTTCTTCGATTGCTTGAGGAGGCGGTCGAGATCTTCGGCGGCCAGTTCTTTCAGTTCGATTCTGACCACATCACAGACCTGTCCGTCCACCAGACGAAGGTGGTGCAACTGGTAGAAATCGGACCTCGAGATCCAGTCTCCTCCTTGGAGATACAATCCTGCCCTTGTGGCAAGTTCCCGAAAATTACGTTTGTCGATTTCCTCGGAGAGTAACTTTTGTGACGAGAAAAACTCGCCGCCCAACCTGATCCAGCGAAGCGGTTCGTCGTTGAACACGATTTCGAGCGAACGCCACAAAGATCCCTGGCTCGCATGAGGAGATTCTCTCAGCAGAAACCGACATACAAGTTCTCTACGATCGGCAGGGAGTTGATCAATTCGGGAGCGATGTTGCTTCTTGATTTGATCCCAAGAGACTGAGGCGCCAACTTTGATGATTTCCCAGTCATGTGGCTGCTTGATGAGGGTTAACTGCAGTAGGGGAGAACGATCTCTTCTGCCTCGGCGTGGAATCTTCACCCCCGATGAAACCAGTACCCTGTACGGGAATCCCGAAAGTTGGATTCTGTTACCGATACGATCCTCGATGCGACCATGAACCTGGATGATATGGGAGTCCATAACCGAGACTTCATCCGTGGTCACAAGATCTGACGATCCAGTGCAGATGAAGAAGGCCATGGTGAGCAAGGTACTGGAAATCATCTCTGTATTTCTTCCACGTCGCACAGGCGACCGTCTGCAAGGGTGACCAGAATTCGCCCCCGTGAACTGCGGTGTAGATTGACAGCGGGTGATCCGAGTTCTACCTCCGAGCTGATCTTGCCATTGGCTTGCTGAAGGCGAAGGATGCCGTCGCGACCGGCAATCCATGCGGATCCACTATTACCTGAAGCCTCGAGTGGCGCGCAGGAAGTCGGAGATGGGCTCTGGTATTGTTTGATGCTGTCGTCATCAATCACTGCCCAACCTGTATTTGTGCCATAGAATTTTCTGCTACCTGATTCCCTGGAGGGTGTGGATGGGACTGGACCACGAGTGATCTTGTTCTGTTTCCAGGTAGTGCCTTCATCAAAAAGAATCCGTCCGTCTGAAAATAGTTGCATGGCATCACCAGGGAGCAGTATTGCAGATCCGATCAGTTTTCCTTCGGAGTCGAGACGGTGCAGGAATCGGGTTCGATCGACAATCAATAGGCCACCATCGGCGGATGGTGTGAGCAATGAAATTGGCGAGTTGCATCGGAACTTCCAGCTCGTTTCTCCGTTCGCGTCTAGATGGAAAACTTGTCCGTCTACATCTCCCAGTGCCCATCCCTGTTTCAAACTTGATGCAGCTGACCATGGGGCTGTTGCTGCGGGTCCGAAAGAGAGCATCTTTCCGTTTTGTCGTATCAGGGTAGATCGCCCGATCATCGGGACGACGAGTACACTGCTTTCATGATCAATTAGAAGTGGAGCCGGATGCCCCTCGGTACCGACAACTTGTTCGGCAATCGGATGAAGTTGGCCCACGTCTACTATTCTGATCTTGCCATCGGTGCCCGCAGTGATCAGGAGATTTCCTATCACTGTTGATCGTGTCACCGCAGCAGGTAGCGAGTAGGTACGGAGAGGTCCCCTGACCAGGGAAACGGTAACCACGCTCGGGGATGTTCCCGACAGATTCACTATTTTCCTACGACAACCAGATCGTTCGACGAAGTAACTGCGGGTTTCATCGACAGCAAGGTCGACGATCACGGGACTCGTCCCGAGATAGGAACGGTTCGCACTCAGAATCCTGGCTCCGGCTGGATTGCTCTTGATGACCACGGGAATCTTCAGACTGTTGAGTTCGATCTGTGGCAAGATTTTCAGATCTGCAGCTGTCAGGGTGGCGAGGGCGTCTCTTGCTGCGATGGCATCGCCAGCTTTTCTCAGCGACCGGGCCCTGGAGATGACGGATCGGACCTCAGTCAATTTATTCAACCGGTGAGAACGTGACTTTTCGAGGTCCTCGGTCCGTGCGTGATATTCATTTTCACGGCGCTGATCGATTTGTTGGCGCAGGCGAGTACTTTCGGAAGCGCCAGAGGATCCAGCGAAGGTCCACGGGTGTTCCGAAGCGACTCTGTCATATGCTTCTGCAGCGTTGACGAGACCGGTGATCTCGGAACCACTTGCCTCGATACTTCTAGCTGCCGCAAGTAATCCCTGTGCTCGCCATTCGGAAGAGACGTGCAACAGAAACATGACGAATGCAAGCGCAGCGGACGCGAAGATGATTCCCCTGCGTAGTTTTTTAGAGGAGTCAAGTACGCTGCGTCGATTCCTCAGTTGCTCGATGAGTTCATCATCGAGTGCCAGATCAGAATCAAGATTGCGGAGCAACTTTTCTGCCCTCAGAGCGATCTCGGGTTGTTGATGCCTTGACATCTGTATCGCCTTCGAGAGGCAATCTTCTGCATCCGGTTCCTTGCAGCGATGAAGAACTTCACCAAGCACAAGCCAGTAGTTTGCATCTTCTTGACGCATCGATTCTGCTTCACGCAGGACGGTGATCATCTGTCGATGATCTCCACATCTTCGGAGGGATTTCACCAGGTCATCGAGAATCACTTCGATCCTGCGCGTAGGAATGTAATCACGTAAAACCCAGGCGGTTTTCAGGTCATCCGTATTACCAGGGGAAAGCACAAGTAGGCGTTGCATGCGGATCCATGCCCCTGGATCGTCTCCGCGGCTTCTCAGGATCTCGATCGCCTGTCGGATGAAGCTGGCCTCTGCTTCCGGATCGATCTGTGATGCACAATCTGCTGCTTCATCTAGCAACTCGTGCCCGAGTGACTTGCCGGCACGGTCAATCAGGGACTGATAGATGGAGAGCGCTGAAGTGGGAGTTTTGGAAACAAGTTTTCTGGCGACCTGGAGCATTTCACCGTGTGTTGCCTCCCGGACAATTTCTTCTTCCAGGAATCTATAGAGGATGGCACAGGTATCGAATCTTGTACCTGCCGAGAAACCGAGTACTTCTTCGATCGATCGTTTACCATCGATCATCTTCCAGATCGAATGAGATTCTGCTGGAGGAGAAACTCCATCTACAGGAACCAGTATCCAGCGTAGGTCGTTGATTCGATCACGGATGATTTTCCATTCATCAGCCTGACGTAATCCTTCGATGATGACGGACATAGGATCGACTTTAATCCGAGTGACCTGACTTATTTCATCTTCTGCTGCAGGTTGGATCAACTCCGGAAAAAATTCAAACGTGCCATGTTCCCACAGGAAAAGATCAAAAAGTTCTTCTTCTGCCTTCAACCTCAGGGCCTGTGCCAGTTGTCCATCGTCGAGGACTCCCCGTTCGAGCAATGCCCTCCCGAGAAGCATTCCGTTTGTTTTCTGGTCTTCGCGCGCTTTGATGAGATCACTCTCGGAGACTAGATTGCATCTCAGAAGGATGCTTCTGAGCCTGATCTGGCTCGCTGCTCCGGTTCGAACGAATGTGATATGTCCGGTCTCGAATACTATCGCGACTTTCTCATCGTCACGCTTGATCTGTAATGTACCGGTTCGAGCCCCATGGGAGAGGGTCTGCAAGAGTTCCTGCAAACCGAAGTGCTCCAGGTGACCATTGAGGCTGCTCATGAGAGGACTCCCGCTTCGCGTCATTGTCGGATGACTCTAAACCGGAGGTCCCGGCGAGTGGATGCCCCCGTCGATAGAAGGGGGTACGATCTCGGGAGAGACCTCGAATAAGGATACAAAATGGCTGCCAGATCCACCAATCAGTGCACTGACGGGTATCGACTTGAAGCGCAGGAGAACCTCTCTCCGGGGCTGTACGTGCACGTGCCGTTCTGCGCAAGTCGATGCACTTATTGTGACTTCCACGTCGCATCCTTGCGGATTCCTGTCGTGCGGGATTATGTCACGGCTCTGGTCGATGAAATTTCCAGTCATTTTGCCAATGGATTTCAGCCGAGGACCATCTTCATCGGAGGGGGTACTCCGAGCGCACTGGATCTTGCCTCCTGGGATAAGTTGCTTGCGACTCTTTCGAAATATTTCAAAACCGATCTCATCGAGTGGACGATTGAGATGAATCCAGAATCCATCGATGCAAATAAGATTGAGATTGCACTTTCACATGGTGTGGACCGTATCAGCACCGGGGCGCAGACCTTTGACGAGAAAGGTTTGTCATTGATGGGCAGAAGGCACGATGCCAGGAGAGTCTTCGAGGTTCATCAGTTGATGGCCGAACTTGGAGTTCCGAGAACAAGCCTCGACCTGATCGTCGGTTGGCCTGGTCAGGACCATGAATCAGTAATCGCGGATCTCGAAGCGGTGGCTGCCATCGATCCTGACCATGTGAGTCTTTATCATCTCAGTTACGAGCAGGGGACCTGGTTGGATGCGATGCGCTCCAGAGGGGTCATCGATCCGCTTCTGGATGAGACTTGCATCGAATTATCGCGCCAGTTTCTCGAGGGTTTGTCTCGACAGGGATATCAAAGATATGAAGTCTCGAATCTATACAAGCGTGGCGGAGAGTCACTCCACAATTTAAATTATTGGTTGAGGGGAACCTATCTGGGTGCAGGTAGCGGCGCAGCTTCATTCCATGGCGGAAAACGCTGGAAGAATCGTCCCGACGTACAGTCCTACATCGCATCGGGTGGAAAACCGGAGCGTGTAGATGTCGAGCGGCCGGGCGGGTTCACCGTGGTGACCGAACAGATCATGCTCGGATTGCGATTGGTGGAAGGGATTGACCCGGCACAGATATGCTCCGAAACAGGGTATGACATCTTCGATCGATGCGGGTCTTATTTGCGCAGATACGAACAACAGGGTTTTCTTCTGTGCAGCGAAAACTCGATTCGCCTTACAGACAGGGGATTCGAGATTCTCGATACCATGATCGTGGAGATGCTCGACCTGCTGGAAAGGACCGGAGATGCAAACGACCTCGCAAAAAGCTCCGGATCTGGCGATTGCGATCCGGGTCTTGCGGCATCGGTCCTGGGTTGCCGATGAATTGCTCGTCGATGCCCTGCAATGTTGTCCACGGGATCCTGGTGCTCGAGATTTATTGGAGATTCTGACCCGCAGAAAGTTTCTTCCAGTGTCTGTTGCCAACCAGGTGTTGCGTAGAACACGTGACTTGCTGCGCACCAGGATCGCTGATGGCTCCCGGCGTCGTGGGGAGGACCAGGCTCTGGGTCGTCTCGCTACTGTCAGAGGTTGGCTTTCATCGGATCAACTGGAAGAGGCGATTGTCGAGCAGATGCAGTTGAGGAAAATTGGCCTGCGATTCAGGATCGGAGAGGTTCTGGTTCGCAGAGGTGTGTTGTCTGGACAACAGGTCAGAATCCTGCTCGATGAACAGGGTCGGTTGGCGAGAACCTGCGAAGCTTGCGGCCTGGTCGCTGTTGATCCTGGACCCTGCGCGGTTTGTGGCCAGATACTCTCCCCAGCACCTGCACTCGGTCCTTACAGTTGTGATATGGAGTTCTCTCAGGACCTCGTATCTAACTCCTGAGCGCTATTTGGCGCTATTTCGATTCTCATCCTAATCTTTTAGGTAGACCCATCGCCCTTCCCGGCGGTGATTTGCGCAGAAATCAGGCAGGGGTATCCCGATGAATGAAGAAGAAACCATCTCTTCTGATGCACAAAAAAGTACGGATGCGATGAAATCCACTCTCGGATCCGACACAAGGCACAAGCCTGCTGAAGAGACTGAAGTAGTTTCTCCGGTGTGTGACACCACTGAAGCCTCAGTGGTTGTAGATGACGATATGTTCGTGCTCCTTGATGACTCCGAAGGCCCTGGCTTGCTTTCCAGTTGCCCTGGTGAAGATCTTCAGACCTGTGAACTCGACGAACTGCCCGAGATGTCCGTGGAGTTGGTCGATGACTTACCCGAAGTTGAGGATGTCGAAGACATCACCAGTCTGGTCGAAGGTGCCAAGCGAAAGTCTGGTGGTAAAAAAAGATCCTGGAGAAATGACATCACCGATCGAGTCAAAGAAGTCAGAGAATTGGCGGTCGAACACTGGAGACCTGGCGTTGCAGCAGCAGCTTTACTGATTGCGCTGTTCCTGGGTTTCAGTTCTTTCTGGTCAGGTGTTGGATCGACGGTGACGGCTGCGGATGAACTCTCGAAGACTGCGATCGCAGCAGGGCAGTTCGAGGAGTGGGTCCTCAAGACCCTCGACCAACATATGGTCGGAACTGGAACGGAAAAATGATGAATCTCAAGAGTTTCACCCTGGTACTGGTCGCGCTGCTATTTATTGTTCCTGCCGGAGTTCTTCTCGGAGGAACCGTGTTCCTGAAAAATGGCCACGTGATTACAGGCAAGATTATCGCCAACGATGAAGAGAAAGTGATCCTGACCTGGGCCAACGGTAGGGCTACCATCTATCATCGATTTGTAGAGGACGTTGTTCTCGAAAGTTCTGAGGTTGAATATCTTGCGAAGAGATACGTGGCGAAGGTTGTTCGGAATCCTGGCGCTGTCAATGAAGACATCGAATTACCAGACCTGAACGAACTTATCGAGCCGGTCGCCCTCGAAGAGATTGATCTGGTGGTGAATGAAACTTCCAGTCCTGAATCTGTAGTGGTGGGAGCAGATGTTTCTTCCGAATCCTCGAGTCCTGAGGTTGTCGTTCTTGATCCGGTCGAGGTATCCGAACTACCTCGATTTTCCCGGGTTGAACTGGAAGGCATCGGGCTATTCATCGATGTCCCCTCGGGTTGGGAATCAATAAGCGCCGCGGACGCTGCCCGCGTTGTCTCTGATGATGGATCCGTGGTGATCGCGATCGATCGATACCCGGGTGAAAACATCCTTCCTGAAAAGGCAGCTGTCATTCTCAAAAAGAGACTGAACAGTGCTGGCTTCGTTTCCAGGACCGGCGGCAGAACTTCACTTCTTTCTGTTCTTCATCCGGTATTTATCAGCGAGAGTGTGTCCCCATCCGGAAGTCAGGACTGTCTTCATGGTCTGGTTCCAGGAAATGGTGGGATGATGCTGGTATCAATTTACACTTCTACCGAGATAGATCCTCGTGTGGATGGATTGATCGCATCGGTTTTGACTTCACTGGGAAGTCCTATCGCTTCACGCTAAATTTGTGCAAATAAACCGTTTTTAACGCAATAGACTTGCAGAAGGCTCTCATCGGATACCGATGAGAGCCTTCTGGCTTGTTGATCGGCTGCGAATTTCTGGAAAGAGAATACCGATCGCGAAAAAAAGAAGTTGGCAGATCTCAAACCGGTTCTGTAGGATACCGCCATCGAAAGGAAGTACCGTGACCCCGAGGGGAACGGGAGGTGCTTCCGCCTCGAAGGTCGGCGAGTGACCGGATTACCATCAGTGGTACTGTCGGGGTTCTCTGTCGATTCTTCTCGGTAGGGGGAAATGTCTTTGTCGTCACGACGTGGCTCCCTTCTTTTTGGATGGACGACACGGGGGATGGGTTGATTCGATCCTCTATTTACGCGCGAACGATTTCACTTTTGTCTCGTCGGGTGCCCACGGGTACCTTTCGGGAACCTACTTGCGCGAGTGCATCATCGCCGCGCATACTTTCCAGCAAATCTTCCGGTGATCGTGTAGGGGCAATGGTTGCCCGTGGTCGATCTTCGGGCGTCCCCGCGGAGGGGGACGGGAGCATCAGGGTTGAGGGGGAAGACCCCCGATAGGAGTTTGCATGGCAAAGAAGAAGGCGAAGCGGAAAACCGCTAAGCGAAAACCAGCGAAGAAGAAGGCCAAGCGTAAGACTGCCAAGAAGAAGGCCAAGCGCAAG
>DCAA01000002.1:3076-31030 GCA_002311345.1 Planctomycetes bacterium UBA1146 | reverse complement strand
GCCAAGAAGAAGGCCAAGCGGAAGACGCGTAGAAAAAAGTAGCGTCGCCTTCCGGTCGAAGGTCCTGGCGCACGGCGCAGGTGCGGTCCAAGTCCTCCCCGAAGACCCGTCCAAAGTACGGTTACTGGGGTTGACGTCAGTTTTGCGTGCGATTCCGGCTGGGGCCGAAGCGGAGGGCATGAGCTCGCTGGTTCCAAATCGGGCCAGGACCAACAGAAAGGGGAGACGGGGTTATCCCTGTCTCCCCTTTTTCTCGTTGCTGATCAGCGGGTATCAGGGCGATCCCATCGAGGGCGGGAAGTTGAGATTCCATGACCGGTAAGCCTGGTGGCGGTGATTCACCCGTTTCTGGGAGGAGGGGAGAAATCGACCGTGCGACCTCTTTGATCGAATCGGCTCGAAATCTGGTGATCTTCACCGGAGCCGGAATGAGTGCGGAGAGCGGTATTCCTACCTTTCGTGGCGAGGACGGACTCTGGCAGGGATATCGACCCGAACATCTGGCGACTCCTGAAGCATTCGAGAGATCTCCGGAGGTGGTGCGGTCCTGGTATCGGTGGCGTCGAGATCTCATCGAGAAGGTTCAGCCGCATCGAGGTCACCAGGCGCTGGCCAGTTGGTGTCTTCATTCCGGCAAGAAGAGTTGTGTGATCACCCAGAACGTCGATGGTCTGCATCAAAGATCGGGATGTCCGGATGTCGTCGAGTTACACGGTTCCATCCGGCATGATCGCTGTCACCGTTGTGGCCAGAGAGCACTGGATCTGGATGCTGTCTTCTGTAGTTGCGGAGGCCCCCTTCGGCCAGGCGTAGTATGGTTTGGAGAGCCGTTACCGGAGGCCGCGGTCGATCGGTCGCTGGAACAGATTGATGATTGCGATGTGATGGTCGTGATCGGGACCTCGGCAGTGGTGCATCCGGCCGCAGGAATGGTGTTTCGTGCACTGGAAATCGGCGCTTCGGTCATCGAGGTGAATCCGGCTCCCGTACTTCCTGCACCCGTCCTTCATATCTCCGGGACAGCGAAGGAAATCCTGCCGAGGATATTCAGCACGGGCAGTGTCAATGGAGAGAATCCAGCATGAAGATTCGGTTCGAAAAATAGCGCTACCCGAAAAATAGTGAGAAAAGTAGTGAGAAGAATAGTGAGAAGATCAGAGACATTAGCAGCAAAAGGAGCAGTGCCGGGAGAAAGTGAAATGCCGAGGGGGGGACTCGAACCCCCATGGGCCTAAGCCCACCAGGTCCTTAACCTGGCGCGTCTGCCAGTTCCGCCACCTCGGCTCGGAAACTGAACGGGGAGTGTATTCTTCCGCCCACAGAAGTCAATGCAGACCAAGGATTTCCGGCAACCAGTGGTCAATAAGCGATCTCTCAGGGATTGGCTCCGCTGTCGATCCAGCCGCGAATTAATTCGATTTCGAATGCAGTGAGGCAGCAGAAGGGACCGAAGGGCATCTGCCCTCCTGCGGCTATCGCGTCGCAACCGACTGAAGTGGCGGCATCAACATGTGTGCCTTCGATCTTGCGGAATAACCAACTGGACTGGGAGTCATCTGGACTGACGAGGACGTAAGTCGGGCACTCATTGGACATGACATTGACAATCGCATCGTAACCAACCGCAGCACCTCCAGACATGTCGAGATTACCGAATGGAGCGGGAGGGCCGTGGCAGAAAACGCAATTAACATCGATGATCGGATAGATATCTAATTCGAAAGACAGGGACAAGGGGATGCAGGCTGGATCTGCAATGCAATCGGGATCGTCGCAATCGATCAGATTGTCCAGATCGTCATCGATCCCGTTACTGCAATCTTCGACGGGAGGAACACACGCCATCGGCCCGTTTTGGCAGTCGAGAGAATCTGTAGTCGGATCGTCACCACAGTCGTTCGGTGGAGGCGGGTTGGGACCGGAGTTGAAGAGGTTGGCCAGTAGTGATATCGGATCGCCAATGTCGATGCTTCCATCGTCGTTCACGTCACAGGCATCGTCGCAGGCGGCCGGTCCTGCTCCGGAGAAGAGGATTCCCAGCCCGAGGATCGCATCCGCGATGTCGAGAGAATTGTCGACGTTGCAATCACCTCGGCTGAAGAGGGCCTGAGAGAGAGCCGTGGTCGGAAAAACCATCGTCATCGCTCCGATGAAGAGAAACGCGAGAAATGCTCGATAGATGCTGTTTTGTTCGATCACCTGACCTCGATTCGTATCCTCAAGCGGGCATCGCGGGACAGAACTTCGCCTGATGGCCAAAAACGGCCTACTGGGCCAAGCTCGGCACCAATTTTACTCCTCCATCATAGCCCTCAGGGGAAGTCGCGCAACTTCTCGCAAGACCCGAGCGAGCCATCTCTCGTGTCGATTCGATCGACTCGCGCTGGCTCGAGCAGGGCGATAGCATTCCCGATGATGGTTCGGGCAATCCTTTATCGCTCGAACAGGGGGAATCCATGATCAGTCAACGTGTTCGCACCATCGAGCCTTCCGCAACGCTGACTCTGAATGCAAAAATTCAGGAGTTGAAGAAATCGGGTACGAAGATTCTAAATCTCAGCGTTGGAGAGCCCGATTTTCCGACACCCGAGTTCATCCGAAAGGCAGCGATGGCTGCCATCGACGATGGATGGACGCGCTACACTGCTGCGGCCGGACACATCGAGGCTCGCGAAGCGATCTGTCGTCATGTCGAGCGCACCCGCAACGTCCAGGTGGATCCATCCCAGGTGGTGATTTCCTCGGGTGCCAAGCACTGTCTGTCTCAGACGCTGCTGTCACTGGTGGATCCCGGCGATGAGGTGTTGCTTTCAGCACCGTACTGGGTCTCTTTTCCCGAGTTGATCCGACAGGCAGAGGGGGTGCCGCTCCCTGTTTTGACATCTGCTCGCGAGAACCACCGGCTGACTCCCGAGATGCTGGAGAAGCAACTGACCCCCCGGACGACCGGGATCATCCTCAACGAGCCAGGAAATCCGACCGGACTGGTCAGTAGCGCAGCCGACATCGCTGCGATCGTCGATTTTGCCCGAACTAATGACCTGTGGGTGATCAGTGACGAGATCTACGAGAGCCTGCTCCATGACGGACCGATGCACAGTCCCTTCTCGTATGATCCCGAGCGGGTGGCGCTGATCTCGGGGCTCTCCAAGAGTTTCGCCATGACTGGATGGCGAATCGGATGGACCGTGTGCAACCAGGAACTTGCCGGTGCCATCGGTAGACTTCAGAGCCACAACAGTTCCAACGCTTGCACCGTATCTCAGGCGTGCGTGGCTGCGGCGCTCGATGGACATGATCATCCCGACCTCCAGCACATGTATGACGCATTCCGGGAGAGACGAGATCTGATGGTAGATGGACTTTCGAAAATCTCCGGCGTGAACTTCTCCATCCCTGGAGGTGCCTTCTACATATTTGTCGATCTTACCGAGCGACTGGGTGATGGGGGAGTCGCCGATGATGCTTCAGACTTTGCGATCAGACTACTGGAGCAACACGAGATTGCAGTGGTTCCCGGAGGAGCATTCGGTGTTTCCGGTTGCGTCCGGCTCTCTTTTGCCAGGCCCCAGACGGAATTGCGCCAGGCCATCGAGCGAATTCAGGCGTTTCTCGCCTGAGTTTGCCCTTCAGAACTCCGATGGCGGGTCGTTGCCGAGCCCGGTTGCTCCGGTCTAGAATCACAGTGTAGACCGAGGTCGCTCATCCTGGGGGTGAATTCGATCCGCGGTCCCTGGAACACCGAAAAAATAGGGAACTCCTGTATGGAGGGAAGGAAAGTGACAGCGATGAAATCCAACACCTGGGTCTTTACCCTGCTCATGATCATGTTCGTGGGCATCATCTCGACGTCGGCGGTTGCCGCTGATCCTGTTGTACTCGACGACGATCTCAAGGAGATCGAAGCACGCTTCAATGCCGAACTGGAAAAGATGCGAATCCAGTTTCGTGATGAATTGCAACTAGCTCAGCGAGGACCTCGTGAGGAACTGAAACTTGCCAGGGCCAGGATTCATGAACTCGAGACAGAGAATGCGCGTCTCGAGGGAGTTGTCTCCGTTGCGACAGCCAAGGTTGCGGATCTCGAGGAGCAACTGACGGCTGCTGTATCCTCCCAGGAGGCAGTCCCGGTGGCACGAGGCTACCTGGGAATTACCATCGTCGAGATCGGGGCGAATCAGGCCAGTCAACTGGAGGTCGAGGCCTCCAGCTCGGTGATCGTGGATAGTGTCGAGGAGGGGAGTACTGCCTCTGAGATGGGCCTGAAGCCAGGCGATGCGATCTTCGAGGTCGATGGTCAGGGTGCTTCGTACGACCATCTGGTGGCGATTCTGACCGCCAAGAAGGTCGGCGATGGAGTGACCGCTGGCTGGGCGCGATCCGGCTCCGGGGGGGTACTCAAGGTCACGGGAAGGGGAGTTCTCAAGGCTCGTAGGGAAGCCGTCGAGACAGCGCAGGATCCCGTAACGATTCCGGCAATTCCGCTCCAGGAACCGACGCCGGTGGCGCAGGAACCGGTGCCGCGTATGAAGCCTGGAATCACACTCGGTGTCAACGTATTGCAAGCCGATGACTTTGGATTGCAAGTCACCAGTGTCGAGTCCGGTTCCAACGCCGATGTTGCAGGAATCCTCGTCGGCGATGTCATCACCGCTGTCGGAGACGCCAGGGTGCGAACCATCGACGGGCTGCGTGATGTGTTGCAGACGACGGTTCCGGGTACCCAGCAGACGATCTCTTTCATTCGTGGCGGAGCATCGTGGGTGAGTGTGGTTCGATTCGGTGGCGGTGATCTTGCGGCGGTTTCTGTTGAAGCACCGAGGACATCCGGTGGAGATCGTTCCGGAGGTCAAGGAGATAGCCGTGGCTTCCTCGGCATCGTTCCTGTCGAGCGAGGCGATTCGGTGGTGGTGAGTGAGGTGATTGAAGGCAGTTGCGCCGACAAGATGGGGCTTCGTGAAGGAGACCTGCTGGTTGCGGTGGCCGGAAAAATAATCACCAGTATCGATGTTCTGCGCGAAGCGCTGGCGCGCAGGAGCGTTGGAGAGGCGATAGAGGTGCGATATGCCCGTGCCGGACAGCCCCACGAGACAGAAGGGGTTCTGGGCAAGTTCCCGACCACAGAGGGTCAATCACGGGTCATCGAGGGTGATGAGAATATTGCGCGCCCGGTCGCGAGTTCGGCTCGATTCGAGCCTCCGAAGCCGAGTGGAAATGGCAAACTGGGGATCATCGTCGCCTGGGATGCCGATGGCGCCTACATCGATGAAATTCTTCCGGGCAGTGGAGCTGGCTCCGCAGGTGCCCACATCGGCGACCGCATCATCCGGGTCGAGGACGTGCCGATCGGCTCTCTCGAACAGATCGGAGAGGTACTCTCGCAAACGATGGCGGGAGCCCCTGTGTCGATGGACGTTCTGCGCGGAAATGATCCGTTGACCCTGATCGCCCATCGCAACGATAACTCGCAGCCACAACAGATTCCGGAAATGAAGTTCGATGGCGCCAGCGAGCCACCAGTACTCGGAATCGAGGTTGAACAAAACGCTATTGGCATTTTGCTGACCGAGATCCACGTGGGTTCGCCCGCTCATGAGGCGGGACTGCTACGAGGTGACTGGATCATCCGGATTTGCGACATGGAAGTGCGTTCCATCGAGGACATCCAGGATGCGCTGCAGTTCTCGGGGCTGTTGGAGATCCAGATGACGATCCGCAGGGATCTCGAGATCATCCAGGTCTCGATTCCCCTGCAGCGCCAGTAGAACGCACTGTGATCGATCGCATCGCGCTCATCGGACTCCCCGGGAGCGGTAAGAGCACGGTGGGAGAACTGCTGGCCAGCAGGCTCAAGGCCAGGTACATCGATACTGACCGTTCTATCGAGGAATTGTCGGGCTGGCATGCCGTCAACTGGATCGAGCAAAAAGGCCTCCCGGCTTACCGAGCCGCGGAGGCCCTTTTCATGGCGACTCTGGAGGGCGACCAGGCTCGAAAAGTCGGTCGCATGTCGCTGGTGGTGTCCACCGGCGGAGGAGTTGTGGAGATCCCCTATGTTCGAGAGATCCTCGAGCGCTGGAAGTGCATCTGGCTCGATGCTACTGATAAGGTGCTGATAAGCCGTTGTGATCCCTCCACCAGACCCCTGTTGTGCCACGAAGACGGTGGAGAACTCGTCATGGCCCGTCTGAGAATTATCCGCGAACCGTACTACCTGGCACTGGCAGGAGACCCCATAGATACCCTGGGAATTGCTCCTTCTTCCGTCGTCGATGTTATCCTGAGTCGGCTCGAGGAGGATCGTTAATGATGATGGGGATTCCGATCGATGATCTGGAACCAATCTTGTGGGGTCTATCCGGTGTCCTCGGTGCTGTCGTGGGTTCCTTTCTCAACGTGTGTATTTACCGTATTCCCATCGAGGGTTTGCAGGTCACCAGTCCTCGTGGTTCTTTCTGTCCCTCGTGCAAGTCCGCCGTACGCTTCTTCGATAACGTCCCGGTGCTGGCATGGTTGTGGTTACGAGGTCGTTGTAGAGATTGCTCCGAACCGATCTCGCTGCGCTATCCACTGGTAGAATCTCTCAGTGCGGCTCTGTTTCTGCTGGTAGCCTATCGTTTTGGTGGCGAGATCCTCGGCGCCGATCCGCTCGTGCCCGGGCAGGTCGAACTCGCACAAATTCTGCTGTTAATAGGGGTGTGGGGGTGGGTATCGATCCTCATTGTGGTCAGTGGGATCGACATCGATCACAAGATCATTCCCGATAGCATCTCGATTCCGGCGACTGCTACGGTGCTGCTCGTGTCGCCGTGGAATCCTGTTCTTCCGGTGGTGGAAACTCTCGAGAGGATGACCCTCGTCGATGCTTGCGGTGGTGGTCTGCCGCTGGCTTTGTCGCTGCTGATCGGCGCAGTGGTACTGGGAGGTGGATTCCAGCGCTGGATACCAAATTGGGAAGGTCACCGCAGAACCGTAGCGGAATCTTATCTCTTTTACTTGCTCGGAGCTCTCATCGGGATTTTGGCCGCAGCCTATTTGTTTGGTTCCGGAGCCGCGGGATCCTTTCCCCTTGCGAGAATCCAATCCAGTTTGATCGGCGCCGGAACCGGTGCTGGTGTCATCTGGGGAGTCGGGAAAATCGGCTCGATTGTCTTTCGCAAGCCCGCCATGGGCTTCGGGGATGTCAAGTGGATGGGTTTGCTGGGAGCGACGCTGGGTCCGATACCGATCCTGTTCGCTTTCCTCCTTGCGTGTTTGTTGGGATCGATCGTGGGGATCTGGATGCGGCTGCGCCGGGGCGCGAGTTACATTCCCTTCGGTCCGTTCCTGTCTGCTGGTGCCATATCGATGGTACTGGGGCGACCGGAGTTGCTGTGGATCTGGGAGAGGTATCTCGGGTTGCTTCAGGGGTGATCGGGCGACGGGGGATTGCGTTTTCCCCAACCTTTTAAAGGCGCTATCCAGGCACTCGAAGCAGGGTTATCCTGCGCCCCAGATGCCGTTGATTGCCCGCAGGTTCCCTGATTTGGCCTGGGGTACCACCGGATACGGCCTACCGCTGAAGGGGGAGTGATCAGGATGTCATCGTTATCACGCTTTATATTGCTGGGGTTCTTGGCTTCGATCCTTGCCGGTTGTCAGACCACGAGCCTCGAACGAGAACTTTCTTACAATCAGACCATGTTGCGAGAGGCCGAGGAGGATAGAGATCGTCTCGAGTTCCAGCTGTCGACAAGTGAACGTCAACTGGCGGAGACGGTTAAGGAGTTGATCGGCATTCAGAAGCAAATGGCTGACCTCAGTGCAAAAAATGCCGCGCTTGTCGCTAAAAACGACCTTCTTCTGTCTCGACCGACTCCAGTTACGGCGATCATCGAGGAGGTAGGGGAGCCTGATCTCGGTAGTTTCGCGGGGATCGATGGACTCACGGCCACGGTCGAGGATGGTAGTGTGAGAATCACCGTTGAGCAGCAAGTCCTGTTCAGTTCGGGCAGTGCCGATATCACACGACGGGGGAAAGAGGCTCTGGAGAAACTCGCCACGGTTCTGAGCACTGAATTCACCGGTAGCGACATCCGTGTCGAGGGACATACCGACTCGACTCCGGTCAAAAAAACGAAAACACGCTGGGCCTCGAACTGGGAACTCAGTTCCATCCGAGCCTGTGCGGTACTGAGAGCTCTGCTCGATGCCGGAGCCTCCACTGCTGTGAAGATCGAAGCGGTAGGTTATGGATCCCAGCGTCCGGTGGCAGACAACACCACCAAGCAGGGACGGGGTCAGAATCGGCGAGTAGAGGTCATCGTCTATCGTTAGAGCACTTGCACGGCGGGGCTTTGCTGGCCCCGGCGCGAGTTGAAGAGGGGTGGCGGGCATCGGTTCCGCCACCCCTCTTTGCCATGCCAGGGTTGGCGCGTTGAACCGATCGGGGCGTCCAGTCGTCGCACTGATTTCCGGTCGAAAAAGCGTCGGCACACCCGGACACGGGAAGCGCCCCGGAGGCGCTCCCGGCGCGGATCGACAATCCGCTTTATCTGCACGATCCTGCCCGATTCTGGCAGTTGAGCGCCATATTGGCCTGGCACCCCTCTTGGCCTGAAACGGCGTCTGGATGCTACTCTTCGAGGTACACCCCTGAATTCCGTCAATTCCACTTTCCGCCAGATGGGAAGCGGTATTGCGGCGAGGCAAGGAGACTCAATTGGTCACCATCGAAGATCTTGTTCAGCAACTCGTGGAGCGTGATGGCTCCGATCTTCACCTGGGTGCAGGCACCCCGCCGATGATCCGCATTCACGGTCGTCTCGTCGCCGCTGGCGATTCGAGTCTCGACTCGGATGAGGTCAGAAAGATCGTCTATTCGATTCTGGACAACGAACAGGTTCGCAAGTTCGAGAAGGAGCAGGAACTGGACATGGCGTTCGGAATCAGCGGTCTCGGTCGTTTCCGTACCAATGTTTTCTTCCAGCGAGGGTCGGTAGGGGCAGTTCTGAGGGTGATCCCGAACAAGATCCCGGAGATGGGAAGTTTGGGACTTCCGCAGGATGTTTGCGAGGGGCTGTGCTTGAAGAAGAAGGGTCTGGTACTCATCACAGGTGCCACTGGTAGTGGGAAATCGACGACCCTCGCCTCGATGATCGACAGCATCAACCAGAGTCGAAACGATCATATCGTGACCATCGAGGATCCGATCGAGTTCGTCCATAGAAACAAAAATTGCCGCGTGACACAACGCGAGGTAGAGAACGACACACCCAGTTTCTCGAGTGCCTTACGCCGAGTTCTTCGACAGGATCCAGATGTGATCATGGTTGGCGAACTGAGAGATCTTGATAGCATTTCTGCTGCTTTGACGATCGCGGAGACCGGTCATCTGACCTTTGGAACCCTACACACCAATGATGCGGTACAGAGTCTGAACCGGATGATCGATGTGTTCCCTCCTTTTCAACAACAACAGATCCGTACACAACTTTCATTCGTTCTGGAGGGGATCTTGTGCCAGCAACTTGTGACCCGGGCCGATGGTCGCGGGCGAGTTCTTGGCTGTGAAATACTACTGGCGACACCTGCAATACGAGCACTGATCAGGGACAACAAGGTTCATCAGATCCCCTCGGCGATCCAGACCGGTGGCAACCTGGGGATGAGGACGATGAACCAGTCCTTGTACGAACTCTACCGTACGAGACAGATCACATACGAAGAAGCGATCTCGCGCGCCACCGATTCCGATGAACTCAAAAGAATTTTCCAGCGGCAGTCCTGAACATGTCACACGTCGTCACCAGATTCAATCGAAGACTCGGTAAGATCCTTTCCCGGCATCGGCTGGTTGAGGACGAGTTGATTGCCGATGCGATGGGACGCGCCGGCGAGCAAGGGTCATTGACCCGGGTTCTCGTCGAAGGCGGGGCACTTGACGAGTGCGAGTTGCTCGGTGTTCTGGCGACAGAAACCGGAGTTGCACCGATAGATCTGGACAGACTCCAACTCGAAGAGAATCCGTGCGAGGAGTTGCGTGAGAAGACTGCCCGTTCCTGTCGGGTCCTTCCGGTGGCAAAGAGTGCGGGAGTTCTGACGGTCGCCATTGCCGATCCTCACGACATCGTATTACTCGACGAGATCCGCAACGTGACCCGGTGTCATGTACAGCCGGTTCTCGCCTGTGACTTCCGCATCGAGGAAGCGATAGATCGCCTCTTTGGAGATGGTCGCAAGGAAATCGAGGAAGTTCTCGAAGACTACGGAGATCTTGAACTTGAACTTCGCGATAGCAGCGAAGAGGAAGATGGGATCCAGGAACTCTCCTTCCAGGGAAACGAGTCTCCTGTCGTCAAGATTGTCAACCATGTCATCTACCAGGCACTTCGTGAGAAGGCTTCCGACATCCATGTCGAACCCCAGGATCGCTCATTACGGATCCGTTACCGCTGTGACGGCGTTCTCAGAGAAGTTCAGCAACCGCCTGCGAAACTCAGAGCTTCCATCATCAGCCGACTGAAGATCATGGCAGGCCTGGACATCGCAGAGAGAAGGGTTCCGCAAGATGGCAAGTTCCAGTTGCGGATCGACGGACGACAGGTCGACTTCCGGGTTTCGACATTGCCAACGGTGCATGGCGAGAAAGTGGTACTGAGGATCCTGGATTCCAGTGCACTTGCGTTGAGCCTCGATACTCTCGGGTTCGAGGAGAAGGCTCTCAAGGACATCCGCGATGCGATCTCCCGCTCTTACGGGATGTTGCTGGTCACGGGGCCCACCGGTAGTGGCAAGTCGACTTCCCTCTACTCGTGCGTCAATGAAGTTCTCTCTGTCACCGAGAATATCACCACGGTGGAAGATCCAGTCGAGTATCAGATCGAAGGAGTGATACAGGTACCCGTCAATGTAAAAAGGGGCCTGACCTTCGCTCGTGCCCTCAGATCGATCCTGAGACAGGATCCAGACACTGTGATGATCGGAGAGATTCGAGACCTCGAGACTGCGGAAATCGCGATCAAGGCTTCTCTCACTGGTCACCGGGTTTTTTCAACACTACATACCAATGACGCACCTTCGACCGTGACTCGTCTCGTGGATATGGGCATCGATGAGTACCTGGTTTCGTCGGCAATCCAGTGCATTGCCGCCCAGCGTCTTTGCCGACGCCTTTGTGAAGACTGTAAGCGAGAAGTGGGCACACTTCCTGCGCGCAGGCTCGAGGCTCTGGGGTTCCTTGCGGAAGAAGCAGAAGAAGCAAAACTCTGGGAGCCGGTCGGGTGTACTCGCTGCCAGGATGGATATCGGGGTCGTTTCGCCTTACTCGAAACGATGTTGATGGAGGACGAGGTCAGGAGATCTGTGGTGGAGGGAGCATCCGCTCCGGAAATCCGAGAAATAGCAGTGAAAAATGGAATGGTGACGTTACGGCGAACCGGAATTCTCAATGTACTTCGCGGTAAGACATCACTGGAAGAAGTTTTGCGCGTGACGCAAGGCGATTAGAGCACGGGAGAACGCTTTGAAGAAATATGATTACAAATCAAGAAATCCGCAGGGAAAATCCGTGACAGGAACCCTGGAAGCGGAAACTGAATCGGAAGCGGTTCAGGAGCTTCGTCGTAGAGGACTCACTGTGACCTCCATCCGTGGAGGAAAATCACAGGTGCGTAATCGTCTATTCCCGTTCAAGTTTCCCGGGATCAAGGCTTCCAAGGGTGAAAAAAAGATCAGAGGACGCGTTACTCGTAAAGAGTTGGTTCCGGTAGCTCGTCAACTGGCAACGATGTTCCAGTCAGGCATTCCGCTGGTTGAAAGCCTCGAGGTGATCGAGGAACAGGCAGAAAATCCCGCGCTCAAGGCAGTACTTGGGGATATCGCTTCCGAGGTGCGTCAGGGTAAGGATTTCTCGACGACCCTGGCTCGCCATCCGAGGGTGTTCGACGACATCTTCGTCAATATGGTCAGAGCTGGTGAAGTCAGTGGTCAGTTGGATGATGTGCTCGATCGACTGGCGCTTCACATGGAAGAGTCGGAAGAGTTGCGTGGTGAGATCAAGGGAGCGATGACTTACCCGGTCGTGAGTCTGATTCTCATCGGAGTGATCAGTCTGGGCTTGCTGGTTTTCGTTCTTCCCAGTTTCGAGCAGATGTTTACCGAGATGAAGACGGAGTTGCCTGCTCTCACCGTCATAGTGATGAAGATGAGCGATTTCGCAATATCCAATTTTTATCTCATCATCGCCGGGATCATCGGCTCCTTCTTTGCCTACAAAGCGCTGGTTCGTACCGTCCGTGGAGAGCGGTTGAGGGACTGGGTGCTACTGAAAATTCCCGTCTTTGGACCACTGATCCAGAAAACGATCCTTTCGCGTTTCAGTTCCACATTTGCCACCTTGATCCGTAGTGGGGTTCCGATTCTCGGTGCCCTGGAGATCGTCGGAACCACCACCGGAAACGTCCATTTCGCCGATGCGATCGCCGAATCTGCCGAATCGGTTCGCCAGGGAGAGAGCATCGGAAAGCCACTTGCACGCAGCGGCCGTTTTCCGCCGATGGTTACCCGGATGGTGACCATCGGGGAACGCTCGGGTTCGCTGGAACAATTGCTCGAGAAAGTTGCGCAGTTCTACGATCAGGAAGTTCGAGCAACGGTGAAGCAATTGACCTCTCTGATCGAACCCTTCCTGATCTGCATCATGGGAGGAATTGTCGGAACGATGGTAATTGCCATGTTCCTGCCCCTGCTGAGCATCTTCAGCGCCGCGAGCGGACGCTGATCGCCGGGGGGGCGAAGAAAAAATGATGAGACAGGATCCTCTAGCAAATATTGTCACATGTGCTGGCATTCCGATGATGGCTTTTGGCCTCACGACGATACTCCCCTCCGGTATCGCCGGGTGGCCTCTGGGTGTGGTGCTGTTTGCCTGGACGATGTGCGCCCTTCTTCTGTGTCTGGTCCCTTCGCTCCGTCGATATCAGGAATCCCTCGATCTTGTCGGTGCTCTGGCACTGGCAACGCTCACCGGGGGAGTCACCTCTCCATTTGCTTCGTTGCTGCCAGTCGTGATCGTGATCACTGGTGCACGTCTGGGTACCCGGACAGGCCTTCTCCAGGCAACGGTCGCCTCCCTGGTGCTGGCTGTTGCCAGTTTTCTCGGTACGACAGGAGCCCTCGGGCTCGGTGACAGCGGTGCCCCGCTGGTGGCGATGTCTCTGGCTCTGCACGGGGTCGCCGTACTCAGTGGCAGATTGAAGGGCAGATGGACCGCTCTCGAGGAGCAGCATGACCTGATCGTCCACTCGCTGGAGGAGGGCATCATCGTGACGGATGATCAAGGTCGGGTAGTTCGTGCCAATCCATCGGCTCGCCGCGCTCTCGGTTTTCCCGATGGGGACGACTGGCGGGGCCGCCTGCTGTCAGAGTTGCTGCGTCGTACGACCGATGAAAAATTTCTCGACGCCCTGACTAGCCCTCGAAAAAGACCCCAGGCCATCGACTGGACACCCAGGGAAGGAGAGCAACATTCCTTCCTGGTGCGAACCACCGAGGTTGAAGAGGGATTGTTGGTATCGGTGTTCACCGATCGAACCTCGGAACGACGAGTTGTCGAAGCAGAAGCCAGGCTCCTTCATCTGGAAGAGTTGGAAGAACTGTCGCTGGGACTGGCTCATCAGATCCGTAATCCACTCGCCTCGCTCAGAGGTGCTGCAGTGGAACTCGTCAGTGGGAAACTCCCGGCGCAGCAAGCATCTCAGATGGAAGAGATCATCCGCAGGGAGTCAGAACGGCTCGATCGGACCGTCAATGGTTTCCTCGAGTATTCTCGTTGCCGCAGATTAGAGAGTCCTCGACCGATCGAGGTCGGATTGTTGATCGATGACGTCATCAATTCCATCCGGCAGCGTCAAGACGCACTGGACATCGAGATCACCCGTAAAGTTGACGACAGTCTTCAGATTCTCTGTGTCCAGGACGAGTTGTACGAGGTCGTCAACAATCTTGCCATCAACGCAGTGGAAGCGTGCTCCGGCGGGGGTCACATCCATTTCCAGCTCACCACGAAGCAAGACGACTGCGTGCTCGAGGTTTGTGACGATGGAGTGGGAATGTCTCCTGACGTTCAAGCCAGGGCCTTTCACCCGTTTTTCTCGACCAAGCCTCGTGAAGGTGGCCTGGGATTGGCGATGGTGAGGAAGACAGTAGTTTCTTCCGGTGGATGGATCGAACTGGAAAGCCAGCCGGGAGCAGGAACCACTTTCCGAATCGGAATGCCTCTGGCTCCGCAGATGAAACGTGCGACGACGAAAGCAGTAATCTGATGGCCACCGAGAAATTCGACATCCTTGTCGCCGACGACGAACAGAGCATGCGCGAGTTCCTGGAGATCGTCCTCTCCAACGAGGGATATCGCGTCTGTTGCGTATCATCGGGAGAGGAAGCGATCGAGTGTCTTCGTACCAGCGGGGCTCGGGTCTTTCTCCAGGACCTCAGGATGGGTGGTCTCGATGGGATGCAACTTCTGGAAGCCGCTAGCGAACTGACACCGGGACTGCGAATCCTGGTGATGACCGCGTTTTCCACCTCGGACGTGGCCATCGAGGCGATGCGGCTCGGGGGATTCGATTTCTTGCGCAAGCCATTTCAGAACGAGGACGTCAAGAGCGCGGTGAGACGTGCGATGGCCTCATTCGGTGACGATGGTGTTGACACCGACGCCCTTTCCAAGCGTTTGATCGGCAACACCCCGGTGATGAGGGAGATGCTCGAGATCGTCGAACGCATCGCGCCGACAGATTCTACCGTACTGGTCATGGGGGAGAGTGGCACCGGTAAAGAGCTGATCGCCCGGGCGATCCATGAAGAATCTCATCGTCGAGAAGGCCAGTTTGTTGCCGTCAATTGTTCTGCCTTCACCGAGGGACTGCTCGAGAGTGAACTATTCGGCCATGTTCGCGGTTCCTTTACAGGTGCGGTGGAAGATCGCAAAGGCGTATTTCTCAGTGCGGATGGAGGAACACTCTTTCTCGATGAGGTGGCGGACATGAGTCACGCCACCCAGGTGAGGATTCTTCGAGCTCTGGAAGACCGAAAGGTGATCCCGGTCGGTGGTGATCAGGAACTAGCGACCGATGTCCGCATCATCGCGGCAACCAACAAGGATCTGGCCGAGCAAGTTCGTCTCGGTCGTTTCCGGGAAGATCTTTTCTATCGGCTTAACGTGATTCCCATACATCTGCCGCCCTTGCGCGAGCGGATGGAAGATCTTCCCCTGTTGGCGGGGCACTTCCTTCGCCGTCATTGCCAGAGGATGAAGAAGTCAATCACCGGGTTGTCCCAAGAGGCGTGGCAGTCTCTGCGTCAACATCACTGGCCAGGGAATGTGCGCGAACTGGAAAACGTGATCCAGCGGCAGGTTGCTCTTGCGAGAACAGAGCGGATTGACCGGATCGAAATCGAGCAGGTTTCGAGTTCGAGTCAGGTCGATGATCCGGCGCATGGGTCCGCGCGCGTGAACTCGATCTTAGCTGACGAGGACACCCTGAAAACGCAGTTACCACCCGGTGGATGCGATCTGGAGGAGCGCCTGGTTGCGCTCGAGAAAGATTTCATACTTCAGGCGCTCGAGAGAACCGATGGCAATTTGACCCGGGCAGCGGATTTGCTGGGGATCTCCTACCGACAGATGCGCTACCGTGCCCAGAAACTCGGGATTCGCTCGCGATTCTATACGGAATCCCAGTGAATTATCTCACCCCCGTCGCTACCAAGCTTCCCTCTTCAGGTCTGATACTGGGTTTTGTCATCTGTCTTGCCCTGCTGATGTGCACCGAATCGCAAGGAGATCCTGACACCACCACGGGGGTCGCGGCAGTGTTTCCCGAGACGGGCGTGCTGCCCTTTGCCCATGCACGGGCACTATTTCTCGACATCGAGCCGGGAGTTTCTGACCTGGCCGACAGGCCGATTCTCACCATGATGGTGATGAAGACCTTCTCCCTGTTCGGGATCGGAATCTCGACGCTGAAGATCTTCTCGGTGGTGCCATTTCTACTGTGCATACTTCTGGTGGCGCTAGTGCTGGCGCGCAGAAGAGGTGAATCGGTTGCGACCCTGGCTGCATTCATCATTGCGCTGCAGCCGACCTTCTTGCCGTGGGCGAGTGGTCCCGGAATAATTCCCCTCGCTGCTCTTTCCATCCTTACCGTGGTACTTCTGGCCGGAAGGGAGGGGAAGTACGCGCCGTGGAAAGCGCTGTTGCTCTGTTTTCTGCTCAGTTGGGGGATCAGTCCTCTCATCGCCGTGGCCTACCCAGCTTGCTTGCTGGAGGGGATTCGCAGGTTGCTTCCAGGAACGTTGCGTCCCAAGGGCACGGTGGTCACACTGCTCGTGGCAGCGACGATACTCAGTCTTCACCGGTTCGGTGCCGATCCACAAACGTTGGCGATGGGAATCTCCGGATCGGGTGATCTCTTTGGCGGTGGACAGATCCCCTCGATCCTGGGTCTGGATCCCGGTTGGTTGATCGCTGTCATCGTGGCGCTGATCGCCGGTCCCAGAGGTACCGATCAGCAGTTCCATCCGCTCAGGATCCTGCTGGTGACCGGCATCCTGCCCTGGGTGCTGGCCGGAACGCTTCCCGTTTTCCCGCTCATCGTGCTGATCCCTGCAGGTGTTCTGCTGGTCACTGACGTTCTGGCAGATCGCGGCCGCCAGGTGATTTCCTCGCCGATCTTGCTCGGGAAGGGTCCCAGGATCTCCCTGTTGATCTTCGCGATGACGGTTCTATTTGGAGCATCCATCGCGACGGGATCCAGTGATGGGGAGTCAGTCCGGATCGCGATCTCATTGGGACTGATCACTGCGATGGTGGGGATCGTACTGACGATTCGTTCCGGATTGAGACCGACCGTGGGAATCTGGATGGCGATCGTCGCAGTAGTGGCGCTGTTGCTGCCTGTCAACCTGCATCGAATCTCTCACCAGCAGAATCGCTGGCAGATCTACCAGCAAGAACTGGATCGAATCCTGCCTCCGGTGGCAACGGTGAGCGGGCGCTGGGCACACACTCTCGTCATCAGTTCCACTCGTCCGGCATCCGTGGAGATGGAAGGACACGATCACGTCCTCGTTTCCGATCAGACTGATCAAGAAGGTCTGATTCTGGAGCACTACAACTTGTTCGGAGATCGCCAGTTGCTGATCCGCCGCAGCGGAGAACCGATTGGCATCTTCGAGAATGCCTGTGCGTTGCAGGAATCGGGGCACCGATCAGAGGCAAGATCCGATCTTGCGATGTTGCTGAGATCGGATCCGGGCTGCAGTGCCGCCTGGGAGCGATTCGGTGTGCTGCTGCTGGAGGATGGCATCGAGGATCTGGCCGTTCAATGTCTGTACTTCTCGATACAGGCAGATCCAGGACGGGAACTGGCACACCGGCTGCTGGGGAGCCTCTATGCTCGACAGGGAAAGATGAGAGAGGCGAGTCACCATATCTTCATGGGCGGGCAGATTCCGGCACAAGGTTTTCCACCGCCTCCCTCGCCAGCAAGACGGCCTTCAGGCGCAGGTCGCCGGTAAATCCCCCCAGGCCTCCATCGGTAGCCACGACCCGGTGACAAGGAAGCCGAAGCGGCAGCGGATTGCGTGAACAGGCCCCCCCGACTGCCCGAGCACCCCTGGGAGAAGCGGCTCTGTGCGCCAGTTCCTGGTAGGAGATGGTCGTGCCAGGAGTGATTTCATCGAGCAGCTTCCAGATCCTTCTCTGAAAGTCAGTTCCACCGCGAGGAGATGCACTCCAGCGCCAGTGAACTCGTTTTCCAGCGAATGCATCCTGGAAATCTCTGGCCAATGGTGGTGGGAACGGAGCACAGTGGAACTGCTCGATGCCAGCGCTCCCCAGACAGTACTCGATGGCTCTCGTTCGATGAGGACTGAGCGAAATCGCCAGTAACGAGCGGTCATGCCACAAGGCTGCAATTCCAGCGCTAATCCCGTCGATTCGAAACGGTTCGTGGTGAAAACAGACTGTAGTTGGCATGCACCTCCTCGTCGTCAGGATACCTCTCGTCGCGTCTTGCTGAAGTCACTTCTGGGTACCATCCTGACAGCCGTTAGGAGCTCGAATGTACCTGTCGGAGGCAATCCGTGACCCGGTTCATGGGTTGGTCAGGCTCGAGAGGGCTGATCTTGCCCTGATCGATAGCCGACCCTTTCAGAGACTGAGGCTCATCTCCCAGCTGGGTCTCACCGACCGGGTCTACCCGGGTGCCCGGCACAGTCGATTCGAGCACGCCCTGGGTACCGTCGAGGTGACCACTCGACTGCTCGAGGAGATGAGAGCTCGACTGGGACTGGAGGGGCTGTTGAGCCCCCTGTCGATGGCGACCGATGAGGCTCACTTCCACCAGTTACTTCGCATCGCTCGTTACGTGGCGCTGCTCCATGACATCGGTCATCCGCCCTTCTCCCATGTGACCGAGAAACTGCTCCCAGAAGGGGGGCACGAGCAGATGACGAGATCATTGCTCGATCATCCCGAGATCTCGAAACCCCTGACCAGATGTGGAGAAGAGATTCAATCCTCGGTGCTGCGGGTGCTCGATCCGCGAGACGATGAACTTCCCGAGAACCTGCGTTTCGTCCGATCACTCGTTTGTGGTGGCTTCGGTGCTGATCGGATGGATTACCTGTTGAGAGACTCACACTTTCTCGGAGTCCAGTACGGAAACTTCGACCTGCCGAGGATTCTCCACACCCTTCTTCCGGTGGAGACCGATGAAGGGGTGCGGCTCGGGATCGAGCGCGGAGGAGTTCTTGCTGCCGAAGGGATGCAGTGGGCTCGATTCTCGATGTTTACCCAGGTGTACTTCCACCGGACCCGCAGGATTCTCGATCTTCATCTGATCGATTTTCTCCGTGAGGTGATCCCCGGGGGTCGTTATCCGCAAGACCCTGAGCAGTATCTCCGGTGGGAAGATTCGAAAGTTCTGGGATTACTGCAACAGATTCAACTCGACAAGGAACATGCTGGATACCTCGATGCGAGGAGAATCATGCGTCGAGAACATCACCGCGCCACGGGGGACATCGTCGAGGGAAGAGATATCGACGAAGTTTCCCAGCGGCTCGCGGTCCGGATGGAAGAACTGCAGCGTTCAGATGCCACGCTCGATCCGATCGCCGATGTCGTTTCTGCGCCACCTGATCTCGATGCAGGGGCGGTCCTGCCGGTCCAGGATGAAAATGGTGAAGTGCGAAAACTGGGGCAGGTCAGTGCTCTGGTGGGTCGGCTCCGCGTCAGGCCGTTCGGAAGAATATACTGCGCCAGCAAGTCGGTGGTTTCTGACCAGGTGTTCTAGTCGACCATCTCCCGTTGCCAGTATGCGTCGCTGATGAAACGCTCCCACGAGGACCAGATGGGTCGCGGAGGAATTCGTCGGATCATCGTCCAGTCCGGTTGAAACGGCGTGCGTAGCAGTTGCATTCCCGCCTCGGGTGGTATCTTGTTTCCTTTGCGCTTATTACAACGGACACAGGCAAGGACGCAATTTTCCCAGGACAGATGACCACCACGGCTTCTGGGAAGGATGTGATCGATGGTGAGTTCTTTGGTTCCCGGACGAACGCCGCAGTACTGGCAGGTATTGCGATCTCTCCTGTAGAGGTTGAGACGCGAGAAAGTGACGTTGCGGTCGCCGACACCTGCATACGTGTTGAGGACGATGACCTCGAGCGGAGCCAGACACAGCGATGACGACCGGATCGAGAACTCTTCGGCGAGATCTCGCACTGAAGAGATATCGTGCCAGGACTGCAGGTCATGAACCTCATAAGTCACCGGATCGATGATGGAGGCGACATCTCGTGTAACGAGGCCGATGGCGAGGCGTGCAGGCAGGGTATGGATCGGAGTCCAGCCACGATTCAACACCAGGGTTGGCATCTCGAGGAGCGACACGGTTCTCCCCTCAGGAAAGCAGCATTCCATGATCTCCACTTCTAGGTTATGACCAGTTCGGGAAACGGTCTACAGAATTGAGGAGGGGAAAAATAAAGCCTCTGGTCGCCGAAGCCGAAGTGGGCCATCCCTGTCCCTCTCCGAACCCCTGCCGGCAGACCAGAGGCGAACCGCGCATAAGTGCACCACGCGGATTGAATAGTCCTTCATCGACTCGATAAACGGCTTCGAACCCGGCGATCTGGTCGCCCAAACTGCCGAAGTGTCGTCAGAGCTGAAATAGAACCGTGTTGTTGAAAGCAATCGGTATGCCAAGCCGAAAAGGTCGAGGATCGCCCGATAGCGGCAAAACGCCTCTGGGCACTGGCTGGATTTGGCCGAAGGAGGAAAATTATGGCCGAAAAAGGCCAGGTAGATGATCTGTAACTCCTTTATTTATAGTATTTTATGTCTTATCTGTCGTACCTGTCTTAACTGTCATAGCACGCGCCCAAGCATCTTCTAGGATCGGGTGCGTAAGGGAGGGAAACCGATGGAAGAAGAGACTCCTCTGGCCGAGAGAAAGTGTGAGCCGTGTCACGGTGGGGTACCGGCACTGTCTGGCCAGCAGGTCGAGCACTTGTTGGAGCAATTGAACGACTGGCAGGTCGAGCAGGGGCATCATCTGGTGCGCATCTTCTCGTTCCCCGACTTTGTCAGCGCCCTCGAGCATGTCAATCGGGTCGGGGCGTTGGCGGAGGAACTCGGCCATCATCCCAACATCGCCTTCACCTGGGGAAAAGTGGAGATTTCTATCTGGACCCATGCCATCGATGGCCTCAGCGAAGCTGATTTCGTTCTGGCCGCGAGAATCGACCGCTGCGCAGAGGAGAGTTGAAGCGATGATCTAGTTCGTCTGTACTTTGATCCTTGCCACTATCCCCTTGATGATCACGACCCCGATGAACTAGAAGGAAGTTCGCGTTCTGTCTGCCACTAGACTGGTGAGTCGACATCAGAAGGTCGCTGCTTCGCTCGAGGGTGGTGTGCTCGTCGTCGAGGCCGGGCAAGCTGAAGGCGAACAGGTGAGTCGTGATTCCCAGTACCTCACACGGATTCCTCGCGATCCAGCTACGCTCGCATCGTGGATCCGGTCCCGGGTTCCGGTGAACGGAGATTTCGCAGACGGAGATGGTTCGCTTCGCTGATTTCGATTCGGTTTGTTTCGAGCGACATATGCAAAAAAAAGCCGGGAGAGAAATTCTCTCCCGGCGCATCAGAATCGAGGGGGGCGATCCCCCCTCCGGAGTGCAATCTCAACAATCAAACGACCACGGTACGAACAGACCGCGCCGAAACCCGTCCAGGGATTTCAGGATCACGATACGAGGGATCCTCGGTGGCACCAACTTTTGTGGCAACCGATCAGGACTCCACGTCGACGGCAGACACCATAGCGAATTGCCGCGATGACTTCCACAAGAACGGTCACGAACGCCAAAGCGGGCAGAATTCAGCCGATGTGGGATCTCGGACCGTACGCAACCCGGACCCCGGGCCGCCCATCCCCATCGAGCGTCACGGATCGATACGTCCAGCGAGCCCTCGGCGCCGATTACTGGAACTCAACGACCCGGCTCGAGAGTCGAATTGGTTGTCCCCCAACAGGGGCGTAATGGATGTGTACGCTTACAGGCGGGAGGGCAGTTCGTTGACCGGGAAGCACGGACCCTCGACACACACTCGCCGGTAGCGCGGCTCTTGTCCCTCAGGAGTCGGGATCACACAGCCAAAACAGGCTCCAAAGCCACAGGGCATGTAATTTTCGAGCGAGATCCAGAAGTGTAGATCGCGTCCGATCGCCAGATCGAGCAGAGCCTGGTTCATGCCATGGGGACCGCAGCCGATTCCCGCCACCGGGGTGCTCTCGTCGAGGCCATCGAGCTGGCTGCTGAGCAGGTCGATGACATTTCCGGAATATCCGTCGCTGCCGTCGTCGGTGGCGCAATGGGTCGTCGTACCGAGTTTCTCGAAAGCCTCCAGCCCGATGAGGAGAGAACTGCTCCTGGCACCGAGCAGCACCCGGTGATCGAGCGTCGATCCCTCACTGACGAGTTCGCGGCAGTAAAGATAAAGAGGAGCGACACCGATGCCGCCGCCGACCAGGAACAATACTCCGTCTGCAGCAAGATCGGGTCGTGGCATCGGGCGGCCCAGCGGCCCCATCAGATCGACCGGGTCTCCGGGGCGCAACTCTTGCATGGCGTGTGTTCCTGGTCCGACATTCTGGACCAGCAACGACAACTCGGTGGCATCCGCACCGGGTGCTGGATTCAGGTCGTAGACGCTGAAGGGTCGGCGGATCAAGAGCGTGTCGCCTGCATCGACCCGGACCTGAACAAACTGACCCGCTCGAATCTTCGATGCCATCTCGGGCGCATGGATGTCGAGACGGAACCAGCCTTCGCCGAGATCCTCGTTGGCCTTCAGTTCGTAACTGTCGACCAGGCATTTGGCCACCGGCATCTTCATCATGGCTCCTGTTGTTCCCTGTCGAGGGACTGGCAATGTTCGAGCAAGGTTTTTCCCAGTGCAGCGACGATATCTCCGGCGATGAGAGACTCCTCGCCATGTTCCTGGGCCGCCACATCCCCGGCCCTGCCGTGCAGCCACACTCCCCGACGTGCTGCGACCTCGGGAGGATCTCCCCGTGCCAGCAAGGAACCGATCAGACCCGCCAGGACATCGCCGGAACCGGCAGTGGCCATACCTGGATTGCCGGTGTCGTTGCGATAGGTGCCGGAACTTCCCGTGGTGATGGTTCCAGCACCCTTGGCGACCACGACGGCACCGGTGATCCGGTGCAGATCGACTGCAAGATCCTCGCGGCTGGTGGCCTCCAGGTCGAGGGCTTGTCGAAGACGGTCCAGTTCACCTCCGTGCGGGGTCAGCACCGTATCGGGACCCAGTTGGCGCAGCAAATCGGGATGCTGGCACAGATGCCACAGTCCATCGGCGTCGATGACGGTGGGGGCGGTCGTGGTGGTCAGGAATCGTCGTAGTGCCGCGGTGGTCTGCGCCTCTCTGCCGATCCCGCAGCCGAACACCCAGCTGCTGGGTCGGGTCGTGGTGAGCAGTTTCTCGATGGCCGACTGGTTCCAGTGGCTGTTCCCGTCGCCGGGGCTCCAGCACATCGCCTCGAGCGGTTTTTGTTCCTCGGCCGCTGCGGCACAGCCATCGGGAATCGCGACGGTAGCACGACCACAACCCCCCCGTATGGCGGCATGGACCGCCAGCAGCGCAGCACCACTGAGTCCTGGCGATCCACCGACGACCCACACCGAACCCATCGTCGACTTGTCGGCATCGACGGGTCTCGGCGGTAGCGGAGGAAATTCAGGATTCACTCGGTTTTCCTCCCTCGCAGGCGAGTCGGTTGATCCGGGCTGCGATGATGCCGGCACCGAAACCATTGTCGATGTTGACCACCGAGATCCCCGGTGCGCAAGAACAGAGCATCCCCAGCAGCGCGGCGATGCCACCAAGCGATGCGCCATAGCCAACGCTGGTCGGTACCGCGATCACCGGTACCGAAACGCGTCCGGCAACCACCGACGGCAGTGCCCCCTCCATACCGGCGACCACCACCAGTGCATTGGCTGATTGGAGCAACTCATCGTGGGCGATGATTCTGTGGATTCCGGCGACCCCGGCATCGGCGACCAGTTCGGTTCGGGCTCCGGCCAGATCGGCGCTCACCTGGGCTTCCAGGGCGACCGGGAGATCGGTGGTACCGGCGCAGATCACCACGATCTGGCCCTGTCGTGCTATTTCGGTCCGTTCGACGCTGATGCATCGACACGATTGATGCCACTGGGCCTGTGGAACTGCGGCAGCGATCTGGGCACCCTGTTCGGCATCGACGCGGGTCGCCAGAGCTCGTCCAGAGCGATCGGCGATGGCAAGCAGCGCCGTGATGATCTGGTCGGCGCTCTTGCCGGTGCCGTAGATCACCTCGGGAAAGCCCGTTCGGCGTTCCCGATCATGATCAAAATCGAAAGGATCCACTGGCTTCATGGCTGTGCCTCCGCGACCAGTTCCAGACTGTCTCGTTCCCCCTTCGCGAGACGACGAAGCGCCAGCGCGCCGATCATCGCGGCATTGTCGGTGGCGAACCGGAGTGGTGGAAACAACAGTTCGATTTCATCTCCCAGTCGATCGGCAAGCCCCTCTCGTAGCGCTGCGTTGGCGGTCACACCACCACCGAGCAGAACGGTATTGAGAGACTCCTGACGACAGGCGCGGCGGATCTTCTCGGCGATGACATCGAACACGGCTTGCTGGAAGGAAGCGCAGATGTCCTCGGGCTCGGGTGCATCCGGTGCGCGTCCCGGGTGTGCTGCGTTGGCGCCACGCCAGCTGTAGAGAACCGCGGTCTTGATGCCCGAGAAGGAGAAATCGAGCGAATCATCCGCCAGCAGTGTGCGTGGCAGTTTCACCGCCGAGCCATCCCCCTCTAGCGCAGCTTTCTCGACCGCGGGTCCGCCCGGATATCCGAGGCCCAGCACCGCAGAGACCTTGTCGAAGGCTTCGCCGATGGCATCGTCTCGGGTTCCGCCGAGCCATCGAGAGTTGCCATCGCCATCGACTCGGTACATGTCGGTGTGACCGCCGGAGAGAACCACTCCGATGCAGGGGCCGGTGATGTCCTGGCCCCCCAGCGCGGCAGATTCCAGGTGGGCTTCGAGGTGATTCACTCCGATGAGCGGTAAATCCCACGCCCAGGCGAGCGCCTTGGCGGTGGTGACTCCGACCATCAAGGCGCCGATCAATCCGGGTCGATGAGCGACCGCCACCGCATCCAGTTGGTTGGGCTCGAGTCCGGAACGTTGAAGAGCGTCCTCGATCACGGCAGTCAGTTGTTCGACATGACTTCGACTTGCGATCTCGGGTACGACCCCACCGTATGGAGCGTGCTCGGCGACCTGCGAGAAGACCACGTCGGAAAGGACCCGGGGGCCGCTCTCGACGACCGCTGCGGCGGTCTCATCACAGGTGGTCTCGATCGCCAGCACCTTCATCGGGATTCCTCTTTCGATGGGGGGGTGGAAATCTTCAGTAACGCCTGCCAGCGCTCCGGTTGCGCCAGCAGTTGCAGCGCTGCAGAGAGCACAGGATCACCATTACCGAGCTGGTCGACGGCAACCTGTGCATCGGGAATCGGCAGTCGGGACAGCGCTCCGGGTTGTTCGATACGCGCGAAAGATCGGCTGCGAGTGTTGATGGCGATCTGTCGCGCGGTCTCTGGATTTGTTGTCACGGCGACATCCGGGATCAATCCCGCTGCCTTTCCCAGTTCGTCGCGGCCGACACGGGTTCCCTCGGGAGGATGAAACGACTGGGTCGTCAGTTTCAGCAGCGATTGTTCCGATCCGCTGGGGATATAGATCAGATCCTGAGCGGTCCACTTGCCGAAGGAATCGGTTCCGACCAGTGCGGCCCGACGATGGTCACGCAGTGCCGCCGCGACGATCTCGGAGGCGCTGGCACTCGATGAGTCGATCAGGATGGCCACCGGTAGGTGGCGAAAGGGGCCCGGTTGTTTGACCGAACTGACTTCCTCGGAGCGGATACCAGAGCGGCCCCGGGTTTTCACCACCGTGTCTCCAGCATCGAGGAACAAAGATGAGATGGCGACCGCCTCCGTGAACAATCCACCGGCATTTCCACGTAGATCGAGGATGATCGAGGTAGCGCCAGCAGCGACGATCAACGCGACGGCGTTCTTCACCTCGGCAGTGCTGTCCGGTTGAAACTGGCGAAGTCGCACCAGACCCGTCATCGGCACCGAATCGTCGTCAGCGGAAAACAGCGCGATCTCGATCACACTGGGGATGTGGACCTCATCTCGATCAACGCTCAAGGAGATGTCCTCGTCAGCCCGATGCAGACCGATCTCTACCATCGTTCCCTGTTTTCCTCGCAGTCGTGAGGAGAGTTCACGTAGATCCCACGCGGTGGCGGGATCTCCATCGACGGCAACGATCTGATCTCCGACGCGGATTCCAGCACTACTGGCGGGGCCATCGGGAATCACCCGTTCGATCAGGTGGCCCAGTTGCTCGTCTTCTCTCAGGATCACGCCGATCCCGAACAGGTATCCGCCGGTTTCTCGTTCAAACTCCAGCGCTTCGGAGGGGGAGAAGTAACGACTGTTCCGATCGAGCCCCTGGATGACACGGTCGAGTCCCTTTCTGAGCAGTTGCTGCCCATCGACGGGCTCGACGTAGTGCTTCTCGACGATTCGCAAAACCCGTGCGGCGAGCACCTCGGCGGGTTCCGATGTGGGGTGCGACAGCGGCCAGCCACACAACAGTGCCAGCACTGCACCGAGAACGATGGCGCTTGTTGTTGATCGCACTGGAGTTGGTCGCACTGAATCGGGGGGCATCTTCGATCTCCACCGGTAAGAAACCTGGCCAGCGACGCTCCCAGCGTCGAGACCGTCAGGCAGGATACCCCCGGCCCGAATCTGCCGCGACCGAGAGGACCAGATTCAGGGCCGATTGAACCACAACAAATCACTCTCCTGGCGCCGTTTGTGGACGTTTCGCCGCCCCGACCAGTCGCTGCATCGCCGGCAGGTGGAGGTTAGGATGGGGTTCTTATCTTTGATGGAGATGATCATGCGCTGCGGACTCTTACTGCTGTTACTGCTCGGGCTCTTGTCGCTCTGTTCCACTGCTCAGTCACAGACGTTGTACTGGATCGACGGCAGTGATCTGGTGCTATATGACGCGACCACGGCAACGACCACGGTTTTGCCGACTTCAACGGCCCCTCTGACCCTTTCTGTCGACGAAGTCGCGGCCAGGATCTTCTACTTCCGGGTGCCTTTTTCGCTGGTGAGTGCTGATCTCGACGGCACCAATGAAACAGCCATCACCACTTACCCCTTCGGCTTCGAGGCACTTGCCGCCAATCCGGCCGATCAGCGTCTTTACTGGATCAATGCCTTCAACGGCCAGCTGGTTTCGATCGGCTACGATGGTTCCAATCCGCAGGCAGTCGGCGGCATGTTCAACACCTCAGGGATCGGCATCGACACGGTCGCGCAAAAGCTCTACTTCACCAACTCTCAGACCGGATCGATCACCCGTCGTAACTTCGATGGCACTGGCAATGAGGTCATCGTCGCGGGCGGTCTCAGTGCGCCGCGAGACTGCTGTTATGATGAAGTGGCGGGCAAGATCTACTGGCTGACCAGTGCCGGCGCGACCCAGCGCTGTGATGATGATGGCACCAATATCGAGACGATCATCCCGTCAGCGTTCACGCCGGGAGTGACTCATCTGGTTGTCGATGGGATCGGCGAGTTCATCTATCTCTCGACCAGTGCCGGTCTCGTTTGTCGGGCCGGATTGGACGGCTCTGGCCTGATAGAGATGTATGATTCCGGCACCAATGTCACGGAACTGGCGATCATTCCGCCAACCATCGTTGTACCGCAGTTCGTCCGGGGCGATGTCAACGATGATGGCAACTTCGACATCGGAGATCCCATCGGCATTCTCACGATCCTGTTCATCTTTGGCAGTGATCCGCTCGCATGCGAGGATGCCGGGGATGTCAATGACGATGGGCAGGTCAACATCGCCGATGCCATTTTCGCACTGGGTTCGCTCTTTGTGGTGGGGGCCCCAGCTCCACCCGAGCCGTTTCCCGACTGCGGCGAGGATCCGACCGACGACCCACTCGATTGCACAGCATCCGTCAGCTGTCCGTAGTGGTTGCTCGAGCCCAGGCCTGAACTACTCTGCCACGTGAGTGACCCCGTGGAGGATCATGCTTGTTCAGCGATTCGGTGCCTATCTTGCTTCCTTCAACTATTACCCGTCGATTCCGGCCTGGATCGTCGCAGCACTCGTCACCGTCGCAGCGATCATCTTGCTGCGACGCCGGAGCATCCCCGTGGCGATGGGCGTGACCACCTTGGTCGGTGCGGTGAGTTCTGCACTCGCGGTGCTTGCGGG
>DCAA01000002.1:2551-2807 GCA_002311345.1 Planctomycetes bacterium UBA1146 | reverse complement strand
GAATTCAGGTCCTATCTCGGTAGAGAACCGGATCGTAGATGACTGGATCGCCTGTTGGCCCTACGGTAGAGGATCTAAAGAGCTGACCAGAGAAATAACCAGGTGTTTCTCCAGGGAGGAGAAACGGGAAGGAAATGATATGAAGCTGCAGTTGACCACAGGGATTTTGCTATTGGTGGTAGTCATGGGAGGAATTGCCATGGCTGTTCAAAGTGACGAAACCGCCACGGTTTCCAAAAGTGATGACATCCAGAAG
>DCAA01000002.1:2060-2422 GCA_002311345.1 Planctomycetes bacterium UBA1146 | reverse complement strand
CGAACTGGTGGAATTGACAATTCCGATCTACGAAAAACACTTTACCCATGACGACATCAAACAGATGATCGCGTTTTATCAATCACCCATCGGAAAGAAACTGCTCAAGAAGATGCCAGTCATCATGCAAGAAAGTATGGCTGTTGGAATTGCATGGGCCCAAAAGATCACCGAGAAACTAATCGAAAAGATGAGAGATGAAGAGTATTGATCAATGAGGTAAGCCTTCTGTCCGGCTTATCTTTTTGGCGCTTGGAATCAGCCGACACCTCAGATCGCATGACTCTCAGTGCGGATGAATGGATACACTCCGTTGATCCGAATGATCTGGGGTCTCGGCTCGGGCGTCGTCGGTGGAGTGG
>DCAA01000002.1:342-1926 GCA_002311345.1 Planctomycetes bacterium UBA1146 | reverse complement strand
TCTGAATGTGGCCAGGGGTGGAGTTGAACCGCCGACACCTGTATTTTCAGTGCGGTGCTCTACCAACTGAGTTACCTGACCTGGATTTCTTGCGACATGGCGCGGGTCACTTCCTTGGAAAGATGACGGACGTGCTGCGCGTGATATTGGGCGCGTGACATTGGCGGGAATGATCACCGAATGATCTCGGGCTTCCTCTGTGGCATACTCGTCGTAGAAGGAGGCCCATGAATATTGAACAACGATTCGCCCATCTCGAACGGTCCAACCGCCGTCTGCGGACAGGACTGATCTCACTCACCATCGCCATCACCACCGTCCTGATCGTCGGCCAGGCGAAGCCGGAGAAGGTGCCCGATGTCATCCAGGCGAAGGAGTTTCAGGTTGTGAACGACAAGGGCGAGCCACTCGTGAGGCTGCGTGCGACGGTGAACGGCAATGGTGGGATCGCCACCTTCAATGGCAAGGGACAGAAACTCGTGGGGCTGAGTACGACGGCGATGGGCACTGGTGCGGTCACCACCTACAACGGCAAGGGGCAGAAACTCGTCGGGCTGACTGCGAGTGTGTTCGGCAATGGTATTGTCACCACCTACAACGACAAGGGGCAGAAACTCGTGGGGCTATCTTCGTCGGGCGACAAGGGTGCGCTCTACACCTACAACGGCAAGGGGCAGGAACTCGTGGGGCTGAGTACGACGAAGCACGGGGGTGCGGTCGTCACCTACAACGACAAGGGGCAGCAACTTGTTGAACTGCGTACGAAGGGGGACGGTGGTGGTTTTGTCGTAACCTTCGGCGATGGTCGAATCACCGGCACGATCGGTGGAGATTGAAACGGCCTCCGGACCTAGCGGAAGGACTCTCTAAGCCCGGAGGGCAAATAGGTAGTTGCCTACTAGAAGGGGGAATCCTCTTCAGCAGTTGCGGCTGAGGGCGTCACATCGTGGAACGAGCGAGGCTCACGATGAATGTAGGTCGCCATGATCCCATCACGCTGTCGCTTCTCCTGGGTGTTCTTGTCCACCCACTCTTCGTGATGCCATCTTCCCTCAGACCGGGCTCGGGATTCTTTATCGCTGCGGTGAGAAGGGCGCGGTGGGATCCCGGAGCATTGCGGATTCCAGCAGGATATTCCCCTCCTCACAATGCTTGAGAATACCGTCGATAAAAGCAGTGTCACCGGGCTTCTTGCTTTGTGCCATCGCTGGTAAACGGCTGAAATCGCAACGAATGCCGTTTCCAAGATGGATCCATCCGGCTTTCGGGTTGCTGACATCGATCCGGGTCACGGTCCCTTTGATGGTGATTTTTTTGCCCAGATACTTCTTCCCTGCGGTCGCCACATCCTTTTCCAGAAACTGCGCCGCCGGCTGCCCATAGTCCATCTTCAAGGCCTGGCACCCGACGCTCAGGCTTACCAGGATCAATAATGACACCTGCAGGAGTGTGCTTTTCATCGAGAGATCCTTTCGTCGAGTTCCCTGGCAGAAGGGCTGGAATCCACTCTATCGGAGTGCTTCTCGATGACAACGAGGAGTCGATAGGGTATCGGGTTTACTCTTTCGACTTTTCGAGAAGCCG
>DCAA01000002.1:0-234 GCA_002311345.1 Planctomycetes bacterium UBA1146 | reverse complement strand
CTGAAGCACCTCTGGCGATCTGGAATATTTGGCGGCAAACATCAGTGGGGTAGAGCCGTCTCTGGATCTGGTTTCCAGCTTGGCACCCCCCTTGAGGAGCATCTGAACGATCTCTGGTTTTGATGAATGGGCCGCGGTGTACATCAGCGGGGTCATCCCCACGTTGTTCTTGACCTCGACCCGGGCACCCCGGTCGAGGAGCATCTGAACGACCTCGGGTCTTGAGGTACGTGC
>DCAA01000047.1:236-9455 GCA_002311345.1 Planctomycetes bacterium UBA1146 | reverse complement strand
GTGCCGCGAACGGATCAAGAAAAAAAAGCGGTAGATGGCTCTCATTCACCCGAGTCGAGACTCCAGGGACCCAACAGACCTCAGCAAATCGTTCTCCCGAGCAGCATGGAGGGCACCGATCAAACGCGGGTGCTTGTGGGGGCATCTGGTTGTCGTTTGTAATACCCCTGTGGTGACGATCCAGAGGGGCGCATCGGCCTTCGGTTTCTTTCAGAGAACCTTTTCATATCGGGAGTTCTACAATGAAAAAACGCATCGTAATTGCCGTGTCTTCAGTTCTGACTCTGTGCTGCATCGCCTTGTGTCTATCGAGCGATTCGAAACTTGTCGCCGACGAAGGTCTCAATGCCCGGGTTTTCGAGATGCGCACATACACCACCGCCGAGGGGCGGCTGGATGTTCTTCACAAACGATTTCGTGACCATACCAACTATCTGTTCGTCAAACATGGCATGACTCTGATCGGCTACTGGACTCCCGTCGAGAAGCCCGAAACCCTGGTCTATGTCCTTGCCTACCCGAGCATGGAAGCGCGCAAAAAATCATGGGATGGATTCATGAATGACGAGGCGTGGAAGAAAGCCTGGGCCGAATCGAAAAAAGATGGACCCGTGGTCATCGCGATCGAGGCTCAATTCCTCAATCCAACCGACTATTCACCGATCCGTTAGCAGAGAGTCTCTCCAGCAGCAATCATCTGCTGGATCAAGGGGTCATGCGACTGTATGGCCCATTCGGTTCCGATCTCTCGAGACCGAGCAAGTCGATGAGGGAAAAACGAGCACGCGCCCGATCCGCCATCGCCCGGATTCTACCCAGACGAGCCTCCAGCAGCCCATCATCGACGCGAAGATGCGCTTCGAAACGATCGGAAGTTGCCTGCTGGGGAAGTCTCACCAACACCTCTTCGAGCGAGGGAATCACCTCGTCCTCGATCTCATCGATTCTCTGCAGGCTCGCCAGCAGTTGTGCTCTAGCGGCAGCAATCTCGTCTTCGATGGCTCGCCTGGCCATCATTTGCTGCGCCCTGGCTGATCCGAAACGATTCCGGGCTTCTCGAACACGTAAGTCTTTCCCCTGTCGCCCGAGCGGGAACTCGACTCCCAGGGTGAAAGTCCAGTGCTCCTCTGAGGATCCGGTCACAGGTGCATCGGCATCGGCCTGGCTCTGAGCGCCCACGACGATCTCGGGCCAATCTCCCCCTTCCGTGTCCTCGAGATGAAAGGAAGCCAGTGCCAGTTGTTCGTCGGCGATGATTTCGCGCGGATGCAGTCTCCTGTCGGTCAACTGATCGATGTGTTGAAAACGATCGTCACCTGGCTCCACCGAGAGTGGCAACACGGCTTTCGTGGCGCGCCCGAGCAGCGAGTTGATACGCGAACAGGTTTTCCTGGTTTCCTGTTCGATACCATCGATACGATCGATCCACCGGGTCCGAAGAGTCTCCAGCAGGATCGGTGCGGTGGGAGATGCTGGATCGAACCCGACCTCCTGAGACAGATCCAGACCGGCGAGGGCTGAGGATGTGATCGAGATCACTTGTTGCTGGAACCACAGTTCAGACCACTCTTCCCGTAACAGGCGCAATAACTTGCTCTCCGCTACCCTGAGTTTGGCGATCGCCACCGAGTATCGAGATCTTTGAACCTGCCCTCTTCGATCACTCTCGCGGATCACCAGTGGGCGCCAGTCGATGGTGAGGCTTCGCTCTCTCTCCATGCGAACAGAATCCCTCAGGCCTGCCTTTGAACTATCGCGCACCTCGGATCCCGGTAGCCATTGCTCGTCTTTCTGGTTCTGGCGAGCTTCACTCACTTCTGAACGAAGCAAATCGAGCGCCGGACTGCGATCGATAAGGAATCGCTCCAGATCGAGAAGGGTGGAGATTGAACCGATTCCAGCACGAGGCTGAGCCGTTGCTGCAGAAACCACTTCGGAGGTGGAGTGCTTCTCTCGAGGGACGTCATCCTCGGTGAAGTAATCCATCAGCCCACAGCCCGGCAGCAGAACTGCCAACAACCCGCACAGCAACAGCGCATTCAGCAACGGGAAGAAGCTCCGCCGGAATGGATCGTGGAAAAGGACATCTGCAGGGAAATCGCACTGCCCCGCTACCGCACCGGATCGAAAGACCATCGCCGACTCCCCTCACCCCCGACCGGGGGACCCCCGCCGGATCCTACATCCAGAAGCAGGAGATGTCCCCTTCGACCTGTTATCAAATTTCTTGGTGTGATAGAAGCCACAGAGACCAAGGAACCCTGCAAGAGCAGTAGATTCGCGTCCGCATCTGGTAAAGACGGGTTGTAACGCTACCCTTCATGATAAGGAAGCAACGGAGGATCTTGTGACACGATTGAGCCGTCAACGGCGACTCTCCGAATCGGAAAGCGCACGAGAAGTTCGTGCTCACGATCTGATCGCTGCAGATGGGGGCCCCGGCATTCTGGGTCACGAGAAGGACATCTTCCTCGAGGTAGGTACTGGAACGGACACTCATATTCTCGAGCGTTCTTTGAATCATCCCGATCAACTCCACATCGGAATCGAACAAACCCGTAAGAAGTTCGAAATGATGCTGCGCAAGGCGGAGAGACTCGCTTGCAAGGAGAACTTGAAGTTGCTCCATGCGGATGCTTCCATTGCCGTCAACGAATGTTTTCTTGCCGAATCTCTCGCCGGTGTTTGCCTGCTTTTTCCGGATCCGTGGCCGAAGGATCGCCACGCGCGCCGTCGATTGCTTCAAACCTCTTTCCTGTCGCAGATCGCCTCGAAATTGCGCCCCGCTGCTCCTCTCGAGATTCGAACAGATGATGTTGAATATGCCCGACAGGCTCACCAGTGCCTTCTCGAAATTGACTCCCTCGAAAACATGATAAATGGACAATCCTGGCTCGAATCTCCCATCGACCCGCACAGCCATATCGAGACGATCTTCGAACATCGTTTTCGAACTGAAGGAAAACCGATCTATTACTTCTATCTGAAGAAAAAAGAAGATGTCAGTCTCGCCTGAACTCCCTGAATCACTTCGGAGACAACTCGCGGATCTGCCCGTGGAACCGGGTGTGTACATCTTCACCGATGATCGGTCGAGAACAGTTTACATCGGCAAGGCGGTCAACCTACGCTCTCGAGTTCGTTCTTATTTCCAACCGGGAGCGGGCGATGGTCGGTTTCTATTCTCACGCATTGTCGCCAACACAAATAAAATCGATTTCATCGTCTGCGCAAATGAACTGGAGGCGCTTCTTCTCGAGAACAATCTGATCAAGAAGAACCGACCCCTCTACAACCTACGACTTCGGGATGACAAGACATATCTTTCCTTGCGCGTCACAACAGGAGACAAATGGCCAAGAGTGCACCCGATTCGCCGCTGGAAGGATGACGGACACACATATTTCGGCCCTTATTCATCTTCTCGCTCTGTCTACGAGTTATTGCGCATGATCAAGAAGTACATTCCCCTCCGAACCTGTACGAATGCATTTTTCGAGAGCCGTCATCGGCCCTGCATCGAATACGAAATCGGACGGTGTACGGCTCCTTGTGTCGGACTGGACGATGAAACTTCTTACAGCAAAATGGTGCAGGAAGTGCTGCTATTGTTGCGCGGTCGAGATCGCGCTCTGCTGGAACTGCTCGACACCAAGATGCAAAAGGCCAGCGAAAATCGAGAATACGAGACCGCTGCACGTCTGAGAGATCAGATCTCGTCAGTGGAGAAACTCCTGGAACATCAAATTGTACAGGAGCACTCCCAGGGCGACTGTGATGTGATCGGTATCGAGCGTTCTGATGAAATCGCCTCGATTCACGTATTGCTGGTGCGGGAAGGAAGGGTCATCTCTTCTGCCACTCACACATGCCGATCAGCTCAGAAAGATGCTTCTCAATTGCTATCGGCATTCCTCGGTCAGTATTACCACGGCGATAAGTTCATTCCGGTAGAGATCCTCGTTCCCGTACAACCAGAGGGGCACGAGCTCATCGAGAAATGGCTCGGATCAAAAGCACGAAGAAAAGTGCAACTGAAGGTGCCCAGGAGAGGGTCGAAAGTGCGCCTTCTCGAAATGGCACACAAGAACGCAAGGGTTCGCTCTGAATCGGATGGTCATCAACTGAAGTTGAACGAACAGATCGCATCGCGCCTCGGAACCCAGTTAGGCGCTGGGGGGCCGATACGAACCATCGAGTGCTATGACATTTCCAACATCCAGGGGACCCTCTCCGTGGCAAGCCGGGTCTTCTTCGAAGATGGTGAACCCGACACCGAACTTTATCGCAGGTACAGAATCCGCAGCGTTCTGGGCAGTGACGATTTCGCCAGCATGGAAGAAGTTCTGCACCGTCGATTCCGATCCTCGCAGCAGAGGGACCCCCTCCCTGACCTGGTGGTCGTCGATGGAGGAAAGGGTCAACTCTCACGAGCAGTAGCCGTGCTGGAAAAACACCAGTTGGATGTCATCGTCTGTGGGCTCGCAAAGGATCGAGTAAGAGCGGGGGAACACACCACCGAACGGGTCTATCTGCCCGGAAACTCGCAACCGATCGACCTTCCCGAGGACGATCCTGCCTCTCTATTGTTGCAGAAGGTCCGCGATGAGGCGCACCGGTTTGCGAACTCCTATCACAGGGAACTGAGACAACGCAGCCAACTTGTCAGCGGATTGGAGGAGATTCCCGGAATCGGTCCGCGACGTCGCCGCGCCCTGATGAGGTGTTTCGGCTCTCTGTCGGCAGTCCGGGATGCTTCGCTCGAAGAACTCGCTGCAGTCGAGGGACTGACCTCGACGATAGCCACATCTCTTCACGCATTCCTGAACCCACCTGATGAATCGGATCTGGTGGAGGAGGTGCTGGAGATGACCTTCGATGATGAAACCGAACAAGTGGATCCTCCCGAGCAGGGTTCCTGAGAGGCTGGTTCTGTGCGGCCATCGGCCATATATCCGCGAATGCTGTCAATTCTCGGCACATCCGGCGGACCGATTTGACGAGATGCGGGTTAGCATTTTACTCTTATCAATAAGGAGATAGGTGAAAATGCGCACCCTTCGTTACAGGGACACATGTGAGATTCTCGTCTCGGATGGCCTACTGCTCCCTGCAGACATCGAAGCGAATCGGATTCAATCCGAGGAGACAGGAGAAGGGATCATCGCGACCCTCCTGCGCGAAACTACATTGACCGAATCCGATCTGGCTCGCTGCCTGTGCACCCATCACCAGCTCCCCATGATTCCTATATCTCGGTACAAGATCGATGGGGATCTATTGCTCTCTCTTGATCCTTCCTTTGCATGGGAATTCGGAACTCTCCCCCTCTCCCGTATCGGCTCGACGGTCATCGTAGCCGTCCCTGATATTCCGCCGCCACACGCCATCACCATCTTGAGAGAACAGTTGAAATCAGAGCCGTTTTTGACCATATCCTCTTTCGATGAAATCCAACTGGAAATTGCCCGACGCTTTGAACTCACAGAAGAACGAAAGATCGAGATTGATCGCGATGTCAGAACCAGACGACGCGGTGGCCGTCCCCCGGATAGAACAGTTGTCGCAACGGGAATGTCGAGCACTTCTTCTCTACTGGAGGCGCTCGATGACTCCTGGGAAAATATCTTCGAGGAAGCCGAAAAGAACGTGCGAGACGGATCGGTCTAGACTGGCCAGGTCTTCTATATCTCACCGATCGAGCCAACCGTTACATCAAAATCTACGCCCGATCTTGCCAGGAGGAGATCAGTCGGTCAGAAGATCGAACTCGGCAATCACAGGGGTCTCGACCGATTCGAGGATCTTCAGACGAAAGACACTCGCCTCGAGAGAGTCGAAGAGGACATTTTTCTTCGAACCGATGGTGGTCCCGCTGGCCAGTTCTACCCACTGAGCATCTTTCTGAACTTCCACGATGAACTTCTGAATACGAGGAAAGTCTCCCTCGTCGAGGCGTACCCCGACAACACGATGGGGCTTCTCGAGAGTGAGTTGAACCCACCCGGTGCGTGCTTCCTCGGGACCTGACCAGATGGTCTCGAGCGATCCGTCATGGACGTGATCGACCGCCAACTCCTCTTCACGACCGGGCCATATCCCACTCGTCTCGACCTTGACGGGAGCCTTGATGGGGGTCGGAGCGGGGACGACGCCGTTGTCGACCAGAAGATCAGGACGCACCCGGGCAAGGTCCCTCGCAGCCTCGTTGGTCACCGCAGTCCTCCACAGGTAGACCCTCCGCAGAGACGGCATTCGCTCGAGCAGGGCGAGGCAATCGTCGGTCACTGCAGTACCGAACAGATTTAGCACCGATAGATCGGTCAAACTCGCCAGCACCGCCACGTCGTCATCCGCAATAACCGTTTCCGAGAGATTGAGGACCCTCAACTTTCCAAAGCGCCACAAACCCCTGATCGAAGCACTGGTCACGGAAGTCCCTGCCAGATCGAGTCGGGTCAGGACCGGCTCCAGTCCCTTCAGGCTCGCCACCATCTCGTCTGTGGCGCTCTTGCGGAGCAAGCGGAACACCGCCTCGTGAGCGTCATCGATCTGCGACACGGGAGCAGCACGAACTCCCATCCCCCTGAGCACTTCGAGGGCCTTACTGATGTTCGCGCGCACCGAATCGTCAGAGACGACAATTCTGGGTAGATCGGGGAGTTTCCCCGGCGCCAATCCTCGTGGGGTAGGACGCTGAACTTCCAGTTCGGTTTCGTCCGGAAGTGGGGATATCTCGGGATCGGGCCAGTGCGCTCCCGAATCGATCCAGCTCCTGAGCGTGGCAACCTCCGACTCAGAGAGTCGCTCTCCTTCCGGCGGCATTCGATCTTCATCGGAATCGGAGAGTGTAATCCGCATGATCAATTCACTCTCCTCGGCATTGCCGGGGATGATGGTCGCAAACTCACGATCTGCCATCGCCGCTTCCCTCAGATCGAGGCGAAGTCCGCTCTTTTGCTTCTCGGGTCCGTGACATTTGTAGCAACTCGCCTCGAAGATCGGTTGAACAAGATCTCGGAAGATGTCTCCGGGTGATTCCGGATCGTCCTCTTTCTTGTCGACTTCATGCTCGTCGGGAAAGAGATGGGGTCCCTCGACTCCCACCGGTCCCACCGGTCCCTTCGGACCTTCCGCGGGCCAGGGAGCTCCCGCTCGTACCCATTCGGCGATCCCTCGCTGCTGGGCTTCGCTGAGACCGGACTCTTCCAGGGGAGGCATGCGATCTTCATCGTCATCCGGGAGCCCGATCAACTCCACCAGCAGGCTCTGGTCAGGGTCGCCGGGGATGATGATCAGAGTTTCTCTCGTCAGATCCTTCAGATCGTCGGGAATGTCGAGCCGGAGTTCACCCTTGGTCTTGTCGGGACCGTGACATTTCACGCAATTCTCATCGAGAGTATCCCGAACCAACTCATGGTAGAGACGGAGGCCCCGCTCTTCCTGGGGAGCATCAATACTCGCCTGTGCCAGTTGTGAGCTCGACCCTTCGTCGGAATAACCGGCGGAAGAATAGAAGACCTTCTCGAACCCTTTCTCGATGTACCCGTCCCCCCACTTCAATTCCCCGCCGATGTGACCTCCCCATGCGAGAACCGGCACGCACAGGAACAGCGCCACGCGATAGCCATTACGGGGAACCCAACGACCTTTCACCATCGCCAGACCCACTCCCGCAGCCGCCAACGCAATTACCGCCGTTGAGACTCCTAGCCACCTGTGCCAATCGAGAGCGGAACTGGGAGTTTCCTGATCGGCCAGCAGCCAACCACTGGTTGCGGCCAGAATCGCGAAGCATGCACCCGGAATCACCATGGGAAGCGAAACCGGACCGTTGGCGGGAATCGGTTGGCGCCGGATCGCCTCGACCAATTCGACGATGCCAGCCCACAGCAGCAGACCGATGGGGAAGTGCAGAAGAAACGGATGGAAACGGCCCAGCAGGTCCGGAATGGCGGTGGGATCGAAACTCACGAAAGAGTCCTCCTGAGCAGGTTCGTTGCGAAGCGGTACAAGCAGGAAGTTTACTCAGTCAAAGCCCAACCCTCAACGGACCATGAGATCTCTCAATGCGGCCAGAACCGGAACCACGGGAAGTCCCACCACGTTGCTCCAGGAGCCCCTCACAGCCTCGACCAGTTCCCTACCGATCCCCTGAATCCCGTAGGCTCCCGCCTTGTCGAGCGGTTCACCAGAATCAACGTAACGATCGATCTGATCGGAACTCAACTCTCGAAAACGCACCTGGCTGACCTCGACACCCTCGAGCAACTCATCTCCATGACGCACACACCAGCCGCTGATGACCTCGTGATCGGCCCCGGAGAGAGCGGCGAGCATCTCCCGGGCAACCTGGGGATTCGCTGGCTTTCCCAGAATTTTATCTCGACACGACACAACGGTGTCTCCCGCCACCACCGGAACACCTGGAGTGGAGATGGAGGTGGCTTTCGCGCGAGCCAGCCTTGTCACCAGTTCAGCAGCCGTCTCTCCGTCGGCTGGAGTCTCGTCGATGAGGACGGGGACCACCGTCACCTGATAACGAGCCCATCGCAGATACTGGAGGCGTCTCGGCGATGCCGAGGCGAGGATGATTTCTGTTTCACTCATGGCAAAAAGGGTCACAGGTTCTCCAGAGGAGAGCAACCCCATCCCTGCTCCAGGAACAGACTCACCGATTACACCTTCGATCAGAATCCCTCGAGATCCTGCAAAAAGAGCATTCCCGCACAGACCGAGGTCTGTGCGGGAATGAATCAGTCGATTCTCATCGGCTAGCGAGCCATCCGATCAGGGACAACTACTCGTCACGCAGTCGAGACTGTCAGGCGTTGGATCCACACCACAGTCCGGGAACGGAGCTGGCGGAGGAGCTCCGTTGACAAACTGGTAAGTGAAGATAAAGATCGCATCCGTGATGTCGATCTGGCCATCGTCTGTGGTATCAGCGGCACTCAGGCACGGGATCGCACCGCTTGCGAACAGGTATCCGAGAATCGTGATCCCGTCTCCAAGATCAACGCTGCCGTCGCCATTAGCATTACCGCGGATGAATTCAATATCCTCACACTCATCGGGAATACCATTGCCATCGTCATCTGGGGTACCAGCGGCAATATCGCAACTGTCGAGAGCACCGTTCAAGTTGCAATCGTCACCGGCAGTCTGGTCGATATCGCAGACATTGTCGATTCCGTCTCCGTCGAGATCCGGGTCGCC
>DCAA01000047.1:0-128 GCA_002311345.1 Planctomycetes bacterium UBA1146 | reverse complement strand
TCGGTGCCGTCATTGGCGGGATCGAACGTACCGCTGGAGCAGTCGTCGCAACTGTCACCATCGTTGTCGGAGCAAACAGTGTTATCGAGCGGTGCACTGTCGTTGCCGTCCGCTACACCATCGTTGTC
>DCAA01000005.1:13438-16004 GCA_002311345.1 Planctomycetes bacterium UBA1146 | reverse complement strand
GCTGCGGCGACCGCGCTCTCCACCGTCACGACACCGTGATCGACCTCGGGGCTGCCGTAGGGGCTGTGCAGTTTGTAGGTGTAGTTCTCCAGCCGGTAACTGGCGACATCCTCAAGCGTGGCGCGGTCCATCGCTTTGGTGAAGGTGAGGTGATAGCCATCGGATGTGGCGCGACAGGTCAGCACCTCCACTGGCACCTTGCCGGTCCAGCGTAGATATTGCAGTCCCTGTGATTTGTTGCCCTTGGAGCCCCAGCCGCGGTTGGTCTGTCCGACCAGCAGCACATCGTCGTCACCCCAGCGCAGACGTAGGGCGCCACTTTGTAGGTTCTCGCGGAAACGCATCGCCGCACCCTGCCACACCCCATCGACTTGCTGCAGATCGACCCGCATCACCGAAGAGTGATGCTGATCGGCGACCAGCAACTGGCCCTGGAAGGGACCGAAACCACCCTCGGTTGTATCCCACACCATGCCGGCGGCACTCTTTCCCATCTTGTCGTAGGGGAACCACACCACTGGCAGTTTCAGATCAGGAATCTGCTTCCTTGCCTCGACATAGGTCAGGCCATCGGGAGTCTTGCCGGGATACTTCATGCGACTGATCGGCAACTTCGCCGATTCGACACCCCAGATGTGGCCGAAGTAGTCGCCCTCCTCGATATGACACAGTTTATTGGTGCCGCACCACTCGCCCTGGTTGTCGGTGTAGAAGACATCACCCCACGGCGCGATCTCGATGCCGGCAGGAGAACGCAGTCCGCCCGCCATCGGTACCATCTTGCCGTCAGGACCGATCCGCATCGCCCAACCACGCCAGTCCATCTTGCCAAACGGTTCGCCGCCGAAGGGCCGATTCAAGGTCAGCCAGAAGTTGCCGTCGTGATCGAGCCGGGGTCCGAAGGCGTACTCATGGTAATTTCCACTGATGGTCCAGTCGTCACAGAGGGTCTCGATGACATCGGCACGACCATCGCCATCTTCATCGCGCAGGCGACTCAGCTCGCCACGCTGAACGGTGTGGAGCCATTCATCTTTCCACAGCAACCCGAGCGGCTCCTGCAATCCATCACTGAACAATATGAAACGCGGCTCGGCACCGTAGGCATCCTCGATCTTCCAGATGTCGCCACGACGGGTACTGGCGTAAACCACTCCCGGTTCGGGGCCCACCTCGAGCCCACCGACCTCGAGAACGATGCCCTTGGGCACTGCGACGGTGACCACTTCGTAATAGTCGGCTTCCGTCGCGACGATTTCGACGTTGTTTTCAACCGGAGGCAGAACGCCACACAGAGTCAAAATCAGTGTGAACATCATCACCAGCGCACCTCCACCTCAACTTCGGTCCCCGCGCGGGTAACCGGTGCCCTCAGTTCCATCGCACCAGCGACCTCCACCACTGCTGCCGGAGCACCTCTCACCGCGATGATCAGCCCCTCCTCGGTCCTCCACGCATCATCCCCGGTGGGATAGATGCGAGACGATCGGGCAAATCGCATCGTCAGGTTGCGCGGCACAGAATCACCCTCGAAGCGGAAGGTTCGGACCAGATGGACCCCATCGGCCGCCAACATCGGCACCACCGATTCAGTCACCTCGACCCCCCCAGGACCAGTGATGCGAAACACCGGACGTCGCGCTTCGTCACGACGATAACCACCAAAACGCCAGCCCTGATCGCGCACCGGAGCATCGGGCCACGGTGCGTCGCGCTGTGAAATGATGGCCACCGGCAATCCCGGGGCGAAATCGATAACATCGGTACCGGCAGGACTCTCGAGCGAACCCGCGCGAGCCACCCAGGTCCCCTTGACGTTGATGAAATCACCACGCCANNGCGCGACCCAGCCGCACATTTTCCATGTCGTAGGCGACATTGACTCGATCGGGATAGCCCACCGCCAGCACGCGCCCACTGAGACCCTTCATGAACACCCCCACCAGCGTGGGCTCCTCGGCTGTCGGTGCCAGATCGAAGTCGCTTCGATTGATGATCAACCCCTTCGGGAACTGCGCAGAAGATCCCGCCGCCAGGTAAGTCCACAGCGCCTCGACCTGGGCATCGGTTTCACCAGCGAGAAGATCCGGAAACAGCGTCACGTCATCGAACCAGAAAGTCGGCATCCGGGTGCCCGGCCGTTTTGATTGCGGATCTTTCATGTACTCGACGAACCATCGTGGCTGCAATCTCGATGTCATGACGGCCAGATCATAGGCAGGCTCGCCCAGCGAGTTCTGCCCGGCGAACTTGTGGCAGTCGATACAGCGAAAACCATCGGTACCGGTCAACTGATGACCGGCCTGACGCGACTCGATGCTGAAGGTGGGAACCAGCGGGGCAGCGGGAGGTTCGTTATCTGCGGCATAGATCGCCCGGGCCAGTTGCTCGGCCACCTCTGGCGGATAGGAAGGCATACGGGTGACCACGTAGGGGCGAATCTTGAGGCCTTGCGCGATGGTCTCATGCAGAACGTCGTATTTCAGTTTCGTTCCGACCCCATCGAGAAACGGTGGAAGACGTCCTTCGTCGCCCAGTTCGGCAGTGCCGATGAAGGTCTTGTTGA
>DCAA01000005.1:0-13375 GCA_002311345.1 Planctomycetes bacterium UBA1146 | reverse complement strand
GCATCATCGATGAGATGTTCGGCAGCGATCTCTGCCTCGTAAGCCACCTCTGCCTCGACCGACCCGATCAAATCGATGATCCTGGCCACCATCGCATCATCGAAATCGTATCCCGGACTTCCTGTTGGTGGATTCTTTGACAGACATCCCGAACGTTTGGCAGCCAGATTGCTCCAGGGTGTCCTTTCCGGACGCGCGGCTGCTTCATGACAGGAGTTGCAACCGTATGCATCGTAGAACTGACCACCTCGGATGATGCGCCCAGGCACGAGACGAAAGAGCGGTTCATCGGGAAATGCAACGTTGGTGCGTGTCCTCAGTTCCGCCGGTCGAAACTGGCGCGCCTTTGCGATACCTGGACCGGACCACTGGATTTCGATCACCTCGCCACCGCCACGTTCCCAGACCCTCGTATCGATGCTGTGCCAGCCGGTGGTCAGATCCTTGCTCCCTTGCTTTGTCTTTGCGCCGTGGATGCCGTCGTTGTCGACCACCAGTTCGTTGTCGATCCATAACTTCGATCCGTCGTCACTTTTTAACGAGAACTCGTATCGACCCTCTTTCGAGACCAGGAACTCACCGCTGAAGCGGATCCCGAAGTTGTCCTGTCTCGGCTTCGGAGCGATCGAGATCTTCTCGACATGGCCACTACTGGCAAGTTCTCCGCCAAGCATCTGCTCGCAGTTGTCGAAACTACCCAGATAGGTGTCGTAACGTAGACCAGGCACCACATCGGTGATCGGCTCTCCATCTTCATCGGTGGCTTGATCGCGAATCAGCCAGGTTGCGATGGCCTCGGCTTCGGCCGGATCCATGACGACCTGGGGCATCCGTCCAGAACGGTGGATGGCATGAGATTGCAGCAGTTCATCGGCCAGCGATGGCAGGGTAGTACGACGCGCCATGCGTGAAGAGAGTTGCGCCCCATCGTGACAGGCAGCACATCCGATGGTCGAGAAGAGGTTCTCCCCGAGTTCCACGGCAGCGCTGTTGAACCGTACCGGATCCCAGTTGCCAGGGCCGCGATCACGAGCGATGAGGAAGTGAGTGATGTCGGTAGCGATCTCACGACGGTCCTGCTCGGGAGCCCCGGCCAGCGCGTGCGGCATCCGGGTTCCTGGTTCGTCGGCAGCTGGATTGGAGATCCAGTCGATCAGCCAATCGGGACGCAGTCTCCATCCTGCTCCATCGAGTAGCGGTGGAGCCACCGGACGCAACCAACTGGCCCATTCTCCCGCTGCCGGATGGCACAGCAAACAGGCGCCATCTCGGACGGCCCGATACGGATCCACAGTTTTCGAATTCTGTTCGGTTGCCCCGAGCAGTGCAGGACAGGCAAGAGCTGTGATCAACAGCAGGGTGCGGCGCGGGCTGAAGGTCACGTTGAACTCCTCACCGGAATTGAAGAAACCGTGCAAGGATCGTCGACGAGCCAAGAGGGTGAGTCAACGAGGTCCGGAGTCGGTCAATCCGTTCCTTTTGGTGCGATGCAGTGCTATCGGGGTGGCTGATCATCGGTGAGATCTCGCCATCGAGGGAATGAGCCGTAGATGATCTCGATATCCTGCATCCAGAATGTCTTGCTGTGGACCGCCTTGCTGGGATCAACCAGCATCGATTCTGCGGCTCCATCGGTCCAAACCACCACCTATCCGCTGTTGCTGGCCGATTTGCCGCTCTTGCTGGTGGGAAATGAGGGTCGCACCGGCCACCAGTGCACGACTGTACTGGCGGCTCGCGCAGGTGCACGGTTCGATCCCCGTCATGGTGGGTCTGCAGCGAGGGCAGCGCTGCTGGCGACCTGCTTGCTCATCTCTGATCGGCAATATCCTGGCGCGACCATCTTCGCGCACCCGGAAGTGGGTGGAGATGACGCACTCATCTTCATCCATCATCGCCCCGAAGACCTTGTCCGTTTGTTACACCGGCTGCGTCGAGTTCTCGATGGAAGCGATGCGTACGAAGAGTGCCAGTGGGCCATCGAGCGATTGCTAAACAACCGACGAGAGTACGCGAATCCCTGTTCGTGCGTGAGTGCTTGCTGTTGTGGACCACGTCATCAGATCCGTCAGCGGCTCGTGGAAGCTGTCGATCCCCTACCGTGGGGATCACGTCGTAGCGGTTGTTCAAGACGGCTAGAAAAACTGACCGGATCAGAAGTCGATCAGTGGCGAAGAGAGCATCTTCGCACGGGTAGAGTGGCCCTGACGATCGACACCTTGGTCGATCTCCATCGGTTCGTACTTCGCGCTGATGTGGCGATGAAGGTGAGAAAAGCACTGGCAGATTTACCATCTACTTCGCCAGCAGAAACGGTCCCCCTGAAAACACCGACTCGCTTTCTCGAACCGGTAAAGACCATCATCTCTCCGCCGATAATCGAACCTGGACAGCCACAGCGGGTCATCGCCGGCTGGCTCGCCGATGAATTGACACCGAGTGGTTCGATCCCACTGCTCGAACCGCGTGTCGAGATCTGGGATGTGATGCTGCTACCGGGGGAGACACCTCGACGCTGCTTCTTGCGTCTGCAGGCCAGAAGAAGGGCCGCCCGTATCGGTCCGATTCACTTCCAGAACAACCATCGGCAGCCAGATCATGCCGAACTGGCCCTTCTGATGCTGCGTCGAAACGATCCCCCGCCAAATTCCTCTTTGCCCCGCAGGGCCCGTAGAAGTCCGATCGTGACGCTTCTTCGTCACGAGGCATGGCCCTGATCACTCCGATGAGTCGCCAAACGGTTGATCCCATCGCGGCTCTTTCGTGAGATGTACCCGGGAAGGGGATCCGACATGGCTGTGATCATCCTGAGCGTGATGTTGCTACTGACCTCTTCTACCGGATTCCTCGGACATCTCATCGGAGAAGATGCGACCCGTCCACCCCAAGCGCCGAACCAGGTGTGGTACACACTCGACAACGGGTTGGAAATCGCGGTGGTCCCCATCGTCTCGCTCCTTCCTCCATCCCGGCAAAGGGTCACGATCATCACTTTCTGGGAAACCGGTGCTCACAACGACCCCGCCGGAAGTGCCGGTCGTTCAAAACTCGCTGCCCACTTGATCCCTCTTTGCAAAGCCGGAGACCGTGCAGCAAGAAGTTACCAGCAATGGCAAGATGCTCATGGAGGGCGGGCAGAGATTCGTGCCGGCAGTCGCCATTGTTGGATCGTCGAGCCGGTGTCCCCGACGAAGTTACTCGACACCATTGTGGAACTTGGCGCTCGCTTCGGTGAACTCGAGATTGTCGCCGCAGACATGACGAAAATTCGCCAGTGGTTCGATTCACAAAAACGTACCGGGAAGCAGGGGGATCTGGATCGCCTGGCGGGCAAATTGCTCGATCGGCTCGATCCTCTGCAATCGGGTCCCCGGGACCGTGTTGATCTGGACAAGCTGTCCATCGATGAAATGCGCCGGTTCATCGATCGCGCATTCAAGCCGGTAAATACGCGAATCGTCATCGTCGGTCCATTTGATCCGGGACCGGTTGTACACGCAGTGAAGAAGCGACTCTCTTTGCTTGCCGGGGGGAAAGCCCTGGTCAAACCTCCCGTGGCGGTTCCCGCGCCGGGAGCAGTGAATCCCTTCGCTGCGATGGATCCAGATCACGGGATGGTGGCCCGTGGTTGGCGAGTCCCGGCACTGGGCACAATCGAGGCTCTCTCACTCGGTTTCTTCATCCCCAGGGCCAGGCGAGCATTGCAGCAGGGACACGGTGATTGCATCTGGGACCCGTTCCTCGATCCGGAAGTGCTGATCCTGCATCAGGAAGTATTCGGCAATGAGAATTTTCAACCGAAGTCCATCGAAGAAGCGATCTCTCGAATCGACGCGACCATCAATTTTGCCATCTCGGCACCGGTCGAGGGCGGTGATTATGAAGGAGCAAGAAAGTCGATCGGCATTCGACTCGGTGCTTATCGAGTCCATGAAGAGGTCTCGATGATAGACCCTCTACCTGTTGCAGAAGTTACTCTCTTGAGAAGAATCTACAAGATGAAGGAAGCCGAACTACAGAACAACTTCGGTAGAAATGCCTTACGCCAGTTACAACAACTCCAGGAAAAATATCTTGTTCAGGAGAAGGCTGTATCCGGCACCATCGTTCCTTCAGGAATCAAGGCAGAGAAGTCCTCTACACATCCAGGACAGCGTTAGAGACGGGGAATCTCTGATGCTCTCGCCAGAATTCGAACCGGGTGCTGTGCCTTTTTGGACCCCAGCAGACCTTCCCAGCGAAGCAAACAACCGGGGTTACCGCTGACGATGCCATCCGCTCCGGAGTTCTCGAATCTTTCGAGGGCGACGTTGCCGATCTGGCGGGAGAGTTTTCGCCGACGAAGAAGGTACAATCCAGCCGCTCCACAGCAGTGATCCTGGCCTTCCAGTTCGACCCTCTCCTCGAGACAGGACTCGATGAGGGAAAGACCCGTCCGGGAATCGAGCTCGGAATGCTGTTGATGACAGGGGACCGCGATCGCCCATCGACCCGGCAAGCGAGTCCTGGGTACGAATCCACCCTCCTGTGCCAGCAGGGTCACCGTGTCGGTGACGGGAGGCGAGTTTGTCCCTCGCTGAGCGAGCAGATGCGCACCGCAACCTGCAGAATCGACCACCACGTGATCGACGCCATCGGTTGCCAGATCCTCCCAGCGCCTCCCAGCGTGTTGCTTACCCTGGTCGACAATTCCGGCGTGATGATGAAGTGCCCCGCAGCAACCCGACGGAGGAACCTGGACTCGCCAACCGGCATTGGCGAGCAAGGTCGCCGCAAGATGGGTTTCCTCCGCGAACAGACGATCAGCCACGCAGCCGCGCAGGATACTGACCATCCCCCTGGCCTTCTGAGAAGGTTCCAACACCAGTGGAACTGAAGGTCCAGCACGCAATCTCTGTCGTGATGGAAGATCCCTGGTGCCGGGGAATAACCGGAGAACGGGAGACAGGAGCCGAAGCAATCCGAGACTAGCATCGATACGTCCCGGATGAGGGATGACCTTGCCCAGCAGCCAGGACTCCAATCGTGTGGATAGATTTCCTCGTGTATCGCGAGTTTGTTCGCGGTAATTCGCCATCAAGTTTTCCATCGAAATCCCCGACGGACATGCACTTTCGCAAGCTCGACATACCAGACAACTCTCGAGACCATCGTGAATCGCATCGCTCACGGAAGAACGCCCCTCCATGACACCACGCAGTGCAGCGATCCGGCCTCGTGGGGATTCCGCTTCGCGCCCGGTGGCATGGTAGGTCGGACACTCGGGAAGACAGAGTCCGCAATGCACGCAATCCTTCAGGGCAGGAATTGCCAGTGCGTCGATCTTCAGCATCTGTCTCCTCTCCAGCTCAACATCCCCTGTGAATCCCATTCGTTCCGTAGACGACGCGTTAGTTCATCGTGAGGAGACGGATGAACCAGTGGAATCTGGAATTGCTTCTCGGCAGACGCATCCTCAGCAGAAACGCTCCCCCCCAACTGGTGGATCCTGGTGATGAAACTCTCCAGTTCAACACCAGGGGCAATCTCTTCGAGAATGCCGAAGCCGGCCGAGGGAAAGATGGCCCGCCAGCAACCTGGAGAAGTGGATACAATTTCTCGCCAGCAGGACCAGGGTAACCTGACGCGCAGAGCCTGCCCCATGGGGGCTCGTTTCTGACGATGGATCTCCACTACATCCTCGCGGCTGATTTCCTTCACATCGGAAACAGGGAGGATTTCCTCGACCAACTGCTGTGATTCGATGACGCTTACCTGGGTTCCCGACAACATCACCTGGCAGAGACCATCCGCCGGCTCCAGAGCGAGCATGTACGGTTCGAAGGGCAAACCACGGATCGCATCAAGAGCACTCCAGTACGTTGCGCTGTCTTCGATGCGGCAATCGATTTGTGACCAGTTCGGAGCCTCTCGTTCGAGCCGCAGGTGCAATCGGATCACCACTCCGAGGGCACCCATCGCACCACCGAGTAACCGAACGAGATCGTATCCGGTTACATTCTTCACCACTCTTCCTCCGGCGAGGAGAGAAGTTCCGTCCCCCCGCAGTCCTTCGATTCCGAGTACGTGATCACAAAATCTACCGGTGAACGGATCGCACGGACTCTCGCGTGGATCAGAAAACAATCCCCCAACCGTTCCTGCTTCGTCGGGTTGGATGCCACAGGGAACGAGACGTTGAGCTCTCGTCGTTTTCATCAACTGCGAAACCAGAGTCGCTCCCCCAACAGTGATGACCATCTCGGCGGGATCAAAATCCTCGATCGCATCCGGGATTCTGACTGGAAATCGGTGTGGTCTGTCCTGTGCCAGGAGCTGACGACTGCCGCTACCGATGGCCGCAATACTGTTGCCATCAGGTTCATCGATTTCGGGTGCCGTCGAATCGTCCAACGAATTCCTCCCGCCCAGGTCGCCCGGAGAATTGCCTTACGAGACTAACCTCGCTATTACGGTCGGCAAAGATGGGGCGATCTTGTCAACCTTGATGTATGTAACTGTCATGAAATTGAGGAGATAGCGCCAATCAATCAATTCGACCGTTGGTTGTCTAAGACTCTTCGATCCCCTAAGATGGAGAAATCTTCGACGCTAGCGCTGGGATCCGTATTTGCCCTTCTGTTTGAGGGTGCGGTTCTCGAAATGGCAACGGTTTCGAAGATGGGCTTTTGGGTTCAATACTGATGAATTTGGTTTTGTCGATGGGATGGGTCCCTTCGTCTCCCGGTCGCCGTGATCGAGGTTCGATGCGGGCCAGGCTCCATTGGCCTCGTTAGATTTTTTTTGGATTTCACCCCAAATCTCCTGAAAGGAGATTCAAGATGAGGAAGCGTGATTTAGTTGCCTTGCAGGTTTTTAGCCTGTTTGTGGCATTGCTCTTTACGTCGGGACTGCAGGCGCAGTTGCTCGATTCCGATGATTTCGAAAGTTATGCCGTCGGGTCTACCATCGCCGGACAAGGTGCATGGCAAACATGGGATTACGCTCCAGGAGTGGATTCCACCGTCGAAAACACTTTCCTGAATACCACGGGTACCACAACGGGTGCCAATGGTAATGTGCTCGAGTTGACCCCGAACGACGACATCGTTCGCACATTCGGTGGGTTGACCAGTGGCGCCTTCACGTTCACATCGGAAACCTACATCCCATCGGGACAAGCGGGTGATTACTACTTCATCCTGCTGAACACCTACGATGGCAGTGGATCCGGATACAACTGGTCAGGCCAGATGCACATGGCCGATTCCACGGGGAATGTCAATGCCGACAACGTCTCCGGAGGAGGTGGAACCTTTGGAATCACCACCATCGTCTATGACGCTTGGGTAGAAGTCCGGGCCGAAGTGGATCTGGATGCAAACCTCTATCAGGCCTTTTACAACAACGTGCAGATCGTCACGGATGGCTTGTGGTCAAACGGACTGAATGCGATGCAGTGCCTCGATCTCTACAATACCGGCAACCCCGGTGTCTTCTATTACGACAATGTCGAGATCATTTGCACCGCTAATTGTACTTGCCTCCCCTTCGACGTATTCGACATTGAAATCGATTGTCTCACCAACGATGTCACCTTGAACTGGACCAGTTTCCTCAACATCCCGGGCGGATACCCGAACGGTATCGAAGTTCTGCGCGGCGGTGTGAGCATCGCCAACCTGGCAGGAGACGCGTCCACGTACACCGATGTGGCGGCACCGCTGGGACTACTGCAGTACCAATTGATCGGAGACTGTGGTGGTGGAGAGACAACTTCTGCTGCCGCCGAAGTGGCATGCACAGGTGCTTGTCCACCCGTCGGCACAGCTGGAGATGAGTGCTGTGACGCACAGCCTGCCATCTCGGGAGCCAACCTTTTCGATACCACGGGATCTACTGATAGTCCGGATCCCGTCGATGGACTCCAGTGCACTGGTACCTTCCTTGGCGGTTTCTTCCAGGATATGTGGTTCACCTACACCGCTCAGAGCAACTCGTTCCTTCACGTCTCCGCCTGCAACACCTTCGATACAGACATTGCGGTCTACGAAGCGGGCGTCAACTGTGGCACCAAGACCCAGGTCGCCTGTAACGGGGATGATGTTGGCGGGCCCTGTGGAGTCTCTTCAGACCTCACCTTCGCCTGCACCGCTGGCACGGATTACATCATCCGGATTGGAGGCTGGAGCGTCACCGATAACGGAATTGGTGATTTGATCATCGAGGAACTCTGTGACTTCGGGCTGTCCGGACTCATCGCAGTGGTCGACTGTTCCAACGGAGATGTTTCGCTAAGCTGGAATAATGCTGGTTTTAGCAACTACGACATCCTCCGCGACGGCATTGCCATCGCAACCGGACTACCTTTTGGCACCACCAGTTACAACGACCTGGCCGTATCTCCTGGACCGCACACTTACGGGATCGTCGGAAACTGCGCCACACAGGGAACTGCGGTAGTCACCGAGGTCTCGGTGAACGTGCAGGGAGCCGGTGGGTTCAGTGATCTGATCGTGGTCGGTGAAACGCCATCCGGTGTCGATAGTTCTTTGGCACTACAAACCGCTATGACAAACGCTGGCATTTTCTTCGACATCCTCCCCGGTGGTCCTGGCGACATTCCATGTCTCACCGATGCCTCCCTCGAGCGCATCTGGTACCTCGGTGGTACCTACCCCAGCAACCGTGCCCTCAATGATGCTGATGGAACGGCCCTCGTTACCGCTCAACAAGCAGGTAAGAACATCTATGTCGAGTCTGGAGATGCCTGGGGATTCGACGCTGTAACTCCATTCAACGCTATTGATGGTGTCTCCGAGACAGGCATCGTCGACGGCGACGATACCTTGCTGGTCATGGATGGCCTTGATTCATTACTCGGTCTCGACATGAGTGATCTGCAAGACATCGCCTACACTCAGGATCAGGCTGGGTCCGAATGGACAGACCGGTTGCTACCAGCCACCACCGATTCTCTCGGTTCTGCCGCCGCTCTCATCTGGCAAGAAGATGTCCAGGGCTACGGTATCGGTGTTTATTACGACACCGATAACGGTGGCAAGGTGATGTGTCAGTCGTGGGAGTTCGGTGGATTCGGCGGTGACCAGGATGATCTGCTAGCGCGCATCCTCAGCGTGCTCGGTGGAGCCCCACCTGTCGGTCCGACCTTCGGCCGAGGCGACTGCAACGCAGATGGTTCCTTCAACATCGCGGATGCCATCTTCTTGCTGGCGGCACTCTTCTCCGGAGGCACGCCCGGAACGTGTACCGATGCCTGCGATTCCAATGATGACGGTAGTGTCAACATTGCTGACGCGATCTACGCCCTGGCGGCCCTCTTCAGTGGTGGACCACCTCCGGCGAATCCGTCACCTGGCACCTGTGGAGAAGATCTGACAACGGATTCGATCGACTGCGCGAGTTTCGCGCCCTGTCCATGATGATGTGGACTCCTCGGCCCCGCTGAGGAGGTGTGTGCTAAGGGGTGTCTCCTTCTGGAGGCACCCCTTTTTCTTTGGTCAAGGGACCGAGTATCTGTTCTGTTCGATGGAGGTGTCCCGCCCCCCGGAAGCCCGCCTCGACGCAACCTCGACCGGTGGGCAGGATCTTGCCCGGATTGGCCAGCCCCTGAACATCCACCGCTTTCCTCAGCAACCGTTGAGATTCCATCTGCTCCTCAGAAAAGACGAGGTGCATGTGGTCCTGTTTCTCGATACCGATACCATGCTCTCCCGAGAGAGTTCCGCCAAGACCAACACACCATCGAAGGATGGCGTCACCGGCAGCGAGTACCCGCTGTCTCTGTTCGGGATCAGCCGCATCAAATGAGATATTCGGATGCAGGTTTCCATCTCCGGCGTGGAAGACATTGCTGAGATGAACCCCGTGCTCGAGGCCGATCTTCTGGATTCCGGAAATCGCTTCGGCCAGACGGGTGCGGGGAACCACGGCGTCGAGTACGTACAGATCACTGGCGATCCTGCCCATGGCCCCAAATGCACCCTTTCTACCTCTCCACAATCTCTCTCGAGAAGCTTCGTCATCCGCTTCCTCGAAATCGATGGCGGATGGAGACAAACAAGCATCACGAACTTCCGCTGTCGCCTCTTCGAGGGCTTTCGGAAGCCCTTCCAGTTCGACGAGCAACACCGCTTCTGCATCTTCCGGATATCCGGCGCGAAAGACCGATGCCTCGACAGCCTGAATGGTGGCGCGATCAAGAATCTCCAGAGCTGCTGGTCTCAGTCCTCTTGCGATGATGCTGGCCACAGCCTCGCAGGAGGCTTCCAGCGATCGGTACGAGATCAAAAAAGTACGAACACCTGCGGGTCTCGGTATCAGACGTACCGTTGCCCGTACCGTGATTCCGAAGGTACCCTCGGAACCGATGAAGGCTCCGCGCCAATCGATACCCCCATCATCCCTGTCGAGATCGAGAACCGTTCCATCGGAAAGCACGGTTCGAACCGAAAGGATGTGTCGAGTTGTCATGCCGTGAAGAAAACAATGAGGACCACCGGAGTTCTCGGCGATGTTGCCCCCGACAGTACAGGCCCGTTGACTCGAGGGATCGGGAGCAAAGCGCAGCCCGTGCACCGAGGCAGCCTTGTCCAGATCGAGATTGATGACCCCCGGTTCGATGACCGCAGTGCGATCCAGGGGGTTCATCTCGATGATTCTTCTCATCCGATGTACATCGAGAACCCAGGCTCCCTCGAGCGGAACCGCCCCACCACTGAGCCCGGTCCCCGCACCTCGTGCCACAAAAGGAACTCCGCTAGCCGAGAACACTTTCACCACCTCGACCACCTCGTTCTCATTTTCGAGAAGAAGCACTCCAGGAGTGACACCGCGGTGAAGAGTTAGACCATCGCAATCATAGAGCCGACATTCATCCTCATCGGTGAGGATCCTTTTTCTGGGGATCAGCTGACGTAGTCGAGTCGTGATTTCATCCACACTCATGATCACCTGCCATCGAACAATCCCAACCTGGTCACTATCGAAAACCCAGGATCAACATTTATGACACAGATTGCTCGCCGCCTCTGCTTTATTTCTGATCTCCTGGTAATTTCGACGCTCGTCCCATCATTGCATGGAACCATCTTGCATCAGACAATCAGTCTGTGGGAGAGGCGGTATCTGATGAATCATGGACCCATCGTCTGGCTGCTATCTGCGTTGCTCATCTCCAGCACGCTATCGGCACAACCGATCAACGATGACTGCGAAGATGCTATCGATGCCATCCTCGGCGCCAATCCCTTCGACATCACATCGGCTACCGACTCCTCGATTCCCGCCGACGATTCCGCCTGCACTGGTGAACTGCTGGGGCAGTTTTACCGTGACCTGTGGTGGCATTTCGTGCCTGCCACTTCCGGGCTTCTGACGGTCAGCACCTGCAACAGTGCCAACTTTGACAGTGACATCGCCGTCTACAGCGGCACTTGCTCTGATCTGCAACTGATCGGCTGCAATGGAGACGCGGCAGGTTGTTCCCTTTTCACCTCCCATGTTGCCGAGATGCCGGTGGTGGCGGGTACCGAAGTATTGATCCGGGTCGGAGGATGGAGCATCAACTCCATCGGAAGTGGTGACCTCATCGTCGATATTCAGGGACCAGTCCCACCGCTGAACTTGCAATGTGCAACGGCAGGGGCCGGACTCACCGCCAGTTGGGAAGCCCCGCTGCCTGTCGATGGATGGCAGATTTTTCTCGATGGAGTCCTGACCGAGAGCCTCGATCCCTCTGCGACCAGTTGGAGCGGAGGCACAGCTCCGGGGATCGGTGAGCAGGTGGTTCTGTGTGTTGCTGCCGTCTCCGGCAGTGAGAGCGCCGAATCCTGTTGCACCATCTTCGGCGCGCCGATCAACGACGACTGTGGTGGTGCGATCGAGATCGTCGGTGAAACCATCGACTTCGACACCACCGCGGCTACCGATGGCAACGAACCGTTCGACCCGTCACCCTGCGCCGCATCCTTACCCGGGGAACTGGTTCAGGATCTCTGGTACCGGTGGACATCTCCGGGAAACGGTTCGGTGCAGGTATCGACCTGCTCGATGGCGAACTTCGACACCACCCTGGCGGTCTACGGCGGAGATTGCGGTGGCCTGGTACCTCTCGGGTGCAATGGTGACTCCTCCGGTTGTAGCAATTACACATCGTTGGTCTCCGATGTCCTCGTCGCCACCGGAGATCCATTGCTGATTCGCGTCGGTGGCTGGCAGCCAGGGTATGCAGGTACCGGTACCTTGCAGGTACAGTTCTCACCCGCCCTGGTCGAGAATTTCTCGGTGAGTTCAATCGAGGGGAGCGGAACCCTCGACGTCAGCTGGCAAGCGGTCGAGAACCTCACCGCCACCACCTTGCTCATCGATAATGTGCCCTACTCATCGACCGGTTCTGTTGCCGCGGGCACCCTTTACGAACAACAGATCTCCGGGTTCCTGTGGCCGGCATCGGTCGAGGTGTGCTTGCTCTCCAGTGCGGCTGCCGGATCTGCCACCCCGCTCTGCCAGCAAATCGATGTCATCTCTTCGCCCATCGAAGAGGTTTCCGGTTCGACCGGTTCACTCATCGATGATGGCATCACTTTTGCCACCGTCCTGGTCAGCGGCACCGATCTGGCCGCCGATCTACGAGTCGAGGTCGAGATCGATCACCCTCGCATCTCCGATCTGCAGTTGCGTCTTCTTTCCGCCGAGGGAGAGCAGGTGGTTCTCCACAACGGCGGTTCCGGTAGCGGTCTGCACGCCATCTACTGGCAGCCGGCGCCACCGGCAGCAGCCCCCTACAACGTCGGTGCCTCGATGCGTCCGTCTGGACCGGGTTCGTTGATCGATCTCTGTGCTTCGATTCCCGCCGGAGAGTGGACACTGGAGATCGAGGATCAGGTCGCTGGCGAAAGTGGCACCCTCATTGGCTGGTCCCTGCGCTTCCACGACGTTCCCCCCGCCTATCTTCCGGCACCCGATCTGATCGCCGGAGATCACCAGCAGATGAGCCAACTGGGTCGAGAAGGAGATGAAGTCGGTCTGATGCTGCAGTCGGTGTGCTGTAACCACGGCGACGAACCGCTCGACTGGCACGGCAACCCGGACCCACGCCATCCGTTCATGGTCTTCAACCTCTACCGGGTGTCGGCGGATCGCATCGTTCAGGTCGGCAGTTCGTGGGCGAAACACGCACCCGGTCCCGCGACCACCGCCAATGCGTGCGGATTTGGCTGTACGGTACCGACCGACCCCTACACTCTCGGAATCGGCTGTTCCGACATCTACAGTGCCGGTTACAACGGCACCCAATCGATTCTCGGTCCGCGCAGTGAGATCGATCCGTGGAGTGGCAGTTACGACTACAACACTTCCATCCTGAATGGACCGC
>DCAA01000012.1:9228-9625 GCA_002311345.1 Planctomycetes bacterium UBA1146 | reverse complement strand
TGCAGTGCGTGGTTCTGGTCTCACAACACGGCGGGAGGTGTGCCATGAACCGCACTGAAGCACCGACACGCGGGCGCTCCAATGTCTCTTTGATCGCCCTTTTCATCGCGAGTCTGTTGCTGCTTCCGGGGGTTTCCCGCGGACAAGGCGATCCGGGCCCTGCGCCGGGGAGTCTCGACACCCCGCCACAGATGATGTGCCTGGGCAACTCGCTCAAGGCGATGCGGGCGGATATTCTCGAGCCTCACTTCACGGCGCGCCACGCCATCACCTCGCTCCACTTCGGCCAGATGCTCAGCGTCAACGGTTCCGATGTTTACATCGGCTCGATCCGGATCGAGGGGGCTCCACCACCGCTGGCGCTCGATTCGTTGCCGTTTTTGCCCACCAGTTCGGT
>DCAA01000012.1:8631-9069 GCA_002311345.1 Planctomycetes bacterium UBA1146 | reverse complement strand
CTGAGCTGGATCTGGTGCTGCAGGTGTGCGACTGGATGCAAGAGGGGTTGACCCCGACCGAACTGATTCCGATGCGACAATGGCTGGAGCAGTCCGATACTCGCATCGAACAGCTCAGAACCTGGCGCCAGGGGAAGCGGGTCTACCTGCTGCTGTCGGGACGCCAGCAGATCACCGCGGGCGCTGACATCCTCTGGCGCACCGAGATCTCCTGGCAGCCCACCGCCTCCGGCGGCTTCCTCGATCTGGAGGTGCAGCCATGAGCTACAAGCCTCCAGAACCCGATGCAAATCAACAAGCCGCGTGGATCGCCTTCGCCCGCACCGAGTGGTACACACAGATCTCGGCCGCAGTGCCCGGCCTGACAGAGAAGATCGGCTACGCTGGTTCCGATCAGTTTCACAAGGCGATGGCGATGTGCATCGACAGCCCGCCCGA
>DCAA01000012.1:8112-8512 GCA_002311345.1 Planctomycetes bacterium UBA1146 | reverse complement strand
TGGGTGCGGCGTTCTTCATCCGGAGAATCGATTTCGAGGGGATCACCGCCAGGCAAACCGCGCTGTACTACAGGACAGTCTCTTCCTACATACCGCTTCGATCTCCCTTCCACGGATACTCCATCTTCCACGAATGTAATCGCCTGTCGAAGCATGGGATGGCGACCATGGTGCCGGAGTTGCTCGAGAGCCGCATCGACGATTGCCGCTTCGCCGAATCAGGTGTGATCTCCATCTGGCAAGAGGCTCTCTTCCACTTCCTGATCGGGAGCGCCGCGATTTCCACGGGAGACTTCAAAACTGCCCATCGGGAACTTTCGGAAGCGTACAAGAAGTCATCCGGGCTGGACTTCAGTTGCACCCTTTCGATTGAGTTTCGCCTGGCACAGCTCTACCGAGA
>DCAA01000012.1:7398-7877 GCA_002311345.1 Planctomycetes bacterium UBA1146 | reverse complement strand
ACACAGGAGGAGCGCTACGAGGACGGCGAGAAGTTGCTGCGAAAGGCGCTCGATTATTTCCGCGTTCTCGATCCGCCCTGCTACGACGGGTTGATGGAATCGAAACTCGCTCTCGGTAGTTATGCGCTGTTCCAGAACGATCTGCGCATGGCGTGGGCGATCATCCGCAGCCTCATCGAGGAGGCGGGCGAGCGTGGCTGTTTGCCGATGCGCTCGCGGGCGTTACTGCTGCAAACCTGGTTCTTCATCAGCAGCGATCCACCGACACGCGCTGCCTTCGACAATGTGCTCGAACGAATTCACATGATCCAGAACCCGGCATTGATGATGCACGCTCTGGGCAACCTTCTTTCCTATGCCGTGACCCATCTCGAAGAATCGGACCAGGCGCATCTGTTGCAGAGGATCCAGGGGCTGCAGGCGACGCTGGAAGAGAGTTGCTACGAGAAACTCTACCAGCAACATGTCGCGGAACGGTT
>DCAA01000012.1:2512-7306 GCA_002311345.1 Planctomycetes bacterium UBA1146 | reverse complement strand
AACTGTATCGATGGAATAAAGATCTCCCCGACCCTGTGAAGAGCCGGGGAGAAAAATAAATACCGGTGCGTGCGATCTAGGCACCCTCAAGGTCGGTAATCGTCGATGAGATCTCCGCCGATACCGTAGGCAGCGTGGAGATTTCTCAACATCGCAGCACCATCCATCGTTTGTTCTGCAGTTCGTAATTCAGTGACCATCTCGGGAGAAAAGCGACCCAGGTTGGCAATATCTCGCACCATATCGTTCAACAACGACTGGGTTGCCGTTCCCTGATCGACGCCGGTGGCGCGCGATCTCTGGTAGGCGGCCTCGGTGACGACAAGACTGACATGAATCACCTGCGCTTGGCCCCGAGAGCCTTCGTCTTTCGGATTGAGGTCGAGAACACTTCCGCGAGGCATTCTGTTCAGGGCGTCTTCCAGCGATTCCTGTACGGATGCCCTCGCCTCCGGAAATACCGCCGGAACGACGATGTTGACGAAGGGACCGCGGCTGCCATCGCCCGCCAAGGCGATGACACGCGCCGCCACGAGATGGGAAATGACGTTGACCTGGGGCGCTCGATCTCCTTGATCATGCGAGTCGATAGCGGTGAGAGTGATCGGCGTCTTGGTGATCTTGCCGGTGCGCTCATCGAAGAACTTTCCATCGACTGCGACATGGACGAGCACGCCATCGATCACGGTCGGGACCTGGTATGCGCCCCGGGCATCGGTCTGTGTGGTCGCCACCCTACCGTTCTCGAGCACGGTGATCTTGACCACCGATGCTTTGGCGAAGGGGCCCTTGAAGCAGAAGGCACTCGCGACGGGGCCCTCGAGGACGGTGCCAACTGCTGCAACGGGATCTGCAACTTGCACCTGTAGCGTTGCTAGACCAATAAGAGCCAGCAACAGCGTGCAAAAGGCGCGGGTGGAGCGGTGGGCACGGGATCTGTCAGTAGTTGTCTGGGTCATGGGGCATTCCCTTCTTCCGGGCACGGCAAATGGGCATTTTCAAAGGGCAGGAAGATGGAATCCGGATGTCTCCAGCAGCAGGACTGGAATTATCGAAATAGGCAAAAAGCGCCACTCAGTCCGCTTTCTGAGCGACTGTGAAGTCAATTCTCGATGCGATAAGGCTTGTGGGCCAGATAGCCCTGCAAACGTTGCTCGATGTCGCTTCTCTGGCGCGGATTTCCCGGGTTGTCGTCGAACAACCCCAGGGCCTGCTGCGCCTTCTCGACGGCACCCTCGAAATCTCCCACTTCGGCGAGACTGGCAGCCCAGATGTCGAAGGAACTCGGATGGGTACTGCCCACCCCTTCACATAACAACACGGCAATCTGCTGCGCCTCGGCGCCATTTCTCCATCTCGCCTCGGGACAGGTCGCCAGCAACCAGGCCAGATCGGCCGCGATCTTGCCATTCTTCGGCAACTTTTCTCGGGCCGAACGCAAAGTGGTGATCGCATCCTTGTAACGCTGGTTGCCGAGATAGGCCCGCGCCAGGTTCACCCACGGCGCCTCACGCGTGGGATCACTGGCGACGATCTGCGAGAACTGCTCGGCGGCTTGATCCAGCTGTCCCAACTCGGCCAGTACCACCCCCCACTCGAAGCGCGCTCTTGTACGAGCAGGATCGAGTTGCAAGACGGCGGAAAACTCTTCGCTGGCACGGGCGTTGTCACCGATCGTTTTCCACGCCATCGCCAGATTGAAACGAACATCCGCGTTTCCAGGTGATGTATCCCTGGCCGCCTCGAGAAGAGGGATTCCCTCTTCGCTGTTTCCTCCCGACATCAGTAGCGCACCCAGATTGCCTTGTACCACATCGCTATCGGGAGCCAGTTGCAGGGCACTACGCAGCGCTTTCTCGGCGGCACTCCTGTTGCCGATCTTTAGCAAAAAGGCACCGAAGTCGGAAAACCCTTTTGCCATCCGGGGATCGCCCAGGGTCGCCGCGAGATAGTGCGAGATGATGAGTTTGTGATCTGCTGTTCGTTCGGCAACACGTGCCATCTGGTAATGGAACTCGGGATTGTCCGGGTCCTCTGCCAGTGCTCCTCGCCACAGATCGAGAGCCGCATCGATTCGATTCGCCGCGACAAGACGACGACTTCGCTCCATCCACCACTGCGGTCCTACCCCTTCCGACATCACGGCATCGTTGCGTAGCGGATCCGGAAGCGGCTCTCTCGGTGTTTTGTTGCGGGACATCTCCAGGCTCAGCGCGGCCTGATCGGCATCGCCGCGACCTTGCCACCACATCGATCGGGTAGCTGCGACCTCGCCACTTGTTGGTTGCAACTCATCGCATCGATCCAGAGCTCGGCCCGCACTGTCGAGATCTCCATCGATCATGAAACAACGAGCCAGACCGAGATGACCCTGGATCAGCGTGTCATCGAAACTCATCGCCTGCTCGAACAGAGCGCGCGCCTTTTCGGTCTCGCCACCCTGGAGAATCAGGAGTCCCTGGCGGATCAGCAGCGGTGGGTAGTCTCCATCGAGTTTGTGCGCCGTGGCGAAGAACTGGAGTGCCCGATCACGATTCCCGATCGTTGCGCAGATGCCAGCAAAGTAAGGCCAGATAAACTGTGCAGGATCGCGATCGATGGCCTGCAGGTAGCATTCGATGGCCGGGGCTTGCAGATCATGCAAATCGAGAACCACCCCGAGAGTCCCCCAGGATGCTGCGGAGTCGAAGGACTGCTCGAGCGCCCCGATACGCTCATCGATTCGTTTCACCACCGCCGGATGGAGCCCAGCGCGATCGATCGCTGGAACCATCGCCTCGCTGGTCTCGTCACCGTTGTTGTTCCAGACCAGCAGAAGCACCACCGAAATGGCAACCAGAAGCAGAAACAGGTGCCCGGGAGCGGCTCGTTTCAAGCACCTTCTCCCTTCTTCAACACCACCACCTGGTTCACCTGGGACACCGGGAACTGCTCACTGGTACCGTCGGGCCAGTGGACCCGTATCACCTCGATCTTGCTCGCCGATCCGAGACCAAAATGAACCCGTTCATCGCCGCAAGAAAGATAACTTCCGCCGGCTCCCACCCTGCGACGCTGCGTTTTCCCCCCCGCCTCCACCTCGACGACAGAACCGATAGCACATCGATTCAACGCCGGATCGAACGCCAATACCCACAGCCACGAGCCATCGGCTCCAACGTTGCGAACCAGACGGATCGTACCATCGGCATTTGCGATGACGAGATCAGGATCCCCATCTCCGTCGAGATCTCCTAGCGCCAGACCACGGCTCACTTCCACTCGACCCGATGGATGGCCGATTCCCGTCGCTTCGAGATGGAGCTTTCCGGTGCCATCGTTGAGAAACAGATGATTCTCCTCGGCGTAAGGCTCCCAGTACTCCCCGCCGGCTGCACCGGGGTGAATGGATTTACGCAAAACTCGCCCATGCACGGTGATCAGATCCAGATCTCCATCCTGATCGGTATCGACCAGAGCCGTGCCAAAACCGGTGAAGTCGATCGTCGCTGGTGCCAGGCCGAACGTTGTCGTGGCATCGGAGTAGTGTCCGGCTGCCGTAGAGCGATAGATGGTGTCGGTCTCGTGAACCAGATGCGTCACGACGATCTCATCAAAGCCATCTCCATCGAGATCACCAACGGCGATCCCCATCCCTGCCTCCGATTGGCCGAAGAGATTCACAGCCAATCCCATCGTCAGGGCCGACTCGACAAAGTGACCGGCTCCGTCATTGATCCAGGCATGATTGGGTTCTCCATCGTTGGCGACATAGAGATCGATATCTCCATCGCCGTCGAGATCGGTGGCCACGACTCCCAGTCCTTTACCCGGATGACCCGAGATGCCCGCTTCCGCGGAGATGTCAGTGAACGTTCCATCGCCATTATTTCGTAAAAGGCGGTCATCGAGTCCCTTGAAGCGGGATGGGGGCAGATACTCGGGGCGGCCAGCCGCGTCCTGGCCGGAGATCTTGTCGTTGAAAGCCAGATATCTGGTGATGTAGAGGTCAAGATATCCATCGCGGTCCACATCGACGAACAAAACCGAACTGCTCCAGCCTTCAACGTCGATTCCTGCCTCGGATGTGATATCGGTGAAGTGGCCATTTCCGTAGTTCAAATAGAGACGATCAGCGCCTAGATTTCCGATGTAGAGATCGAGATCGCCATCGTTGTCGATATCTCCCGATGCAGCACCCATGGCGTATCCACGATCACCCAGATTCGATGACTCGGTGATGTCAGTGAACTCCCAGGGACCGTCCTGGCGATAGAGTCGGTTCGCACCCGCATCGCATTCGAGAACACCGTTCGGTCCCCGGGCGAATCTCAGCCGGTAGAGGTCGAGATCGCCATCCCCATCGCAATCAAAGAGCACACAGCCGCCGGCCATGCTCTCGGGCATGAAACGATCCCCGACAACGGGAAGCGTTTCATCGCATGGGATCCCGGAGACCTCGTCGACTTCGATGAAGTGACTCGGCATGAGAATAGGTGACGGAGTGAAAACCGACCCGGTACAACCAGCGAACGACAAGATCGATCCGCAGACCAGCAGGCGGAAAAGTCCCCCTTTTTGCATATCCCCGCTGCTCAGGAACCCACTTCCCTGGCCACCGCTCTCTTGATCACCCAGCAACCCAGCAAGGTGACCATCGCCAGGAGGATCCCCAGTGGAATGGCGCCCTCTTCTTTCAAGGCAACCACCTGCTCCCAGCTGGTCCCGTGCTCGATGAGAAAAAAGCCCAACACCAGCGGAGCGGCAAATCGCAACAGATCCCACAAGGCCTTATCAGATGTTGAAGTCGCCATC
>DCAA01000012.1:0-2422 GCA_002311345.1 Planctomycetes bacterium UBA1146 | reverse complement strand
GCATCTTTTCAGGTCGTTGGAAACTTTTCCACCCCTGTACTGTGTGGCGATTTTGGGACCCGAGGGCCAGCACCGTCGATGAATTCAACATTCCAGCAGTCTATACCCCGGTTCCTGGATGTTGTAGATGCGGTTACCATCCTCCGATTCGGCCGCCTCTGCTCCAGGCTCGCCTGGGAAGGGAATGCAATGGTCACCTCAACCGCCAAAACACCCCAGGAGTACATCGACTCCCTTCCAGAGGATCGCCGAGATACCATCAAAAAACTCCGGACACTGATCCGTAAAAACCTGCCCAAGGGATACGTAGAGCAGATGCGATGGGGATTCATCTGTTACGAGGTTCCCCTTTCGGCCTGCCCCGATACTTACAACGGCGAGCCGCTGATGTACGCAGCCATCGCTTCCCAAAAGAGGCACTACGGCATCTACATGTGCGGTATCTATGTGCTTCCACGAGTGTTCAAGAAACTCACCAGCGAGTGGAAGAAACGCGGCTCTCGCCTCGATATAGGCAAGAGTTGCATACGGATCCAGAACTGGGAGAAGTGTGAACCAGACCTGATCGCTGATGTGATCGCCTCGGTTCCGATGGAGGAGTTCATCGCAGCGACGAATGCGGCGACCAGTACCAGGAAGAAAAAAGCAGCCAAGAAAAAAGTATCGAAGGTCTCCAAGAAGAAAAAAATGAGCAAGAAGTGACCCAGGACGACTCACAACTTCCTGAAGAGATTCCACCCCCTATCGATCGCCGCAATTTTCTCGCCAAGGCTGGTTTGCTGGCCGGGGTTTCGATGGCGATCGATGGTCGGCGGTTTGTTTCTGCAACTCCTTCTCCGGTAGAAGAGAAATCTCCCACCGGAACTGCATCCACCGATACGGCTTCCTCTCTGGCTGTCGAAAAACATATGCGAATCATCGATCTGGAGGTCGATGTGCTGATCGCCGGAGGAGGGATGGCGGGGGTCTGCGCTGCCCTGGCATCGGCCCGAAACGGCGCCAAAACGTTACTCGTTCAGGATCGCTCGCGGCTCGGTGGCAACGCTTCGAGTGAGATTGGCATGCACATCGTCGGTGCCGATGTGCATGGCAGTCGCTCCGGTTGGCGTGAAGGGGGCCTGATCGAGGAGATCCGCCTGGAAGATGCCCGGCGCAATCCTCATCGAGCCTTTGAACTGTTTGATCTGACCCTCTACGACCTGTGCCAGCGCGAAGAGCTGCTCACCCTGAAACTCGACACCTCGGTCTACTCGGCGGAAGTGCTCGATGGGAAAATCACCAGGGTTCTCGCTCGATGTGACAAGACCGAAACCATCTACCGCGTCCAGGCGGGCGTCTATTGTGATTGCACCGGCGATTGCCGTCTGGGCCTCGAAGCGGGTGCCGAGTTTCGTACCGGTCGCGAACCTCGCGCTCAGTACAACGAGTCGCTGGCGCTCGAAAAAGGCGACAAGAACTCGCAGGGTTCAACGATCCTGTTCACCGCAACCAAGCATGAAAACCCCATCGACTTCATCGCTCCTCCCTGGGCCAGAAAGATGACCGAAAACGACTTTCTCTTTCGAAAAATCCCGCGCGGTTCCTATGAATATGGTTACTGGTGGATCGAGCTCGGTGGCGATCGTGACGTCATCCACGACAACGAGGAGTTGAGGTTCGATCTTCTTCGTATCGTGCTCGGGATCTGGGACTGGATCAAAAACTCTGGAGAACGCCCCGACTCCGCCAACTGGGCACTGCAAAGAGTCGGCATGATCCCGGGGAAGCGAGAAAGCCGTCGCCTGACCGGCGCACACATCCAGACTCAAGACGATTTGACCGATGGCTGGAAGAACCGCGATGACGGGGTCAGCATCGGTGGCTGGCCTTTTGATGAACATCCTCCCGGTGGTTTCGACGACTGGGATCAGCCTCCGGCTTATTCAAAGCCCATCAAGGAACCCTACAACATCGCTTTCGAAGCGCTCTACAGCGCAAATATCGAAAATTTAATGATGGCCGGACGCAACATCTCGAACTCGCATGTCGCATTCACATCGACGCGAGTGATGGCGACCTGCGCTTGCACCGGCCAGGCCATCGGGACCGCCGCAGCGCTGTGTGCCAGCAAGAAAATCCCCCCTCCCGAGCTAAGGAAACACCATATCGGCGAGCTCCAGCAACGATTGCTGAGAGACGACCAGTCGATCCGCGCCGTTGGCAACCAGGACCGGCTGGATCTGGCCCGCACAGCCAAGATCAGTGCCTCATCCCATCTCGCGGGCGCCGATCCGATCCACGTCATCGATGGCGAGGTACGCGATACCCCCGGTCAGTGGAGTCACCGCTGGGGAGCCGAGATGGCCGATGGAGGTCAATGGATCGAACTGAGTTGGGATGAACCGGTCACCATCAGCGAGATTCAGATCACCTTCGACACCGG
>DCAA01000039.1:733-9790 GCA_002311345.1 Planctomycetes bacterium UBA1146 | reverse complement strand
CGTCGGTATTTTTCTCGTCGGTGTTCTGCTGATCGGAGTCTTCGGAGTTCTCGCCCGCCTTCTCCCTGGCTTCCTTCTCGGCTTTTTCTTTCTTCATCCTCTCATCGATCACCTTGATCTCCGCTGTCACCTCATCGGAGGCCTCGACGTAGTAGAGGTTGAATCCCTGGACGAAGAGGTAGGCGCTCCGATCAGGAGAGAAATTGCGATGCGCCCTCGGATCCTTCTTGGCAGAATCTGCCCCCCCCTGGGTCGAACTGCTGCGACTCGATCTTCCCCTCCGGGAACGACTCTGCTCCTCCTTCGGAACCGCCCCCTGATTGACCAGTTTGCCCGAGGCCAGATCGAACTCGAACTTGGTCTTTTCCATGTTGAAGTTGAGTTTCTTACCCTCGTCATCGATCTTGACTCGTCCCAGAGCGAGGTTGTGCACATCGAGGGGTTTTCTCAACTCCTGGGAGAGAGCACTGGCTAGTTTTACATGGTCGAAGAGCGGTGATTTCGTGCTGGCATCCGGATCGACAAGGTAATAGTTGGTCCCGGTACTGGTGCGATAACTGTACCAGAACCGATCGGTCTTCCCGATCCAGTTGGGCTGAACCGAGGAACTGTAGGTGCGCTGACGCAAATACTCCGGTGAATACTGTTGTGCCTGTCTGAAGTTGGGGCGCACCACTTTCTCTTGTGGGTCCTGGAGTGAGCCGGGGCTGGTACTGAAAAGCCCCTCCCCGATGGCCAGAGAACCGATGAATACGGAAATCCACAGGGTATTGAATGCCACCACGGCGGCACGATTTTTGGCGATGAAGGGGAGGAACTTGATCATTTGATCGATCTCCTTTGCACTTTCGAAGAGGACTGATACCACTCCCTTTCAGAGAAGGGCGTACCCGTCCAATCTACCTCAAGGGAGTTCTCTCACAAGAAACGACTTCGACCCTGAACGGATCTGATACCTGACATTCCTTGCGATCCGATCGATCGAGATCTGCTATCTGGCGCCGCTAGAAGGCGTAATCATCCTGAAAAGGCTCGAATCCGTCTGCATTTTGTGACAGATGCCAGAGTGCCATCTGCCTCAGGTGAGCCAGATCATGAGCAACCCAGGACAGCAATAAATCGCCGGCACGCAATGAACCGGCTGGATGCTCCTTCTCCAGATACCAGTCCGGGTCATCCAGAGATCGTAGCCATGCGATGGAACGGTGTCGCTCATCCTGAAAGAGGCGCAACAATTCCCGCAAGGATTGGTTGCGGTACTCCCTCTCCTCGACCCAGTTTTCCGGGTCGATGGCAGGCCACTCCTCGCAAGGGTCCTGAAGGAGCAATTCAATTCGGGATCGGAAATCCTCTCTCTCTTCATCGATGAGATGTCCAAGGATCTCGTTGAGGGACCAACTGTCAGCATCAGGGCGGATACTCGCACTTTCCTCGCAGACTTGTTCGCACATGGCTGTGATCGCTGTGAGACTACGAGCCAGGTTCTCGGCGGCGGTCAAATGAAAAGGGGTAGCGGAATCAGTCAACGATCCTCCTTGAACATTCGTTCCAGCATCGACAGCGCAGAAGATCCATCGGGAGCGACCTTCACCAGACGTTGATGGTCCAAACTGGTCATCTTGCTCGATACCATCTGGTCGAACTGCTGTAGCAGTGGGTCCCAGAAGCCGTCGAGATTGGCGAGCACGAGCGGCTTTTCGACCAGATCCAACTGGTTGAGTACCAGTATTTCTGTCAGTTCCTCGAGGGTCCCGTATCCCCCCGGTAATGCGATCGCGGCATCAGCGCGCTCCCACATCTCCCTTTTTCTTTGTTGCATATCTTCAGTGACGAGAATCTCGTCCGATGCACTATAGGTCAGCCCCTGATCGTTGAAGAAATGTGGGATGACAGAGACTACTCTGGCGCCGGATTTGGACGCTGCTATGGCCAGCACCCCCATCGAACCGATATTGCCACCACCGTAAACCAGTTCATGCCCTCTCTGTCCGATAGAAGTTCCCAGAGATTCGGCATCCTGCCGATATTTCTCGTCGGCCGCATCGCTGGAAGAACAGTACACTGCCACTCGCACCCGTACCCCCTCAACGATTGGTTCTACGGATCCGCCACTGGTCGATGGCAACCGCAAGGATGATGATATGTCCGACGATTATCTCCTGAACAAAGTTGGGCCAACCTACTGCAGTGCAACGGTTGCGCAGCACTGACATCAGAAGAGCACCTGCCAACGCTCCTGTCACCGAACCCTGACCACCGGCAAGACTGGCCCCACCGATGACAACCGCTGCAATGACATCGAGTTCGATCCCCACAGCACTGGTGGGATCTCCGACCGTCAGTCGACCAAACAACATCACGCCGGCAAGCCCCGCCAGCAAACCGGCGAGTGCATAGATGGAGACCTTCGACTGTCCGATCCGAACTCCGCACAAGCGGGCAGTGAGTTCATTCGATCCTATCGCCACGGTGTGACGTCCGAGAACTGTCCAACGCAATGCCCACGCTCCGAGGATGGTGGTTGCCAGCAACAGCCAGGCAGCAGGGGCAAGCCACTGGCCCTCGGCCACAGGTTGTATCCAGTCGGCGATTCCGGCGGTGAAAGAAAGTCCGTCAGCATCTTCGGGACGCACCGATTCGTTAGCAGCGACCCACTTGGCCACTCCACGATAGAACCCCATCGTCCCGAGCGTGGCTATGAAGGGAGGAAGCCTCAACCCCACGATGAGAATCCCGTTGTAGGCTCCACAGATCGCCCCGGTCGCCACTCCCGCCAGGACTCCACCGACAGCACCCCAGCCCGCCTCGACAGCAAGCGCTGCACTGACCCCTGACAATGCAATTACTGACCCCACCGAGAGATCGATCCCGGCCGAGATGATCACCCAGGTCATCCCCACCGCAGCAAGTCCGACCACGACCGTCTGGGCTGCCACGAACTGCCAGGTCTGGAAAGTCATCGGCTGATCCGGGGCATAGATCTGGAACATCAACACCACGACCACGACCGCCAGGAAAGGAGCGAGCGTGGAGAATGAATTACGGGGAACGGAGATCTTCATGCCGCTTCTTCCCCTCCGACGGCGCAGACCATCAACGAGTGCTCATCCCACTGTTGGGTCTGGCGCGCAGTTCCGAGTACTCCCCGATGCATCACCTGAATCCGGTCACAGATTCCCAGTAACTCCTGCATCGATGAGGAAACCACAACCACTCCCTTTTGCTTGGCCGCAAGTTCTCCGATCCAGCGATAGACCTCCGTCTTGGATCCCACATCGATACCCCGCGTCGGTTCATCCAGAAGCACGGCATCCACATCGAGATGGAGTAGACGCGCCAAAGCCACCTTCTGCTGGTTACCGCCACTGAGTGTACGTACCGGTTGATCGGGGCCCCAGGTGCGAATTCCGAATTGGTCGATCCACACCTCGACCTGCTCTCGTTCCTTCTTGAGTCCCAGGATGGAGAAGAAGTTCCTGGAGGAAGCTGATCCGAGCGTGAGATTGGCGGCGATGGTCAGATCGGTCGCCAGTCCCTCTTTTTTACGATCCTCACTGGCCAGACCGATCCCCGCCCGGATGCTTGCGGTCGGATCGGGCAGATGGGACTTCCCCGCAACACGAATCGAACCCGCTTCGATGGGGTCGAGTCCGTAGATGCCACGCAGCAGTTCCGATCTGCCAGATCCGACCAGACCTGCGATTCCCAGCACCTCTCCACGATGGAGAGTGAGATCAGCACGCTCGAGGACCGACCGTGTCCGCAAATCTTTGACCTCGATCAGCACCTCGCCCCTGTTTCGTGGAATGTAGGGATACATCTCCTCGAGGCGGCGCCCGATCATCTGGCTGACCAGATCCTCGGTCGAGGTCTCCGAGATCAGGCCTTCCCCTACCACCTCGCCATCGCGCAATACGGTCCAGGTGTCTGCAACGCTCTGCACCTCCTCCAGGAAATGAGAGATGTAAACCACCGCGCGACCATCCTTGCGCAATCGATCGATCACTTCGAACAGGTGTTCAATATCTTGCGAACCAAGACTACTGGTCGGCTCATCAAATACGATGACTGGGGAATCGTGGACCAGAGCCCGAGCGATCTCGACCAGTTGCCGGCCAGCCACTGGGAGTCGTGACACCGGAGTCGATGGCTTGATATCCTTGCGTCCCAACAATGCCAACGAAGAGATGATCTGTTCTCTCATCCGGTTGGGCAGGAATACTCCACCTCGAGATGGTTCCCGTCCCAGCAACAGGTTCTCCTCAACCGTGAGATCCTCGACGACGGCGAGTTCCTGGTGCACCATCGCGATGCCACCTTCGCGCGCCTGCTGTGGGTTGGTCGGAGAAAACAACTGCCCGTTGATGCGGATGGTGCCGGAGTCAGGCGATTCGACTCCACTGAGGATTCTCATCAGGGTCGACTTGCCCGCACCATTTTCTCCGATCAGTGCTCGCACCTCTCCCGCATCGACACGAAGGTGGGCGCCGCAGAGCGCCACCGTCGCTCCGAAGGCCTTATCGACACCTTCCATCTCCAGTAGTGGAGGCTGCGTCACTCGCCGAGGTATTTCTTCAGCGGAGGAGAGAGCAAGTCTCTGATCTGGGGTTCATCGATGTTTTCTCCGGTCACCAGTTTGGCACCGGTGTCGACCAGTGTCTCGACCTTCTCCCCCCTCAGCACCGCAAGAGCCGTCTTCACGCCCAGTTCCCCCATCGCAACGGGATCCTGAACCACGAGGCCGTGAATGTGCCCGGCCCTCATCCCCTCGATGAGACCGTCACTGGCATCGAAGCCGACCAGGAACACCTTTCCCGCCATCTCCCTGGCTCTCAGTGCCAGCAACATGCCGAAAGTGGCAGACTCGTTGGAACAATAAATTCCGGCGTAATCACTGTCGGCCTCGAGCAAATTCTCGGCCGCATCACGCGCGCTCTCACGTGTCGACCCCGCATAGCGACCAGGATCAACCACTTCGATTCCATCGACAGCGGAGAGGACCTCGATGAAACCCTGTTCGCGCTGGGTAGTACTGCCAGAACCCTCCTGGTAACGCAACACCAGCACCCGGCCCTTGCCTCCGGTCAACTCCTGCATGCGGCGGGCAGCGATCCTGCCTCCCTCGACATTGTCGGTCGCGATATAGGAAGCATAATCGGAACCAGGAATTCCCTGCACACCACTATCGATGACGACGACCGGAATACCACCTCGATGGGCAGCCGCGATGGGAGAAGCCAGTGCTCGGTCGTCGGCAGGTGCGATAACGATGGCACTGATACCTGAGGCAACAAAGTTCTGCACCAGGTCTACCTGCTGACTCTTGTCGTTCTCGCGCTCTGGTCCACGCCAGACCACTTCGAATCCGCCGATTTCCTGTCGAGCCTTCTCAGCACCGGCATGAATCGACTTCCAAAACTCGTGACTCGTACCCTTGGGAATCACCGCGATTCTAGGCGTCGCTGAACCTACCTCAGAAGTACACCCTCCCACTAGCAAGGTCAGAAACAGTCCAGAAAACCAGCGATACAAAGATGGTATTGGCACCAGCCACTCCTCCCGGGAAATCAAATACCCCTGCGGTGCATCCTGCCGGAGGTCTCACGACGGTCAAGGGCGGCCCGCTCCCGGTGGAGGTCCGACCGTGCTATCCTCCCCGCTCGGAAGGAGGCTCGATGTCCGCCAAAGGTCGTCTCGAGGGAAAGAACGCCATCATCACCGGGGCTGGCTCGGGCATCGGGCTTGCCATCGCCCGTCGATTTGCTGCCGAGGGGGCACACCTGGGGCTCCTGGAGGTCAATGAGGAAAGCGCTGAAACGGCCCGCGCGGAACTCAGTTCTTCAGGTGCAATTGTCGAGGCGATCGTCTGCGATGTCTCCCAACGCGACTCGGTGAGCGGTGCATTCGCGAGGATTGACGAGACCCTCGGAACTCCTCAGATACTGGTGAACAATGCCGGAATCGCTCATGTCGGCGACCTCCTCGACACCGAGGAAGAGGATCTGGACCGTCTCTACGCCGTCAATGTCAAGGGAGTGGCACTCTGTTCACGCGAAGCAGTACGACGGATGCTCGAGAACTCTGGAGGGGTGATCCTGAATCTGGCTTCCATCGCTAGCCACATCGGACTCGAGGATCGTTTTGCCTACTCGATGACAAAGGGAGCCGTCTGGACGATGACTCGCTCGATCGCCACCGACTACATGAAAAAGGGCATTCGATGCAACTGTGTCGCCCCCTGTCGTGTGCACACTCCTTTCGTGGATGGATTCATCGCCGAGAATTATCCAGGGCAAGAGAAGGAGAAGTTCGAGGAACTCTCCGCTTATCAGCCGATGGGTCGGATGGCCCGCCCGGAAGAAGTGGCAGATCTGGCTCTATTTCTCTGCAGCGATGAATCCGCCTTCATCACGGGACATTCCTTTCCCATCGATGGTGGCGTGATGGTGATCTAGGAGGATCGATGAGACTATTTCGTTTCGGCGATCCGGGTCAAGAACACTCCGGAGCCGTCCTGCCCGACGGCAAACGCATCGACTGCAGCGGTTTTGGAGAAGACTGGAACGAACAGTTCTTCAGCACGGGTGGGCTTTCACGCCTGGCCTCATGGCTCGAACAACACGGACCGGATGCTCCCGTGATCGCAGATGGAACCCGACTGGGACCTCCGATCTGCCGCCCGAGCAAGATCGTCTGCATCGGGCTCAACTACCGTGATCACGCCGCCGAGACCGGTGCAGAGCTTCCCGCCGAGCCGGTGATCTTCTTCAAGTCCACAACCGCCATCGTCGGTCCCGATGACGATGTGATTCTGCCACCGGAAAGTACCAAGTCAGACTGGGAGGTGGAACTCGCCGTGGTGATCGGAACTGTTTTGAGTCACGTCGACAAGAAGACCGCGGAAAAAGGCATCGCCGGCTACTGTCTTCACAACGATCTCTCCGAACGCGAGTATCAACTCGAGAGGTGCGGACAGTGGGTCAAGGGAAAGTCATGCAACACATTTGCTCCGCTCGGGCCTGAACTGGTCACTCCGGATGAACTTCCAGATCCCCTTCACCTCGATATGTGGTTGACGGTCAACGGCGAGACGCTGCAGAAGTCGAACACCCGGGAACTCTTCTTCGATGTACCGACGATCCTCTCCAGTGTCAGTCAGTACATGACACTTCTTCCTGGAGACCTGATCTCGACCGGCACCCCTGCCGGAGTGGGTCTCGGCCTCGATCCTCCACGCTTCTTGAAAGCAGGAGATGTGATGGAACTTTCCATCGATGGCCTCGGCACCCAGCGACAGAATGTCCGCTCTTCAGAGTAGGAAACCAGGGGACCCAACGTCGACGACGAGATCATGAAGATCTTCAATGAAGCGATTTCCACGCCCTGATCGCGACCAATAACTGATCAGGGGCAGATGCTGACCTCGCAGGTCAAGTCTCCAGGGGTCGGATCCATGCCGCAAACTCCGGACGGGGCCGGGATATTGTTGCCCGAACCAAAGAGCACCTGGAGCAATGCGATGGGATCACTGATATCGAGCGAATCATCGTCATTGATATCTGCCGATTGAAGACAGTTCAGACTTCCGTTAGAGAATAGATGCTGAAGGATCGCCACCGCATCTGCGATGTTGACCGATCCGTCATCGCTGGCATCGCCCCTGAGGAAGACCACACCTGAATCACAACCGGGAATTCCGGGGAAGGAAGCGGGATCCGCCGTCCAGATCAATTCCATCGAATCCACATCGTCGCAATCGACATCTCCATCGGCATCGAAGTCAAAGTAGAATCCCCCGGCATTCTCGAACAGGGGCAGTCCAGTGCCTGGACCGGAACCCGTGAAATGTTGTTCAAAGCAACTGAAGTCAGCCAGATCCACATCCCCGTCGCTGTCAGGATCGGCTGGCGAAGGGTAGGTCTCGATGGGAGCGCCGGGAGTGAGATCGCGCCCTGCCAGAAATGGGTGATCGAGGGCAAAACGGTGGGTACGGAAGATGCTGTTGCCGGCGGCGATGGGTGTTCCTTGTGGCCTGGGAATCCCGTTCGAAACAGGAACCTCGTATCTCCAGACGATCTCCAGTTCGGCAGTCACCTCGAATAGCAGACCCGTGGGTCCGTCACAGATGATCGTATTTCCATTGAATAGACGCCGTGTTCCGCTGATGAATCCGGCCTGAAAATTTGCCGGGTCGGGATCACTGTAGATCCAGACCGGTGCTTCGGGTCCATACACCCCATCAACAGATAGATCGTATCCCCCGGTGGAGTTGAGCGGAGGGACGATTTCCAGCACCTCGGAGAAGTCAGGCCCGGGACGACCATTGCCGTTATTGAAGATGGTGATGTTCCCCTCTCCTGGAAATCCAGCAGGGATCCACTCGACGCAATGCTGTCCGTAGAGCCATCTATCAGCGGCCAGACCCGAATCGTAGTTTTGCGGATTCCCCCACCGATAGAGCAGATCACCGCCCATCCCCTGGGTTCCGCCACTGTGACCGGAAGACTCGGCGCTAGTAGTACTGTGGTCGATCACCCAGATCTCATCGATGGCCCGCACACTGATGACGATCTGATCCAGTTGCGGGTGGTAATCGACCGAGTTGCCGTGGAGCCAGTCGGAACCCTGGTTTCCGATCGCGTTGATATCAGCCAGTTCCGGATGATCGGCTACAACGCCGAAGTTCTGCTGGGTGGGATCGAAATCCTGGATCAGATGATCCCACGCGTGCCACTGCCAGACGATTTCGCCCGAACTCGGACCCGTCTGAGCCACCTCGACGATGTGATCGGGCCACAGTTGATCGTTGTTGAGCAGTGACGGATTCCGTCCCGCAGCTATCGCTTCTGCCGCACTTTTCATCTCCCAGGCCAGCACCAGCACGTTCCCGGAGGGAAGCATCTCTACATCGTGGTGTTGCTGGACCTGGTCATCGGAGTATTGAAACTGCCAGAGAACGTTGCTATCCCAATCCAGCAGCTGGAACAGGCCTCCCCAGCCACCCGAGTTCATGTCAGCAGGAGTGACCGGCACCTTGCCACTTCGTAACAACTTCCC
>DCAA01000039.1:0-585 GCA_002311345.1 Planctomycetes bacterium UBA1146 | reverse complement strand
GAATCAGCGGTCCCCCCTAACCAGCCGAGCACCGGATCAGCAGCACTGATCGGTACAGCAGGAAACAGGAGTACGAGCACAAGAAGCACGAGTGAATGGGATCTGATTGTCATGATAATACTCCCAACCACCTCTCACCGCTGATTCCATCATCCTGTCAGAGCTCTATTGAATCACGCTCCGGTACACACAACATCTTGGCAGAGTGGCTCTCCGACCCTGCTCCGGATGTTGTGCGTTGCACTGCTGTCGAGCCATCAGGAGCAGGAATTGTACTCGGCGCAATCGAGCGCCGTCCCGGAGGGGTCTGGGCCGCAGGCCCCACCGAAGGGTGGGGGTGGCGCATCTCCAGCGGTAAACAGGTAAGCGAGCAGATAGATGGCATCTGCGATGTTCACCAGTTCATCATCGTTCGTATCCGCGGCGTCTGAACACAGGATCACTCCACCGAGAAAGAGAATCTCGAGCAACGAAATTGCGTCCGCCAGATCGATAGAAGCATCATCATTGATGTCTCCCCGAACGAATCCACCGACGACAGGAGTCAAGGTGATGGTGCCATCGACACCGGTCACGTTGACCGAT
>DCAA01000006.1:254131-254311 GCA_002311345.1 Planctomycetes bacterium UBA1146 | reverse complement strand
TACCCAGGCATCTAGATCGCCATCGCCATCGAGATCACCGAGAGAGGCATCGTAGCTCTTGGAGTTGCCGAGGGCATAGTTTGAAAAGAACGGGAAGGAGCAATCGTCATCAAAACAGTCAATCAGCCCATCGCCATCATCGTCGATTCCGTTGCCACAGAGCTCGGCGACCTGGGCCGG
>DCAA01000006.1:238715-253852 GCA_002311345.1 Planctomycetes bacterium UBA1146 | reverse complement strand
AGGGAATCACAGGGGCTATGCAGGGCATCGTCGTCGATCAACCTTACTCGTTTGTTGCGCCTTACCGCGGCAACATCCTGCCGCACTTGGTGGGGCGTTTGTTGATCACCCGGTTGATACGCAATCGATACGGGGTCGTTTCCAGCGAAGTACACGGTGCCGAAAAGATCCGAGCCGCGATCGATGCCGGTCATGGCATCCTGATCACACCCAACCACCCCCGACCGTGCGACCCGATGGCGCTGTATCCGCTGGTCCGGGCGACCCGATCGCTGTTTTTTGCCATGGCCAGCTGGCACATCTTCATGGAAGGGCGGCTGCAGCGAGCGGTGATCCGTCTGATGGGTGCCTTCAGTATCTATCGCGAAGGGATGGATCGGACTTCTCTGCAGTGCGCGATAGAGATCCTCGAGCAAGCGCAGCGGCCACTCGTGATCTTCCCCGAGGGTGCGGTCTCTCGTACCAATGATCTGCTCAATCCGCTGATGGAGGGGATCTCGACCATCGCCCGCGGCGCAGCACGGAAACGCGCGGCAGGCGATGGCGGCAAGGTGATCATCTTTCCGCTGGCGATCCGCTATCACTTCGAGGGCGATCTGACCGAGACGCTGGAACCGGTGCTGGAAGAGATCGAGCAGCGACTGTCGTGGGCGCCGCAACGGAATATGGATCTACTGACACGGATTCGCAAGATCGGAGGCGCGCTGCTGAGCTTGAAGGAGATCGAGCACCTCGGTGGCACCCAGTCGGGCGACCTGTGGGAACGAACCGATAAGCTGATCGATCACCTGCTGCACCCGCTCGAAAAGGAGTGGCTCGATGGCCATCAGGACGGCAGTGTCGTCAAGCGCAGCAAGAACCTGCGAGCGGTGATCCTCAAGGGGATGGTCTCTGGCGATATCGATGACGATGAACGAGACCGGCGCTGGCAACAATTTGCAGCGCTGTACCTGGCACAGCAACTGTCGCTGTATCCGCGCGGCTACCTCTCCTCCGATGCCCCTGACGAACGATTCCTCGAAACGGTCGAGCGCTTCGAGGAAGACCTGACCGATTTCGCGCGGCCGCATCCACCCCAACACGTCACCCTTCATGTCTGCGATGGCATCGAGGTGCCGACCGAGAAGGCGCGCGGCGATGACCCGCTGATGGGACAGGTCGAGGCGAGCCTGCGTGAGGCACTGGGCCTGGCCGAGGAGCAGTGAGGATGAACTCCGATCGCTGGCGGCGCCTGATGGTGGTTGTCTGTGGCCTGGCACTGTGGTTTCTGACCCAGTCGTTGCTCGGTTCGCGCAGCTTGCCTGGCGGCAGCGAGATCGCCGGCCAGGTGCTCTCGGATGGCGATGGGTTGTTTCGCTGGAGCGCGCCATGGCACCAGCTGCTGGTCGCCAACGAATCTCTCGCCGATGGGCTGCTGATCTGCAGTTCGCTCGTCATCGATCTGGTCGCCATCTTCATCATCGTGTCTTCGATTTTCGGAGCGACGATGCGGCCCTTTCTGGCGCTGCTGATGCTCTTTACGCTACGCCAGATCTGTCAGGGGCTGAGCCCTCTGCCTGCCCCGACCGGGATGATCTGGCACCATCCTGGATTTCCCTCGCTGCTGGTCACCTACCAGGTGGCCAACGACTTCTTCTTCTCCGGCCACACCGCCATCGCCACCATCGGAGCCATCGAGATGGGTCGCATCGGCCGGCGCTGGTGGCTTCCAGCAGTGCTTCTGCTGCTGTTCGAGGCGACCACGGTGATCGTGCTTCGCGCCCATTACACGATGGATGTCTACGCCGGAATGATCAGTGCCCTGCTGGTGGCGATCGTTGCCGCCCGAGTGGCGCCGACGGTCGACCGCTGGCTGTCCGTCTCCCCCTCTCTGGACCGGATCTGAGCAGATCTCTGGATCCCCCAAATAGAGATCCCCGAATGGTCTTGATCCCTTGCCAGATCCCGCCCAACTCACGACAATGCCGGGACTTGAGCCAGCAGGATCCAGGTAGGATCCTGCTGACGAGGAAGTGAGTTCCCTGTGCCTTGCCGATCCACGGTACCGAGCGAGTTTCATCGCCCACGCCCCCATCGAAGCCGATGGGGTTTCATCACGATTCTGGCTCTCTTGACCGGAATCTTGTCGATGACTGTGTGTCCGGCTCAGGAAGAACAACAGGAATCGTTGCGGGATGTGGCGGTGATCGTCTCCATCGACCGCGAGATCGACGATTCGGTGGTGCGTCGCTTCGAGGCTACCATCGCCGAACTCATCGCTCGCGAAACCCGCGTCATCATCATCAAACTGGCAACCCCCGGCGGCACCATCGATGCCAGCCGTAAGCTGGCCGATGCCATCGATAATCTGTCGGACCAGGGAATCGAGACCTTCGGCTGGGTTCCCAACGGCCAGGCCGCCTACAGCGGCGGCACGATGGTGGCGCTGGCGTGCCGCAATCTGGTGATGGGTGACAACAGTCGCATCGGAGATGTGCAGCCGATCGATTTCCTGGGCAACGAACTGCCGGAGAAGATCCAGACCACGGTGCGTGCCGATATGCGCCGCTGGGCCCGTGACCGTGGCTATCCGGTGGCACTCGCCGAGGCGATGGTGACGAAGGAAATTGGCGTGCTGCAGGTCAGAAACTCCAAGGGGCGCACCCTTTATCTGACCGAGCAGGAACTGGAAGACCTGCCTGCTGCCGAACGTGCCGGATCGCAGATCAAACGCATCGTCGAACGGGGAGAGATCCTCACCATCGACGAGAAGGAAGCGTTCGAATACGGCTTCATCTCCCACATCTGCCTGACCGAGGAGCAATTGCTGACCGACTATGGTCTCACCCAGTTGAGATCCCTCGATGCGGATCAGGCACTGGGCAGGAAAAGAATCGGAGACGCGGGCGGATACGCCCTCGATGGCTTGCGTGACTGGCCCCGTTTTGTCAAGTTCCTGCTGATTCTCGGAGCCGCGTTATCGATCGTCGCCGAGCTCAAATTTCCAGGCGTGGGTCTCGGTTCGATGCTGGCACTGGGTTGCCTGGTGCTGTTCCTGGCCGTAAATTTCGCCGACGGAGGGGTAGGCTGGATCGAATTGACCCTGTTCGGAATCGGTCTGCTACTGATGTCGCTCGAACTGTTCGTGATTCCAGGATTTGGAATCGCAGGACTGCTCGGCATGGCCAGCATCATCGTTTCTCTGGGGCTGTCGCTGCAGCCGGTCGACACACCACTGGATCTCCAGGCTCTGAGTCAGGATTCTCTGATCGTCACTGCAGGGTTGATGGCAGGGCTGCTGGGCTTGCTGGTCGTCACTTTCTTCCTGCCGGGGGGAACCAAAGAATCTGGATCCCTCATCGATCAATCGACGCTGGCCAGCACGAATGAACAGCAGGCCTCACCTGATTTCTCCGGTCGCGATCTGGAAATCGGCCACCAGGGTGAAACACTGCAGGATCTACGTCCGGCCGGCAAAGTTACTTTCGATGGCATCGTGGTCGATGTCGTCTCCGAAGGGGACTACATCGACAAGGAACAATCGGTCGAAGTGGTGCTGATAGAGGGCAACCGCGTCGTGGTTCGCTCGATCGAGGAGGGATAGCGATGGAGTGGTGGCTCCTGTCGATGCTATGCCTGCTCGGGCTGGTACTGCTGTTTCTGGAGGTGTTCATCCCCAGTGGTGGCATCCTGGCCATCGCCGCCATCCTGTGCATCGGCTACTCGATCTGGGATCTGGTCCTGCACGAGGAGACGACGATCGCGATCCTGTGCGCAGCCTTCACCCTGGTCTACATCGTCTTGCTGTTCAAGTTCTGGGTCAAAAGGGTAGGTCTGAAAACGGACCTTGGTGGAGCCGAAGCCCTCGGCGATGATGTAAGAGCCGCACGTGAACTGATCGGACATCGAGGGCTGGTGACGTCCGATCTGCGCCCAGCAGGAATAGCGCTGATCGCCGGTCGCAGATACGACGTGGTCGCCAACCACGGTTACATAGACAAGGGCGATTCCGTGGTGGTGGTCGAATCCGATGGCAACCGCATCATGGTGAAAAAATCGCGCGAAGAATCACAAGACGATTGATTTCCGGTGGCACAGCCACCTGATAGGAGATATTTCATGCTCGAGTTCGCTCATTCAGAAACGGCCCTGCTTCTGGCGCAAGTGCCGCCGATCCTGACCATCATAGGATGGTTCGTCGTCGGCGTCTTGGCGCTGGTGCTGTTCATCTTTTTCATCACCTTTGGACGCCTTTACATCCAGGCGCTCGCATCGGGAGTCAAGATCGGCATCTTCGCCTTCATCGGGATGTGGCTGCGCAAGGTGAGTCCACGGATCATCGTCGACTGCCTGGTGATGGCCACCAAAGCCGGAATCACGGACGTGCACGTCAACTCGCTCGAGGCCCACTACATGGCCAAGGGGAACGTCAGAAGAGTCGTGCAATCACTGGTGGCCGCCAGCAAGGCCAATATCGCCCTCAACTTCGAGACGGCAGCGGCGATCGATCTGGCAGGACGAGACGTGCTCGAGGCAGTACGTACCAGCGTTCTGCCCAAGGTGATCGATGCTCCGGCGCGTGAACAGGCCCGTAACACCGTCGATGCAGTCGCTGGAGACGGTATCCAGTTGAAAGCTCGGGCCCGGGTTACTGTCAGAACCAACCTGTCTCGCCTGGTCGGTGGTGCCACCGAAGAGACGATCATCGCCCGTGTCGGTGAAGGGATCGTCACCACCATCGGCTCCGCAAAATCGCACAAGGACATACTGGCAAATCCTGATCTGATGTCAAAAAAGGTGCTGGAGAAGGGACTCGATGCGGGGACCTCTTTCGAGATTCTGTCGATCGATATCGCCGATGTCGATGTCGGAGAAAACATCGGGGCGAAACTGCAGGCGGAACAGGCAGAGGCAGACAAGCGAGTGGCCCAGGCGCTGGCAGAGAAACGCCGCGCGATGGCGGTGGCAGAAGAACAGGAAAACGTGGCAACCATCGCCGCCAACAGGGCGAAACTGGTGCTCGCTGAGGCGGAAGTTCCGAAGGCCATCGCGGATGCGTTCCGCAGTGGAAACCTCGGCGTGATGGATTACTACCGACTCAAGAATCTTCAGGCCGACACCTCCATGAGAGAGTCGATCGGAGATGAGGGAGACGGACACACAGATGATAACGTCGAATAAGAGAGCGTACTGATGGGCAAGTTATCCTGGATCTGGATCCTGATTTTCATCATCTTGCCCATCATCCAGAAGATGATGGAGGCCAAGAAGCAGAAGGCCAAAAAACTGCAACAAACCCGCAAGCAAACTCTCGTGCGAGCGGGCCAGAGAGCCGAAAAGGAAGCCACGGCCGGTCCGTTCGAACTGCCTGTTGACGATTCCGACGCTGACTGGGTCCAGTTTCCGGGCGAGCAGCCGCTGGAACCCGCTGATTTTGAACCGCTCCAGAAACTGGGTGGAGGCTGGATCCAGGTCGGTGAAACGGCGGTTCCCGTGGCCACTACTGGCCCGGTACCGATTGCGCCACTGGCCCCGGGGATCCCTGTCGCCCACGGGGGTAGCGGGCCCATCGAGATCCTTCGCGAGGAAACTCGCGGTTGGGAACCCGCTGACGGGTGGAGCCAGACGGACGAGGACCCGTACGAAATCGACCGTGATGCCCATGATGAAACGGAGCAGGAATCTGCTTTTCGCGGTGATGCTTACTACAACCCGTCCGGTCCAGCGGCGTCGCAGGTGTGGGGCCACAGGTCCACCTATGGCAGCGCAACGCACGGCAGCCATCGCTGGCGTCTGAGCAGGAAAGAGTTGCGAGAAAGAATCATCTGGGCCGAGATCTTCGGGCCTCCTGTTTGCCTTCGCCCACCGGATGAAAGATAACCCGGTCACCGGGATGGGATGACGAGAAAGGAGTTCACCCCTACCATGAGCGGTGAACTCCACCGAAGGAGATACCGGGCCGGAGTGGCGGAATTGGCAGACGCGGCGGATTCAAAATCCGCTGACCTCACGGTCTTGTGGGTTCGAGTCCCACCTCCGGTACCAACAGCTTCGCTATCATCTATCGTGCAGCGATTGCTCCACCAGATGTGAAGAAGATGAGATGTAAAGAAGACGCGATGTGAAGAAGGCGTGCCGGGGTTCCCGACACGCCTTCATTATTTCTCGCTTGAAGAAACTCCTGTGGCGAAAACTCTAGCGCTTCGAGAACTGGAAGGAAGCACGTGCCTTCTTGCGGCCCGGCTTCTTGCGCTCCACCATCCGTGAATCACGGGTGAGGAAAGTACCCTTACGAAGGGTCGCCTCGTTCTCCTCGCTGACTCGAGCCAGCGCACGCGATAGCCCCATCACGACCGCACCCACCTGTCCGGTGGTACCCCCGCCCTTGATGTTGGCCCAGACATCGAAGGAACCCTCGGCTCGCACCGCACGCAGTGGATCAAAGATCCGCGATTGATCGGGAGATAAACGGAAGTACTCCGTATGCGGTTTTCCGTTGATGGTCATCTTGCCGCTTCCTTCGCGGATGCGAACCCTGGCAACGGCAGTCTTCCTGCGACCAAGCCCCCAGACGTAATCATTCGGTTTCGCCAATGCGTTCCTCTCGTATTCACGGAATCAAGATTCCGGGTTAACCCTCTTTGATCTGCTTGGATGTGAACTGAACCTTCTCGAATTTCGACTGTTGTGCTTCGAGCGGATGGTCTTCTCCGGCAAACACTTTCAGCTTGCTGAGCATCTTGCGGCCCAAGCGCGTCTTGGGAAGCATGCGTCTGACCGCGAGGCGAATCACTTCTTCAGGTTTCTTGTCGAGCATCCATCGCAGATTGTTGGATTTCAATCCACCCAGGTATCCGGTGTGGTAGCGGTAAAGTTTCTGCTCCACCTTGTCACCGGTGGTCTGGATCTTGCGGGCATTGGTGACGACGACGAAATCGCCGCAATCGACATGTGGTGTGTAGGTGGGTTTGTTCTTGCCCATCAGGATGCTGGCAACCTCCACCGCCATCCGTCCGAGGATCTCCTCGGAGGCATCGACGTGGTACCACTTACGGATCACATCTTCTTTGCGCTGGACAAAACTGCGCTGAGGACTGTAACTCTGCATCTTCTCCACCTTGTTGCGGGCTCCAGGTAGACACTGGCAAAACAGCAATGAAGCCGTTTCTGTCGCCCAAAAAAACCGATACGGAAGTCAGGATCCTATTTCCAGGGACTTTTGCTGTCAACGGTCATCGGCTCATCTGGCGGCGAATTCCATCACCGAGGTGGCCTCGCAGGACGATTCCCGAGTGCCTCACCGAGCGATCGCAGCAGTTCTGCGGAAACATCGCGGCCTCCCTCGCCCAGTAGCGGTAACCGGTACTCCAGGCGCGCCCTGAGGTGGGTCCGGTCCCCTCCTCCTGCCTGAGATAGCCATCTCCCCACGGCAACGTCATCGAGCCAGGGAGCCGCAGGTACGGGCCCTGCACCGACCCTGGACCAGGCAGCCTCGATGGATTCGCGATCCCTGTGGCCAGCCGGTAGTGGATCCCCGGCAACCAGGATCACTTCACCGGTACCGGGAGGGTGCCACAGTTGTAGCGGCCCCAGTTCTTGCCTGAAAGAAGACAAAACGGCCGCGAATTCTGGTATCCCGATGCGATATAGCTGCAGCCACTGAATCACCACTCCTCGGGGAGCCAGACGACGAGACAGCAATCGATGAAAGTCCGGTGTAAAGAGAGGTGCAGACCAGGGCAACCATGGTTCCGAAGGCTGGATCACGATCGCATCCCACAGGCGCGAATCCCTCGCCAGCAGAGCACGGGCATCTTCGAGCAAGATGCTCGGAGCTCTCGACCCGAACAGAGCCTGATGTTCATCGGGGAACGCCTCACGACCAGCGGGAGAAAGAAGTGCCTCCTTCACTGCAGGTTCTATTTCCGAGACGACCACCTCACCTGTCCAGGTATCGACTGCCGCCGCAACCGTGGTTCCGCCTCCCAGACCTATGATCAATAAATTACCTTCTCCGGGCCCAACCCAGGTGGGCAACACGCCGAGCAATACTTCTGTCGGAAGATCCGCTAACGAAGGCAAAGTCGGATCGATGGGAACACTTCCCTCGATACGTCCTCCGACCCGCAAATAACTGGTGTTCTGTTGCAGATCCCGTTCGATCTGCACTCTCGAGAGTCGACCTTCGAAAGACTGCAGAATCTCACGCTGCTGCCACGCCTCGAGCGCAACTCCCTGGGAGATTTCTTGTCGTGACCACTGGAATACTCCTGCTCCCAGCAGATCTGGATCCCAGAACTGAGTCGCTGCAGCCAGCAGCAAGGCCCCACAGAGGTAGGAAGATGCGGCACCTCCCCTGCTTCCTCGGCGCAACGCCGGAACTCCGGCCAGCACCGTACCGATGCCACATAGAAGAAACAAAAACAGGGTTCCATGGTTAGGGATGATCCAGAAGGCCGCGACAGTGGCCCCCCCCATCGCTCCCAGCAGGTTCGATCCCTGCAGGATGCCAGCTCCGCGATCGAGGCGCCCCTTCTCACCATGATCGAGAAGCAGCGCCGGAACGATCAATCCCGAGCACAAGCCTGGTAAGCCGAGCACAACGAATAGCAGCAACACCTTTGCCAGCGGCAGTAGAGAACCAGGATTTTCTCCGAGTGACATCACCATGTGGAGATACAGGTAGGGACTGAAAGCGATCAACAGCAGTGAAATCCCCTGGGAGATCAACCAGGAAGACCAAGCCAGCCTTCGCAACCTGGAAATCCCCAGAGATTCTCGAAGCCGTGGCATCAGGATGGCACCGGCGGCTCCACCGATGAGTAACATTCCCGAGGAGATGCCGAACACGAGCAAACTGGAACCCAGAACTTCTCCCAGTACACGTATCCACCCCAGTTGAAGTGCAAAGGAGATGGTTCCGACCCAGAAGGCACTCAGCACCGCTCGACGACTGACGCGTCGGTCCTCGCGTACCAACTCCGACTCGATCCGCAGCGACGTTGGCCTGGTAATACTGGCAAATCCTAGCAGCCCGAACGCCACCACCAGGGTTCCCACTTCTCCTGAATAAGGCAACAGCAGCGCAGGGGTGACGATGGCACCGAAAGCACTTCCCAGGTCGATGGCCGCAATCCCCCAGGAGGACCTTTTTACCACTTCATCCACGGAAGCGCGAAATGCAGTGGTGATGGCGATTCCCAGGGGAATGGTGCCACACAGTAACGGCAATGAGACGCACAGTTTTCCGGGCAACGTCGAGATGAACCAGGATCCATCTGCGATGACCGGCAGCAATACTCCGACCCACAGCGCTGCTGGAATGCAGCCCAGCAGAGCGATTCGACACCATGTCGACGGCAGGGCTCTCCGCTCGCGAACGCGAGCCGCACCAATCTGACCGATGGCGAGTCCAGCGAGTGCCACGTTTATCGCCAGAGCAACACCGTCGAGAGAACTTCCCAGGATGGTGCCCAGTTGTCGCGCCAGCAGAATCTCGAAGACCAATGTTGCGGCCCCGACCAGAGCAAGGATTCTGATGGCCATCACTGATCTCTTCCGTCTTCTTCGATCTGTGTCGCTTTCTGTTCTACCTGCTGCAGTGCCGCCTCGATTCGAGATCTCATCTGCGGATCCTCATCGGTGACCTCGTCGAGATGCTTGCGGTACCACCGGGCCGCTTCCTCGAACAGCCCTCCTTGATGAGCGATGGCGCCCATCTGGCGATAGATACGATCTTCCTTGACTCCCAACTGAAGTTGTCGCTTCAACAGTGCCAGGGCCACAACAGGCCCCTCGAGGCGTCGCTCCACCTCAGCAGCCTCGAGCACGAAACTCCCGCGCAGATCAACCGTCACATTTTCCAGTAGCCGGCTGTATTGTTCGCGCGCCAGTTGCCACTGGTCCTGGGAAGCATCGAGGCGAGCCAGCCGCAGCCACAGGTCGTGACGTCGCTCACGTTCTACAGGACCCTCGGCGTGTTTCTCGGCCTCGAGCAGAGCCTCCCTCGCCTTGCCCGGTTCTCCCCGCGACAGCAATCGTTCAGCGAGCAGCATGAGAGTGGTGATGCGGGTCGGATCCTCCTGCGCTTCGATGGTTTCGCCACTTTCGATGCGCTTGCTGACCATCGCCTGGCGGATCCCCTGCAGAGCCTGTGGATTGTCGGGAACCACCAACAAAACGGTTCTGAAATGCTCGATCGCAGCATCGGTTTCGCGGCTAGCCAGCAGTAACTCTCCCAGAGAAAGATGAGAAGGCAGGTGTGCCGGATCGTCGCTGAGCAACGTTTCCAGTGTCAACCGCGCCTTCGGAGTGCGACCCAGTTCCAGCAGTGTCTCGGCTTTTCTATATCGAGCACTGCTACGGCGACCTTTTTCATCCAATCCCGTCAATGCTTCATCGAAGTGCACCAGCGCGTCCTCGTGACGCTCCTGTTCGAGCGCTAGCATCCCTTCCTGGTAGGCCACCCGTGCCGATGCCCGACCGCCGATTCTCATCGCGATATCTCGTGCATCCTTGATGTAACGATCACGTTCATCATCAGAAGAGGTCGCAGCCAGATAGAGGATCGCTTCGAGTCGTGTCGAATCGTGGACATCTGGCAACTCGACCAGAACCCGTGCTGCCGAACGAGCCCCCTCGGTATCACCGAGGCGCTCGCGCACCTTGAGTGATTCACGCCAGGGGGTTTCTTGTCGTGAGACATCGCTTCCGTCGGTGTCTTTTTGCTGGAGAAGACCCTTCAGGTGCTCATTGGCGAGTCTCAGGTTCTGTTCGCCTCCGATGCTGGCGAGCAATCCAGCGCGTATCTGCAGCGCTTGCAGGTAGTAACCCTGCTGAAGACGATCTCTCTCGATCGGCTCGAGAATCGCTATCGTATTTCCCAGGTCACTGACCGCCTGCGTATTCCAGCCGCGATCTCGCGCCGCCTCGGCGAGTCCGAACCAGGCACGCGCACACTCGGGTTGTGACGCAACAGCGCTGCTCCAGAGTGGATAAGGCCCTTTCCAGTCGTCGAGGCGAGCACGGCTCAGCAGTGTCAGCAACAGCAGCAGGATCACCGTCCCGGGAGTTCGGGAACCGGGGATTTTCTTGTCGAAGAAGATCAGAATCGCGCCCAGTCCGATGAGCAGAGCGGTCAACGGCAGATACATGAACCGTTCCGCAAAACGTTCAGGATGGGGAAAAACCTGCAGGACCGGAGACAAGAAAACGATGAAGAGAGGCAACATCAATGCCATGCGGAGATTTCCACGACGCAGCCAGCGCCACGACTGAAACAGTCCAGCGATGACCACGAACCAGCTCACGATCGAAGTCCAGGGCGAAAACGGGCCCGATGAAGCAACAAAAGCACCATATGAATGGTCGACCGAGAGACCCACCGGCCAGATAAACAGGGTCAGGTACTTCAGAAGCGCCCTGCCCAGCGACCAGAATACCGTCTGCGGAGATCCCCCCCAGTATGTGGCTCCGGCGCCGGGGTCGTGCAACGCCAGAACCCTCCACGACAGAAACAGGATCACAACTGCGCAGGGGATCCAGACGGGGGCTCGACGACGCCACTGGCTCGGATTTTCCAGCTCCTGAGGCACCATGTAGGAAATCGCAATCAATGCCAGCGGAAGGGTCGCGGCCATCTCCTTGGAAGCCATCGCCAGCGCGCCCAGCAACGCCACAACGCAGCCACGCACCCATCCGGGTCGCTGAGGCTGACCCAACCCGACCAGCAGTGCCGCCAGGTAGAAGACCCCGAACAGGACGTCTCGACGACCTGAAATCCATGCCACCGCCTCGGTCTGAACCGGGTGCACCAGGAACACTCCCGACAGCGCGATCGCCAGTGCCCACTGTCCGCCGGGGAAGATCGTCCTGACCAGAAAGAACAGCAACATCGCCGCGATCGAGTGGAGAATTACATTGTGAATGTGGAACGGGAGCGTCGCTCCAGGCTGGTCCGGACCATCGATTCCGAGAGCCCCGGCGATGAGCACATCGATCCGATAGGAGATGAACCGAAGCGGACGAAACGGGACCCGCACCTCATCAGTAGCGACATCGGGGTCTGCCAGTACCTGAACCCAATCCTGGAACTCATCTGCGGGGCCATCGAAGGGTCTCCAGAGCCAATCATTGGTGGCAACCAGTCTCACGTCATCAAACACCCAGTCGCCATCGAGGGCCGGCAGGTACAGAAGCAGGGAAGTGCTCAGAAACCCGAGAAAGATGAGAAGATACAGGTGCCACTTCAAGACAGCACCTCCGAAACGATGGTTCTCAATCTGTCTGCGCAACATTGCCGCGACAGCGACGAGATGTCCCGTTCCATCAGCGCACTACTGGCACTCTCGAGCATCTCGGGTTTTGCGGCGACCTCGACGATCACATCACGAAGACGAGTACAGATCTCTTGCTCGTTCTTGCCTGCGATGGGAAACCAACCTGCACCGCCAGGGAACAGTTCCGGAATTCCCCCCACCGGTGTCGCTGCTACCGGCAATCCACGAGCGATCGCTTCCTGGATCACCAGCGGAGTTCCCTCGCCCTTGCTCGGCAGAAGCAAGAGATGACTACGATCCATCGCAGCAACGACTTCAACGGGTGATTGTGGACCGCGAATTTGATGGTCCTGGTGCCTCTCGCGCGGATTCCCTGCTCCACCACCGATCACCTCGAGGGCAACAGAGACCCCTTCTTGTCGCGCACCCTCGACGGCATCGAGAACCCTGTGATATCCCTTCGATTCGATTCTCTCGCCCACCCACAGCAGTTTCAGGGGCATCGTTGGGGAGACCCTGACAGGCCGATCGAGAAAGATGGAGTCGATCCCGATCGGGAGCAACTCGACTGCTGAGACGTGGTGCCGATCCATCAGTTCGCTTGCCATCGGTTTACTTGCTGCAAGAACTCGATCCGCCGACTCGACTCCAGTCCGCAACAATCGCGCACCGATCCCGGTCCGACCGTAGTGATGAACATCGGAACCGTGACACCACACGATGAAGGGACATCCGAGTCTGCGCGCACATCTTCGGGCAATTATCGCAGTCGGTACTGCCCAGTGAGCAAGCACCAGCGAGGGAATTTGATCACGCTGCCATTTACGGGATTCGCGGTAAGCCGACAGGAGCCAGGACAACGCCGCGATGGGTCCGCCGCCACCCGCACGGGGTGCCTTGCTTCCGGAGCGATATCGAAATCGACGGACTCGAAGCGGTCCATCGTCTTCTTCGAGCGGATCTTCCTCGTGGATCCGGGGAGCGATGACCTCGGTATCGAACTCATCGGCGAGTTCTAGATGGAGATCGCGGATGAACCGGGCACGCCACGGCTCCTTCCTGCCCGGCCAGGATGCAGTCAACACCCGCAGACGTGGGCGAACCATCATCGATCTCGTTCCCGGGCACCCATCTCGTGACGGTGCCGATCGATCCGATAGGACGGTCGCCCCCGCTCCCTCGATCCGAGCCACTCCACCAGCACCCCGGCCAGAAGCAGCTGAATCCCCCCCAACAGCAGTAAAGAACCGAATGCCAGCAGTGGATAACGAAAACCGATGGTTCCCTCGGTGAAACGCAGAAAGGCGAGAAAAGCCAGAACTCCAGACCCTGGAATTGACAGCACGAATCCCCATTTGAGAAAGAAGAATCCAGGTCTGCCTCTTCCCTTCAACAGCGCCAGGATTGCCACCAGATCGAGCAGTGCAGGGATGGCACGCAGGGGTCCGAAATGAGAGTGCCCCGTCTGCCTCTTGCGGTGAGAAACCTGCACCTCTCCAACACGGTATCCCCAGTGAGCCGCCACCAGATGCATGAAACGAAAGCGTCCTCCAGAAAGAGGTAATTCCCTGGCAAGTTCTTTGCGCATCAACTTGAAACCGCAATTCCCGTCGTGGAGCGGCGGTCCCCCGGCCCAGCGTACGACTGTATTGAACAGAGCCGACGAGATCCTCCTGCCCAGTCCATCGCGACGTTGATTGCGCCACCCGATGACCAGGTCAGTTCCATCTTCATAGACCCTCAACAGACGATCGATTTCCTCGGGATTTTCCTGAAGATCTGCATCGATGGTGGCGATAACTGATCCGAGTGCCTCGTCAAAACCTGCACCGAGGGCATCACCTTTGCCAAAAGCGCGGCGAAGACGTATCACCCGGCAACGCTCGTCGGCGCCGCACAGTTCCTCGAGCAGGTCCGCGGTTTGATCGGTGGAACCATCATCAACAAATAAGATCTCGAAGGAGGGAACACTGGAGGCCTCCAGAGCAGGAACGAGCCGGGAGAAGAGAATCTCCGATCCTTCCCTCTCATCCCGAATAGGGACGACCATCGACAGATAAGGAGGCTCGGACACTTACAGCACCTCCGGTACCTGTACTCCACGTTCCCGGAGCAATTCAGAGAGGTCCCAGAAGTTCTGTATGACGTGGTCTGGGCTCGTCGCGCCCCGGACGTCACGGTACCGATCCTCACGTTGAACCTGGACCGTGATCATCCCGATCTCGTTGGCCGGATCGATATCCATCGTCGGATTGTCACCCACATACATACATTCAGAGGGCCGCAGATTCAGATCGATACATGCCCTTTGATACAGTTTTGGATTCGGTTTTGAAATCCCTACCTGATGTGAAATGAAGATGGCGCGCTGTTCGAAGTGTTCCAGAAGTCGGAGCCTTATCAATTTCTCGGCCTGTTTCACCTCGAGCCCCTCGGTGATGATTCCCAGCAAGAGATCCGTCTTGTCGATGCGTTTCAACACCTCCCTGGCATCCTCGAACGGCTCGAGCAGACTGGTCTTGGTGTCATGGTAAGCAACGATCCCGGCAGCGATGATCACGGCAGGGTTGAGCCCCTTGAGAGTGCGTCGCGGCAATCGCAGTAGAAGTTTGTCGAAATGGCGCTCGTGGTTGGAGGAAAACTCACGAACGACTTCCGTCAACTCCTCGAGGAGATCATCACGGGGAACGGCCAGACCAACTTCGATCATCGCATCAGCACTCGCAGCACGAGCCCGAGACGCGAATTCAACGGTCGAAAATAAAGTTCCATCGATATCGAAGAAGACCGCGCGAATATCACTCATGCGGCTTCCCTCCTCGAGCGAGGCAGGGGTCGTCTCCGGGCCCGCCCCGCCCGGCCCAACCCCCCCCCCCCCCC
>DCAA01000006.1:227181-238691 GCA_002311345.1 Planctomycetes bacterium UBA1146 | reverse complement strand
CTCCGGGCCGACGCCACGGAAACGACCCCCGCCTTCAATCACAAACCAACGATAGGATCAATTGAAGAGTTTCCGCTCCTCGGCACGGAGATCGACGATCTTCGCGGTGAGAAGGATGTAGAGGCTCCTCTTCTCGTTCAGGAATGCCTTGCGTCGGAATGCATTCTTGATGAACGGCAAGTTCCCAAGAATCGGTACCTTGGATTGATAGGACAGTTCATTGAGGCTCCTGAACCCCCCGAGCAGCACCGTACCCCCATCAGGGACGGTCACCGAGGTGAAGGCCTGCTGAAGTGAAATTTCGGGTAAGTCGATCTCGACCAAGCTCGCAGCGCTATTGAGCGTGCCCAGACTGATGGTGACCGTTGAAATCACACCATTGATCAGACTCGCCAGCGTTGGACGAACATCTACCGTGATGTATCGGCGATCTGCCGAGATCACCGGGCGCACATCGAGGACCACTCCGTCCTGGAAGGTATCGATAACCGGGTCTGCGACCTCGGACACGACCAGACCGGTACCCCCGGAGACCAGTTCGTAATCCTGCACATAAGAACGCTGGGTGATCACGGAGACGTGAACACGCTGACCGTTCGATGCGGTTACTTTTGGTGCGGTGACAATTCGTGCTGCACGGTGTTCCTGACTGGCACGGATGATCGCATTGATCTGGAAAGGATCGAGCCAGGTAATCTGCAAGGTGAGACCGCGCAACGTCGAGTTCAAACGACTACCACGAGCTGCACCAACAAATCCGTCGAGGATGTGTTGCATCCGGCCTGCAGTCCTATCCTGTCCCATGATGAGGGTGGGATCGGTGGGGTCGCCGAGGTTATTGAATCCGATATCAGATCCACCAGTACCCGTCGAGTTCAAGGTGCCATAGGCAGTTCCAAAACCCTGACCGGGAGGCTGTCCGAGATTTCGAGAGTCGACTCCGATATCTTCCAGAAAATCATCCACCATATCGATGAAGCGAGCTTCGACGACGACGAAGACGTCACTGTTGGCTCGTAGATTTATCATGAAATCGTGTATCGCCAGATGGAGTTCTCGGGTAGCCGTCACCAGGATTTGCCCCTTGTGACCACTGATCGTCGATCCAGACTCATCCCAGTAATCTACACCGCCGGTCGATTCCTGGATCAGTTCGACCAGATCATCCGGGGTCAATTCGGCGTCATCCTCATCATCGAAACCACCAAAATCGAAGGGGTTATCCCCTCCCTCGTCGGTACTGTCGTTACTGGAGACACGGATGGTGGGACCAGGGAAGTCCCTGATCTTGTTCAAGATATCTGTCACGTTGTAGATCTCGAAGATCAGGTTTCCGAAAGCATTCTCTGGCTCGGTGATGAACAGAATATTTTCACGGAAAGTGAATGCCTTGCCAGTCGCTTTCATGATGAGGTCGAGTGCTTCTCCCAGTTTGACTCCTTCGAGAGAGAGATTGACCGGCACGTCAGAAGCATCGATCTCGGGATCGATGTTGATATTGAGATCGCTCACTGAACGAAGGAAATCGATGACCTCTTCAAGCGTTGCATCGGGAAAATCAAAAGAAGTAGAGCCCGTCGCCAGAGCCCTACGGATCTTGCGGATCTCGGGTGACTCTTCGAGACTGGCCGTGGAGAGTCGTTCGAGACGACGCTGAACTTCCGTCTGCCAGAAATCACGAGAATCAGGGAAGCGGAATGGATCCTCGTAAGGGATGGCACTACGCTCGAGATCTTCCCATACCCGCGTCGTTTGTTCGGATTCACGTTCGATGTATTCAAGATAGCGATGCGCCATCATGAACTCCGAGGCTCGATCCTGCAGTCGTATGGCGGAATTGTTCTCCGGATCGATCTTGAGGATGGCCTTGGAGAGTTGGATCGCTTCACGAAAATCCTCTCGCACCATCGCATCTTCAATACGATCCATCAGGGTCACGATCCGCTCGATGCGACGTTTTTCCGCCTCTGAGGTGAGGCGCCGGGCTTCGCGAAGGGCAAACTCTTCACGGTCACGTCGCGAAGCCGCATCGCTGGAGATCTTGAGGTTCCTGGCCTGATCGTACAGTGCCTGGGCCTCTAGTTGCATATCGGTCACATCGACGCCGTATTCAAACCAGATCAGTCGCTCGCGTGCTCGCTGGAGCAGATCGAGAGCTTCATCATTGCGATTATCCTCGAGCGCTTGCTTCCCCTCGGAGAGGAAACGGGCAGCCTCACTCAGACGCTGCTGTTCGAGAACTCGCACCTCTTCGCCAAACTGCTGGAGAATTGTACGGATCTCTCCGTCGCGACGACCCAGAAACATCAAACAGCGAGCGAGGTTCGTCTTCGCATCTTGCAAACTGGGATCAGCATCGAGCGCGCGGCGATAGGCTCGCTCGGCTGCGGAATAGTCCGCTTCTGCGAACAGTTTATCCGCCTGGCTCAACAACCACTGAGCTGTTTTACGCCGCTCTTGCAAGGCAAGAGAGACTTCATCAGCGACACGCTGCACCCGATCATCATCGGAAGCCTGGGCCTCGGTGGTTTCATCAGGCTCAGTGGCTTCATCAACCTGGGAGTGGACGAAAAGATCCAGTCCCGATTCAATAGCAACGATGCCGGCAGGCTCGACTGCTGCAACTGATTTCGAAGTGGAGGGACTAGCACAGCCCGCAAGCGAGTTGAGAAGAAATCCAATGCACAGGAGACTGGAAATCAATCCTGTGAATTTACGGCTGGCACATGTTCGTGGAGCATGGGTCTCGATCAAGAGAGCACCCTTTCTTGTTACGCCGGCTGCCTTGCAGGCAATATCCGACGAACTCGGAAAATCTAATCAACACACTTCGTTGCCGCCGGAGCAGGGCTCCGGGCAGCCCGGAGCCTCAGTCAAACGGAACTTCCGGCTGAGCAAAGGCAATATTCTCAAGTTCTAACTTGTAAACGATGTTCAGGACATCAATCACGTATTTGTAGGGGACATTCTCAGCGAAATCGATGACCACAGGAAGCGTTGAGTTGGCACCTAATGGCACATAGGTGTTCTTTCTGCGCGTGATGTGATCCTCGATGAAGTTCAGATCCGGCCCCGGGACTCCAATATGGGCCTCGAAATCGCTCTCGAAGACGTCACTGGTTGGAACCAGCGTCTGATCTGCGTAGGCGGTCACCTGGCCTCCCTGCAGCATCAGGGTGACTCGGCAGGTCTCCGACAACATCGGTCTGGAATTCGATTCTCCCCGATTCTTCGGGAGATAGGTACGCAACGTTCCCTCTGGCAACTTGAACTTGGTCGCCAGCATGAAAAAGATCAGCAGGAGGAATACGACATCGATCATCGGAGTCATATTCGTGTCTACTTTGTTTGGCTCTGAAGCAGCCTTCTTACGACGTGCCAACTTTCCTCCTTCCCTTTCTACTTGCGACCCAACTTGAACTCAGGGCTGATTTTTGTACGGATCCTCGAACCGATCATTGAGTGAAGCGCAACGCACCTTGAAGATGAACGCCTTGGAACAGGCATGGAAGATCTTGTGAATTATCCCTGCTTCCGCGCCCTCGTCACAGCGTATGGTGACTTCCAGTAGCGAGAGTTTCTGTGTCGGGTTGAACGGATTGTCTTCCCACTGGCCATAGGCATCCGCCTCAGCCTTCAACTCGATGAGCAACCGTTCTCCGGTCAGAGCAGGACCGTTCATCAACTGCATGATTTCTTTGCCATCCTTGTCAAAGGAAACGTTGATGAAGAGAATCCTCGAACCCGGCTGCGGTTCCTCGACTCGAGACTCACTGGCTACCGGAAGAACCACCCTCGCCTGCTGAACCGTGAGTTCAGTCACAACCATGAAGAAAACGATGAGAAGAAACACGATGTCGATCATCGGAGTCATGTCCATCTCGACCCCTCCAGGCATCTTCTTTCTTCTCTTGCGTTTCATTATCGTTCTCCTCGAACTTTCGAGTAAACCGCGATCACTGCTGGGGTTCGACCTCGTCGAAGCGCTCCATCAACTCGGAGGCAATGCTGCTCACCTCGACCGCTGCCCCGTCGATCTTCGTCTTGAATATGAAGTAGGCCACAGTCATCGGAATCGCCACGATGAGTCCCATCATGGTGGTCATCAGCGCCTCGGAAATCCCCGACGCGAGATCCTTTGGCTTCGGAGAGGTCTTGCTTGTAGCGATCACGTTGAACGCCGAGACCATCCCCATCACCGTACCCAACAACCCCAGCATCGGAGCGATCGCTGCGATCAAGGAGATGTAACTGATCTTCCTGTGCAGTTCGGCTGCCTCCATCTCACCGGCTTCCTCCATCGCAACCTCAACCTCTTCGTAAGGACGATTGATCTTCAGAAGACCCGGCGTAAGCACACTGGAGAGGTAACAAGGTTGCTGCTCCATCGCATCGAGAGCGGAGTCGTAATCTCCCTGGTCAAACAGCCCCTCGACGTGTGCGAGCAACTCGGGTGGCACCAGCACATCACGACGCATCTGCATGGCGTAGATGATGATGAACGAAACTCCTGTGATCGACATCAAGATGAGGATCACTCCTACCCAACCGGCTGCCTTGATGTTGTCGAGCACAGATACAGTCTCCGTCACAGGAGCCCCATCGTCCTGAGCCAGTACCTGGGGTGCGAATACAACGCCCAGCAACAAGAATGCCAGGGTGAGAAGAGCCACCGCGGTTCGATTTCCGCCAGTGGAACCCGTCTTCTTCATCTTCTTTCTCCCTCTCAGAACCTCCGGGATTTCTCCCCGGAGATGGAATCTTTTATTTGTTCCAGACCGAATTTGGGACCAACTTCTGGAGACGACGAGCGAGTTCTTCAACGCGCGCCTCATCTCCAAGTTCAACTGCTACCGTCTTTGCCCTGTAAATTGCTTCTGCAAGCGTCTCGCTATCCCCCTTGTTCGCAATCACCGCGGCACGAAGATATCGAATCATAGCCCACTGCAACTGGGTCCTGTCACCAGAGGCCTGTTGCTGGGTTGCCTGGCCCCAGATCAGCCAGCCTCTGGCTTTCGCCGCATCGAGACGCACCGATGGAGAAGTCCGTACTTCGAGGACCCTCTGGCGCACGGTATCGATCGCCGAAGACCACTGTTTCTGACCCAGTTGGCAATCTGCATATCCGAGCCAGGCAGACCTCGTCATGCCAGAATTTGCCTGGGAATCATTGGCCACGGAAGAAAACATCTCGCGCGCACCGATCCAGTTCTGCTGCGCCTGCAGGATCGTGCCCTGTGCCAATCGTGCCCCGATGATCCAGTGTCTACCAAAATCCCCTGCGGCCAGCGGGGCCAGCGCCTGTTCGGCATCGGAAAAGGCCTCCAGGTGCCGGTGAACCGTGGCCAGCGCCACTCGGGCATGAGGGACATAGAAGTCCTTCTGAGCCTCGAACTGGCCCAGATAAGCACCGAGTGCGGTGATCGCTTCTGGTCGATGCTGGGGATCCTGATCACCCCATCTCAATAGTGCCAGACCCAGCAGGTACATCGCATCGGCCTTCTGGCGAGGGTCTCCAAGGCTCGCTGCCAAGCGCAAGGCGCTGGCGGCACCTTCCCAGTCTCCTTGCTCGATGGCACCTCTGCCACGACTGAGGCTCGCTGGCTCCTGGTCGAAGATCAATTTCTCGACCTGATCGGCGGCAACCCTTTGAGATGTGCTGACTCCCGGAAGCCGGTATTGAACCTGCTCCCATGTGGCAGAGGTAATCGTCACATCCTCATAATTTCGGCCGCCGGAGACGACGATCTCATCACCATGAAGAACCCCAGCGGGAAAAACGATGGACAGACAGAGCATCGCAAGGGTTACCGATACCAGCCCCGGATTCGGGTCCTGGTTGGCGGATTGAGTTTTGGTGCCGTACTGCTTCATCACTGACAATCCTTCTCGAGTTGATCAAATCGACCCTGGAGTGATTCGGGAGCGAAACTCGATCCCTCTCCTCCTGCCATCAATCGGCGACTACGGATGAGTTGGACGACTCTCTCGCACATAGACTGTGCCTTCATCAATTCCATGTACTGTAACCAAGTAGCCCAGTAATCCCTTTCAAATAGTGGCGCCACCTCCCCCGCGAAGATGAGGGAGCGACGTCGCTGATCGAGGATCGCGAGTGCCGCCGTCAGATCCTCGGACATCGCATCGAGATGTTGTGAGGACCTGTCGACTTCGTACAGTCCTCGGTGGGCTGCCGCTCGTTGCACGAACACGAACGGAGCATCTGGATAGGAGCCGTTGAAGGTCTCATCGTTGTAACGCTCGACGATGGAATCGAGACTATCGAGAGCGTCCTGGTGCTTCCCGGCCGCATTGGCAGCCTTGGCGAGGAAATAAGACACCCCGATATCGAGGAATTGATCCCCGAGGCCACGGGCCGCCGTCTGGGCCTGTGCGAGCATCGTCGCCGCCTCGCTGGCAAAACCACCATCGATCAGAATCGAAGCAAGCCCCAGTTTGACCCGTGGGCCCGATTCCTCGAATTGCGCTCCGGGAAGACGGATCCACCCGAGCACCAGTTCACCGGCGCGTCTCAGATGCTGATCGTTGGAAGAGGCTCGATAGCCATCGATGAGGTAGTAAGTCGCGGCAACCCGAGAAGATCCACTCGGCCAGTATTGACGTATTTCGTTCAAGCCGATCTCGGCCTGGGCAAACTGACCCTCGGCACAGAGAACCTCTACCAGCAACAGGATGGCACCTTCACGATAAACACTATCTCCAGCAAGTTCACCCAGCACCGGACTCAAGGCCTCGAGTGCCTCAGCAGCGGATTTCTTACGATCTCCCCAGTACATCCGTGCGAGTTCATAACGAAGCGCTGATTCGCCCGGAACATCGTGAGAATTCCGTGCCTCGAGGAGCAATGGAAGAAGTTCACCCGCAGCGTCCCGGATTCCCTGGTCCACATCCGTGCTGATCCTGAACAGACAGCGAGCTCCACCTGCTCTGGCACGGAAGAAGAACGGCACCGGTCTCTCTACACCTGAATCGGTATAGGTTCGAGAGATTCTCCTGAACAGATCCCGTGCCTGTGGGTAGTTTCCGGCTAACTCTTCCTCGGACGCCTGCTGCAGTTTCAACTGCTCACTTCCGAGCCCCCGAGAATTGTCCGAGAACAATTTCTCTGCGACGGGAACCAGTTGCTCCCAGGCCCCTCCCTTTTCGGCTGCTAGATCCCCTACGATGGCAAAGAAGTTCTGCGAGGCCATCGCAACCATTTCACTATTGGGGTAGTTCTCTGCCAGATACTGGTATGCGATGGCTGCCTCTTCAGGACGACCCAGCGCATCACTGGATTCACCGATCTCGTACAGGGCTTTTGCTCGCCACTTGGATGGTGTTTCTCCCTCATGATGCGATGAGAGGGCATATTTGGCCGCCTCGATCGCTCGATCCAGCAGACCTCTGTCGCGATACCCTGCTGCAGCTCGGGCATAGACTTCCGGCGAAAGATCTCCGACCTTGAGGTCAACCAGGTGACTGAGACCTCGACCGAGTTGGTCGAGGACTTCTCTGGTGGCGCCAGGATCCGCTTTCCAGGCGGTCGGATCATCGTACTCGTTGATCAATCGCTTCAGCATCCTGAAACCCGTAGCGTGATCCCCGGCTGCGATGCGCGAGATCGATTCTTCGATGTTGAGTGAGGCGACTATCCCCGTCAGAGACGGATCTTCGGGAGTTTTTCGGTAGGGGAAGTTGGGATCGACCTCTTCGTAGAGGTACTCGAGCAATTCCAGTCCCTCCTCCGGTCGACCCGCACGGTTATAAGCGGCAAGGGAACCAGCGAGGGATTCAATTCGCATCCTCCGGATGAAGAAGACCACCTCAACGTCATAAGGTGGATCGACACTCGGTTCAATATCGACGAGCAATTCGAGCTCGCTTGCAGCCTGTTCCGGCTGTCCCAGGGATGCCAGAGCCTGGCCATAGATCAGTTGCGCCTCGTAACGTCGTCCGAAATTCTCGTATCTCTGATCGACAAATTCCTTCGCACGAGTGGCGAGCTCGGCGAACAGTTTCTGAGCGACTTCATCTCCATCGGGGAGCATCTTCGAATATATCTTCAGTGCATTGAGAAGTTGGAACTCCCAGAGATCACGGATGGCCACCTTGTCTGAAAACTCGGCGGAAAGTTGCTTTTTTTGATCGGCATCTGGAGCCGCCACGACCTTCGCCTCGAGCACGTCCACTTCACGGTTCTGGAGCAGGATGTTGTCCTCGAGGATCTGCCGCACCTCGGCCGTCCAGATCCGATCACGCGCATCGATGGCACGACTGCGCGCTGGCGGGCTGGTGGCGAAGATCGCCTCGGTGTTGGCACCGTCGAGTCGCAAAAGCGCAGCCAGAACCGCTTCCAGTTGTGCTCCCTTGGATCGCGGATGATCGGGATAGCGCCTGGCAAGAGCCTGGATCTGCGCCTCGTAGCCGTCGATATCACCCTCGATCCGGGTGACATCGGCGAGCATGTACTCGAGCGTCACCCGCGAGGTGCTACTGGCGCTTTTAATGCGAGATTGAATCCACAGACGAGCCAGGTCAGGACTGTTATAGGAGTCCAGTAATTCGCGAATAAACAGGGTCTCCTCGGCATCGAGATCACCACTTCCGATGACCTGTGCAGAGACCGTTGGAGTTGCCAGGAGCAACACCACGCAGCACAGACACAGCAGTGCCCGCAACCGATTGGTTTCCGGCGATGATGTAGGTCGTAGCTCCATCAACCCCACTCCCGCCTCCCCGTCGCGGGTATCAAATTCGACTCAGGCGCTCACTCTGAGGGCCCTGCGTTGTACCTAGTTAAACTTATTCCGTTCCTCATCCCGGATCACAGTGATCTTGGCACTGATCAGAACGAAGAGATTCGACTGCATGCGAGCTTGCCCCTTGCGACCCAGCAAGAAATCCAGAAATGGAAGCCGCGATAACCCCGGAATTCCGGTCTGAGAATCCTGGGTGATGGTTCGTTTCAGTCCTCCGACCAGAACCGTTCCACCGTCAGGAATGGTGACCGTGGTCTTGATGTTGGTCACCGACAGGACAGGAAATTCCACATTCAAGTTGGTCAATCCAAGAGTCAACGTCTTGAAACGCGATGGCAACTGGACCGCGAGGGTTGGTTCGATCTCGAGTATCACGTACTTCCGGTCATGACTCACGGTCGGACGAACCTGGAGAATCGATCCTGAATTGAGGATCCCGATCACCGGATTGATGACCGGCACAACTCCGGTCTGATTGACCTCGGCGTCCTCGATGTAGGCGCTCTGGTCGACGACCAGCGAATGAGAAATCTGGGTGTTGAAAGCGGTAACACGGGGAGCATCCAGTTTCTTGAACTGCTGTGACTTCTGGTTTGCCTCGAGGATCGCTTCGAGAGCATAACTGTCGAGCACGTTGTACTGGACGGCCAATCCACCACGATTACTGATCTCGAACGGTGACACCGAGGAACCAAGCGGTAGTGAAAAAGCGCTGTATACAGCAGCCCTCACATCGATTTCACCCTGGGCATCAACGATTTCAAATCCACTGGCGATCTGGGTTCCTGCTCCGTCGATATCGCTGATGGGGTTGGGCAGATTCGAGTTGAAAGGGCTACCGTAATCGACACCGATCGACTCCAGGAAATTGTCCTGCAAGTCGATGAAACGGGCCTCGACAGTAACCATCACCCCGGTAGATTTGCGCAACGCTTCGAGCAACTGAATCAGTTTCCGATGATTGGGCAAGGTGGTCCGCGCCACCAGTTTTCCATTCTGATACTTGACGCTCTCTCCATCGGGCTCCCCGTCGTCTCCATAGAGTGCGGAGATCACCAGTTCGACCAGCAGATCACTGTCGAGCGTGGTTTCCTGGGTGTCCTCCTCATCTCCGAGGTCGAACAGCCCCCCCCCTCCGTCGGCATCCCCATCTTGGCTCGACTGGAGTGCCAATCTCGGAGCCCGGAAATCGGGGTGATCCTTGGTGATATCGGAGACCTCGTAGAATTCGAGGAACAGATCGTTGCGTAGCGAGTCAACCGGACCGATGAGAATCGCGCCCGATCGGAGCACGTAAGAGAAAGGAGGGTCATTGCCTTGCAGCACCAGGTTCAGCACGTTTTCCAGCGGCAGATCTGTGACCCGCGCAAGACGTACCGTGCCATCTCCACCTTCGAGGGCATCGCGAGCTTCCTTGGTCAGAACGAAGTTGATCCCCGACAGATCCTGCAAGAAATCCACTACCTGATCAAAGGGCTCATCCTGGAACTCGACACTGGCGACCCGCATACGCAGCCTGCTACGGATCGTCTTCTGCTGAACGGTTTCGACAGCCTGTAATCTGTCCTCGAGGCTCTGCTCCTGTCGGGTGATCCGCAGCCAAGCTTCGCGGGTCGGGAAGTTGAAAATCTCCGTATAGGGGATCTCCGCTTCCAGTTGTGCAATGAAGGTTCGTTCCCACTCCTCGCTCGTCTGCATACCCGATGCGAGGACCTCATAAAGATGGCGCAAATCGCCAGATTCCCGCCGCAGAGCTCGAACATCTTGACGGGCAGGATCGAGGCTCAACACCTCGTCACAGAGGTCGATCACTCGTTCGTATTCCCGTTCGGCAAATAGTCGGTAAGCCTGTCGAAGGATCTCCTCGATGCGATTCTGGATAAAGGAGAGGGAACGGGCCATCTCGGATTCCGCATCGGAGAGGATCCGCATCTCGCGCTCACGGCGCTGGAGCACCTCGAACTCGCGCTTCAAACGGACGGCTTCGTCCTTGGACTGCATGGCACGATTCTGTTGATCGGTCAGGTCAAAATCGAACGGGAACCAGCGGATCCGTTCGAGCACCTGATCGAAGGTCGAGATCGCTCTGTCATAGTTGCGCTCATCCATGGCGCGACGTCCGTTGAGATAGAGCCTCTCGAGTTCGAACACGTCTTGTTGCAGACGCACATTCTTCTCCTCGACGAGACGCCGGCGAAGATCCTGAATGTCGCCACTACGATCACCCAGAATCAACATCACTGTGTCCAGCATCTGTCGGGCACTCTCGTTGCTAGGATCGAGGCGGGTCGCCTCCTGCAACTTCTCCTCTGCCTCGACGTACCGGAGTTCGTTCATCAACTTCTGAGCTGCTTCAGTAGCATTCTGAGAAGCCTTCACTCGTTCCTGTCCCTCGAGGGAAATGTCGCGGATCAACTCATCGACGTTGTCGTCCTGGTAGGCAACAACGGGACTGGCCAATCCGCAAACGAGCATCAGGACGGACGCGAAAATGCTCGAAGCGATTCGCGTTGATGGTGTCCGCTGGATGTTCGTCATCGATCTCTCCTTGCTTTGCAAGGCCATGTGGTTGTTGACCACCGGCTACTTGCAGGGCGTATCCGAACACCGGACTTCCCGGTCTCCGGGTCTTTCCAATTGCAACCACGAGAGGCTCACGAGAGCCTCCCACTGCTGGCCGTGAACAGCATCACTGTTCCCGGTTCCGACACAAAACAACTGTCGAGACGCACTGTTTCAAACCACACT
>DCAA01000006.1:208948-227110 GCA_002311345.1 Planctomycetes bacterium UBA1146 | reverse complement strand
TTTCAAACCACACTGTTTTCTGATCAAACTGTTTCGCTACCGATCATCCCCACCGAAGAGCCCACCACCGGTCGGTCGTGGCTTCGGAGGTTTATCGGCTTTGGTCTCCGCTGCTGGATCCTGTGCAGGATCGACCTCGTCATCGCTACTCTCGGCAGCAGAGACCGCAGGATCAGCATCCAGATTTTCCCAACCGGACGGATCCAGAGGCAGCGGTGTATCATTGTTCTTGAGGTAGACCCGCTTTCCAGCGGCGTCCTTCAACACCACGTAACGACCATCCGCTGTATCCTGGATGCGCTCGAGGTGAAATCCCGTTTCGAACAGATTGCTGGCACCCTCCCCATCCGGAGATTCGGTGATGATCCTCGTGTTACGCTTGGTCCCGTTGGTTTCCCAGTTCCAGAAGGAGTACTGCATCGTCACCCTTCCAGGTACCAGATTTCCACTGGTATCGAGCCTACCGATCTGTGCCCCACTGACCCTCCAGACCGAATCCGGAGGGAAAAGAACAGCACCGCTCGCGTCGCTGGTCACCAGATCGGTGCCGTTGCTGAACGCGACGGAACTACTGGAAAGGCCTCTCGTCACCAATCGATATTTGTAAGAGCTCTTGGGTTCGAGTCCGCCGACGACCAGTTCGAATTGCGCTCCAGAGGACACTACCGGGACCGTTTGTAATTTCTCCCAGCCACCATCATTGGATGTGACCTCCAGTGTGCAGGACACAATCTCGGCTCGCTCGAAAACGGCATGTCGGCCGGAAATACTGTGGTGGGTGGTCCGGGAGTCCCCGTTGCGAACCACACCTACGGTAGAGATACGTGCCGAGATCAACGAAGGCGGAAGAATCACCTCGGTTCTGAATACTTCCAGACGAGCCGGCCGTCGATAGAAGGACCATTCCGGAAGAACCGTTTCTCCCTGGAAGAAGAAGGCTTCCCGAACCTTGGCCTCGACAGCAGGAGGAGTTCGCTTTCCCAGGTCCTGTTCGGCTGCCCTCTGTTCAATCGTCACGTTCGCTTCATCGATGGCTGTCGATAGTTTCCCGCCACTATCTGGCAGCAACGCAGAGATGGAAAATCCCGCGACCAGGATCAGACCTGCCAGGGCGATGGCGATCTTATCGATGTTCTGCACTTTCCTAGCCTCGTTCCTACTCGGTATTCGTGACAGCAACTGCCTCGTTCACGTCAAGTTCCAGCAATAGATGCACGGAGGGTTCGGAGTCGAGACCTTCGGCATCCCCTTCTACCTGTTCAACGGGTTCGTAGAGCAATGATTCCCGGTCTTTTGACAGCGCCAGATGGCTCACCTCGAAATCGATGAAGTTGTGGCGAAGCAAACCGTCGACGATGGCTCCGACCCGAGTCGGAGGAACAAAGGCCCGCAACACAACCGGAAACTTGATGAGTCCTCCGGTCTCGTCGCTGCGACCGCGACGGCTTTTCTTGTCGATGGTGAGTTCCTCGATACTGGCGCCGCGAATCAAGATGATTCTGTCGACGAGTTCCTTCTGGACCCTCCAGCGACGCTCGTAGGCGGCTATCTGGCTCGAATCAGTGGTATCTTCCTGCACCGCAAACGGCAACTCGGCAGCGGGATCCATGCCCACGTGCTTGCGGTAACGACTCTCGAGCAACTCGAAATCATCTCGATATCGAGTCGACCAGGAACTGAGATCGCCAACAACACCTTCGACGAACAGGGCAGCACGATTGCTGTGGAACTGTTCTGCACGGTCGATTTGCTTGCGCCAGTTCGTGAGGTATTTCTCCTGTGCTTCGACGAGTTCCTCGGTGGGGAGTTGCTCGGAATCCATCTTGGCGTATTTCTGGATCGCCTTGTTTGATCGAGACAACTTCTTGGTCACATCCTCGTAGGCTTGCATTTTTGGCCATACGAACAGGAAGAAAAGTACGATCCATCCAAACAAGATGGCCCCGAGCACCGTCCAGAATACCTTGTCCTTCATGGTGCCCCCCTACCCTTCATCCCCGTCACCACTACCATCATCGGTTCCTGGAACCGGAAGCGGCGGGTGAATCCAGCGGATCGTCCATGGATAGAGAGTGGCACCGTGGTCCTCCTCTTGGGGGTCTTGAGTTCTGCGCCGACCACCACCCTTGAAACTCTCGTGGCTGCTCCACAGTAAGAGGGTCTCCTGTCCCACTTCTCTCGAAATACGGGGAAGGGATTCATCGGAGGGACCGTATATTTCGGCAAGTGCATTCTCCACGGGAACGACGATTAATTCTTTCAGTTTTTGATCGTTGGTCTGCGCATCACCCTGGTCATAGCGAAATCCTTGAACCACGACCAGAAATCTATCATCGAAAACTTTCATGCCCGAATCAATCTTGCGGCCGTCTTCGATCACGGTTCCGAATTCACCGACGCGAACCCGTTTGACATCAACGCCGGAAAACCAGGTCTTCTGGCGATTGAAGAGCTCCTGGTCCGCCTCGATTTGCCCGAGTGTGCTCTCCAGTTCAGGACCGTCTTCAGTGCGGCCGGTGATCACCTGCCCCTGTTGGTCGGCTGACAGAATCGATCCGATCATCTCCAGGATCTCCCGGGGAGCCAGTCTCCCGTGGCCACGAGCAACCAGCTCCTCTTGTCTCGTCTGGAGTGCGACAGTCTCCTGCTCGGCAAGTTGGCCGAGTCGATCCTGATTCTTATCCAGTTCTTTGACTTTGTTGGTCGAGGCGAGAACTTCCGTGGCACGATCGATCTTGCCACCGAAATTGAAGATGAGGAAAGCGATCAGCAGGTACAGACTTGCTGCAGCGAAAAGAACGGTTTTCTGCTTCTTGCGAAACTCGACCGCTTCCTGCTTCTCCTGGGGGAGAAGATTCAGATTCACCTCGCCCAGTCCCAGAGCCTGCAGACCGGCCCCGATGACGGGACTGAAGGTGGCCAGGTCTTGCTGCAGACCAGCAGCGCTTGCTTCTGCGGAGATACGCACGCGATTGAGGTTCTTGGCCATCTGGACGCGAATCCGCAGATTCTCTTCCAGGAACTTGCGCAGACCGACCAACTTACTACTGCCGCCGTAGAGGAACAGATCCTCGATCTTCACCTCACCGACCCGCGACTTGTAGTAACCGATGGAGCGATTGATCTCGCTGACGAGATCCCTCAGCAGAGGCTGCAACACCTGGAATATCTTTGCGGCATGCTCAGAACGGGCCGCTGTCACCTTGAGATTCTCTGCCTCTTCCGCAGTACAACCAAATCGCTCCTCCAGCGCTGAGGTGAAGTCTTTACCGGCGATGGGAAGAGAACGGAACCAGAAACGCGGGCCATTGACGATGATCAGATCGGTGTGGTCGGATCCGATCTCGATAGCCACAATTGGCCGGGTCGGACGGAGATCGAAGCGAATCAGGTTCAGCAACCCGACGTTGCTCAGGGTCAGGACATCGATCTCGAGTCCTACCTGGGAGTAATCGACCAGTAGGTCGGAGACCTCTTCGGAACGGACCGCAAAGATTCCGACCTCTTTCTCCCCCTCATCCGTATCGCCACTGATATGGCTACCCCAGATCACCTCATCGATGGGCAGTGGGATGTTCTGCTGGGCCTCGTAGCCGATCAATTCCTCGAGTTTCTTGCCATCGACAGGGGGAATCGGAATGAAACTGGTCAGAGCCGAACGACTCGGCAGAGCCACCACGAGAGCATCACTGAGGTCATGGCGCGAAGCGAGTTCAGATACCCCTGCTGTGATCGCATCGGCATCGGATCCAGCAGGATAGTCGATCTTCTCGGCCAGCAGGACTTCTGCCCCACTGCCGGAGCGCTGGATCTTCAACGCCTTCAGGGATGTCCGCCCCGAGTCGATGCACCAGACCTCAACAAACTCGGTCATGATTCCTCTCTCCACCGTCTCTCAACCGTCTCGCCTTTTTCAGGCGTCCTCGTCGTGCGTCTTCATCTCATCTGATCGTGCCGACACTCAGGCGAGCGAATCTGATCCACGCGGAAACTCGAATCGAATCCACACCGTTCAGGCGAAAACATCGGTCACATCAGTGACTTCATTTGCGCCACCCATGTCACCCTCATCTATCCCTGTCGACCCGAATACACCGGCAACCGTCAAGGCAAAACCAGTACAAACATGATCAGTAACAGCATGATCAGTAACGATGCGATTCGAAGAAACGCCAGGAGCGAAATCGAACCATGGAGATGCTGAAAAAGGGCCGTGCGATTCCGGGGAGGCAACCGTGATCCTTACCGATCCGTCTGTCTCCTACCCCGGGAGAACCTCTCGGTCTCTCCCTCGCAGACCATCGCGCAATACTCCCGGCACGACGTCCATTCCCCTGCCTCGAACGGAGCAATACCCTCGCTCCGAGGTACAAGGGGCATTCCTTCCCGCAATCCACAGAAGCGATCCAGACCCCACAGTGGCCACCCACGGCGCACCGCAGGGAACTTCTCAGTCCCCTGGGAAACCGGAGTATAGATCCAGGAGGGGTCGAGTCAACGTCCCGGAGAATCTGCAGATGCTGTATCCGGCGCGTCTTGCGACGATCAGGAGTGGCCGCTCGGCGGAGTCAGACCGAGGTGCTCGATGACCCGCTGCAGATCTTGCCAGCAATGAGCCTTGTATTGCTCCTGGCGCAGCAGATAAGCGGGGTGGTAGGTGGGCACCACAGGAATCCCCTGCCAGTCGTGCTGCTGACCTCGTAGCCGCGCCAGGGACGTGTCCTGACCACACAGCCAGCAGGCCGCTGGCCGCCCCAGGGCAACCAGGATGGTGGGCCGAATGAGGCGGATCTGGGCCTCCAGGTAGCCCCGGCAAGCCTCGATCTCCGGCGGCAGGGGATCTCGATTGCCGGGCGGACGACATTTCAATACATTGGCAATGTAAACCTGATCGCGACGTAACCCCATGGCAGCGATGATCCTGTCGAGCAGTTGTCCGGCCCGGCCCACGAACGGCTCACCCCGGCGATCCTCCTCGGAGCCGGGGGCCTCCCCCACGAACATCAGATCCGCATCGGGATCACCGACCCCGAAGGCGGTCAGGTTTCTGGTCTCACACAGACCACAATCCCGGCATTCAGCGACCTGGATCGCCATCTGCTCGAGCGGCGTCATCGACCCGGAAACCGCCGCTTCGACCGTTTCGGCAGCTCCTGCAGCAGATCCGAGGGAGCGCCGGATGCCCCAGCCGACCATCGCCCGTCGATGAACATCCGCACCGAAATGGGGAAATCCCTGCCGCGACGACAGATTCGGCGCTGGATTCAACTGATTTGACAAGCTGGATCCCCATCCCGAACGGTCACCGGCTCCATCCGCGCCTGTAGACGAGCTCCGTGGCGCTGGTCGATGGTCACGGCGACCTCGGTTCCTCGGCGCAGCAGACCCGTTCGTCGCTGCTCTATATCGACGCGCAGACCCTCCCGACTCAGTCCCTCGCCGGTGACCCGATCCGGATGCTGCTGTACCGATTCGACCAGCACCCGTACTCGGTCACCGATGCGTCGATCCAGTTCCGCCGCCTGGACATCGTCACACAACTGGCGCGCTTGTTCCATGCGGCGCTGGCGCACCTCGGGTGACAGGTGACCATCGAGGCGAGCGGCCACGGTTCTGGGGCGCGGGCTATACGGAAACAGATGGACCTTCTGGAAACGTAGTCTTTCGATGATCGAAAGGGTCTGCTCGAAGTCCCCTTCTGTTTCTCCGGGAAAGCCGACGATGACATCAGTGGCAATCACCGCTTTCGGCAACTGGTCCCTGGTCCGCTCCATCGCCGCAACAAACTCATCGACGGTGTAATCGCGACGCATCCGCTCGAGGATCCGATCGCTGCCACTTTGAAGCGGAACATGGAAGAAACGACACAGCCCTTCGTCGAGACCAAAGGCGCGCAGGAACGAATCGCTGAAGGCGCCCTCCCCGATGGATGAGAGACGAATCCGTTCGATGCCGTCGATCTGCCTCAGTCGAGTCAGCAGGTTGGCAAGACCATCTTCGACCCCCAGGTCCCTGGCCCACTGCCGCAGGTGGATCCCCGTCAGCACCAGTTCCATGAAACCGGCAGCCGCGAGGCGTCTGGCCTCGTCGATCACCGCCTCGGGTTCCCTGCTGCGGGAACTGCCCCGAAGATAGGGCAGGATGCAGTAACTACAGAAAGAATCACAACCGTCCTGGATCTTCAGGAAAGCTCTGGTTCGGCCGGCAAAACCGGACACCTCGAGGGAGAAGATATCACGTGATTTGCGTCCTGGTTTTTTCTCGAGAAGGGCTGCTCCCTGCACCACCTCCGCGATTCGATGTTTTTCCTCGTTTCCGATGAGATGCACCACGCCAGGAATTTTATCCAATCGCACCCGATCATCTTCGGTCATGCAACCGGTGACGATGATGGTAGCGTTTGGATTCTTGCCAACGAGCGAACGGATGCGGTCGTGTACCTTTTCACCGGCTCGTTCGGTAACGGTGCAGGAGTTGACCACGATCAGGTCGGTATCGACCGGTTTGTCACGCTCCTGGTAACCGAGATCGATGATCTCTTCACGGATCGCCTGGGTTTCGTACTGGTTGATCTTGCAACCGAAGGTCACGAAAGCGCAACTGGGCAACTGTTGACCTTTTCCTTCTACCAGGAGACCCTGAATCTAGGACTGCACCTTGGTCGAGCCAACACCGGCCTCGTCCTCGAGCCAGCAAAAACTACGATGCTCGCTTCCCACCTCGAAAGCGTGTGGAACCTCGAGGCTACATCGATTTCCTGCGCTGGGACAACGAGTATGGAATGAACAGCCAGAGGGAGGATTGATCGGAGATGGAACGTCGCCCTCCAGCAGGATGCGATTCCTGCGTCGCTGGATGTCGGGTTCAGGAACTGCCGAGAGGAGCGCCTTGGTGTAGGGATGCCGGGGGTTACTGTAGAGTTCAGTAGCGGGAGACTCCTCGACGATCTTGCCCAGATACATCACCGCCACCCGATGACTGATGTGTTCCACCACCGCCAGATCGTGTGCGATGAACAGATAGGAAAGATCGAACTCCTGCTGGAGATCGAGCAACAAGTTGATGATCTGGGCCTGAATCGACACATCGAGAGCACTCACCGCCTCGTCACAGACGATGAACTCTGGCTCCACCGAGAGCGCACGGGCGATTCCGATGCGCTGCCTCTGTCCTCCTGAAAACTCATGGGGGTATCGATTGATGTGGTTCACCGGGTCAAGCCCACAGCGATCCATCAGATGCTCGATTCGACCACGAATTTCGCTAGCGTTGCCCATCTGATGGATCTTGGGGCCCTCGGTGAGAATCGAGCCGACAGTCATACGCGGATTCAGCGATCCGTACGGATCCTGGAAGATGATCTGCATCCGTTTGCGAAGATCTCTCAGCGAGGATCCCTCGGTGGCGCGAACATCCTGACCGTCGAAAATGACGGTGCCCTCGGTCGGTTCGACCAGCCTCAAGATCGACCGCCCGACCGTCGTCTTACCACAACCGGATTCGCCGACGAGACCGAGGGTCTCCTGCCGACCCACTCGAAAACTCACTCCATCGACCGCCTTCACGTGAGCAGTCACGCGTGAAAATACGCCACTTCGTATCGGGAACCAGGTCCGCAAATCCCGGACCTCCAGCAGTGGAGTACCGTTTGCGGTCACTGATCTGCTCCTTCGTTGCCGGATTCCATCTCGACCAGATTCGCCCAGTGGTGACAGGCGACCTGATGCTCGTCATCGATCTCCTGTAACTGAGGTTCTGTTCGAGCACACTCCTCAGTGGCATGGCGACAACGAGGACGAAATTTACAGCCGCTGGGAAAATCCAGTGGATTGGGGACATTGCCCTCGATGACTTCCAGTCGATCCCTTTTGTTATCGAGACGTGGCAACGATCGAAACAATCCGAGCGTGTACGGGTGTTTGGGGCTCCCAAACAGTTCATCGACTGGTGCCCTCTCCACCACTTTTCCTGCATACATCACAACGACATGATCAGCGTTCTCGGCGACCACACCGAGATCGTGGGTGATCAGCAAGATGGCCATGCCCTTTTCTCGCTGGAGATCCCGCAATAACTCGAGGATCTGTGCCTGAATCGTCACATCGAGCGCCGTGGTCGGCTCATCGGCGATCAGCAGCGCTGGATTGCACGCCAGCGCCATGGCGATCATGACGCGCTGTTTCATCCCTCCTGAGAGTTGATGGGGGTATTCAGATACGCGAGTTTCGGGCGAAGGAATTCCCACCAGACGTAATAGATCGATCGAGCGTTCGCGGGCCTGGGATCTGGACATCCCTTCGTGCAGTCGCAATGCCTCGCCGATCTGATCGCCGACCTGAAAGACAGGGTTCAGGCTCGTCATCGGCTCCTGGAAGATGACGGCGATCTCCTTGCCACGAATCTCTCGCATCTGTTTTTCAGAGCGCTCGAGCAGATTCTCGCCGCGGAAACGAATCTCCCCACCGACATATTTTCCCGGCGGAGTCGGTACCAATTGCAATATGCTCATCGCAGTGACGGATTTCCCGCAGCCCGATTCTCCGACAACACCGAGGGTCTCACCTGGCTGGATCGAATAACTGACCCCATCGACAGCCTTGCCGACACCGTCATCGGTGTAGAACCAGGTCTGAAGATCTTCGATCTCCAACAGCGGAGATTCGCCATTCAATTCGCTTCTCGCTTCCAGGCGACGGCATCGATCTCTATCTGAACATTCTTCGGCAATGCGGACGCTTCGATGCACGCACGTGCCGGAAACGGTTCTATGAAGAACTGGGAGTAGGTCTGATTCATGGCCATGAAATTGCCGATGTCGGACAGATACACTGTGGTCTTGACGACGTCGGAGTAATCACACCCTGCAGCTCGAAGGACTTCGCCGAGATTGATCAGAACCTGTCTTGTCTGCTGCTCGATCCCGTTCACCAGCGAACCATCGGCAGGATCGATGGGGATCTGGCCAGAGCAGTACACCCAGCGATCCACCTCGATGGCCTGGGAATAGGGTCCGATAGCAGCCGGGGCGCCATCGGTCGAGATGGCATTCCTTCCGGTTGTCGACATCGAGACCCTCCTTTGGCAACGTGATGACCCAATACCCCCACAGGGAGAACTGCGAGAGAAGGATCCTACCGGGGACCCTCGGTGGATTCCACCGTGCCGGGACCGAGCAACTCCGTGAGCCTGCTAGAGACCTGCTCAGCGATCTCCTCGGGCAGATAGGAACGTACGTCCCCGCCAAAGGAGGCGATCTCTTTGACATGTCGGCTCGAGTAGTGGGACAGTTCCAGTGCCGGCATCACGAACACCGTCTCCGCCTCGAACTCGGTAGAGATGCTCCGGTTCGTCAACGCCATGGTGTATTCGGCTTCGAAGTCTGCAAAGGTTCTGATTCCCCTGAGCAGGATCCGGGAATCCTGGCGGGCGAGCAGGTTTACCACCAGCCCTGTGAATCGCACAACCCCCACGCCCTCGAGATCTGCTGTGCAACTCTCGAGCCAGCCGATTCTCTCTTCGGGTGTGAAGATCGTTTGCTTGTCACGATTAACCGCAACAGCCACGACCAGTTCTCCGAAAAGCCGAACACCACGCTCGATGAGATCGATGTGTCCTCGATGCGGCGGATCAAAGGTTCCGGGATAGACTGCGGGTCCCGTCATCGATCCTCCTTCTTCAACGGAAACGACCCGAATATGTCGAACCGAACCGTGAACCCCTCAAAGCACCCATCATTTCCGGCAATCCTATATCGATCCGGAAAGTGGTATCGTCGGTTGCTCCTCGCTCGACATCGAGACTGAACATCATGCGGAAGGTACGGAAATTACGTCCTACTTCCCACCAGTGTCCGACCGGTTCCTCTTCGATGGCATCGTACTCGACGAAGAGGCCCATGTCCCATCGTGGCGAGGCATTCCACCGTCCACCGACAAGCAGCGTCTCCTGGGTATCGGGTCGCTCTCGCCAGGCGATCTCGAACAAACCGGAATCCACATCGATCCAGCGCAATCCACCATTTCGTTCCAGATGAGCCCCAGCACCGATATCGCGCACCACTTCACCGAACAGACTCCACCCATCCGCTCTGTGAAGAACCAGTTCAGCGAGCAGGTTGCCCCAATCCTCGCCTCCATGATCGCGTCTGGCATTGGGATAGTAGAAGGCCTCGACACGTGCTTCGGCGATGGTGCGAGTACCCATTCTCTGCAACCTTTCCCGATCGGTACGCGGGGCACGAGTTTGCAATCTTTGCACGACCGACAGATGCACTTCATCGAACAGATCGATGGCATCGACATCATCGATCTGAATCGGTACTTCGCTGGCGGCAAGGGAACTATCGAAGATGCTCGAGTAACCGGCGGTGATGTCGATGATGTGTCGTAAGCCATCCACGTCCCACTTCTTGTTACGAACATCGAAGACTCGAGACAGTCTGGTCGCCGCCTGCAATCCGGCGTGAAACTGAGTTCTCTCCTCACCATCGAAGTCGGGCGAGACCCAGTTGGTCCAGCGAACCCCCGCACGCGGTACCCAGCGCACCCAGCGAGATAATCCGAAAGGAAGCGAGAATTCGGTCCGGACATCCGCTCTACGAGTCTCCAGTTGCGGATCGGGAAGTCCTTCGGCTGGCAGCACCCTCAGATTGGACAGCACCAGATCGGAATCCCAGCGAACTGGACCGGTCAGTTCGGCATCGAGCACGCGAAAACTGAACTCGGGTTTCAACTCCGTAACGCTGAGATGCTCCGACATCCGGACACGGGTCATCGCAGTTGCAGCATAATCAGCACCAAAAGCCTGACGAATCGAGAGGAAGTTCTCCGGGTCCTTCATCGCCCTCGATTCAGCACGGAAGAACTCCTCGATGAAACCTGCATCACTGGAGGTCGCCAGTTCGCCGTCGATCAGGGTACCGGCACCCAATCGGGCATGAACAAATGCCCTGACCCGGGATCGATCGGGATCGTCGATGGCATCTCCACTACTATCGGTCAGTGCCTCGTCCTCGATCGCCCAGTAAGAACCATAGCCATACAGTTCCAGTCTCCCGTCAGGCTCCTCAGCCCAGCGACGCGGATCTCTTCCCAGTTCGAAATCGAGACCCCAACCGGTACCCCGATCGGACAGTGAATCGATCCGTGGCGTCAGATCGAACTCGTCCTCGAAGCGAGCCGGCAGCAGAAAATCACCGTTCCAGGAAGTGTCGAGGCGAGATCCAAATCGGGAAGAGTTGGAGATCCGAACATCCCGTAACGGGAAGGAACGCCCCCAGCGACTGTCCCAGGTGGTGCTCGGTAGCGGAAAGATCGGAAACCCACCGATTTCGAGCCGCGCATCTTCGACATCCAGAAGGTAGCCGCCGGGGAGATCCTCATCGGCTCTCTGATCAACCTCCCTACGCGCGCGTGCCTTACCTTTCTTGGCCACCAGAGCCCATTGGGGATCGAAGAATTCGTCGGTGGTGAATACGATCCCTTCTCCCTCGAAATCACGGAAATCCTCGACTCTCAGGTGCCTTGCCTGGACCCCGATCTGCGCCCGCGGAAGGCCCTCGACCCTCACATCGGAAACACCGGCAACCCACGCTTCGGCGATCAAGCGCGATCGCTGAGGATCATCGAAGGGAAGTACTCGGAGTCGTTCGATCAGTTCCTGGGTGATTCGCAAGCGTGCATCAGAGAGCACCATCCGGCGAGTATCGACCTCCAGAAAGATGGTCTCGGCGCGAAATGATTGATCACCGCGATTCAATATCACCTCTCCGAGGGCCAGCACTCGTGGATGGATCGGCCCGCTATCAGGATCCACGCCGTCGATGAAAACCCCGATGGCATCGGCCCTGAGGGAAAATCCCTCACCCTCGAGCAATACGTTTCCCAGCACCACCAGCGAACGCGCTCCATTTTCAGAGGAGATGTCGACTTCGAGCCGATCATAGAAGAGTGAAAAGTCCTCGTCGGTGCCGAATAGACCTCGGACGCTATCCTGGGCCTCGACGGTGGTAGGAATGAGCGATGCAACGGCAAGAAAACCCAGCATCCAGACCAGCAACAGGGCGCCTCGATATGCATGGAAGTGGATTATCAAGAATCTCATCCCGCCCTGGTGCGATGTGTACCCGGATCGGCCCGATAGGTTCACCCACAGCGGAGAGTTTTCCCCCGGACAGCGAGAAATCCCGGCAACCCGGGCACGGTAGACGCTCGCCGTCGAGGAGTCAACGCGAGCGAATACTCACTGGCGCTTTGGTGTGGAACGGATCCTGACCTGAAGCAGGAAGTTGACGAGCAGGTTCTCGATGGTGGCCTCGTTGTCGGAACTCGTTTGCTTGCCGAAATGAGACAGAACGTGAACCACTCTGCCCTTCTTCAGCGGAAAGGTCACCGCCACCGCCCCTTCACCGCAAGCGATCTCGAGTTCCTGGCTATCGATGAGGACCAGTACCTTTTTCGACCGGATATCCAGAGCGGGACTCTCCTTGTCGATCTTCCAGCGATGCTGGACGAGGCGGATGTCGGGATCTCCGATCTCCTCGATGGATGTCGCATCACCCTCGCCGACCGCCGTCTTGCCCCGATCCACATCGACGTCGCCCGGGTCGTCCTCGACGGAAGGGTCGTACTCTTCCAGATCCTCGTCGTCGTCTTCATCTTCGTAGTACTTGCGACGCAGTGCCGAGATATCGACGGGAGGAACGAATACTCCCCGCAACAGCGGGTGCGCGGTCATTCCACGTTCCGGACGGACCCCAACATCTCCCCCCTCCAGCGCGGTTCCCGAGCGCAGAAACTTGCTGAAACCGATCTCCAGGATCTCCACCAGGCCCCAGTCCTCGGTGAACAGATATCCCCCTCTTTCGACGAACTTCACCAGCTTCTCGATGGCCTCCTGCTTCATCTTGAACTGAACGGTGTCATGCGGAGCGGGACCTTCGCATCTGTGCAAGCGCTTGCCGGTATAGGCACCGGCTGTGTGACCTGGGCTTTGACAGAACTTGTGAATCTGGGTGCAGTTGACGAAGATGGCAGCGACCCCGTCGAGTCGGAAGGAGGGGTTCTCCAGTTCGCCCTTCTCGACCACCTCATGGGGGATTCTGATGCGCTGGAGAAGGTGCTCGATGTGATCGAAGTTGGTATCGTTTCCGTTGGCAGCGGTCGGTCCCTTGATCACCAGTACCGATCCGGCAGGCATCTGCTCGAGACCAAGGAATTGTCGGGCGCGAACCGGATCGAGTGGACGGGCCAGACCGGTGGTCGGGGTGTAATCATCGGCCTCGTCTCGTATCACCTTCAATCCCTGTTCTCTGGCGTTGGCCCACCAGCCTTGCCAGTTGATGAGACTGTTGCCGAAGGTTTGCTTGGTCAACGCCTCGAGAGCAGAGATGATGGCGAGTTTCAAGGCGGTTTCAGGCTTCTTGCCACCGCGATCCTTGAGGTTCTCTCGAGCCAGCACTGGCAACAGGATGTCGACGGTCCTGCGCACGGGCACCTCGGCGGCGATATCCACCGCCATCAGTTGCATATCTGCAGGACAGTCGGCCAGAACCCGACGAATCACTCGATTGACGTATTTCGACTTGCACTTGCGCAAAGAATTCAACAGATCCCTGGAGATCGGTTTCGAGCGGTATCGGACGACGAACTCCCCCATCTCGGTGAAGGCATCGGGGCCCTTGAAACCGGCGACTCCCTGGAGCAAGAACCAGTAGATATCATCGGGTCCTCTGGAGAGGGAGGAGGCAGAACTGAGTACCGCCGCTGCTGGCTCTCGTCCAGGCATCTTGCCGATGGTGCGTAACACCTCCGCCAGTGATGCGGCATCTCCCGACAACGCTGCCTGCTGGACCAACTTTTTCAGTTCATTGACAGTGAGAGGATCTTCCTGGGACGCGGTCGTCGGTGCACTCGCCAGAAGCTGTGAAATCAACATGCGCGGAGTTCCTGCGTAGACTGACAGGATCAGTAACACCAGCAGAATTACGGGTAGCCAGCAACGCAGCGAACGGGACATCCGTACTCCTGTTCAGACCGACACAAGGAAGACAACCATGAGCGGAACCGCCTGGATTATACCCCCGCAACAAGGTCCAGAGAATTCCCTTACTGCTCATCCGATTCCAGCAACCTGCGAACGACAAAGGAAATGATGGAATCATCGCGGAAAGTGGGATCCATCTTGTACCAGACCACTTGCCCCTCACGGTTGATCGCCACCATGGTTCCCCCTCCGATGGCGCAGTTGTAGTCCCGATAACTGGGATAGTCGGCATCGAGATCGATTCCGACCGGGAAGGCGAGACTCAAACCTGAAGCAGCAGTCGCGAGTTTCCCCATCTGTCCGGGCAGATCCGACTTCCCCTTGGGAATCGCGATCCATGCGACGCGGAGACCATCGGCCCAGTGGGCGGTATAGAGTTTCTGTAAATTCTCCAATGTCGAGATGTAGCGATTGTTGTTGTAGGGAGCAAAAAGTAGCAGGATCACATTGCCCTGCTCCTGGAGCGGATCGAGCGAGACATTGGCAATCCAGCCATCGCCGAGATCGAGAGCGGGAGCCCGATTGCCGGCAAGCCGTACGAGGCTCTCGTAAACCTTCTCGGTACGAGTCATATAGACCTGTCCCACATTGGTGATCTTCTGATCTTCCTGACGCTGTTTCAGCAATTCCATCTCTTGACGGAAACTGGCCTCTGCAGCGCTGTAGTCACCCAACACGAACGAGATGAAGCCGAGTGAGAAGTTGATCTCCTCGTGATAACGCTGGAAGTCCTGACGACATTTCGCGCTCACCTGCACCGGTTCACCATTGAGCACCACCGGATTCCCCGTAGCCGCTGAATGAATCACGTCTTCGATCGATTTCCACCACACCAGAGCATCCTCCATGCGCCCCGATTCCATCAGAGCCTTTCCGCGCAGATGCAGGACATGGGGCAACAGGTCCGAATTGACATGGTTGTCGATGAAAGCATCCGCGGTAGAAAGAGCTCCGCTGTGATCACGGTCGCGGATCTGAGCGTTGAGAAGCGCACAACTGATCACGTCACGCTCTTCGACGTCGGGACACTGGCTGAGTACCAGTTTGTACATCGCAATCGCCTTGGCGTACTGCCGGGAATGCCAGTAGGTATCCGCCTTGAGGCGATTCACCTTGCAGTCGACCATTTCACCCTCGGGAGTTCTGGTGACCACTTCATCGAGTAGTTTGATGATGCGCGCGAAGTAATTCCTGCGCATCACCTCGACCCATTTCGGGTCTGGATCGATTCCATTGCGATCCTTGTAGAGACGACTGGAGTCGATGAAGGTTCGACTGGAGTTCATGATGTAGAGCTTGCAAAGTACCGCGATCACCTCATCCCGATGAGTGCCTTTGTCGAATTCGGCGAGGTAACGTTCCCCCTTACCGAGGGTCTGGTCGGTGAGATCCTGGATTTCACGAATCGTCATTCCCTTGGGCTGACGGACATTCTTCGGGATGCGAGCGGCGGAAGTGATGATCTCCTGGGCGAGTTTCTGCTCCTGCTCGTCTTCGACAACCTCGTCGATGACCGCTGCAACTGGCTCCGGTGGGGATGACAGTCCCAGCGCTGTGGCACCCTGACTACCGAGCAGCATATGAAGGGCGCCGACTGCCGAGAACAGCAGCGCAGCACAGATGAAACGTGGGATTCCCACCCTCAAGAGCGGGCTCGCCAGGGGCCGGGAAAATTCATTCTCGATCATGTTCATTGCCTCCAGGAAGTCTTGGCAGAGGGATCCCCCGGCGCGGGTTGGGGTTCCGGACCTCGACACAGATAGGATATACAAATTGGCGCTTGAATGCCAATCTGCCGCTACATCTACCCAGGTATCCTCCAGCGACCTGTATTCGGAATCGAGCTAGGGACGTAGATCGAGCACTCGCTCCTCGGTACCACTGAGGGTGATCTGTCCGCGAGGTTCCGCATCTGGCCCCTGTTCGAAGGCGTCGAACTCGACCTCGTAACTGCCGGCCGGCAGACCCCGGATGAGATACTCTCCGAAATCATCGACCCTGGCACGTTTCGTCACCGGTCCACGGGCATAGACCCGCCCGTTGCTGAGCAGTTCTCCGGACGAGTCCCTCACCCGGCCCCGAACGGTCGCGCCCTTCTCGAGCACCACTCGCACGCGCGCGCTTCCTTCGATGCGCTTGACCACCGCGACCGATTGAGCCGGGATGTACTCGGCATGCTCGATGGTCACACGATAAAATCCATCGGTGAGGCCGACCAGGGTTCCACGTCCATCTCGGTTGGTGGTGGCGCTGTCATCGGCTCTGGAACGTCCTCTCTGCCCGGACGAGTTCTGACCGTCACCATCGGCCTGGGCACCTTCTTCCAGTCGGTAGGCCCGCAGAGTCGCGCCCTCCACCGATACCCCGGAGAGGTCGACCACGTCGACGATGATGCGTGCTCCTGGTTCCAGTTCGATGACGACCGTCTCATCCGGATCGCGACCAGGAATCGGTGCGCTGAACCGGGCCGAGATGTAGCCCTCGGCGGTAGCGGAGATGTCGTACTCGGCGGCTCTCAGATCCTCGATCCGGAAAAATCCCTCATCACCGGTTCGATCCGAGTCGCCCCGGCTGCGCGAATTTGAACGTGCAACGCGGACGCGCGCCCGTGAGATCGGATCACCGGTCTCGGCATCGACGACGAAACCGCGAAACTCGAAACTCTGATCCATCACGATCTCGATCGGACCCAGACTCGGATTGACATCATCGAGTCGATAACGCATGAACCCGGTGGCATCGGCGCGGACATCGACCGTACCGGCGGCGAGTCGATCGATGGCGAAAAATCCATCGGGACCGCTGCTGCTCCTTCTCCAGGCCCCCGAAGAATCGGAAGCGGAAACCTGGGCTGCAGCGATCGGAGCCCCGAACTGGTCGATGACGACCCCCTCGAGCCGCGCCTCCCGCTGCAACACCACCTCCAGCCGACGCTGTTCATCTGCGCCCAGTGCCAGTTCCCGAATCCGGGCATCACCGAAGCCGGTGGCACTGGCGCGAAGATTGTAGGTCGCGGCCTCCAGACCCCGGATGAGGAAGTTGCCATTCTCGTCGGTCCGGGCACTTCGACTGTTGCGATTCCAGCCACCGTTTTGCCAGCGCGAGTTACGATTGCCGCCGCGAGAAAGCGTCACGGTCGCCCCTTCCACGGGGCTTCCATCTCCGATCACGATACCACCGACCTCGGCGCCCCAGCGCAGCATCAGATGAACTTCCGCAGCGTGTCCATCGATGGGCTGGACCACCACCTCTTCACTTTCGAGCAGCAACGGAAAGGATGCCTTCACTTGCCAGCGCAATCCGGGCTGGGGCAACTCGAGGCGATAACTGCCATCAGAGGAGGACCAGGCGGTGGCGTTCATGCGGCGTGGCCCGCCGCGACGACTATTGTTATTGTCGTCTTGACGTTGCTCGTTGGCCGTGACGCGCGCCCCGGAAAGAGCAGTCCCATCGGGCGCCAGAGCGAAACCAGTGATCAACTCGGCATCGGCGAGGATCAGATCGCCCAGATCCTCTCCCTCGGGATCGCTCTGCTGGCGCAATTCGGCGAATCCTCGGGCTCGCACGACGATCCGATCACCGCCGATCGCCAGCGACAGACGGAAACGTCCCTGCTTGTCGGTGACGGCAGCATCACCCCCCCAACCCTGATCGATCTGAACTCGCGCCCTGAAAACCGCCTCGCCGCGCCCATCGAGAACCCGGCCGGTCAGTAACGGCGCCACTTCCATCGTGACTTCCAGCGCCTCACCACCGGTCTTGACCGTCTCGCGCCAGCGGCGCCAGCCGTCACCGGTGCAGGCGACCCGGTAGTCGCCAGCGGTCAACGTATCGAAGATGAACTTACCGTCGCCATCGGTGACGGTGGTCTCACCCTGGCCCTGGCGATTACGGCCACTGCGCTGGGCGGAGACATCGATATCCTTCAGTGGCTCTCCTGCATCGTTACGAACGATGCCGCGAATAACGGCACCGGCCTCGAGCACCACCTCGGCGGGAAGAATCTCATCGAATTCGATCTGGATACCGCGCAATCTTCCATCGACAAACCCCTTCGCCTCGGTGCGAATCTCGTACGATCCCGGGGGAATCCCCTCGAGCAAGAATCGACCATCCGCG
>DCAA01000006.1:193776-208799 GCA_002311345.1 Planctomycetes bacterium UBA1146 | reverse complement strand
CCCGGTTGCAACTCGATGACGATCTCGCGCGGATCCTGTAGCACAAATGTCTGGCTGGCCTGGGCCCACGGCGATTTCTGCACGAACAACTGATAGTTGATGCGCGGCAAGCGACCAAAGTAGGCGATTCCAGCGGCATCGGCGCGCGCCTCGCGGATGGGAGGATTGAGCATGTAGAGGATCAGTTCCTCGCGGGTCATGAACCACGACTCCGACCCGATACTGGAATCGATCACCGATCCACGCAGGATCACCCGTGCTCCCTTTGCCATGGTATTTCCGGCCCGCACCCGTACCGTCAGGCTCGAGCCGAGCAGACACATGATGTCACGCTCCAATGGTGTCCCGTCGAACTCGATGATCTCGGGGAAGGGGGTCAGCAACGTATCTTGCGCTGCTGCCGCCACCAGGTACTGCCCGGGCGCCAGTTTGTCGAACTGGTAGTGGCCATTTTCGTCGGCCAGGACACTGCCAGCGGCGGTGAGCGCCTTGCCGATGTCTTCTCGAAGAGGCAGCGTGGTCAGTTGCTCGGCTCCGGAGCGAAACAGGTTCCAGTCGAGCACTTCCCACACCGAGAGCCCATCGCGTTCACTGACGGAAACGGGGAAGTTGGCGTGGTAGATGCGCACCTCGGCGCCGCCGGCCGCTGCCCCCTCGGGAGTCAACACCGTTCCGCTCAGTGGCACCACTGCCGGGTCGATCTGTATCTCATCGTCGATTGTGGAGATCACCCGGGGGCCATCGAGATCGATGGTGCTGGATTCGATGCTGGGGTCAGAGTCGATCCCGGGCAGCGAGGAATCGAACAGTTGATCCTGCAGCAGCAGACCCAGAATCAGCGCCAGTGTCGCGACGATCGCACACGCGATGATTGCATTTTTCGACATCGAACCTCTCTCGCGACAACGGATCCCTCAACTGCCTCTATTCGACCAGATCCGGCCATTCAATGCATCCCCCGCATCCCCTTCTTTGCTGTTTCAGGCACAGTGAAAACGATGAGGTCCACGACAGGAGAACCCTCTGACGATGCCGATAACCGAACCACCGTGGGCCATCCCGAGCAGCGCTGGAACAACCACGAACAGTGCATCATCTCCAGATAGCACCGACCTCCCGGGGCCATTCCCTCCGTTGTTGATTCCGGCCCTGTGGCTGTGGATCGGTACCGGTCCGTGGATCGGTGCTGCCGGATGTCAGTTGTCACCACCGTGCCTACTGATGTTGATCAGCAGCACCTGTTTGGCTGGCCTCCTGCCCGGGCCGCGAGCCATCCTGCTGAGACAACTGTTGCCGTTATTGATCGGAATGCTGCTCGCACCTCCCCCCACAGCAGATGTTGCATCGTTGGCTCGAGGACCCGTTCTCATCGAGGGGAAAGTTCTTTCCGTACCGCGTCGACACATCGGTCGTGTGACGAAACCGATGTTACAGACCACAACGATACTGAAACTTCACCAGTTGAAGGGGCACACAGGGCCAGTCGCTGGCGTCGTGACTCTCTCGCTTCCGGGTTCGGTGCTGGTCGGCCGCGGCGACACGATCAGCGCATTGCTGAGCGCGGGAAGTGGTTCGTTTCGCAAGGTAGTTCGCCGAGATCACTGGAGAGTGCTCTCGAGAGCGACTCTCCTGTCGCGAGCCGATCGTCTGCGCCTTCGCGCCCTGGATTGCTTGCTCTCCATCGATGCTCGCTGGGGTTGCGCGTTGCTGCTAGGAGAACGGGGCCTGCTCGATCCACAAACACACGCAGTGATGAGAAGAACCGGTCTGGGCCACCTGCTGGCAGTCAGTGGGCTTCATGTCGGAATCTGTCTCGGCTTCTTTCTCATATGGTCTCGGCGTTTTCTCTCACCCTGGTCCCACATCATCCGTGGTGTCGGGGCTGTTTTTCTGCTCTTCCAGGCATTTCTCTCCGGTGCGGATCCACCTGCCATCCGGGCCGCCATCACCGGCGGCTTGATCGCCGTTGGACTCATCGGTGGCCGCAATGTTGCTCCGACACAGGCTCTTGCGCTGGCGATGTTGATCTGGTGCGCGATGGGACAGGCTCCTCCACGCGCTTCAGCGACCATCTCTCTATGTGCGGTGGGCGGGATTCATGTGGTGATGGGATCTCGACAATTTGCCAGCAGTGGCCTGCGTGTAGCACTCGGGGCCTTCTTCGGAGCTCATGTGGCCATCGCTTTCTGGAGCGCGGAAATCTGTCCGTTCTCACCATTGACGACGCTCTTGCTGCTACCGGCTGTGGCCGCCACCATCATGCTCGGCATTGTCACTCTGATGCTGGGCATCTTCGAAATCGAGCAGATCACTCGAGGAGGGTGGGAGGTGCTGCGCTGGGTGCTCGAAACGATCCCGGCACTGGCCGACCGCCTACCATGGAGTCCCTGGGTGCTGCCGGCGATCGGCATCCCAGCCATCTCTCTCATCATGATGGCACTACTGTGGATCTGTGCAGCAAAACCACGCCTCGCCATCGGCACGTTGATGGTCGCCTCGCTGGCGATATCGATCGATATCACTCTACCCGTGCCTGCTACGATGGAGTTGCTTGCCACGGGAAGAGGACAGAGTGTTTTCATGCAAGCACCCGGTGGCTCATTGCTGTTCGATGCGGGTTCCGCCGATCAGATCGATGGCGGCGCGCGCCTGATCCGCCGATCACTGTGGAGAAGCGGCAGAAATCGGATCGACTGGATCGTCCTCTCACACGCTCATCTCGATCATTACTCGGCGGTTCCCGGGTTACTCGAGACCGATTCCATCGCAGGTCTCATCGTGGACAGGACCTTTGAAGACGACCCCGCCGGAGCTGCCATCATCCAGATGGCGCGTCGCCATGGAGTTCAGATCCACAGGGTAAAAGACGGGGATCAGCTGACCATCGGACCGTGGCGATTGAGGATCATCTCGGCAGCCGATGGAACCCCTCCAGCAGTCCCTCTGTCGCTCAATGATCGATCGGTGGTGGTGGTAATTCGCGGACCCTGTGGTACGGCTCTGATTCCAGGGGATGCAGAAGCGGCACGGCTTGCGGCTTCTCGAAGTTCCGGTCCGATCGACCTGGTTGTGCTTCCGCACCACGGATCGATGATGGATGGTGTGGGAGAATGGGTCGCCTTACTGGCGCCCGAACAGGTTTTTGCGGCCAGACCAGGACCCCTACCGAGGGCCACGATCGAGCAACTGGCGCACTCGGGGATCGAATCGGTGCCGGGAAACCGAAGCGGCGCAACCCTCACCGAGCAGGGCTTGCCGTTCTCTGCTCCCTTGCCGATGATGCCGACCGCAACAGCACTGCCTCTGAGAACACTGGAAGGCTGGAGAAGATGGTGGATTCGACCTCGCCACGGTTTCGGACCCTGCACTGGGTCGGCGATACCGATGGCTGTCTCCACCTGATCGATCAGACGTTGCTACCGGAAAAGGAACAGCAACGAATCATCGAGCAACCGGAACAGTTGATCGAGGCGATCCAGCAACTGGTCGTGAGGGGGGCTCCCGCCATCGGGGTCGCAGCGGCCTACGGTCTGTGCCTGGCGATTCGAGGTTGTAAAGACATCGATACCGTTCGGTCGCGCTTTCGCGAAGCACTGCCGGCGCTACGATCGGCTCGCCCCACCGCGGTGAATCTCCAGCACATGGTCGATCGGATGGCCGACCTCGAGAGTTCGGCCGAATGCGAACACCTCGATGGTGCGGCACTGAAAGAACGGTTGCTCAGCGAAGCGCGAGCCATCGACGAGCAGGATCAGCAGTGCTGCCAGGCCATCGGCGAATCGGGAGCATCTCTGATTGCCGATGGGGCCACCGTCCTCACCCACTGCAATGCCGGAGCACTCGCCACCGCCGGAACCGGAACCGCGCTGTCGGTGCTGTACGAGGCGTGGAAGCAGGGTAAGCGCTTCCAGGTACTGGCCGGTGAAACACGTCCGTTGCTGCAAGGATCTCGATTGACCGCATGGGAACTGCACAAAAACGGGATTCCGGTCGAGGTGATCTGCGATGGAGCCGCTGGCAGTTTCTTCTACAACGGTGAAATTGATGTGGTGATCACCGGATCCGACCGGGTCGCCGCCAATGGCGATGCCGCCAACAAGATCGGCACTTACACCATCGCCTCACTGGCGAAAGCGCACCAGGTGCCCTTCTATATCGCAGCACCCAGCACATCCTTCGACCTCAGCATCGCCAGCGGTGACGAGATCCCCATCGAGCAGCGATCCGCCGATGAGATCTGGTCACCGACGAGCCAGCAACAACCGCCCGAGGGGATCGGTCACCGCAATCCGGCTTTCGATGTGACTCCGGCCTCCCACATCGCTGGCTGGATCACCGAAGTCGGTATCCTGCATCCCCCATTCGAGGAGATCCGGCGATGATTCCACTGGAGCCTCCTGACTACTCCCGAGACACTTTGCTGGCCTACGATGGAGATTGTCGGATGTGTACCGGCAGTATCCGGTCGATGCAGCTCCTCGGGTTGCTCGAGGGAATCGCGACGCAACCTGCCGCGCTCGTCACCGGAACTGACCGGGAATTGCTCGACAGTTACCGACGCTCCGGCGAGATCGTGCTGCTCGACGCTCAACGCCAAAATGTACTGACCGGTGCCGCTGCGTTCCGGTGGCTGCTGCAGAGGAGACTGCCGCGCTTGCTCGGGGCACCGCTCGACTTTGCTCCTCTGTTCGGGCTGATGTGCATCGGATATCGCTTCATCGCTGCCTGGCGAAGGCTCATCTCACCACCACAGACGCCGCCAGATCCCACCTTTTCAGAACCGGATTGGGTCGCTCGCTACCGCATCATCGGCAGTGTCGTGCTGCTGGCCCTGGCGTTGTGGCTGCTGTCGATGGTGGTGGGAATCCCGTCCCCCGACCCGGATCACAGCGCGGGGCTCGTCATCGGTGGCGGGTTACTGCTGCTGGTCAGTAGCGCTCTGATTCCGATGCTTGCGCGCGCGGGGCGCAAGGTCGACACCGTGGCGACACTGGTCGGGGCGATCGTCATCTCGACTTTCATGCTGGCGATGCTGATGCTTTTGAAGAGCATCTTCCTGGCCGAGGAAATTGCGCTGCTGCAGCCGAGCGTTCTGTTCGGCGTCGCGATGATGGGCGGATTCTGGCTGCTGTTTCGCTGTCAGAACTGGCTCGATGGCAGCGCCGAGGAGACCAGAAGTTCCGAGATCAGAAGACCTCTGAGCGCCGCCTCGAAGCGGGGAAGAATCGTGGTGTTGGCCATCATCCAGATAGCATGCGTGCTCTGGATCACGTTCCTGTTCGGAATCCTCTAGCCGCCGGAGACCCGACCGCGCAGGTTCTCGTCCTTGTCGGCGACCTTGCTGGCCATCATCGCCTTGTGATCGTCGAGGCGCGCACGCATCTCGGGGTTGGCAACGGCGACGATCTGCGCCGCCAGGATGGCAGCGTTGGTGGCCCCAGGCTTGCCGATGGCAACCGTCGCGACGGGAACCCCTGGCGGCATCTGTACCGTTGCCAGCAAGGCGTCCATGCCATCGAGGGCACTCGAATCGATGGGCACACCGATCACCGGTAGCGTGGTGCTGGCGGCCATGACACCTGCCAGATGCGCGGCGTGTCCAGCAGCCGCGATGATGGCGCAGTAACCGTCATCGGCAGCACTCTGGCTGAGGCGATGAGCGACCTCGGGGGTGCGGTGGGCCGAGCAAACACGAACCTCCGCCTCGATGTCGAACTTGTGTAACTGCTCGACGCAGGATTCCATCACCGACCAGTCGCTATCGCTGCCCATGACGACGAGAACCTTGGCGTTCATGATGTTTGTTCCTTCCAGGTATCCCAGGCGACCCCGGTCACCCGCTCGAACAGTTCCTGGTAGCGGGCGGTGGTTCCCTCGACCACCTCATCGGGAAGATCCGGCACCGGACCGTCTCCGGTCCAACCGCAAGAGGCGAGATGATCGCGCACGTACTGCTTGTCAAAAGAGGGAGGACTGATGCCGACCTGGTACTGGTCTGCAGGCCAGTAGCGCGACGAATCGGCGGTCAGCACCTCATCGGCGAGCACCGGTCCATCGTCGTCCATACCGAACTCGAACTTGGTGTCGGCCAGAATGAGTCCGCAAGTTGCCGCGTGTTCGCGGCCGTGCGAAAAGATCTGCACCGACAGATCCTTCAGTTGAGCCATCAGATCATGTCCGACCATCTCTCCGGCCTTCTCGATGGAGATGTTCTCGTCGTGGCCCTCGTGATTCTTGGCCGCCGGAGTGAAGATGGGATCATCGATGCGATCAGCCTGACGCAGTCCCTCGGGCAAGGAGATGCCGCAGATGGCTCCACTCGCCTGGTAGTCTTTCCAGCCACTGCCGACGACATATCCCCGCACCACGCACTCGACAGGGATCATGTCGAGTTTCCGCACCAGCATCGCGCGCGGTCCCCAGTCGCTGGCAGCACTTCGAAACGGTTCGGGAAAATCGGTGGGATCGGTCGAGATCAGATGGTGACGGATGCCGTCGGGGAGCCGTTCGAGCCACCAGCGCGTCAACTGGGTCAGGATCGCACCCTTATCGGGGATCCCCTGGGGCAACACCACGTCATAAGCGCTGACACGATCGCTGGTCACCAGCAACAACTGGTCACCGAGATCGAAGATATCACGCACCTTGCCGCGCAGAATTGGTTCCACTCCAGCAACGGAGATGTCACGGATCGCAGTGGTCACCACGATGTTCCTCTCTTCCGTGGAAAAAGGCAGGATACACCTCGATATCGGCGCTGTCACCGAAAGGCAGCACTTTAGAGCAAGATCTCACGGTTGCCATCGGGACGCGCTTTCCAGCGCTGGTGCATCCACAGCCAATCGGCAGGGACCTCGCGCACCATCGTCTCGATCCGTCCGGTCACCGCTCGGGTCACCAGATCGAGGTGAGATCGAATATTCTCTCCCCGGGGAAGATCCGCGATCTCACAGGTCAACCGATAGGTTCTTCCCGGCTCGATCCTCCTCGCCTCGAGGTACACGACCGGGACGCGATAGCGACGCGTCAGCACTCCGATTGCAGGCGTGGTCCCAGCCTCCCGAGCGAGGAAAGGAACAAAAATCCCCTCGCGGTCATTTTGATCGACCATCAGAGCGATCGAGGTTCCTGCATTGAGTGCCCTTCCCATCTCGGGCAATGCTCCCGAGGGATCGAGAATCGTCGGTACCGTGCCGCGGCGAATCCAGTCGAGCCATGAGTGCAGGTAGGCATTTTTCACCGGGCGAGAGAGCAATCCGATGCGCCAGCCTCGATGCACCAGCAACGGCAAGATGATCTCGAACGGGCCGAGGTGACCACTGACCAGCAGGAACGATTCTCCGGCAAGGTGTCGCTGCTCCAGTTGCTGCCACGGGCCTTTCCAGATCAATCGTCGCTGGAAATCCTCATTCTCGAGCCAACGACCGATCTGCAGCGCTTCGACCGCCGACATCGCAACCCGTCGCCACGACTCGAGACCGACCCGGCGAATCTTCTTCTCCGAGAAGGTCGAACCGAAGGCATGGCGAAGATTACTCAGTGTGACTCGACGTCTGCGATGAGCCAGCAGCCAGGCGGGACGAGCCAGAAGGCGGGCGTAGCGACAGCCAAGAGATCCAGGGAGAAGCCACATCGGCAAGCACAAGATCGCCGTCAGACAGGCTCCCAGTAGAGCGACGGGCCCATGGCGCTGACGAGGATTGGCCGTTTCCTGCTGCTGCAGTGAAGGGGTCTCGGTGCTCGAGTTCATCCGACCTCCTTACCGCTATTACTGGTCGATCCTCAACGAGACGTCTCCGTATCCGATTCCCGCAACGACCCCAGGAGCGTATCCTGTCCTGCGTCCTTCGGAAGGAATTCCATCGAATGTACTCTACGCTACTGATCGTTCTGTGCCTTCAAAGTGGCGTTCCCCTCGACGATCCCGCAATGCCGGACCGTCTGGAGATGAACGACGGAACCGTCCTCATCGGCCAGATTCTCCAGTTCGAAGATGATCGTTACATCATCGAGGTCGATGGCATCGGCAAGGTCGAGGTCGCAGGAGGAAATGTCATCTCCGTCACCATTTCCAGCACCGAGACGCTGGTAACCGATGCCGGTGAAAACCTGTCCGGATCGATGCAACTCAGTGAAGAAACATGGGTGGTGAAGAATCCACTCGGTGAGAGATCGATTCCACGTGATCGAGTCCTCTCCATCAATCCGACTCCTGTCCTTCCCCCGACCTCGACCCAGAAGGCAACCATCACCTTGAACGCCGCACAGACGACCGGTAACACTCGAACCGCTTCTGCCGTGATGAACCTCGACTACACCTTCCGCTACCTGACCCATCGGTTCGTCTCCAAGTTGGACTGGACTTACGGTGAAGATGACGACGAGATCACCAAGAGAAGTACCGGAGCCGAGGTCAAGTACGACTTCTTCCCACAGGACGACTGGTATCTCTACACCAGTTTTTCAGCGCGCAATGACGCCTTCGCCGATCTTGCACTGCGAACCACGGCAGGAATCGGAGCGGGTATCCAGATCCTCGACACCGACAGCATCGAATGGTCAGAGGAGTCCGGGATCTCCGCTCTCAACGAGGATTTCGAGGTCGCCGAAGATGCCACCACCAGCACCCTGCGAATCGCAGGACGCGCCGAATGGACACTCAAGAAGGAGATCTTCGAGGCATATCACGACCACACGCTCTATATGTCGCTCGATGATCCCGACAAGATCCTGTTCCAGGGGCGACTGGGAGTCAGAACCAGGATCATCGGAGGCCTTTCTCTCAACGCCCAGATGAATCTGCGCCACAACAGTCAACCCCCCGCCGATGTGGAGGAGAACGATCTCGAATTGCTGCTGGGACTCGCATACACCACCATCTTCTGAGACCCAATCTCTTGCTCGATCCTGGACTGAGGGAGATGATCCATCTATTGCAGGGTTGAGCCGTCAAATCGAGGGAGAGCCACGATGAAAACTTCATCCGCCGACAATGCACCATCACCTCGACAGGTTTTACAGACCCAGCAGGCAGGTGATGATCGACTGGCAGAGATCGGACGTCTGCAGCAGATGTTGCCCGATCTCCCCGTGGAAACTCTGATCAAAGAGGATCTGTTACGGCTCGGCATTTCCTTCTCGAGGGAAGCACTGCAGTACTGCGCCAGTTTCAAGAGCAAATCCTACTTCATCTTCAGTTTCGATATGGTTTCCATCAACGAGATGAACCAGCAGGAAAACCTCCACGCTCCCGAAGAAATTCAACTCGTCGACGGTCCGTGGAATCTCCGACGCACCACCGTATCGGTGCGCGTGAACCCTTCATCACCGTGGAATGCGACACTGGATGGTGAATCTCTGCTACTGCGTTGCGGCGAGGAGACGATCTCGACGATCCAGCTGCAAGAGATCCCCGAGTACTACCAAAAGAATCTGGCTTCGGGACAACCTGTCCACGAGGTCGCTCCGACCATCGAATGGGGATACCTGGTCTACCTCACCGTGTACCGGAAGTGCCAGTACTTCGGCTTCAAGGAGGAATGTACCTTCTGCGATATCAACGAGAACTACCGGCAGCAGGTCTCGGCAGGACGACCCTATCGGACCGTGAAACCTCTCGATGATGTGCTGGAAGCCCTTGCGATCATCGATGAGGTCGATGATCGGTCAAAGGCATACACCCTGACCGGTGGATCCATCACCAGTAAACTGAGAGGTCAAGGGGAAGCGGAGTTCTACGCCAGTTATGCCCGCGCCATCGAGGAGAGATTCTGCGGACGGTGGATTCCGAAGGCCGTCACCCAGGCACTTCCTGTCGAGGAGCAGAGAATCCTCAAGGATGCAGGGATCCGCATTTTTCACCCCAACTACGAGATCTGGGACCAACGACTCTTCTCCATCATCTGCCCTGGCAAGGAGTCGTACGTCGGACGTTCAGAGTGGCACCGCAGGATCATCGCAGCTGGCGACGTGTTCGGAGCAGAAAACGTCATCCCCAACTTTGTCGCCGGAATCGAGATGTCTCACCCGCATGGATACACCGACCCTGAAGCGGCGGTCGACTCCACCAGGGAGGGACTCGAGTTCTTCATGAGCCACGGGATTTGCCCCCGCTTCACCGTCTGGTGTCCGGAACCTCTCTCTCCCCTGGTCAAGGAACATGGAAATCTGCAGCCTCCGGCGCCGCTGGAATACCACGCACGTTTGCTCGTTGCCTGGCGAGATTGCCATCGTGAACACAAGTTACCGATCCCCCCGGGATACGGTCCCCCAGGAGCGGGACAGGCTCTCTTCAGTGTCTCCAGTTTCATGGATGTGATCGAGGTCGCTGCAGAAAGCAGATCCTAGCGCGAAGAACGTAACTCGGGGAATCCGCTGTCGGCATCGATGGCGATGTGGAAGTCACCAGCGAGAAACCCGAGCAACTTATTGCCGAACAACTCACCTCGCCAACCTGTCAGGAGACGATGCTCGCTGGTATCGATCTCACCTTCCCAGTAACTTCGAATCAAATTCTCGACATCTTCACTTTTTCCGACCAGCGGCGGTGCGATGCGCTCCGCCCGACAAAGAGCCCGTAATGCCGACGTCGTGAGTTCCAGTGCCGCCTCCTCACGAGGTTCCAGACGTCGCTTCTTCAATAGCGGAGGAAACTGCTCCTCAGGGGTCTCCAGCCCCTGTTTCACCGCGACGATGAGGTCCTCACCGAAGCGACGAACATCCCGACGATCAAGTCCTCGAATTCTTTCGAACGAATCGATGCTGGTCGGGGCTCTTCTCGAGATCTCGACGAGCAACTCATCCGAGAGAACCCGTCTTCGGGGACGATCGCAACGCTTGGCCTCATCCTCGCGCCAGCGATAGAGTTCCCGCAACAGAGTGAGGCCTTTCCTGTCGAGGCTTCCACTTCGTTTCACCCTGCGGATGCGATCATCTATGAGAGGGTGATAGGTTGACTTGTCGTCGTACTTTTGCATCTCAGCCTTCGCCCACTCCAACCTCCCCTCTGAGGAAAGTTGAGCCTGTAAATGATCATGCAAGGGCAACAGGTGTCTCACATCATCGAGCGCGTAGCGCTCCTGACTATCACTCAGAGGTCTCCGGAGCCAGTCGGTCCACGATTCTCCCTTGTGCACCACGCTCTCGAGGAAATGTTCACAGGTCGCGGAATAGGACGGCTGAAGACCAAGCCCCAGAAACGATGCAGCAATCTGGGTATCGAAGACATTGCAGGGAGTCTGCTTGGCAACGTTTTCGAGAATCTCCAGGTCCTGGGCGCCAGCATGGACAACCTTGGTGATGGACGGTTCGCCGACGGTTTCGAGTATCGGGCCGAGTTCCAGACCAGCGAGCGGATCGATGAGTGCCAGATCAGAGCCTACAGAAATCTGGATCAGTGCCAGTTTGGGGTAAAAGGTGCGTTCGCGGATGAACTCCAGATCGATTCCAAATCGACCATCGGAGGCAGCCCGTGACATCCATGAGGCGATTTCCTTGGAGTCTTCGATGTACAAGGTCAGGCTCTCCTCATCTTGATCGTCGCCGGAGGTGTTACTGGACTGTCGAAGGAAGCCGATCGATTGACCCCACTCAGGGGGTGGAATCTGTCGGTTGCTCGCCCCCGGGTCCATCACCAAACAAATCCCCATCAGATCTTCGCATCGTTTCGGCAAACTTCCTCAGTCTGGCTATCGCCCTGCTGTGGCGTCTGCGAGCCGCATCGATATTGACGGACAAGCGGCGAGCCGCTTCCTCGTATCCCAGGTCATCCTCATCGATCCAGCGCAACATCTCCCGATCATCATCGGAGAGCATGTCGAGACAGCGCCCGAGTAGTTCAAGCGCTTCCTCACGCTGCAATCCGGCCGAAGGAGAGGAGATCGAAGCAGACAGATTACCGAGCGGATCGAGAGAGCGACTCCGGCCCGCCTCCAGCGCACGACGTTTTTCGCGCCGTGGATCCCGCTTCTGTGCAAGTTCCTTCTCGATCAGACGGTTGAGATTGTTCATGGTGATCGTCCTGAGCCAGCCTCGAAAAGCGGGCAGACCCCGATTCTCGAAATCTTCTCTCAACTGATAAACATCGAGAGCCGCCTGCTGAAGAACATCACTGGGGTCGATTCTGCGCCTGAGGTCAACTCCAAGCCGCTCCTCGACCCTTCTACGGAGCCGGGGTAACTCCTGGTCGACCAACCGTTCAAAGGCCACATCGTCGCCATCTTTGAACTTATTCAACCATTCGACAGAACTCGAATCAGGGAACTCCTGCGGCTCTTCACTGGACACCTTATCGGGAACACCCTGCTCCGGTTCTTCCGACTCGGAGAACTCCGCTGGCTCTTGCTCTGTCATGAACGCCTCCGGTGCGCCATGATATCGTGTACTTGATCGCATTTCATACCCCCCTGGGGTCGGGAGCTACCTTTGGCCAAGGATGATCGAAGTGACAAAGACGCTGAAATTGCTCCTCTCTCGCCAGAGGAGATCCTATTTGCGCGTCTACTCGGCGGCCAAACCACCATCGAAAATGCCGTAGAAAAGGCATGCAACGAGAACCCTGAACTCGCAGGCGCCCTGGAACATCAGTTAAATGAATATCTTCGCCGAAGAAAAGAACGGCTGGCGCGAAACAGCGATTCCAGCAATCCCATGGCCGCTGGCGAAATCGAGGGCCTCGCTGAACGTCTCCTTGATCGCTACAGCGATGAACTGGAGTTGAATTCGGAAGAGGGAGACCAGGAATCGGTGCCCCTTTCCCCCGATCTCAAGGGGCGCTATGACTTCCTCGAGGAAATCGCCCGCGGGGGTATGGGCGCAGTCTTCCGCATCTCCGACCCCGTTCTCCAACGTGAACTCGCCATGAAGGTAGTTCTCGGGGACCGTCTTGGTGATGCACCGCCACAGCGCTTGCGCAGATTCCTGCGTGAAGCGCGAATCACAGCTCAACTTTCGCATCCTGGCATCGTCGCTGTCCATGAACTCAACAGCGACGCAGACGGTCGGTTCTACTTCACGATGGACCGGATCGAGGGAAAAGAATTTCGAGACGTCATGCGTCAAGCCCGCGACGGTAAGGACGGGTGGGATCGTGATCGTCTGCTGGAAATCTTGCTGCGAGTTTGTGACACGCTCGAATACGCGCATTCTCGTGGGGTTATCCACAGAGATGTGAAGCCCTCGAACATCATGGTCGGTCAATTCGGTGAGGTGTTCATGATGGACTGGGGACTGGCACGTCTGCTGGCAGACAAGGATGACGATCCCATCGAGGACATCCTCTCCGATACCCTCCCCAACACAGCCCCCGGATCGACGGTGATCACCCGTGATGGAGCTGTCGTAGGAACCCCCTCGTACATGTCTCCTGAGCAGGCCTATCCCGATGTAGGAGAAGTCGGTCCCTGGACCGATGTCTACGCGATCGGGGCGATCCTCTACGAGATTCTGTCGGGACGCCCTCCCTATCGAACCGGCGATACCCCGCTGCCAGGACACAAGATCCTGCAACTGCTGAAAAAGGGACCTCCTCAAGATATCCAGGAGATGCGTCCCGATGCTCCCGAAGATCTGGTGGAAATCTGCCGAGTAGCAATGAGTCGTGATGGATCGTCGCGGCCACAAAATGGAGGAGAAATCTCCAAGATGATCCGCGATGTGCTCAAGTCGAGAGCCCAGGCGGCAGAGCAAACACGCCAAGCACGTGAACACGCCGAAAGATCGAGATCCGTAACCAAGTTTCTGACCGATCTGTTCCTGCATGAATCGGGTGAAATTCCATCGTTGCACCGAGTCAGTGGCCATGATTTGCTCGACCGTGGAGCTCAGGAACTGCTCGAAGGAATGAACGAGCAACCCCAAACAAGAGCTGCTCTGCTCGGAACCCTGGCATCCATCATGCTCGTTACCGGTGCAGCTGAACGCGCCGCCGAGTTATTGCAGGCAGAAACTCAACTCAGAAGAGAGAGTCCAACCTGGCCAGCCGAGGAGCGGATTTACTCGTTGCGCAATCTTGCCAGGGCAAATACATCCCTCCGACAACTCTCCAGTGCCGAGCATGCATTGCAGGAGGCACTCGAAGCGATTCCGGTTGGCGATCCGGATTCGATGACCCGCCAGATCCAGCACGAACTTGCCTCGCTGCTCAACACGAGAGGCGACTGGCCCCAGGCAGAAGAGATTCTGCGCGATCTACTGGTCAACTTTTCACCTCAGAAAAACGTCGAGAAGGTGCCCTTTCTGATCAGCCTGGCACAGTCGGTCAACTATCAGGGTTTCTGGGAGGAAGCACGGGAGCCACTCGATGAGGCGGTCTCCATCTGCGAAGAAAATGATTCCTCGCTGCTGGCCATCTCTCTCCTCAACCGCGCAGGACTGCTGCTCGAAGCACACCGTGAAGACGTGAGCGATGAGATGCTGGCGTCATCACTTGCCGACATTGAACGATCAGTCCAGTTGCAGATCGAGCAACGTGGTGAACGATCAGACCATACCGCTCGTCATCTTCGGGCCCTCGCCTGTTACCAGCAGAGGATGGGGAATCTGGAAGAGGCGGAACAAAATGCCAGAACCGCATTGCTCTCTGTGAGACAACTCCATGTCATCGAGCACCCGCTATGCGCACGATCCTTTGCCCGACTCGCCGCGATCATACTGCGTGCTGGTCGCACTGATGAAGCACACAAACTTCTCGCGGAAGCTGGCATGACGATGGTCACAGGAAATATTTCTCCAGAACTTCAGTTTCCTGCGCTCGAAGCGAAAGCGCGAATCCTGTCGCTGGCAAAGAACTGGGGAGAGGCGACAAAAGTCATCCACGAACTGAACTCCACCGGGGATGAATTGCTTCCAGCGCAACTCAAACGTCGCAAGGATCTGGAGCGTATTTGTGAGGACGCAGGATTCGAGGCTCACTACGGCGAGTAATCGTACTCGCGTCCAACCTCTTCAGAAGAGCGACCCCGAGACTCACCGCCTGCCGGTAATCCTCAATATCAATCCGGATCGGTGGATTCAGAAACACAGAA
>DCAA01000006.1:142807-193632 GCA_002311345.1 Planctomycetes bacterium UBA1146 | reverse complement strand
GTACTTCTCGGAGAATCGAAATAATGTACGGATGCTGATTCTGGCCTACCAGCAGGATCCGCTACCGGCTCGAAGCATCGAGTCAAGCCTGGAGGAAGCCGATGAACGAGAAGGATAGCAGCGGAACCACCAGCGACAGTCACATCGATCCCGCCTTTGTCGCCATGTTGTGCTGCCCCTGTCCGGAGCGACGCAGGCTAGAACAGCGAGATCAAGGTCTCTGCTGCACCGGTTGTGAACGGAAATTCCCGATCGTGGACGGAATCCCACGAATCATGCTGGATCAGCATGAGGAACCCCAGGACTAGGGCTGGAGGCGCTAGTGAACGAGTCTGCGCAAGATCTCCACCAAGATCCAGATCCTGCCGAAACCGCTGAATGGCTCGAATCGATCGATTCGGTGGCAGAGGCTGCCGGTCGAGAACATGCCGGCGGACTACTCGAACGCCTTCTCTGGCACGCTCAGTCACGCCACATGCCGCTACGTGATCTGGCAATCACCCCCTACCAGAACACCATCAGTTGCCAACAGCAGCCACCCTACCCGGGCGACGAGGAACTCGAGGATCGTATCGAAAATATCGTTCGCTGGAATGCGATGGCGATGGTGGTGCGGGCGAACAAAAAGCATGATGGCCTCGGCGGACATATGGCAACCTTCGCCTCTGCGGCCACCTTGTACGAGGTGTGTCAGCAACATTTCTTTCGCGGTATCGACGATCCTGGCGGCGGTGATCAGATTTTCTTCCAGGGACACGCAAGTCCCGGAATGTACGCGCGGGCTCATCTCGAAGGTCAAATCGATGAAGCTCGTCTCGATCTATTTCGCCAGGATGTCAACGGCGATGGCCTATCCAGTTACCCACACCCGAGACTGATGCCCGATTTCTGGCAATTTCCTACCGTCTCGATGGGGTTGGGTCCGATCAACTCGATCTACCAGGCACGATTCAACCGTTATCTCCAGGCCCGTGGAATCAAGGACACCTCGGCACAGAGAGTGTGGGGATTCGTCGGCGACGGTGAATGTGACGAACCAGAAACCCTCGGCGCCATCCGCACCGCAGCACGCGAAAACCTCGACAACCTCGTGTTCGTGATCAACTGCAACCTGCAACGGCTCGATGGACCAGTCACCGGCAACGGGAACATCATCCAGGACCTCGAAGGAGTGTTTCATGGTGCCGGATGGCGGGTGATCAAGGTGATCTGGGATCGCAACTGGGATGCACTTCTTCAAACTGATCAAGATGATCGACTTCTTCGAAAACTCGGCACCATCGTCGATGGTGTGTGGCAGAGAACCGTCGCAGAAGATGGTGGCTGGTTACGGCAACAACTGACCGCTGGAGATCCTCAGTTGATCAAGTTGCTGTCCAGTTGGAGCGATGAGCAGTTGAAACAACTGGGACGCGGCGGACACGATCGTCAGAAAGTCGCCGCCGCTTTCAACGTTGCATGCCAACCCGATGGGCGCCCGACGGTGGTTCTGACCAAGACGATCAAGGGACACAATCTGGGCCCCAATGCTGCCGCCAGAAATGTCACACACCAGTTGAAAAAACTCGAAGGAGCTGAAGTTCGTGCGGTTCGTGACCTGCTGGATATCCCCATCTCCGATGAAGATGTAACCTCGGCCCCCTATTATCACCCAGGACCTGACTCTCCGGAGGTGCGGTACATCCTGGAGCGTCGCGCGGCTCTGGGGGGATCGGTCCCCAGACGTCGATCGAGCGCCGCGGTACCAGCACTTCCAGAACCAAAGGTATTCGAACTGTTGCACGGCGGCACCAGTGAATCACGCCCAGCCTCCACGACGATGGCTTTCGCACGTCTATTCAGAGATCTCCTCAAGGCCGATGATATCGGCAAGAGGATCGTTCCGATCCTCGCCGATGAAGCGAGAACCTTCGGCATGGAGGCTCTCTTCAAGCAGATCGGGATCTACGCTCCTGGTGGTCAGAAATATGAACCGGTTGATCATTCGTTGTTGTTTTCTTACACCGAAAAGGCCGACGGACAGATTCTTCAGGAAGGTCTCACTGAATCGGGTTCTCTTGCGACAATGATCGCCTCGGCGACCAGTTACTCGACACACGCCGAGGTGACCTTGCCCTTCTACATCTTCTACTCGATGTTCGGTTTCCAGCGCGTTGGAGACCAGATCTGGGCACTGGGGGATGGTCGTGGCCGTGGTTTTCTGCTCGGAGCAACGGCCGGACGCACGACCCTCAATGGCGAAGGTCTCCAGCACCAGGACGGTCATAGTCTCATCGTTGCCGGTGCCTACCCATCCTGCGTCGCATATGACCCTGCCTTTGCTTACGAGGTAGCGGTGGTGGTCGAGGAGGGGATGAGACGGATGGTCGGCCAGCAAGAAGATGTGTTCTTTTACATCACCCTCTACAACGAGAACCTCGACATGCCAGCGATGCCGGAGGGTTGTCGTCAGGGAATCCTGGACGGGCTCTACCGGCTCGATGAGGCGCCCGAGGGAGACGGACCAGGAATCCGTCTGCTCGGAAGTGGTCCGATGCTGCCGAGGGCACGATCTGCAGCAGTTGCCCTGCACGAGAATCACGGCATCAGGGCCGAGGTGTGGTCCGCCACTTCCTACACTCAATTGCGTCGGCAAGCACTCGAGACCGATCGCTGGAACCTGATGCACCCGGAGTCGAAGCCGCGCGTTTCCCGAGTCTGTGAACTCCTCGATGGGAGCAGCGACCCGGTGATTGCGGTGACCGATTTCATGCGCCAACTACCCGATATGGTTCGTCCGTGGGTCTCTGCGCCCTGGACCAGTCTCGGAACCGACGGGTTTGGACGATCGGACACACGCGAACAACTGCGGGGTTTTTTCGAGACCGATCAGGCATTCATCGAAATCGCTGCTCTGGCTGCGCTGGCGAGAAATGACACGATCGCTCCTGAGGTCGTACAGTCAGCCATCGAACGGCACGGAATCGATCCGGAAACTCCCCCACCCTGGTTACGATGATCTAGCCGGAACCCGTGATGGGCAACAACGCCGCAATCGATCAGTACCGGTAGTGATCCGCCTTGTACGGACCTTGCTTCGGAATCCCCAGGTACTTTGATTGCACATCGGTGAGTTCGGTCAGTTTTACCCCGAGTTTTCCGAGGTGAAGTCTGGCCACCTTCTCATCGAGAATCTTGGGCAGCACATATACCTCGTTCTGGTAGTTCGAACTATTCTGAAACAGTTCAATCTGTGCCATCACCTGGTTGGTAAATGACGCACTCATCACGAAAGATGGATGGCCAGTGGCACAACCGAGATTCATCAGTCTTCCCTCGGCCAGAACGATGATGGAATGTCCATCGGGGAAGGTCCATAGATCGACTTGATTCTGATGGTCATCGGGATTCTTGAGATTCTCACAACTGATCCCCGGCAACGAAGCAAGGCCCGCCATGTCGATCTCATTGTCGAAGTGTCCGATATTGGAGACGATGGCATTGTTTTTCATCTTCTGCATATCGGACACACTGATGATGTCACGGTTGCCAGTGGTCGTGACAAAAATGTCACCCTCTGCCACCACATCATCGAGACGGATCACCTGGTAGCCTTCCATCACCGCCTGAAGAGCACAGATCGGATCAATCTCGCTGACGACGACCCTGGCTCCTTGACCACGAAGCGCCTGGGCGCAACCCTTGCCCACATCGCCATATCCGAGCACCACACAAACCTTGCCGCTGATCATCACATCCGTAGCCCGGCACAGGCCATCGACGAGCGAATGGCGGCAACCGTAGAGATTGTCGAATTTGCTCTTGGTCACCGAATCGTTGACGTTCATCGCCGGAAACAGCAAGCCGCCAACTTCCTGCAACTGGTAAAGGCGATGCACTCCGGTGGTCGTTTCTTCAGTAACACCCTGGATCGAGTCCGCGATGGCAGTCCATTTTCCGGGTGTCTCGACGAGGCTCTTTTTCATCAATTCGAGCACATAACGCCACTCTTCCGGATCTCCATCCTGGAAATCCGGGATGGCTCCGGCGCTTTCGAACTCATGACCCTTGAGAACCAGCATCGTCGCGTCGCCCCCATCATCGAGAATCATGTTGGGAGATTCATCGGGCCAGGTCAGGGCAGCAACGGTACATTCCCAGTATTCCTGGAGGCTCTCGCCCATCCACGCGAAGACCGGAACACCTTTGGGTTCATCGACGGTTCCATCGGGACCAACAACCGCGGCGGCTGCTGCATGGTCCTGGGTCGAGAAGATGTTGCAGGAGGCCCAGCGTACTTCGGCGCCAAGTTCGACCAGGGTTTCGATGAGGACGGCGGTCTGGATGGTCATGTGCAGCGAGCCTGAGATTCTCGCTCCGGCCAGTGGATTCTTGCCTTTGTACTCCTGGCGCAGCGCCATCAGGCCCGGCATCTCCTCCTCGGCAAGCAAGATCTCCTGACGACCGAATTTCGCCTGATCAAGATCCTTGACGCGATACTCGATTCCCTGTCGGGTCTCCTGGGTGGGCATGTTGGCCCCTTTCCTGACTCACCCGGATCTGGTTCTCCAACCCTGCTGGCGATGGTCCGAGCGGAAAACGATCCTCAAAACTGGATGGTAACTGGCAAAAATGCGCGCATCGAGCAACTCTGAAGAGAGAGTTGCCGTCGAAGTCATGACTGAAGCAGTATGACTCAGAGTCTTTTTTCGACCCAGCTCGTGATCTTCTGGATCTGATTCTGGAGTTCCGGCTCTTCCAGGTCAGGGTCGAAGACCGGAGGAGCATCCGGGAACAGGGACCGAATCCCCTGGTAGGCCAGCACTCGCAAATCCCTGTGCGGTGAGTCCAGATCCTCAACCATCAAGCGGGCGGATTTTTGAAGCCCAAGTTGCAGTGCCGCACGCAGGGCCGTTTCCCTCAGTACCGGATCCCCGGCAGCAGCATGGGCGATACCGATCAGTTCATCGGCAGCCTCCGGCAGCCTATCCTCACCGATCTGCCGGGCTCGTCGCCAGATTCGATACCATACCTCCATCTCGCTCGAGTCTTCGAATCCGAGTGGGCGCACGTGCGCTTCACATCGGTCGAGAACCTTCCGTACTCCACGGCTGATGGCTCGCTCACGAACCAGGGCCAGATACGGCACCACCGTTGGACGCTTCCAGGGAGGCAGGCCCTCGACCGCTTCCTCGAGCAACATCAGCATCTTCGGATGCGGTCGCAATCGTAAGGTGCGAACCAAACTCGGCAGATGAATCGCATCCCCGGTCCTCGGAATCACCACCCAGTCATCAGAGTCATCGTCTCCGGTAGAGTCTGCGCCGCCGGTAAAGATGACCACATCACGCGGTCCCCGGGTCAGCAGCGAACTGGCGCGCTTCAGAATCAGCAACGCGAAAGCAGTGTTCATGCGATCGGTATCCCAGCCGACTTTTCCCATCGCCCAGGAACCTTCGGCTTGCTGCGTATCGAGCAGAAGGTCGCTCAAATCGCGGTACCACTCATGTTCACCGAAATGGGTGATCTTGCCCAGATCGCCAACCTTCTCGAGGCTGTACATGCCATAGTAGGTCTTGTGGGGCTTCCAGTCGTGCTCCATCCAGGCGCAACCATCGCGAATCGAAGTACGGATCTGCGTTCTCAACTCGGATGTCAGACTCGAGCCGCCAAACTCATAGACGATGAGCAGCGAGGAAACCCCGGCACAGGTCATGTTCCAGCTGGCACCCTCGGGATTCTTATCGATGTAATGGAATCCACGCTTCTTTGCCGATGCCATCTCGGGACCGGTCAGCGGATCCGGTATCTCGAAATTCTCCTCGTCAGAAACTCCAGTTCGAGTGCGACTTCGGCTTCGATCGCGACCTCGAGTGATCGGTTCGGGAGCTAGTTTGATGCCTGGCTTGACCACCCCACCGTCCACCTGCTGCCTGGAGACGCAATATTGGGCAAGTTTTTGCCAGGTATCATCCGGGACCTCGATCTTTCGCCTGCCGATGACTCCCATCGCCAGCGCCGCAAACTGGGTCACGGAGAGGTCGGCATCCCTGGCAGACTGGTGGTATCGCCACCCCCCCGTATCGTTGTGGCCAGCAACGAGGATTTCTGCAGCCTTGTCGAGATCACGACGGTGGTCACGGGCGATGCGCAACAGTTGCATATCATCGATGTCCGGTTCCATCAGGAAAGCATCCTGCTCCGCCTGTGAGATCGCCGCATCGAGTGCAAATACCCAGCAGGAGATATCGTATATGCGCTTGTGATTGGGCATCCCCTCGGAACAGGCTTGAAGATGACTGCGCACCACAGGGTGCCCAACATCGATCCCCGCGACGATCAGAGCGTAGGCTTCCAGAGCCCGGGCACCGAGGGTCGCTTCGAAGTGGCTACGAAGTATCCCGGCCGGATTCCGCTGCGCCTCTGCCAGCAGGAAATCGATCCCCCCCTCGATGCTGCGGGTGATGCGCTCGTCTCGATCGAGGGTTTTCAAGGCCTCCTGATTGATCCGTTGCCTGCGTCCTGTCGAGGTGAGGTTCCCGGTGGCTCTGAACAGGTGAACATCGACCGGACCATCTCCGGCAATGATGCCAATCTCGCCGATTTCTCCACCGATTCCCTGCTCGGCATGAACCCGTTTGCCTTTGATGAACATCAGTAGTGTGCCGCCACGACGCCTGATCCTGATCGTGACCGGAGTGTCTTTTTCGATATGTTCTGAAAGTGGACCGATCACCACCCGATGATCCTTTTTGGGATAACCTTGAAAGATGAGGTTGCCACCGTCACCCCCCAGGATCAATCTTCCGTTACCGAACTGAATGCCGGCATAGTTGGCACCTACTTTGTGTAGCGCTAACTTGACCTCGATGTCGAAGTTCCCCATGCCGATGGTGTGATCTGCCAGGGCAATATTGTTGCGACCCTGTCCGACGAAGACATCGCCCTTTGGCGCCCAACCACCATGAGGGATGTAAACTCCGCGTGCGGTACCGCCTTTGATGAATTCCTTGGCCACAGGGAGAGGGCTGGCCGCGGCTGTCGTTTCGGGCTCAGCCGCCCTGAGGGGGATGGAGACCAAGGCAGCCGATACGACCATCAGAGCCGTATAGAGCAATAGCGCGGAGGCCATCGGCAAGAGAACGATGGCGGGCGATACGCGTTGGCGGACGCGCCCCATCGGCACCTCTCTCTCGAGATCAAGACGACAAGAAGATGGGTCCAATTACCCTCCCGTGTGATACTAGCAGCATCTGAGCAGTTGGTCACGAACCCCCTCGATCCTTCCGAGGGGTCTCGTTATCCTCGCCCCTTACTCTAACAGGGCATTGAAGAAGGAGATCCCCCATGTCCGAGACGATCGAAAATCTGTTCCAGGAGGAGCGCTCCTTCCCTCCCCCCGAAAAACTCGCCCGTAGTGCCAACGCACAACCAGAGATCTATGAATCTGCCGCGGCAGATCCACATGCATTCTGGGTCGAAGAAGCACAGAAACTGTCGTGGAAGAGTCCCTGGAAGCAGGTTCTCGATGACAGCGAGGCACCGATTTATCGGTGGTTCGTTGGCGGCAAACTGAACGTCACCGAATCGTGTCTCGACCGTCACGTCGAGACGACCCCGGACCGGATCGCCTTCCACTGGGAGGGAGAGCCCGGCGATTCGAAGAGCCTTACCTACGCACAACTGCTGGCCGAGGTGTGTCGCACTTCCAATGCTCTGAAAGAACTGGGGGTCACCAAGGGCGATACCGTCGCCATCTACATGGGAATGGTGCCCGAGATCATCGTCGCGATGCTCGCGTGTGCTCGCATCGGGGCCGCTCACTCGGTGGTGTTCGGAGGCTTCAGCGCTGAAAGCCTGCGCGAGCGCATAGACGATGCATCCTGTACGGCGGTCATCACACAGGATGGCTCGTGGCGTCGGGGCCACGTCGTTGAGCTCAAGAAAAATGTCGATGATTCACTGGTAGGACAGCAAACGGTCAAGCACGTCCTGGTCCTGAAACGCTGCGAAAACGAGGTGGACTGGCACCAGGGCAGAGATCACTGGTGGCACGACGTGGTTCCACAGCAGTCCGATCAGTGCGATGCCGAGGAGATGGATGCAGAGGATTTGCTCTACATCCTCTATACCTCGGGCAGCACCGGAAAACCGAAGGGAATCGTCCACACCTGTGGTGGCTACATGACAGGAGTCAGCGCCACTTTCCGCTACGTCTTCGACATCAAGGACGATGATCTCTACTGGTGTACCGCCGACTGTGGTTGGGTCACAGGCCACTCCTATATCGTTTACGGGCCACTGGCCAACGGCGCCACTAGCCTCATCTACGAGGGGACCCCCGACCATCCCGAACAGGATCGCTGGTGGAAGTTGATCGAAAAGTACTCGGTCACGATCCTGTACACCGCACCGACTGCCATCCGAACCTTCATGAAGTGGGGAGAACAACTACCTGTCGCCTGTGATCTGAGCAGTCTTCGATTACTGGGTTCGGTCGGTGAACCGATCAACCCCGAAGCATGGATGTGGTATCACGAATACATCGGAGGCAAACGCTGCCCCATCGTCGACACATGGTGGCAGACCGAAACCGGCTGCATCATGATCACCCCATTACCGGGTGTGACCACCACCAGACCCGGTTCTGCCTGTACTCCCTTCCCGGGCATCGATGCCATGGTGATCGATAACGAGGGAAATGAAGTTGAACGCGGCCATGGTGGTTTGCTTGTCATCTCTTCGCCGTGGCCGTCGATGCTGAGAGGGATCTACCGGGATCCCGAGCGCTACAAGGAAGTCTACTGGAGCCAATTCGACGGTCTCTACTTCCCGGGAGATGGCTGCAAGATCGACGATGATGGATATCTCTGGCTGCTCGGCCGTGTCGATGATGTGATGCTGGTTTCCGGACATAACATCTCGACCACCGAGGTGGAGAACGCCCTGGTCGATCACGAGGGAGTTGCTGAAGCAGCTGTGGTGGGAAGGTCCGACGAGAGAACCGGACAGGCGATCGCTGCCTTCGTCGTACTTCGCGCCGATGTAGTGGGCCATGACGACCTGATCGTGGAACTCCGCAAGCACGTTGCCAAGAAGATCGGTCCGATCGCCAAACCATCGAGCATCGTCTTCACGCCAGATCTACCCAAGACCCGCTCCGGCAAGATCATGCGCAGACTCCTGAAAGACATCTCGGAACAGCGAAAACTGGGGGATGTCACAACCCTGGCCAACGCCGACATCGTCGAGGCAATTCGAAGCGGTTCATCTTCAGGACAGGATGCCGACGAATGACGAGGAACTTCAGAGCCGGGCGCGCCGTGGTGCGGGAGCCGATTTGCTGAGTTCCCGCTCTATCGCGTCCTCCAGAACATCCGGATCGAAACCTCGGGGACCTCGTTCACCGGCAAAACTGATCTTACCGTCCCTGCCGACGAGGTAGAGACGATCCGGGTGCCCCTGGTAGGCCTGATTCACGGCGTCATCCATTCCATCGACCAGTGCGGGCATCGGTAGATGCAGATCCGCCGTACAACGGGTCGCGACACCACTACGCTCGCTGAAACTGATGGGATCCTCGAGCAGTGGTCCCTGTAGATTGGGAACCGGGCTGTCGAGAGCGTGTGCTTCACGGATGTACACCAGGAAAAACTCGACATCCCCCGAAAAGCGTTCATGGATTTCTGTCAGCCGACCGGCTGATCTGCGGAAGGGCGGTCAGGTGTAACTGCCGAAGATGAGCGCAACGGGTTTCTTACCGACGAAACTGGATAGTTGAACGGACTTCTGGGAATCGTCAGCCAGTGGCAGCGTGAAGTCCGGAGCAACTTCTCCAACCGAAGGAGCAGGCCCACCGCGACGCGTATCAGGAGCTCCACGTCCGAAAGCCCCACCACCAGGATTCCCAGGACGGTTTCTTGCACCATCGGTAGAGATGACCTCGACGCGACCATCACCGTCCGTATCGGCGCGTGTGAACATCATCTCGACACTCTCTCGATCGATGAATCCGGTCCCATCCGGGTCAATTCGATCGAGGAGAAACGCCATCATCCGGCCGAGTCCTTTTTCCTCCAGTTTGGCTGCGAAAACCTCGACAGGGATCCTGCCTTGCTCGCTCATTCCATCGAGCGCACTTTTCCATTCGCCGTCAGTAACGACACCATCGGCATCCAGATCACCGAGTGCTCCGATCAAGCGACCTGGTCCTCGCCCACGATTGCCGCCGAAACCACCTCTCTGGCCACCGCCTCCACCTCTACCAGCGCGACCGTTCGAGCGCGCCGATGCCCAGCGCTGGATCTCCTCCGCTGTCAAACGGCCGTCACGATCGAGGTCGTAACTGGCGAAGGCGCGGGAATCTCGATCGAACTCGTCGCGAGTGACGATGCCGTCTCCATCGTCATCGTGGCCCTTGATGATGTCCCACACCCGCTCAGCAACCGCTGAAGAACCCCCCTGGGCAAGAACTGGAACAGAAACCCAGGTGGAAAGGCACAAGAAAACAAGGACAGGGATTGAGGTGCGCAGAGGAAACATCTTCACCACCTATTTCTCCCCATAGAACCCCGGACAGACTGAACAGATTCAATCCGATTCCTCGGGCTCGTCCTGGTCCGGTTCGATCACCTGTTGCAGAAGACCCCAGGAAGTCAGGAAGGCGAGTCGCCCAATATTCTCCATCTTGACGGGGGACAAATTTTCCACGTCATCAGTAGGTGAGTGATAATCACCATGCATTCCTCCGAAGAAGAACACCGCAGGGATGTCGGCACTGAGGAAAGGAGCCTGGTCGGACCGATCCAGGAATTCATCCATCCCGGTCTCGTCAATCGTCAGCCTCAGGATCTTGGCCATCTGTTCTATGACACCGCCAAGATATTCGTCGGAAGCTCGCCGACCTACTTTGACCACATCGGGGTTATTTCGCGAGATCATGTCCATGTTGACCATCCCACGAATCAACTCGATTGGATATCCACCCTCCGCCACGAAAAAGTTGGAACCATGCAACCCCAACTCCTCGGCATCGAAGGCGACGAAGATCAGGGTTCTCTTGGGACGAAGTCGATTGAGAGCGTAGGCCTCTGCCAGTTCCAGCAGTGCTGCCACCCCCGAAGCGTTGTCGTCAGCACCGTTGTGAATTTCACCCTTGCTACCCTCCGCATATCGTCCAGACATCAGTCCCCTACCGAGATGGTCATAGTGGGCTCCGATGACGACAAATTCATTACGGAGTTCTGGATCTGCCCCCAGCAAACGCCCGACCACGTTTCGACCCAGGCTCAGATCCCTTCCGCTTCGGCTCACCTCCAGACGCACGAACGGCCGTCCCATTCGCACGGCACCGTCATTTGTCGATTGCCGCTTCCAGGACCGCTCGGGACGCCCGGAAATTTTCCACAGCTTCAGGTTTCCACTACCATGGATTCGCACCACGGGAATCGGTAGCAGTTGCTGAACATGGAGTTGGCGTTGTTCTTCGGATTGGTCTCGATTTCCCGGGGGAGGCCAGACTGTCGAGCGACCGTCACGACGGGCTTCCCCCACCAGGAACAGCGCTACTCCTCCTCGCTCGACGATATCGGCACAGGTCGCCTCCAGCACCTCTTCGGAGAGCGGCTCATCGATCGGCATCACCGCGATGTGATCCTTGATTGGATCTCGCTCCAATTGCTCTGGCGTCTGCAAAGGCTCCAGCAGATAGGCACACATCGCTGACAGATCGGCATCCGGTGATCGAGGGTGTGGCAGGAATTCGTCACCAAACTGTAACGACAGAACACCGAGAGCATTCTCGGAGACCAGAAACCGAACCCTGTTGGCTGACTCCACTGGACCCCGAACCCCTGATCGCCCCGGAATGGAGAAGTTCTGGAACCATGTTCCGTCATCGCCTCCGGGGAGCAGCCCGTTCTGCTCAAACGACTTCTTGATGTAATCCGCTGCGTCGCGAGAACCGCGAGTTCCGGCCAGTCGACCTTCCCTCAGATCATCCGCAAGCCAGATGACATGTTCGAGACATTCGCGTGCGGTGATGGAGCGCGCGGCATGCTTCACCTCGGGGGAGATCCTGTCCTTGCCGGATCTTCGTCCTGACGTGGGACGTCCCTGTCCCTCGACGACGGTACCCAGCAACACAGTGGCCAGCAGCACCAATAGAAAGAGGAATTGGAATCGGCGGCGAGAACTCGTGAGACGGGGTTGTTCGATGAGAAATCCGCAAGAACTAGCCAATAGGATCACCGTTCCCGGTAAACGATACGGCCCTTGGTCAGATCGTAGGGCGAGATTTGCAGGGTGACGCTGTCTCCAGGATTGATCCGGATGTAATGCTTCCGCATCTTGCCACTGATGTGAGCCAATACGATGTGACCGTTCTCCAGCTCACACCGGAAGGTGGTATTCGGCAACGACTCCTTGACGATTGCCGTCACCTCTATCGGTTCCTCTTTGGCCATCCCGTTCCTCTCTGGTGGTGTCTCCAACGGTTCCCGCGGCAAAGCGACCTATCGTCTGCCCCGGGCTACCGCTACAGACTTTTCCCTGGGTGTAAGTCTAGCCGCGGACGCTCTCAACTACCACTGGTCCCGGGTGGCATGACAGTGATCTCGCTTCGGTTGCGCTGCGCCTGGACTATGGCAACAGCAAGCGCATCGGCAGCATCGACGGGACGGGGAGGTTCTTTCAATCCGAGAATTCTCTGCACCATCGCCTGGACCTGTTGTTTGCTCGCACGCCCGTTCCCGGTCACTCCGAGTTTGACCACTGTAGCGGCCAGTTCCACCACCCTGATCCCCGCCAGGGAACAGGCCAGAATACTTGCAGCTCTACCTTCACCGGTGAGTAGAGCACTGCGGGCATTCTTACCATGAAAGACCTCCTCGATGGCAGCAATTTGCGGCTCGAAGGCGGTCACCACTTTCTTCATCTCCTGATGAATCGTGAGTAACCTTTCCGAGTGCGATAGATCGGTGGAGGTGCGCAGGAAACCGAAGTCAACCAGCGACAAGCAGGTGCCGTCCACATCGATGACACCCCAACCCATCTTGGCGAGTCCCGGATCGATCCCGAGTACCCGGATAGGCTTCTTCTCACTCATCTTTTTTTCTCCCCTTTTCGCGATAGAAAATTCGAACCGGAACCTCGGGGACCTCGAGAAGATCTCGCATACGATTCTCCATCGCACGTCGAATCTGGGGCGTGAAGTATTCTGGCTTGTTCACGAACATGGCGACAGTCGGGGGCATCACTGCTACCTGGGTTGCGTAATAGATCTTGGGTTCCTTGCCGTGCTTGACCCTGGCGCGAGGACCATTCCTGATGTCATCGACAGCACGATTCAGAATTCCGGTGGTGACTCGCTTGTTCGCCTGTTTCGAGAGGGACTGGACCAGCGAGATGCATTTCGTCACGTTGCGAGCATGTATGGCACTCATGAACAGCACTGGAGCGTAGGAGATGCTCGGCAACTTCTTCCCCAGGTATTTTTCGTAATCCTCCATCGTGGTCCGGTCCTTGGCGAGATCCCACTTGTTGACAGCAATGACGCAGGGACGATGTCGATCCACCACTTCACGGGCAATCCTCATGTCCAGTTGTGAGATTCCATGTACCGCATCGATCATCACTACCACTACGTCAGATCTACCGATCGCTGCGAGAGCGCGACTCTGGGCATAGAACTCCACCGACCCCTTCAACTTGCCCTTGCGAAGCAGTCCTGCCGTGTCGATGACGATGAAAGGGATACCGTCCTTCTCGAACCGAACGTCGATAGCATCTCTTGTTGTCCCGGCGATGTCGCTGACGATGACTCGTTCTTCACCGATCAGAGCATTGATGAAGGTCGATTTCCCGGCATTGCGTCGCCCGACGATGGAGATCTTGAGAGCAGGAGTGGCCTCCTTTTCGCCTCCATCGGGAATATCGGCGACGAATCGCTCGATCAACTCGTTGACGCCCTGACCGTGGGCGGCGGAGATGGGCCAGGGATTCCCCAGTCCCAGTGTCCAGAACTCTGCAATCGAGTCGAGTTCACGGTCCGCCTCACACTTGTTCACGACCAGATGGCACTTTTTCTCGAGCGGGCGCAGTCTTTCAGCAACGCTATGGTCGAGTGGTTGAAGTCCTTCCTTGGCATCGACGAGCATCAGGATCAGGTCCGCACTCGAGATGGCGGCGTCGATCTGCTGGTCAATTTCAGCATCGAGTTGTGCTTCATCGGTGATACCAATTCCACCGGTATCGATGATCTCTACCTGTCGCCCCATGATCTCCACCTCGATGGAAACTCGATCACGAGTCACACCAGGACGATCATGGACAATGCTCACCCGGCGCTTCGCCAACCGATTGAGAAGGGTCGACTTCCCGACATTGGGACGACCTACGATGGCAATTCGAGGCATCATCGGGAATGTCCGAACCAGTGGAGCAAGGCGGCTACCGTCTTGCCATCGACGATTTCCCCCTCCTCGAGCAGTTTCCTTGCTGTGCGAGAAGAAACCGAGTGGACCTTCACCCACTCATCCTCGTCAGGATCCTGGCCGACGAACTGGAGGTCTTGTGCCAGAAAGATATACATCCGCTCATCACTGAACCCGGTGGCCGGAAGGATCTCCAGCAATGGAGTCAGTTTCCCGGCCTCGAAACCGGTCTCCTCCCTCATTTCCCGCCGGGCACAGTCGATCGGTTCTTCCCCCTGTTCGAGCAGACCGGCAGGGATCTCGAGCAAATTATGTCCCACTGCTGGTCGGTACTGTTCGATGAGGATGATTCGGTCATTCGGCAGCAGCGGCAAGATCGCCGAAGCTCCAGGATGACGGATAACGTCACGGTCGACGACTCGACCATCGGGCAGTCTCTCGCGACGGGTGAACATTCGGTAGCAGGCTCCCTGATATGAAAGGGACTCCTCCACCAGTTCGAAACGAGGATCCAGCCGGGTGCCACGGCCTCGATGACCGAGAAGTTCGGAATCCGAGTCGGGAATTCCTGGCGCGAGGTCTGACTGGTTCATACAAATTGCCATTTCCGGTCATCACCCCGGAGATTTCGGGGCGATCGAATGTAAGTTGAACCAGTCTATCGCCTACCGACCTTCAATTGGAGAGGAACCGGAACTCCGCGAGCGGAAAGAACTGGTGATCCGAAATCTGGCAGCCACCTTTCCTCCGGGAAGAACTGCCTCGACCTCATCGACCAGATCCACTCTACCGGCCCCGAGGATCCCCTCTCTTGCCCTATCGAGTTGCTGGGAGTTCACCGAGAAATGCATCCTCACCGTCTGATCGGCCGGAACCAGAAATTCAGCTTTCTGTGATCGAAGCCAGACATCGAGAGAGTGGCCCTCGTTCGCCAGAGTTCGCCAGTAGAGGATCGGGAAGAATGGATCCGCGGCAGCCATCATGGCTCCTCCGAAGGTGGTGCCCATGATGTTCCGCGTGAGAATCGACCTCTTCACATCGACATCGGCGACCTGGAAGGCGGGATCGATATGTTGCACCCGGATCCCCTGGAAAAAAAACGGGGGCCAGAGATTCAACATCCAGCGAATTTTCGCGGCGGAGGTCCGATCACGGATCATCTGGATTCCCTGCCCTCGTGCTGCGTTCGCGCACGTAGTGCCACCATCAGACAGGAGATGTCCGCTGGACTCACACCTGCGATGCGCTGTGCGGATGCGATGGTATCGGGACGCAAACTGTTCAACTTCTCACGCGCCTCTGATCGCAGTCCCGGGATTTCTGAATACTGGAGGTCATCCGGCAACTGCCATCGTTCCTGTTTTCGTAACCTCTCCACCTCGATCATCTGACGTTCGATGTAGGACTCGTATCGCACCTCGATACGGATCCTCTCCTGGAGCCGTTCCTCCAGCTGCCAGGTGGTCACCTCGGGGATCTCCTCCTCCAGTGTCTTCCAGTTGGTACCGGGACTCCGGAGCCTCTGATGAAGAGTACGAGTCCCGATGCGGGTTCCGTGGAGTCGACTGATGGTATCGCTGATCTTCTGCTGGTCGGCACGGACACGATCGGCCTGTCGGGCATCGATCAGACCCAGTTCTTCACCCCGACACGCAAGTCGCAGATCCGCGTTGTCATGGCGCAACATCAGCCGATACTCCGCACGTGAGGTGAACATCCGATATGGCTCCCGGGGATCGCAACGCACCAGATCATCTGCGAGAACCCCCATGTAAGCCTCATCCCTTCCGAGGATGAAGGGCGCCTCATCGGCCAGCGAGAGCACTGCGTTGACCCCGGCAAGAAATCCCTGGGCTGCTGCTTCCTCGTAACCACTGGTCCCGCAGATCTGCCCCGCCAGGTAAAGCCCCGGCACGGCCCGACATTCGAAGGTGCGGCGAATCTGATAAGGCGGAAAGAAATCGTATTCCACCGCGTATCCGTGTCGCAAGAATTTGGCCTTCTCCAGCCCGGGAATCCGAGCCACCAGTTGTTCCTGCGCATCGGCTGGAAGGCTGGTAGAGACGCCGTTGACGTAGACGGAACGGGACTGCAACCCTTCTCTCTCGAGATAAATCGTGTGTCCAGTGCGGTCGGGAAAACGAACCACCTTGTCCTCGATGGAAGGACAGTAGCGCGGTCCCACCCCCTCGATCTGTCCCGAGTACATGGGACTGCGGTGGAGATGGGATCGAATCACATCATGGACCGATTCGTTGGTACGAGTGACATGACAGTTCATCCACTCTCGACGGGGAAGATCGCGCCAGTGACTGAACCCTTCAGGCTCCGGATCCGGCTGCTGGATCGTCAGTCGATCCCAGTCGATGGAACTTCGATCCAGACGAGGAGGAGTTCCCGTCTTCAGCCTTCCCGTCTCCAGGCCCATCGCACCGAGAACTCCGCTCAAATGCTGAACAGACCCCTCTCCAACTCGACCACCCTCGGAGATGTTCTCACCGACATGCATCACCGCGCGCAAAAAGGTGCCGTTGGTAAGAATCACTCTTCTCGACCGAAGCACCGATCCATCGCCTAGCTTCACTCCGCCTGCTCGTTCCCCATCGAGATGAATATCCTCGACTGACCCCTCCCAGACGCGAAGGCGAGGCTGTTTTGCGATGAGTGCCCGCATCTCTTTCGAATATTCATCTTTGTCCACCTGAGCCCTGAGTGATTGAACGGCTTCTCCCTTGGAAGTATTCAGCATCCTGTAGTGGATCCCGGCCAGATCGGTCACGAGCCCCTGGACCCCACCGAGCGCATCGATCTCTCGCGTCAACTGTCCCTTGCCCACCCCGCCGATGGCAGGATTGCAAGAAAGTGCTGCGATGGTGTTCTCTTTCAAGGTGACGAGGATCGTCTCGCGCCCCATACGAGCTGCTGCCAGCGCGGCTTCGCAACCGGCGTGCCCTCCTCCTACCACGATGATGTCGACCACGTTGGAATTCTTCACGAGATCTCTCGTTCCTGAATCAGGCCTTCCAGACGATCGAAAAAGAGCGGGTCGGATTTCGCCACGCACCCTGGTTTCAGAACCCGGGTTCCGGGGATCCTCAGCGCCAGCAGTGAAAACGCCATCGCCATCCTGTGGTCTCCTTGTGGATCCAGATCTCCACCGATCAAATCGGTGCCGTCACTGCCAACAACCCGCAGCAGATCAGCGCCCACCTCAGCACGGATTCCGACCGAGTTCAGCCCTCGACACAACACTTCGAGACGATCGCACTCCTTGAATCTCAGATGGGAGACGCCGGAAAAAACCGATTCCCCCCGGGCGAAGGCAGAAACCACGGAGATGGCTGGAACCAGATCCGGGTTGCTATCCATGGCACGGGAGATGGCTTGAACTGGTGGGCCGTTGACCCGGATGCTCTCCTCACCGACCTCGACGGGGCAACCCATTTCGGCAAGGATCTCGCCGATGACTCGATCACCCTGAAGGGACTTGCTTCCCACCCCCTCGACGGTGACATCCCCCGAAGTGATGGCTGCCGCGCACAGCGGGAATGCTGCCGCCGAAGCATCGGGCTCCACCCGGATTCGGCCCGAACGGAGCTCACTGCCACCCTCGACGATGATCTCTCGGCCGATGAATCGGACTGTGACTCCGAATGCCCGCAACACCGCAGCAGTCAGATCGATGTAGGGTCGTGATGAGATGGGACCGACGAGCCGGATGTGAAGACCCTGAGGCAGATGCGGGGCCAGCAGCATCAGTGCACTGGTGAACTGGCTGGAGACTGCCGCCTTCACAGCGACCTTGTTCCCTGTCACCGTCCCACCCCGGATTCTCACCGATGATCCGCCTCGATCTTCGAGGCATTGCACCTGACAACCAAGATCGCAAAGAGCATCGATCAGCGGCAGGATGGGGCGATGGGACGGTCCTTTGATCGAGGTCTCGCCATCTCGGAGGGCTGCCAGAGCCAGGATGAAGCGCATCCCGGTGCCGTTTTGGCCCAGATCGAGATTCCGGTCGCCTGAGGGAAGACGTGCTCCGGTACCGCGGATATGGAGAGATCCGGGAGCTGATCCGACGATCTCACAGCCCAGATCACGAAGAGCAGTGATGAAACTGTCCAGATCCTCGTTGCCGGGGACTCCCATCACCTCACTGTCACCAGTGGCCAGTACTGCGTTGAACAGCACCCGCTGGGCCACCGATTTCGAGCCCTCGGTACGCACGGTTCCATGTACCGCGGTCTGCACGGGGGCAATCCAGTAGTCGTTGTCAGAGATCTGATCACTGTTCATTGCTGGATCATACACTCCTTCTTCCCGGGCGGCATCGAGACCGAACGGTTGCGCCTCGTCGCCAGGGTCCCCATCCTGGGTCCATTCCCCCCTCGAGGGGCAAAGAGGAGCCAAAATATGAAACTCACCTTGCTGATCTGCGCATTCTCGATGGCCTTCTGTCCACTACTGGAGGCCCAGGCTCCTTCGCCGGAGGAGTGGCTCGAGAGACCTCCGGGAACCGACTTCGAACTTGCGGACTGGTCTACCATCGGAGGTTGGTTCGATAGGATCTCAGAAGAACTGGATACCGCGACCACCTTGCAGGTCGGAACCTCGACACTGGGGCGTCCGTTCCGGATCTGCGTCATTTCTTCTGCCGAGAACCTGAACAGACTCGCGCGCATCCAGGCGCTGAGTCGGGCCATCGCAGATCCGCGGAACCTGTCGGATGCTGCCGCCGAAGCGCTGCTGGAAGAAGCGGTTCCGATCCTGTTCGTCTCCTGCAACATGCACTCGACGGAAATCGCGGCAGCAGAGATGTCGATGACCCTGGCGTGGAACCTGGCCACCTCCCAGGCAGAACCTTGGTCCTTGGCTCGCCGTGAAGTGGTCACTGTCATCATTCCGACGATGAACCCGGATGGTCTCGATCGAGTCGTCTCCTGGTATCGAAAGATCGTCGGCACCCCGTACGAAAATGCTTCCCTTCCCGAACTCTATCAATTGTACGCAGGTCACGACAACAACCGGGACTGGTTCGCACTTTCACTCCAGGAGACTCGTATCGTTACCCGTTTGCTCTACACCGAATGGTTCCCGACCGTTTACTGGGATGTGCACCAGCAGGGGTCGAGGCGAGAGCGACTGTTCGTACCCCCCTTCCGTGATCCGCTCAATCCGAACCTCCATCCGGTGACCATTTCCGGCATCGGTGCTCTCGGTGCGAGAGCGATGCTCGATTTGACTTCGTGGGGCTATACCGGAATCTCCACGGGAGTGACCTATGACATGTGGTGGAACGGGGGTAACCGAAACGTCCCTGTCCGGCACAACATCATCGGACTGCTCTCCGAGGCCGCCTCGGCGAATCTCGCCAGTCCCATCTGGATTGCTCCTTCGAGTCTTTCAGCACCCGGTGGCATCGAAACCGGATACGCCCCATCGAATCGATTCCCTGCTCCATGGCCCGGCGGCTGGTGGCGAGTCGGCGACATCCATCGCTACGAGATCGCGCTCGCCGAGTCACTGCTGGCCAGCATCGCAAGAGAACCACGCACCTGGCTCCGCAACTCGCTGAGGGTCGCCCGCGATGTGGTCCGCAAGGGACGCGAAGAAGCTCCGCGAGGCTGGCTGATCCCACCGGGGCAGCAGGATCCAGATGCACTGCACAGGTTCATGGAGATTCTGCTGGCCCAGGGTCTGGAGGTGGGTGAAGCGATGAACTCATTCGAAGCCGATGGCCGACCGTACCCGTCCGGAACCCTGGTCCTGCACCGCGAACAACCTTACGGCACCTTCCTCAAGGATCTGTTCGAGGTGCAACGATACCCCGATGGTCCTGCTCCTTACGATGTCGCAGGATGGACCCTACCACTGCTGTTTGGATTGAGACGCGTAGAGGTACTCGAAAAAATCACGGTGGCCACCGAACCGGTCACCGATGTCGCGACGCTGGTTGCCCGTCACTCCCCATCGCAGCCAGACCAGCCGGAACTCCTCAAGATCCCTGGAGAGAAGGAGGCCATCCCGGTAAGGACGATCTCCTCGACAGATACCTCACGGATCAAAGATCTTCTGAGCGCGCGTGCCGATGGGCATCGAGTCTTCTGCACCAAAGATGGGAACTGGGCGGTGGAACTGAGAAGCGTGGAAGAAAAAGATGAAGCGAATCTTCGTGAATCCAAGATCTACGGGTTCGAGTTGCCACCGGGTCGCATAGGCGTCTACGCGCCATGGAGCGCCAGCATGGATGAAGGGTGGCTGCGCTGGGTGCTGGACCATTACCAGATTCCCTACCGCCGAGTCCGTAACGAGCAAATCCGTGCTGGTGAACTGTCGGAAATCATCGACGTACTGGTGATCCCCGACATCAGCGCCAGAAGCATTCGAAATGGGCGGAGCAAAGGAAGTGTATTCCCGGAACTGGCGGGAGGTCTCGCTCCCGAGGGAGTCATCGCCATCGAGGAGTTCGTCCGCGGTGGTGGTCGCCTCATCTGTACCGGCCGCTCATCCACTTTCGCCATCGACTTGTTCGATCTTCCGCTCGAGCCGGCAAGCCCGAGCAGCGACGAGGTTCGTTTCCAGTGCCCTGGATCGATCCTGAGAACGATCCCGCATCGGTCAGCGCAATGGACTGCGGGGCTCCCCAATTCGATCTCGATATTTTTCTCGCGCTCCCTGGCCTGGCGAACGAAAGAGGTAGATCCAGATGCCAACTCCGAAGTCGGCCCCATCAAGAGCCTGCTGAGTTTCCCTTTACAGAGCATCCTGCTGTCAGGGTGGGCAGAGAATCCGGAGGTGATCGCCGGGGCCACCGCCTGGGCCACGACCAAGGTCGGGAAGGGCCGAATCCATCTTTTCGGTTTCCGTCCCCACTACCGGTCATGGACTCACGGCAACTTCGGACTGTTACTGCGCTCGATATTGCAACCGTGAAACCGAACAGGACTGGCTCTTGAATGACTCCCAGTTGAGCGCTGTTCCCCGCCTTCATGCCTTCGATGGGCTGCGGGCAGCGATGATGCTGCTGGGGCTGGTGTTACACTCTGCTTGCAGTTATCAGGACTCTCCCGCCGATGCGATCTGGAACTTTCGCGATCCGCAAGGGAGTTCCTTCTTCGGCCTGATGATCCTCTACATCCACGTCTGGCGCATGCCGATCTTCATGTTCATCGCCGGCTTCTTCTCGGCACTGCTGGTCGAACGTCGGGGAGATGGCAGTTTTATCTCCAATCGCCTCTCCCGACTGGGACTACCGATGCTCATCTTCCTTCCCCTGATGGTTCCGTTGACCATCTCAGCATTTGTTTTCGCCAATGGTTCTCGCTACGGAGGTAGCGTGGATGCGGGGTTCGGGGTGGTCTCCTCGATGAAGGCCGCTGACTTGTTTCTTCCGATCACGATCCATCTGTGGTTCCTCTACTACCTGCTCCTCTACTGCGTGGGGGCATTTTTGCTGATCAGGGCAGGTCGCCTCTGTTTGCCCGAAGGAGTGCGTAGCATCCCCACTCGTATCCTCGGCTCCTTGACGATGATTCCTGGAGGAACGCTGCTCTTGTGCTTACCCCTGATCTTGTTCCTCAAAAATACAGCGGGCCTGCTCGCAACGGGAGTCACCTTCATTCCCGAACCCACTTCCTTTTTCGCATACGGTTTCATCTACCTGTGTGGCTGGTCCTTCTGGAGTCAGCGAACGCATCTGGACAGATTGAAAAGCTGGCCCAAAAGCATCGGCTCAATACTGTTGACACTGATCCTGTATCTCTACTGGCTGGAGTTCTTCCTGCAGTGGATCGGATTGCCTGCCGGAGATCTCACCAGATCGACCTGTGATACGCTCGGGGTCGAGATCCCCGATCGGGAAACGAGCATGTGGATCGGTGCGTGTCTCTCGGCTCTGATGATCTGGAACGGAATCTGGGGATTCCTCGGTCTGTGCCTGCTCATCACGAATCGCGAGATTCCACGAATTCGCTACATCGTGGATGGCTCCTACTGGGTCTACATCATCCATCTGCCCTTCACCGTGTTGATCCCGGGATTGCTCGTCCATCAATCGCTGGGCGCATTTCCCAAATTCTTCATCACGTTGGGCTTGACCACTCTGATCGGCTATCTCTCCTACGATTGGATCGTCCGCAGTGGTGTCATCGGCAAGATCCTCAATGGTCGTCGCTGGCCGCGAGCGCTCGGCAAGGCCTTCAAAAACCAGGATCTGGCCCCCCTGGACGCCCCCACTCCCTGAATACGCCGCATTTTGCTCCGGATGGTAAAATTCCCTGTAGTGGACGGTCCGTTTCCAACCCGGAACTGACACTCCTGCACTCGGAGGCACCATGTACTCTTTGCTGCTCGCTCTCACCCTGTTGACTCCCATCCAGGGTGAGCCCATCGCACAGGAAAAACTCGACGATCCTGCACCGCTCGTTCCCCTGTGGGAACAGAGCCGAGGGGTTCCTCCGATCCGCTGGGCCGGAGATCGACTGGTAGAGGCGCAACAGGAAGCCAGAGATCGTCGGGTTGCGATTCTGCTGTGGATTCTCCGCGACGGTGAACCCGCTTCCGAAGCATGGGCTTCCAACCGAATCCTCGATCAAAACTACCTAAAAGTACTCGAAGAGGAATCGGTTCCGGCCATCGTTTGGCTTCCGGCACTGGACGGAACACGGCACCAGGAGGAACGGATCCGCGATAGCGAGGAAGCAAAGCCGCGCTGGCGCTGTCCTGTGCTGAGAAACTGTCGCTGTGAGGAACACACAGGTAGTGAAATGTTACTGCAAGGAGTCGAACTTCCCGAGTTGCTCCCGGCAGCGCTCTTCTTCTCTGGAGATGGAGAACTGCTCGGCCAGCTCGACAAGGAGATCCCCTTCCAGGACACCGAGTCGCTACTCGAAGCCCTCATCGAAAAAAGAGCTCCATCTCGTGCCACGCGCCTCAATCTCGAGTTCTTCGAGATTCACCTCGAGCGTGCCAGCAAACACTACGAAAACGGCGAGTACGCCAGAGGAAGCGCAGAACTGGTGGCGGCGAAGCGGTACTTCGAGAAATTGGGTCCGCGTATGAAAACACGCTGGGATGAGACCTGTCGACCATACCTGGGATACGGGACGCGACTGTTGAATCGCGCCAAACAGATCGGTCGGGTCGATCGGTCCCGGCGCATCAACTTGCTGAGAATCATCGCAAAAGAACTGGCCGGGCTCCCACCCGGACAAACCGCCGCCCTGCTACTGAAGAGGGATCTGACTCCCCGAAAGCAGTAGGCCCGGGTTCCGATTGCTGTCTAGAACATCCCCAGTTGCAACCGGGCACCCTCCGTCATCCGATCTTTTGTCCAGGGCGGATCCCAGACCACCCCCACCGAGCAATCCTCGACACCCTCGGCAGCGGCGATTTTCTGCTCCAGTTCACCCGGCAGGGTGCCGGCAACAGGACAGGCCGGAGAAGTGAGGGTCATCTCCACATCCACTTTCGAACCGGAGATGTCGACTCGATAGACCAGACCCAGTTCGTAGATGTTGACGGGAATCTCCGGATCGAAGCAGGACTCCATCGCTTTGATGACACGATCCTCGAGGGTTCCCTCCTCGGCCTGGAGACCTGCCGGGCGCAGTTCGACCTCGGACGGATTTTCACCCCGGGAAGGATCACCACTATTTGCGTTATCTTGATCAGACATCATTCGGTACAGACCTCCTCCTCTTTCTCATTGAGAGCCTGGATAAGCGTGTGCCAGACAAGCGTCGCACATTTGACCCGGACGGGAAAATTTTTCACTCCGGAAAATACCTTCAGTTTCGCCAACCCTTCTCCTTCGGGTGCAGTTCCTTCTTCAGTGATCATCTTGTGGAACTCCTCGAAGATACCGCGAACTTCATTTTCCGGTCTACCCTTCAAGACTTCCGACAGGATCGAAGCGGATGCGGTCGAGATGGCGCAGCCACACCCCTCGAAAGAGATATCGCGCAAGATTCCATCGCCATCACGATAGAGGTGGAGTTCCACCTCATCTCCACATAGAGGGTTATATCCCCGAGCTGATAGGTTCTGGCTCTCGAGCGGCCCGAAATTGCGAGGGGACCGGTAATGATCGAGGATCATCTCCTGGTAGAGATCTCGAAAATCATTCATCGGAAGATCACCTTCACCTCATCGATCGCTTCGACGAGAGAATCCACGTCTTCCGATTCGCTATAGACACCAAACGAAGCCCGGATGGTCGCAACCAAACCAAAGCGTTTCATCAATGGCATTGCGCAGTGATGGCCGGCACGCACAGCAACACCTTTCTGGTCCAGGATTGTCCCGACATCGTGAGGATGCACACCATCTAGCACGAAGGAGATGGATGAGGCCCGCTGATTCGGACGTCCGACAATTTGCACTCCAGACACCTGATCCAGCTTGGCTACTGCTTCATCGAGAAGTTCTTTTTCATGAGCGTAGATCGCATCGAGCCCGATCTCATTGACAAAATCCAGCGCAGCACCGAGGCCAATCACCGCAGCGATATCGGGCGTTCCTGCCTCGAACTTCAGAGGGACATCCGCATAAGTCGTTTTCTCGAAGGAAACGGTCCGGATCATGTCCCCGCCACCTTGCCAGGGCTTCATCGCCTCGAGCAGTTCGAGTCGTCCCCAGAGAACCCCGGAACCCGTTGGCCCGTACACTTTGTGGCCACTGAAAGCGAGGAAATCACAACCGAGATCCTCCACGTCGATGTTCATATGGGGTACAGACTGCGCCGCATCGACCACGGTCAGTGCTCCCATTTCCCGGGCAGAATGGATGATGCGCTTGATGTCATTGACGGTGCCGATGGCGTTGGAAACATGGCCTATGGCGACGATCCGGGTCTTCTCCGAGATCAAGTCGACGAGATCATCGAGAATCAGATCCCCCTCGTCGGAACAGGGAATCACCCTGAGAGTCGCCCCCTGTTCCTCGCACAGCATCTGCCATGGGACGATGTTTGCATGATGCTCCATCGCACTGATCAGAACCTCGTCGCCGGAACCGACACGTTCTCTGCCGATGGTCCGGGCCACCAGATTGATGGCTTCCGTGGTACCGCTGGTAAAGACCACTGAGCGAGGATCGGGAGCCCGCAGCAATGCCGCGACCTTGTTCCGGACATCCTCGTATTTCGCCGTAGCCCTCTCACTCAAGGTGTGGATTCCCCGATGAATGTTCGAGCAATATTCACGGTAATACCCGTCCATCGCTTCCAGAACGGAGATGGGTTTCTGGGTCGTTGCAGCACTATCCAGATAGACGAGCGGGTTGCCGTGGATCTGCTGCTGTAAGCATGGAAACAACGACCTCACCGTGGCGAGATCAAGCGAGGTTCCGCCTGGCTCATCGGTATGAGACTGTCGATTCAAGGAGCACACTCCCCGCTTTCTGGGATGCATTGCTCGAGTTCCGCGATGATGAATTCACGCAACTCCTCTGGATCCAACCCGGAAAGAACCTCCGAAGCGAAAGCCCTGACGAGCATCCTGCGGGCCTCGTCCAGTTGAATCCCCCTGGATCGGAGATAGAAAAGCGCTTCCTCATCCAGTTCTCCTACCGTAGCCCCATGAGTGCACTTCACGTCATCGGCGTAGATCTCCAGACGAGGCCTGGAGTTCATCTCTGCATCACGAGACAGGAGGATGGTGTCATTGGACTGTTTTGCATCGATTCGCTGAGCATCCGGATGGACGTGGATCATTCCAGTGAAGATTCCACGCCCCTTCTGGGATAGAACTCCCCTGTAGATCTCACGGCTGGTGCAATCTTCCACCGCATGCTCGATAGTGGTGTGGTTGTCGACCACTTCTATTCCCCGAGCCGCGTATACTCCCAGCAGTTCGACGTGACAACGTGGTCCAGAGTGGATGGTATTCACCTCGTTGCGGACCAGATTGGATCCGGCACAGATCATCAGATCGTGAAAGTTAGAACCACCTTGCTGAACGACTCTCGTGCCATGGAAAACGGAATCGCAACCCGGGCGAATGACCCGGACCCTGTCGAGGGATGAGTCTTCTGCCAGGGCCACTCCCCAGCGGATGTTCCCGAGTACTTCACCTTCAGATCGGACCTCTTCCACCACACGTAGCCGAGTTCCCGCTGCGCACCGGATGATCCCCGTGACATGAGCTGATCCCGCTCCCCGGGATCCATCGAAGGCATGCAGAATGTGGATCGTTGCCACTTCATCACGACATTCAGTGGAAACCTCGATCCAGATGCCGTCATCGAGCATCGCATCGGAAAGACTCTGGAAAGGATGATCTTGCAGTGGAAAAGAACTGGAAAGTAAGTCGACGATTGCGCCAGAGTCTTGCTTCCGGAGACTGGCCAGGGAACCGATCTTGATTCCAGCCGGAAGAGAGGAGAAATCGGAAAGTGGTTCCTGAAACTCACCGTTGACGAGCACAACCCGGGCGGCCGCCTCGATGGGCAGGTCTGCTTGAACAGGGATCCGGGTTGAAGCGGGCAATAGTTGATGACACGGACCGTTGACCAGTTTCTTGAGCGGGGTGTAGCGCCACTCTTCATCTTTACGACCAGGGAACCCGTTCGACTGGAAACGCTGTAGAGCATCTTCACGTCGCCCACGGAGACCGTCATCGGCCTTGTTGAGACGCTGCGCAGTGGCGCGTACTGATTCAGTCCAGGAATCGATAGCTTCAGGTGTCAAGGCGCCTCCTAGGTCCTGCTTCCGGCCCTGGCGTCATCCACCCCGAGCCCGGCATAACCATCACGTTCGAGTTCTTGTGCGAGGGTCTTGTCTCCCGACCGTACAATCCTGCCTCCTGAGAGCACATGAACATGGTCGGGAATGATGTGATCGAGCAGTCGTTGATAGTGTGTGACCACAACGATAGCACGATCATCTGCGCGCAAAGAGTTGACCCCTTCGGCAACGATTCGCAGCGCATCGATGTCGAGTCCGGAATCGGTTTCGTCGAGGATCGCCAGTTTCGGATCGAGAACCGCCATCTGTAGGATCTCGTTGCGCTTCTTCTCTCCGCCACTGAATCCGTCATTGACGGCACGCTGGAGCAATTTTTCATCGATCCCGACCAGCTCAACTTTGGATCGGATCATCTCCAGGAAATCTATCGGATCCACTTCTGATTCGTCACGATAGCGTCGAATGGAATTGAGTGCACTACGAAGGAAGTAAGCGGTCGAGATGCCGGGAATGGAAACCGGATACTGGAATGCCATGAAGATCCCCTCGCAAGCGCGCTCGTCGGCGGAGAGTTCAAGAAGATCAAGACCGTTGTAGCGAACGGTTCCACTATCCACCTGGTATTCTTCACGTCCAGCCAGCACGTTCGCGAGAGTACTCTTTCCGGAACCGTTTGGTCCCATGATGGCGTGGACCTCTCCCGCCTTCACCTGGAGATTCAATCCACGAAGGATTTCGGTACCATCCACGGAAACATGGAGGTCCTGTACATCGAGTAACATCTCATCCTTCTTCCGGTTCATCAGCCAACACTCCCCTCGAGACTCACGGCGAGTAACTTCTGCGCCTCGACTGCGAATTCCATCGGAAGTTCACTGAACACCTCCTTGCAGAATCCGTTCACAATCATCGAGACAGCATCCTCGGTGGAGATCCCACGCTGGTTGCAGTAAAAGATCTGGTCCTCTCCGATCTTCGAAGTGGTCGCCTCGTGCTCGACTTTGGCACTCGGATTTCGAACTTCGATATACGGGAAGGTGTGAGCTCCGCATCGATCACCCAGCAACATCGAATCACACTGAGAGTAATTCCGTGCGCCCTCGGCACCCTTTTTCACATCGACCAGGCCCCGGTAAGTGTTCTGCCCGTGACCAGCGCTGATCCCCTTGGAGACGATGGTGCTGGTGGTTCCTTTGCCAATGTGCACCATCTTGGTGCCGGTATCAGCCTGCTGGTAATTATTGGTGAGAGCCACGGAGTAGAACTCTCCGACGGAATTATCACCCTTGAGAATGCAGGATGGATACTTCCAGGTGATCGCCGAGCCAGTCTCGACCTGGGTCCAGGAGATCTTCGATCGATCCCCCTTACACAGGCCTCTCTTGGTCACGAAGTTGTAGATGCCCCCGACTCCCTCGGCATCGCCCGGATACCAGTTCTGCACCGTCGAATACTTGATGGTCGCATCTTCGAGTGCCACCAGTTCCACGACAGCAGCATGAAGTTGGTTCTCGTCTCGCATCGGTGCCGTGCATCCCTCGAGGTAGGAAACGGTGGAACGCTCATCGGCCACGATGAGCGTACGCTCGAACTGTCCCGTTCCTTCCGCGTTGATGCGGAAGTAGGTGGAAAGTTCCATCGGACAACGAACACCTGCGGGGATGTAGCAGAAGGAACCGTCGGAGAAAACCGCAGAATTCAGGGCGGCAAAGAAGTTGTCGGTATAGGGAACCACCGAGCCCAGGTACTTGCGAACCAGCTCGGGGTGGTTTTTCACCGCATCGGAAAAGGAACCAAAGATGATGCCGAGATCGGCCAACTTGTCGCTGAAGGTTGTCGCCACGGACACGCTGTCGAAGACCGCATCGACAGCGACGCCGGAGAGACGTTTCTGCTCGTCGAGCGAGATTCCCAGTTTCTCGAAGGTATCGAGCAGTTCAGGATCGACCTCGTCGAGGCTCTTTAACTCCTTTTTTGGCTTCGGTGCGCTGTAGTAGATGATCTTCTGATAGTCGATGACATTTCGATCGACCTTGGCCCACGAAGGATCTTTCATGGTGAGCCAGTAGCGATACGACTTCAAACGGTACTCCAGCAGCCAATCCGGTTCATCCTTGCGACGAGAGATCTCGCGAATCGTCTCTTCGTCGAGTCCAGCAGGGATGGAATCGGATTCGACATCGGTGACGAATCCAAACTCGTATTCCTTGTCAGCAAGTTCCTGTAGCTCTTTGGCTTCAGACATCTCTTTCCTCCATCGGATCCTCTGACTCTTGCCCTGCAACCATGGCGAGTACCCCTCCCGGTACGGAAATCTGTGCCAGCGTGATTCCCTCGAGCGTTTCCCGGACGCGATCGTTGATGTAGCGCCAGTTGGCACTCATCGGACAGAAATTCCCGACATCACATTCGTCGGGTCCCGCATCGGCGCACTGCGTCAGCGAGATGGGCCCATCGAGAGCTTCGATGATCTCTTGAATCGTGATCCAGTGCGGATCCCGAAGGAGTCGATATCCTCCCTGGACACCCCTGAGCGACTCGAGAACTCCACCGCGAACCAGCGCCTTGAGAATCTTGCTGACATTGGGTAACGAAAGTCCCGTCACGGCCGCGATCTCGGGAGCCGACAGCAGACGGGTCGATTCAGTCTCGTCCCGATCTGCCGCAGTCAGAGACATCGATCCCTGCACCAGTGAGGTGAGGATGAGAATTCCGTAATCTGTTTGTTTGGTGATCCGAAACACCGGCAGCCTCCCATCACTAGTGGAAGCAGGGAAAGAGGCTCTAATCCCCGACAGAAGCTCTCAAGCGGCCTGATGCGTCATTTCAACGAATCAGTACCATTTTGGTCCTCATTGCATTCTCGCCACTGGAAGCACCCCCGTCAAGCAATCCCGACCACTGCCCGGCTCCGGTGGTCGTGTCTTCCTTCTACCCCTACACTCCGGGTTGCAGTGATCGGGAGAGGAGTTGGTGTGACACCATCGCCGCAGGCGGAAGAACACGACAATTCAGGCATAACGGGCCCAACTGTCCCCGGACTGGCCTCCGACCTGTACCAGCTCGCCAAGCCGCGACTGACGCTACTGGTCGTCATCACAGCGGCGCTCGGTGTCGCTGCTGCATGGCCCTTTCTTCCCCGAGCCCAGTACGGTTTGACCACGCCGGAGATGCTCGAGCGGCTCATCCAGTTGCTGGGAGTGGCCGGGGGCACTGCACTGCTGGCGGCAGCCGCCAATGCTCTGAACCAGTGGTGGGAACGAGCTTCCGATCAACTGATGCGCAGGACCGCCTCTCGAGCGACCGCCACCGGTCGCATCGGCGGCAAGGTCATCATGGCCTACTCCATCAGCACCGGAGTGATCGGCACCCTGCTTCTCTACCTGTGCGGAAATGGACTGGCATCGCTACTGGGAATACTGAGTTTGGTGCTCTACATCCTCGTCTACACACCGATGAAGAAAAGATCGACCCTCAACACCATTTTCGGTGCGATCCCCGGAGCCTTACCCCCGCTCATCGGTTGGTGTGGCACCGGTGCTCCCATCCAGCATCCAGTCGGGCTGTCGCTGTTTGCAATTCTGTTCTTCTGGCAGATCCCACACTTTCTCGCCATCGCCTGGATGCATCGGGAGGAATACGAACGGGCAGGCTTCCGCATGCTCCCGGTGATCGATCCCGAAGGACACCGCACTGCCAGAATTGCCCTGATCTGGTCGCTGCTGCTGTGGGCGGTAAGCCTGATCCCGGTCCTTGTCGGTGCCGCCGGAGCTGGATACCTCGCGGTGGCGACAGCAGCCGGTGCCTACCTCACCTATCGTGCCTTCTCGCTGGCACGAACACGCCGGCGTTCTGCGGCAAGGAGTCTATTCCTCGCCAGTCTGCTCTACCTTCCCCTGGTTCTCGGCGCTCTTGTCGCTAACCCGAGTATTTCCTGATGGCCCTCGAAAAAGAGTCGCAACCTGGCTCTGGTCGTCCACGCATGATGCCACCGCTGTGGTTGATGGGATTGCTGGTCCTGATGTGCGCCGCAGTGCTCGTGTGGCGAATCCCTCCACTGATGCGCGCCATCGAGGAGCGCAAGAATCTCGGCCCGGATGCGTCTTTCTCGAACGGATTCAAACTCACTCCCGATCTGCGTTCCGACCCCACCCTCACTCGATTCGGAGCTCCCGAGGAAGTGCTCCCCATCGATGAACCCCCGATATGGGACACAGACACCGTCGACGAACTGGGTAAAAATTTCAGAACCCGATTCCTCATCTCAACGAGTGAGGTGATCGGGGTCGTCATCGATGGAAAGGCTCGTGCTTATCCGCTGCGAGTCCTTCAGTGGCACGAGGTGGTCAATGACGTGTTTGGCGGAATACCGATCTGCGTCGTCCACCATCCGATCTCCGAGACCACCACCGTCTTCAGGAGACCGGCTTCCGACAACTCCGAACCGCTGATGTTTGGCTCGAGCGGACTGGTAGTGGATTGTTGCATGCTCATCCACGAACGGCTCGGACCGGGAGGTCGGCCCCACGAGAGCCTGTGGAGTCCAACCGACGGGAAAGTCATCTCCGGAGATCGAGCAGGAGAATGGTTGGATCTGATCCCGTTTCAGTTGACCAGTTGGTCCAATTGGCGCCAATCCCATCCAGAAACGGACGTACTGGGAATGGTCGAGAGCCACCGACGCTACTACAAGAAGGAGCCCTATAGCCCCTATCGACTGGTCGATCGACCCCGTTATCCGTATGATCCGAGACCGCCTGAAGGGGACCGAGCCAACCTGTCGAGGGTCGTGGTCACGCGACAGGGCGGTCGATGGAGCGCACGGATCCCGACCGATCCCACCTCGATTCAACCGGCCGGATCACCACTGGATCCTGTTGGCCACGTCATCACATCCTGGTTTGCGATTCATGCTCGGGAGATCCCGTTGCTCGATCCCTAGGCGAGCCATAGCAAGAACGCGAACAGCCCAATCCACACCGCATCGAGAAAGTGCCAGTAAAAATTCACGTGGCGTACCGCCTCGCAATGGAGGCTCCAGTACCCTCCGCGCAGGGTATGTGTGGTCACATATCCCTGAAAGATCAGACCTCCGGCGACGTGTAGAGCATGCAATAGTCCCAGCACGTAGATGCTCCAGCCATGAAGGCTGCTCGAAGCACTGAAGGAACTCTCTTCTCCAGCAGACAGCATCTGCCGCCACACCTGTTCCTGAAGAAATAAAAACAGGAATCCCAGTATCAGCACCAGCACCATGCAGAAGCGGAAGAAACGGATCGAGTCACGACAAACCGCTGCCAGTCCCGCCTGGGAAAAGACGCTCACCAATAACAACACTCCGGTGCTGAGCCAGGCCAGGTCAGGGATTCTCGGAGCACCAATACCCCAGTTGGGGTTACTGTTTCGGATGATGACGATGGCGACAATGCTGGAGACGAACAGAATCGCCAGCGAGATCAGGAACAGTTGCATTCCCATCCGAGCCAGCAATGGCGAAGGAGGGGGCCGCGATGCTTTATCCCCTTCCCCCGTTCTTGATTGCCCCGAGGCCACCCGAACTCCGCACTAGCCCTGTTCGGCCCCGTATTGCTCGACAGGAATCTTTAGGAAAGGATCATCGATCAGAGACGGATTGTATTCGGCAGTATCTAGCAGGGCGAAACCCAGGAAGACCCCCAGGAACAATAGTGATGCAACGAAGATGATCGCATTGTAGGGACGATCCCAGCGCAAGTGCATGAAGTACAGTGCCACCAGGCTGCCCTTGATGGTTGCCACACCCATCGCCACCACAACGTTCAATCCACCCAGATCGAGATACGAGACCGCCACTGTCAACCAGGTCAAAAACAGCAGCATCGTCAGAATCACCAGCAACAAGGTAGGCCCGGTCATGTGTCCAAACTCGGGATGCGGGCTCTCCTCTTTGCGCATGATGTTGAAGACCACACCGGTGGCGATGAGGCTCAGGAACGCTGCCGACAGGATCAGAATATCGACGTTATCGAGGATGGTATCCAACGGTGCTCCTATTCCACCAGGTAGAGCAATGGGAACAGGTAAATCCAGATCAGATCTACCAGGTGCCAGTAGAGTCCACCGAGATCAACGGGGGTAAAGTAGCCGGGTCCGAAACGACCCTGCCACGCCAGAACCGCCAACCACACCATTACTGCCATCCCGATCAACACGTGAATCCCGTGCAATCCTGTGAGACAGAAGTAAATACTGAAGAAGATATGCGCATTGGCAGGGCGTGGTCCTGGCGGCAAGTGTGATGGCGCAATGGCCAGCCCGGGAGTATCCCCACCATCGATGGCTTCATGCTCTCCGGAACTCTCGTCTCCATGTTCAATTTCTCGAGCAGAAGAGGACAGGCCTGATGGAGGAAGTCCCGGCTGGAGAACCAGTCCCCTGGTCTTGGGATCCGTGATCACGACCGAGGCAACAGGCAAGTCCAGATCCGCATGGGCGAGGAGATCCTCCTCCTGCTGATGTACACGCGCCTCCTCGGAATCGATGACATTTCCGTAGACGAAGTACTGCCCCGGGAAGAGTCCCTCGTGGAACTTCTTGGAGTACTCGACGTACTTGATCCCCATGAAGGCACCCCCGCACAGGAAGGTCAAACCCAGGAAGAAGAGGATCCGGTTCTTTCTGCCCAGTTGCGCCTCGCGGACCGCCAACGCCATCGTCAACGAGGAGAACAGAAGTACCATCGTATTGGTCGCTCCCCACCGTTTATCGAGGAAGTGGTGACCCCATTTGAACAGTTCTGGATTGTTGGATTTGGTGACTACGTAGAAGCAGAACAACCCACCAAAGAGCAGCACCTCCGTGGCCAAAAAAAGCCACATCCCCAATTTCCCCGCCTCGAACTGCTGCTTCATCGTATCGAAGTGGTGCGCCTGGTACGGGGAGTGACCATGCCCATCACCATGCCCGCCAGCATGATCTTCATCATGCCCGGCTTGCTGCTTCGACTCGTTCGGATGTGCGTCGCCGCTCATCTGTTCTCCCGTCTTTCTGGAGCCTCAACCCACCTTTGTAGTCTCGTAATTGCCAGTGGCCGGGTCGTACTCCAGGTTCTCGTAGTCATACGGATCGGTCGCAACAGGAACCTCGTCGAAGTTCAACAACGGAGGTGGTGATGTCGTGTGCCACTCGAGGCTATTTCCACCCCAGGGGTTAGGCGGTGCCTTCTTGCCGGAAACCAGCGACTGGATCAGGTAGTAAGCGATGAGGAAGAAGCCCACGGCCATGACGTAGGAACCCATCGTCGAGAGCTGGTGATAGCCCTCGAACTTGTCGGCGTAGGTGTAGTAGCGCCGTGGCATGCCGAGTGATCCCATCACGAACTGAGGTATGAACGTGAGATTGAATCCGACAAATACCAGCCCGCAGGCGATTCTCCCCCAGTACTCGCTGAACATCTTTCCTGTCATTTTGGGCCACCAGTGATGCAGTCCCCCGATAAATGCGATCAACCCGCTACCCATCATGACGTAATGGAAATGTGCCACCACGAAGTAGGTGTCATGTAGATGGGTATCGATGGTGAGAACCGCCAGGAACAACCCGGTGAGCCCTCCGATCGTAAACAAGAAGATGAAGGAGATGCCGTAGAGCATCGCCGTGTTGAGGCTTATGGCACCCTTGTACATCGTCGCGATCCAGTTGAAGATTTTGATGGCGGACGGAAGCCCGACCGAGAAGGTGATGCCACTGAAGATGATGTTCATCGTGGTCGATTGCCCGCTGGTGAACATGTGATGGCCCCAGACGAGGAACGAGAAGATAGCGATCGCCACCGAGGAAAATGCGATGTAGGTGTATCCGAAGATCCTCTTGTGACTGTGAACCGCAATCAACTCACTGACGATCCCCATCGGCGGAACGATCATGATGTAGACCGCCGGATGGCTGTAGAACCAGAAGAAGTGCTGGAACAGCACCGGATCCCCGCCGTTTCTCGGGTCGAAGATGCCGATTCCCAGGGTTCTCTCGAGAATCAGCAGCAACACGGTGATTCCTATCACCGGAGTTGCCAGCACCTGCATCACCGCTGTGGCGTAGGTCGCCCACAAAAACAGCGGCATCTTGAACCAGGTCATCCCTGGCGGACGCATCTTGTGGATCGTCACGATGAAATTGAGTCCTGTGAAGATGCTCGAGAAACCGAGTATGAAGACCCCCATCAGGGCTGGAATCACAGCCGTCCCGGACTCGGCACTGTAGGGAGTGTAGAAGGTCCACCCGGTATCCAATCCTCCGGTGAGGAGAACGTAGAGGAAGAACACCGCACCCGTCACCCACAGGTAAAAGGAACCCAGATTCAACTTTGGAAACGCGACATCCTTTGCGCCCAGCAGTAACGGCAGGACGAAGTTGCCGAGCGCCGCAGGAACACCCGGAATGATCACCAGAAAAACCATGATGGCCCCGTGGGTGGTGAACCACTTGTTGTACATATCCGCCTGCGCTTCGACCGTGTCGGCAAACAGCGGAGTGATCAATGCCAGAGGCGAAAACAGCTCGGTTCTGATCAGCATGGCAATGAGCCCGCCGAGCAGGAACATCAACAGCACACCGATGAGGTACATGACCCCGATGCGTTTGTGATCGAGAGTGAATGCCCAGGAGGAGATGGTCTTCGTTACCGTCAGATAACTGGGACCGGTTGCCTCGACAGGAGCAGACACTGGCGGCGCCAGGCCTTGTGGATCGGATTGTGCGTCCATTGGAGGCTGACTCATGCTAGTTCTCCTTCCGGGGATTCTGTGCCCCCCCGGAGTTCTGTCCCAGGGACTTGATGTATTCGATGACCCAGAGGATTTCTTTTTCGGTGAGTTTCACCACTGGCATCTGAGGTGGATAGCCATCTGCGATCCGGTTCATCGGATATCGGATCGAGTCCTCGATGTAGGCTTCATCGGCGACCAACTCCCCGGGTCTCCCGATGGCCGTAAATTTCCGCATCGAACCGAACATGTCCTTCCAGGACGGACCTACCTTCTTGGAACCATCGACGCTATGGCAGGAGATGCACCCCCGCCGTTTCCAGACGATCGCACCGTTTTGATCGAACGGCAGCGTCTCGTCATACGAACCGGCAATTTCGAGCCATTTCTCGTACTCCTCGACCGTTTCGTGGACCACGACCTTGGTGTGCATCTTCGAGTGACCCTGCCCACAGTACTCCGCACAATAGAGGTCGTAGATCCCCGCTTCGTTGGCGATGAACCACACCTTGCCTGTTCTTCCAGGAACACAGTCTTTCTTGACCCGAAACGCGGGAATGTAAAAGGCATGAAGAACATCTGCAGCCATCACTGTGATGTCGATGGGCACTCCCATCGGGACATGGAGACCTGCCTTCTCGAGGATCTTGTCCTCGGCAGCGGCTGCTTCATCGGCAGTGAACTCGCCGGATCGAACTTTCTCACGCACATCGTTGAAGTCGTCGGACATTCCGGGAATCACTGCGCCATTGGAAGCATAAGAGAAGTTCCAGGCCCATTTCTGAGCTTCTGCGATGATCGAGATTCCATCAGAAGGAGCGGTCTGCATCGCCACGTATCCTCGATACCCGTACCAGAACATCATCAGCGAAAGAATCAGGGGGATCACGGTCCACACCACCTCCAGCATCAGGTGATGGTCCGTCTGGCTCTGAGCATGTGCTCCCGGAGGAGTCCGGAACTTCCACATGAAATACACCAGCAACGCCGTGATCAGCACCAGGAAGAACATGGAAACCCAGTAGACGAAGTAGAAGTCACCGTCGACCGGTCCAGCAAAGTTGGAAACCGGCTTCGGAAGCCAGAAAGTCGGTTTGCTCTGAGCCAGCATCGTGAACAGGGAATTCATGACGGCAACTGCTCTCCTGGTGGTTTGGCCGAGATCACCGGATCTACAACTCGAGGGCCTCTTCGCCACAGGAGGTACAAGAAACCAGCCAATCCCACCATTGCCAGTATTCCACCCAGGCGCATCATCTTGAGCGCAGCGGGTCCGTACTGGGCCTTGGAAGGGTCGTAAACAAAACAGGTGAGGACGATGCCATCGAGCCAACTTCCGATCTTGCCATCGGAAGCCTCGACCAGTGCGAGACGAAGAGTTTGTGGCTCGTAACTGATCCCCTTGATGGTCTGGGTCAGGATGCCATCCGGACTCAGGATGAAGATTCCAGATCCATGGGCATACTCTTTGTTGTAATCGTTCCAGCGGTAATCGAATCCCACCGAGTCGGCGATCGCCTTCAAATCTGATTGTTTCCCGGTCAGGAAACTCCATCCCTCACGGGCACCGGATACATCCGATCCGGAGAGGATTGCAGCCTCCTGCAGCGCCTCAACCAGCAAGTTCTCTCGATTGCGTGCATCGGCGGCGGAATCTCGGGGATCGATGCTGATGGTGATCACATCGAAGTCCTCGCCGATTTTCAGTCCGCAAGCAGCAACGGAGTCGATCAGACCTTCCACCACCAGATTGCACAGCATCGGACAGGAGAAGTAGACCGGGTTCAGGATCACCGGCCGATTGGTTTCGAACAGTTTCCCGAGAGCCACTCGCTCTCCAGACTCGAGCCGGACCGCCCGTTCGAAAGGCAATCGATGACCGAGTCGGTCATGAATCGTCAACCCATCGATGGACCGAAGTACAGGATCGAGTTCTGGATTTACGTATTCTCCAGGTGCGACCGGTGGCATCTGTCCCGGAAGCGAGATGGGGAAAAACAGCAACAGGCACAACACCCATCGCAACGAGCAACTCCCCGGCAAGAACCGGGCAGAATCGATCGTTTTCGAGTTCTGGTTGCTGATCAACATTGCCATCTCTCTAACGCTCTGAGGTATTCCCGAACCTCCTGAGAACCTCCTGGCGACCCTGCTCCAGAGGCACGGAAACCCTGTTGTTCTCCCTGTCGGTCCAGGTGTAAAAGTCGAGTTGTGAATTCTGCAATATTCGCACTTCATGAAGCGAGCGGTTTTCTCTTCGAATCGAGTCATCGAATACGAGTTCCTTCTCACGATCGGAAAGGAACACGAGCAAGTAGACGGTGAAGAGGAACACGATCAGGAAGATCACTGCTCCATACCAGGTCGGAGCCACACTCGGATCGTCATCGGAGCCGGGAGCGATCTCGACAGTCGTGATTTCTTCTTGACTCACTTCGGACTCCTTTCTAAGCATTCTCGAATGCCAGCGACTCCGGCATCCGCGGATCTCGCTCTGCGATCAATGAATGCCCTCTGAGTGAGAGCGCCAGGCCGATGATGTACACGCCCGCCATTCCGAGAACGATGGTGACATCGACCATCTTGAAGGGGAATTGCTGGCCATTGGAAATCTGCGGCATCACCAGGTAATACATATCAGCCCACTGCATCGCGAGCATCCACAGCGCACCGATGGTGATGGTCAAACGCTTGCGCTTTATGTGTCTCGACATCAGGAACAGGAAGGGGACGAAAAAACGGCCGATGATGAGCATCCAGCCCCAGAATCCCCACATCCATGTACTCTGTCGACGCAAGAACCAGATCGTTTCTTCCGGGATGTTCGCGTACCACAGAAGCATGTACTGGCTGAACGCGATGTAGGCCCAGAAAACGGTGAAGGCGAACATCATCTTGCCGATGTCCTGCATGTGGTCATCGGTGATGGCTCGCGTCAAGCGACCATTCGCCTGCAGCCAGACGATCAGCAAAGCCAGCAGCGCATGGAAGGAGAGCACACTACCTGCGAAGATGTAGACTCCGAAGATGGTACTGAACCAGTGGGCGTCGAGACTCATCAAGAGATCGTAGGCCGCAAAGGTGATACTCAGAGCAAAGAGCAGAACTCCCAGCGGGCTGAAACTGGACATCCTCGAGGTGCGCCTGACATCCCCGTCCTGGTCCTGGGCAACCGAAGATCGATGGTATCCCCAGGCTAGAATCGTCCAGATGAGGAAGTAACAACCGAGGCGCACCAGGAACCAGTCATAGTCCAGATACGATGCCTTCACCGCGATGATCTCGTCCGAGGGATCTGGCTGGAACCACTTGTAAAGTTGACCCATCGGCCCGGGTGTCACGATCGGGATCAAGATGAGTGCCATCAACACGACGTTCCTCGAAACCCCCTCGGCAATCCTCCGAACAACCGTACTCCATCCGGCATTTGTGACGTGATGGGTCAGCACGAAGAAGAGTGCCCCGAGAGTCACGGTGAGAAAGAAGCAGACACTGACCAGGTACGGATGCCAGATGCTCCATTCAGTAACGAACCCATGAATCACTTCATGATGCTTCTCTTGCGCTGCGGGGTGCTGTTGTTGAGCTGCGGAAGGGGCAGTGCCTGGATCAGACTGGCCGTGAGAAGCAGCGGATTCATGCGACTGCGCTGGTGCCTCGTCGAACGCCCCCTCGAGCATCCCGAGCAACAAGGTACCGACGAGACCAAACGCCGCCAGCACGGCTCCGAAGCCTATCAACTTGCCGGAGAGACTCCCGAGGGTTCTATTCTCGGTGCTGAGGTCGATGGTGGAACCGTGTCCCATCTGTGCTACCTCCCCTGCCGGGAATCGGTCCCGGATTCTTTGACAGGAGTCGATCCTGAGTCATCTTTGGCGGGGACTGGTAGTTGCTCGAGACGTTGGCGTTCCTGTCGGGGGATTTCGGCAATATCCACCGATTGGCTGAACTGCAACGCCTTCACGTGAGCGACGAGGGCCCAGCGATCTTCCGGTGAAACCTGGGATCGATAGCCGGGCATCGTGTTGAATCCGTAACCGGTGATGTTGAAAATTTCACCGATGGGGTGAGCCAGTGCCTTCTCCGAGGAAAGATCGGCAACCAGCCAGGCGCCATAATCGGATGCAGCGGACCGACGCGGCACCATTCCATCTCCGTGCCCGGAAAGACCGTGACAGGGAGTGCAATAGATTGCAAACCTCTGCGCACCTCGTTCGAGCAGTGCCGAGTTGACCTCGATCTGGGGTGGAAAATCCTTGGCCCATTCCCCGTCCTGGGTGCCCCAGTAGTAATGCTCGTCCGCGTTCAGTTCTCCCCTGGCCACCGTTCCAGCGACGGGAAGACGCATCGAACGGCCATCCGCAAAGAGCGGGTTCGCAGACTGCTCCTTGAACTTTTTCTGCTGATCCATGTCATAGAAGAGATGGAGACGAGTGGATCTGGATGTCGCGAACCGGGCCTTGGCGACCAGCACCGGCGGCACCAGCAAGAACAGATTCACCACGATGATCACGGCGATGATCCAACCAGGCACCTCGGTATCGCGCGGTTTTAATGCCATGGTTCTACTCCTCGATCACTTCCACCGCAGTCGCGCCGAGCTCCCCAAGGAGTCTGGCGTTCGACTCGACGTCGAAGCGGCGATCACGACCATCGATGCTGATGAAGAACCGATCCGAAGTGGCACGGCGGAACCGATCACTGCGGAAGTGCGGTCGATACAATCGCGGCAGCCCATTCAGCAGCAACATGCCAAAGAAGGAACCAATAGCGGCGAACAAGATGGTCATCTCGAAGCCTACGGGTATGCTCGCAGGAATGCTCCAGAACGGTTTTCCACTGACCAGGAACGGGTAATCGACAGCGTTCATCCAGCCCTGCATCAGCATACCGCCGCAGAACCCGAGGGCACCTCCACCCAGAACGATCCAGGGCAGCAAGGTGGGACGGATTGCCATCGCGCCATCGAGGCCATGAACCGGGTAAGGGGTGTGGCAGTCCCAGAGGCGAAATCCCTGATCACGAACCTGTGCTGCTGCTACCAGCAACAGATCGGCGGTTTCAAACTCTGCAAGCATCAATACCGGCTTCGGATCTACGGAATCCTCGGCGGTAATCGTTTCCACTGCGGGCGTGTCCAACATCTCGGTATTCATCTCCATTCTCGCCTACGACCCGGCCGCGGGTTTTCCCGAAGTGTCATCGGGAGCCGTCGAAGTGGAATGAGTTGCCGCTGCCAGGACCCCCCTCAGTTCGGTCATGGCAACAAAGGGCATGAAACGACAGAAAAGGGCGAACAGTGTGAAGAAGAGGCCGAAGGATCCCAGCATGATGGCCACGTCGGTAAGTTTCGGGGTGTAGTAGTCCCACGCACTGGGGGTGTAGTCGTTGGCGAGGCTCGTCACGACGATGACGAAGCGTTCGAACCACATACCGATGTTCACCAAGATGCTGACGATGAACATCACCACGAGACTGGTCCGCATCTTCTTGAACCAGAAGATCTGTGGCGACAGAACGTTGCAGGAGACCATGATCCAGTAGGCCCAGGCATACTGTCCAAAGGCACGATTGATGAAGGCGAATTTCTCGACATTCACCCCGCTGTACCATGCGATGAAGAACTCCTGTGCGTAGGAATACCCGACGATCATGCCGGTGAGCATGATGATCTTGTTCATGTTCTCGAGGTGTTTGAGAGTGATCACGTCCTTCAGCCCGAAGAACTGCCGTGCCGGAACCAGCAGTGTCATCACCATGGCAAATCCACTGAAGATCGCCCCGGCGACGAAATAGGGCGGGAAAATCGTCGAGTGCCACCCGGCTACCTGAGAAACGGCGAAGTCGAAGGACACAACCGAGTGCACCGAAAGCACCAGCGGGGTCGCCAGAGCTGCCAGCAGCAGATAAGCCCGCTCGTAGACGTGCCAATGGCGATGGGACCCGGTCCATCCCATTGCCAGGATTCCGTAGACGACCTTCCTCAGGGGGTGCTTTGCTCGATCACGGAGAGTCGCCAGGTCTGGCATCATTCCCATGTACCAGAACATCAACGAAACCGTGAAGTAGGTGCCGACCGCGAAGACGTCCCACAACAGCGGACTGCGGAAATTGGGCCACAGTTCCATCTGGTTGGGGATCGGGAACATCCAGTACGCGAACCAGGCACGCCCGACGTGGATGCCCGGGAACAATCCGGCACAGATGACCGCGAAGATCGTCATCGCCTCGGCAGCACGGTTGATGGAAGTTCGCCACTTCTGCCTGAACAGGAACAGGATCGCGGAAATGAGTGTGCCTGCATGCCCGATCCCAATCCAGAAAACGAAATTCACGATGGCGTATCCCCACCCAACAGGATTGTTGACACCCCAGGTTCCCACCCCCCAGAAGATCAGGAATGGAACGAACACCCCCAGCAATCCAAGCACCGAGAAAGACAGCAGGAAGAACATCCACCAGCCGATCGTCGGCTTCTGTTCGACGATCTGGCACACCTTGTCGGAGATGGTCGTGTTGTCGTCGCTACCGGTTAAGAGTGGAGTCCGATTGTCGGGAGAATAGGCAGTGTTATCGATCTCGGGACTCTCTGCGTTACCCGTGAACTCGGGTCGCAGGATGGGGCCCAGTTTATCGAGGAGTTCCTTCATCCCCCTCACCCCTCTTCTCGGGTCGCCGGATTGCGCAGTTTGGCCATGTAGGACGTGCGCGGCTTGACATTCAATTCGGCAAGCATCTTGTAAGCACGATGCGACTTCTGGGTCGCACTCACCTGACTCTTGGGATCTGCAAGATCTCCAAAGGTGATGGCTCGAGTCGGACAGGTCTGAGCGCAAGCCGGCAACACGTTGCCATCGACCATCTCACGGCCCTCGTTATGAGCACTGATCTTCGAAGAATTGATCCTCTGAACACAGTAAGTGCACTTCTCCATCACCCCGCGGGATCGAATGGTGACCGCCGGGTTGTATCCCATCTGCTCCGTCGGAGAGGGCGACTTGGTGTTATTGAAGTAGTTGAAACGACGGACCTTGTAAGGACAGTTGTTGCTGCAGTACCGGGTACCGATGCACCGGTTGTAGACCATGTCGTTGAGGCCCTCTTCGTTGTGCACGGTTGCCGCCACGGGACAAACCTGCTCGCACGGTGCATTCTCGCACTGATTACAGGTCAACGGCTGATGCACCACCTCAGGATTGTCAATATCGTCGCCGCTGAAGTACCGGTCGACCCTTATCCAGTGCATCTCGCGTCCGTAGGCGACTTCGTCCTTACCGACCACGGCGATATTGTTCTCCGACTGACACGCCACCATACAGGCACTGCAACCTGTACAAAGATTCAAGTCGATCGTCATCGCCCAGCGATGGGACTTGTATTCGTGTTCGGTCCAGAGGCTCTCCAGAGCAGGGTGATGAGGTCCAGCCTCCTGAACCTGAGCGGCAACATCGCCCGCATCAGGTGCAAACCCCGTCTCGACAACACGAGCAAATTCTCCGATGCGACGCTGTTCCTCGTTGAACTCGAGGTCACCCATGAAATCGTCAGGCCGAATCGGATTGTGATCCTGTGTGGTCGCCAGTTCGTAAGTACCCGATGTACGAGAAACACTGACGGGCGCATATCCAGCACGAATCGCCTCCATGGTGCGCAACTGATAGGTATCGAACCCAACACCATCTGCGATCTGGTAGAGCGAGGGTTTGCGCGACAGTCTTCCTGCGGCACGGTCGGAAAGCAAACGGCCATAGCCGAGAGCGACCGCCACCGTACTTGAGTTCATGCACGGCAGGATGAAGGCGGGCATCTCCAGTTCCCGACCTCCCGTCGACAACTGGATCAGATCGCCGGTTTTCACTCCCATCTCTGTCGCCTTGCTAGGAGCGATCAGAGCGCAGTTATCCCAGGTCACCTTGCTGATGGGATCGGGCAGTTCCTGTAACCAGCCATTGTTGGCATAGCGACCATCGAAGAGGCAATGGTCGGCCAGGAAGACGATTTCATCGCCCTCGGGTGCCTGCATGTCACTCTCGAGCGCTGCACCCCACCCACCGCGCATCTGGGGAGCACTATCGACGGTATTGGAACTTCCAGGGATGAATCCCCCGTGGAGCCAACTTCTCCACGATGCATCTGCATCGGCGCCAGCCATCGGTTCCAGAACTCCACGAACCATGTCATGTCCGGATTCAGGTTTGTCATCGAGAAGAAGACTCAACAGTTCGATGGAACTACGACCGTCATAGAGCGGAGCAATCAGGGGTTGTCTCAGGGTTATTGTGCCGTCCCAGCTACGTCCCTCACCCCATTCCTCGAGGAAATGGGTTCCGTTGAGATGCCACTGGCAAGCTCTTGCGGTCTCATCTTCGTGATCTCCGACGTGAATCGACAGCGGCACCTTTTCGATGAGATCATTCCATGACTCGTTGATGGCGGGTGCGTCATAAACTGGATTGGTGCCGAGGAACAGCAGGGTCTCGACCTCGCCGCTGCGAATTTGATTGGCCAGCAACTCCAGGTCATCGATGTGAGTTGGTCGCTCGCCACGCTCGACTTCCGCAAATCGAAGGGTCTTCCCAACCGCACCGAGTCCGATGTTGATGGCATGCGCCAGCGCATGTACGACACCAGGCTGTCGATCACCTGCCATGACCAGGCAGTTCCCGGGATGCGATTTCAAATCGGCAGCCATCTGCAAGATCTGTTGATCTGCGGGCTCCGCCGCATCGACGATGGAAGAGACATCAGCGGGTAAGGGCACTCCCGTGGCCGCTGCCAGTTGCGCAGCGATTTTCGCGATATCTGCGGTACGTGCCGGAATCCTGATATCGGCAGCACTGCCGGTCACCGACAAAGTACTCTCCACCGAGTAGACCCGACTCAATAGCGGCTCGTCATCATCGGCGGATGTGCGAAGCGCAGCCCAAGCGCTGCTATGGGCAAGACTCGCCGGATGATTCATCAGCGGATCCGCATCGAGGCAAACTAGAACGCGGGCCGCCGACAGGTCTGCCACCGGACGCATCGGTCGTCCGAACAGTTGCTCCGTGCCTAGCCTTTCCGAATCGCGATGGATCGGAGCCCATTCATGCCATTGGGCTGAGGGGACTTGCCGTAAAAATCGCTTTCGCATCATCGCAAGGGCCAGTGAAGATGACGGAGCCGCCAGTATCGAGAGCTTCCCGGCGCGACCGGCAGCCCGAAGCATCTCAGCGGCTTCATCCCAACCGGCGGCGACTCGATGGCCTGCTTTGTCGTGGCTCGGTTCGGAACTTCGCCCCGGGTCATAGAGACCCAGTACACTGGCCTGAATCTGCGAGGTTGCCGCCCCGCTCTGGAACGGGTGATCTCCATTGCCATCGACCCGGATCGGTCGGCCATCGTAACTGGTGACCAGTACCCCCTCGGCAACTTCCTGCTGCTCCCAGCAGGAAGCATAAGTAACCGGAACTCCAGGTGCTCTGCCCTGTGGACGGCTGGTGTGTGGAAGAATTTGCTGCTGTGGCCAGTGACATCCAGCGAGTCCCCCCGCCAGAGCCATGGAGGCTCCCATCACTTTCAGGAAATGTCGGCGCGAGGTGGAATGGAACAACTCGGGAGCATGATTCGGAAATTCTTTCTCGAGCAGCGTGCGGAACTCGGGAGAGTCCGCATACTCGTCGAGGCTGCGCCAGAGTGCCTTGCCCGGCTTCGTGCCGATTTCTTTATTCATCGATGACATGTGGAACAATTCGTCAGGAGGGTCAAGCGAGTGGTCGGCAGTCCCGACTCATCGATCAACCCCAGGCCCTTCATGATTTCGTTTCCCTGCGCCGCTTTTTCCTCTTCGGTGCGATCCAGTCCCCAGTCGAGATCGGTCACCCGATCAACGGGTCGCAGATGGGAAGCCGGATTTCTATGACATCCCAAACACCAGCCCATGCTAAGGGGTTTCACCTGGTGAACCTCTTCCATCTGATCGATACGACCGTGGCATTCGACGCACGAAACTCCTCGAGTGACATGAGCACTGTGATTGAAGTAAACATAGTCGGGAAGGTCGTGAACCTTGATCCACTGCACCGGCAATCCGGAAACGAAAGAGTTGCGCACCGGATCCAACTTGTGACTCGTCGGCGCGATCTTCTCGTGACAGTTGATGCAGGTCTGGGTCGGAGGGACGGCAGCGAACGCGGCACTCTCCACGGTGGTGTGACAGTAGCGACAATCAAGCCCCAGTTCGCCGACGTGCAGTGCATGACTGTAGGGCACCGGTTGTTGGGGCATGTAACCAGCACTGAGGGTCTTCGGCGAAAGACCGAAGTAGACCATCAATACGGCATAGAGTCCGGTCACTGCAGCTCCGGCTCCGAGAAGCTTCAGTAGTTGGTCCATCCAGGGACGGAAGATCGGATCACGACTCATCGTTGGGGAGTTCCTCCTGGCCCATCTTCAACATACATCTCGGCCGAGAACTCGCGTGGCAACACCGGTCTCGCCGATCAGTGGAGAGGCTAGCAACGACTCGGTTTCAGGCCAAACGAACTCGACTAAATTCCGACTGTTTTTCTGGCCTCGAAATCGCTCAATTCCCCGGGGCCAGAGAGGGGCCCATCAGCGAACCGGTCTGAAGGTCCAGCACAGCAGCGAGGCGGCAAGGGCCAGGATCACTGCTCCCAGCGTCTGATGTGTGGTCGCCAGCAGGGTTTCGGTAACTCCGCTCGAAGCGATCCTGACCTGGCCACTGGTGACAGCGAGGGTCGCAAAACCCAGCGCCACCTGCACTGTAGTGGCGATCACCAGCAGTATCCCGATCCGGGCACGCATCGGAGCCTTCGTGGGAAGGCCTCCGCGCACCCCGAGAAAAACCACCACCGCCAGCACCACAAACGCTCCACAGAGGTGCCACAGCACCCAGTCCCTGGAGATGTGGCGAGAGAGAGCACCGAGCAACAACTGCGTGGAGATTAAGAGAGCCAGCACCACGCTTCCCCAGCGATCGTACCGGTCCGAGCAGCCACCGGTTGCTGTTCGCCAGTTACTGCCAGCGAGTGTGAGGATCACTGCCAGCAGCGCCAGAAAGAACTGTCCGTCGACACCGTGGACCACCCGCAACACCAGAGAGAGTGAAGATTCGCCCCATTGGGAAACCGTGCCATCGATCACCGTCGTGGATTCGACCTCCGTCACTCTCAGTCCACCGAAGATCCCCTGGACGATCACCTGGACGACCGCGAATGCTGACAGAGCCTTGAGCCATCTGCTGGAGGACGAGCACCACAGATAGACCGCCAGTGATACGGTAACCAACCCCACCAGAGCACCGAACAGCCGGTGAGCGTGTTCGTAGTAGATGGCACCTGTCATGCGTGAAAGAGGTAACAGGAACATATTGCCGCCAAACGAGTCGGGCCAGTCGGGAACTGCCAGCCCCGCTTCCTCACTGGTCACCAGACCGCCGATTCCGACCAGCACCAGCGTGGCACTGAATGCGGTCCAGGTCATCAATTCGACGCCCTGATCGCGAGTCGAAGAACCCGCTTTCCTGCTGGCAGCCCCGAGCACTGCCAAGGTGATGCAGATGGCGATGAAAAACAGAAATGACATCGCTAGCGTCATCATCCGTGCGGTGGAAACTTCTTGTCCCTCGGGAATCACGAAAGATCCCAGTACCAGCAGATCGAGAATTGCAGCGATGGCTCCGCAGACAATCCCTGCGCGGATCCTGTTGGAGTGTCTCGAAGCGGCGAATCTACCGCCCATCAGCAGTACAGCCACCAGTACGAAAAAAAGCACCACCGGAGAGACCTCGACGAAGGGCAACCGGGCGATGTAGCCGGCGGTCCACATCGCCACTGCGGTGGCCATCCCGACCGGAAGCACTGCGCCACAGAGACCTGCCGGCGGTTGAGTCGCGAGTTCGATTTCTTCGGAACCGGACATTTTTTCCTGTTCGGGAGGTTCACTCCCCCGTTGTTTCGGCCGATCTTCGCAGGACCGGATTGCGCGCCTCGACCTCGACTCCATCACGGATGCCCGGTCAACAGCGAGCAAGGCATCAGCGCCCCAGAAAACCGACATATCCGGTCCGTGGGCAAATCATAACCCCTTGATGGGATAGACGTTATTGAACCATCAAAATCCGAATTTATGGCTCTGAAGGGATAAAATGGAGGTCTTTGGCGGCGCGCGCAGAATCAGTCCCCCTTCACGGACGCGATCTCCTGTGAGATAATGGGGCCAGGCGGCGCCTTTGGGCGCCGTGGGTAGTGTGATTTGACCTCTTCTGGCAGGGCGTATCTTCGGAGAACAAGAGGGTTTGTATCTGCTCGTGAACTGCCGGGAAGAGCGGGACTAGTCCGCGACGAAGCGAGTTATCACCAAGAAACATGATCTTTCGTGAGTTTGCCTGGGTGGGGTTTCAGGCTCCCGGGTATTTTGTGCCCGTGCCAATGAAGTGAAAATGAGAGGAAACGGAAAGTGTATCGATATATTTGCATCATCGCCTGCGTTTTTGTGTTTATGGCTGGAGTCGTTCAGGCACAACCCGACGTGATTGTAGGTTCCCTGCCGGGGACCAATGCGTACGGTTCCAACACAGTCGCTGGAGAAGCCATCTACGCTTACTCGGTGGCCACGACCTCTTGTAACATCGGAGATGAAAACCTCGACTGGATCGCCAACAACAACCAACACCCGGTCATCGCTCAGGATCTGTGGAGGCTGCACGACGGACGCTTCACTCAGATCGGTAGTTCCTGGTTGAAACACGGCTTCTGCGCTCTTCAGAACACCGGTCTCTGTCCGGGCTGCAACGGTGGCGGCGGCTGTCTCTCCTTCCTCACCCCGGGCTGTGCCGATCCCTACTCCTCTGGTCTCAATGGCAATCAGAGTAACCTCGGACCTCGATCGCAGGTCAACGCCACGACCGGATTCTTCCCTTATCCGTACTCGGCCCCCCCCATTCCTGGCGGGCAGGGCACCATCGGTCGTCGAGTTCAGGTCAAAGAAACCGATCTCCTCTCGGCAAACTATCCGGGCGCATTCTACTTCGTCAGTGGACAGTACGTTGCCCTCGATGATTCGGCAGCAGGTAACCAGGCAAACAATGCCTCCTATCGACGTGTCACCGTCTCCCAGACCGGCAACCACAACCTGAATTTCCAGGGCTCGACACAGATGATGCAGCCGCCGATCCAGGCGTGGCAGGACTTCCAGAACAGCGTCACCCTGGTCGATGTGGAGGTTCCCAACGATGGCCTCTTCATCGCCGGTTACGATGTGACCGACAATGGCAACGGCACCTGGAACTACGAGTACGCCGTCTACAACCTGTACTCCGATCGCAGTGCCAACTCCTTCACCGTGCCTTACCCAGCGGGAGCTTCGATCATCACCAACGGATTCCAGGACTACACCTGGCACAGCGGAGAGCCCTTCGATGGAACCGACTGGCAAGTCACCCTCAATCCGGGAATCGGTATCACCTGGGCAACCGATAGTTTCAATGTGAATCCGGATGCCAATGCGCTGCGCTGGTCGATGATGTTCAACTTCTACTTCACCAGTGACGCCCCTCCGGCGGACAACACCGCGACCCTCGGCCTCTTCAAGGCCGGCGGTGCGGGAGCTCCCGATGAGATGACCTTCACCGTCGCTGCTCCTTCTGGCGCCTTCCTGCCAGCAGTTCAGAATCTCAGTTGCACCGTCGGAGCCACCTCAGATCCTTCGGTGGATCTGTCCTGGACAAATGGAGCTTCGTACACGGCGATCACCATTCGCCGCAACGGAGTCATCCTGGCAGTCCTCGGTGGAACCGCCACCAGTTACTCCGACACAGACGCATCCTACGGCAACAGCACTTACACGGTTCAGGCAGAAGACGCCACCAGCCCTGCGGCCGCCATCCCCTGTGACGTCCTCATCACCCCGTTGCCTCAGAGCAACTTCAGTTGCACCCAGACCGATCCGGATTCCAACGCAATAGATCTGTCCTGGAGCAACGGAATGACCTACGACGCCATCACCTTGTCGCGAAATGGCACCGTGATCGCGAACCTGGGCGGGAACGCTACCCAGTTCACGGATACCGCTGCCACCATCAGCACTCACCTCTACGAACTGACGGCCACCGTTGGCGGATTCGATGGGGACACGCAGAGTTGCAACATCACCGTTCTTCCGCCTCCGCCGCTGAGTTTCACCATTTCAGCTCCCAGCGTCGATGCCGGATACGATCCTGCCACCGGTATCGGTGACTTCACGGCGAATGTCTCGGGCATCGAATCAACCAGCAACACCGGGTTCCCCAATGATGTGAGCGGCTACTCTCTGGCGATGGTCTTCGATGGTTCCCTGTTGGTGGTAACAGGGCTCGATGACAGCGTCGTACCCACCCCGCTCGATTTCTTCAGCGGTCAGTGGGCAGATGGTGCGGTCACTATCGGCGCGGTCGTCAGTTTCCTGAGCACCACTTCGCTCGATCTGACCGACTCGACCAATCTTGCCACAATCGAATTCACCACCAATTCTGGTGGCCTGATCAATCAGACCGGTACTTTCGTGACCGATCTGACATGGCAAAACGGTGTGACGATCGGCACTCTTCCTGTCGACAACCTGATCATCGTCGGCAGTGATCCAATGCCACCTGGTTTCAGCAATGGCCAGGTGACCTTGACCCCGGGTGCAGGCGACACCTTCGTTCGAGGTGACATCAATGACGATTCCAGTATCAACATCGCAGATGCAGTCGCCGGACTGGCTTACCTCTTCAGTGGTGGTCCAGCAAACTGCCTCGATGCCGTCGACACCAATGACGACGGAAATGCGAATGTTGCCGACGGAGTCTACCTGCTGACATTTCTGTTCTCCGGTGGACCTACTCCTCCGGCACCCTTTTCGGATTGCGGATCGGACCCGACCGGCGATTCCCTGGATTGCGACACTTTCGACAATTGCGGCTGATCTACCGATCAGATCAGCACATTCGACGGGGCGCGAGAGCGA
>DCAA01000006.1:128785-142777 GCA_002311345.1 Planctomycetes bacterium UBA1146 | reverse complement strand
TTTTCCCCCCGCCCCCCGTTTCTCATCCAGGAATCAGCGGATCTACCGCTCTAGACTCGCGTTTTGAGCCAATCACGATGCGAGATGACCCGCGCCAGAAGTATGCTGCGAACCACCCAATCGAGAACCGTCGCCACCCAGATTCCATTGAGTCCCAGCTCCGGAAAACCCAGATATCCATGACCAAGAATCCACGCGAAGGGTACGCGAAAGCCCCACGAACCGATCGCAGTGATCCCCATCACCGGGATATTGGCACCGGCACCTCTGAGGGTGCCGGTCAGTGACTCCGACACCATCAGGAAGGGCACCTCGATGGCTCCGATCATCAGACAGGTGGCAGCGATCCGCGATGTTTCCTGATGCATCCCGAACAAGCCGGTCAAACCCTCGGCGAAACAAAAGAAGGTAACCATCACCGGAAGCACCAGCAGGACACCGAGGTAAGAGGATCGCCAGGCACTTCGCTGAGCTTGATCTTGATAACCTGCACCAAGCAAACGCCCTGACACACTGGCCGCAGCCGCCTGGAATCCATGCGCTGGTAGAAACGCCATCGATTGGATCGTTATGGCGATGCGGTGCGCTGCCATGGCTGTGGAATCAAGACCAAAGATTGCAAACTGATAGACAACAAATCCCGAGTGGAAGAGCAGTGCTGCCCCGAGAGCAGGAGCACTGACCCGGATGATCTCGCGCGACTGTTCTCGATCGAAATAAAACATCCCTGAGAAACTCAGTGATAGTCTGCTGGTGCGACGTACCATCAACACCATCATAATCACAAGGATTTCCGCCAGCGGAGCCAGTCCAGTAGCCAGGCCGACCCCCTCGAGTCCCATTCGCGGGGCACCCCACAATCCGAACAGCAGCACCGCGTTTCCGACGATGTTGGCAATGTTTCCCACCACTCCACCGATCACCGGAAGAGCGGATTCTCCAGCTCCTCGAAGTGTCGCCTCCAGCGTCACAGCCACAGCACGCAGCGGGAAGAGCAACAAAAACCACTTCAGGTAACCCTCCGCATCGTGGGAGATGGAGGCAATAGAGTCAGAATCTGCCGCGCCCAGTTGCTGTTCGAGCCAGACCATCGAAGTCTCTCGTCCAGTGATCCCGACCAGCGTCACGACTGCCCCGATCAGCAACGCCAGTAGCAAGGCGGTGGAGGTCGCGGTCGAAGCCTTATCCTTTCTGTTTTCCCCGGTTCGGCGAGAAACGATGGCACTGGCACCGATGGCGGTCACGGTGAAGACGGTGGTGAGGGACCAGCACAGGGGGGACACCAGATTGAGCGCGGCCAGCGAGACGTCTTCTCCACCCGAGGCTTGAGAAACCATCCGGGTATCGACGACGAACTGGAGAGTATGAAGCAGATACTGGAGGATCGCTGGGATCGCCAGACGAAGGATTTCACCATCGAGACGGCGTCCCTGCAGTCCCTTGTCCAGTTCTTCCCCGGGCTGGTTCTCGATCAATGGATGCCGTTCTAACGACTGGCTGATTCGACTCGTTCCAGAAGCGCCTCGATACGTTCGACGCGTGATCGAGCACTGTTGACCTGACTCTCGATCCGCAGGAGCAGTTCCCTGTCGATCGAGGAACCGGACCGGAGATACGATTCCAGATCATCCGCGATCGTCCTGAGATGCTCGGTCTGTTTCCGCACCTCCTGGCGCAACAGATCGATATCGGCAGCGGTGAGTTTCACGAGTTCAGGACGAGGTGCAATCCCCACGACCGAGTCTGCTTGGCGCTTGCACCCGATGACGATGACCCCCACCATCAGCAGCAATATCAACAATGTTCCGGAACTTGCGAGTCTATGATGCTCACCTGGCATCGTGGCTACCCTCCGGTGAAAGAGGAATCTCTGTGGCCACGGGCCCAGACGAGCCCAACACCCGCTCGACGATGTGCTGCGGGATCGTCTCCACGACCATCTCCCCCGGTTTCCGCGGAAGCACCCACCGCTGGCGCCCCGCTCGAACTTTCTTGTCACCGAGAAGTGACGAGAGAACCGGTTCGATCGCTGCTTCGGACCAGTCCACCGGCAATCCTGCCCTCTCGAGCAAGTCACTGATCCTCGAGGCAGTCCCCGAGGCAGCGATGGAAACCTCTTCGGCAAGAGTTGCCGCAAAGACCATACCCCTGGAAACAGCCTCACCGTGACGAATCGGCGTAGTGGAGGTCATCTCGAGTGCGTGAGCAAAAGTATGCCCGAAGTTCAGCACTTCTCTTGGCCCGTGCTCGAACGGATCGGAACCGACGATGGCAACCTTCACTGCCACGGCCGCGGCAATCTGATGTGAGGTGGGTATCTTGTCCCGCGGAATCGAACCTGGATCTGATTCCAACTGGGCCAGCAGTTCTGGATCCCCTACCCACGCCGCTTTGATCAGTTCCGCCCAGCCCTGTGTTCGTTCCTGTAGTGGTAACGAATCGAGGAACGATGGATCGGTGAGAACCACCCTGGGAAGATGAAAACTGCCGATTCGATTCTTGACCCCGCCCTGGTGAATCGCAGTCTTTCCTCCGATGGAGGCATCCACCATCGCCAGCAAAGTGGTGGGAATCGCAACCCAGGGAACTCCACGGTGCCAGATGGATGCTGCAAATCCCGCTGCATCTCCGAGTGCACCGCCTCCAGCAACAATCACCAGGCCACCACGATCGAGCCCCGCTGTCGCCAGCAACTCCAGGATGGAAAGGCAGGAATCGAAGGTCTTTGCAGATTCTCCACCGGGAAACTCGAACTCCTCGACTGGAGCCCTCTGCCTGAGCCAACCACGGACCGGTTCGAGTGCACCGAACGGTACCGCAGCGTCCCTGAGAATCACCTGCGAGGTCGGAGTTTCAGCCAGAGCGACCGATAGTTGATCTGCCCGCACAAGTTCGTCCAGAGAGCCGGTAAATAACTGGCAGGTCGCCTGAGGCCAATCGATTCGAGAGGAAGGAACCACCGGATTCACGATCTCCTCCGCCTCGGCGAGGAGGGACGTGGTCCTCTATGCTGGATCATCAGCAACAACAACAACGTCCCCACCGCCAGGATTCCGATGACCCACAGTGGAAGCAACTGATTGCCCTTGCGAACAAAAGGACTCTGATACGGTTCGAGGGTTTCTGCCACCCACTGTGGAACCATCGCATCCATTCCTGCCAGTGTCCGGTATCTGTAGAGGCGCAGAAAATCGCCCTCCAGCACCACATCGGCACCACGTGGCAGGTTCTTTGGCTTGCGGATGAAATCGACCCGGTGTAGATGCCCATCCGAATCCGAACCGAACACCTCCCAGATTTTCGTCAGCCCGGAAGAATTTTCGGCGAGGTTGCGCGGCTGGGGATTCTCGATGAGCGTCAACACCATGCGCAGTCGAGTTCCGCGAAGCAACTGTGATGTTTCGGCGATCTCCGAGGCCCTGGGGGCTTCTCGAGCCGCGGGTACCTCGAAGCCGACACGCCAACGGTGCAGCAGATAGATCAGGCCGGCCAGTTCGGGGGCTCCCTGCTCGACCGCCTCAACATCCCGAACCGCCATCAGAATCGCCGGGTTCTCGACGAATGGGGCCGGATCGGTCAACAGAACCACTTCAGGACTGATCTCGACCGGATCCGGTACATCGGCTCCCGGCGTCAGCAGTCGACCGGCGCTGTTGGCTGCGGAATACTCACCGCTCTCCCGGAGTGAAATCTCCCCCGAGATCGGCTGTGGCGGCTCTTTATCGCCAAATCGAGGAATAATCACGATCGAGAACAGAGTCAGCAACAACAGGATCGGCCCGATCACGCGCAACTTCTCGCCTCGACTCAATCCCCGCTGAGAAGGACGGTACCTTTTGGGACCAAAGTAAACCATGTCCAGAGGATAACATTACGAGGACGCCGGGTCAGCGGACGGAATGCTCCTCGAGCAACGTGAGAATCTGTCGAGCCGCCTTCTGACTGGCACCAGGGTGAAACTTTTCGGCGCGGATTGTCTTCAACTCCTGGGTAAGTTCACTGGCGCGCTGATCATCGAGTAGAGGAGTTGCCAGACGCGCGATGGCGGCTCCGTCTCCAGGTTCAAAGAGCAGTTCCGGCACCAGTTCTCTTCCTGCAAACAGGTTGATCAGCGAAAAGTAAGGGGCAACGGCGAGCATTCGATAAACTGATCGTTGCAACTGATTGGCAGGATAAGCCACCACCATCGGAATCCCGTGCCAGGCGGTCTCCAGCGTTGCGGTTCCCGAACAGACGATGGCGAGTCGAGCACGCGCCTGGAGCGCCCGAGCATCTCCAACATGCACCTTCACTTGTGAGTGATCCGCAAGAATCGCATCGATTTCGGGTATCAGGTTTTCACGCTGGCAGGAGATCCAGGTCTCGAGCCCTGGATGGTGAGAAACCAATATCCGGGATGCCTCCAGCAGCGCCGGAAGACCCGCTCGAACCTCCTGCCTCCGGCTTCCCGGGAGCAAAGCGAGGATTGGATTGCCACTCGATCCTTCCAGTGCCGGAACCGGTCCCGCATCGGCGAGTGAGTCAAAAACCGGATTCCCGACATGGTGCACACTGGGATGGAAAGGTCGATAGAGCTGCTCCTCGAAGGGTAGCACTACCAGCAGTTGATCGGCACAGCCTGCGATGCGTCGGATTCGCCAGGGAGCCCATGCCCACACCTGGGGGCAGATGTAGTAAGTGACAGGAATTCCGAGCCTACCGGCGATGGTCGCCAGGTGAATGTGAAGCCCCGGGTAATCGATCACGATCAGTTGATCGGGAGGATCGCGCAGCAACTCCTCAACGAACCCTGAGGCATGATGAAGTATCGAGCCCATCTGCCCCAGAACCGGCAGCCAACCCATCACCGCACGATCTGCCAGATCTGCCCGCAATACGGCACCGGAAGCCGCAAGCCTCTCACCACCGATGCCGTCGATCTGCAGTGTTGGATCGATCTGAAGGCACTCCTCCACCAGCCGCGCAGCATGGAGATCTCCCGATGGTTCCCCCGCACAGACAAGCAGCTTGGCCATCTCAGGTCCTCCCCGACGATTGGACCCTGCAGGAGTCCATGAACCACTCGACGATGCTCTTGCCGAGCGGCTCATCGGGCGCCTGCTCTGGATGCCACTGCACTCCGACTATTCGACGGGCCTCATCGGCCGCCGCTTCGATGAGTCCATCCTCTGAACAAGCCAGCGGTTGCCACCGCGCTGGCAATTCCTTGACTGCCTGGTGATGACTCGAGTTGACATGGTAGAGACCCTGCTCCAGCGCCCTCGGCAACCCACCGAGCCAGGAGATCTGATGGATGGGTAGTTCTCCGTCTACATCGATGACTCGATGAGCCACGGTCGACTGCGTCTCTTCTTCGATATCACCATAGATGGTGCCTCCGGCGACGACGGCGAGCAGTTGAAAACCGCCACAGATGGCAAGAACCGGTAGTTCTGAGCCGAGCACGAAATTTGCCCAACGGAGATCCGCCTCTTCTCTCTTCGGGTGAACCGCGACGAACCGTTCCGGTTCAGACTCTCGTGCTGCCAGCGCACACCGATAGTCATCTCCACCGATGAGAAGCACACCGTCGAGAATCGGAGCCACCTGTTCAGGGGCCACCCCTGGAGGGATCAGCAATGGAATTCCTCCGTGCTCGGTCACCAGGTCGTGATAGGCGACCGCGATCCGGCTGCGAAGTCTTCCCGAATCCTCGATGTCGCAGTTCAGTCCGATCCGTGGTTTCATCATTCCTCGCTTGGTTCAGATGGTCGGCCAGCACCGGGCCCACGTCAACGACAAGAAGGAACCGATTGTCCTCTTTCACACCGATTCCACCACCGCCTGTCGACCTCCAGGAACTGGATTCCTGGCTCGGGAGCTTCACCAACTGGGAGAAGCAAGTACCTCTCTCCAGTGATCGGCGAAATCTAGGACCGACTCGATGTCGGGGCCTACTGGAGCGCTCAGATCTTCTGTGCCCGATGGGCCCATCCATCCAGGTAGCCGGAACCAAGGGAAAAGGTTCCACCATCCTCTGGATGGAAACCTTGCTTCGACAGAGGGGCTTGCCCACTGCCGCGATGCTCTCTCCCCACCTCTCATCGATTCGGGAGCGAATCCGCATCGACGGTAGTGAGTTGACGGAGCGATCCCTCATCGAAGGTCTTGGAAACCTGCACCCTCATCTGTGTGATCCAGCAGATGCTGAAAATTCCATTCCGACATTTTTCGACCTTTGGACCGCTCTCTTCTTCGAGCGGGCCAAAAACGCCGGAGATCGCTATCTTCTTGTCGAGGTAGGAATGGGAGGTCCACTCGATTCGACCAGCGCCATCCACCACGATGTCGGTATTCTGACGACGGTGGATCTCGATCATCGTCCCATTCTCGGTGAGACCATCCCCGAAATCACACGAGAAAAGGCCGCCATTTCCAGACGCGGGAAACCCTTCATCATCGCTGATGGAGACCATGCCGACATCGCGATGGAAGTGGCGACCTCACGCCATGCAAAACCGATCCTCATCGCGGATGATGATCGAATCCCATCGGATGTACTGCCGCCCCAGCGACGCAACGGAGCCTGCGCCCTGGCGGCTCTGGAGAGCCTGCCGCAAATCGACCGCTGGAGCCCTATTGAGGTGAAACAGGCAATATCCGACCTTCACCTTCCTGCTCGATTGGAGATCATCAACGGACCTCCGGCACTGCTACTCGATGGAGCTCATACTCCTCTCTCGTTGAAAGCATTCGTGGACAGATTCGAGACGTACCGCGGCTGCTCTTGTGGAACGGTCCTGATCGGAATGCTTGCCGACAAGCAGATAAAACTGTCTCTTGCTGCCTTCACCCGACTCGACCCACCTCCACGGATCATCACCGTCACACCTCCCTCATCGCGAGCACTACCTGCGGGTGAACTGTCGGTCATCTTCCATCAAATGGGACTGGAGGCACAGCCAACTGATAGCATCAGCGTTGGTCTCGAATGGCTCAAAAAAAGAGCCGCCACCTCGGAAGCGGTAGCGGCCACAGGATCGATGTATTTGGCCGGGGTCATCCGGCAACACTGGCCTACTGGCTAGGGAGCAGCAGCAGGGGCATCTTTCTCTTTGGGAGTATCCTCGGGAATCTTGTGGAACAGCAGTTCATCGTCGCCGACCACCATCTCGACCCGTGAACCCTTCGGGAACTCTCCCTGCAGAAGTTTCTCTGCGAGCATATCCTCGACGTGCTGCTGGATGGACCTTTTTAAAGGACGAGCTCCGAAATCGGGGTTGTATCCCTTGTCGATCAAGAAATCTTTCGCTTCCTCGGTGACGATGAGTTCGATTCCCTTTTCCTTGATCCGTGCCATCACCTCCGCCATCTCGATTTTGATGATCTCCTCGAGATCCTCGCGAGAGAGCGGTTCGAAAAAGATCGAGTCATCGAGACGGTTCAGGAATTCGGGGCGGAAGAACTTCTCCACCTCGTTGGTCACTTCCTTGCGCATCTGCTCAGAACTAGGGCCCTCCCCGGTATTGCGAAAACCGAGTGAACTCTGATTCTTGATGAGATCTGCACCGATGTTCGAGGTCATGATGAGAACCACATTGCGGAAATCGATCACCCTCCCGAATGAATCGGTCACATGCCCTTCCTCCATCACCTGGAGCAGCATATTGAAGACATCGGGATGAGCCTTCTCGATTTCGTCGAGGAGCACCACGGAATATGGGCGACGACGAATTTTCTCGGTCAACTGACCACCCTCTTCGTAACCGACATATCCGGGCGGCGCTCCGACAAGCTTGGAAATATTGTGCTTCTCCATAAATTCCGACATATCCACCTGGATCAGCGCATCTTCCTCACCGAACAAAAACTTGGCGAGAGTTTTTGCCAGCAATGTCTTACCCACTCCGGTCGGACCGAGAAACAGGAAGGACCCCACGGGTCTTTTTGGATCCTTGAGTCCACTCCTGCTACGACGTACGGCACGAGAAATTCTCTCGATGGCGCCATGCTGGGAGATCACCGATTGGTGCAGTTCATCTTCCATCTTGAGCAGACGATCTGCCTCGCCACTGTCGATGCGGGTCAACGGTATCCCGGTCATCTTCGCCACAGTCTCGGCGATATTTTCTTCATCGACACAGCCGCTGATCTCGTCGGCAGTTGCTCTCCAGGTTTTTAGATCCTCTTCACGTTTCTGTTTGAGACGGCTCGCCTTGTCACGAAGGTTTGCCGCACGTTCGAAATCTTGCTGCGCGACGGCGGCTTCCTTCTCCTTGTCCAGTTCCTCGATCTCCTTCTCGAGTTTCTTGAGATCAGGGGGACGAGTGGACTGCCTCAGCCGCATCCTGGATCCGGCTTCATCGATGACATCGATGGCCTTGTCCGGTAGAAAACGACCGTTGATGTACCTGACGGCCATATCTACAGCTGCCTCCAGCGCATCGTCTGTGTATCGAACCCTATGATGGGCTTCGTATCTGTCACGCAATCCCTTGAGGATCGCCACCGATTGATCCCGAGTCGGGGGATTGATGATGATGCTCTGAAATCTTCGTTCGAGTGCGCCATCCTTCTCGATATGTTTGCGATACTCGTCGAGTGTGGTCGCCCCGATACACTGCATCTCGCCTCGTGATAACGCTGGCTTGAGCACGTTGGAGGCATCGATAGCCCCTTCCGCCCCTCCAGCTCCGACCAGAGTATGGAGTTCATCGATGAAGAGGATCACGTTCTTGGCGCGGCTGACTTCTGTCATCACCGCTTTGATGCGTTCTTCAAATTGGCCGCGGTATTTGGTTCCAGCGACCATCAACGCAAGATCAAGAACAACGATCCGCTGGTCGCGAAGGATCTCTGGAACGTCACCTGCGACGATCTCCTGAGCGAGACCCTCGACTATTGCACTCTTTCCAACTCCGGGTTCTCCAAGAAGAACCGGGTTGTTCTTGGTCCTTCGCACCAACACTTGCATCACTCGTTCGATCTCATCGAATCTTCCGATGACTGGATCGAGCGACCCTGCCTTGGCCATCTCCGTCAGGTCTCTTCCGAACGAGTCGAGAGCAGGCGTTTTTGAATTTCGAGACTTCTGACCAAGTGGTTTCGATTCGGGTTCGACGTCAATTTCGACATCGGAAGGATCGGCCCCGAGAATCTCGAGAACCTCGGTGCGGACATCCTCGAGTTGCAATCCAAGATCCTTGAGCACCGTAGCGGCAACGCCCTGTTCTTCCCGGATCAGTCCCAGAAGCAGGTGCTCGGTACCTATGTAGCCGTGGCCCAGTTCCTTGGCTGCTTCCTGACACAGCTCCAGCACTTTCTTGGCCCGAGGAGTGAAGGGTAATTGTCCCATGTGAACGATGGAGTGACCGCTCTGGACCTGTCGCTCGATCTCGGCACGGATCTTCCCCGAATCCACGTCCAGATTCTTCAGCACCTGGGCAGCGACACCACTACCTTCCTGGACGAGTCCAAGAAGGATGTGCTCGGTGCCGATGAAATCGTGACTGAATCGCTGCGCCTCTTTTCGAGCCAGCGCCATCACTTTTCGTGCTCTGTCGGTGAAACGATCGAACATCTTGTTACTTCCCTCAATCTCATGCTGAAATCGGTGATTCAGACCGGTCCGACTGCATCGGACGGAAAATCCTCCGCGAGACCTCTCCATGAAGTTGACGTTTCCGCGGTCTGATGAGTTCCCCGGGTCATTTTATCCCCGGTCACCCTCTGCGTAGAGACATCACTTCCCCGACCCGGAGATCCCTACAGGTTGATATCTCCTTCAACACAGCGCGATCAGGAGACCCGCGAGTAGAAATCCTCAGGACGACACCATCATAACCTCTTTTTTGTGGGTCCGGGCCAAGAAGGGAGAGTTTTTCACCGGTAAATTTATTCCGCCAGGATCTTTCTCAACAATTCTGCCCGCTTCAGATCACGTTCCAACGCTGAGAGTTCCTGGCCGTCGATCGCTTGCAAGTGCCCGGGCTGACTGAAGAGGAACATTCGATTCACCTGATCCATCGTCAGGTCCTGCAGGATCCCCATCGATACGCCAAGCCTCACTAAAGAGAGATGATCGAGCGCCTCCTTGCTCTGGATGATCCGAGCATGAGAGAGCGTTCCGAAAGCTCTGCCGATCCTGTCCTCGATCCATTCCTTGCGTTGCTCGAATAATTTGCCACGCAAGGTACGTTCGTAACTAAGGATCTTTGGCAATACTTCAGCGATGTCCTGAAGAATTTTCTCCTCCGTCTGACCAAGTGTTCTCTGGTTCGAGATCTGGAAGAAATCTCCCTGAGCCTCTGTGCCCTCACCGAACAAGCCTCGGATGGCAAGGTGTAACTTTGTCGCGGCTCTGTTTACTTCCTCGATCTTTCCGGTAATCGTCATCGCGGGCAGATGCAGCATCACCGAGGCTCTCAATCCGGTTCCCACGTTGGTGGGACATGCTGTCAGGTAGCCAAACTTCTTGTCGAAAGCGAACTGAAGTTCACTGTCGATCGCTTTCTCCAGTTGATCCATCTGCTGCCATGCCTCTTCGAGGCGATAACCGGACTTCACCACCTGCAGCCTGAGATGATCCTCTTCGTTGCCCATCAGCGAAAAGGACTCAGTTTCGTCGTGAGCCACAACGCGAGGCCCGGATGCCATCTCCAGTTCGCGACTGATGAGGTGTCTTTCGACCAGCACAAGTTTCTCGACAGCATTGAGTTCTTCCAGGTGCTGGGTTTTGAGAGAAAGACCCGGACGAAGAGTATCAAGCGAGTCCTGGATCCGATCTGCGACCTCAGCACGCTGACGATCATTTGCCACGGAGGTGAAAGGAACGTCGGTCAAGTTCCTCGCCAGACGCACCCGACTCGAGATGACCAGATCGGCCTCGCTGCCCTCGCCTCGAAGCCACTCGCCTACCGGCTCCTTGAAATCTCCGAGATACATCAATTCCTCCCCATCAGACGCATCTGATCACGAATCTCAGCAGCCTTCTCGTATTGCTCCCCTTGCACCGCTCTTTTCAGTTCTTCACGCAACCCATCGAGTTGTATCCGATGAGAATTCTCTTTTCGAAAACAACTAGGCGTGCGACCGATGTGTTGAGAAGAGTTATGTATCTTTTTGAAAAGATCCTCGAGGGTACTGCGAAATACGGTGAAATCGTGGGAGCAGCCGAACTTGCCATCCCTCCGGAACTTTGAATAACTCATCTTGCAACGGGGACAATTTTCAGGTGGAGACTCCGCCTGTTCCGTATCACTTTCTTGGGATTGGTGCGTGAAGAAATCGGGAAGTGTGAAGCTCTTGAACTTCTGGAATTGGGCCGGAACAGAGACCCCATGGACCCTCGCACACTCACTGCAGAGGTGGTATTCCTGCTTCACCTGATTGGCGACATCGGTCAGGTGAACGGTTGCCTCATTCTGCTGACACTTCTCGCATAGCATATTGAGTCTCTTTCCTCTCAGCGATCCGGGCGAGAGCCTCCTCTCCCCCTCTCATGATCGACATTTAGGGTACCTCCCTCCAGCCCTCTTTTTGCAGAATTAGCAGTTGATGGGCAGTTCTCGGCAATCTGACCGCCATTTTCGGCGATTGCCTGGCAGCGACTCGCCCGAGCCTCACCTGCACTGGTCGCGGTACCTGCAGCCGAGGTTGCCGACCCCGGAGCACCAGTGCCCAGGTGTAACACACCGAATGGTCGAGCCAACCACCTCACGGAACCCGCACTCGCAACCCGTACCCGGAGCCTCCGTGGTCTCGCAAGAGCGCTGAAACGTCTCAGTCACCGAATCAAGAGGGAGTGCTGCGACCCATCGAGTCTTGACCCGTGATGGACCGGTAATTTACTGGCCAGGGCCAATTCGCAACCGCACCTCGAGATCCCAACTCCCTTTCATGCAAGCAGTTGAGGCTCTATCAACGGTTCTGGATCAGTTGACAGCCTCGCAGAGGTGTCCTAGGATCCCTTCTTCCGTTCCGGCTACCGGAATACAGCCACCCAGGAGGTGTGTCAGGCCTGCCAGCGACACTCTTTCCGGGTGTCCTTGTCTTCGGGTTGTCAAGGCCTGTGGTGACGTGATGTTAGAGCGTCCATCGACCGATCGGAGCGAAGCGACAACTCGATCCGGATCGTATCTGGTCTGGTCGGAGGGTCGGTCCGAAGCCTGCACTCTCGCTGGCTCGCGCCGGCCCCCCTCCACAGCCGGAGACCGTATCGGATCAGGAAGTGTCCGATCAGGATTGCTGGTCGGAGGTACACAGGAAACACCTCTGTGTCGGTCTCGTGACGAAGGTAAGGCGCGCTTGTGGGATTGTCCAGAAACGCAGGAGTGGCTTGTCACAACAGCAAACCCCTCGCGTTTCTGAGTCAGGACGCCAGAGGATGAGAAACACTAGAAGGAGTTGAAAGTGAGTGAAGAGATCCTGCGCTTTGTCGACACGATTCATCGCGATCGACAGGTCAGCAAAGAGGTGATCTTCACGGGCATCGAGATGGCCCTCGTGTCCGCTGCCCAGAAGAATTTTGACCAGGAAGAAGGAATCGAGGTCAACATCGACCGCGATTCTGGAATCATCAGTGCCATTTGCGATGGCGTGGGATTTGATCCCCGAGAGGTCCTTGGTCGAATCGCTGCCGGAGCCGGCAAACAGGTACTCTTTCAGAAGATCCGCGAAGCTGAGCGCGAGGTGATTTACAAGGAGTATGTCGACCGTGTCGGCGAGATGTTCAACGGTACCGTGGCCAGCCGCAAGGGTGGAGGTCTCGTCATCACTCTTGGTAGCCGTGCCGAGGGATTCATGCCCCGAGGGGAACAATCGCATCTCGAGGAGTGGAAAGAGGGGGACCGGATCAAGGTGGTCCTCAAGGAGGTAAACCTGCAACCGACGCGAGTCCAACTACTGGTCTCCCGCGGTTCTCCCGACCTGGTCCGACGCCTGTTCGAGCAAGAAATACCTGAAGTTGCGGATTACGTCGTCGAGATCAAAGTTGTGGCCAGAGAAGCGGGTAATCGAACCAAGATCGCCGTCGCAACTCTCGATTCGAACGTGGATTGCGTTGGGGCCTGTATCGGGGTCAAAGGGTCCAGGATCCGTAATGTCACCGACGAACTCAATGGCGAGAAAATCGATGTCGTGCGCTGGCACGAATCGGTAGAGGTCCTCATCCCCGAGGCGCTCAAACCTGCTGAGATTACCTCGATTGCACTGGACTACGATACGATGACAGCAAATGTCTATGTAACCGAGGATCAGCAATCTCTCGCTATCGGTCGCAGAGGGCAAAACGTCAGGCTTGCCTCCAAACTGTCCGGTTGGGAACTGAACATCTGCGCCATCACCGAAGAGGAACTGGCACAACTGCGTGCCCGAGGTATCGAGAGTCGAGTTGAGCAGATCTTCGGGGAGCGCCTCGCCCAGGTTGCCGGTGCAAATAGATCCGAGACCGAGGTGGTCAATCCTCTTGATAAACTGTTCGACACAGGACAACCAACTGCAGAGGAAATCGCCGAGGAATACGGAGACGATGCCGTGGTCATGGGACTGGAAGATCTGCCAGGCGTCACGGAAGAGATTGCAGACAAACTGGTCGAGGCCCAGCTCGATAGTACCGAAGCATTGCTGGAAGCAGATGTCAAAGGACTGGCTCAGATCGAGGGGCTCGATGAAGATTCAGCGAGACTCATCATCGAAAAGATCAAGGAGATAATGGAAAGTGTCGATTCCGAAGAGGAATAGAAATAGGAATTACTCCACGATGGTGTCGTCCATCTTTTCAAATGGTTTTCGGGAGGCTTTTTCTTGGGTGTGAGAATACACACATTGGCAAAGGAACTCGGACTAAAGAGCCGAGATCTCATCGATCTGCTCGCTGAACGAGGGATCCAGGTGAAAAATCACATGTCGTCTGTCGATGATGACATGGCGGCGCAATTGCGCATCACCGAAATGCAGGATGAAGAGCCCGAGGAACCTGAGGTCATTCCCGAGCCGGAGGTCGAACCGGAGCCG
>DCAA01000006.1:122207-128691 GCA_002311345.1 Planctomycetes bacterium UBA1146 | reverse complement strand
AGTCGAACCGGAGCCGGAAGTCGAGAGCCCCACTGCCACCGTTGAGGAAGAAACTCCAGAGCCTCCCCCGGATCCTCAAGCGGAAGCGAAGGAAGAGGCGCAGGATACTGCTGAGACCACACCGGTAGGGCTGACCGATGAAGATCGCAGCAAGATCTCTCCACCACGAAAAAAACCAGCAAAAATCGTCATGGCACCGGGGTTCGGCAGTACTCCCAAGGTCCCCGCGGAGCCGGTCGTCCCCGTCGCCCGCCCGCTTCCCTCCGGAGCCGCAAATCCGAAGAAGAAGGCCCGTGGACGGCCTCTCATCATCCGGTCGAAAGCTCCTGCAAGACCCGCAGCACGCAGGGTAATCCCAGCACGTACTTCACCTGGCGGTAGACCTCCTCAGCGAGGAGCCAGCGCTCGACCTCTTGCGGGTACCCCGCAAAGTGGCAAGAAGGTGATGGTGTTCCCCGGTACCGATACCACTGGTGGCCCACCGAGACGATCTGGACCGCCAGGACGAGGAGGTCCCGGTGGCAAAGGCCGCGGACGGCCAGGGAGTCGCCCCCGACGTCAGGAATCGGACTTCACACGTAGACGGATGCAGCAGGACGTCATCCCGGATGACTTGCCGGAAAGTGTCACGCTGGAACAACCCGCGTCCATCAAGGACCTGTCCCTTGCTCTGGGGATCAAGCAGACCGCACTGCTGAAAAAGTTGATGAACCACGGCAAACTGGCAAACGTCAATTCTCCGCTCACTGAAGAGATTACTGACATCCTCTCCGTCGAGATCAACTGCGAAATCATCCTCGAAGAACCTAAAGTTCTTGGATCCTCCCTCGAGGAACTGGACAAACTCGTAGACTCCGAAGAGGACCTGACTCTGAGAGCACCCGTGGTCACCCTGATGGGCCATGTTGACCATGGAAAAACAACCCTTCTCGACAAGATCCGCGAGAGTTCCATCACCAAGTCTGAATCCGGCGGGATCACACAGCACATGAGTGCCTACCGCGTCGATAAGGGAGACGCTCATGTGGTTTTCGTCGATACCCCGGGCCACCGTGCATTCACGAGCATGCGAGCGAGAGGTGCCAACGTCACTGATGTGGTAGTTCTCGTGGTCGCTGCAGACGATGGTCCCATGCCTCAAACAGAGGAAGCGATCGAGCATGCACGCGCGGCAAATGTTCCTATCGTGGTCGCCATCAACAAAATCGATCGTGCAGGAGCCAATCCAGATAAGGTCAAAGCTCGACTTGCAGAACTCGATCTGGCGCCGGTCGAATGGGGAGGCACGACCGAGATGCTGGAAGTTTCAGGCATCACCGGTGAGGGCATCGATGAATTGCTCGAACATCTCTCGCTCGAATCGGAAATCCTCGAACTGAAAGCAAATCCAAAGAAAAATGCCATCGGTACCGTGCTCGATGCCCGAGCCTCTACCGGTCAAGGAAACGTCATCACTGCCTTGATCCAGGATGGGACACTTCGTCCGGGTGACGCCGTGGTGTGCGGTCCCGCCTACGGAAAGATTCGCACACTTCGATCAACCAGCGGTGAAAACGTAACGAGTGCTCCCCCCTCCACACCGGTAGAGATCACCGGTCTCAATGACCTTCCCGAGGCCGGAGACAGACTCTATGCACTCGACGATGCGGCCAAAGCGAAACAGATCGCCGAAGAACGGCAGCAAGCAAAAGCGAAATCAGATCGTGCTGAACGCCAGAAGGTCACACTCGAGGGTCTCTTCGAGACCATCGATCAGGCGAAGGTGAAAGAGATCAACATCGTGCTCAAAACCGATGTAAAGGGCACTCTGGATGTTCTCAAGACCGAACTCTCTAACATGAAAACCGAAGAGGTTGCTGTTCGTGTGATACGAGCAGGTGTCGGGGAGATTTCCGAATCTGACATCCTGCTTGCAGATGCTTCCAGCGCGATTGTGATCGGTTTCCACGTGACAGCTTCAGATCGTGCGAGAAACGAAGCAGAAATCAAAGGGGTCGAGATTCGCACCTACTTGGTCATATATGAAGTACTCGATGAAACCCGTCGTGCTCTCGAAGGAATGCTAGCGCCGAGTGTGGCCGAAGAGGTGCAGGGATCGATAGAAATCCTCAAACTCTTCAGATCCTCAAAACTCGGGAATATCGCCGGTTGCATCGGGCGAACCGGAGTCCTCACCCGAAATGACAAGATCCGACTCGTCAGAGACGGGGTGGTGGTCCACGAAGGAAAGTTGGATTCGCTCAAACGTGTCAAGGATGATGTCAAGGAAGTTCGTGAAGGGTTCGAATGTGGAGTTGTCATCCAGGGCTACAACGACGTCAAACCTGGAGACATCATCGAGAGCATCAAGATCATCGAAACCAGCAGGAAATTCGATGTATCGGAATCCCTTTCGGAATAATCGATGAAGCCGATCCGTCGATCTCGAGTCGCTAGTCTGATCCGGGAAGAGATCTCCCGTATCCTTCAGTTCGATCTGAAAGATCCACGTATCGGATTTGTCACCGTATTGGCAGTCGAACCGACGGTGGATCTCAAAGAATGCAAGATTTTCGTCTCGGTCATGGGGAGCGAGGCCCGGCAGCGAACCTCTCTGAGAGGCCTGAACGCAGCTCGCGGGAAGATTCAGTCGCTGCTGAGCTCCAGAGTCCGATTACGGGAAACTCCAGTCCTTCGCTTCATCCTCGACGAAAGCATTCAACGCACCCTCGAAATCGAAGAAAAGATCAGAATCGCGAGGCAAGAGGATGAACAAGCGGCACAGGAACGTGAATCTCGAACAACCGAGGAGCGCGACGAAAGGGGGCAGAAAGAAACCCCTTCAGAAAAACAGGACTAGAGATCTTCCATCTGATCGGGCCTGACCACCACGACCCGATCACGGCCGCCCCTCTTGGCCCGGTAGAGCGCTGCGTCCGCTTCATCGAGTAAGTCTTCCGAGGTAACACCTTCTCTGAGCGCAGTGACCCCCACCGATAGAGAGAGCTTCGAGACCTCTCTGGCTTTCCCATCCAGGAACCGATTGTTCCTGAACTCTTCGAGAAGATCGCGCCCCTTGAGTTCCATGTCTTGTAGATTCGATCCGGGCAGCAAGACCACGAACTCGTCTCCGCCGTAACGACATACGTGATCACTCTCGCGGAAGAAATTGGTCAATAGAGACGAAACCTCTCGAAGCAACTCATCCCCGACGATGTGACCGAGAACATCATTGACTCCCTTGAAACCGTCAAGATCCGCGAAAAGAACTCCCAGTTCTCCTCCGTTTCGGAGCGCTCGACTGACCTCCTTCTCGAGTTGAGACCCGAGGTACAATCGGTTGGCGATTCCAGTCAGCGGATCGAGCAGGGCCTGTTGTTCCAGTTGAGCGTGCAATCGTAGGTTTTGCAAAGTAAGAGCAAGGATTTCTCCGATGGTCCCAAGAACTTCTTCGTGCCATTCCATCAACAAGGGCGCTTCCTCGAGTAGCTTCAACTCCCTTGGATCGATACTGAGTTCAAGCAGTCCTCCTGGGACTCCGTCTCCTACCGCCAATAGCAACTGTCTGCGACCTGGATCATCGGTGGTTTCTGGACCTTTGTTCGGCTTCGTTGGATCGCTACACCATGCCAACTCTTTGTTGCCATCGGTGTAACTCCAGATTTTCACATCTCGATATCCCAGGCCCTCTGAACAGAGCAAACTGCCGGCTCGTTGAAAGAAATCGTCCTCGTCCCGGACTCCGATCAGGAGTGTAGAAAGCTGTGGCGCAGTACGTATCTTTTCCGTCAGATGGAATATGCGTAATGAAGTGCGGACTGCATCACTTGCTCTTCTTTTGTGCTGTTCCATCTGCTGTTCGAGTCCCACACCACTCTCCTCGAGAACTTGAATCCGGTATACCCACCGTTCTTCACCCCTCGGGCTAAGGCGACGCCCTCCCATCACTGCAACCGGGCGCCAGCTATCATCATGACGCATTTTCATGAGGATCGGTGTTGGATCTGCCGCTCCATCGCCCCCCAGAGAGAGCAGCCGGTGCTGATCCTCTTCGTGGAAAAAATCGATCAACTCTCGATCCCTGACCTCTTCGGCCTCCGGGCAAGCCAGCAAAAACTGGCCCGCCCTGTTGATCGCGATGATTTTCCGGCGAGGGCCCCTGGCAACGATGAGTGGATCCGGAATTAGATCGAGAAGTAGACGAGACTCACCCGGATCCGGCGGCAAAGGCCACTCACCGGGTCTCTTGCAGAGGAGAGGACGGGACATCCAGACCTTCTTCCTGGGCCAGGGCGCAGAAAGTTGATCCTTCTGCCCAGAAGGATATCACGCAGATCGGGAATGAACCCCTCGGGTGGCGAGAGAGGTCCCCCTCTGCTAACGTCCACGACTGTCTGAACGGGGAGATCTGGAAGGAATTCCGCCTTGCTGGAGGTTCTGCGAGAAGCCGCACGGATCATCGAAATGGGTCAAAAAGCCGCCTTGGCGACCATCATCTCGACCACCGGGTCCACTCCGGGCAAGGAAGGCGCCAAGATGCTGGTCAGGGCCGACGGTTCCACCGTTGGTACCGTCGGAGGAGGGTGCACCGAGGCGGATATCTGGCGAATTTCGATGGAAGTGATGGCAGCGGGCACGGCCATGAGGAAATCGTTCCGACTGACTGCAGCGACCGTAGCCGAGACTGGACTGCTATGTGGAGGAGAGTTCGAGGTGTACATAGAACCGATCGGTGCCCCTTCAGTGATAATTCTGGGTGGCGGTCACATCGCCACTGCCCTCGTAAAAGTTCTTTCGACCCTCGATTGGCGTATCACAGTCATCGATGACCGGTCTGATTTTGCCCATCCAGAGCGTTTTCCACTCGCGGATGAAGTACTGTGCAGACCTTTCGAGGAATGCCTCGAGGGGGTCTGCGTCACGGCAAATTCATGCATCGTGGTGGTCACTAGGGGCCATCAGCACGACGAACTGGCTCTCTCTCGAGCCCTCGAGACCTCTGCTGGCTACATCGGTCTCATCGGTAGCCGCGGCAAGATCGGCGCCATCGTCAAAAATCTACGCGAATCGGGAGTGTCCACGGCAAACCTGGAGAGGGTCCGGGCCCCCATGGGGATCCCGATCGGTTCTCGCACTCCCGAGGAGATCGCCATCTCCATCTGCGCAGAATTGATCGGCCTCCATCGAGGAGAGGTCGATAGACACCACAACCAGGGCAATTCTTCGAAGCGGGCACTCACTTCACCCACAGATTAGGCGTGTTCGCGTTGCTCCACCCCTTTCTCACCGATAGAATCTCGCACCGGATGGATTCGGGGCTCTCCTCGAAACTCCGGGATTCGTGAATTTCCGCTGTTTACGGGTAAATATACCCACTCCCAGGACGATCCAAGTGTCTTTGAAGACCCTTTTCGGAAGGAATCCAGATGTTTGCAGAATCTGGTTCAGTCACCAATGATTCGGCTACCAGTAACTCATCGACTTCCAACGAGAGTGCCGCGCTCCAGGAGATCGTCAAAAAGGCCTATCAACAACACAGCACACTTCGTGAAATCGATGATCTGGACGTGATGGAGACGACCATCCTCGGAGCATTGACCGCCTCGATGCCTCTATCGGATGTTCTGAAAGCCTGGGATGCATTCCGTACCCAGTTTGTCGATTGGAATGAAGTTCGCATCTCATCCGCATCCGAAGTGGCAGCGGTCTTTCCCAAGGCAAGGGATCCTCTGCAACTCGCCATGCAACTCAAAGATATGCTCGCTACCCTGTTCGAAAGATGTCACCAACTGAGCATGGAGTTCATCCGAGAAAATTCGATTGTGGAAACAAAGGAATTCTTCAAGCGATCACCTTCTCTCCCCGATCTGGCGAAGCAACTGGTTCTTGCCCACATCAAGAACCAGCAGATGGTGCCTCTCGAATCGTGGGCTCAGGGAGGCTTGATCCGTGCTGGTCTGGTGACCTCATCCCTGAGTGCCGCTCAGAGACAGCGTCTGCTCCACGACCAACTCGGCAACCTGCCTGTCATCCATACGGTGCTGGCTCTTCACGAAGAGGCGCGCCTCCATCCAGATCCAGCCATCGAAGCAGCCGCAAAGAAGAAAGCCGCCAGAGAAAAAGAAGCTGCTCTGAAAGCAGCAAAAGCGGCGATGGAAGTCGCCAGGAAGGCCGCTGCAAAGGAAGCCGCTGCCAAGAAAGCCGCCGCCAGGGAAGCCGCCGCCAAGATAGCCGCCGCCGAGAAAGCCGCTGCCGAGAAAGCCGCTGCCAAGATAGCCGCCGCCAAGAAAGCCGCTGCCAAGAAAGCTGCCGCCAGGATAGCCGCTGCCAGGATAGCCGCTGCCAAGAAAGCCGCTGCCAAGAAAGCCGCCGCAAAGATAGCCGCTGCCAAGAAAGCCGCCGCAAAGAAGAAGGCCGCAACCAAGAAAGCCGCCGGCAAGATAGCCGCCGCAAAGAAGAAAAAAGCCGCCAGCAAGAAGACCGCCAAGAAGAAGGTCGTCAAGAA
>DCAA01000006.1:87680-122011 GCA_002311345.1 Planctomycetes bacterium UBA1146 | reverse complement strand
GAAGAAGGTCGCCAAGAAGAAGGCACCTAGGAAGAAAAGGCGTTAGCCTTGACACCGGGGCAACTCCAGTCGGCGTTGCCTGTGCCACGGAAAGGTGATTCTCTTGGCTGGACATTCAAAATGGGCAGGGATCAAGCACAAGAAAGCCGCCAATGATGCCAAACGTGGCAAGATCTTCAGCAAACTTGCCAAGTTGATCACAGTCGCTGCCCGAGACGGAGGAGGAGATGTAGGTCAGAATCCTTATCTCAAACTGATGGTGGACAAGGCCAAGTCCGCCAATATGCCCAATGACAATATCGACCGAGCCATCAAGAAGGGCACCGGAGAACTGGCTTCTGCAGTCATCTCCGAACTGGTTTACGAAGGTTATGCACCATTTCAGGTGGCCCTGGTCGTCGATATCCTGACCGACAACAAGAATCGTACGGCGAGCGAACTTCGCCGACTCTTCGACAAAAAAGGCGGCACTCTGGCCAATCCTGGAGCGGTTTCCTGGATGTTCGAGACCAAGGGAGTCATCGAGATCCCCGTAGATGCCATCAGCGAGGAAGACCTCATGGAACTGGTGCTCGAAGCGGGCGCCGAGGATATGAAATATGAAGAAGAACACCTGCAGGTTCTCACCGAACCGACCTCATTCACCGCTGTAAGACAAGCTATCGTCGCAGCAGGTCTGGAGCCTTCGTATGCAGAGGTGACGAGAATCCCCAGCACCACCATTTCGATAGATAACGAAAAGAACGCCTCAAAGGTGCTGAATTTCATCGCGGAGGTCGAGGATCACGACGATGTTCATAAGGTCAGTTCAAACCTGGATCTCCCTCCGGAGATCCTCGCCATATTCGAGAATTGAGACCCGAACAGGATCAGTTCACATCCTTGTCAGTTCGCTGGAAAAAGAAATCGCGAAAGTCCCTGATCGGAGTTCGTTCCGTGAATGACTCGTCCAGTTCGTGCCAGTACCTCACTTCTTCATCTCCTGGCCTCCAGCAGAGGAATACCTTTCTTCCAACATACAGGGTCGGGAAATTGATCACTCCTCGCTTGAACTCCTGAACAAAGCACCCAAGATCCTCGATCTCACGGATGTAACCGTTGATGCGATCGATGAGCAGATTCAATTCCTGTTTCAGATCTTGTGCAGCCTGCCCTCGATCGCCAGAGTCACTTCGAATCGGGTTCTTCTCGAGGCATTCCAATTCGGTACGTTTCTGGATGATCCCATCCCAGACCTTGACGATATCGATGACGACCTTCTCGACGAGGGGCAACATCAAATTTGCTTCGCCGATGGTGACCAGCCGACTCTGTCTTTTGGTACTGCTGTGCGGGCGCATCGTTCTCTCCATTTCGTTTCTTCTCGATACTGAAGAGAGAGGCAATTGCCGTGCCCGAGCCGGAACAGCCCAATGCCTTCATTTTCTCAACTTTGAGTTCCACTTCGGAACCGTCGGGAACCAGGATGTCCAACCCTTAGACGGCCCGACCGGTTGACTTCGGTCGCTGGGGACTCGATAACCACCGTCTCTGGGGGGATGAGCACCAGATCACTGCCATCTTGGACTCACAATCCAGATCGGAAGAGACAACCTAGATGTTGACGCCAGGGGAATGCTTCATGACAGATGGCCACGGCTCGCCCTGTGTCCGGCCATGGATATTGAGTCTTCTGCTCCTCTGTATCGCCATCAGTTGCACTACACCTCTACTCGCCCAGGATCAGGGGCCAGCCACGATTGCCCAGATCCAACTGAAGGGGCTCGATCGCCTCGGTACAGCAGAAGTCCTCGCCCGCATGAAAATCCGCCCGGGAGATCCGTGGAACCCCGAGGAACTCGATGCCGAATACCGTCGTCTCTGGAGCAGCGGTGATTTCATTTCTATCGATCCACCGGTCATCGATAGAACACCCGCTGGTGTGATCATCACGATCCGCTTGCTGGAACGAAAACCCGTTCACAAGGTCGTTTTCGAGGGAACGGCCAATCTGTCGGAGAAATCCGCCCAGAAAGCGATCCGCACCGAGAAAGATGAACTCTATGACCCGTTGTTGGTTCGTGAAGATGTAACAACCCTTCGGAACTTACTGCTGGAGAAGGGGCATCCTTTCGGCAGGGTGGGTAGTCGCATCGAGGAATCTCCTGACGGAATGCTGGTTATCTTTGAAATCGAGGAAGGTCCCGAGGTACTTGTTCGTACGATCAATTTCAAGGGAGAGGGATCGATCCCTACAAGCGAGATCTTGCCCCTGATGCGACTGCGCACTCGATCTCCATTCGGCCTACTCGAAGGCGGGAAATTTGATCCTCGAATGATCGATGCCGATCTAGAAAAAGTTCGCGAGTATTACGTTTACAAGGGCTTCTTCGATGCCGAGGTAAGCCTCGACCGTATGGAATTTGAAAATGATCTGAGTAATCTGAGGCTGGTGATCGCCATCACGGAAGGCCCTCGCTACCGAATTGGTATGATCGAGTTCCAGGTCGTTGGCGAACATGTTTTCCCCGAATCCAAACTTCGAGATACCCTCCACATCGGAATAGGAGAACCCTGGGATGGCGAAGCGGTAAAAAGCGATTCTGAAAGTATTCGTCGCCTCTACAGCGAAAAGGCCTATATCGATGCAGTGGTGACTCCCACGGTGATCTACCCGCTCGAGGGCGAAGATGTGATCCTTCGCTATCAGATCAACGAAGGGCAACGGGTCTTCATCGACGAAATTGAATTCCGGGGCAATGCAGGGACCAAGGATGCGGTCATACGACGTCAGTTAGAGATTTATCCGGCAGAAGAATTGTATCCCGATCGGATCCAGGACAGCCTCAGCAATCTTCATCGGTTGCAATATTTTCAGCGGATTCAACCTTTTTTCGATGTCTCGGAGGATCCTGAACGCCGCCCTGTGGTGTTCGAAGTGCTGGAGGGGAGCACCGGAAGAGCTCTCTTTGGCGTCGGATACTCCAGCGGCCGCGGAGTAGTCGGAAACCTCGCATACGAGAAACGCAATTTCGACATCACTGACTTCCCGGACTCTCTTACAGACCTACCCGGTTCCTTTTCTGGTGGAGGCCAACGACTGATCCTGGAAGCACAACCTGGCACCGAATACTCGCGATACCGTGTGCTGTTTCATGAACCCTATCTGATGGGATCTCAGAATTCTCTGCGCCTTTCGGCATACCGATCGGTACTTTTGAGGCAGGACTACATCGAAGACAGAAAGAGCGCAGGAATATCAATCGGCAGACTTTTCAGCCTCGAGGATCGAATCCGAGGGGAAATCGGTTTTCGCAGCGAGCAAATCTCCGTCGAGGGTGTCTCCAAACTGGCTCCTTCCGTGGTCGTCGATAGTGAGGGAATCACAAAACTCAATGCAATCGACCTTGATTTTGAATGGGATCAACGAACCTACAGACCGGTGATCGGTGCAGTCGATGGCTGGTACATGGAAGGGGGCTTCAGCCACACCGGAGCCCCCCTGGGAGGAGCACTGAACCTGAGGAAGGTCAATCTGGGAACCGGGTTCTTCACTACCTTCCACCAGGACGGGGAAGGCATGCGCCACATCGTGGCACTTAAAACCAGCCTGGGGTGGGTCGAGCCATTCGGAGATTCGGATTTCGTTCCCGTCTTTGCACGTCTCTACCTCGGTGGTCCCAGGAGTCTCCGTGGATTCGATTACCGTGGTGCCGGCCCAACAGAAGACAATCGAGAAATTGGTGGAACGATCCGGCACAGGGGTTCCATCGAATACACCTGGCCTCTACTGGAAACCACCCTGCGTGGCATCGTTTTCACCGATTTTGGAAACCTGGCTGTGGATCAATCCTCTTTCTCCTTTGACGAATACCGAGTTGGAGTGGGAGGAGGTGTAATCCTCAACATACCTATATTCGGCCAGCCTCTGCCGATCTCGATCACCTGGACGGAAGCGGTAAAGAGTGAAGAGGGAGATCGGCTCCAGCAATTCTCATTCGATCTGGGCTGGTTCCTCCACTAGGCCTGCTCCTCGATGTGGAGTTGATCGCTTGTTCGCATCAGCTCACTGACTCGCTCCATGCACTCCCTGGCCAGCACACCGGTGGATACCCTGATCGTACCTGCTCCTCGCAGGCCGGGAACTGCTTCGGTGAGACGTTGAGTGAGGCTCGAAGCTGCACCTTCCTCGGACTGATCCAGCAGGATCCAGACCCGTTCTCCGGACACCTCCAACCAGTCACTTCCTCTGAGCAATCCGGAGACGCTGGCTACCAGTTCCCGACTGCCACCTGGAGCCTCGAGAAGAAGCACCCCTGGTGGTGAACCCCCCCTGCGCTCTGCCGCCTGTAGTCTTGTTTCTAGCAACCGACAGAAGCGATCCTCGGGATCTTCCATCAACGAAGTACCAGCGCCGGAAGTACTCGGAATCAACTGTTCAATCAGTGGGATCAGTTCGAAGGCTCTCCAGAGTTCTCGCCGCGCTTCGTCACTATTTCTGGCCAGGAATCCAAGCCATGCATCAGAAATCGGAAGACCGACGAAAGGTCCGAGGGATCCACTGGTCGTCGGAATTGGTTCACCGACATCGATTTCATCTCCGACCGATCTCAACACCGTGCCCGGCTCCTGTCCCCCCACCTTTACCTCGATACCGGTTTCTCCGACCTTCAATTCGACCCAACCGAGAAATGCCGGATCATCGGCAACCCAGCGCCGTAGTGCCTCCGCGATGGATTCACCACTTTGCCGAGCCTCCAGCAGTGCACGGATCGCTGAGATCACATCGGGACGAGTTGGAACTTCTCGCCGACTCGGTTGTTGAACCGATACCGTTCCAGCAGGTGATGGCGCAGTTGGAATCTCTTCACGTCGGGGCGGATGGTCCCCCATCAGCAGGCTTTCGATCACGTCCGAGTTCTGTAACTGGGCGATGGGACGGGGCATTCGCCAGGTATTCCCTGTCGATCCTGCGGTTCCCCCATCGTCGAGGATCGCCACCGGGATTCCATCGGCGAACTGTTCCAGGCCTCCCGGGATGGGAAGAAAAGAGTCACTGATGATGACCGCACAGAACTCATGCATCGGAGTTTTGGTCGGTTTCTTGGCCTGGTTCTGCGGAAGAACTGTCGCCCTTTCTCGCAGCCACTCGACCAGTTCCGCCGCTTCCTCCGCCACGGGGGTGAGAAACAACACGACCGGATCGACATCGGATGGGACAGACATGCTCCCATCCATCAGCGCTTGCCATTCCTCATCACTGAGGCTTCTACGGACCTTTTCGAGCGGATTATCCCCATCGTCAGATGGACCGATAAGATCTTCGATGTTCTGTTCCGGTCGATCAGAATCGGTCATGGAAAGATCTCCTCGGGGGGAATCAGCCACTTACAGGGACGACCCGATGAGACCTCTTCGAACCTCGTGGGTCAACCGAGAGGCTCCAGGGCGATCCGATCAGCGGATCTCTGTATAGCGCCCGTGATTCATTCGGGCCAGATCCCGGAGGAACTCCCTGGCTCGAATCTCGTCCTGATTCGGGGCATCGCCAGCAAACAATCCGATGCAGTGAATCCTCGTGCCCCGATACCGATTCCAGTTCTGGATCGATTGGAGGATGAGGGCAGCCGAAGTTTCCTTCCCCACCGTCGGACTGCCATCGGAGAGAAGATAGATCGTGTCGACTTCCCGATCCGAAAAGGCAAGTTCCAGAGCACCAAAAGTATTGGTCTCTCCCCCTGCCTTCAGTTTTCCGACGAAAGCCAGGGCCCTCTTCAATACCGGGCCCTTTGCCTTGAGAAGCCTGTCGGAAAAGCGCATCAGATCTTCGGAGAACGCCACCACCGAGAATCGGCTCTTGGGATCGAGCCCCCCCTCGATCACTCTCTGCAGTTGCTTGCGGGCGATCTCGATCCTGGACCCCCCCACTTTGGTCTCAGCGAGCATACTCCCCGAGACATCGAGCAGGAAAATCACTCTCTCACTGACGATTTCTCCGTACAGGCCATCCTTGACCGCTGTCGGAAGGCTCTTTTGTTGTTGCTCGTTTGAAGTGGGCACCGAGGTGGGATCCCATTCATCCCGCACTTCCCGCCACCAGATGCTCCATGCCGAAGGGTCATAGGAGAGGGGTTGACCCGTCAGAGCCTTCAACACATCCCGGATGTCCTCTCGCAGTCGTCCCTTGACCTCGGGCATCTTGGCAACCAGAGCAGACACCACCTCGGCGACCTGGTGATCTCTCAATGCCCGCACAGCCTCGGCAACAACGATCCAGTCACGATCCTCGAGCCTCAGCAACAGTTCCGGTCTCGACAACGCCTTGGGCCACGAACGAATGACCCTCAGAGCATCGAGTCGACGTGATCCGTCGCGCGCATTTCGCGCAGCATTCCGGATCGCCGCCCGCGCACCTTCCGATTCGAGGGCTCGCGCCAGTCGCAGCGCTTCCTCGTGCACGAGCAAACTCTCATGAGGCAAACCGTGGCTGAGAAACAGAATCGCTGTCTCCTTCTGATCATGCCGTGCCAGCAATTCGAGTCCATCACAGATGCTCGATTCCTGGCGCTTCTGTATCGCCGACAGAAATGCCAACCGATCTTCCTCGAAACTGCCGCTTACCAGCGGGCTGCCCAGCGAAGCCAGTATCACCAGGTAGGTGAGGATGGCCTTCATCAGTCGACCTCATCTGGATCGCCAAAATTTTCAGATTTCAGTTCCTGCTCGATGATGGCCCTGGTTCTGGCTCTCAGTTCTTCCCCATCGGTGGACTTCTCGAGGATCTTGTCGCTGATCATCCGATCGAGAGCGCCGGTCAGGGCATTCCTGATGCCAGGGTGATTCCTGATCAGCAACGTTACCAACTCGTCGATGAGATGGTCGGAGGAGATCTCGGCGATCAACTGGGGCGCACGAGAAGCACTGCGCTGCAGTTCTTCTCCTGCCCTGGGCAGATCCTGGGCTCCATCCTTTGCCAGTTCGATCAGTTGCTCGATGCGGTCCGGATTGCGCTGCTTCCCTGGATCAAGTGTCGAGAAATCGGTACTGGTACCGACAAGCAACAAACAAACCGAGCCCAGTTCGATCACCTCCCCTTGCTCTATCGTCCGAACCTCGATGAGATCCCCTTGCACGAAGGTACCGTTTGAACTTCCCAGATCCGCTACCACAACACGTCCCTTATCGACGGTAATCGCACAGTGTTGCCGACTCAAAATTGGATCCTCCAGTTGCACGGTACAACTTCTCGATCTGCCGAGGGTGATGGTCCCTTCATCGAGAGGAATCTGCCTGGGAGAGCCATCGTGGATCAGGAGACGCAGGTTCATTCGGGACTGCTCTTCACCAGCGGAGAATCTCCTTCTAGAAAAAAATCAGGCAGACGCCGAGCACGTCCCCGTTCCTTATCGATGCATGCCAGAGTCGTATTGCCGGTGCATACCAGTTCCCCACGAGGAGAGGTGACGGTGTATCCGAGTTGGAGACGGGCCCCTCGAGCTGAGAGGAGCCGGGTCTCGATGGCTAATAGATCATCGTAGAAGGCAGGAAAGTGGTATTTCACCGAGACTTCCGAGACGAGGAGGCGGACCCCTTGCTGCTCCAACTCGAGGTACGGTTTGCCCATTTCCCGCAGCCACTCGGTACGAGCGGTCTCGAACCAGACCACATGGCGCGAATGGTGGGCAATTCCCCCCTGGTCTGTTTCTTCGTATCTCACACGAATGGTGGTGACTCCCGATCGGCTCATCCGGCTCTCCTTGTCGAAGTCCTGCTATAGTTCCCTGCGCTGGAACCGATGCCGGAACATCCTCCTGATCTCGGCGCGTGGATAACCCAGATCGCGCCAGCGGAGGTAGGCCTTCACGGACTTCACTGTCTGGTCGTCATAGAGGTACCGCCCGGTCTCAGTGACCTCTGCGGGCTCGATGAGACGCATCGTGATGAGGCTCTGGAGCAACTGCCGGGAGATCCCGGTTCGCTCGAGCAGATCCCTCGGCTTGAGAAGGGGTGGCTCTGACGACATGCGATCAGGCTATCATGTGCTCCCCCTGCAGGAAACGCGCGGTATCCTTACTTACGGGAGGATTCCATGTCCGCAGCGGATCCATGGCAGATCATCGTTCTCGACGAGACCACGAGTACCCAGGATGAAGGTCGTCGTCTCGTCTCCGGAAAACCCGGAATTCGTAGAGCGATTCGTGCCCGACGCCAGAGCAGCGGGCGTGGCCGCCTCGGCAATGCCTGGCACAGTCCTGAGGGGGGACTGTGGTGTACCCTGACGCTCCCCGTCCCCGACGGGCCCGACCCCTTCTACAATCTTCTTCTCGCCCTCGCCGCGCGCGATTCCATCGCTTCTTCCCTGGGCAACAAGGGACTTCGCCTGGCACTCAAATGGCCCAACGACCTGGTGATCGGCAATCGAAAATGGGGTGGAGTCCTGGCTGAAATCGCCGGTACCTCCACATCTCCGGAGGTCCTGTTCGGAATCGGACTCAATCTCGATGTCGAGCAGGAATCGCTGCGAGAACACCCCGGATTGTCCGAACAAGCCACCTCGATCCGGGTAGAATTTGGCCACAGTCCCTCCCCCGAACAGGCGCTGCAAAGTATCCTTTCCAACCTCGACCGGTTGATCGAGGAGGATCACTCCAAGGGTGGTCGGGAGCGAAACCGACTGAGGGTCGCAGAGGTACTCGATACGATCGGGCGCCACATTCACTGGAAGGGTCCAGCGGACCGGACCGGGGAAGGGGAAGCGACGGGGATCTCTCCGGAGGGGGCTCTCATCGTCGAGAGAACTTCCCCCGGCCCCCCCGGGGAAGAACAACTTCGATCAGCAGAGATCTCCCATGTGAGAATCTGCTAGCGCGTCCCCGGGATTTGCATCTCAAACCATTCCTCGAGGGGAGGAATGATCAGGAAGGGCAAGATCTTGAGCCACGAGGGGACCGACCCGTCACGCTGGCAGGAAGAATGCTGGAAACCTTTCGTTGCAGGTCATCCAGAACGTGCTGAGGACTTTCAGAGTGCCAGCGGAATCCCGATCGATCCGCTCTACTTCATCGATCCCGCCGATCCCGGCCCAGGTGAGTTCCCCTTCACCAGAGGAATCCACCCGAGTATGTACCGTGGAAAACTCTGGACGATGCGACAGTACGCTGGCTACTCATCCCCCGCCGAGACCAACGCGAGGTTTCGATATCTGCTTCAACAAGGGCAAACCGGCATCTCGGTCGCGTTTGATCTTCCGACCCAGATCGGTTTTGACTCCGATGATCGACAAGCACACGGTGAGGTGGGACGGGTAGGAGTCCCCATCAACACCGTCGATGATTTCGATGAGCTACTCGACGAGATCCCTATCGACAGCGTCAGCATCTCGATGACGATCAATTCCACGGCTCCTTTGCTACTGGCACTGATAGTGGCACTGGCAAGACGAAGAGAAATCGATCCTGCTCGCCTACGGGGAACGGTTCAAAATGACATCCTCAAGGAATTCATCGCGCGGGGAACCCAGCGCTATCCTCTCGAAGCGTCGCTGAAACTGGTGGTCGATGTCATCGAGTACTGCATCGAGGAAGTAACGTCCTTTTACCCCATCAGCATCAGCGGGTATCACATCAGGGAAGCCGGTTCGACTGCGATACAGGAGGTCGCCTTCACACTCGCCAATGGCATCACCTACATGGAGGCGTGTCGTGATCGAGGTCTCGATCTGGTCGCTGTCGGCCAGAGACTCTCCTTCTTTTTCAATTCTCACAATCAATTCATGGAGGAGATTGCCAAGTTTCGTGCCGCCCGTCGGATGTGGGCAGATATTTGCCGCAACCGCTTCGGTATCGATGACGATCGGGCCTGTCAGTTGAGATTTCACACCCAGACGGGCGGATCGACCCTGCAAGCGATGGAGCCCGCCAACAACATCGTCCGCGTCACAATCCAGGCTCTGGCGGCAGTCCTCGGCGGCACTCAATCCCTGCATACCAATAGCTGGGATGAGGCGCTTTCTCTGCCGAGCGAGGAAGCGGCTCGACTGGCTCTCAGGACCCAGCAAATCATCGCAGAAGAATCGGGCGTCACCGATACCGCTGATCCGCTCGGGGGTTCACCCTTCATCGAGGAGTTGACCGATCGAATCGAAGCGGAAGCCTCTGCCATCATCGAAGAAATCGACAACCGAGGCGGGATGCTATCTTCGATCAAAGATGGTTTCATTCGCAACGCCATCGAGCAAAGCGCCTACGAGAGCCAGTTGGCCAGCGATTCCGGCGAGATCCGCGCCGTGGGCACCGACCAGGAGGGAGAAATCCCTGAAGCTCCTTTCCAGGTTGATGCGACCATCGAGAAGACCCGCCACGATCAACTCACTCACTACCGATCCCAGCGCGATGCTCAGACAGCCGAGTCCGCACTCACCCGGGTCGAGGAAACCGCCCGCCAGGGGAACAATCTCATCGAGGTGATGGTCGAGGCGCTGGAAGCCAAATGCACCCTCGGTGAAGTGTCTGCAACACTTGCCGCCGTCTTCGGGGAGGTTCAAGACCATGGCTAGGAGTGGTCCCATTCGCATCCTGCTGGCCAAACCAGGACTCGATGGCCACGACCGTGGAATCCGCCTGGTTCTTCGTGCTCTGCGCGATGCAGGAATGGAAGTGATCTACACCGGCCTGAGGTGCACCGCCTCACAGATCGTCAAGGCGGCTATCGAGGAGGATGTCGAAGCCATCGGGCTTTCCAGCCTGTCGGGCGCCCATGAAACTCACTTCTGTGAGGTTTCTCGGTTGCTCGCCGAGGAGGGAGCAGCCGATGTACTTCTGTTTGGTGGTGGGATCATTCCCCAGCAAGACGTCGATCGTCTGCGTGAAGTCGGCTTCCAGTGCATCTATCCACCCGGTACGCCGCTGGAAAAGATCGTCGATGATCTCCGATCTACCCTTCGGCCAGAATCGTCCACATGAGCGAGAAAGACATGATTCATCCCCACCTTGACCACATCGGCATCGCCGTGAAATCGATCTCCGATGCACTGGCGTTCTATCAGGACGCTCTGGGAATCGAGGTGGGTGAACGCGAGGAGATCGTGACCCAGAAAGTTAGGGTCCTGTTCCTGGAGACCGGGGAAACCAGGACTGAACTGCTCGAGCCCAGCAGCGAGGATTCTCCCATTGCACATTTCATCGAGAAACGCGGTGAAGGACTCCACCACATCGCCTACCGGGTCGAAAGCCTTATCGATACCATGGCAAGCCTCGAGCAGTCGGGGTGCCGATTGATCTATCCGGAGCCACGTCCTGGCAGTCATGGAACCCGGATCAATTTCATCCATCCATCTTCTGGCGGCGGAATACTGGTCGAACTCGTCGAGTATACCGACGAAGAATTGGGACAAACTTCGGAAGAGGAGCCCCACTCTTGAAGGAAAAGAATCGTACCGAGGCACGCAAACGAATCGAGGCTGCCCGCCTCGGCGGCGGTGAAGAACGCCTCAAGCGTCAACATGATGCAGGAAAACTGACCGCCAGAGAGCGCATCGAGGTGCTACTCGATGAAGGCACTTTCCAGGAAATCGACGCTCTGGTCACCCACCGCTGTACCGATTTCGGAATGGAAGAAAGACGTGTCGCAGGAGATGGTGTCGTCACCGGTTGGGGAGAAGTGAACGGCCGCAGGATTTTCCTCTACAGCCAGGATTTCACCGTTGAAGGGGGCAGTCTGTCGGCCACCAACGCTGCCAAGATCTGCAAGGTGATGGATATGGCGCTCAAGGCGGGGACACCCGTGATCGGGATCAATGATTCGGGTGGTGCTCGTATCCAGGAGGGAGTCGCAAGTCTCGGCGGCTACGCAGATATCTTCCTGAGAAACACCCTCGCATCCGGAGTGGTCCCACAACTGAGTGCCGTCCTCGGGCCCTGTGCAGGAGGAGCGGTTTATTCCCCCGCCCTGACCGATTTCATATTCATGGCCGAGGGCACATCCTACATGTTCGTGACCGGTCCCAGTGTCGTGAAGACGGTCACTCACGAGGAGGTGACACAGGAGCAACTGGGCGGAGCATCGACCCACTCATCGCGCAGTGGTGTCTGCCATTTTCGCTGCAGAGATGATCGCCATTGTCTCGAAGAGATCCGTCGACTCCTCTCGTATCTCCCCTCCAACAATCTCGAATCGGCTCCTGAAATTTCCAGTGATGATCCAGTTGATCGAGCTGATCCTGAACTCACTACCATCGTTCCGGAGGGCCGTGAGAAACCATATGACATGTGCGAGATTCTCAAACGGGTCGTCGATCAAGATTCGATGATGGAGGTTCAGGTAGAATTCGCGAAAAATATCATCACTGCATTCGCAAGGATGGATGGGAAGTCGGTCGGAATCGTCGCGAATCAACCAGCGGTACTTGCCGGTTGTCTCGACATTCATGCCAGCGTCAAGGCAGCCCGATTTGTACGTTTTCTCGATTGTTTCAACATCCCCATCGTGACCTTTGTCGATGTTCCTGGATTCCTGCCAGGCACCGACCAGGAATGGAATGGAATCATCACAAACGGAGCCAAACTTCTCTACGCTTACTGTGAAGCGACCGTGCCCAAGTTGACGGTGATCACAAGAAAAGCCTACGGAGGGGCCTACGATGTGATGTCCTCCAAACATATCCGTGGTGATCTGAACCTGGCATGGCCCTCGGCCGAAATCGCCGTGATGGGCGCCCCGGGAGCAGTAGAGATTCTGTTCAGAAAAGAAATCGCCGCTTCAAAATCTCCCGAGAAGATGGCCAAGGAGAAGGCCGAGGAATACGAGAACCTGTTCGCGAACCCTTTCAACGCTGCGGAAAGGGGATACATCGACGCGGTCATCGAGGAGCCGGAAACCAGACCACGCCTCATCGAGGGATTACGGTTGCTGGCAGGGAAAAGGGACCACAACCCTCCCAAGAAGCACGGGAATGGACCGCTATGAGCGGGGAGTCGTCAAAAAATATTACCCGCGTACTCGTCGCCAACCGTGGAGAGATCGCCATCCGAATCTTCCAGGGTTGTCGGGAACGAGGAATCGAATCGGTCGCGGTCTACTCCGAAGCCGATGCCTCGGCACCTCATCGTTACGCCGCCGATGAAGCGCTTCTCATCGGTACTGCCGCACCAGCGGATTCCTACCTTCGTATCGACCGGCTCATCGAAGCCGCGCGCCAGAGCGAGGCCGATGCCATCCATCCCGGATACGGTTTTCTTTCCGAAAACGCAGACTTTGCCAGGGCGGTGGAAAAAGCTGGATTGATTTTCATTGGTCCGACCCCCCTACAGATCGAATCGATGGGAGACAAGGTCCGTGCCCGGGAGTTGATGGAATCTGCTTCGGTACCTGTGATTCCCGGAACCGATGGCCCTATCGATGACAAGAAGACACTACAGAAGGAAGCCAAAAGGATCGGATATCCACTGCTTCTCAAGGCCGCCGGCGGTGGAGGAGGAAAGGGAATTCGACGGGTCGACGACAAAAAGGATCTCGAATCTGCCTGGGAAAGAACTCGCTCCGAAGCACTGTCGGCATTTGGCGACGGGAGGGTCTACATCGAGCGATTCGTCAGCTCTGCACGTCACATCGAGGCTCAGATCGTCGGCGATGGACACGGCTGTGTCTGGTTTCTTGGCGAACGGGAGTGTTCCCTCCAACGTCATCATCAAAAGGTACTCGAGGAGAGTCCATCTCCAGTGATCGACGACGAGACTCGATCCCGACTCAGAGAAGCGGCGATCGCAGGAGCTGCTTCGATCAATTACAGGGGCGCTGGAACGATGGAGTTCCTCTACGATCAGACCACCAGGGAGTTCTTTTTCCTGGAGATGAATACCAGGTTACAGGTCGAGCATCCGGTGACCGAGATGGTCTCGGGAATCGATCTGGTCGGTATGCAACTGGATATCGCTGCCGGCAAGAAACTGGAACACGATCCAGACTTGCCCATTCGTGGCTGGTCCATCGAGTTCAGGATCTGCGCTGAGGATCCCTACAATGAATTCTGCCCCTCTACAGGTCAGATCCGTGCTCTGAGAATTCCCCACGCTCCCTTCTGTCGCATCGATGGTTCCATCCGTGAAGGTCTCGAGATCACTCCCTACTACGATCCATTACTCGCCAAGGCGATCGTCTGGGGAGAGGACCGTGATCGTGCAGTGAACCGAATGGCTGCACTACTCACCAGACTCCGCATCGGGGGAATCCATACCACGATTCCGCTCGGAATCGAACTTTGCAAGCAAGACTGGTTCGTCGCCGGTCAGTTCGATACGACAACCCTGGAGACCTGGCTGCAGAAACGCAAAGACGAGAAACTGGAACCGGATACCTTACAACTGATCTCCGCCGTGATCGCCCGCCATGCGCTCTCGGTGACGCGCAATCAGACTTCACCGACAACCCCAGGTGGAGGGGCCTGGGGAGACGCCGGCCGCAACGAGGCCATCGGGGGTTCCCTGTCATGAAGTATCGAATCGAATGGGACGATCAGATGCGCGAAATCGATGCCTATTGCGATCCCCTCGGTCGGGAATGGAAATTTCGTATTTCTGATTCGGAAGAGATCGAGGCGCGGGTGGAAACCATCGAAGAAGGGACTGTACTGCGCCTGATCACCGGAGGAGAAAGCAGAACCATCACGTTGCTACCGGGAAACCAGGCAGGAAGCCCGATTCGCTTCCTGCTCGACCACACACCACTGGAACTGGACGTTCTCGACCCGATCGATCTCATCACCAGGGATGTGGGACCCGGCCCTGGTGCTGACGACCACCACGAGGTTCAAAGCGTGATGCCTGGAATCGTCCGGAAGATCGTCGTCGCTGTAGGCGACGAGATCGAGGCCGAGGCTCCGCTTCTGATCCTGGAGGCGATGAAGATGGAGAACGAAATCTGTGCCCCTGTGGCCGGAAAGATCGAGAGTATTGAAGTGGTCGAGGGAGAGGCTGTCGCCACGGGAGCAGTACTGGTCATCATCCATCTGCAAAACTGAAGCAGAAAGATTACCCGAAGGGATCTCCCTCGATCACGGGCTTCTTGCGGGGCTTCGGTTTCTCTCCCTCGGGCGGCACTTTTGGTTTCTTCCCCTCCGCATCCGTCGAGATTCCTGATCCTTCACAATGTTTGCACGTCACATTCTTCTTACCGAGGCATTCTTCACACGGTATCGGAACTCCCCCCTTGCCCTTGCAATCCTTGCAGGGAGCCTTGCGCTTACCGTTGCAGGTCGGACATTTGATCTTTCCCTTACCGCTACAATCGCCACAGCGGGTCTTTACCTTGCGACCCTTGTTCGGATCGAACCTCTCGTAGGTTCCGGCGCCGCCACAACGGCGGCAATCGAGCAGTCCATCTTCCTTGAGAACACAGGTGCGACAAGAAAGGCCACCACCGCCACCGCAACGCTGGCAAGGTTTCTCCAGCGCTCCTTTTCCCTCGCAAGCAGAGCACGATGTCTTGCCCAGAGCCTCACAGGGTCGACACCAGGTCTCCGGGTTCAATTTCTTCCTGGCAGCAATCTCGACCGCCGGCAGACGCAATTGAATCAACTTGGCCTGATCGAGTAATTTCTTCTGTTTGCACCACTCGATGAGAGCCTGGTGCGCGGCCAGATCTGCAGGATCGAGGGTCTCGAGTCGCTTCCTGAACTCTTCATCCGGCAGGGCTCCCAGTTCAATTTTCTCGATGTCCTTGCGGGCAATGGTCATCTCGGCCCGCGACCGGCCGAACTGGACCTTGATTTTCACCTCGGTTGCTGTCTGGGAGAGGATTTCCCCCTCGAGTTTCCGACCATCCTTGAGATACAGGATGTCAGCACAGGCGATGGCCGGCACGAGAAGAAGCAGTAGCAGGATCAGAAAACGCTGCATCAGGAGGCCTTTTCTGGAAGTTCCAGGTAGAGATCGTCCATTCCAGGTCGCCGAACTCTGAGCACGGGGATCCCTTTCGCCCTGGAGAGCGCAATACCCACGAGAACACAAACAAGCAAACTGATCGAACTGAACAGGTTCGCCTCTGTCAGCATCATCATCGATGTCGGTGAAAAATCCAACCCGATTACCAGCAATGGAGGCGAAAGAAAGACAAACCCGGTAAGACCGGACGTGTAAGCCATCATGGTGGTTACGAACATCGCAAATGTCACATGAATTCCGAGCGCCAGAACGCTACTGACGATGCCACCGAATCCAATCTGTGCGAAGAACCAACCCAGTGCGAGGACTGACATTCCCCACAGGTACATCGTGAAGAGCGAAACTTCGAATGTCTCCTGTCGGCTCTGGTAGTTTTCGAGATCGAAGTTCTCAGAAACCTGGCTCAGGGTTTCCAGTTCAATACTGTAGAGCAACAACACCATGGCAAACGGGATCGAGTACAACAAGATCGACAGGATCAGATTCCGCAAACCACCTGGCAGCAAGAAATAGCCGATTCTGGTCGCCAACTTACCCTCGCCGTAAATCTGCGCGACCCTCAAGGGCACCCGGGGCTCTGAGCCGGCCAGACGCAACAATACGAGCGGAAGGAAGGCCAGTGCCACGATCAAGCCCTGGCCGTGTCCACTACTAGTCAGGGAATTGAAGCCGGTTGCAGAGACATTCGGAATCTCCGCGTAAAGATAAAGGCAGATAGCGGTCAAGAAGGTCACAAGGAACAGAATCCGGACAGGAATTTCTCGCGCCGATTCCACTCCCGAAAGAAAAAAAGTCGACCCGACCAGGGTTCCGATCAAGGCGAACAGATACAGCGGAATCGCCACCAGCCAGAACTCCCATGGAGGCGGATCCATCACCAGATAATCGAGGATGAGCAAGCCTTCGGAGTACACAAATCTGCTCAGGAAACCCATCGTGAACATCAACCCGAGTGCCGCCAGCGGATACACCTGCAAGATCGCCCGAGCTGTCCCCTTGGATGCCGCCGAGGAGAGGATTGCGCAACTTCCCAGTAACAGTGCCAATAGCATGTGAATGAAGTACTCGAACAGGATCGAACCGATGGAAACCCCGCCGAACAGGGTCGTCATGGCAAGCAAGGGCGCCGGAAGAAGCATGAAGTAGAAGGTGACGCTGAGGATTCCCAGCAACTTGCCCCGCACGATTTCACCGGGCGAAAGATCGGTACCGATCAGAAGATCCCAGGTCCGTCCCAGTCTCTCGGTCGTGATGCTCACAGCACCCAGCGCAGGAATGATCAAGAACAGAGCAGCCAGCTGCACCGCGAAATAGATCGCGACCAGGGTCTGGGCATGATCCTCGGGTGAGGTTGCCCCGCCGATCGTTGCTGAGAGCGAATACATCCACATCGCTCCCCCCAGAATCGCCGCAAAGATCAACTGGACGATGAGGGAGCGAAATCGACGCATCCGAACGATCAGTTCCTTCTGCAAGATTGCCGTTCCCATACCGGCGGACTTGCTGATCTGCTTCATTGAACCTCCCCGGAGGTGAGACTCATGAAGAGACTCTCGAGATCGTCCTCCTCGCGACGGACTCCGGTGAAAGCAATCTTCCTGGCCGCCAGTGCTCCCCACACCTGATGGATCAACGCATCTTCGCCATCCCAGTCGAAGCGGAGCTTGCGCCCCTCCAGCAGAACCGAGCCGACCTGGGGGATCTCTCGAAGAATCGACTCCACCTCGGTGGATTCCTCGAGCAGAGTCACCTCGTAGGCCACCGTTGCTCCCCTCAATCGCATCTGAATCTCTTCGATGGAACCATCGGCCAGCAGCACCCCCTTCTCGATGATGCTCACCGAATCGCAGATGGATGAGAGCTCCGACAGGATGTGGCTCGACAGGAACACGGTTTTTCCCAGACGACGCAACTCGGTCAGCAATCCTCGAAACTCGATCCTCGCCCGTGGGTCGAGTCCGCTGGCAGGTTCATCGAGGATGAGCAGATCCGGTTCGTGGAGCAGGGTCTGAGCCAGACACAGACGCTGCCTCATCCCCTTGGAGAGCACATGAACTTCTGTCTCCAGCAGATTGCCGAGATCGGTCAACTCGATGACGTCGGCGACGGAGGCACGCCGGCGAGCCGGCGCCAATCTGTGGGCCAAGGCGAAGAAATCCAGGTACTCCTGAACCGAGAGACCCTCGTATACCCCGACGTAATCGGGCATGTACCCGAGGCGACGACGCACCTCCTCCGGTTCCGTCACGACATTCGCACCGTCGATCCATGCTCCCCCGGAGGTGGGGACCAGCAAGGAAGCGAGAATCCGGATGGTGGTCGTCTTGCCGGCACCGTTGGGACCGATGAAACCGTGAATCACCCCTCGAGGAACATCGAAGGAAATCGCCGAGACCGCTTCTTTCTTGGCGAAGCGCATCGTCAGATCCCTGACCTGGATGATGGGTGTACTCACAAGGCTCATCGGGAATCCTCCTCATGAACCTTCAAAGCAGCATCGAAAATGGTGAGTTTCGTATCGGCCTCGAGTCCCAGTCTTTCCCGAGTGGAGTCATCGAGGAACGAACCGCAGGTAGTTCGCTCCAGTCCACGACATTCAATCGATGCGGAGTCCCCCCTGCCCTGGGAACCACGCCCTCGCCCAAACGAAATGAAGCTGGCCTTGGTCCCTGAATCACTGGCGAAAAGTTGCTGGAAAACCACTCGCGAATCTCCCTTGAAGATTCCGTCATTCATATTGACTTGCCGGACGGTGGGAGTCACTTCGATGACATCGCAGCGGACATGGTGACTGGTGGTACGGATCTTGCGATCACTGAAAACCCGTGTGGTGCCGTCCGGGGCCATCAACAAGGTGTGATTTTGAGTACCGGCCCCCACTCCGAGTGGAAGAGGAGGCAGGGTTCCGGTGGCATCCGCCTCTCTCCTGCCGCCGATCGGCGAATACGAACTCTCGATCAGATACACGACCGCATGAGTTTCTCCGGGGAAGCGAACCACCAGTACCTCGGTGCTATTGCGAGGGAGCACGCCGAGCCGGAAGGTAGAAAGAACGAAGATCAGCACGATACAGGAGGCTCCGATGATCGGCTGTAACCAGAGCATGTGGGGCAATTTCCCGCGATTCTTGAGCACCGTTCCGATCACCGGCCACAGGACACAGACGTAGAGAATCCCCAGCAAGAGGATCAGCCACATCGGATTGGCCGGGCGCTGGCCAGTATCGATGACTTCCAGATACTCACGCAGCGGATAGCCACTCTCCAACCGTGCTCTTGCAGAGCCCAAGTGCCATGGATGTCGCAGACCAGAAGCTGATGGCAATTCCCAGGGGCCATCGGCCTTTTCCAGCACCAGCCACTTTCCCATTCCCTGAGCCACCGACACACAATCCACGGTGAGACGTTTGGCCGCCTTGGAGACGACAGGAAAACGAACCCGTTCCTTGCCGTCTTCACCGACCTCCACCATCGGCTCGACGGCAGCTCCGGGCAACCAACCAAGTCCTCTGCCCTTCTGATCGGGCCTCAGGAGAACCAGCAATCCCCCAGTCACCGCCTCCCTCAGAGCCCGGCGTTGTCCGACAGCGAGATCTTCCGGATCGAGACCGTTGAGCAGCACGATATCGATCCCCAGCAGTGCTTCGCGATTCTGTGGCAGTGCTTCATGTGTGATCGAATGGTGTTTTGACGGCTGGGTATTGCCCGAGGGAGCGATCCGACAGAAGGAGTACCAGTCCAATCCTCTCCGCGACGGTTGCGAGGCATGACTGACCTCCAGCGTCACCAGTTCGTATCCGCCCTCGGAAGGATTGTGGTCGGATAACCAGATGCTACTCTCGAGTCGGCTACCCTCGATCACAGATAACGGCTTGCCAGCCCGGGTGGCGCGCAGAGTCAGTTGCGGAGAATCCTTCCACCTCTGATACCAGTTCCAGGAGATGGGAATGCCGACTACTTGCTGGACCTCCTCTCCGGCAGGAACCGAAATACTCCCGCGCCAGAACAGGCGATCGATCCCGGCGGAACTTTTCGATTCGATCTCGATATCGAAGATGCCATCTTCGATAGCAGATCGATTACCGATCGTCAGCAGAACCGGAATCCAGTCCGAATCGCAGAAGATCTTGTCCCTGAGAGCGATCAAGGAAACCTGCGAATCCTTGTTGTCGAGCGTTGGTTGAGAAGAGATCTGAGCCGCCAGTGGAGGCTCCACCAGAATCATCAGCGCCAGCAGCAAGATCGCCACCGATTTGCCGACCATGTTGCCGCAACGTCGATCTCTCATTTCTCTTCTTCTGGCGCTGCCTCGAAGGAACTACGTCCCTCCACTGCATCCTTGAGGACGCTCCGATTCATGTATTCGATCTGTCCGCCCGTTGGTATTCCCCTCGCCAGACGTGTCACCTCTACTCCTGCATCCGCGAGTGATTCGGTGACGAGCAAGGCGGTCCCATCCCCTTCGAAATCGGGATTGGTGGCGAGAATGACCTCTTCCACCTCATCCGATCGACTTCTCTCGACCAACTTATCAAGAGACATCTGCTCGGCTCCGCGCTCTTCGAGCGGTGAAAAGGAGGCGCCGAGAACATGGTAAAGCCCCCTGTAAGAGCCACTCTCCTCGATGGCACGGAGATCTTTCGGCTGCTCGATGACACAGATGCGATTATGCTCGCGACTCTCATCGGAACAGATACTACAGATTTCTTCCTCACTGATATTCTGACAGAGCGTGCACCGACGCAGGTCATCCTTGACCCGCCGGATCGCTTCGGCGATCTGCATCGCCTCACCGCGAGGCATCTTCAGCAGATGGTATGCGAGCCGCTCTGCACTCTTCTGCCCGATCCCGGGCAAAGACGACAATGCATCGATCAACTCATCGAGAAGTCTTTCTTCAGCCAAAGCGCCTCCCTACGACATTCCAGGAAAGGACATGCCGCCGGTGATACGTGAAGTCTCCTTCTCCGACAGTTCCTTGGCCTTGTGCAATGCCTGCTGGACCGCCACGAGAATCAAGTCCTCCAGCAGATCGGCATCATCCGGATCGACCGCCTGCGGATCGATCTCGATCTTCAATACTTCCTGCTGACCGCTGGCATAGACCTTGACGAGGCCACTGCCCGATTCTCCGACCACCGTCCGCTGTTTGAGATCTTCCTGAACCGCTTTCAGTTCCTTCTGCATCTTCTGGGCCTGCTGAAAAAGGCCCCCCAGATCACCGGTCGACATGCTCGGACTCCTTCGGATTTAACTGTCGGATCCGGGCTGTCCCGAAACCGGGCCCCGATTCCTGGCTTTGCTTGAAAAGATCTCCTCGGCCTGCTGAATGATCTCAGGTTTCGTGGAGTGATGCTCTTCTTCACCAACCTGAGAACTCTCACGAGCCTCCGAAACCTCCTGCACCAAGATGGTGAGGCGACCATGATCTCGCTCCCAGGTACCGATCACTCGTTTGATACTCTCCTGCTCCAGTTCCCCCTTGAGGAGTTCCGAGGCCTGCAACTGCCACCGGTCACCCTGGCGCTGCAGTTTTCCTTCAATAGATATTCGCCGGGCGAGTCTCGGTGAATCTTCACCCAGACCCGCTATCAGTTGCTCCCAGGCAGCGACCGCTGCATTTTCTGGAGCGGACACGGCCGTCCGGGGATCATCTGCAACCACCGGAGGTTCATCGGTACGGGGGTTCTCGACCGATGATTGTCGATGGCCATCGTTACTGGACTCCGCAACATTCTGAACAATCCCTCCCGACACCGGTGACGGCGTCGGGGTAACTGGCGCTTCGACAACTGTTGTGGCACAGGCCGCGGTCAAGGGGACCAACCCCCTCAACGTGGCCATCCGCATCAGCGCCAGTTCCAGTACCAGATCACCTCGATCCTGCCTGCGCAATTTCTGACGTGTCTCCTGCAGGATCTCCTGGGCCAGTAGGTTCGCTTCCAGATCTTTTTCGCTCCAGCCGCCGGATACGCCTCGGTGCAATCTCTGCCGCAATTCCTCGGCGATCTGCTCCGTCAACACAGAGGGCTCCGTCCCTTTGTCGAAGATGGGAGTCAACGCCTCGATGACGGCGGTGAGATCCTCGGAATCGACCGCCGCCAGTAACCCTTCGAGACGCTCACGCGAGACCCTACCAGTGATGCGATCGAGATCCTCGGGGCCCGGATGATCTCCGGCGAAGGAGAGCACCTGATCGAGCAACGATTGTGCATCGCGCATCCCTCCCCGGGCCAACGAAGCGATATTCTCGAGCAAGCCTTCGGTGGCGACCACCCCTTCTTCCTCACAGATCTGCCCGAGTCGACGGACGATATCCGAATTCGAGATGGAGCAAAAATCACAGCGCTGGCAGCGCGAGAGAACCGTCGGAATCACCCGTTCTGGTTCGGTCGTGGCGAAGATGAACTTCACATGGGCCGGCGGTTCTTCCAGGGTCTTGAGCAGTGCGTTGAAAGCCTCCCGTGTCAGCATATGAACTTCATCGATGATGAAGATCCGGTAGGGTCCTTGAGTCGGGGCATACTGGACATGCTCGATCAAACTGCGGATGTCATCGATGCCGCGGTGGGAAGCCCCATCCAGTTCAGTGACATCGGAATCTTCTCCGACGAAGATTCGCTGGCAAGTGGAACAATCGCCACAGGGATTTCCTTCGAGGGCCTCACGACACTGCAAGGCGGCGGCGAAAATCCGCGCCATCGAGGTCTTTCCCACCCCGCGTGGCCCGCAGAAGAGGTAAGCATGGGCGAGTCGTTGCTGGAGGATCGCCCCACGAATCACTTCAGAGACCGCTTCTTGCCCGACCACTGCATCAAACCTGCGCGGACGATATCTTCGGGCGATGACCTGGTAAAGGCCGTCTCCCTGGGAGGGGTTTCCTCCGGTCGAATTGAGGGTCGAGGCTGTGTCACTCATGGTTTCATCTGAACCGCGCCCGAGCAGCGCCGCAAGCCGTCAAATAGAAAGTGAAATCAACTACAACACTCCTGAGGCGCCCAGAAGCGCCAACATCCGCGATGAGACCACCCGTCGAAAAAAGAACGAAGACCGGAGCCCGAAGCACACCGACGGAGACCGACATGGCTGCTCCCGTCAGGGCCTGACCAGGTTCACGGGCCGCCAGTCGCCCGGACCCCGGATCTCCACAACACGGCACCACTGTCGGTACCGCATCGATATGAAAGGTTGGCGGAGAGGGTGGGATTCGAACCCACGGTACGCGTAAACGCACACACGCTTTCCAAGCGTGCTCCTTAAACCACTCGGACACCTCTCCAGTTTCACACAATTCGTCAGTTCAGGGACCCATCTGGGTCTCACACCTAGGACCTGTAGCACAGAGGCAGCGGCCTCTGCGACCATTTTTCACCAGCCACCGACGCAATTCCAGGTCTCGTCGCGTTCGCCTGTGGTTCTCGGGCAATGTCCGCCACCACCGAGCCAGCAACGACTCAGAAGTCCTTGGCGGAGAGGGTGGGATTCGAACCCACGGTACCCGTGAAGGCACACCGGTTTTCGAAACCGGCCCGATCGACCACTCTGGCACCTCTCCGCTGTTCAAGACTCATCTTCATCCGAATCAGCCGCCTGCCTGCATTCTCGAAAAAAGGAACGTAACAGATCCGCCGATTCCTGCGAGAGAACTCCTCCGACATACGACACATCGTGGTTGAAGAGTCCCGGCTCCAGCACTCTGAGTTTGGTTTCGACCGCTCCCCAGCGAGAATCGGCGGCTCCGAACACGACTCGCTCGATCCGAGCCTGGAGAATGGCTCCAGCGCACATCGGACAGGGCTCCAGGGTGCAATAGAGGGTGCAACCTTCCAGCCGCCAATCGCCCATCGCCTCGGCTGCCTGCCCGATCGCCAAAATTTCGGCGTGGGCGGTCGGATCTCGCAGGGTCTCCTTCGAATTACGGGCCTTGGCAACCACTCCCATCTCGGGATGCCAGATCACCGCCCCCACCGGCACTTCACCATCCTGGCTCGCAGCGCGGGCTTGTTCGAGCGCCAACTGCATGCGAGGGAGGTCCTGATTTTTATCAAGCCAGGAGACGTCCATTTGACGCACTCCACTCAGGGTCCGGTATTGAACGAACACGCCGGGGAGGATTCGAACCCCCAACCTCCTGATCCGTAGTCAGGTGCTCTATCCAATTGAGCTACCGGCGCGCGGAAGAGGCCAATGGTAGCCAGCACCCTCAAGGTGTCAAGGCGACCGGAGGCGAGCTAGTCCCCATCCCAGCCATCAGGAACCCAGTCGTCGAGATCTTCCTCCTCGGGAGGCTCCGGTTCCGCATCCACGACAGATTTCAGCGGCGTCGCGGTGGTACCGGAACTTGTCTCTGCAGAGCCATCCGAGGCCTCATCGGTGGCAAGGAGATCGTCGAGAACATTGAGTCCACGATCCGATCCTTGCTGTCGGAGCCGTTCAGGCTCCGGTAGATCATCGAGTCCAGTAAGGCCGAACAATTCGAGAAACTCGGTCGTGGTTCCGTAGAGCAGGGGACGTCCTACTGCGGAGTCCTGGCCGATCACTCGCACCAGACTCCATTCCATCAGGTTCTTGAGAATCGGACCGCACTGTACGCCCCGAATCGCTTCCAGATCTGCTCGCCGAACCGGCTGTCTGTAGGCGATGACCGCCAGTGTCTCGAAGGCCGCGGAACTGAGGCGGATCCGTCGACTCGCTCCTCGCAATCGCGCCACGAAAGGTGCGTACTGCGATTTGGTGAGAAGCCTCAATCCGGCTCCGTCTTCGTGAAGAAGATAGCCGCGGGCGGTGGTCAGGAGTTCTGCCTCCAGTGCCAGCACTTGTTCGCTCACCGCCGCCTTGGGAGCTTCTCTGAGCATCGCCTGCAGACGCCGCCTCGAAACCGGCTCCGGCGATGCGAACAAGATCGCCTCTATGGTGCTCCGAAGCACCTCTCCCTCGAGCGGAACTGAAGCCTCTTCGGTGAAATCGACCTCGGTCGTCTCGGGAGTGGTTTCGGCGCTTTTCCTGTCTCTAGAAATCATCGATCTCCTCTTGATGGGTCCGCACCGGAGCGGAACGGATTCGATTCGATGAAGACGGGAATCCGCCTGCGGATTTTCCGTTCCACATCAAGGATCTCCTCATCGGTTGCCGGTAGATCTCGCAACTCCTTGAGTAAGTCTTCACGCACTTCAGAGTAGGAGCGAATGGGCCTCGTCTCCACCACTCTGAACAGATGCCAGCCAAAATTATCTTCCAGAATCGGTCCCAGTACCTTTCCCACTTCGACCTGAAATACCTCGAAGAAGATGGGACTGCCGGACAGATCGGACTCCCGAACCCATCCTCCACCTATCTTGGGGGTGAAGGAAGATCTCAATCCGATCGGTTGTTCCACGGCACTCTCCATCGCAGTGCCGGATTCGAGCGCTTTGGCGGTCAGGTTGGCCCAGCGCTCGATGCTCTGTCGCTCCTGGTCATCGGCATCTCCGAGAGGGAATACAATGTGTTCGATCAGTCGGCGCGGTTCCTTCCAGGTCTCGCGCCACAGATCGAGAATCTGCTCCTCCTCGATTTCCCTGTGAGCGGAAATGACCATCTGGATCAACAGGGCCGGGCCCACTTCCATGGCGATCTCTCGTCGAAGATCCCTCTCGAGCAATCCCTGTTGCTCCAGCCGAATCCGGGAAACTCGCCGCTGCTCGAAGGAATCACCCAGAATTTGGTCGAGTTCCTGCTCGACCCGTGAAGCGATTTCCGCTGGATCGATTCGCATTCCAAGTCTCTCCGATTCTGCAATGAAGAGCGACTCCCTGACCAATCCGTTGAGTGCCCGCACCCCATAATAGCGATCGAGGATCCGATCTCGCAACTCGCCCTGGGTGATGGTGTCCTCGCCCACGCGAGCCAGGATTCGTCCGTTTGACCCGTCCTCGGATCCGCGAAGATCTGTTTGCGATATCCGACGAGCCGTAGAATCGTCGGAACCGTTCCATCGCTGGGGAATTTCACCACAGCCTTGAGCGATCAGCAACACCCAGGGAACCAGCGCCACTGGCCAGAATCTCCTCATCGGGAACCGTCTTTCTCGTACTGGCGAAGCACCTCGACCAGTTGAGTCGTGGAGAGGATGCCCATCTCCACCATACACAGCCCCATCATCTTGTGCCCTCTGCCGGCTCTCGCCAATCGTTGCTGCTCTTCGAGCACACGGGCAACGTCTTGTTCGGAGACGAATCCCAGTTGCACCGCCAGATCACCAAACAAGGTCGCTCCGGATCCGAGCGCAGCGACTTCGCTGCCATATCCGGATGGATGGGTCCGGTGCCAGCGCCATGCGGTCTCCACGATGAAAGAGAGCTCGCTGTGTTCCGGATTCCATCCCAGCAGTGCGCCGGCTTTTTCGTTGGAGGCCAGAAGAATCGGGGGATCACCATCGCGACGACCGTGTTCCTCGATGAGGAAATCCACACCCGTGGTGCCCTTTGTCAACTCGACAACTTCTCGGACACTGGCGCCCTGGGAAGATCCCAGATTGATGGCCTCACCGGAAACCTGTTCGATTTTTTCCAGCGACAGGAGATGGGCTCTGGCGATATCGGTGACATGTACGTAATCGCGGACACAGGTTCCATCCGGCGTGTCCCAATCGGTGCCGAAAATGGTGAACCGATCCCGGATACCCAATGAACACTGTAAAAGCAGCGGAATCAGGTGGCTCTCGTCACGATGATCTTCCCCCAGCAGTCCCGATGGATCGGCACCAGCGGCGTTGAAGTAGCGCAGACAGACGTGTTCGAGCGGATGCTGTCGGGCGATGGCCTGAAGTGATTCTTCGACGATCCGCTTCGAATCACCGTATGGATTGACCGGACGGAGCGGATGAGTTTCAGGAATCGGAATCTCTTCTGGATCGCCGTAAACTGCCGCTGTGGAGGAGTGAACCAGTTTGTGAACTCCCGCTTCGAGCATCGACTCGACCAGATTGAGAGTTCCCGCAAGATTGTTGTGATAGTAGAGGGCGGGGATCTTCACCGACTCGGGAACACTGCAAGATGCCGCAAGATGAAAGACTGCGTCAAACGAGGAGGATTCGAAAACAGATCGCAATATGCGCGGCTCATGAATGCTACCCTCGATCAGTTCGACGCCTGAAATCGCCTCTCGATGGCCGGTACGGAGGTCATCGAGAACTACCACCTCGTGGCCGGCGCGGAGACTCTCGAGAACACAATGGCTCCCAATATATCCTGCACCTCCTACCACCAGGATTTTCATCTTTGTTCCTTCCATGGACGCTCTGGCAGCATAGATTCTAATCGGTTTCCTACCAGAAGTCGCCCCCACCAGCCGATGTTGCAGTAGGATCGCACGAGACCGAGAAGGGATTGCACACCGATGAGAAGAGATCATAGAAGTCCAGATGCTCCTCGTAGTGTCGAGGTCGAGAGTGGATTCATTCCAGGAATTGCCTCGAGTGTTCGCTTTCACTGCGGCGGAACCACCGTCTTGTCTGTCGCAACGTTGGAAGAGGGAACACCCCGGTGGAAGAATGACGCGTCGGGTTGGGCTACTGCCGACTACCACATGATGCCTTATTCGGTTGAACCGCGTCTCGACCGGGCGGGAACGGGTATGCAAGATGGTCGTGCCATCGAAATCAGGCGCCTGATCGGACGAGCAGTGCGCTCCGGACTCGATCTCTCGCTGATGCCTGGGTACACGATCCGAATCGATTGTGACGTTCTCGGGGCAGACGGCGGTACTCGGACCGCATGTATCAATGCGACGGCAGTCGCCCTTGGGATTCTCGTCGAGGAAAACCTCGCCAAGGGCGTCTTCGCGACTGACCCGAGAAGGGCCGTGGTTCTGGCCATGAGTGCCGGGATTCATGACAACCAGATCCTCATCGACCTCGACTACCCGGAGGACATTGCCGCAAGCGTCGATCTGAACCTGGTAGGAACATCGACCGGTGATGTCATCGAAGTCATCGGCGGATGTGAGGACGGACCCATCACCATGGACACTCTGCAGAAGGTCATCGCCGCAGCCCAGGATGGGATTGTCCAACTCAGCGAGATGCTCGGTGACCAGATCTACCCGGTATCCTCCTAGCCACCACCCTACATGGAGCACTCTCCCCTTCTCGTGGGTCGGCTTGCGCAACCCTCCTTGTTTCCGTAGCATCGCAACGATGCCCGAACCCCAGGGGGCCTGCCCAGCCCCGAACCCTCGGAGAAACTCGTGATTCCCTCGCTCCAGCGCCCTCTTCTTATCGCCTCCGGGAACCCTCATAAGCACGACGAAATCTTTCGAGAACTCATCCTCGAGGAGGGAACTCTACTGCGACCGGCGGATCTTGAATCGAAACTCGCAACTGCCCCACCGGATCCGATCGAAGACGGCGAAACCCTGCTAGAGAACGCTCTCATCAAAGCAAGCGCGTTTTCTCGATGGAGTAGTCTGCCTGCACTCGCCGATGACACCGGATTGATGGTCGATGCTCTCGATGGAGCTCCCGGTGTTTATGCTGCCCGGTGGGCTGGCGAGAATGCTACCTATCAAGACAACGTCACCCGATTACTGAAAGAACTCGGAGGCGTCCCCGAAGACCAACGTGGCGCCGAATTCCGCTGTGTTCTGGCCCTCTGTGACGCCGATCAGGTGATCCTCACCGTCGAGGAGAAATGCCCCGGGTTCATCATCGAGGAACCTCGAGGCGAAGGCGGTTTTGGCTATGATCCCGTGTTCGTGCCGCTCGGTGAGACCCTCACCTTCGCCGAAATGACTGCTGACCAGAAAAATGCCATCAGCCACCGAGGCCTTGCGGTGAGACGATTCGCGCAACTATTCAGAGAACTCACTGCAACGGGGGACTCCTGTTGAGTTACCCCACGGACAAAATCAGAAACTTCTCCATCGTGGCTCACATCGATCATGGGAAATCGACCCTTGCAGATCGATTGCTGCTGAGGACAGGTACCATCAGCAAACGCGAGTTTCGTGACCAACTCCTCGACGATATGGATCTCGAGAAAGAACGCGGGATCACCATCAAGGCCAAGACGGTCCGGATGGAATACGAAGCCGATGATGGAGAAACCTACCTGCTGAACCTGATCGATACCCCAGGCCATGTCGACTTTGGATACGAGGTATCACGCAGCCTCGCCGCCTGTGAGGGAGCCCTGCTGGTGGTCGATGCTGCCCAGGGTGTCGAAGCACAGACGGTCGCCAATGCTTTCCTGGCCATCGAAAGCGGTCTCGAGATCATTCCCGTCATGAACAAAATAGATCTCTCGACGGCGCGTCCCGACGAGGTCGACGAAGAACTGGCGCAAACCTTTGGCTTCCATAAGGGAGAGGCGATTCGCTGCTCTGCAAAGACTGGAGAAGGTACTGATGAAATACTGGAAGCGATTGTCACCTTCGTCCCCGCCCCCGCTGGCACCAGAGACATCCCTCTGCGAGCACTGATTTTCGACTCTCATTACGATGAGTATCGGGGGGTCATCGTCTATTTGTGCGTCAAAGAAGGGCGTCTGTCCACGGGACAGGACATCATCTTGATGTCATCGGGTAGAAAGTTCACCGTCGACGAAGTCGGTTACTTCCGTCCAGGGATGGTGGCCTCGGATGTCCTGGAGGCAGGCGAGGTAGGGTACTTCTTCGCCAGTATCAAGACGATCCACGACATCAAGATCGGCGATACAGTAACTACTCGACTCAATGGTGCCACAGAGAACCTGCCAGGATTCAAGAACCCGAAATCGATGGTCTATTGCGGCACCTATCCCGCTAATAGTGACGATTACGAAAATCTTCGCTCAGCACTCGACAGACTGCTGCTCAACGATCCTTCCTTCACATTCCAGCCTGAAACATCGGATGCTCTCGGGTTCGGTTTTCGATGTGGGTTCCTGGGTCTTCTGCACATGGAAATCGTACAAGAGCGTCTGGAAAGAGAATCTGGAATGGTGCTGGTCCAGACAGCCCCCACCGTGACCTACGAGATCCTCATGAAAGATGGTCAGGTGAAACTGATCGACAGCCCCAGCGAGTTACCTGAAACGATGTTGATCGAGGAAATCCGTGAACCGATCGTCCTAGCTCACGTCATTATCCCGACGGAGTTCATAGGAGTAGTGATGAAGTTGATGGAGGATAAGCGTGGGAACTGGCGAAAAACCGAGTTCCTGTCGCCTACGAGGGTCCAGATGGCCTACGATGCTCCTCTGGCGGAGATCATCACGGACTTCTACGACAAGTTGAAGTCGGTGACCCGCGGCTACGGAACGCTGGATTACGTGTTCGAATCATTTCGCAAGGGCAAACTCGTTCGCCTCAACATACTCGTCAATGGAGAATCTGTAGACGCTCTGAGCACCATCCTCCACAGGGATATTGCTGAACAGCGAGGCCGGATGCTGTTGAAGAAACTCAAGACTGTCATTCCGCGACATATGTTCCAGGTGCCCCTGCAGGCAGCCATCGGGGGTAAGGTCATCGCCAGAGAAACGATCAAGGCCCTGATGAAAAACGTCACGGCGAAATGCTACGGCGGAGACATCTCGAGAAAACGAAAATTACTCGAGAAACAAAAAGCGGGAAAGAAAAGGATGAAACAGGTTGGTAGTGTCTCCATCCCTCAGGATGCCTTCATGGCAATTCTTCGACTCGATGAAGAGGAAAAGAAATGATCTGGCGCTCAGTGCGAGAAAACACCGAGGCAATCACGGTCGCCATTCTACTGGCACTGCTCATCCGCCACTTCGTATTCGAATCCTACGAGATCCCGACCGGTTCGATGGCTCCAGGACTCAACGGCCTTCACGTGACAGTTCCTTGCCCCAACTGTGACACCGAGAATCATGTAGGAATCCACAGCGACAGCCTCACCAACAACGTGAACATGGGGAACAGATTGGAAATCTTCGAGGGGATCTGTCCAAACACCGAGAAGAACATCAAAATCACAACACAGGGAAACAACCGCTTCGTGTGTCCTTTTTGCGAAGAGGTACATTCAACCGGCGAAGGAAAACTCAAAAGATCCTATGCCATCTCGATGCGTGCCTGGTGCCGGGAATGCACCCACCGGTTCCCCGTAGTGGTCGAGAAAGGTGATATTCTCGGTGGAAACAAGATCCTGGTTGACAAATTTGGTTACGACTGGACAGAACCGAAACGCTGGGACGTCGTGGTATTTCGCTTCAATCGAGAGAGAAATTACATCAAACGACTGGTAGGACTTCCCGGAGAACAGATTCGAGTCGTGCACGGAGACATCTGGATCGACGGAAAGATAGAATCCAAGGCAACAGATGTGCAGGATCGATTCTGGGTACCCATCCACGACTCATCGGTTGAAGAGGTAGGACAGGTTGAACCGGCATGGGATTCCTCTCCTGGCTGGGTCCGTAATGGCCCGGGGTGGGATTTCAATCAGATCCAGGGAGAAGGAACTCTCCGATATGTCCGTGGGATCGACAACAAGTACAACTACAACTCTCATCGTGGATCCAACGCCGGCATCAACTCTCCGGTCAGAGATCTCGGACTGAGTACGCTGATTCGAGCCACTCCAGAACCTGGTAAGAGCGGAGCTCGGCTCTTCATCTCCGTACACAATTCTCCGTCCGAATATCGGTGGGCATTACCCTTTGGAACCGGAGAGGCTCAACTCGAGTTGATCCGGAAAGACGAGCAAGCGGTCAACCTGGCCTCCGTTGATGGTTTTGCGCTGCAACCCGATCATCAATACCTGATCGAGATGCAGGTTGTCGATCGTCGAGTTCGGCTCATCGTGGACGGTCAGTTACTATCCGATATCGCTCTCCCTGCTACGGAGATGGGTTCGGGCACCGCAACCAGAAGTCGAGGCGAACTCGCCAGCAGTGTCTCCATCGGAGCAAAACAGTGCGGAGGCAAGATCGAGCGGATAGAGTTATCTCGTGACCAGCATTGGACTCTCGATGGAATCCATGCGATATCCTCCCCGTACCAGATCGAGGCAGGAAGGTACTTCGTCATGGGCGACAACAGCCCTTCGAGCCTGGATTCTCGCTACTGGGGATCGTTCGCGAGATCGAACCTGCTGGGACGAGGTTTCGTCATCTTCTGGCCTGCCCTTCCCGGGCGAAACGAGATCGGATTCATCCGATGATTCTCACCGTAAGAAATCTCAGCAAGTCCTACAGTAATCGGAAGGTCGTCGACCGGGTCTCGTTCGATGTCCCTCCAGGATCCATTATCGGATTGCTCGGGAAAAACGGTGCAGGAAAGACGACCACCTTTCGGATGACGATGGGAATGATCCGCGCAGACCAGGGACAGGTGTTCTTCAACGGAGAAGAAATCTCTACACTTCCGATGTACCAGCGTGCAAGACGTGGAATGGGTTATCTTCCCCAGGAAACCTCCGTTTTTCGCGGACTCACCACGCGAGAAAATCTCGCTGCGATTCTCGAAACCCGTCCTTTGAGCGAACCGGAACGAGCCGACCGTCTCGAAAATCTCATCGAGGACTTCGGCCTGCAGAGAGTCGCTGATAGCCGAGCAGAGGTGCTCTCTGGAGGAGAAAAACGTCGTCTTGAAGTCGCCCGTGCTCTCATATCCGACCCATCCCTGATTCTTCTCGATGAACCCTTCAGTGGAGTTGATCCGATTGCGGTCGCGGACCTTCAACAGGTAATCCGGTATCTTTCTGACCAGGGGATCGGTGTACTTCTCACCGACCATAATGTGCGGGATACCCTGAACGTCTGTGATCGTTCCTTCATCATCTACGATGGTCGAATCATCGCCCAGGGAGATCGCGAGGAGATTCTCAAGGATGCGGACGCTCGGCGTTACTACCTCGGCGAACAGTTCTCGATGTAATGAGGGATAATATTACGTGAAACAGATATCCCTTCCCTACCTTGCAGTAGCCGCGTGGTTGTTGCCCGGGTCGGGGCACCTGCTCTCTAACCGCAAGAAAACCGGACTCGCCATCCTGGTGGTGGTCAATCTGTTCTGGATCTGCGGAATGCTCCTGTCTGAATTCGAGGCAGGATCTCGCCTCTTCCATCCATGGCTCTTCTGGACCGGAGCAGGATGCGGCGGGACCGCCGTGGTTTCCTTTTTCGATCCTGCCATGCAACATTCACTGTCTGGACTCCTGAGTGTTCGCGAATACCAGGACGTACCGAGGTGGAATGACATGGGGATCCTACTGGTCTGCATCGCAGGACTCCTCAACGTCCTGTGCTTGCTCGATGTCATCGATTTACGAATCAACTCCTCCAGAAGGAGTGAAGAATAAAGATGGCGAAGTTGCTGATCTTTCTGCTCCTGACCGCGATGATCTCCCTGATCCACGTATCGGTGACCCGGATCGAGGAGCGGAAACTTCCTCTCAAGAAGGAGGCGATGCGCTACTTCCTGAGCGTCGGCGGTGGAATCGTGATTCTGGCCCTGATCGTGCAACTCCTGTCGATGTCCTTCCAGTAGACTGACGGATTCGCTACCATGGATGACGGTGAGCGGGCGTAGCGATCGCGCCATGGCAGTGCCATGTCGAGGAAAGTCCGAGCTCCACAGGACAGGGTGGTGGGTAACGCCCACCGGGAGCAATCCCAGGGAAAGTGCCACAGAAAATATACCGCCGGTGGTTTTTGGATCATCGGTAAGGGTGAAATGGTGAGGTAAGAGCTCACCGCGGGGGCGGTGACGTCCCTGGCATGGTAAACCCCACCCGGAGAAAGACCAAACAGAGGTGAAGGGGTTGTCCGCTCCGTTCTCGGCGAAAGTCGGGTTAGTGCCCGGGTAGGTCGTTCGAGTTGTCCGGCAACGGGCAACCCAGAGGAATGATCGCACACCGATCTCGTATCGGTGAACAAGACTCGGCTTACAGCCCGCTCACCACTTCTCTTGCCCCTGCGATGGGCACACCACTGCGATGCGCCCTCTCATTCCTGCGTCAGGGCCGGACCGTGAGGGGAACCGGACAGTTGACGATGAGTGACGGTAGCATGGGGCTATTGAGCCTCAGGCCACCGGGTGCTTCCGTCAACAGGATATCTCCATCGTCGACCAGGTCGAATGGTCGCTGGCTCCGAAGCGCTGGATTCTGCCCTATCGGGGCAAGTAGATGTCGGTCCCCTCGGGACCTTCGGTGGCGCGGATCCGCACCGTTCCATCCGAACTTACGATGCGTTCGATTCCTTCAGGAGGTTGCCACTCTTGCCCGCGCTTTTTTGCGATCATCGCATCGAAAGCGGCGCGAATAGCCAGTAATCCTGAATCCACAGCGTGCACACGACTGAGGACACCAGCGTATCCCAGAGTCATCACCGAGGTGATCGGTGCATAGAAAGGTGGGGGTTCTGAAATTAGATCTATCTTGTCCTGATCGAAAGGATCGAGACTCCACTCCACATTTCGATCGAGAAAA
>DCAA01000006.1:0-87518 GCA_002311345.1 Planctomycetes bacterium UBA1146 | reverse complement strand
TCTCGATCTGGATAGCCCTGACGATTGCTTGTCGTGGTGGTTCGATGCGGGCCAGGGTATTGGCAACTCGAACCAGTTCCTGTTCATCATCGAGACTGAGCCAACGTTGCGAACTTTCCACAAAACTCGTCAGTAAGTTCAACCGGACAAGTTCCTGAATGAGAATCCCGCCACCAGATAAGGACTCGACAAACTCCACGCCTTGATGCCATCGCAACACTTGCTGTTGCTGATCCAGCGGATCGTCTGAATCAGCAAGCTCCCACCGCCGACCCACGACAAGAATCGGCGTCAAAACGAAGGGAGTCGCGAAGTCAAGCACCTCGGGGGGACGGAACAAATCTGACTGGCGCAGAGCCTCCAGTAACTGCTGCCGCTGCTCGGGTGTGATGCCCGCCGGCTGTACCGTTTCCTCTTGTTGGGAAAGCAACATGAAAAGATCGGACTGATTCACCCAGGACCGATCATGGAGCACAAACAACTTCGAATCTCGCTGTTGAACTGACAAGGCCCACAACTGGGCGGCAGTGGACCCACCCACCCGCTGACGATAATTTTCAATGCGCCTCTGGTTGTCGATGGCGATCGCATCGATGTAGAGAAGCCCCAGGTAGATGAGAATTCCCAGAAGCACCAGCAATGCCAGTGCAGAACGCCTCCAGGAAGAAGCAAAGAGCCAACGGATCAACCGAGAATCCGCGAACAGATGGGACAGCAAACCACGTCGGTCCCCTTGTTGGCCGTCTCGACCACCTGGGGACTGAGATTCATGTGACAGCCACCACAGGTACTCCCCTCGATCGCGACCACTACAGTGGCGCCGATCCCCGAATAGAGCCTGTCAAAGATCTCCAGCAGTTCTGGCTCCGTAACATCCCGCGCTTGCTGGAGAGGTTGCTCCATCGACTGGATCTCCGTCTGATATTCTTCGATCTCTTTTCCCACGACGGAGCGAATCTCATCCAGTTGCTGTTTCGCGTGACTGGATCTTTCGTTGATATCTGCGACCTGGTTCTCGATCTCTTCAATCTTTTCCATGATCAGCAGCAGATTTCCTTCTGCGGAACTCTTCTCTTCATCGAGTTTCGCTATTTGAACCTTCAAACTGTTGAACTCGTTCGCGCTGGTGGCCTTGTCCAGGTGGTCTTTTGACTTGGCGATTTTGGTCGTGAGTTCACCGACATCGAGTTCGAACTTGTTCGACAGGATCCGACCTTGCGTGATCCGCTGCTGACAAGGTTCTGACTCGGTTCGAAACTCCTCCAGGGTCTGTTCGGAGGCACGAATCCGTTCCATCTTCTTCTCTACCTCGGATTGCAATAGTGAGATCTTCCCCGAGATGCTCTGTACCTTCTTGATATGATCGATGGCTTCCAAATCACAACCTCCCAAGAAACTTCCACCGGACAAGGGATCGATAGTATACGAAATCTGGTCGTGAATCTTAGTGCGGGATCCCGCAGCCCTCCAGAAATGAAAGCGAGGCTGGTTTCGCCAAGATCAGTCTCCGGCCTCAATCGTCGAGGAACCCTTCCAGGTGGCGAGAGCGTATCGGGTGCTGGAGTTTCTTGACCGCCTTGGCCTCGATCTGACGGACCCGCTCCCGGGTGACCTTGAAGATCTTTCCCACCTCCTCGAGGGTATAGGTGTATCCATCCTCCAGCCCGTAGCGGAGTTTGATGATTTCCCGTTCACGATAGGTCAAGGTCTTGAGGACATCCTTGAGACGATCCTTGAGCATCTCGTGTGTCGCGACATGGATCGGAGATTCGACCGTCTGATCCTCGATAAAATCACCAAAAAACCCATCATCGCTGTCACCGATGGGCCGGTCGAGAGAGATCGGGTGCTTCGAAATCTTGAGGACCTTTCGGACCTCCTCCTCGGGCAGATCTAGTTCGACTGCGATCTCTTTCATGCTTGGCTCGTATCCGAGTTTTTGCATCAACTTCTTGGTCGCATTGCGAACCTTACTCATGGTCTCGATCATGTGAACCGGGATGCGGATGGTGCGAGCCTGATCCGCGATCGATCGGGTGATCGCCTGACGGATCCACCATGTGGCGTAAGTGGAGAACTTGTATCCCCTGCGATACTCATACTTCTCAACCGCCTTCATCAATCCGGTGTTCCCCTCCTGGATCAAATCAAGGAAGGAGAGACCGCGGTTGCGATATCGTTTCGCGATGGATACGACCAATCTGAGATTTCCCGCCGATAGTTTCCTCTTGGCAACCTCGTAACGATTGAAATACTTGTTCATCCCCTCGACACGATTTCCAAACGGTTCCGTAGGCTCCATGGAGATCTTCTCGATTTCTTCGATATTTCGAAGTTCAGAATCGACCAGGTCCTTGTCAGCTTTACGGCGACTACGTCGTTCTCTGACCGTTTCGACTCTGCTCAAGGAGTGGTTGATTTTACCCCACTTGCTGCGCATCGAATCGCGCAGATTGTTCAGGATCTCTTGCTTGAAGACCAACTCACCGAGAAGGATTCCGATCTTGATCGCCTTTTCCTGTACGGTTTCAGCAATCTTGCCCTTGTAACGGTCGGTCAACTTTTTTGAATCGAGTTTCTTCTTGTCACGGAGGTTGATCTGGTACAGACGCTCGATGGTCGCCAGGTTCTGGCTCATCCGTTGAAGCATATCCTCTCGACTCGGCTCACCGCTCGATGGCGTCAATTTGATGACCTTGTCGATGGATTGATCCCCGCACAGAACTTCCTGGCACAGCCGGATCATCTGTTTCTGGCAGAAACCAGAAGAATAGATGGAAGTCCTGTAGTAGTCCCTGCAAGTCTCGATGGTTTTGGCCAGCAATAATTCTTCCGCACGGGTTAAAAGTGGAATCTCCCCCATCTGCGTGAGGTACATCCGCACCGGATCGTCAATCTTCTCACCGGTGAAATCTGCTTCGTCGGGAAGTTCATCGATCTTGACCGGGTTATCAGTGATCTCGATGTCGAGTGATTCGAGAACATCGTAAACCTGATCGATTCGCTCAGGAGTGTTACATTCCTCGGGAAAACAGTTATTGAATTGCGCGAAAGTCACATGCCCCTGGGCCTTGCCGAACTCGAGAAGACGCGCCAGGCCTTCCTCCATCGTCCGCTTCTCCTTGGAGAGTTCGCGTGCCGATGGTCTTCCGGAAGCGATCCTCGGGATCTCCTCTACTGGAAGTTGTGGCTCGTCATCATCAATCGGCTCGTTTACAACCGGGACATCATTGCCGGCCAACGTTGGAAGATCGCTGGCCGTATCTGCTTCTTCGGCGTCTTCGAGTTCCTCATCGTCGACTGCAACTCCGATTTCGGTCTCTTCATCGCCCTTGAATTCCTCGACGCCCTGTTTAGTCTCCTCCGCCGATGCTCCAGCGAGACCATACATCTCTACGTCGGACTCACTGTCGGGCAGGTCTTGGCCGAACAAATCCATCGGAATCCTCTCCTATACAATTTCAGGTGCGGGCGGGAGATCATCCCCCCTACCCTCAAACGTATTGATTATTTCCATCAAGATCGATGGATTCTGCAAAGAAATTGCGTTTTCTGTTAACTCTTGTATTGTTTGTGTAATCTCCATGATCCGTTCCAAAAACGGCGGCTGACGGGGTATTTTTTGCCGCAGGGCGATCAGCCAACAAATCAGCAACTCTCTGGCGAGATCAAATTCCCCCTCGCTCCGATCATTCTCACTCAACCACTCCTGCTCACGATCGACCCGTTCCTGCAATCGCAGAAAGTAATTCTTCTCATGTTCTTGCTCGATGTGAACAGGATCTGGAATCCCACCGAGTTGCTTGAACCGCAGTGCCAGCGACCTTCTGATCGGATGGTCCCAGCGCTCCGGAGGAGAAATTCGTAACAACAATTCAATCTGTGAAGGGTACCGGATCATATTCACCAGAAGCGCGTCCTCGGTCGCAGTGAGATCCCCGACAGGCACTCCCGCACCACCTTCCGAGGGATCAGTTGGATCGGGCAATCCCCCTTCAGCCTCCGAGATGGGTTGGGAGGACACTGGAGAGTGGCGAGCAGAGCGTTGGGACATGAATCGGTGGTGATCATTGGAGATGTTCGACTCACTGTGACCGGTCGCCAAGGCCACAATACCTACCGCCGTTTCCAGCGTGGTCCCCTCGAACTTCTCGAGGATTCTGCTGGAAATTTCATCCATCCGCCGCTGGGTCGCTGCGGCACTCTTACCGGGGTGCTCGATGTGGATCTGTTTGATGACGAACTCGATAGGATCCTCTCCCGATTCGAGCAATTGCTCGAATTCCTGCCCTCCCTGGTCGGATGCAAGCAGATCACATGGATCCTGCCCCTGTGACAGCATAACGACTCTGACCTCCACCTTGGTTCCCAGGAATAGTTCGCAAGAACGGCATGCGGCTCTCTGACCTGCGTCATCCCCATCGAAAAGCAGATCGACACGATGGACCTTTTTCGACAGGAAAGAGACGTGTTCGAGTGTCAAGGCCGTGCCCAGAGAGGCAACCGTCACCGGGAATCCGCACTGGTGAGCCATGATGACATCCGTGTATCCCTCGCACAGAATCGCTCTCTTTTCGCTATTGATCTCCTTACGCCCCTCGCGGAAGCCATAAAGATGCCGTTTTTTGGAGTAGATTCTGGACTCTCGAGAATTGATGTACTTGGGAGGATCATCACCCGATGAGGATGGTACCGATGCCAGATGTCGTCCACCAAAACCGACGACCTTTCCACGCTGCTGTTCGCGGATCGGAAAGATCACACGATCACGGTATGCATCGTAATATCCATCTGCTCTTTGACCCTGCTTGACCAGACCGAGTTTTTCGGCACACTCCAGAGATCCAGCGACTCCATCACGCATACGTCCCAGTTCATCGCACAGGTTATTCCAACCGGGAGGTGCAAATCCGATTCTGAACTTCCGGATCGAATCATCCGAAAACCCGCGCTTGGCAAGATACTCCCGAGCTGGCGTTCCTGCTGGGGACTGAAGTTGCTTCTGGAACCAGGTCGCGGTTCGCTCCAGAAGTTGAAGATCTTGATCTTCTTCCTGCTTGAGTTGAGGGTTTGGTTTCCATTGCTTGATCTCGATCCCGGCCCGATCTGCGAGAATCTTCTTCGCCTCGGGGAACTCGACTCCCTCCACCATCTGTACGAACGAAAATACATCTCCATGTGCCTCGCAGGACCAGCAGTGAAACGTTCTGCGATCCGGGTTCACATCCATCGACGGGTTCTTGTCTGGATGGAACGGGCACAATCCCTTGAAAACGTTCCCTCGCCGCACCAGTTCGATTTTGTATCCCTGGACCACATCCTCGATGGGATTCGCATCACGGATCCGTTCGAGTTCGTCTTGGCCTGGAATCCCGTCCATCTCTCCCTCTCACTCCTGCTTGAAGAAAGCAGCAAGTACACGATCTTCGTCGTGCTTGTTCCCAACATGTCCAGGCGCCGACCACTTCCAGTTCAATTCCCAGAACAACCCGGAATTCCACGGAGAAGAAGCCTCCCGGTAAATCTCATCCGGAAACCCAATGCAGTGAAGTTGTGGAAGAAGCCGTCTTCGGCGCAGCCAGTTGCGCGGTGAAAATCCGGACTGGCAGGGAGGGATCATACCCCTGACCCCGACGACAGGCTACCCCAAGTGCGAACTCTCACCGATCCTTCGGGCCAGAGATTCCCACTGCTCGGGGGCGAGTTGGTCGGGCCGTGTCGAAGGATCCACTGCCATCTGCTGCCACCAGAGATCCTCGCTACCAAGACGATCCTTGAGGATCTTTCGCAACGTCTTTCTTCGTTGACTAAAACAACTACGAACCAGTTCCACCAGGCCGGCAGGAAGATCCTGGCTGGAACCGGATCGAGACCAGGTGTAGAAAGCGGATTCGACCCGGGGTGCTGGCACGAAAACACGAGCCGGCACCTTGCGCGAGATCCCTCCCTTGCCCGTAAGGGACAACAAGACCGTCGCGGTGCCATATTCACGGGTCCCGGGAGGTGCGATCCAGCGCTCGGCAACCTCTCGCTGCACCAGAACACCTATACGTTGTAGATCCGGCCTCTCCGAGACCAACATCGCGACCAGCGGGCTGGCGATCGAATAGGGCAAATTGGCCACCAGCTGGAACCCATCGGTCCCGGAACCGACTGCCGAATCGAGCGAGGTCAGGATCTGATCTGCGATTTGGTTCTTGGAATCGAGCGCGTCTGCCTCGATCAGTTGCAGACGCGGATGCTTGAGGTGCATGCGCAGAAAATCGCACAGAGTCGGGTCGACCTCCACAGTGGTCACATGGCATCCGACCTCGAGCAGCACCCGAGTGAGGGTCCCGGCACCGGTCCCCACCTCCAGCACCCGATCGCCGTCCTGGACCCCGGAATCACGGACCAGGGCTCTCAGGAGGTTCTCATCGAAAAGGAAATTCTGGCCCCTCTTGCGCTGGAAGCGGAATCCGAGCCGACCCAGTTGTTCCATCACCTCAGAGCGCGAGAGGGGAGATGGGAGTTCACTCACGGTGATGCTCCCATCTCCCCTGCCGAAACCACTGCCCCCGATCCCCGTTCGGGGGGGACAGGATGATGAAAATCACTCCCCGCCGGTACCGATGCGAATCTCGACTCGGCGACACTGGGAGCGTCCGCTCTCTGTATTGGGATCGACCCCGGGTACCGGCTTGGACCAACCACTCGAGGTAAGTCTCATGCGATTTTTGTCGATACCCTGGTTTACGAATTCCTCGAAAACGGCGTGGGCTCTTTTGGCTCCCAACTCCCAGTTGTCCGCGTTCTTGGACTTCTGGATGGGTGTGTTGTCGGTGTGACCATCGATGGAGATATCGCTATCCGGATACTTTCGCTCGATGATTTTGATCAGGTCACCGATCAATTGCTTCCCTTGCTTGCGCAGAACAGAGCGCCCCTGGGAGAAGAGCAACTCATCATTGAGCATCAATCCGCCGGTTTCCGGATTGGTACGGATATGGGGAGAGATCTGCTCCGGGGAAATGAACACCTTGGGCATCCGCGCGATACTATCTTGCAACGCCGCGTTGGCCGAAAGAAGTACGTCTCGTTCCTGAGAGACTCCATTAAATTCCGATTGCAATACCTCGATCCGCGCTGTTGCTCTCTGCAACTGCGCGTCTCCCTGGAAACCGGTCAGTTGCGAATCCTTCAGTCGTTTTTCCATGTCCGTGTTGACACGATTGGCTCTCTCCAGTTTGGAGACGACGTCATCGTACTTGACGTAGGGGACACAGGCAGAAAGGATCAGCGGTATCAGCGCTACCGTGAAGGCATGCCAGCGAGAGAACTTGCGCGGAGAACTACTGTCCAGGGAGTTCCAGGATTGCGATTTAGTCACTTGAAAGATCCTTTCCGGAGCCGACTGATCTCACGAAACTGCCTCGGGCGAAGCCAACAGGTTGAACCTGATCGTGACGAACTCAACTCTATTGATCGACTGGCCCGCTCTTGTTCCTTCATGAGTCCGATGCGAACTCACCCCTGAATCATCGTCCTTACCGAAGGATCCCCACCCCCTGAAGAACCGGGCGAGAGGTCGGGACGCGGCACCTCCGGAATCGCCACAGTGTGCCACGGAGATGCGGGTGGCGAAAGCGTGAGTCCAGGGCGTCGCAGTAACCATTCAATATACGAAAAGAGCCCGACATCCAGAACCGCGGGATCCACACCCACAGGGCACTCGATGTCGGACTCTCGGACCGGTCGAAGCCGGTTTGATCAGAACGCGCCGACCACAGCTTCCACCAGGCCGTTCATGAATGCGACGGTGGATTCAGAGGCCCAGGCCGGGAATGTTCCGTCCCCGTTGATCAGGTTGAGCAACACCGCTGCAGGGACCATCAAGATGAAGAGGGTCAACGCCAGAAGAACCGTCATCGCTGTCGTTGGCCTCTTGCGAACCAACTGCATCTCAGTTGTGCCGCTCAAGAGCAGATCGTCTCCTGCGGTCCCCCCCACAGTCTCGTCATCAGAAAAATCGAAGGACTCGTCGAAAACGAGTTCATCGGTATCGAGAACGGTATCGTCACCTACTTCACCGAGATCGAGTTCCGTTTCTCCTTCAAGGATTCCCGCTCCATCGTCTTCGAGCAATCCCTCGATATTGAGAACGGTCTCTTCGGTGGAAAGATCCTCGAGTGCAACACTCTCACCCTCTTCGATGAGACCCTCGGTTGATTCGGAAAGAACCACAGTGGGCTCTGTGGAGCGGCTCTTTTGAAAAGCCTCGATGTCTTCCTCCCGGAAGAACACCTCTCCAGCATCATGTTCGGCACGAATCTCCTGGTTGCTCACCAGACCCTGGAGCTCTTCGGTAGTCATACCGAGAAGAACCGCTGCCTGGTCAAAGTTAACTCGATCGGACATCAGTACTGACCTTCCAGTGGAAAGTTGGTTAGTTGTTCTTTCGGCCGCCCTTTTTCATTTCATCGACAGTGGGCCTTTGCTTACCCTTCTGAGAGTAACTCTGCGGACCAAAGTCGTATGTTAGATCACGAACAGTAAAAACCTGGAATCCTGCGCCGCCCTCGTACCCGGTCCACAGTTTCTTGCTATTGGTATCGAAGATCGCCAGTCCCTCTGCCTGCCCCTTGCCCTGCATCACGAATGATGCGAGCAGGAACCCGTTGGTGCCGGTGGCGGCATCTCCGAACGCGATCCCGGAGGGAGGAGGCTGCATGAACAGAACACAGTTGACGCCCAGAGAGACCCCGAGCAGCAGTGGGATCCAGAAGCGACGCTTTTCATGACTCTTGGAGTTATTCAATTCCACGTTTCCTTTCTTTCCTACAGGTCCAGGCAATCCCTGGTTCATCGCACGAACCGCCAGAGTGGACACCCTGACTCCCCAACAGGTCCAACACCCGTCTCACCGTCGAGATGACGCAACTGGCGTCCAGAGATTCAAGTTCGGATTCACCTTCTCGTCTGATGTCGGGGGATTCGACTGCTTGCAGTCGAATCCCCTATCAGATCAGCGCGAGGGGCCCTTATCGGGATCATCCGCCCTGCACCCGGATTGTATCCCAGTCCCCTGCTCCGGCAAGGGGTCGATGACGGTGCCATGCCCCTCAGTGAGATCTTTGAGCGGCCCCAGATACCGGCCCAGGCGCTCGAGTAGTCGTCCCTCGGGCGGGTCCGCGCCCTGTTCGAGTTGTTCTGCAGCAGCCCGAGCAAGAGCCTGGAAAGCGGGCAAATCCTCGAGCGGGCGGGCGAGTTGAAATCCGCTGGGCCCGCTCTGGCGCGCTCCCTGGGCGTCCCCTCCTCCCCTGAGCAGGAGATCGCGCTCGGCGATCCGGAAGCCGTCGTCTTCCTCCAGGAACGCCTGCAGACGCTGCCTGGATTCGTCCGTGTCATTGCCAACGGTGAAGAAGCACCACGAGGGTCGCTCACTGCGCCCAACCCGCCCCCGCAACTGGTGGAGTTGCGCCAGCCCGAAGCGCTCGGCCTGTTCGATCCACAATACGGTCAGTTCCGGAACATCGAGCCCCACCTCCACGATGCTGGTCGCCACCAGCACCGGAGTCTGCCCGTCGCGGAAGGCTCTCATCGTGGTTACCTGCTGTTGGGCGGGAAGTCGACCGTGAAGAGAACCGATGCCGACATACCCGATTGTTGAATCCCTCAGCCGAGTCGCCAGTTGTTCGACCCCGACCGGATCGTCCCCGTCCCCCTCGTCTATGCGAGGGACGACGAACAGGATCCGGTTTCCAGCGCTCACCTCTTTCTCCAGGAACTGCAGCGCATCATCGAATTTCTCGGAGACGACCTCGCGGGTTAGCACCGGAGGCCGCGACGGAGGACGCTCGGAAACTCGTGAGAGATCAAAATCTCCCCGGATGGCGAGCGCCAGGCTTCTTGGAATCGGCGTCGCAGAGAGGTGCAATCGATGCACGTCTTCGCCCTTGTGGGCCATCTCCTGACGTTGCTGGACACCGAATCTCTGTTCCTCGTCAACCACGACCAGCGCCAGATCAGCAAATTCCATCGTCTCAGACAGCAGAGCGTGAGTTCCCACCACCACGGATGCCTTTCCGGTGGTGACCAATTCTCGTTGCTCGGCAGTACTCCCGGCAACCACCAGTGCCACTTCAACTCGAGATCCAGCAAGATATTGCTCGAGAGTATCTCTATGTTGTTGAGCCAGAGTCATCGTCGGCGCGATCAACGCTCCCTGTCGGCCAGCGGCAACCACCACCAGCAAGGTCCAGATCGCCAGCGCGGTCTTACCGCTGCCAACGTCTCCCTGGACCAACCGAGCCATCGGAAATCCTGCCGCGAGATCCGATCGAATCTCCTCGATCACCTGCTGCTGCGCTCGAGTGAGCGAGTAGGGGAATCGAGCAAGAATCCTCTCCTCCAGTTCTGCAGTCACCATGATCGGATCGACCTTGCGAGCCTGTCGTGCAGCCCTTGCTCGTGCTTGGCCGATGGCGTGGAGATACATCTCGATTTGTGCCAGTAGAGCCCGACACGTCTCGTACTCGGCTGCCGAGGCAGGTCGATGAAATCCCGAGTAGATGGCGAGCAAACTTCGAGACGAACCGATGATCGGCGGAAGATCGTGATCGAGATCGAGATCTGCAATTTCCAGGATCTGCTGGATCGAACGACGCAGAAGATCCTGGGTGATCCCCTCGGTCGAGGGATAGACCGAGACGATCTGACCATGTCCCGGCGGGATCGGTTCCCTCTGCTGGCTGCGCGCCAGTGATGGATGCGTCATCACCGGGGCGCGAAATTGCCGGATCGGACCGGTTACCCACCCCTGCCAGTTCGCACCGATGGGGGGACGGTAACGTCCAGAATGGAACCACTGCAGCGTGACCTCCACTTCGGGCTCATCGAGCGAGATCAGGCTCGTCTGCCAGCGTCCTCGCCCCGATGAAATCCAATTTGGATCCTGCTCTACCTTGCCGTAGATGCTACGGCGCTCGCCATCGGGCACATCCCGGATAGAACCGTGGATGACCAGATCTTCATGGCGGCTCGGGAAGTGATGGAGAAGATCTCCGATGGTCGAAAGGCCGATTCGTGCCAGTCGATCGGAGATCGCAGGACCGATTCCTCGCAAGGAGTGCAGGGGTGCCAGCAGAAGATCTTCTGCCGTATCCTCGGCCAGAGGATCGTCGCGGTGAGAGTCAGATGTTGTTCCGACCATCACTGCTCTTCTCATCCACCGCGAAGATCTCTCACGAGACGTTCCACTTCTTGGCGTAGGGAATCATCCCGCGAGATGAGACGTTGAATCTTGCGGTAGGAACTACTCGTGGTCGCGTGAGATCGGCCTCCCAGTTGCTCACCGATCTCTGCCAGAGAATAATCGGTAAGAACCCGGGCCAGATAAGTGGCCACGCTCCTGGCCATCGAAGTGTTGCGCGTGCGCGAACGAGACAAGATCTCCTCCGGAGGCACTCCCCAGCGAACCGCGACCCGTTCAACGATGTCCTCGACCACGATTCGCCGTTTGGACACCGCCGAGATCGGTTCCAGGATCGCCCGTGTCCGCAACATGGTGACTTCAGATCCAGAGAGTTCGCATTCGGCCACCACTCTCACCAGAGCACCCAGCAACTCTCGAACACTGAGACGCACCGTATCGGCGATGTGTCGCAGCACCTCGGAAGGCACCTGAACGCCGCTACGCATCACTTCCTGCTTGAGAATGCTCACCCTGGTTTCCATGTCAGGGGGGTCAACGCGCGCCACAAGGCCTGCGGAGAAACGATTCTGTAACTGTTGATGCAGATGCACCAGTTTTTTCGGCGGAGCATCGCTGGCGAGCAATACCTGTCCACCTTGAATGGCGATGGCATCGACAGTCTCGAGAAGTTCCTGTTGGCTACTCCTCTTACCCGCGATCATCTGGACGTCATCGATGACGAGAACCTTCAGTTCTCGAAAACTGGACCGGAATCTATCGAGGGAGCGCTGTCGAAGAGCGCGAACAAACTGATGAACGAATGACTCGCATTGCACGTAGCGAATCTCACGCTCTCCCTGGATGAAAAACTTCTTGGTGATCGCCTGGAGCAGATGCGTCTTTCCCAGTCCAGGTCCGCCGTGCAAGAAGAGTGGATTGAAGGAGAGGCCCGGAGTCCGCAGGATCTCGAGGGCCGCCGAATAGGCAACCCGATTTGATGTCCCGACCACGAACCGTTCAAGAGTGAGATCCTTGCGCAATCCCGCAGCTCCTCCAGAAACAACAGAAATACGGGCGTTAGGCGTCCAACTGGTGACATGGTCGGCTGGATCGGTACCGTTTGGCGGATCCGGCGCGAACTCCAGTTCCCTGACAACTACCGCTGATCCGCGGCCGGGAGGCCTGCGGTTGATCGCTCCAGACTCACTGTCGAACTGCTCGGCAGATACTCGAGATGATCCCCTCTGAGGAATCAACTGGATCGATTCGAGTCCCGCCTGGCGTGCTGCCAGGGACAGAATCTCACCGTAGTTGTTCTCGATCCAATCCAGTGCGGTGCGGGATGGTACTTCCAGTTGAAGCACACCATCGGTCACCTCCAGAGGAGTTACATTCTGGAACCACCTCTTCAATCTCATCTCCCCGATGGTTGATGTGATGACGATTTGAAGTCGTTCCCAGACTTCCTCGACGGTGGTGGCTGAACTATCCTGAGAACTCAACGATCCCCCAGATTCAAAGCAATGCGCTTCCGATGACAGTACTACTCAACGCATCGGTTCATCAGAACGATCACCATCTGCGCAATCGAACTGCACCACGCTACGAAACACCTCGTCAGAATCTCTGGTATGACTCCGAGAACGGATGCCAGTCGACACCCGTAACGATGATGCGAAACACTCTGATCGAGAACCTCGTCCGGAGTTGATTCAACATCTGTGCTGTTCGATGCGGACCCGGATCAGAACGCACCTGGGCGTTTCTTCTCCCATCGACTTCGTGTCGATCTTTGCATCGATGCCTTCCCACCGAGATGGGATCGGAATCACTTCACAGAGTCGCTGGAGGGTGAAAAGGAATACTCCTGAAGAACCAGAAGTTTCGCCAGATCCATCCCCCACCGCAGCGGCCGAACGTAGCAAAGGGGAGACCCACTCGCAAGGGTCGCGACGGAGACAGCCATGATGTTCGTGGGGAGAGAAGTGCCCCGCCACGCGGCGAGGCCCTCGAGACGGATGGGGGCTGTTATCCGTCGGTCGGTGGATCCGATTTCGCCGATTTCTGCGGTTGAGAGCCCTGCGGCTGCGATTCGCGCGAGAGTTTCTCTTCCTGGCGACAAAGTTGCTCCTGGAGCCGGTACCAGCGCTGCCAGATCTGCGCTTTTCTCTTGCGCTGACTGGAGAATTTGTCGCCATCCCACGGAAATGTGCTGCGGATCCCGCTGATCTTCTCGATCAACTGCCAGGAGAGTTTACGCACCCACCGATTCTCGGCCCGAAGCCCCTCGAGGGCACTGGAGGCGGCCTCGTAGCGCGGCGACCTGTGCAGGATTCGCAACGCCGCAATGCGAGCCAGGTCGAATTCCGAGCGGGAAACCGGCAGCAGATAGGGCACGGCTGCAGCACCCACTCGCCGCAGATGCTTTTCAGCCCTGGTTCGATTTGTTGCCCGTTGGCGCTGCAATTCGCGCACCCAGGTCTGAACCTCTTGCTGCTCTTTTGGCGTCAACTTCGGCAATTCTGCTTGCTGCGAGGAGATCGATTTTTTCTCCGCAGGTGCTGGCGGCGTATCGGCAACGATCGAACTACCCAAGAGACTCACCATGCAGAAGAAGAACAATCCTGGCCGTAGCCAGTTGCCGCAGATAGTCCAGATCATCACGTTTCTCCATCTCCTGGGCCCCGAAGCTGTCGAACGAGCCAACGGCTCTGTTTCGGATCGATGGCCACCAGTGGCGGCAGCACCGATCCACACGAGGCGAGGGTTCCCGACGACTTCGATCCGACTCGCGGACCGACGCCGATCTCCCAACCGGCCCGTAGCAACGAAAGCCGAACTGATCGGGCACAACTGTACGTTGTCAGTATACCACCCTGGGCCATTCTGCTGCGAATCGCGGCCAGAAACGGGCTTGCCCACAACTCAGGATTGCACCTGGGCGAGAATGGATCGAGAAACACCGTGTCGAAGGGGCCCTCGATAGAATCGATCTCTATTTGTGCTTCTGCGCAGATCAACTGGAGTCTCAGGTTCCTCTCGATCCACTCTCCTGTCTGCACCAGATCCCTCAACATCCGTGCCAACCTCGTTTCAGGAAGCGCCCTGAAATGAGGAAGAAGCACGTCTACCGGCAGCAATTCCCGCTCGAGAGAAACGATCTCTATCGAGGCACCCGGGACTTCTTGCTGGATCTCGTGAATCGCCCAGGCCAGGTTCGTCCCCAACCCGAATCCGACATCGAGAATCCTCACCTTGCCCTGATCACGTGCCCTTTCGACGACCCTACTGGCAACCACGTAACGCATCCGCGCCTCGAGGTGGGCGCCGCTGAGAGAGTGGTAGTGCTGCTGGTATCGGGGATGGTAACGAGTCGGGGATCCATCCCGTGTCAGGATCGTTGCTTCGACCATCCGGGAATCTCCTGCTGACGAATCTCCGCCATGACGACCTGCATAGCCAGGTTGGTGGTGAGTTGCCGGATGCGATCGCGTGTCCCCTTCAACTGGTAACGATGGGAATCGGTTTTGCCATGGCCACACAGTGCCATCCAGACGGTCCCCACCGGTTTCTCGTCGGTGGCCCCGCCCGGTCCGGCGATGCCACTGACGGCGATCGCCAGATCAGATCCCGACCTGTCACGAGCTCCCGAGGCCATCGCTTCCACCACCGGAGCACTGACGGCACCCTCGACCTCGATCACTGCCGGATCGACTCCCAGGTCGCGTGATTTTGCTTCGTAGGAATAGCAAACCCAGCCGCCGAGATAGACCTCACTACAGCCGGGGACTGCAGTGATCCGGGATCCGATCATCCCTCCGGTACACGATTCCGCTGTCGAAATGGTGATCCCTGCAGCGAGAGCGGCCTTCACCAGGTGCTGCTCGGCACCGATCCCTCCCTCTCCGATGAAACGAGCCCCGAACCTGTCGCTCGCCTCTTCTCGCAACGAAAGCGCGGCAGGGAGCCGCACCTCGATCTGCCCCCAACCCTTGACGCAGATGTGGTGACCTCCATCGACTCCGAGTTGGGAGAGGATCCACTCATCGAGTTGCGATTCGGGGATGCCGATGAACTCGAGAATCTCACCGGTCTCGATCTTGTCGGAGCGTGACTGGGCCCACGGAAGAACGTATTCCCTCAACATCTGATCGAACTCGGATGGAACTCCAGGAAGCGCAAAGAGCAGCGTCCCATCGCCAAAGGACATCCGGAATCCAGGGGCGGTGCCCCATTCATTGACAAGAGTTTCGCTGCCCTGGGGACGGAACGCTTGGTTTCGATTGTTGTGCGCCGGTTCGAGACCCGCCATGACAAAGCGATCTTGAATTCGTTGCCAGGCCTCCTCATCGAACTCGAGCGGGGCTGCCGTTGCAGTCGCGATCTCCTGGCGGCAACGATCGTCCGCGGTGGGACCCAGCCCTCCGGCGATGACGATTCCATCGACCGGTGCAGGTATCGAAGCGAGTACCGAACTGAGAGCTCCGGGGGCATCTCCGATACTCAGATGCCATTCGACCTCGACCCCGAGAGGAGTGAGAAGTGCCGACGTGGTTCGCGAGTGGAGATCGACGATTCGCCCCTCGAGGATCTCATCTCCAACACTGATCACCCCGACGCGGAGATTCTCCCGGGCCGTTTGATCGAGGTCAGAATCGGGGACCTTGTCTTCACCAGAGCACACGATCTACACCTTTTTCCCGTCGAGGTGATCGAAGATCTCCGACCAACCGGACAAATCAATCATCTCCGGACTTCTTCTTGGCACTCATCGCACAGGCGATGATGCCCACTTCATAGAGGATCACCAGCGGTCCGGCCATCAACAACTGAGTCACGATATCGGGGGGAGTCAACAAGGCTCCCAGGATCACCGCGCCGACGATGGAGTACCTTCTGTAGTGGCGGAAATTGTCCACCTGCAGCAACCCACTGCGTGTCAGGAATATCATCAGCAGTGGCAACTGAAATACGAGCCCCATACCCAGGATCAACGTGAAAACCAGACCCAGATAGTTCTGCAACGTGAAAACGGGACGAACCAGTTGTGGATCTCCATATCCAGCGAGAAAGGACAGGCCGACCGGGATCAGCACCAGGTAGGCAAAGGTGACTCCCAGCCCCAGCAGCAGGAACGCGACCGGAAGGAAGGGAAGTGCTGCACGGCGTTCGGAGTGATAGAGCCCGGCAGCGATGAACTGCCAGATCTCGAAAGTCAACCACGGCAGAGCGCACAGCAGGCCGATCAGAAGGCTCAGTTTCACGTACGAGAAGAACGCCTCGGCATAACTGAGCAACGCCAGGGGCAGAGCCCGGCTTCTCCAGCCGAGCAGATCGCGACTGCGGCTCTCGATGGTGACGGAAAGTCCCGCGACCTGCTCGAGCACCTCGATCACCGCGGGATCGACTGCGGCAGGTTTGATGACCGGATCGTTTTCGGGTTCCGAATTTCCATCCGGATCACTCGACTCGCCGGGATCCGGCGAGGTCGCCGGAATCTCGGTCCAGCCGATCCACAAGCTGGCCATCGCCTCCAGTCCCTCGATGCTGTGCTCGATCGGGGTACTGGTACCCCAGGGCGCATCGTTTTGGACCAATCGTAATTGGGCCGCACTGTACTGAAAACGCGAAACTGTCCCGGCCAGAACCAACGAGGAACTGTCTGCAGGATAGAGATCGGTGATCCGCTCCTGCAGCAACTCGACCAGATCGGTGTTCGCTCCCGACTCCACCTGCTGCTGTCGAAACTGGTTCCAGCGACTCCACCAGTCCTCGTTCTCATCGACATCGAGTAGCACCTTGGATGCCATCGCCGCCGGCAATGCCTGCAGCGACTTTTGCGCCGAGGTTACATCTTCATCGATTTGCCAGATCTGATTGCGGGCTTCGATCTGAGACAAGGCGAGCCGGTGTGGTCCGGTGACCAGTTGCATCAGATCGTTCTGGTAGATGAAGGCGACCGCCGCACAGATGAGGACCACCAGAATCGAACGTATCACCCGGGAACGAAGTTCCTCGAGATGATCGCCGAAAGACATCGTCTTCAGATTCTCCTGGGAACCGGGAACCTGCTTCATCCTCCAGCCCTCCTGCCGGACGCCGTCAGGATCCACCTGAGATCCTGGTCCTGGAGCGACAAGATGCCACGACCTGAGGTCAGCGGCAAACCTCAGCGCACAGTTCTCCTGTCTCCGAGGGGTTCGTAACCACCGTCAGATACAGGAAGACGGCGGCGAGGAGTTCCCCGCCGCCGTCTTCTAAGTAGCAAGAAAACTGCTCTAGAAGTCGATGAATTCGAGAAGTTCCGCTTCCCTCAGGATCGTGACGCCGAGATCACGAGCGAGATCGTATTCGGGGGTCTCCTCGTAGCCCTTCACGGCCACGACGAAATCGGTATTCAACTGGACCTTGTCCGATACCACTCCACCGAATAGTTCGATCTTCCGGGCCATATCCTCCAGCGAGTAACGACCGTTGGTAGCAGTGTCTCCAGCGAAGACGAACACCGGCACGTCTTCTCCATCGTAGAAAGGACTGGCGATCATGTCGCCGGTCGAAATCGGATTGAAGCGATCGAGGTTCTCGAGGATCGCCACCTCCGAATACCGATCCTGAATACTGAGAACTTCTATCCGTCCCTTACTGATGCGCTTGCCGCCCTTCTGGTATGCAAACACATCGAAGACCAGACCTCTGCGCAGGCGATCATTGGTGCCGAGGTTGATCCACGCCTTGCCCAGTTCCTCACTCACATTCAGAACCTCTCCATCGGGCTCGACCATCGCGAATGTCTGTTCACGAACGATCTCCCGCTTCAACTCATCGATCCTGTCATTGGAACGTTTGAGGAGATTCTCGGAAATGCTCAGATCACGTTGCAACTTGTAGACGGTGGCACTGTTGTCCTGGACGAGACGCTCGACCTCTTCACGCAGACGAGCGCTCTCTTCGCGTGCCCTGGTGCGACTCTGCTCCAATTGGACCTGCATGTCATTGAGCTGGGATCGAAGCGAATCGATCTCCTCGTTCAGCTGGGAACCGAGGTTGCTCTTGGAAATGACCACTTCCTGATACTCGTTGTCCTTCGCTTCGGCAGCGGAACGCTGACTCTGCAATTCGTTGTTGAGAAATCGAATCGTATCGATCGAGTCGTCGTACATCTCGGTGAGAGACTCGTACTCCCTGGCACTGCTCGAGCCACGCGCCGTGGCGATGTCGCTTCCGGATTTCTCGATCATCGCCTGGACCTCTGGGACCGGAACTGCGGATTCACCGTTGCCGTGAATCAGCACCCGGAGTCCACCGATTTCGATGGACTTTTCCTTGATGAGATCTTCCTTGGTAGCCACCTCATTCCTTGCTCCAATGAGGCTGGTGTTGAGTTGCTCCATGTCGCTGTTTTGCTGGAAAACAACGAAACAGAGCACCAGAATTCCAATCAGCGAAACGATGAGAAAAGAGAGCTGTGCTCCCCCCTGATTGCGGGCCATCGGGTATCCTCCCTGTAAGCGCCACACCGAAGATGCGGACCCGGCCACCAATTCTCGCGCCGGTGTTCCGGTCCCGATCGGGACTCAGAACCCAGAGACAACTGGATTGCGGTTCATTTCCTTCCGGGCTCCGAAGACCTCCATACTGGGGAAATCCAACTCAAAGCCGAAACCAGTCAGGGAAGACCCGAGCAACCCGGATGCACACCCTGGAGGCTCCTGCCCCTTCCGGGGCCGGAAGCGCTGATCCTACGCTGGAGCCGAAAGCCCGTCAAGCAGTCGACACCCGCTCATTGCCGTCTGTCGGCCTCTGAGATAGTTTCTGTGGCAGAACTGAACTCGATCGATAACCCACCCTTCGCAGCAGTGCTCACCAGCACCCGGAAAGCGATACCTTTGTCTCAGACCCTCTTCCTCATCGACGGCAGATATCAGATCTACCGGGGATTTTACGGAATGAGGCGTTTGACCGACAGTCGCGGGATGCAGGTCCAGGCGATCTACGCGATCGCCGACTTGCTGCTTCGCCTGTGCCGGGATCATCCGGTCGATCTGTGGGCCATCGCCATGGAATGCGATGGACCCACCTTCCGTCACGATCGCTACGATCAGTACAAGGCAAACCGGGAGGAGATGCCGGAAGAACTGAGCATACAGTTGCCCTTCATCGATCGGTTGCTGGAGGCATTCCGGATTCCGATCCTGCAGTCTCCTCATCACGAAGCAGACGATTGCATCGCGACGATGGCGACGAGAGCCGCGTCCGAAGAAATCGATGTACGGCTACTGACAAAGGACAAGGATCTCGAGCAGGTTCTCTCCGACAGAGTCAAGTTTCTCGATGTCTCGACCGGCCAACTCTACGGACCGGAGGAATTGCTCGAAAAGAAGGGAATCGAACCTCAACAGGTCATCGCATACCAGTCGCTGGTTGGAGACTCCTCTGACAACATTCCCGGAGTGAAAGGAATCGGCCCCAAGGGTGCAGAAATAATCCTCTCGCTGGTCGAGGATCCGGCAACGCTGCTCGAGGATCCGGTGCCAGATGGTATTCCAGCGGCGTCTCTGAAGAAGATCCGTGCCTGTCCAGAGATGCTGCATCTCTCGAAGGAACTGGTGACCCTATCCCAGCAGACTCCTCTCGACTGTGTCCCCACCGAGTTGATCCGGATCGCACCGGATGAAACCCTGCTGAGCGAACTGTTCAAGGAACTCGGCTTCAACAGGTTCCTCAAGATGATGAGCAAGCCTGTCGAACAACAAGCGAGCCTCTTCGCGGGCGCCGATACAGATTCCGATACTGGTGCCGCTGCGTCCGGTGGGGATGCGTCCGGTGCCCAGGACCACCAACCGCCCCCCCTCCCTGACGATCCAGCGGTCGAATATCACCTCGTAACGACCATCGAGGAACTGGATCAGATCGTCGAGAGGTGCCGCCAAGCCGGTTCCTTCGCCTTCGATACCGAGACCAACTCACTCGATCAGATCGGCTGCACCGTGGTCGGCTGTAGCATCGCCGTCGAAGCCGCCGAGGCGTGGTACATCCCGTTTCAGAGTCCCAGCGGCGAGGGACCCATCGCTCGCAAAGATGTGATGGAACGACTCGGTCCGCTGCTCGAAGATGCTGCCATCGGCAAGATCGGTCAGAACATCAAGTTCGATGCCCAGGTGATGCGCAACGAGGGAGTGATACTGGCCGGCATCTGCGGGGACCCGATGATCTCCTCCTATCTGATCAACCCGGTGAGAGGGCGCTACGGTCTCGACGGCCTGGTCGCGGAACGTCTCGCCCACACGATGATCCCGATCCGGGAAATCATCGGTGAACGGGGTTCCGAGATATCGATGGACCAGATCGAGCCTGAAAAAATCTGTCACTATGCCGCCGAGGATGCGGACTGGACCCTGCGTCTGCATCGAGATCTCGATCAGGAGATTGATCAGTACCAATTACGCGAGGTTCTGGAGGAGATCGAACTGCCTCTCATCGAGGTGCTGGTGGCGATGGAACGAGAAGGAATCTCCATCGACGAGGACCGTTTGAAGGAGCAGGGGACCAAACTTTCGGCAGAACTGGAACTCATCGAGTCCCGCATCCACGAGGAGGCCGGGGAACCGTTCAACATCGCCAGTCCCAAGCAGTTGCAGAAGGTACTATTCGAGGACCTCAAATTGCCCAAGAAAGGACTTCCCAGCACCAAGACCGGCACCAGCGTCAAGGCCGAAACTCTCGAAGAACTCGCCTCGCGTCACCCCGACCAGAAGTTGCCAGCGCTGATCCTCCGTCACCGATCTCTCTCGAAGTTGATCTCGACCTACGTGATGGCGATCCCGCAGCATCTGCATCCGGGAACCGGCAGGATCCATACTGATTTCCGACAGACGGTGACCGCCACTGGAAGACTGGCCTCGAATCGTCCCAACCTACAGAACATCCCGATTCGTTCCGACGAGGGCAGACGCATCCGTCAGGCATTCATCCCAAATCGGGAAGGCTGTATCTTCGTCTGTGCCGACTATTCTCAGGTCGAACTGAGACTTCTGGCCCATCTGACCGGCGACGAGGGTCTGATTTCCACCATCGAATCGGGAATCGACATTCACGCCTCTGTAGCGGCCAAGATCCATGACAAAGAGATCGATGCGGTGAGCAAGGATGAAAGATCGGCAGCCAAGGCGGTCAATTTCGGGCTGATGTATGGCATGGGTGCCCGTGGACTTGCCCGTGACATAGGCATTTCCATCGCCGAAGCCAAGGAGTTCATCGAGTCCTACTTCGAAGGCTTCCCGCGAGTTCGAGATTGGATGGAAGAGACGAAGCGTAAGGCGATCGAAACCGGAGAGGTCAGGACTCTCTGCGGGCGTCGACGTCCGATCCCGGAGATTCTTTCTCGCCTTCCGCGTGAGAAAGCCCAGGGAGAAAGGTACGCCATCAACACCGTGGTGCAGGGGTCCGCTGCAGACCTGATCAAGAAGGCGATGATCGACGTACATCGTGAAGCACTTTCTCGTGGCAACGAAGCGCGAATCCTGCTGCAGATTCACGACGAGTTGCTGCTCGAGGTTCCCGAGCATCTCTCCGAGGAGTGTGCCATCTGGCTAAAAGAAGTGATGGAAGCGGCGATGAAGATCTCGGTGCCACTGGAGGTTCAGGTGAGCATGGGGAGGGACTGGTTCGATGCCTCCAAGTGAAATGTGTGAAAACCACGACCCAGTTGGCGACACGACCGACCCGTGGATCATCGCCATCACCGGGGGGATCGGATCGGGCAAGAGCACGGTGGCAAAAATCTTCGATTCTCTCGGAGCCCACGTCATCGATGCCGATCAGATGGCCCACGAAATACTCGAGCAACCCGAGGTGATCTCCGAAATCGAGCAGGCGCTCGGCGACCAGATGAAATCTGCCGATGGGAGCCTAAATCGTGATGCGATCTCCAAGTTGGTCTTCTGCGACCAGCAAGCCCTTGCTGCGCTGGAGAAAATCGTCCACCCGAGGGTGCGGAAACGGATCGATGTTGCTCTTGCCAAAGTGGCCGAGATGGGGTCCGATAGGGGCAGTCCGCTCCCTAGTGGGCGGCCATTGATCCTCCTGGATATCCCCCTCCTCGAAAGTTCTCCCTACCGGAAACTGGTCGACCGGGTGCTCTTCATCGAGGCTCCAGAAGAAGATCGTGAGCAGCGTCTCCAGCAACATCGGGGCTGGAAACCGGGGGAAAGAGCCCTCAGGGAGTCGGCACAGGTGCCACTCTCCGAGAAGAAAGAAACCGCAGATGGTGTGATCTCCAATCGGAACGAGACTTCCGACGAAGAGATCAAGCAACAGTGCCGGAGTTTCCTGAAGCAGTGGATGGGCCACGGCGAAGGAGAGCCGGAGTGAAAATTGAGGTGAATCTCTGATGTCCCCACGTCAATCGAGCCATACCTCGGGCGAAGGTGATCTCGACCGGGGCACACGGTCCGGATCGTCGCGTACAAAAAAGGGGCGCAATCCTCGCCGCGGCACCAGAGGAACCGAGGATAAGAAGCAAACCCGCCGCAAGAAGGTCACCAAGAGAAAGACCTCTACTCCTCCCATCGATCTCGAAGGACTACCGATGGATGTCGAAGATCTCGATGAGATTCCACAGACGGTGAAGGGCAAGCTGCCCGAGTTGCATCTATCCGAGATGCACAAGATGACGATGGCCGAGTTACAGCAGATGTCTCGCGAAGAAGGAATCGATGAGATCGCCGGGCTCAAGAAACAGGATCTGATCTTCGTCATCCTCAAGAAACGAGCCCTGGAAGCGGGCGTGATGTATGGCGAAGGAGTACTCGAGGTACTTCCCGATGGATTTGGATTCCTGCGTTCTCCACGTTACTCCTACTACCCTTGTGCCGATGACATCTACGTTTCACCCTCCCAGATCCGTCGATTTGGACTGGTCACTGGTTGCGTGATCCAGGGCCAGGTCCGTCCACCGAAGGAAGGGGAGCGCTACTTCGCACTGCTCCAGGTCGACGCCATCAACTACGAAAACACCGAGAAGGTACAAGACATTGTAGTCTTCGATGACCTGACGCCGCTGTATCCCGATGATCGGCTGCAAATGGAGACGGAAAACGACGTCATCGAGACCAGGATCATCGACCTGGTGACTCCCATCGGCAAAGGACAGCGTGGCCTGATCGTTGCTCCGCCCAGGACCGGTAAGACCATCATCTTGCAACTGATCGCCAATGCGATTGCCACGAACCATCCGGATGTCGACCTCATGGTGCTACTGATCGATGAACGTCCCGAAGAAGTAACCGACATGGAACGCAATGTCCGAGGGGAAGTCATCTCTTCGACCTTCGACGAGCCCGCCAGTCGCCACGTGCAGGTCGCCGAGATGGTCATCGAGAAAGCTCGGCGGCTGGTCGAATATGGCCGCGACGTGGTTATCCTGCTTGATTCGATCACAAGACTGGGGCGTGCTTACAACCACGAGGCCCCCCACTCCGGCAGAATTCTTTCCGGAGGAGTGGATGCCGGTGCCCTGCAAAGGCCGAAGCGTTTCTTCGGTGCTGCCAGGAACATCGAGAATGGTGGCAGCCTGACGATCGTTGCAACCGCACTGATCGACACCGGATCCCGCATGGATGAGGTGATCTTCGAGGAATTCAAGGGAACCGGAAACATGGAACTCCACCTTGATCGACGTCTTGCAGACAAACGAGTCTGGCCTGCGATCGACATCAATCGTTCAGGTACCCGTAAAGAAGAATTGCTGATGAGTCCAGAAGAAATCAAACGACTCTGGATCCTGCGCAAGGTTCTCAACGATATGAATCCGGTCGAGGCGATGGAGATGCTCAAGGCAAAGTTGAAGCAGACCGCCTCTAATGTGGAGTTCCTGCTGGCCCTCAATACCGAACGACAGGATTGAGGACCCGGAGATCACGGCCGAGTTCTCTCACGACGGAACCATCAACCATTGGTGCGAACCACCATCGTCAAGGTTCTCGGTTCGGCACCCTTTTCATTGAGGACACGTACCGAAATCCGGAAAGCAGGGGGAACAAAAGGCGCGCGGAAGCGAAGCCCTCCAGGATCCTGGTCCCAGGTGCTGAAAGGAATCGGCTCTTGCATCAGCAGGCGTCCGTTACTGTTGTAGAGCAGAGTGAACTCACCATTGGGAAAAGCGCTACCTCCGTCAGACCAGATGTACAGTTTGTCTCCCGTACGTAATTGCGAGAACTTGATCTTGTTACTGCCGCTGTAATTGAACTGTACGGGCATGTTGGCACCCGTCTCAACGTTGCGAATACCTCGGATGGCATTGGTCCGAATCCTCGACATGAAACCGCCGTAAAGAAACTTCTTCGCATAGGTCCCGGCAATATTACGCAATTCAGAATCCTCTGAATCTACCAACTCAGGGGTCACCTCGATGGAAGGGCTCATGAATCCACCCGGCTTCGAATCGAAGTAGTTGTCATAGAAATACTCGATCCGTAAATCAGTGACACGCGAACACAATTCACTGACCACCTTGCGAACTCGAACCTCTGTGGAGTTGTAGTTCCCCTGATCGAGATCAAGGTATCGAACTACCTTCATCAAAACCAATGACCGACTATCGTCGAAACTCATCTCTTCATCGGCGGGGATCTTTCCGTCACTGCGTCCATCTTCTAGCCTTCGCGGATCGGCCAGGAAGTACTCGACGTTCGCGAGGCGAATCACGCCACGCACCTCAACAGGCGCCTTGAAATAAATCGCGTCATTCCAGTGTTCTTGCGGCTCATCGGGTCGCGCATCCTCGAGATAGTACTTCCGCTCGAAAAGTGTCGCGGCTTCGTCGTACTTTCCGGGTACCCCCCCTTCGAGGTTTGGCCCGACATCCTGGTCCTTGAGCTCCTCACCTTCATCCCAGTAACCCCTGGAACGTCCCTGATCCTGATAAAACTCGAGAGAAGCCGTTGGTACCATTTTGGACAGGTTCTCGCTGATGTCATCGAGTGCGTAACGGAACTTCTGATACGTTTCTACCATCGTCACCGTACTGTCGTACATCTCCTGAGAATCGGAGCCTACCTGGGCGATGATCAACGAAATGATCGCAGCCAACGTCAAGGCAACGAGCAATTCGAGCAGAGTGAAGCCAGATTCTCTCGAGCAGGTGATGCGTCTATTTGTGGACGAGGATCTGGCACTGGTAGAACGGATCCGCAAGTTTTGTTCCTTCCCTGAAGGACCGGAAGATGAGAATTTCGATCTCGAACAACTCCCCAGATGGGATGAAATTCTGATCATCGGGATATTTCAGATCAAGACTTCCATCCTGTTTTGCTGGACGGATGGTGAAGGCGAATGAGTACTGAGAAATCGGATCGTCATCGATTAGATTATAGTCCTGCGCAAGTTCTTGATCGAAAAATCTGTTGCTCAATCGATAGACGCGGCGGACATCGTAGGTTTCGTAACTGTCGAGGACTCGATCGCTATCAGGACTTCTGATCTCGCGTAAATAATCATCAGCATCGTCATCGGCCCGAGTCGGATTTCCTCGACCATTCGGGGGACTCGACGATGATTCGTCGGTAACTTCACGCTCCACTCCACTGTCACTGACGATCCAGGTCAGCCCATCGGTCTCGGGAAAAACGAAAGTTTTCCCCCGCTCCCAGAACTCGGTTCGCTTCATGGAAGTCTTTCGATCAGGATCTGGGCTCGGAAGCAGGATGTAATAATCCGCATCGGGTCGCGCCCGATCGATCCTCGCCGGAAGCGGATCAGTCACTCCGTCATGATTGAAGATGAAGTAGGTCCAACGACCATCGGGGCTCTGAGCCTTATGCTCCATCAATCCCTCACGGATCGCCTGCTCCACTGACTGGGAGATGATCACTGCATTGGTATTCTCGACCGCGTCCTTGCCTGCTCTCATGGCAACCGGGAATACCGCCAGAAGTCCGAGCAGCCCGACGGTGAGGATTACCACCGCCAACAGGATTTCCAGGATGGTAAATCCCTTCTCGTGGCGTAGGCGGATCATTCGAATTCCTCCCCGACCTTGCTCGCCACCCGCCCGGTTGGGCGGATATCGATGAAACAGACCCGGGTATCCCCCTTCTGTCGCAGAATCAGATCCCCTCCACTAGGTGGATCGTTATTGAAGCGATAACTGGGAATGTCATCGTTGGTTCCGAAATCAATCGTTCCATCGGTCCGCAAGGTGATGAACACATCCTCGGGCAAAGGTCTCCAATCGTCCTGATTGGTTCCATCGATCTGGCTTTGCAATTGTGTAGCGAGGTCAGCTGCGAGATACCGGGCACAAGGCATGTCATAACTGAGGTGATCCGCACCAGGAACATTGATGGCACGGATACCACCTACGAATCCTCCGGGATCTTCTCCTTTGGGATGACGATAGAGACGTACTCCGGCCCGGAGGAAGATGACCGAGTGTAGTTGTTTCTTGGTGACCGCAGCACTTCTCGCCTCGTTGATGGTAGTGATGATAGTCGCTGCAGCATTTTCGAGGCGCCGATCCTGAAAGATGGCCATCACCGCCGGAGCGATGAAACCTGCTGCAACGATGATGATCCCGATGGTCACGATCATCTCAATCAGGGTGAAACCTGCCCACATACGTCTAGAAGTGCGTAGGGGTATCATTGCTGACCGCCCTGCCAGTTGGTGTTCAGGTCGTCGTAACTCTCTTCTTCGCTGTGACCAGAGGAACCATGGCTCCAGATGTCGAATCCATTGGTGTTCTGTGGACCGATCCCATCGGTGCCTTCACCCACTTCACGCGGATCTTCTGAATGCACCTGTTCATCATCGTCCCAATCGAGATGTGTATCTCCCAGACCCTGGCCACTGAAGGACACCTCACCACCAGATACATTGTCGTAATGTATCGGCTCTGCCCAGGCATCGAGCAGTTGCCGGGCATCTTGGTCTCCATCAGAAGGTGAAGACAATTCATCGGAACGGAAATCTCCGATGGCGGGTTCCTCTCCGATGACACGAATCTCCCCGTTGGGCTGCTTCTGGGTCAGAACCAGCGGCTGGGTCAGGGCGTGAGTCAGAGCAGCCCCCCCGAACAGAAAGGTTCCGTCCGTGGTGATGACATCGATCCCATCGAGGCCATCAGAAGGATAGTCTCCGGTGATCGAATGGTACTTTTCGATGAGCAAACTGAGCCGCTGGATCAGGGCCATCGTCCGGGCATTCGTTGCACTCTCCAGATACCGTCCTGCACCGACCGCCAGCATCGACATCAGGAACACGATGAGAGCTATGGTCACGAGCAGTTCCACCATGGTGAATCCCTGACTAGCCCTGGACCGCTGGATCACCCAGCCTCCTGGTCGCCAATCAGTGTATTCGGACTTACCAGTTACCGATGTCATCGTACTCTTCCCCTTCCTCGGGGATTCCGAAACAGGCCGAGTTCTCTCCATCAGGACCGGTAGACCAGAGATCAAAGGTCGAACGCTTGATCATCCAGTCCTCTTTTCTCCGCTTGGAACTATTCTCCCGATAGCGATACGGTTCACTCCAGGGATCCCAATAGAACTTTTCCACTTCCGGATCGAACATATCATCACGTCCGGGTCGCTTGTATTCGCCATCGTATTCGTCATCCACGATGACGATCATTTCCGTACTCAGATCTACATAGGGAGAGTTCTTCCCACCCTTGCCGTTGGGAGGTCGTTCCCCGACGATCGATTCATAGAGCACCGGAAAGGCGTTGAACTCTTCCAGGTCTACATCATCCACATTGAGTTCCCAGCCGGGGTAAACACCTTCATCACGGTTATATTCCTCCAGAGCCGAGGAGATGGTCGAGATGGTTGTAGTTGCACCCGCTTCGGCAGCTTTCGCCTGTGCCTGCTGGATCATCTTGGTAACCAGGGTCGCAAGGACTGCGATGATGGCAACGACGATCATCAGTTCGATGAGAGTAAAACCGGCCGAACGAGTGGTGTTCGACCTGACGACCGTGGGGCGACCCCCATCGGTAACGCAGTGATGACTGGAGAACATCCGGCATTCCCTTCCGAGGAAAATTCCCCTCCCCCTGGTCTGGGACGGACCGGGTAACGGAGAGGTCTGCTGCGGCACTGGCCGTACAGACCTTCATTGTGACCGTAGAGTGGTCAGAGGCAAGCCCCACGGCAGGGGTTGCAGCGGGATCCACAGGGTTCGATCCCTCGTGGCCAACCGCATCAGGCGTCGATCAGGTATTCCTCGATGAACCCGGTATCCAGATTTCCATTCACGAAATGGAAGTGCCTGAGCACCTCACGGTAAAAGGGAACGGTGGTGTGGACGCCCTCGATCACGAACTCATCGAGCGCACGTCTCATCGTACGAATTGCTTCCTCGCGCGTGTCTCGATGCACGATCAATTTTCCCAGCAGAGAGTCATAGGCTGTCGGAACGGTGTACCCGCAGTAAACATGCGAATCGAATCGTACGCCCATCCCACCGGGTGGCCTGAAATCGGTGATCGTACCCGGGGATGGTGCGAAATCTCTTTCGGGATCTTCGGCGTTGATACGGCACTCGATACAATGTCCATTGATCCTCACATCTTCCTGGCGGTAGCGAAGTGGGGCTCCCGCGGCAACCCTGATCTGTTCCTGAACGAGATCGATCCCTGTCACCTGTTCCGTCACCGGATGCTCGACCTGAATTCGGGTGTTCATCTCGATGAAGTAGTAGTTCAGATCCAGATCGAGCAGGAACTCGACCGTACCTGCTCCTCGATACCCGACACTGGTTGCAAGATCGATAGCACTCTGGCCCATCTGAACTCGTAATCGGTCATCGACAGCGGGAGAAGGACTCTCCTCGATCAATTTCTGATGGCGTCTCTGGAGGGAGCAGTCACGCTCTCCAAGATGAATCACGCTACCGTAGGAATCTGCCAGCACCTGGATCTCTACATGACGCGGTTTTTCGATCAACTTCTCGATGTAGACATCGGGATTCTTGAATGCGTTCTGGGCCTCAGTTCTAGCACCATGGAATGCTTGAGAAAACGAGGACTCGTCCCTGGCGATCCGCATTCCACGACCACCTCCGCCAGCCACCGCCTTGATCATCACCGGGAATCCCACCTCTTTGGCAACCTCTAGCCCCGATTCTTCATCGGGAGCTACTTCGGTAGAGCCTGGAACAACCGGTATCCCCGACTGGATGGCGACTTCTCTGGCGCGAGCCTTGTCACCGAGTTGTCGGATGTTATCCACAGTCGGACCGATGAACTGGATACGACAGGACTGGCAGATTTCCGCAAATTGTGGGTTCTCCGACAAGAAACCGTAACCAGGATGAATCGCCTCGACATCGGAAATCTCTGCAGCCGCGATGATCTTGGAGATATCGAGATAAGAATGGAGGCTCGAAGCGGGGCCGATGCAGATCTTCTCATCGGCGAAATCAAGGTAACCGGCATCTCGATCCGCCTCCGAGTAGACCGCGACCGTCTCGATGTCCAGTTCACGACAGGCACGGATCACCCGTAGAGCGATTTCTCCCCGGTTGGCTACCAGTATTCGAGAAAATGGTTTCATCGAATTGACTCGCTCCTCAAGAGAAACTGAAGAGAAGTTGACCGAACTCCACAGGACTACCGTCATCGATGAGAACAGAAGCGATGGTTCCTGAACGATCTGCTTTCACCTCGTTCATCACCTTCATCGCCTCGACGATACAGAGGACCTGTCCTTCCTCGACTTGATCTCCGGTCTCGACGAACGCCTCGACTCCGGGACCAGGGGACCGATAAAAAGTACCTACCATCGGGGACCGTACCATATTGGATTCATCCAGCACCGGCTCCGGATCGGACTTACCCGCAGAGGCAGCTGCATCGACGGGAACGGCGCCGGGAACCGACATCGCCGGGATCGTGGTCATCGATACCACTTCCGCGGAGCGCTCCGGCTTCTTACGCAGACGGATGCGGGTATCCCCCTCGACCACTTCCAGCTCCTCGAGCTGGTTGCGGTCCATCAGTTCGATCAGTTCCTTGAGGCGAGCAGTTTCCACGGGATCCATCCGGTCACAACTGGGAGTCCTTCCCCGAGGGGATCCGGACTCTGAGAAGGGGCACCTTGCCCCGATAGCGGATGTTAGGGAGCAGTCCACGGGGGGTCAAGGGAGCCCGAATTCGCAGATGGAGGCGCTCTCTTGCTCTAGAATGGCCGGGCGACACTCCTTAGAGGTTCCTCGATACTGCAGGTGCCCATCCGAGCCATGGTGTTTCAGACGGCATCCTGGATGGAAACGGTGCGAGAAGGGTAGATCATGGTGCTCACTCCAGGACGAGATCTGTCCAGGCCAGCCGGATCCGCCTCCTTCGAGGTTCGACAGCACCAGAGGATCCGTCTCGATCTGTGGCTACAGCAGCGGCTCGGCTGGAGTTCCCGCAGCAAGATCCAGAAGTTGATCGCGCAGCAACGAGTTCTTCTCAACGGTGATCTCGTCAAGCCCTCTGCAAAAGTCGCAAGCGGCGATGAGATCGAGGTGCTGCTCGATTCCGGGGTCGAAGATGACGAGATGCCGCCGAAATTACCCGTCATCATCGAAGATCCCTGGATCGTTGCAGTCGACAAACCTGCCGGAATGCTCGTTCATCCAGTCGGGCGAACACATGTTGGTACGGTGGTGGATGGACTGCACCGCCACTGGAGAAAGTTGAACGACTGCAGCATTCAAAAGATCACACCGATGCTCTGCCACCGTCTTGATCGCGACACCTCGGGGCTACTACTGCTGGCGAAGACCCTACGAGCGCGCCGACAACTCCAGGATTCCTTCGAGGAAAATCGGGTGCAGAAATCTTATATCGCCATCGTCGAAGGGATTCCTGATCACGATCACTTTGAAATCGATGCGGGAATCGCTGCCCATCTCGACCGGAGTAGAGACACCGACCACCGACTCGCACGAGCCGATGATGAGCAAGGGAAACCCTCCCGGACCTTGTTCCGGTTGCTCGGCAGCCGGGATGGGATTTCCATCCTTCACTGTCGTCCTATCACCGGAAGGCAGAATCAGATCCGGGTCCACTTGCAGGTCGCAGGCTTCCCGATTCTTGGAGATCATGGTTACGGTCAGACGGAACAATCGCTAAGAGACCGCGGCGGTGTCCTTCCAGCCGGCATCCCTCACCCTCGGAGAGCTTTTCTGCACAGCTTTCAGTTACGATTCCCCCATCCGATCTGGAATCTTCCACAAAGGTTGCGATGCAACCCCACTGGGGATCTTGCACGCATCATCGAGGCGATGAATTTTGACCCCCGGGGCCTCCACCAGCGAATCTCTGATCCAATCTCCACACGGATCTTCACCGACTCGCTGGATGGAACTGCTTGCCAGAGAGACACTCTCCCTGGTTGATGAAACTCAGGAACCTGTTCCAGCATGCCAGCCACTGCTGGCGAGGAGGACTCCGACGATGAAGATCGCCGTTTGCATGAAAAGGGTACCGGATACCGCGACCCGACTGACCTTTGCTGCCGATGGGAAATCTGTCGATACATCAGAGGTCCAGTGGGTGATCAGCCCATACGACGAGTACGCCATCGAAGAGGGCTTACGTATTCGCGAACGCGCGGGAGAAGGTACTGTCACGGCGATCACCGTCGGGCCTGAAGGGGCCAGTAAGGAACTACGCCAGGCTCTTGGCATGGGTGTTGACGATGGAATTCTGGCGGTCTGCGACGAACCACTCGATCCGATCCAGACCGCACGCTCTCTGGTGGCGATTCTCGCAGATAGAGCCGACGACATAGTTCTGTTCGGAAAACAGGCGGTAGATTCTCAGGGTGCTCAGGTGGGAGCACTGGTGGCAAGACTTCTGGGTCGGCCCTTCGTCAACGATATCGCCGCAATCGAGGTCTCAGAGCAACAAGTTCGCATCGAAAGAGATATCGAGGGTGGACGTGAAACCATCGAAGGGCCATTGCCGATCATCGTCGGAGCTGAAAAGAGCCTCAACGAACCTCGCTATCCGAAACTCAAGGACATCATGCAGGCAAAGAAGAAACCGATAGAGAAAGTCACACCACAAACCGGCGAGCCCTCTTTCGAAACGGTAGCGGTCACTACTCCTGCGCCGAGACCCGAAGGCCGGATCGTCGGGGAGGGTCCCGAAGCCGTGGACGAATTGATCCGCCTACTGCGCGAAGAAGCCAAGGTCATCTAGGGTGAATCCGGAAGGAAGCGCATGAAGATCATCGTGTGGATAGAAGCACGAAACGGTCAGATCAAGGCTCCTAGCCTCGAGGCACTCGGGAGCGCAAGGAATCTCGCCGAGTCCGGATCTGGCGAGGTTATCGGGGTCATCTGCGGACCCTCCGGTGCCAAAGCGGCGCACTCGGCAAGCACTGCAGGTGCCCATCGAATCATCATCCGAGATGGAGAGTCCCTCAACGATGCAATCGCCGATGGCATCGCCGATGAACTGGTTGCCATCTTCCGCGAGGAATCGGCAGACATGGTCATCTGCGCCGCAACCTCGACGGGCAAGGAAGTCATCGCTCTGACCGCCGGAACCCTGGGTACCTCGGTGGCCGCAGATTGCACCTCCATCACCAGGCGAGAAGACGTCATCGAGATCGAGCGTCCCATCTATGCCGGTAAGGCGTTGATGCAGCAGAAGATTTGTCAGTTTCCAGCCCTGGTTTCAATTCGTCCCAACTACGGAGAGCGACTCGAGCGAGAAGCCGCAACCGTGATCGAACAGGCTGCCACCACCGGGTCATCCGTTCGACGCACAGGTTTCAAACGAGGAACTGTCGGAAAGATAGACCTGGCTGAAGCAGAGATCATCGTCTCAGGAGGAAGAGGTCTCAAGGATCCCGCCAACTTCGTCCTGCTCGAGGAACTCGCCGAGTTGCTCCAGGCGGCGGTCGGAGCTTCACGAGCAGTCGTCGATGCGGGCTGGCGTCCTCATTCTGATCAAGTTGGCCAGACGGGCAAAACGGTCAGTCCCAAACTCTACATCGCTGTGGGCATCTCGGGTGCAATCCAGCATCTGGCCGGGATGTCCTCCTCGAGAACGATCGTCGCCATCAACAAGGATCCGAACGCACCCATCTTCAAAGTGGCTACCTACGGGGTGGTCGGAGACCTGTTCGAGGTGATCCCTCGTCTTCAGGCGCAATTGAAGTCGGTCCTGCAGTAACTCGAAAATTCGCGGTATCGTCGAGAAGCGCCGTTTGAGCCACTTCCTGCGGCCCCGTCGGCTCCATCTGAGGCATCATCGTAATCTTCTCGGAACCCCTCTGTCTCTCCAGAGAGGTCCCGGAAGGATTCAAGTGCACCTCATCATCGTCGAGGGACCAGGTCGTGGGCAACGCTTCGTACTCGGAAACGATCCGGTTCGTATCGGTCGTGATCCGACCAATGACCTCATCGTTGATGACACACGAGCTTCTCGTCATCACGCCGAAGTGATCCCTCTCGGAGATGATTCCTGGTTGCTACGTGACGGTGGCAGCCGCAACGGGACCCTTCTCAATGACGAGATCGTCGACCGGACCATCCTCGAACCCGGAGATGTGATCGGTATCGGCGACTGTCGTATCGCAGTCCACGCGGTGCAGGAGCATCTCAGTACTTTTTCGTTGAAGATCGATCCGGAGAGCCTGCAAAAACGACTTCGGGAGAATGCGCCCCCAACCCAGGTCAAGAAGAGCCTTCAGGAAGCTCTGTTCGAGGTGGGCATGCTCGCCCAGTCGGACTTGCCAGCAGAAGAACTGGTGAGTCAGGTGGTTGCCGTGATCGGGACAGGGGTTCACTTCGAGGCCTGGGGTTGGATCCGCTGGGATGACGAAACAGGTCCCCATGCCGTGGGTCAACGCGACAATGAGATGATCGATCTGGAAGACCTCGACCCCAGTCGCACCCTCATCGACGCAGCGAGACGACGCCGTGAGGGACTCATCTCTTCTCAGGTCGGAGAATCTTTCGAAGCAAGCGTATGCTTGCGTCGAAAACAGGCGATCTCGGCACTGGCGCTTCCGCTGGCCGGCCGAGGAGAGAACGCCACGGTCCTCTATCTGGAAAGAGGCTTCGGAACCGAGCCGTTCCAGGTCGAGGAACTGAACTGGGTCGCCGCGGTAACTGCACAACTGGCGGTCGATCTCCAGAATACTCGGCTCTTCGAGGAACTGCGCAGTGCACATGAAGAACTGCTCGCCAGCCGCGAACAACTGTCGCGCCAGGAGAAGATGGTTGCCATCGGAAGGCTCGCCAGTGGCTTCGCCCATGATCTGAACAATCCACTCGCATCAGTGATCGGATTCCTACAACTGGCTCAGCGAGAAATCGATAAAGAAGAGCAAGGATCCCGCACCAAGGATATGTTGAAGCGCGCTCATGATGCCGCAGATTTCTGCCGCGCACTGTGCAGAAACCTGCTCGCGTTTGCACGGACTCGTCCCTTCCATCCCGGTGGAGAGGCGCCTTTCTGCGTCTCCGATGCCATCGAGAGAACGCTGGCGATCTGTGAAGCACGTCTCAGAGATGCTGGTCTCGAGACGGTACTCGAGATCGAAGAAGGGCTCCATCTGTCGGGAGATGCCACGGCACTACAACAGGTGATCATGAACCTGATCCTCAATTCCGCAGATGCAGTCCGTGAGTCTGGAACCGGATCGAAATTAACCATCCGGAGCAAAAAAAATCCCGATGGCGGAATCGAACTGGAAGTCATCGACGATGGTCCCGGGATGGATCCAGAGGTCGCCCAACGCGCCTTCGAACCGCTATACACCACCAAGGACGCCGACAGGGGCAGTGGACTCGGGCTCTTCGTCGTACAAAGGATTATCGATGGTGCCGGTGGAGAAATCGAACTGACCACCTCCCCCGGGAGCGGAACGACCTTCCGCCTAAGACTGCCCGACTCCATGGCTCGACTCGGCAGCGAGGAACTCGATCCACTCGATGTCTCTTCGATGTGGCAGGGACAATCCCGATGAACCCAGGCTCGGCCACAGAACTGGAAATCCTCATCATCGATGACGACCCCTTCGTCAGAGAAAGCGTGCAACTATTTCTCGAATCGGAAGGAATTCAAGTCAGGTCGGCAAGCGGTGGCGAGGAGGGGCTGGCGATGCTGCACCAACGCGAACCCGATGTTGCACTGGTAGATCTGAGGATGCCCCGGATCGACGGACTCGACGTGTTGCGGGAGTTCAAGAAGATCGCACCCGAAGTCGAGGTTGTGATGGCAACTGGAGCGGCAACGCTCGAGAGTGCGCTGGCCGCAATGAGGCTGGGAGCCTACTCCTACATCGAAAAGCCGATCGTGGACCTGCAGAAGGATCTCCTCGAAGTGCTTCTTCGCGCAGCCGAACGGCGGAAGTTGCGCCAGACAAACCGAGACCTGCAGAGAGAATTGCAACTAACCCTGCACCGGTTGGAGGCTCAACAAAGAGAACGCCGCGCCACCGAAGCTGGATTCCCGGTCGATCAATTGCTTCGAAAGATCGCATCCGCCACGGAGGATCAACTGCAGGATCTGATCTTCTCTACCATTCCGACCGGCTGCCGTGCACTTCTATTCGTGCGCAAGGATCAGCTGCTGATCCCATGTTCTTCCAGCTCGACACAACTTCCGGCCGAACATTTTTCCTTGCCAGTGGGTCGATTCACCGATCCAGGAGAACGATGGCGAGAGGCAGATTTTCCCGATCTGTTGCCCGAGAAGGAGGCAGCAGTGGTTCTTCCTCTCTTCTGGCTGGGGCGACTAGAAGGCCTCTTCGTGATCGATGCCGATCACGCCGAGATTCCTGGAATGCCCCCACTGACCTACTTGCGCTGTGTTGCAGACGCAGCAGCGGCCCTTCTGGGCTCCATCGGCAGCCGCTCTTCCGCCACCACTGGTTGAGCCAGAGGGACACATCTCTTACAAGCAGAGGGACCCCGGAGAAACTCCAGGAGGCCTTCTGATGAGACCGTCAGACCCGAACTCGCGACACCTTCGCAGCATCTTCTCGCTGCTGCCTCGCGGCATCTCCGTGAGGCTACTCTGCGCACTGCTGGTTTGCGCATCGATGACTCTGACCATCACACCGGTGTGGGCGGCCGATCCGGTGTGGATCCCGGCCAGTAGCAACGAACTCACTCCTCTGGTGCGGCGCATCGAGGAGAGCCTGGAAACCGGGGTCGAGGCACAAATCCTCGATTCCCTGGCGGCCCTCGCCGAACGACTCGTCGACGGGGATCCGGGCGGGAGTACTCCGGTGGGAGGAGGACTCCATGTCGGTGCCGGTGTCTATCTGCGGGGAACGGTCGCACAACTGAAGGTGCCGCTTCGGGATCGAGTGATCGACGAGATCCGTTTGCGCACCTTGCCTCGCATCCCTGAAACTCCTGTGCCGGGTCTTGATGCTGGTGCGGATCGTCGACGTACCTGCTTGCTGATGGACCTTCCGATCGGAGTAATTCCTGCGCCTCTGGCCAGGTCTCTGGCAGAATCTGCACTCGAACGCGGTGATCTCCACAGCTGGCAACGATCCGTCGAACTGCGCTGGATCGAGAATCCCGGTGTCGAATCGTCTTCCATGGCAACCACAGCCGTCGGCCCCCCCATCGATGAAGACGAGGTGCTGATTCCCATCGACTGCGAGGCTGGCCTCGGCGAATCTGATCGATTCGAGGCCCCGTGGCAATTCGCCCAGGGGCGTGTCGGAGCTGTCTCCGATGATTCACGGGTGTGGATCCAGTTTCCTGGTGAGATCCGTGCGATAGATCTCGCCAGCGCCGAGGAGATCTGGAGACGGGTTCTCCCCCAGCAGCACAGGAATCCACTTCCTCGAACCATCCTTCGTCCGGTTCGACGTGGATCGATGATCATCGCGAGCCTCACCGACCGCATCGAGGCACTCGATGGATCTACCGGTCAGCAACTGTGGCAGGTCGATCTCGACGCCATCCTCGGACCCGAAGAGACGCCTCAAGCGATCCGGGCCCTTTCTTCCCCGTGTAAGGTTCCGGGCGGCATCGTTGTCGTGGCGGTCGCGAGTGAGGGGGATCGTGTCGAGGCTTTCGCGAGTCACATCGACGAGCGGGGTAGAGTCCTTTGGGTTCGCCATCTGGGAGAAACGACCGGTTCCACGTGGCTGGCACTGCGGTCCTCGCCGGCAACTCCGGTGGCCGGAACCGGTCGAATCCACTGGTCGAGCGGTCGTGGAACCGTCATCAGCCTGCGCACCTCGGATGGCGCGGTGGAGTGGATGCAGGATCTGAACAGTCCGAGCAGTTTTGGCCTTCGCAACCACTTGATGCAAAACCCTGCCAGTGGCCAGTTGCTGCGTAGAAGCGGTTTCCGGCTCTTCGCCTTGCCCCCCGGAGCCCCGGGAATCTCCATCCTCGATGCGCGCAATGGCCAGATCCTGGAAACCATCCCCACTCGCTCTGCGCGTCGATGGTGCCTCTCTTCGACGGGAGATTCTCTGGTGGTGATCGAGGGATCAGAACTAGTTTGCTGGAGTTGTGGTAGCGATGATTCACCGCGATTCCTGTGGCGAAGTGCACTGCCCGCACCGCTTTCTGGAGAGATCGCAGACGTGATCGCTGCTGCAGGGGGCGGCTGGTGGGTCAGCTCGGGCGACGCGATTATTTCGTACAGCCCGGAGGGGGTGCTTCAATCGGTCCAGGGGATCGGAGCTAGCTCACGTGAGATGCAGCCTCTCGACGGGGCAATACTGACCAGATCAGGCGTCGATGTGCGAATCCTGGTGCCTTCCGAGACGGCGAAACACGATCTCTGGACCAGCGTGTTAACGGGACACTATCCACGACAGTCGCTGGACCTGTCCGGCGACTCGCCCCAGCAGGAAGCTCTACGCCGGACCGTGGAGCTTCGACTGGAACGCTCCGATCTGGTGCTCCCCGAGACCGAGAGGTTCTTGCTGGAATCCGCTCTCATCGGTGCCGAATCGCACCCGCCAGATCGAATCGCATCTGGCTGGCAGCGTGCGGTTCATTCGCTGCGTGCCGGAGCACTGGGCTGTGCCACCCTGATCTGCACAAGGATGCTGGATGAATCGCCCCGTCTACTCGCGACTACACTGGTCGAATCTCGAAACAACAGTTGGGTGCCAGCAGAGGCCGCCTTCACTCACCTGTTACTAGAACTGGATCGAGCCGCCGGGGGCCCGCAGAGAGTTGCCCAGCGTGAGGTCCGCGCTGTCGCTGAGGCCAGAGAACTGGCAGACTTTCCTTCACCTGCTCGCTGGCAAACTCTGGCTCTGATGCGACCTGGCTGCGCTACCGGAAGAAATGCGCGACTGGAAGCTGCCGAAGCCTATTACCGCATCGGGGATCTGGACCGCTGCCTCCACCAGATCGACCTGTTGATCGTTCGTGAGCCGGATAGCGACGAGGCCGTGATCGGAAAACTGAGGCGATGTGAAGTTCTGCGTGAACAGGGACGCCTGAGACAAGCCATCGATCAGATCGAACAACTGAATAGATCCGATGGAGACCGTCCCATGACCCGGATCATCGATGGAATCGAGCGAACGGTCACCCTCGGGGAACGACTTCAGCAATTGCGCAACGAAATCACGAAACTGCCTGAAGTCCGCAGAAACCACCCGGGCCTTCCACTTCATCGTGCCTGGAGTGGCAGACTGGAACTGGGTCAGACTCGCTCCAGTGAGATCTGGCCCCTCTCTGGCAACGAGCATTTCGAGGATGACTCGCGTGTGTTGATCCTCACCAGCTCATCTGCGCAACTGTTGGACTCACGCGACGGTGTTCTGTTGTGGAGAACTGATCTGAATCGAGACCCGATCGAGATCAGAGGAAGCATCATCCTTTCACGCAGAGATCTTCCTTCTGCACCTGTTCACATCGATGACACAGGTCTGATCTTCCACGATCGAACCAAGATCTGGAGATTGCAACTCGAGGATGGCGTTGTTGCCTGGAGTCACCGGATCCGATCCGATGATGATCTTCCGGATCAGGAGATTCGTATCGCGCAATCGTGTGCGGGTGCAGGGACCCTGATCACCGTCACCGAAGATCAACGCATCATCGCCTTCGATGCCAGAAGCGGCCAGAGACTGTGGACGCAACCTCGAAGGGGTGCTCTGCTCGATGACCCGGTGATCCGGGATGAACGACTGCTCATCGGGTATGCAATCCCTGACATGGTCGAACTGCGCTCGATGGAGGATGGTGAGATTCTCCAGCAGCTGAAACTGGAGGAGGCAGCAGCTTCTCTCGCTTCGACTCCTGTGTTGGTTCCGGGGGGATTCATCGTGGCGCTCGAAGGCGGTAACGTGAGTCGATACTCCGATGACGGAGAGACCCTGTGGACCACGGACCTGCCCCACATCATCTCGCAAATGCACCCCTCACCCTCGGAAGATCAACTGGTATGCGAGTTGTACTGGAGGGCGGATCGACCCACCCTGCTCGGACTCGACATGAAGACGGGAAAGGTAGGCTGGCAACGCCACCTCTCCGAAGAACGTCGTCGAATCACGGCACTCCAGATCGATGCAGATGAACTACTGCTGGTGTGCGGCGATTTCCAGAAGAGGACCATACTGAAACTGAGATCGACACTCGGGCTGTCTCTACTGGCGATCCCGGAAGCGGAACTGGAGTGGACGCACCAACTGGCTCCTGCCTATGACTCGGTGAATCTCCAGCCTCGTGGAGACTGGGTCGTGGTGGCCGATCGACTTCGGGGCGAGGTGACCATACTCGATCGATCGACCGGTACCCCGCTCACCTCACGCCAGGGAATCCAGGAAGTGACGGACCACATCAAACCGCTCGGCCGGCTCCACCATGCATCAGTGGTCGGCGATACGCTTTTCACCGTTTCATCCCGTGGTGCAGCAGGTTTCCGTTCTGTCACGGCACGTAAGCGAGAGATCACGGCGTGGAAATCCCTGCAAGAGTCAACCAACTGGAAAGATGAGGCCGTTCGATTGCTCGACTTGCAGGAGTCGCACAAGGCCATCGACTTGATCGAGCGTACGATCCTCGATCTGAACATGGATCCGCTGCAGCGAGCCACAGCCAGTTGGATGCTCGAAGGAGCAGCGCGACAACAAGCCCTGGAGGCACGAAAGGATCACCAGATTGCCAGGATGCAGGTCGCACCCATCATCGACGGATCACTGGATGAGCCGTGGAATGCTACCCGTGGCATTCCGCTCGAGAGGCCACGCTTCATCCGGGGGCTACAGGGGCCGGGCGAACCACGGATCCCCTGGCAAGACCGGGCAGACCTCTCCGGTCGAGTTTTCCTCGGCTGGTCTGAAGAAGGGCTGCATATTGCCGTGGACATCGATGACGATAACACCACCAGCCACGACCGAGACGCAAAGAGGTGGATCGGTGATTGCCTGATCCTTGTACTCGATACGAAAGGCGATGGAGGGGTTCGGCCACGTAGCGATGATCAGGTGTTGACCCTGGCCTTCGTACCTCCGCGGCCTCAGCCGGTTCCCGAGGAGGGAGAAACAGATGAGTCAGGAGAAGATCCTCCCCCCTTCAGGGATGAGGATGAAGATGGACCAGAAGGGGAACACATCGTGGTTCGCAAAGCCGATGGAACGGGAGCAGTTTACGAGATGACAATCCCATGGAAGGGCATCGCTGAACAGAGAGGTGAAGATGATTTCGTACCCTGGCCAGGTATGCGTATGAGAATCGGCATCGCCGTCACCGACGATGATACAGGCAGCGGCGCGACCAAGTATCTCGCTCTCACTCCGGGGATGGTTCTGCACAGGGATCTCGACCGGATCTGGGAAGGATGCTGCCCCGATCTGATGCTACCCGTCCGGTTGGACCGATGAGGATCTTGCTGGCGACCATCTTTTGCAGCACCCTGGTCTCAGGATGCGTAACCCCAGTCGATGCCGATCGGGGGCTTCCTCCCTTTTACATCGAACGCAGCGAACAACTTGCTGGCGGAATCGTGCGGGAATCGGAACACTTCTGGCCCTTCTTCTCTCATAGCAAGACGCCCGATAGCGAAGAAATTCGGGTGCTCTACCCCTTCTTTCGCGACCGAATCGAGGAGCGGGTCCGGGAGACCTGGTTCATCCCCCTCTACCACCGGATGGCCTACACCCATACCGATGGGAGCGAGGATATCGATGGCTTCTTGCTGCCCTTTTTCCTGTGGGGATTCGACGATGAAGAAGGGAACTACTTCGCATTTGCCCCGCTCGGTGGAACCATCAAGGGGATCCTGGGAAAGGATCGGATCGACTTCGTCCTGTTCCCACTGTGGGCACGACTGCGCGACAGAGACCAGGTCTCCACCTACTGGCTGTTTCCTTTCGTCGAAATCGAGGAAGGTCCTCTTCGTCAGGGACTGCGCGTCTTTCCCTTTTATTCCCGCAGTCGGGGTTTCACCAGCGATGGAAAATTGCGTGACGAATCCACCTACATCCTGTGGCCCTTCTGGCACCAAACGAGAACTCAACTCGATACGGACAATCCAACCATCTCCAGGTGGCTGTGGCCCTTCTATGGCAAGATCGAATCGAAATCTCGAATCGCAAGAACGATCCTCTACCCGCTATGGACCGAAGAACATGATTCTCGGAGCGAGACATCGAGTTGGTCACTGCTGCCCTGGACCATCGGGAAACGGAAGGGGGAATGGACTCGTCTCGAGTTCTACCCCATCTGGGGAAGACATGAGCGACCCGGTCTCAGCAGTGGCTTCTTCCTGTGGCCCATCTGGCAGTGGGAAGATCAGCAGGCGGCGGGTCGGCGCCGAGAAGTACGGCGTCTCTTTCCTATCTGGCGCAGCATCACCGATGAGGATCCCGAGCGAGGCAAGAGATCGAATTATCTGCTGTGGCCGCTGGCACGATGGGAGACCGATGCCAGTGGACGCAAGACAGGATCTGCCCCGGCGATCCTCCCCTTCGATGACCAGGACGGGATCTCCTGGTCTCATTCGCGCGCCTGGCAAATCCTTCGATGGCGCCAGGAGCAAGACTACTGGGGTCTGGAACTTCTCTGGGGGCTCTTGACCGCCGAAAGCGGCACCGAACAAGGTGGTTTCTCGGTCCTGGGTGGACTTCTCTCACGAGAGAGAGGCGTCCGACAGGATGACTCTCGCTGGCGTCTCCTGTACATTTCTCTCTGAGGAGATCACCTCCCGTCTCGCGGAGGTAAGTTGATCGCAGATCTTGCAACTGGGGAACGGCCGACCACGGCCGCGGGGATGGAGCAGGATGAGAAGTTTGGTCGAGAAACTGGGAGTGTTCATCGGTCGCTACATCGCTCCCCTCTTGTCTTTCCTTCGGCGTAGCGCTGATTCCACCGGATTTGGTCTGGTCCTCCTCGTCCGGACGATGTTGAACACGCCCTTCTTGTTCAGTCGCCGACGGATCCGTGACAGTCTCGATCTGTGCTACAGCTACTGCATCGGGTCTTTTCTCGTCACCTCCGTGGTCGCCCTCTTCACCGGTATGATCCTGGCGCTCAATGGCGGTAATTCGCTGGAGGAGCTGGGGCAGGAAAGTCTCATCGGGCCGATCGTTGCCGTCTCGATGATACGCGAGATGGGTCCCTTCATGACCGCTCTCATCCTCACCGCAAGTCTCGGCAGTGGAATCGCAGCAGAAATTGGCACGATGAAGATCTCCGAGGAGATCGACGCACTTCGCATCATGTCGATCCCCCCCATTCGCTTTCTGGTGCTGCCACGCATGGTGGCTCTCACTCTCGTGACTCCGGTGATGACCATCTTCGCGGCATTCATCGGAATCCTCGGAGGTAGCCTGGTCGCCAATTCCCAGTTCGATGTCGGGTGGCTGGCATATCGCACCGATGCACTCGAGAGCCTGGAATTTCGGGATGTGTTCACCGGGATGCTCAAGTCGGTCGTGTTCGGCATCACCATCGCCACCGTTGGTTGTACTCAGGGTCTCCTCACCCGAGGCGGAGCCACGGGTGTCGGTCAGGCCGCTCGAAGATCAGTGGTCGTCTCATTCCTTCTCGTCATCATCCTGGGCTACTACATCTCCTGGAGTTTTCTGTCATGATCCGCCTCGAAAATGTCCACAAGAAACTCGGTGGTAGAACGATCCTCGATGGACTCGACCTGGAGGTAAAGCAGGGAGAAACACTGGTCATCCTGGGACGCTCCGGCACCGGAAAGAGCGTCACCCTGAGACACATCGTCGGTCTGATGACCGCCGATCAAGGCCGGGTGGAGGTACTGGGCCAGGAGATCTCGGCTCGCCATCAGGCGGCTCTGCTCGAGATTCGCAGCAGGATCGGTTATCTGTTCCAGGACGGGGCCCTGCTCAACTGGCTCTCCATCGCTGACAACGTCGGACTTCCTCTTCGTGAGCGTCACTCCATGAAGGAAAAGGAGATCCAGGAGCGAGTCGAGGAGGTCCTGTCGGAAATCGAACTGGACGGGCATGGTGACAAAATGCCCTCCGAGATCTCGGGTGGCATGAGAAAACGCGCTGGACTGGCCCGTGCCCTCATCGGCCATCCGGAGATCTTGCTCCACGACGAACCCACTTCAGGTCTCGACCCGATCTCATCGAGCATCATCAATGGCCTCATCCAGAAACTTCACGGAACGGGGATCACACAGGTGGTGGTGACCCACGACATGCGTTCCGCCTTCGAAGTCGCCGACCGCATCGCCTTGCTCCATGCAGGCAAGGTGATCGCTCTCGGCAATTCACATGAGATCCAGGAATCCAGCGATCCAGCAGTACAGCAATTCATTCACGGACTGGTCGAAGGCCCACTGGGCCGCGAGACGAGCGAGCAACTCGAGCCCGACCAGCCAGACAAGGAAGAGAGCGGTCTATCATGACAAGAGATTTCATCGTCGGAGTCATTTTTCTGGCCTCACTGGCGCTGGTCGGGGCACTCACCTTTTACTTGCGACAGTTCCCGACCGGATCCGATCTGATACTCGAGATCGGATTCGAGAACGTGGGAGGACTGGGACCCGGTGATCCGGTACGGGTCCGGGGCCTCAGGGCAGGTGCCGTCGACAAGATCGAACTGCAACAGGATCGTGGACGCGCCCTCGTGCGTATCAAATTGAGCAGCGATCTCAGTCCACGAGAAGATCACACCTTCCTGGTCAAGCCCGCAAGTGCCCTGGGTGGTTCCTACCTCCACTACGATCCGGGGACAGGGGATCTGGTCCCCATCGATAATCTGAGGGGGAAATCCGAAGGAGACATACTGGGCATGGTGGGCAAGATCCTGGGGGAAAATCGAGAGCGGATCGAGCACGGCCTGGCTTCACTCGATAGTTTGCTGACCGCACTCGACTCCGGAGAGGGCATCTTCGGCGGTCTCCTGAAGGACCCAGAGGCAAAGGAAAATTTCCTGACCACGGTCAGAAATATGGAAATGCTCACCACCAATCTCTCCAAGGGAAATGGAATCCTGGGATCATTGTTCCTGGAAGATTCGGATCAGCACAAACAGTTCAAGTCGGTACTGGGCCGAATCGATCTGGCGATGAAGGAGTTCAACGACGGAAAGGGCACGATAGGCTGGCTGTTCAAGGACCAAGTTGCTCGTGAAAAAGTGGAGACTGCTGTCGACAGGATCGACAAGATCACGGAGAAACTGACCGGTACCGATGGTCTCGCCGGCATGATTCTCAACGATGCGACCTTCAAAGAGACCTGGAGAGATACCGTGGCCAATTGGAGAGCCGCCTCCGAACAACTGACAGAATCCGGCACCGGATCACTCAGTCGCATTCTCCACGACAAGGAACTCGCCACGAAGCTGGATAATGCCGTCTCATCCATCGCCAGTATCAGTTCGTCCATCGAAACCGGTCCTGGTACCTTGTACAGCCTCATCACCGACAAGCAGTTGTATCAGGATGCCCGAGAAACCCTGACCCTGCTGCGCGACTCCACCGAGGATCTTCGCGAACAGGAACCGGTCACAGCCTTCTTCAGCATCCTGTTCGCCCCCTTCTAGAAAGGCACCGGTGGAGAATCTAATGGCGGTTGCGAGCCTGCTGGGAGGGCTTGCGATCCTGGCCTGGGGAGGGGATTTCCTGGTCGCCGGGGCCGCAAACCTTGCTCTACGGATGAAGGTCTCGCCCCTCTTCATAGGAATCACGGTGGTCGCTGCCGGAACTTCTCTTCCGGAACTGGTCGTCTGCGTGATCGCTCAGTTCGAGCAGAGTTCGGGGCTCGCCATCGGCAACATCGTCGGTTCCAACATTTTCAATCTCGGACTGGTGCTGGGATTGGTACTCATCTTGAACCGGCAAAGTCGGATCGAGGCCGGATCGTTCGAAATAAAATTGCTGGTCCTATCGACACTGGCACTTCTGATCCCTCTCTACCTCGATCAGAGATCCGACGGAATATCAACTCTGACATGGAGCGTAGGAATCGTGCTGGAGATCGTTTTCTTGATCCTGCTGCTGCTCATCTACAGGACCGGACGCAAACAATCCTCAGTCCTCCGAGAGGTCGATGAGATGACCACCGGAGAGAGTTCCCTCAAAGTGACAACGTCTCTGATCCTGGGAACCCTGCTACTATGGATAGGAGGTGAGTTCCTCGTCAATGGAGCCATCACCCTCGCCAAATCGCTCGACATAAAGGAGAGCACCATCGGCCTCACCATCGTCGCAGCAGGCACCGGTGCTCCAGAACTGTTCGCCTCACTTGCTGCGTTCCGCAGGGGGTCTTCAGAAATCGCCGTCGGAAACGTGCTGGGATCAAACCTGTTCAACTTCATCGCCATCGTCGGGGCTGCCGCCATCGTGAGCCCCCTCGAGATTCGAATCGGTGAAATCCAGATGGATCTGGTGGTGATGGTCATCATGACGATTTCGATCTGCCTGCTACTGGTCCCCATGAAATCGCCACGCCTCCAGAATGGTCTCGGCTTCTTCTTGCTGCTGCTCTATGCGCTGTGGCTGTTGTCGATCGTCATCCTGAAACAGTGAAGCGGTCAGAGGTCACTGAACGAATCTGCGGAAACGCACACTCAGAACCTGTACCGATGCGATGCTGAGTTCTTCCGAGCCGATGCGGCGAATGTCCGATTCCATCGCCTTGAAACTCGGCTTTCTGCGCAGCTCCTCGACCAGTTGCTCGATCCAGCCATCTTTGGGGTCTTTTGGCGCCTTGCTGCAGATCTTGGCCACCAGAGCCCAGAGACCATCGAGGATGGTATTGCGCAGAATCCGCATCGAGAGCGAATCCCAGCGGCCCGAGAAATCCGCTTCGTCACACTTTCTCACCAGCGGATGGAGTCCACTGCGATTGCCCAGGTAATAGTAGAGGCGGGCCACATCAGGAACACGGATTTCGAAACTACGACTGATGTCCAGAATCCGCACCCCGGCGGTGAGATACTCGAACTTCGTCATACGCTGGGCGAAAGTTTCGGACAACCCGAGTGCCATCGCCTCCTGCAGGTGATTTTCATGACGCTCCAGTTCCGGGCCCGCGAGACAACCGGGAATCGAATCCTCGTACTCCTGCAGCGGCCTCACTCCCTCGGCGATGAGGGCTTCGATGCGGTCGAGACGGTCATCGTCATTGGTCGACAGCAGCCAGGCAGCGGTCCTGCGCAGAGCCTCCTCGATTCGTACCAGAGAAGTGTAGACCACTTCTGAAGAGATGTTCTCGAGTGCAAGGATTTCTTTTCTCATCTCCTCGGCACCGATGAGATCATCGGCCATCAGATATGATCTCGCGACATGACCGATGGATCTTCCCGTCTCTCTCTCCATATCGAGGCAGAATGAAGAACCGCCACGATCCACGATCTTGTTGGTCAACACCGTCATCGCGATCTCTCGACGTAATTGATGCTTCGCGATCGATTCGGGAAATTGCTCTCGAATCTTCTCGGGAAAATATTCGAAGAGAAGTCTGTTCTCATCGACTCGACCCTCTGGTTGCTTGAGAAGACGACGATAGACATCCATCTTCGCGTGTGCTCCGACAACGGCGAGTTCCGGTCGAGTCAGCCCACCTCCTGCTGCATGTCTAGTCGCAAGTTCCTCGTGACTCGGCAGAGATTCCGCCTCCCGGTCCAGGACTCCCCGATCTTCGAGGATCATCATGGTTCTCTCGAAGGAGAAGGGGTCACTATTGGAACGAACCTCATCGAGGCCGAGCAGATGACCCTGTTCTCGCGTGTTGTCGAGCACCTGTTCACAAACATCTGCTTGAACATCGATGAGGACCTGATTTCGTTCTTCCAGGGTGATCGCACCCGAGCGAACCACATCATGCAGTAGGGTCTTCAGGTTTACCTCGTGGTCAGAACAATCCACCCCACCCGAGTTATCGATGAAGTCGGTATTGATCTGCGTTCCGGCGCGGGCCAGTTCAACTCTGCCCTTGGGAGTCACTCCGAGATTTCCGCCCTCGATGACCATGCGGGCACGCACAGCATCGGCTGCGATCCTGCAGGCAAAGTTCGAAGCGTCGTTGACATCTCGATTACTCTCCTGGGAAGATCGGATGAAAGTACCGATCCCTCCGTTGTAGATCATGTCGACTTCCGCACCGAGGATGGAGCGGATCACTTCTTCCGGTGAGAAGTCTCCACTACCGGGCAAACCGAGCAGCACTCTGGCAACCGGAGAAGGGCTGATCTTTTTCTCACTCCTGTCGAAAACCCCTCCTCCTGCGGAAATCAACTCTGGATCATAATCTCGCCAACTCGATCTCTTCAGTTTGAACAGCCGCTCCCGTTCCTTTGCAGCCAATTCCAGGTCAGGATCGGGATCGATGAAGATATCCAGATGATTGAAAGCAGCGATCAACTTGGCATTTCGTGCCAGCAGCATGCCATTACCGAACACATCGCCACTCATATCCCCGATACCTACGACCGAATAGGGATCCTTTTCGAATTCGATTTCAAGTTTCCGGAAGTGAAGTTTCGCCTGCTCCCACGATCCCCTTGCCGTGATGGCGAGTTTTTTGTGGTCGTATCCATTGCTGCCACCGGAGGCAAACGCATCTCCGAGCCAGAAACCATGTTCCTTCGAAATCTCGTTGGCGGTATTGGACAGGTGAGCGGTGCCCTTGTCGGCGGCCACGACCAGGTAAGGATCATCTCCGTCCCAACGAATTGTACGTTCAGGAACTACCACCTGCTGATCGACCACGTTATCGGTCAGTCTCAGCAGTCCCTCGACGAAGACCCTGTAGAGTCGATCAGCCTGCTCTCTCCTCTCCCCTCGATCCGATGCCGGTTTGCGCAGGATAAATCCACCCTTTGCTCCAACCGGAACGATGAGCACATTCTTGACCATCTGGGTACGTTGCAGACCGTGTACCTCTGTTCGGTAGTCGGTCGTCCGATCAGACCACCGCAGACCTCCTCGGGCCAGAGGTCCGCCACGCAGATGGACTCCCTCGACCTCCGGGTGATGAACAAAGATCTCTCTCCATGGTCTCGGGTGAGCGCCCACGGGTAAGGCGACGGAGTCGTACTTGTATGCCTGGAGCGGATCTTGATTGTGATGAAATCGGGTGGTTCTGAGTGTCGATTCGAAGATCCCGAGAACCCTACGAAGAAAGATGTCCTGTGCACTGGATCGAACGTCATTGAGAGCGCGAAGGATATCACCGTGGATTTCCGCCGATTCTGATTTTCTCTCACACATCTCCAGGTCCAGATCCGGGTCGAATCGGATGTGGTAGTACTCCAGTAACTTCCTCGTGATGCCAGCATGTTGGCACAGAGTCCCCGAGGCAAAAGCGATGGTGGTTGAGATTCCCAGTTGGTGGAGGAAGTGGAGTTGATTTCGGATCAAGTCGACATCGCGGTGATCGACTCCTACCTCGAGAACGAGTCTATCGAGAAGATCACTACTACTGGATCCATTGAAGATCGATTTCAGAGCATCGACGACCAGCGCGGATCGTGTCACCAGGGGATGGTCATCTGTAGTTACACCATGCACCTGAAAGGTATCGATGGTCAGTTTCTCTCCGGTTGATGGAGAGACCTGAAAAGCGTTCTGATCGACGATCTCGAGGCCGAAGTTACCCAGAATCGGCAATGTCGTCGACAGAAACAGGTTCTTGCGCTGATAGATCCTCAAGCGCGCAGAACTCCTGTCACGATCGATCTCGTTTCGGAAAACACTGAAGGCCATCCCGAACTCATCGGAGGGACGAATCTGCTCCAGTTTCTCGATATCCTGTACCCCCTCATCAGGGGAATGGCTGATCTGATACCCCTTTGGAAACGCATCACGGTAGCTGCGAAACAGCGATTCTGCTGCTGAGCCGATGTCGAGATGAAGTTGCCGATGCAGGCGATCTGACCAGGATCCGGCGACCAGTCGTACCTTCTCCTCGATCTGCTCGGGGGTGACCTCGTGTAACTTGTCGGTAGCAGTGAAGAAGAAAGAGAGCAGTACGGTGCCATGCTTTCCCAGTTTGACCCGGGAATCGGAATAACTTGCACCCATCAACTCGAACAGAATCTCCTCGATCCTGGATCGTTGTTCCTCGGAATATCCGTCTCGTGGGGTGATCAGGAAGTACAACCCCTTGCGACGTTCTTCATCGACGACCAGATGCCCGCGAATCTCCTTCGATCTTTCGACGAAGTGAATCGCCTGGATGACAGCATCGATTTCGCTGGATTGCGCCTGGAACAGGAACTCCACCGGTATCGAGTTGAAGGAGTTCTGGTAGGCCTTGTAACGCATTCCGCCCCTCGGGAAGGAGTGCTGTGAAATGACTCGCTCGAATTTGTTACGCACGTGAGGAATTTGATCTCCGGGGGTCTGGACCGCCTTGAAGGTGAATAGACCCCAGATGTGCACAAACCGGGTCGAGGAAAGACCCCCCGGCTCTTTCAGAACGATATGGTCGATCTTTCCTTGACGGTGAATGAATGATTCGGCCATCCCCTTGAAGGAGACCAGTCGATCTATTGGCGGGTTATCGCTGCCGAGTCGTTCGATCGCATGACGGATGACTTCGTCATCCTCTGAATCGGGACATGAAATCCCGAGGGAAATATCCTCCTCGAGAGAACTGAGGGATTCGTCAGAGCAAGCCCAGCGCTTGACACCGAACAGTATGAAATGATCCTGTAACAACCATTCGAGCAGATTGCGAGTCTGATTGTAATCCCCCTCGGGATCACCTGCTGCCGAGCGTCGGATCGACCGGATCGAATCGCGCAGCACCCCTTTCATTCGCTTGAAATCCTTGACAGCGATTGCGGCCATCGAGAGCCTCTCTCGGATCTGTTCCAGCAGTTGCTCTCGAACTTCCTGTTTCGAGATATCACTGATCTCGAAATGACAGATGATTTCGTCCCTGGCCTTGGCCGCGGTTCCATCGATGGCCTGTATGGTGCCGTCGCGATCGCGGATCACAGGAGCACTGGCGGTATGCTTGCTGATCACCTCCAGGTGAAATTCATCGAGAATCATCTCGAGGGTATCCACGATGAATGGTTGATCCTTGCACACTACATCGATGAAGGTGGTACTGGATTCTTCTTGGGGAGTCTCTTCAGCGGAAAGGTGGACAAGAATCTCCTCTTTTTTCCGCTTCAGAAACAGGTTGAAGGTTGTCAGGAGATCTTCTGCCAGAGACCGGAGAACATCCTCGTCATCGAGTTCATCGAGAACAGAGTCGTACTGTTCCAGAAAATCACGCAGGATCGGTGCCAGGCGATCGTCAGTCAGTCGTGGATCTGAAGGATCCAGAAGGCCAACAAGTCGGCCGCTCCATCTCTTGCTGGTTCCACTCTCTTGCATTAAAAATCCAACCCGGAAGAGAAACTCTCAGATGTGACCTGACTCGACACCAGGTTCGTCACAGAAACTACTGATCGCTTTTATCGGTTCGACGCCTTTCGTGGAAGGAAATCTGGACGAATATCGGCCTCATTCCTGGCTCCATCGAGCACTCCCATCTACCCTGATGGTCCGTCCTCGGCCATTGAACGGTACTTTCGGGCGGATGGGCTGTCACGTCGAAGCCCTGTAATAAGGGAAGAAATGACCACGATCGACCCAACCGACTCCCCGTCCACAGGGAATCCGCTCTTCCGCCTCGGGGGTTGCCTGCTGCTACTGATCCTGGCCCTGGGACTGGGAGCCTTGATCGCGACCTGGATGGTCATCTCCGGTGGCTTGCCGACTTCTCCTTTGACTCTACCACCACTTGAAGAAGCGACAGAACCGAGTTCCTGGATGCAACTCTGGCGCTCTTCCGGTGGAGAACTCGAGTTGACTCCTGCTCGCTGGAATCAACTCATCGCTGCTCTTATCGAATCGAAGATCGCCGATGGCGAGTTGCTAGCAGGAAGCGGAATGAGATTGATTCCTCAACCAGACGGTCCGTTGCACCTATTGCTCACCCTCGGATTTTCTGAAGATCTGGAGACTGTCCCCTGGCTGTTACGCGGTCGTTTCGCCAATCTGGAAATCGTCGGGACGATCAAGATCGTCTCCGGAAGTGTTGCCGATGCACAACTCGATCTTTATCAGTGGGGCTCTATCTACAAGGGAGAGAATTTGAGCCAGGAGAACTCGAAAGAAATCATCACCGATCTGCTCGGGCAACTGGTTCCCATCATCGGTGAAATACGCCATCTGGAGTACGATGGTAAAAAACTGAGGTTCTCTCCGGCCAAATAAGGCCCGATCCGAGCCAACTTCAGAAGATCACCAGCGATTTTTCTGAATCTTCTCGAAGGAAAAGGCGACCCACTCCAGGTCCCCCAACAGTTCGTCGAACTGTGTCTGTTCGAATGATCCTCTGAGTTCATACGCATTGGAAACACCAACGAGGACATAAGAACGATGCTTGAGCAGTTTTGGCGCCTCTTCAGCCGTGCCTTTCTCGCCGTCATCTGGATCCGGAGGCTCCTGCTGAGCAGCCATGGTCAGTTTTTGCAAGAAACTCTTCGTGTCTCCTGCGCCGGCACCCTGCTCGCCGTCGGCGGACCCATCCTGTTCTTCTTCCTTCTTCTCCGGCTCGGGAGGACGGTCGTAGAACTCGAACACATAAGCGTCTAACCCACCGAGATCACCGGAAAAGGAGCGGACGTCCCGGTACTTCTTGCGCAGAGCTGGAAGCAACTCGGAATCGATCCAGTCCTGGGGGCGCTGACTATCCTCGGATTTAGTGAGGATGCGAACCCGGATCTCGTTTCGGGTCTCGGGAATACGCATCAGTACGAGATCGCGATCCTGGATCTCGTCGAGAACATATTCCCACTTCTCATCAGGGCGAGAGATGGAAAACATGAAATCCATCGAGACGAAATGATCGCCGTCGATCTCACCGGCAGGATCCGGCTTCAGGGACAGGACATATTTCTGCCAGTCGGCTTCCATCTGATCGACATCTCCGAAGTACCGCTCGGCAAGGTTGTTGAATTGCCGTTGACCAACGCGACGCTTCTCTCCCAGTTTCCAGTAATCGACGAGGAATCGTTGCCCCTTCTTGCTCTCTGGACCATTGATCAGGTAGTGCATCACCGCCCATGAATCGGCGTAGTGAGTGCCGCTGAATCGATTCCGGGGCAGACCTCCCAGTTTGGAAAGTTGTGTGTGGCGACCTTCAGCGATCTTCTCCTGGATGTGGAAGAGGCGATCACGGGGAATCAGTCCAGTGACCACTCTCTTCTTCTTGTAGTCCAGTTTAGAACCGTCGCCGAAGTAGACCGCCATTCCTTCGATGAACCAGTTCGGGTAATTCGTCATACGGGCGAGTTTCTTGCCCTGAAAGGCGTGTGTCCCTTCGTGAGCCAGAACCGTGTAGGTGGTTCCCGTCAATCCGAAGGTGCCGTGGTAGGCCACCACATTTTGCGAATCAGGTTGATAGAAGCCACCGACGCCGCCGCCCATTCCAGTCTTGAGCATGAACTCGTCATGATTGCGGTAGATCTTCACCACCGGCTTCTGCCTGCGCACATCCGGCGCCTTGAAGATCTTGCCAAGAGTGGAAGAGAGCGCCTCCATGATCCACTGGTATGTGCGGGCCACCTCGGGGGTGCTGTTACACTCGATCTGCCAGTTTCTTGACTTGATAATACTACGACGAGGCCAGGGGACCCCCTCATACTCACGACGTTTCCCCTGCTCGAACTTCAGCCGTTCCTGACGTCTTCTCTCCAGTTCTGTCTCGCGTCGCTTTTGCTCCTTGGGAGAGAGTTTCCCGAGTACTGATTCCGGCGTCGAGATTCTTCCAGGCCTGGTCGAATCGGGCTTCGGCGAAGTGGCCTCTGGCTTTTTCGGCTCGGGCTTCTTCGGTCCAACAGGAGTTCCCGCCCGCGGCGGCAGCAGGTTTGCACCATCACGACGCCATCCCTTATCGAGGAGGGCGGCGATTTCTTCAGGATTCTTCCATTCTCCTTCGACCTTGCCCCAACCGAGTGCGATCTTCGAGGGTTCATGTTCAGGATCGATATCGAGAGCACTCTCAAAGGAACTTCGTGCCTTGTCCGCGAGCCCTCTCTCCTGCGCCCACACACCCAGGGAGTACCATCCGGCCGCTGAACCACGTCGAAGCGCTCGCTTCTGCCGCTGATCGAACTCTCTGCGATCTACTTCTTCACCCCGGATGATGGACTCAACTCGATCCATCTCGATGGAGGTAACTCCAAATACGCTGCTCACCGAAATCCTCTGTGCGTTCTCTTCGACCACTTCTCCGATCACCTCGCTCCCATCCTTGAGAACAACGATGACCCTCTCGCCGGCAACAAGACAATATGTTGCGCTCGACCAGGATGGCGAAAACGCCAGCGCAGGAAAACCCACGACGAAAAAACTCAGTAACAGTAAAAAGGTCCATCTCATCGAGGGAACCTCATTCGGTATTCCGGAATTTATCTGCGTACTCCTCGAAAAATTTCCTGGAGTCCTCGAACTCGTCTGCCTCGCACTCCAACACGTTACCGTAGATCTTGTCGGGAGATCCGAAGAAACCGATGGCGAAACGCTTCTGTGGTCCCAACTCGGGTTCGTTGTTGGCACCCTGGCCAATCACTCTCTTGCCATCGAACACCGCCACAACCATCGGGTTTCCCCCCATTTGCTTGCTCTCGATCTCCTCGATGAAAACCATGTCTTGGAAGATGTTATTGAGCAGCGAACGAGCATATTCCTCACTCAGTTCCGCATGTTGCCAGTTGGGCCAGCAATATGTGGATATACGCTTCTTGGAAGATCCACCACTGATGGACGAAACCACTTCATCGGAGTGAAGATCGCCCGGCTTCTGCCAGCGCCAGCCTGCAGGTTTGGTGATCTCCATCTTGAGTTCCTCACTGCTGAATACCCGGCCTCGTTTACTACCGGTTTCCTTGACCGGAAGCCCCAGGATCCACTCCTTGTAGTCGGTTTCCCACTCTTCGATGCTCATACCGGTATGCATCGTGATGAGGCCCTCGAAGAACTGGGCTTCCTGCTCGTAATTGCAAGGGCCACTGAGTTTCTGACAGTGCAGTCCCCAATCAGTCATGATCTTGACGCCGGTATTGTCTTTTTTGGTCCATGCACCATGCTCGTGACCGTACAGACACCAGTACAGAACACCCCAGGCATGGCCGTAGAAGAAACCCCCGAAACGGGAGTGAGGCACCCTGAGCAACTTCCGAATATCGCAGTAGTTCCCGTCCTCGATGGCCTGCTTCAATCCGACCAACCGGTCGCGCGGAATCTCATTGATCCCGATCTTGCGACGACTGATCTCCGATCCATCGCCGAAATAAACCGCGAGCCCCTCGACAAACCAGATGGGTAACGAGGGAAGCGATTTGAAGATCATGCCTTCGAACTGATGCGTGCCCTCATGTGCCAGCACTTCCTCGGTGCTCCCCGTGGTCCCGAATGATCCGTGATATACGGTCACGTCCTGGCGCAGCATGTTGTAAAAACCACCGATTCCAGGCCCATTGCCGGTCCAGTCCATGAACTGCTGGTGGTTGGCGTGGATGTAGACCTCACTGCGGGCAAATTTCTTGAACTTGCGCGGCCAGAACTCCTCCTTGAACACCTTGTCATAGGCACGATAGAGTGACTCCATGACATCCGAGTAATACCTTGCGTTGTCCTCGGTCGAGTTGCAGTAGATGACGTAATGCGGGGTGATGATTGGCTCCATCTCTGCCCACGGGCGCCCCTTCAACTCCTCGATGTAAGCATCACGGCCCTTGAGCGATTCCTTGCGCATGGCCGTTGATTCTTCCTCCTGGCGCGCTTCGATCTGCTCCGGGGTGAGCCACTCTCCGCCGTAGGATTCCTTCCCCTGCGCTCGCATCGCTTCCTCGAGGGGCATCCACTTTCCTTCATGGAGAACCTCACCGAGGGCATCTCGGGCCCGCTTGTTGGATGGGTCCAGTTCTGTGGCCTTGCGCCAGGCCTGTTCGGCAAGAGAGTTCTCTGCTTGCTCGGTTGCCCAGTCGCCCAGATCACACCACTCTTCGGCAGTCTTGCACTGCTCGGCGCGTTCATCGAACTGCTCGGAGATGGTTTTGAACCGTTCCCATTCGAGAACATCGGAACGATCGATCCGGGCTGTGCCGAACCTGTGCTTGACGGAGATGATCTGTCCGACCTTCTCCACCACTTCTCCTTCATATTTGCCGCCACGACGAAGCGTGACTCGAATCCGATCACCGACCTTGATCGCATCGAAATCATCGGCCACCCGGGCTGGCTGGGTCACATTTCCCAGTGACAAGACGGGCATCGAGCCAGCCGCCAGAACCAAGGCGGCCAGAGGGATCGTCAACAGCAGCAAGAAACACCAGGAACGCATCGAATTCTCCTAACGACTGTCAATCCAGATGACGAACTCCCGCCCTCGACAGACCCCGAATGACGCCACGGATGCGAAGTACTGGCGGTGACCACGAGTCTAGGCGGAGCGAGCAATTGGGGCAAGGTGAGCCCGTAGCCCTATCTATCGTTCCACAGCGCCGATCTGGCACTTTTTTGGAGCAATTCGAACCAGTCATCACGGGCGATTCTGCCCACGATAACCACTTCCCGGATCACCACGGGAACCCCGAAGGTCTCGATCGCGACTCCTCCCAGCAGAGCCACAGGACGCGGATCAGCTTCGATGACCATCGTTCCATCGACCTCCAGAGAAGCTCCCTCTCCATCCTCACGAACCATCAACCGCGACGGTTTCCCGGGGACAACCCGTGGTCGGGGAGCGGGCATCGGGATTTCCCCGCCCCCTTCGGCGAGCAGTTTCTCCTCGATGATCATGTGGGCCGGAAGTAGGACATCCACCTCGCCGACACGAATCGAGGAGACCTGGGGGGGACGGATTCCGACCCCGAACAGCAACGAATCCGAACTCCCGTCCCACAGCACCATATTGAAATTGGGAGCATCTTCGCGCGTCACCAACCCGATAACCCGAACCTCGAGGCTGGTTGAAAACCGTACGGGGGAATCGAGATGGACACGTCCCTGAACCCAGGCCAGTTCACCTCTGCTCGAGATCGAAGATCCGTCCGTGGGTTTCCAACCCGGTAGACCTCGTTCATCGGCAAGCGACCGGATCTGTAGAGATCGGGTGGTCGGATCCCACTCGCTGAGGCCCGCCTCGCGAAAGAGACCAAGAGCCGCGGGACCATCCCTGTCTGCCAATGCCGCCCACCACCTCAGAAGTCTCTTCTCGACCTGCGGACGCTGATCTTTTTCCACCCAGCGGGCAATTTCGACGGCTCGCGACCTCTGGCGCTGCACGTCTCCTTGCTGTTCGGCCAGTTCACCATCGGCAAGCCATTGCTCGACTCGTTGCCAACAGAGGCGCCCGGCGGTCCCGAGCACCTCCTCGGCGCTCCTGGGATCGCGGGCGATCTCTAGAATCGACTCACTGCCACCCCAGACGGTGCGAACCCGGGCGCGAAAGCGAAAACTATCGGTAACTTCTCTGCCTGCCTCGATGGCCATTTGCTCGAGGGTGCTCCCGTGAACAGTATTCCAGGGATGAACCTCCGGATTTCGGCGCCCCACCCTGCGCAAGGAGATGGTGTTTTCATCGACCGCAGTGACCCGCGCCTCGAACGACCTTGCAATCAGAGGTCCTCCGTCTTTGACACTCCAGAAAAACAACTCGTCCGCTTCGAGGCGGGCCTTCGCTGCATCGAGGATGGATTGGACGTCTTGCTGTGCGAATTGACAGTCGCGCTCGAAGGAGTTCCACCGCCGATGCAGTCCTTCGAAGGAGCTCACTCCTTGCGGAAGTGGCCACGAAGTCACCCCGAATGACGGGAGTTCTAGCAACACCTGCTCCATCCGCCGTTCCATCGTCGCCAGTGTGGTGCGAAACAACTGGCCGCGCCTCTTCAGACGCTCGATTTCGGGCGAATAGCGCTGCTCGAGTCCAAGATCTCTCGCCAGTTCAGCCAGTGCATCCGCTGCAACTTCATAAGCGTCGACGGAGACGGAAGCATCGATTCGGGCTCTCGCCCGGGCCACGGCACGCTGCTCGATCCACAGCCAGGCCTGCAACAGCGATTCCTTTTCCGCGGTCATCGATCCGTATGCATCACTATCCTCGATCACGGGGGGAAGACTTGCCAGCAGGCGACGGCCGGCGGCAAGTTCTCCGGCTTCCAGAAGATTCAGGATCTGATCACGACGCGGCCACCACACTTCCCAGGTGGAGAATTGCCGCTGCAAAAGATCCTGTTGCTCGATTCGTGTTCTTGCAATTTCATCACTTTGTCGAGAATCTCCGGTCGCAGATTGATCCGGGGCAGCACCTGGATCACCTTCATCAGCCGAATCCCCTGATTTCGGATCACCTTCTTCATCTACCGACGAGGAAACAGTCACCGGTGGCAACCCCTCATCAACAGGGTCCCGTTTGACCTCTCGCCACCAGCGAGGCCCGAGAAAACCGACAGCAACGATCAGAACAACCCCGACCAGCAAGGCGATTCTCGAACGAACTCGTGTCGGCGCGAGTTGATGGCGATCGATGACCCCACGGGCCTTGCGGAATCCGTCGACCTCATTGCGAATAACTCGCGCGACCTCGGGCCAGGGCGCTCCCAACCTGAATATTGCCGCCATTTGTTCGATGGTGATGGCGGCGCGATTACGGATTTCTTGCTCGGAGCCTTGCTCCTCGACCGCTCCCATTTCCGCAACCACGAATCCGCCCGATGGAAGCCTTCTCAGCGCACTGGCGGGAATGGGGCCGGCAACGATTTCGAGGGCATGCAGTTGTTGATACAAATCGAGCATCGAGCAACCGAGTTGGAGTTTGTCCCGCGGATCCTGAAGAGGACCTTTCAGGGGCAGTGCCTCACCCTCATCGAGGGCAACATAACGGGCTGCACCGACCGCGCCCTCATCGATGACTCGAAGGGCACCCTCGCCATCGAGTCGAACCAGCGCCTGTACCTCCCGCACGAACTCCTGCTGAAGGCTTTGCTCTGCCGCCGGAAGCACCTTCAGCAATACGCGCCGATCGAGACGCACCTGGCGCGCCTCGATCCAGATCCCCAGCCGCCCGGCTCCGCGGATGTGCAGGGGCTGAAAGCCGGGAATTTCAGGAGCTTGGTCACCAGTCGCTCCCATTTAGTGCCTCCTTCTTCGCCTCCTCGGTGGAGTCGATGGAGTATCCGGGTCCGGGTCCTCGCCTCGTAATCTTGCGATTCGATCACGCAACAGCGCCGCTCTCTCGAATTCGAGCGCCTGGGCTGCCTCGAGCATCTCCTCCTCGAGAGAAATTGCGAGTTTCTCTCGATCGACGGTCTGAACCTCCGTGGCTCCTTGCTCGATCTCCTCGACCCTGGCGCGCACCTCTTCCTCGACGGTGGTCCCCACCACCCGCGGGATACTCCGGGGAACGATTCCGTGCTCCTTGTTGAAGTCCTGCTGGATCTCGCGGCGACGACTGGTCTCTTCGATAGCCCGTTCCATCGATCCGGTGATCACATCTCCATACAGGATTACCCGTGCTCGTTCATTTCTCGCTGCACGACCCATCGTCTGGATCAGCGCTGTATCGCTGCGAAGAAACCCTTCCTTGTCAGCATCCATCACCGCAACCAGGGAGACCTCGGGAAGATCGAGGCCCTCTCGCAGCAGGTTTACTCCGACAAGCACATCATATACCCCCTTACGTAACTCCTGGATGATTTCCACCCGCTCCAGGGTATCGATCTCTGAATGCAGGTATCGAGCACGGATATCGGTCTCCTGGAAGAAATCGCTCAGATCTTCGGCCATCCTCTTGGTCAATGTGGTGACCAGCACTCGATCCCCCAGCGCCAACGTCTCGCGAATCCTGTCGAGTAAATCCTGCACCTGGCCAGTGGCTGGCCGTACCTCCACGAGAGGATCGAGCAAGCCTGTAGGACGGTTGATCACCTCGATCACCTCTCCACCGGTCTTCTCCAGTTCCTTGGCACCCGGAGTCGCACTGACGAACAGGGTCTTGCCTGTCACCTGCTCCCATTCGGCAAATCTCATCGGTCGATTGTCGAGAGCACTCGGCAAGCGGAATCCGTAATCGATCAGGGTTTGCTTGCGGGATCGATCCCCCTCATACATCCCCCCCAATTGTGGCAGCGTGACGTGCGATTCATCGACGATGGTGAGAAATCCATCGGGAAAGTAATCGAGCAAATTCGGCGGCCTCTGACCGGCTGCCAGCCCGCTGAGGTGGCGCGAATAATTTTCGATCCCGGGGCAATATCCCACCTCCGATAGCAATTCCAGATCGTAGCGAGTGCGCGACTGGAGCCTGTGCGCCTCAAGTTCCTTGCCCTGGCCTCTCAACTCTGCCAGTCGCTGGTGGAGTTCGGTCTGGATGCCGGCGACTGCCTGATCGATGTCCTGACGACTGACCAGATAATGCTTCGCAGGAAAAACGGTGAGCTGGTCGTGTTGTCGGATCACCACCCCACTGACCGGATGAAACTGTTCGATCCTCTCGATGTTATCTCCGAACAGATCGATGCGGTAAGCCACCTCTTCGTCCGCTGAATGAATCTCGACCACATCTCCGCGGGCTCGAAAAGAACCACGAGTCGGCTCGAAGTCGTTCCTCTCGTACTGGATGTCGACCAGTTTCTTGAGCAATTCATCCCGATCAATCTGTTCACCCTCGACAAGGGTGATCATCTTTCCCTTGAAGGCTTCCGGGGAACCGAGGCCGTAGATGCAGGAGACCGACGCTACAATCACCACATCTTCTCGGGTGAGCAGGCTCGCCGTCGTCGCCAACCTGAGCCGATCGAGGTCGGCGTTGACACCGGCATCCTTTTCTATGTACATATCGCGCGCGGGAAGATAAGCCTCTGGCTGGTAATAATCGTAGTACGAGACGAAGTACTCGACTGCATTCTCGGGCAAGAACCGTTTCAACTCCGAGTAAAGTTGAGCTGCCAGCGTCTTGTTATGTGAGATGACGATGGCTGGTTTTCCGTAACTGGCGATGGCCTGGGCCATTATGTAGGTCTTTCCGGAGCCGGTCACGCCGAGCAGAACCTGATCCTCTTTTTCCTGCCTCAAGCCTGTAACGATGCGCTCGATGGCCTGGGGTTGATCACCACTGGGTTCGAACTCGGAACGAACCTCGAAGGATGAACCTGGAAAGCGAAAGGACTTCAATGGTTCCTCATCTCTTCCGTCGAACCGACGTCCCATCCGGCAACCGGGAGCGACACGATCCGGGCAAGCAAGGCCGCGGTTTCAGCCACGGGCCCGCCTCCAGCAGTGGTCCATCGGGAACTCCCGGTAATCGCAGAATCTGACAGAGGCACGAAAAACCCTCGTCACCTCGCCTACCGGCAACAATTCGACCTGCGGTGACTTCTCCGATTCCCGTGATGAGAACCAGACGACCGACAGGATCCCTGCACAGGTCTACCTGCTCGGTGATAGCCGCCGATGGTAGATCTGCTCCCAACATGATGGGAGTCGGCTGTGAAGCCACTCGAATACCTGTGGTCAGAGACGCCCATACCAGCAATAGACCCCATGCCAGCAGATGACCGTACGACTCGACCAAGGTGATGGTCCCGGTCCAAGATCCCATCTATCGCACCTGTAAGCCAGGTCGACCCTTGTAGCCAGACACCTTCGTCCCTGGCTCGATACCATGAGCAGAAAACCACCCCACATTGGCCTCCAGGGCATACCGAACCGGTTTCGAAGAACGGTAGCGAGGCAGGATCACCTGCCCGGGGGTCGGTGCTTTCATCTGGAGGATGTCGATGATGAATCCCTCGTCATCGATGTATGCGATGTCGAGATCGATGACGCAGTTCTTCATCCAGAAGCCCTGCACCTTGGGCTCAGGAAAGATGAACAACATACCTACATCCTCGGGCAGGGAACTGCGGTGCATCAGACCTCTCTGGCGACTGGCAGTATCAGCAGCGATGTAAGTCCAGAGCTTGTTTCCCGAGATCACCACCTCATGCATCCCTGGTCGCAGCGTGTGGGGTGATGGCTTTGGCCCGTTACACCCGGGACCAACGGTGACCACAAACAGTAACAACAGAGGCAGCAATGCCAGCGAGATGGGCGCAGATCTGAATAGTGGCTCTGTGGTGTTCATTGGCTCGACTCCTCGTCAGCAGACCCCGATGGGATTCCCTGTTTCCTGTGATCACGGTACTGCTGCACCAATCGTAGCGTCACCGGATACGCAGGTAGAGCACAGAGCAACCCCACGATGGCTCCTCCCAGAAACAGCGGCCCCAGAACATCATTCCCGATGGAACGCAATAACTCCAGGGTCCCCTCGTACCATCCAACTTCGCTTGCCTTGCCCTGGGCCTCGAGCCAGCGCTGCTCGAAATTACTGCGAGTCAGCCCCTCCTGGGCGAGACACTTCAACCCGACCCAGTAGTCGAGCCAGTAGATCGGTATCATCGTCAGCGGATTCGACACGTAAACCATGATGAAACCGGCCAGCCGGTTGGCAGGGATCACCAGACTGATGATGAGGATGATGATCATCTGCAGCCCCACGGTAGGGGTCATCGCCACGAATAGACCGATCGCGGTCCCGAGGGCGATGGAGTGAGAACTGCCCTCGAGTTGCAGGATGCGGCGCCACATCGAGGGATTCCTCACTGCAGGGTCACCGGGTGGTAAATTTTCTTGTCGGCTCGAATCGTCCAGTCTGGACTGCTGCTCGTTCACTCGATCCCTCCCCCGGATATCGACATGGTGAGATCGAGAACCGGTGCCGAATGGGTGATGGCTCCGCTGGAGATTCGCCCGGCTCCCGCAGCGGCGTAGGCGGCTGCGGAGGTCTCATCGATGCCACCACTGGCTTCGATCTGGTCATTTCGCAGCGGTAGATCGTCGCTCCTGGCACGGGCGATCCACTGCTCGAGAATCTCGGGTGAGATGTTGTCGACCAGGATGATCTCGATTTCGAGCCCAAGACAACAGCGAAAACTCTCCTCATCCTCGACTTCGATGGCGATCGGTCCCTTCACTCCCCCGCTACGAAGGGTGTCGCGGATGAAGGTCAACTCTGCTTGCCTATCGCCGACCAGTTCTGGATGAAGACTCTGGATCAAATCCCTGTGATTCTCCTTGACCAGCGGGAACTCGGCCAGATCGGCTCGATGACTGACCCCGCCTCCGGCACGCACCGCCTGTTTCTGAAAGATGCGAAGCCCCGGGATGTTCTTACGGGTATCGAGGATGGTGGCGGTCGGCGCACACTCGACCAATCGTGCGGTGCGCGTCGCGATTCCACAAAGATGAGATCCGATGTTCAGGGCGATCCGCTCGCCTGCCAGCAGAACTACAGCAGACCCCTCGACCGTCATGATCTCGGTGCCTGATTCGACACGGGTCCCGTCCAAAACCCGACATGCGGTTCGACAATCAGCGGCAAGACGTTTGAAAACCGCGCTCATCGCAGCGGTTCCACAGACGATGCCTTCTTCTCTTGTGGAGACAACTCCACGGCAAAGTTGGTCGGGGGCGCTCGAAAACAGCAACGAGGTCCGATCCTCATCGGTTCGATCCTCCTCGAGAGCGGCATCGATCCAGTCGCAAAGCTGCTGCTGGACGTCATCGCGCAGCCAGAAACGGTCCAGATCGCCGGTCCCTTGCTGTTCCATCGGGCTCCCTCCTGATCTCGCCACACACCGACAGAAGTGGAACCGAATCGGAGCCCAGCGACAAGGTGACGTCTCTGCCCCGCGGCGAGAATCTGATCATTTCGGCTCGACTTCAGCGGCTATCTGGCTTCATACAGATCGGATGCGTACCATCACAGGCCACCGGACCGTGGGTCCGGGGGCTGGCTCCAGCATGCGGAGCAGGAGATGAAGATCCCGGAGGTCTGGATCCACATGATCCGAGTCGAAGATCCCGCTGACCAGGCCGTGGTTGCCAAATTTTACGAAGCGGACCAGCAGCACCTGTTCGCCGATTGGGAACAACTCGAATCGTCTCAGCGGCGCACCTTGCTGGCAGATTTACACCGGATAGACCTCGGCTTCCTCCAGCAATTGATTCACGATCATCTCGATTCCGATGCAGCACAGGCTCCAATTGCTGCCCCTGATCCTCCCCGCTGGATCACGTTGGGGGATCCGATTCGATCAGGCGTCCAGCAACAGGGGCTCGAGGCGCTCGGGCGTGGGGAAGTCGCGGTGCTGATGGTGGCCGGAGGAGTGGGAACCCGACTCGGCCATCCAGGACCAAAAGGTGCGTATCCGTTATTGCCCATCAGTGGAACGACCCTGTTCCAGATGTTCGCCGAATCGATTCGTCGATTGCAAAAACAACTGGGCAAGAACATCCACTGGTTGATCATGACCAGCCCCTCGAACCATGAGGAGACGGTGGAATACTTCCGGCACAACTCCTTCCACGGGCTTCCCCCCTCGGAAGTCTCGATCCTCTCTCAGCACCAGTTGCCGGTACTCGATCCACACCGAGGCAAGATCTTGCGCAGTGAACCAGGTCGTATCCTGTTTGGTCCCGATGGCCACGGGGGAGCGATTCGATTGCTACAGCGGGAATCGACGCGGTTGCGCGAAAAGGGAATCCGCCACATCTATACCCATCAGGTCGACAATCCGCTGGCCTGGATCGCCGATCCGGAACTGGTCGGACTGCATCTGGCCAATTCTTCCCAGTTCACCTCGAAGGCAGTCGCAAAGACCGATCCCGAGGAAAAGGTAGGTGTTTTCTGCCAGGTCGGTGATCGAATGCGTGTTATCGAATACAGCGAACTGGCTGAGTCGGACCGAAATGCGCGCGACGAGGGCGGAGAACTGTCATTTCGAGCCGGCAACATCGCGACCCATGTCATCGATCTCGATTTCATCGCTCCTGCCGAGCAGAAAACTGCACTGCAGTTGCCCTTCCATCAGGCCCGAAAATCGGTTCGTCACTGGTGCGATGGGAGATGGCAACAGTCGGAAAAACCCAACTCTGTTCGCTTCGAGACCTTCATCTTCGACGTTCTGCCGCTGTGCGAACGGTCACTGGTGGTGGAGGCTGACCGGGAACTGGAATTCGCTCCGGTCAAGAACGGCACCGGAGTCGATTCACCTGACACTTCCCGGGCCGCGTTGCAAAAGCTGTGGTCTCGATGGCTCATCGAAGCAGGGGTCGAACTGACTCTCAACGAAGATGGAATCCCCGATCGAGTGGTGGAAATCTCTCCACTGGTCGCCGGCAACGCCGCGGAACTGAAACGATATCTGGTGGATGTCGAACTTCCGTTAGAAGGGCCGATCCTGCTCAGATGAAGATCTCCACCTTGTTGATGCTAGTACTGTGGATTGCACCGGGAGTCGGTTGGGCCATCGATTCCCCGGTTGCCCGCATCGCTTCAGACCTCGACTCTTTAGATGCGCTGGTCGTAGCGAGGGCTCTGTCGTCGCTCGAGGCCCTCGACGACTCCTCGGTGATGGCTCTGAGAGTCACCCTGGAAGGTGAAGTTTCGCCGCGCAGCAGGGCAATACTGTTGGGAAAACTGGACGCGATTCTGACCGGGATGCTGGCAGAACTGGACGCCGCGGTGACCGACTTCGCAACGGCACGCAAGCGAACTCGTCGACCACCGAAGCCATCAGATGAGGCCAAATCAGGCCGCGAAACAGCCCGAAACCGGGTCGAGAAGGTCGAGCAAAAACTGGCCGTCAGTGGTCTATTTCTGGCTCCCCCTCTGGCTCGTCACGATGAACAGGTAGGAACTGCCATCTCGCTGGTGGTACGCGTGAGGGAGCGACTGAGGGAGCGACTTCGACAGCAAGTAGAGAATCGTTGGCCGCAATTGCCCCCAGCCCGGGACATCCCGGAGCCCGTATTACGCTGTCTCTGCGCTCTCTTGCCGCCTCGAGGAGAAGACCCCGGCTGGGATCAAATCGCCCAGCGAGGAGCGCAACTTGCCATCAAAGAACTGGAGAGTTTTGACCGATCCCGCATCTCGCTGGCTCGCTCATGGTTGCTCGATCTGGGACAGACGGGTCGACGGCAACTGCTCGAATGGAGTCAAAGTAGTCCATCGTCTCCGGTTCCTCCTGGAATCCGTCAAGAGTGGACGATCCGCAACCGATTGAGGATTCCGGCTCTGGTTGATCTCGACTCTTCCATCTCGGTGGCAAACTGGGACCAACTGGATGCGTCGACACGCCGCGACCAGTTGCTCCAGTTGCGCGCTGTCCATGGAGAACTGGTCACCCCGACGCTTGCCATCTTGGCCCGAGATGACCCGGATCCTTCGGTACGACGTCGCTGTGCAGAATTGCTCTCTCTACTGGGAGACCCTCGCGGTGCCAGACTGTTGCTGGCACAAAGACAGTTCAGCGCCAGCCAGGTCGAGGCCGCCAGCCGCGATGCAATCCTCCGTGCCTCGGTAAGACTGCGCAACGATGGAAATCTGGAAGGAGCCCTGGCGCTGCTCGACGAACTGGCCCGACGCATCACCGCCGATGCGCAGATCCATCACGCCCTCGGAGTGGTCACCATGCGGATGCGAGATCTCGACCGAGCCATCGATGAACTCGAGCAGGCGGTTTCGCTCGATCCAACCGATGATTCCATCCACTACAACCTCGCTTGTGCCTGGGCTCTCTCGGGAGATTCTGAGAAGGCACTTGAATCCCTCAGGCAGGCGATGAAGCACGGCTACTCGGACGCCGACCACACCCTCTCCGATGCCGATCTGGAGTCGCTCCGGGGGCTTCGAGCCTTCGAGCAGTTGATCGAGCAGATGCAGGGTTCCTGAGCCACCAGCCCCGTTTTGGGCAGGATGTTATTCTTCTCGGGAAGGCTTGGCATACCGCCAGGACAGACTCGATGCCCCAGTTGATCCGAACCGCCGATCTGCCAGGCGATGCTGCTCGCACGCTACTCGATCTGGTCTCTTGCCACGGCAACGGAACCTGGCAATGGAAGCCCGCGGATGCCGACAGCCCACAGTTGTTGGTCCAGATCGAAGATGATCGCCTCGTCGACCTGCATCGACCAGAGCACCCGAGCGTATTGATCCGGGCTCTCATCGATGGTGATTCCCTTCGAGCCAAGGATCGAAAACAACTCGAGAAACAAGCTGCCGAGCAGCAGACCTGCCCCGGAGTACTTTGTCTCGACGCCGGACTGTTCGATACGAACAACGCCGCTGAAGCGATCGGCCAGGTGGTCGATGGAGATCTGATGCTTGTCCTGGAAGCAGGTGCATCGCTCTGGTCCGGGCCCCATCCACAACCGATCAGCAGCGGCCTGCTCGGGCGCGTCGATCTGGGACAGTCTCTCGAGGAAGCATTCCTGCGCTCGGCACGCCGTCATGGCCTCTGGAAATCGGTGATCGATCTGCCGCTCCTGAGAGACGTTGTCGCTGCAACTCCCCAGGCGATGAGGGTGATCCAGGATCCCGATGAAGCTGCCGAGACCAAAGCCCTGCTCGAGGCCTCCGATGGGCTTCATGACATCGCAGAGATCGCCGGAGCCCGTCCCGACAGATGGCACGCACTCGATCACCTGCTCAAGCTGGTGGCTCTGGGACATATCGAGACACAGAATGCGATGGAGTTGTTCCGAGCAGGAGAAACGTTTTTTGCTGACGGTCAGTCACACCAGGCTCTGCGTCGCTGGCGCCGTGCTGAGGAGATGGGACTGGATGATTTCGACCTCGGTGCCCGGATCGGCACAACCTGCGCAGAAACCGGACGAACCGCCGAAGCCCAACGACGCCTTCGGGCCCATGCTCAACGCTGCAGCGATCAACTCCGCATCGATGCGGCCCGAGATGCGTGGTCGAACATAGCGATTATCGATCCCGAAGATCCCGAAGCTCGCAAGAGAGCCATCGCACTGTGGCAAAAAGAACCTGGTGACGATCCTGCTCTGTGCCTGCAACTGGCCCGCACCCTCATCGATGTTCAACAGGCCGATAGTGCCTGCCAGTTGCTCGATTCTGTCGGTGCCATGATTCCTGACCCTCGCATTCATGAGATGCACGAGGAAGCCGCCTGTAGTGCTGGCGATCCTCATGGCAGTCACAAGGCGCGCTGGCGTCGAGCAGAATCGTTGCGAGCATGTGGCCAGCTGGAACAAGCCGCAGCCCACTACGAATACCTGTCCAGGCAAGAACAACCCGAACCACTGCTGTCGCTTCGTCTCACCGAGGTCGCGATGCACCGTGGCGATACCAATTCGGCACGGCAGTGCTGCCAACAGGCCCTGGTCGGACCTCAGGGAGATCCTCGTATCCTGGACGCCGAAACGAAAGAAGCCCTGGAGTTTCTCGCTCAGGCTGCTGGAGCACCGTCCGATGTGCATCGTTGGATTGCCGACAATGCGCGGCGCATTGGCGATGTAGAACGAGAAGCGACTGCCCGACACCAGCAGTGCCTGTCCCACCAGCAGGAGGCTGATCTGGTCGCTGCCTGCGAAGCGGCCCGCCGCAGTCAACTGCTGCAACCTGAAAACCTCGAAGTGGCACTGCAACGTGCACACCTGGAAGAACAAATAGGTGACATCCGGACGGCGATCTCGACCCTCGAACAAACCCTGGATCAACTCCCTGGCGGCCATCCGCGAGAGCAAGAACTGATCGAGGCCTTGTTACAGCGTGATAGGAGCAGTCGTATCGCGTTGGAACGCTCTGTGCCCCTCACGAAAAAAGGATCTGTACAGCAACGATCGATTCTTCTCAGACTGAGTTTGCTCTCGGTGCTCGAGGGACAACGGTGCACTGTTTCAGACAAGCCAGATGCAAACCAACTGGTGGGCGCGATCCTGTCGGCACTGATCGATCCGGAGGAAAATCGCCTGTCCCAGTTGGAGGAGATTGTGCAGCAACTCGATCAACAATCCGATCCACTGGTTCAACTGCTGCGAGAAGAGTTTTGTGAGGTCGATCCGGAACACCCGTTCCTGAAAACGACTGCAACGGCGTCTGCAGTGACCGAATTCCGACGCGTTGAAGTGGTACGCACCGGCCTCGGTGGGATCACCGAGAAACTCCGTAACGTCCAGGTTTCGGATTCCTCGCCTCCGGCACAGACCGCTGCCAATTTACCGGAGGAAATAACACCCGATGGTGGCACTGAGGAAACGCAAAAAGGAATTCAGACCGCTCTCGAACGGCTCAGATCTTTGCGTACCGTGGGCACCGATGAGGGCAAAGACGACCCGACTCCAGACACCGGGAGTTGCTCGCCGCAGCAGGCCAATGGAGACCTGGGGGATGCCGCGGCTCGACTGGGTGATCTCCGAGAAGATCAGGATCAACCTTAGCGAGGTTCCTGCGCCACGGTGCCCGTGAACAAAAAATGGAGGCGGCACCCGGATTCGAACCGGGGATGCGGGTTTTGCAAACCCGTGCCTTACCACTTGGCGATGCCGCCTCTGTCGTCTTCAACGACCCCGAGCAAGCGGATGCTAGGGATCCGAGCCCCGGAGGTCAACTTCCACTTCCAGACCACCTCAGCGCCTGCTGGCGGTCACACTCACCTGGCTACCGGACCTGCTCATTGATCCAGGTCGATCGGAGCCGACGGCATCGAAGTTCCATCGATGCCGCCAAATATACGCGACTGACACCAATGCCAGTTCCCCCACCAGCCACAGTTGCTGAGTCGTGGACTTCTACTGTAAAATTGACCCCTTCGACATCAACCCCGGGCGGTTTCGGGCAAATTTGCCGTCATCTGTGGGCAAGAAGGCGATTGACTGCCCTATCCCCCCCCAGGGTATCAGCACTATAATCGAGGTAGGAGGGGAGCCTTCCGGCTCCTGGTAGAAAATAGGGATATTCGATTGCCCGGGGGGGCAGTCACACACGTATTCGAGGAAACCCCGGCCCCCGCCGGGGATTCGTGCGTGTGATGGGAAGGGAGTGTCCTCGACATGGATCGAAGGATATTTATACGGATCTACCCCGCCGTGATCTGTTGGTTGGCTCTGGCGACGCATGTGTCTGCTCAATCGGACTGGGTTCAGTTCAACAATGAGACAGCCACTCGCATCAATGCAGCTGGGAATGTCAGTACCTCTGACACGGCTGAAAAGGACTACATCTGGGGTGACGTCGATCAGGATGGAGACATCGATCTGGTCGTGGTCCGCAAACAACCCTTCACCAGTGGAGGCGTCGGCGCATTTCGGACCAATGTGCTGTTCATGAACGAGAACGGCGTTCTCGTCGACCGGACATCCGAGTATGCAAGTGCATCGGACGTCCCCGGCGATAACGGTTTCCTCACCCCCACCAATGACCGTGATGTGATCCTCGCCGATGTCACCGGAGATGGCTGGCTCGACATCATCACTGCGGTCACGCTGGCCGATGGCTCTCCGAAGCACATCGCTTATCCACGCGTTTACCGCAATCTCGGTCTTTCAGGCGGTCAGTGGCAGGGTTTCCTGCATGAAGATGCACGCATCCCCCAGTTCGAGGGGAACAACGGTGGTTCACCGCACGCTCCTCGCTTTTGCTCACTGGATGCAGGAGACATCGATGGTGACGGTGACCTGGATGTCTACCTGGGTGACTATGATAGCGGAGGCGGACAAACCCTCGACTTCAACGACCGCCTGCTGATCAACGATGGAAACGGTTTCTTCACCGATGAAACCATTTCCCACTTCAGCGGAAATATCATCGTCGGCGGTAGTCCGTTCCCGTTCCAGCAGTCTGCATTTGGAATGGCCTCTTCGATCCGAGATATGAATGGCGATGGCCATCTGGATATCATCAAGGACACAGCGCTCAATCCGCCACAGTACGTTGGAATCTCCTACAACAACCCTGCTGGAAGCGGTGCATTCTCATCCCACAAGGAGAGTTTCGCCAACATGGCGCCGTACCACACCACCGTCGGCGACCTCAACAACGATGGTAGAAACGACCTGGTCGTCACCGATGACAATGCCGACTCTTTCCTGCTCAACACGGGAAACGATGGCAACGGGCTGGCGAACTTTAGTCGTTTCTTCTACAGCTTTGCTGGCGGCACCGGCGCCACCGGAGACGACGGCTTTGGCGGCAACTCCGTCATTGCAGATCTCGACAATGACGGCTGGAACGATGTGATCATCTCTGACGTCGATGTCGACATCTCTGGCTGTGCCCGTCGTATGCACATCTACCACAACCTGGGTAACGGTCCGAATGTCACCCTGCGCCAGGAGAATGATGGAGCGGCGTGGAGGCCCAACGGTGTCCATGACGTGGCCGTCTTCGACATCAATGGTGACGGCTGGCTCGACATGGTCATCGGAACCTGCAGCGGCACCGAGGTGTGGATGAACGAGGCTCCCATCGGACTCAATATCAGTTTCCCGGCCGGAACCCCCGATGCGGTTCCGTGCGAAGGTCAGGTGACCGTCACCGCCCAGGTCGAGGCCTTCGGTGGCGGAGTGGTTTCGGAACCGAGCGTGGAGATTAATGTCTCTGCAGACGGAGGTCCATTCGTCGTAACCGTGATGTCACCGATCGGCAATGGACTCTACGAGGGAATCCTCGATGGCACTCTGGCCACTGCCTCGATGCAGTGGTTCGTCAGCGCAGAGTTGACCAGTGGTCTCGCGCAAGTCAGCCCGATCTTCTTCAACGTGCTCGCCGATCAAATCAATCGAGAGGTCGATGACTTCGAAGCAGGCAACAATGGTTGGACCGTCGAGACCGATGCCAGCGTCAGCGCCGGAGCATGGGTACTGGTCGATCCGAACGGCACCACCAGCGGTGGAACTGCCTCCCAGTCGGAAGATGCTGCCAGTGGAGCCCTGTGCTGGGTCACGGGTAACGGAGTGGTTGGAGGAGCCGCCGGTACCGCCGATCTCGATGGTGGGCCAACGCATCTGATCAGTCCTACCTACAACCTGGCAGGGACCACGCCGATCATCAGCTTCAGCCTCTGGTATGCCAACATCGAATCCGATCCGAACCAGTTCGACGACTTCGTCGTTTCCATCTCCGCCGATGCGGGAGTGACCTGGAGCACGGCACTGGTCGTTGGAGGAGCGCTCGGTACCTCTTCGAACTGGCAGACCTTCGAGATCCTGGTCAGTGACATCGTCACTCCGAGCGCCAATATGGTGTTCCGGTTCACGGCATCGGATTCGCCGAACAACTCACTATGTGAGGCCGGGATGGACGATTTCACCGTGGAAACGACCACCTGCAACAGTCAGGGACCGCAGTTCAAACGGGGAGACGTGAACCTCGACGTGAGCCTCGACATCAGCGACGCCGTCTCGATCCTGCAGATGCTGTTCAACGGAACTGCAGTGGGTTGTGACGATGCCGCAGATGCCAACGACGACGGATCGCTGAACATCGCAGACGCCGTGGCAATCCTCAGCGCTCTCTTCGGAGGGACTGGTAACTTGCCAGCGCCGGTCGACTGTGGTCCGGACCCGACCGATGACTCGCTCGGGTGCGCGAGTGGCTGCATATAAGAGAAAACGCCACTTTCCGTCGGAATCGATCCGGCCGAGTGGTTTGTGAAGAGACGGACACCGCCGAGGAGGACACAAGCCAGCCTCGGCGGTGCCTGTTTCGGCGAAGACAAGACTCCCCATTTTCGGGGAAAGATATGGGTTCTATCGAGCGAGGTGTGCTTGCGGACGGTCGGGGGACCGTCAGGCTGTTGTCGCATCGTGGGGAGTATCTGGGGTCCGGGACCCCTCGAGAATGCCCGCCTGGCTCAGGTGTTATTTGGGAGATGAGAAATGTCGGATCTAATGAAGACGCACATCGTTCGCCGATTCACCCGCTGCGGGATGGTTACATTCCTGCTGCTGGTGGTCGCCTTACTCGTGGGAGTGACTCCACTGCTCCAGGGGCAGCAATTGCAACCGCGTATGGGGGATCCCATCGACGGTCTCACCCCGGATCAGTTGGATCGTTTCTTTGCGGGCAGGGATGAGTTCCTGCGAACCTTCGTCGAGGCGGATGGACTGGGCCCTGGATTCAATCAGGACTCCTGCGCCTCCTGTCACTCGAATCCCGTCGGTGGTGGTGGAAGCATCTCAGTAACCCGGTTCGGGGCCGCAGACAAAGGAGAACCGTTCGATCCTCTGGCGTTCCTCGGAGGATCTTTGCTGCAAGCCAACGCCATCTCGGACGAATGCCTGGAGACGGTTCCGGCGGCGGCGACCGTCACCGCAGAACGGATCACTCCGTCGCTGCTCGGTGCCGGTTTGATCGAGGCGATCCCCGATGCCGACCTGCTGGCGATCAACAACGGCGGTGTGGCGCACCTGGTGCCGCTGCTGGAAGATCTCAACGCTCCACTGGTCGTGGGCAAGTTTGGCTGGAAAGCGCAGGTGGGCACGCTGCTGTCTTTCAGTGGAGATGCCACCCTCAACGAGATGGGCATCACCAATAGCCTGGTCGGTTCGGAGAATGCCCCCAATGGGGACCAGGCCCTACTGGCCCAGTGTGATATGGTCGCGGACCCGGAAGAACCAATGGTCGACGGGGTGCTGTTCATCGAGCGCCTCACCGACTTTCAGCGCTTTCTGGCTCCCCCACCTCAGACTCCCAAGAGCGGTATGGCTGGCGAAGTGATCTTCAACAGCATCGGCTGTGCTAGTTGTCATATCCCGGCATTCACCAGCGGTGTAGCGCCGGAGGCAGCCCTTTCCAATATTACTTTTCGTCCCTACGGAGATTCCCTGCTGCACGAAATGGGGTCCCTCGGCGATGGCATCTCACAGGGAGATGCTCTCGAACTGGAGATGAAAACTCCTCCCCTGTGGGGGATCCGAGTTCGTGGTCAGTTGCTTCATGACGGTCGAGTGCTGGTAAATAGCCTCAGTCAGGGAATCGATGAAGCGGTGTCGTGGCACTTCGGACAGGCTTTGGCAGCTCGCGAGGCCTGGCAACAACTTGCCGCTGGAGATCAAGATCTGGTCGTTTCGTTCCTGAACTCGCTGGGACGAGCCGAATTCGACATGGACGGCAACGGTTTCATCGGATTCGGCGATTTGCCAGATTTCATCGATTGCTGGACCGGTGACGCGCCGGGAACTTTCGATGCCGATTCCCCCTGCGCCGTCAGTGATCTCGATCAGGACGGCGATGTCGATAGCGATGACCTCGCTGGACTGCAACTGGCCTACATGGACACACCGGCCGATTGTGACGCAAACGGCACCTGGGATCTGATTCAGATTCTTCTCCAGGGCGGCGATGCCAACGGCGATGGCATCCTCGATGCCTGCGCGGGTTCGATTTTCCGCCGCGGCGATGGCAACGACGACGCCGGCGTCGACATCAGCGATCCCATCGCAGCATTGAGCATCCTGTTCGGCGGTGCGCCTGCACCAACCTGCGAGGATGCCCACGATTCCAATGACGATGGCGCCTTCGACATCAGCGATCCCATCTACACCCTCACTTTCCTGTTCGGATCGGGATTGCCGATGCCCGAACCTGGAAGTGTGATCTGTGGTCCTGACCCGTCAGTAGATAGCCTCGAATGCGACTCTTACACCAGTTGCCTCTGATCCACGGGTAAACAACGAGGGTGTATACATCAGGTGAAATAGAGGGGTGGTGCCTTCAGGCACCACCCCTCTATTCGATCCATCCTTCGCTCAGGGATGCTCGCACCTTCGCGATCACAAAGCCCACTCCAGAAAAGCGTAACTTCCTCCGAGGTCGATATCCGCACTGATTCCGGCGCCGTCGTCGGTGACATCGATGACCAGCGACCGGTGACCGACTCCGATCAGCATTCCTGATCCCTGACGAATCCCCGCTCGAATCGTCATTCCCTGGTAGGTTCCATCGATGTCGCCGTAACTGATCCACAGGCCGGCGATCTCCCCATCGAGTTCCATACTCCAGTTATTGCCAATCGGAGCCGAGAATGTTGCTCCGAGACCGAACGAGGGTACCCACTCATCGATGTTCTCGCTGGCAGACACTGGTACTTCAGGGGCCGTGAGGGTGGTACCGAGTTCCAGATGATCGACCCCCCAGATGTACTTCAGCAGTATCGGTCCGACTCCCAGCAACGCTCCCTTGCTGCGATAAGTGGAGACTTTCGCGCGAAAATTACTCTCCAGGGGACCTGCCGGAAAAATCTCCCCGGCGTACTCGATGTCATCCAGCAGGATATTGGAACCCATCGAGGAGTAATCGAGATTGGTCACCTCGAAAGTGCCCACTCCCAGATCCGCCTCGAGACCATAGACCCAGAAACCCTCGCGCGAGGTGAGACCGAGAACATCCTCCAGATCGAGCAGATCCCCCACCGACCCCACTTCGGAAGCCCGAATCGAACCGCCCGGTTTCGGTTCCCAGTTCTCTGCGCGAAAGCGGAACATCCCCTCTCCGCCAGCACCACAACCAGACAGGAAGATCGAGAACAACAACAGGGTCACGCTCAAGACACAGGAGTGTTTCTGGATGGCGTTCATGGGGCTCCTTCCGACCATGTTCTGGCGGGGAAAGCATATCCGGAATCGCAAAAAACGACCAGTGTGGGTACATTGGTCCTGCAGTGTGGGTACATTGGTCCTGCCCTGAACTGTGGTGAGGATAACTCTCGCGGGGGGGCGAGTGGCGGAACTGGTATACGCGGCGGACTTAAAATCCGCTCCCCGTTCGGGGATCCGGGTTCGACTCCCGGCTCGCCCATCTCTCTTATTAGACGATCTTCTCCATCGATTCAGTCGATCAGGGGTGATCGGGAAGACCTCCTCAGATCATTCGGCCAGGTTTTCGCCGCTCGATCCTGTCACACCACCTCGCGATCACTTCTGAGGCGAAAAGCAGTCCTGGAAAATCTTCTGGAACTCTTCCGGCTCTCGAGAAGTGGCGAAGTAGTAGCACACCGATTCAGAGGGGCAACAGAAGACCGCGAGGTTGCGACCTTCCATGGCACACTGAAGCCCATCGATCTCGCCGGGGGAACTGGGACAGATGAAAAAGGAGAGCGGTTCCTGCCCGAGCAGATAGAAGACCTTGGCGATGCGAAGATCGCCGCACTGTTCGAAGGAAACTCCCTGCAGTGTTGCCGTCTCTCCGATGCAATCCTGCAACCGATCCAGATCGAACAGCCGCACCTCGGTACCCAGTTCCTTCGCCATGAAGGCGGCCATCTTCTCGGAGCCATCGAATCGCCACTCCGGACTCGCCTCACCGTTGACACTCCTGAGGTGCGAATCAAACACATGAGTCGAGACCATCGCGTGGAGATCCTGATTTTGTCCGGGGAAGAAGTGATTGAAGGAAGAGAGGAGCACAAAGAGGAAGGCGGCGGCGATGGCAAAGGGGAGCATCTTTCGCCCGGTCCATCGCGGATAAGAATGCTGCCTTCCTGCAGCGATGGCAATTGATTGCCGGACCCTCGCCTCGAGGTCTTCGGGGACTCGAGGTCGCTGTGCCTTGGCCTTCACCAGTAGTTTGATGTGTTCGACGGCCTTGGCGGCATCGGCGCACTTGGGACAGAGGGAGACGTGCGTGTCGACTTCCTCGCCAAAGGAGCCTTCCAGCTCGCCATCGACCCACTCGTGGAGTCGTTCTCTATATCGCATACAATCTTTCATGAGCCCTTATTCCTTCTGTTATTCGCGCCCATATCCCAACTCATGGGCGTAATTCACCAGGCGCTCCTTCAGAAACGCCCGTCCTCTTGAGATCCTGGAACGAACCGTACCGATGGGTACATCCAGCACCTCCGAAATCTCTTCGTAACTCAGACCCTCCAGATCACAAAGCAGCACAGCTCTGCGGAAGGGTTCGGGAAGTTCTAGCAAGTAGCGATTCACTTCGTCTCCGAACAGATCGAGGAAGGTTTCCTCGTTCTCGATGCCATCACGCTCGAAGACCTCGATCGAACGACGTGGAGAATCCACCGCCAGTTCCTCGACCGCAGCACTATGATGCGGACGTCGGGCCTTTTCACGGTACCGATCGATGAAGTGATTCTTGCAGATCCTGAACAACCAGGACTTCGCATTGCTTCCGGCGCGGAAACTACCGAATGCCTTGAAGGCCTTCAGGAATGTATCCTGAACCAGATCTTCTGCCTGTGCCCGGTTCCTTGTCAGACCCAGGGCGAAGCGGAAGACGTCATCGACGTGAGGAAGGGTAATCTCCTCGAAGAGATTCCGTTCTCCTCGACTTCCTTTCTCACTCATGGATCCTCCTTAGAGCGGGCATGCTCCCTCTTCAGGCTAATCCCGGCTCGAGTTCTCCCGAGACCGAAAATCACCCTCTACGGGACCTGACGAGGATTCTGCCGCTCCAGTTCCGTCTTTTTTTGTAAGGCCCCAGATGGCCAGATTCGATAGATCCTGGGCCGATTCCGCCCACATCCGCTCCCAATCGAACGCCTCTGGATCATAAATCTCGGCCATCAGCACCCGCGGCAGGCTCCAGCGCTCGCTGGCGAGTTTTGCTCCCGAGAAGGCCTCCCATGGCTGGTCTTCCAACGACTGCAGAAACTGCTGGTGAGCCTGCCGGCGATGCCCGGCCAGCAATCCTTCTCGATACTCGCGTAGAAGGCGGTTGAGTCGCATTTCATCCTGATATCTGAGTCGGTGACGTGTGCTTTCATCTCCATCTTCGCCGTGTCTTGAAACCAACCACTCCTGAGCCAGACGATTTCCGAGGAAGGTCGCCAATCCCTCGTTCCATTGTGCGTTGCTCGGCAAGTGAATCGTACGGTGAACCAGTTCGTGCAGTAGCGTCGTTACCCACCGATGCTCGGGAAGTTCGAGCAGCGATGCAGGCATCGGCTCTGGAAACCATCCGAGACTGCTCCATGCCTCGACTGCCATCACTTCCGACTCCCAGCCAAGCGAACTGAGTTGATTGGCTTCTTGTTGGGCATGATCCAGGAACCGATATCCCTTGTAGGGTACTTTTCCCACCAGTGGAAAACTCCAGTGGTGAAGGCTCAATGTATTCGGATCAGCGGCCACGACGATCCAACTGACGGGGCCCGCAATCGAATCGATCCTTTGGTAGGCATTCCCGACCTGCAGCCCGCGCATGCGGGCAAAATTCAACACGTCCGGTAGTAGTTCGAGTTGCGACCGCAACCTCGAAGTCTCATCCAGATCACTCATCACCTGCTGATGGGGTCTGGAGGAGGCGAGTCGATGGGTCACCGCGCTGGCATTGGAGGCGATCCAGGCGGTATGGCAGCCGCACATGCAGATCACCATTCCCAGCAGGAAAGAGCACGGAAAACCGCGCTTTCTGCCCGGATTACGGGTTTTCATCGAATGTCGGGAAGGGACGGTGCAAGAACCCATCGAAGATGTCGGTGAAGCCGAAGTATTGCTCATCAAACTCCGGTTCTCCTCCCGGACCCTGGTAAATCGCCCCCGACTCACCAAGCGGGATCATCGATTCGATCCGTACCGGCCCACCGGGTCCCACTTCCACCACCTGAGCATAAGTGGATCGATCGAGCCAGGGTGAACTCCACACCTGCCCCACCACCGATCCCACATAATCGATGGTGGCACGCTGGTGATTCCAGGGACGTGGACCGAGTTCCGCAAGAGTATCGTCGAGCGCAAGTATGATGATTCCGGTGGCGTCGGTCGGTTTCGGGATGGAACTACGATTCTGGAACCAGTCGATGCGGTTCTCGAGTAACACACCGGATCCGGGCAGTGCCCGGATCAGTACGTTGAAGAGCAGGTTTCGATCCTGATTGGTGTAGGACAGGCTCTCGGTGTCGAGTTCATCCTCGAACGTCAACTCGAGTGCCCGGCTGATCCAACGATCCTGCAGCAACCAGGCGTCCGAATCCAGTTCGCCAGTGGTCCAGGCGTCCGGGCCACCTGCCGGGAAGTAACCATCCCACTCTTCCATCAACATCAAAGCCTCGAGGCGTTCCAGGTCGAGATCGGATTCGACCGCATCGACGAAGGCATCTCTGACGAAGAACCAGCGATTACCGCCACTGCGGCCCAGATCGCAGCAATCGGTTGCGCTGACCTCTAGCGCCAGGTCGCGCACGAACTCGAAGGAGAGAGGGCCCTCTTCGATCGCATCGGCGAGCCGATCTTGCACCGCGTGTGCTCGATGAAACCGCCCGTAGGATTGGGTAGGATTGGCGCCACCAGCGGGCCCTCCACCCGCCTTATTGTTCCAGCCGCCGATCCATCCGCGTTGAGGATTCCGAACCGTCTTACGCGGCTTGTAAGTAACAGGTTCCGTCCATTCCATGGTGCCGTCACCGAGTTGAGGCAATCTAGGATCCGCATCCGGAGGTCGAATCGGATCGAGTCCGGCCATCCAGTAGCCGACATTGCCCCGTCGGTCTGCATAACAAACGTGAAGGCTGACACAGAACCGATCCATCGCGTCCGCAAAATCATCGATGTTGCGAGCAGTGCTGTAATCCAGATTCACATCGATGGTTGTGAGTTCCTTTTGCCAATGAGAGTACTTCCACGCCGCAACAGGTCCCTCTACGGTATCGGGATTGAGGATCAGTGGTGCGACCACCGGACCGTGCTCGGTGCGATAGATCGGCAGCGTCATTACCGAACCTTCAGTGTTGAGCGGGATATAATCGATCCTGTGCAGGAAGATGTCCTCAGCATCATCGAGGTAGATGTCGACGGTATGAGCGTGAGCCACCTGGCCTGACCATGCATGTTGCGGTGAACGGCCGATGATCAGCCCCGGAAGCCCGGCCAGCGCCATCCCTGAAATCTCGATCCCCGCACCTTTCAGTGAACCCTCGACGATGAGGCCAGGCGCATTGAAACCCATCTGTGGTCCCGAGTAGAGGATTGGATTTCCTGACTCGGTGAGGTCACCCGAGACCGCCCAGGCGTAACTTCCCATGCGAATCGTGGAACCGAGTGCCGCAAGCCTTCTGGTCGTTCCGGCAAAGACGTCATCGACCCTGTCTCGCAGGGCACGCAGGTTCTCGATCTGGTACTGCCCCGGATGAGGAACCGGAGGCGGGGTTGTGCCTGCAAATGGATTCACGAAGTCCTCGGGAGGAATCATCGTCGGAGCTTCGGGATCGTCGAGCCATCGAAGATCATCAAACATCTCCATTCCATCGATCGGGTGTTCATCGAGCAACTCCGCCAGCAGTAGAGCGTTGTCCAATTGATGAGTGGAGAGAGCCTCCGAATCGAAGTTTCGCAGCAGAGTCACCTGGAGCGCCATCACATCCGTGATGGTCCAGAGATCGGGAACGAAATCGAGTTCGTGAAATTCATAGGGAAGTAGATCTGGATTCGCAATCACATCTTCGATGCGTCGATTGAGCCCATCGATATAAGCAAGCGCAATATACTGTCCCACTTCGGATACCTGGGAAAAACCGTCTTCGAGTTCCTGCTCCGAGTATCCAAGCAGTCGAATCGCGATATCCGTGTTGAGTTGACTGGGTCCGAGGATCTCGGTAAGTCTTCCCCTGCATAACCTCCTGAAGAATTCCATCTGCCATAACCGGTCGGTGGCTACGGCGTAACCAAACGCCTCGTACAAACAGTACAGATCTCCACCCTCTATGAACCAGACTCCCTGATCATCTCGGCTCACCGTTACATCCGGGACCTCCGGACAGACCGGATAACTGTCACACTCACCGATGGAGGAAATCGCACAGTAGGGATATGGATGCCTCGGTGGACCGCCATCCATCAGTCGATACGAGATGATATGCGCAGCATCTGCGAGATCGACCACGCCATCGGCATTGGTGTCGCGGGCGGCGGCACATTCTCCTCCCGGTCCTCCCAGATAAAGATGCTGCAACAGCCAGATCCCATCGGCGATATTCACCCGTCCATCGACATTGGCATCACCTCGCAGGAATGGAATGTCCGCTGCAGAAACAAATCCCCCGTTGAAGGAGAAGAGCACCACGAATAGGCACATCGACAGGCGAAACATCCGGAACACCTCCTTGGCGTGGTCTATTCTAACGATGGTAACAGCCAGAATCAGCGCTACGACCCTCGGTTCCCGAGTCCCACGGCACTGGTAGAATGGCATCCGGGTCCAGATCCTGAAAAGGCTCCCACCATGGAGGTAATCCCGATGAAGAAATCGTTCTTCGCTGTGCTTCTCATCTTCGCGATGACGCTCTCCCTCAGCGCTGGAGAACCGATCGAGACCGCATTCGTGAACTCCTCGATCACCGTCGTCGGTGGCGAACTCGGAGCGGTTGCTGATCTGCTCAATCCGTTCATCGACAGCACGATCATCGGGGGAGGGATCCGCAATCTTCTCGAGGTGAGGCTACTCGATGATCCGACGATGCAGAACGATCCGGAAATCGAGGTCGCTTCCTTCCCGGGAATCGATGTCGACGGAAATCCTGACAACGATTTCGACGGTTCCAATCTCTACGAGGTAGATCCCATCGGCCTCAATGATGAGGGTGAACCAATTACCATCTTTACTCCCGGCTCGATCACCAGCGGTAATATCGTCGCAGGCCCTGCCGATCTCGATCTCGGGGGTGGTCTCGTGATTCCCGGAGCTCTCCTCGAGGGGACCATCGCTCCCGGTGGAACTTCGTTGGACAGTTCGGTCATCTCGGCTGCCATACCGGTTGCTATCTTCGATGCCATCCCGGCTCCACCACCCTTTGACGGCTTCCCCTTCAACTATGACACCATGACCGAGGTGCTGGCATTTCTGGGGGTCGATCCAGATGTCGATCTGGATGGAGATGGGACCGTAGATGCCTATTCGGTCGATTTCGTGCTGAGTTTCGTCTCCTGCCAGATCATCTATCCTGCGCCGGGCACCTCATTCCAGCGCGCCGACATCAATCTGGATGGAGCGGTAGACATCGGCGATCCCGTCAATCTGCTCGGCTACCTCTTCACCGGGGGAGACGAACCAGGCTGCCTCGATGGAGCCGACGCCAACGATGATGGAGCCGTCGATATAGGCGATGCGATCCTGATTCTGGGATATCTCTTCACCGATGGGATTGCTCCCAGCGAACCCTTCGAGAAGTGCGGAACGGATCCAACGGCAGATTCCATCACCTGTGAGGTCCCGCCCGCTGGTTGCTAGCACTCAGAGTTGGTCGCGCTACAATTTTCGGATGACCCGTTGAATCACGGCATCGAGTGCCTGGAGAAATGCAGATCGATCGCCATGATCGAAGGGCTCGGGTCCCGAGGTGGGAAGTCCCAGTTCACGCAGATGAGTGGCCAGATCGCGGCGTGCCAGTGCTTCTCCCACCGAGTCCTCGTCATGAATACGCCCACGTGGATTGACCACCGTCGCGCCGGCGGCGACGCAACGGGAGGCCAGCGGGATATCACCCGTCACCACGACAGATTGGCCGTTACAGTTCTCGGCGATCCAGTCATCGGCAGCATCAAACAGTTTGGGCACTACTTCGAGACGAAATCCCTTGCCCTGCGGGATCCTCATCGAATGATTCGCTACAAATGTGATCTTGAGGCCGAGCCTACGCGCTACCCGCGCGACCTCATCTTTTACAGGACAGCCATCAGCATCCACGATGAGTCGAGGCAGTTTTTCGGACGGCTCTGGACAGTTCAATTGTGTTTCCTCAACTGACACGGAGACAGGATGGGAGTTCAGGGGTCTTGAGGATCCGGGGTCTCCTTCTGGCTCTCTTCCTGACTCTCTTCCTCGGTAACGGACTCCTCTGCATCCGCCGATGAACGCAGTTGCTGAGCGATCTCGAGCAGTCTGCCGGAAAGTGCATCGATATCCGAGGTAGGAAGATCACAAACCTGATCGACACACAAAAATGCCCGGGGAGAATCCTCGACAGCGCGGTCCTGTAGCAACGAAATCACCTCGGCTGCCTTGACCCCCGACTCTCCGGAGGGCCTGAGCGCCACCACGCAGAAGGGAATCGGTGACTCGATGACAGCCTTCAGCAGAGCTCGAGTTTCCTCTCGACTCGGATCTCCGACCACTGCTACGGCAGGGGTGGCGCGGACGAGTGCCTGGACCGCCAGCAACAGTTCAGCTGATCCGGTCGGATAGGGACCGATCGAACGAAGCCCCGCAGCGATGATGTGTTCGGCGTGGAAGCGGTACTGGCCTTCTCCGGTCAATTCGTGCAACCGCAACAGACACCTCGCCACGGTGGCATTTCCCGAGGGAATCGCACCATCAAAAAACTCTCTGCGCCTGCCGAGCAAGATCTCGGCTCCTGCGGGTGCTTCATACAAACCCTCGCCCTGCTCGAGCGGACCGAAATCGCGCAGAATCAATTGCCAGCTACGTGCGGCCTCGGCAACAAAGTCGGGCCGGAAGGTGGCTTCATAAAGATCGAGACAACATTTCATCCAGAGAGCAGCATCCTGAAGCGTCGCGGGGTTGCCCGCGATCTCACCATCTCTGCGTCGAAGAAAGCCATCATCGTTGACGAGAGAACCTTTGAGTGATGCGTAGGCTCCTACCGCCGCTTCGCGGAACACCGGCTCATCGAGCAAAGCCGCACCTCGAGCCAGTGCCGAGATCGCCAGAGCGTTCCAGCCGAGAACCACTTTCGGATCCCGCTTCGGAGCGACGCGATGACTCCTGTGTTGCTCCATCTTGTCAATTCCCTCGGAGAACCACGTCTCTGCCACTTCCATCTCGATACCAAGAGATTTGGCGGCACCTTCGAGAGTCGTCGCTCTTCGAGGAACACTTTCTTCTCCCCCCTCGAAGTTCCCGGGGCTGGTGATACCCAGCACCGTGCACAAAAGAGCGGCACGCTCTTCTCCCAGCAACTCCTCGACCTGCTCTGGGGTCCACACGTAATAGGATCCCTCGACACCTCCCGAATCTGCATCCCAGGATCCTGCAAAGGAGCCATCCTCGAGCCGGAACTGGCGCAACATCGCCTCCAGGGTCGCTCGACCGATGGAGTAGAGTCCAGCGTCGCTGGTCATCCGTCCCACCTCGAAGTAACTCTCTGCAAGTGATCCCTGGTTGTAGAGCATCTTCTCGAAGTGGGGCACCTGCCACTTTGCATCGACGCTGTAACGGTGAAAACCACCCCCGACCTGATCATAGATGCCGCCGGCGGCCATCGCGCGCAACACCGAAACACCCTGATCAATGGCCCCTTCGTCCCCCCGCAAAGTCCCTTCCCCGACCAGATACTGAAGCAGCCGAGGCGCAGGAAATCGTGGCGCATTCCCGAACCCTGCTGGATCCGGCGTGTAACTGTCCGCGGCTCCCGTGAGACCACCATTCAGATATGCCTCCGGCTCGATTCCCTCGAAGACCCGTGCCGATCTTTCTTCGAGACGCTTGGTCAGGCCGATTGCGTTGTCGATGACCTTCTCCCGCTCCTCACGCCAGACCCGATCGATGGAACTCAATATGTCCATGAAACCTGGTCTGTTGAAACGAGTCCTCGGCGGGAAATAGGTTCCACCGTAAAATGGGGTCAGATCCGGCATCAGGAACACGGAGAGGGGCCAACCTCCTCTGTCTGTCATCGCCCTCACTGCATCCATGTAGAAATCATCGACGTGAGGAAGATCTTCACGGTCGACTTTTATCGAGATGAAGTTCTCGTTGAGGAAAGTGGCGATCTCCTGGTCGGAAAACGACTCTCGCCGCATCACATGGCACCAGTGACACGACGAATATCCGATGGAGAGAAAGATGGGACGATCGAGAGCTTGAGCCTTATCGAATGCATCTTGACCCCAGGAATACCACTCGACGGGATTTTCAGCATGTTCGCGCAGATAGGCGCTGGGACTCTTCGCCAATCTCCAGCCCCCATGCTTCGGATCAGAGTCTGGTTCGTCTCCGGGTAATGCGAGACAGAAGATGGTGCAAAGCATCCAGGTATTCATCGCTGGCCTCCATCGCTTTATCTTAGTTGGTCAAGCCTGTCGACGTGAGAGGATCCTGCCAAAGCGAGAAAAATGTCGTTTTCCCAGTGGAACCGGTCTTCTCTCACTGCTTCGAAGTACCTTGCTCGGGTACCACAACTTCGCCATAAAAGAGCCAACCAGGGCGATGGTCTCTCTCCAGTTCCGTTCCAGTGAGAGCCGCACGCACCATCTCGATGGGGATCGAGTTGTTCTGAAGAACTCGGTCATGGAATTCTTTATCGGTCATCTTGCCCGAATCGACCAGTTCATCGTGGAGTGCCATCAGTTGCAAACCTCCAAGCATGTATGCCGCCTGATAGAGGGGACCATAACTACCGCTCACAGAGCGCCGCACCTCGGCAGTGGCATTGTTTCGTTCGTGACCAACGTTTTCGATCAAGAAATCGATGGCTTCCTCGGCTGTCATCTTTTCAAGGTGATAACTGAGCGAGAAGATGATCCGTGCACAGCGATGGGTACGCCAGAACAGCATCCCCACGCGATTCTCGGCGGATTTCGCAAAATCCTTGTTCCACAGCAACATCTCCCAGTACAGAGCCCACCCCTCCGACCAGAAAGGAGTGCCAAAGGCACCACGATGAGTCCTGTGACGGCTGGTCATGAACCCTTGAAGATGATGTCCGGGAATCAACTCGTGATGAACGGTGGCACGGGCGAAATGTCGATTGTTTCCCCTCATGCTCATCAACTTATCGGCATGGTCCATCTCGTGAGTCGGAAACGCGACCCGAATCGTTTCACCACCGAGAAAGTAAGGACTGAACTTCTGGCTCTCTGCCGACAACATCTCCATCCTCCACGTTTGCTTGCACAGATCTGGAATCGTGACCAGATCCCGTTCTTCCAGAAATGCCACCGCCTCGTGAGCGAGATCCCGGATCAACTCGGGTTGCTTGCCAGGCTCTACATGCATCTCCTTGACGTGCTCGAGAGCCGCGCGCCAGTCTTCCCCGAATCCCAGATCTCGCGAAGCTCGTAACATCTCTTTTCTGCACCACTCGAACTCGGTTCGGGCAATTTCGATCAACTGCTCGGGAGAATAGGCGATCATCTCGTGTTCGAGCATGCTCAGCAGTTCATCTCTGCCGACTGGATCTCCGATGATGGGAGGATCATCTGGATCGGTGATCCCGACCACCTTCTTGCGAATGAACCCGGAGTATTCCTTGAGGGCACTCTCTGTTGCGCGGAAAGGTTTTTCTACCCACCAGCTAAAAAGCGGGTCGTAACCGGAATAAAACCGATACCAGCCCGACAGGGTTCGCTGGAGACGATCCACCATCCCGGCACCACGATGAGCAACAGAAGGATCGATGGGAGCCTCCTCCATCTTCTTTTCGATGGCTTCTCGTGCTTTTTTGACCGCCTGTTCGAGACCGGAAATGGTCAGTGCGAGTTTTTCTGCATCGATGGATTCGATCCTGCGGCGCTTTTGCTGAAGATCGATGATGGTCGAGGAGAAGGGAACAAACTGTCGAATCTGTTCATTCTTGGTCATGTCATGTTCGATGGACCGGAGACGATAGCGAAGATCATTCTGAAACAGCACGTGATCGATTCGTTCATCCTGTCCGAGTGCTTCGAAATCAATATCGTCGAGAACCTTGACCCAGTGCTCCAGATATTCACGGTTTTTTTCGGAAGCCAGCGGCGACATCGGCGCATCGTAAAATCTCTGGATGTTTCGGCGATCCACTGAAAAGAGTTCGATCATTCCCCGCAGTGGCGACAGGGTTCCATCGGGATTGCCTCCCGGGTGGTCACCGGACTGGATTGTTTTCGAATCCAACGAAGTCGATGCGGTAATACCAAAATTCCCTGGAACCAGAACACAGGAGACGAGCAACAATAGCACCAGGATCAAGGTTGCATGGATTTTCATCGATGGTTCCTTCCGGCAAATCTCGAGTACCGGTCCAGTCTAGAGACCGCTGCCTCGACTACAACAGCACAAGAGCGCATCGCTCAAACGATAACGGTATTGTGTCGATGGTCAGGCGAAGAGAGTCACCTGGCAACCTCCAACTTCTCAATGAAGTGGAGAGAAGAAAATAACGAAAAAGGGGGCAATCTCCTGGGGAACCTCTCGCGGCTCCGACCTGGGAGACTGTCCCCCTGCTCAAGTTCTCAACTCACGAAATTTACCTATGCCTGAACGCGTTCCTTCTGAGCAGCAAACATCGAAGCAAAGAAAGAACCACAGAAGCCCGCCAGTCCGGCCGCCACGTAAGGGTCAAGAGTGCCACTGACCTTGTTCACGATGAACCAGGCGACCACTGTGACGATGCCGCCGATGATCCCGGTGTATGCATTTTTCCCGAGATTGTTGTTCATTCCCCGTCTCCCCTCTCACCCGGAGGCCAACCCTCAGGGCGAAAGAACTTTACGAAACTTTTGCCATTGCTGTCAAATCGTCCAGACCCGACTTGACGATCGATTTGTACGCAAACAGGCGTTTTTTGACAATACGGTCCGATGCGGTCCTATCTCCGGATTCTATCTTCCTGCGATTCAAGCGGGCGGATCGTCACCACGGGGGCGACGAACTGGAATCCCAAAGAAAGGAAGGTCTACATGACCAACCTCTATATGCCGAAGAGTTTCGCCCCACTTCTCTTCATCTTTTCTCTCCTGGCGGTTGCCACTTTTTCTAGCAACAACCTTTCTGCTCAAGTTCACATGACCAACCTCGGAACCAGAGGGTTCGAAATGTCGCTGGAGATGACTCCGACCAGTGACGGCAACTACGTCACCGTCGGTCCCGTTATTCGCAGGTCTCCCATCGGTGCCTGGGTTGGGATCGACATCTATCTGAACAAGGTCGATGGTGACGGAGCATCGATCTGGTCGCGCCAGATCGCCCAGTTCGGTCCCCAGGGATTCGGCAGCAGTTTCCCACTGTCTGTTACCGAAACCATCGACTCCACCGGCGCCGTCAGTGGATTTGCGGTTACCGGCATGCTGGCTGCAACAGGGAACCAGGAACCCGTCTTCATCGTCACCACCGACAACAACGGCATACCAACTCGCTACAACAGTTATGGTGGAATTCTCCCCATGGCT
>DCAA01000038.1:72598-73791 GCA_002311345.1 Planctomycetes bacterium UBA1146 | reverse complement strand
GAGAGGAAGATCGGCAAGCGGATCGTGCGCTATCGTCTTCGCGACTGGATCTTTGCCCGCCAGCGTTACTGGGGCGAGCCGATGCCAGTTGTCATCGATGAGGAAGGCAATGCCCATCCTTTGCCGGAATCGGCACTGCCGCTGGAATTGCCGCATCTCGATGATTTCGCACCGACCGGCACCGGCAAGTCACCGCTGGAGCGAGCCAAGGACTGGATCAGCACCGAGGTGCCGGGGACAGGAGCACCCGCCTCTCGGGAACTCGATACGATGCCCGGCAGTGCTGGTTCGAGCGCCTATTTCCTGCGCTTCATCGATCCCAGGAACGATAAAGCTCTGGTCGATCCAGAACTGGCGAAGCACTGGATGCCGGTCGACCTCTATCTCGGTGGGGCGGAGCATGCTGTCGGGCACCTGCTCTACTCGCGCTTCTGGACCAAGTTCCTCCACGACATCGGCGTGTGTCCTGTCGACGAGCCGTACGCAAAACTGGTCAACCAGGGGATGATCCTGGGAGAAGACAACCGCAAGATGTCCAAGCGTTTCGGTAATGTCGTCGATCCGCTCGATGTCATCGCCGATCAGGGAGCTGACTCGCTGAGGCTCTACGAGATGTTCATGGGACCGATCGAGGCGGACAAACCGTGGTCCACCGGGGGGTTGATGGGGGCGCGTCGCTTCCTGAATCGGGTATGGAGGCTGTTTTTCGATCAGGATGACCAACTTCATGACACTTTGGAGACGCAACCGACGGACGAACAGCTGAGAATCCTCCACAGGACCATCGAAAAGGTCGATCGGGACACGACGGCACTTCATTTCAACACGGCCATCTCCCAGATGATGACGTTCGTCAACGAACTGAACCCGATGGAAACGCGTCCTCGTGCCATTCTCGAACCTTTTTGCCTGCTGCTGGCTCCGTATGCACCCCATCTGGCCGAGGAACTGTGGAAAGCACTGGGTCATAACGAATCACTGGTGTGGGAACCCTTCCCCGTGGCCGATTCTGCCTGGCTTCAGCAGCAAATGATCGAGGTTCCGGTGCAGATCAACGGAAAGGTGCGAACCAAACTCGAGGTACCTGCTGAGATCACCGAGGACGAGATACGCGAACAAGTTCTTGCTGATCCCCGCGTCCGGGAGTACACCGATGCCAAGGAGATCGCCAAGTTCGTCTGGGTGCCGGGCCG
>DCAA01000038.1:52530-72491 GCA_002311345.1 Planctomycetes bacterium UBA1146 | reverse complement strand
GGAATCTGGTATCTGGAAATCGGCCAACGGGCCGGGTCTTCAGGAACGACCGGGGCGACAGGAGTGCGCTCCGGTCGATTTTCTTTGCTGACCTGGTGATCGATACTGGAACTCGCTCCGAGGGAAAGGGTTGAAGTTGAATCAAGAACTGATTTCCGAGTTGACCCGTGCCTACTGGATGGAACTGGAGACGGTCATCAACTTCATCTCCTCTTCCACCAACCTCGTGGGAGCCAAGGCAGATCCCATCAAGCAATCTCTCGCCGCCGATGTGCTCGAGGAAACACAACACGCACAGGATCTGGCACGTCGCATTCACATCCTGGGAGGTACCATCCCCGGCAGCATGGACTTTGCTCCTCAGCAGAGATCTCTGCAGCCGGGAGATGATCCGACCGATGTTCTCAGCATCATCCGTGGGGTCATCGAGACGGAAGAGACCGCGGTCGCCCATTACAAGAAGATCATCAAGATGTGTGATGATGATCCAGTCACCGAGGATCTATGCGTGAGGTTGCTGGCGGATGAAGAGGAACATCTGCGCCTCTTCCAGGGCTACCTGATGGAGTACGAGCGCGTATAACTCCGGGGCGGCTGGACCGTCTAGTTCTTCACCCTCAGTCGTATCTGCTGCAGGTTCATTCCATACCGGCTGCCGGGTGGATTGGACTCGAGCGCGGGAGGGTCCGGCATCCCGACACTGAAGTTAGCGGCGTAGCACAGCCAGGCCGTTCGACCGTCCTTGCCGATGAACTTTGACGGGATGTTCACGAAATAGCCTTCTTCGCCGAAGTGCTCCATGAACACCACCAGTTTCCACGGCCCCGTGATGGTCGGTGACTCGAGGATATATGTGTCGTAGGCGCCGTGATTCGCACTTCCATCGGTGACGCAGAACAGATACCGCTTCAGGTACGGGTTGTAGGTGATCGAGGTGGGACCGACTCGGCCCTTCCACTCGATGAGCGGTTTCATCTTCGCACGCTCATGAGTCCAGGTCGGTTGGCCGTCCTCGTCGTGTCCGGCAAAGAACTCGTACTCGCTCGCGTCGTTGATGGTCTTCGGGCTCGGTGTGACACGCAGTAGATAGGCCTCGTCGCCCATGTTCCAGTGGGCGCGACGCGCCAATGGGTCAGGTTCGCGCGCAGTCGCCCCATGCGCTATCAGATAGGCCTTGCCATCGGGCGAGTGCTCCATGTTTTTGCCGAAGTCGACGAAGAACGGCTCGCCAATCCGAACGGGTATCCCGGTCGGCTTGCCCTCGCCATCGAGTGAGGGGGCCGCAAAGAGCGGCGCAGTCGGATCGTTGGGTCCGTCCGTCCATGTCTTGCCGTAGTCGCGGGAGATCCTGAAGCCGACGAGAGGGCCGAGTCCGCCGGGGCCCTCCGGATGACTGCCGTAGTACCAGATGCCATCGTGAACCAGACTTCCCGACGGGTATCGCGCGTTGTATGGGCCGGTGGGTGTGGGCAGTGCGCCCAACCCGATCACCGTGAGGTTCAGCGGGTCGTCACCGACGATCTTTCCATAGCCGCAGTTTGCGTCTGCACCCTCCTGCCCCAGGGTCCACAGTGGTTCCCGGCTCCCGTCCGGCAACACGTTTTCCACGGTGCCATCGGAGAAGGGAGAGTACATGTTTCCATCGGATGCCCACGACGGGAACCAGCAGTCAGCGTGTGCGTACTCGCGGTGGCTTCCGGTGAATGTGATCCCCACGATGTTGTCGGATGGCTCGAACGGGCAGTCAGCGGGCGGTCTCGAGGGCCAGTCGATGGCTAGGTTGCGCCCCGAATCGTGGACCTGTCCCCGACAGCCACCGAGCAGAATCACCTCGAGCGCCGACACGAAAGCGATGACGCCAGCCCAGGCGATTCGTTCTCCGGAGATCTGCATGAACTCCTCCTGATGGAGCATGAGCGGACTTGATCTGGCACTCTTCGAGGTGTCAGTCGGCAGGACCGATCATCTGCGAGGGAACGACCCAACTATCAAACTCCTCGCCGCTGCAGTAACCCTTCTCCACTGCCACTTCGCGCAGGGTTTTCCCCTCGGCATGAGCGGTCTTGGCCACATCGGCGGCCTTGTCGTAGCCGATGTGTCCATTGAGGGCGGTCACCAGCATCAGTGAACGGTGCAGTAGATCATCGATCCGTTCGGTGACCGGCTCGATGCCGCTAGCGCAGTTCTGACGGAAGGAATCGATCGCCGAGGAGAGCAGATCGATCGATTGCAGCATGCAATCGCCGATGACGGGCATGTAGACATTCAGCTCGAAGTTGCCGAGAGCACCGCTGAAGCCGATGGTGGCATCGTTGCCGATGACGCGTGCGCAGGCCATCGTCAGTGCTTCCGACTGGGTCGGATTGACCTTGCCCGGCATGATCGATGATCCCGGTTCATTGGCGGGGATGGTGATCTCGCCGATGCCACAGCGAGGACCGCTGGCGAGCCAGCGAACATCATTGGCGATCTTGTGGAGTGCTGTCGCCAGGCTTTTCAAAGCCCCTGAGAGTCCGACGATCGCTTCCTTGCCTGCAAGTTGCGCGAACTTGTTGGGAGCAGAAACGAACTGGATGCCGGTCTTCTCGGTCAGCGCAGCGGACACCTTGTCGGCATAACCCGTGCGGGTGTTGAGTCCGGTTCCGACGGCGGTGCCGCCGATGGCCAGTTCGTGGACCAGCGCCAGTGCATCCTGGATCAGTTGTCGGGCAATTCTCAGTTGATCGGACCAGCCAGAGATTTCCTGACCGAGAGTCAGGGGGGTAGCATCCTGCAGGTGGGTGCGGCCGATCTTGACGATGTCATCAAAGGCAGCGGCTTTCTCATCGAAACAGTTGCGCAGCGCATCGACGGCGGGCAGCAATCGATCGTGGCATTCGCACGCGCTTGCGACATGGATGGCGGTGGGGAAGCAATCGTTGGTGCTCTGGGCGTGATTGACGTGATCGTTGGGGTGTACCGGACTCTGGCTGCCGAGCGGTTGTCCGAGAGTCTGGTTGGCACGGTTGGCGATCACCTCGTTGCAGTTCATGTTCGACTGGGTGCCGGAGCCGGTCTGGTAGACCACCAGCGGGAAGTGATCGTCGAGATCTCCGGAGATCACTTCTTCGGCGGCGGTTTCGATGGCGCTGCCAATTTCGGTCGGGATACCACCGAGTTCTGCATTGATGCGGGCGGCGGCCTGCTTGATGAGACCCATCGCACGGATCATCGGGCGCCGCATCCGCTCCTGACCGATGCGGAAGTTTTGCAGCGAGCGCTGGGTCTGTGCCCCCCACAGGCGGTCGGCAGGGACCTCCACTTCGCCCATCGTGTCCTTCTCGATGCGATGTTCCACCGCGCTCCTTCCGGGCCACGGCCCGACTGCTCACAGGGTACCCGAAGTGGCCATCTCAGGGCCACCGAAGCAGGAAACTCTCCAGGAACTACTGCCATTTACCGGGTCGGATTCCTCGATGTCTGCGGCTAGCATGTGCAATTCGACCCGCCATCTTGAGCCACGATCGATCACATCCGCTGCTCCCTGTCGCGGAGAGGAACCAGCAGATGGACACTCAACATGAATGCGACGATCTCGATCCGCAGATACTGTTACCGGCGTGGTACCGCAAGAGGTGGATCGTGACTCCGTAGGACTTCCACAGGTGGCCGGAGTTTAGTTGGCCGTGACCACTGCACAGGCCTTGTTTCCGTGGCCGGGCAAGAAGATTGAAATGGAGTTGGCAGGGTGAGGAACGAGGACTGTGGGTAGGTGATGCATTCTGGTGTCTGATCAATTGTTGGACTGGCAAGTCGAGTTAGGAGTTCAATCATGGAAAATAATAATGGTGTAGTTGTGAGGGACATTTCGATGCCTTTCGGCTCAATGGTGGTCTTCATGGTCAAGTGGGCGATCGCATCAATTCCGGCAATAATCATCCTCTGGGGATTGGTAATGGTATTTGGAGGAATCTTGTCCTCGTTCTTCCTTGAATTGGGGAGATGATAAACTGACCAGTTCAACATTTATTTGCTTGTTGGGAATTATGTGAAGGTCCTGAACTTGAAATAGGAACTGTCAGAAGGAGCTCACGATGTGTTTCTCTGCATCGAAGAATCCGCGAGCCTGGGCATTAACATGCTTGGTGCTGGCTTCTTCCGTTCATGCTACGGCACAGGATGAGCCGTGGCAGGCGATGGATTACGGCCCGTTCCTGTCGGCGGCGATCGAGGTGACTCCCGACAACATCGCCTGCAAGGGAATCGCCATCCCTCTCGATGATGATGGTGAACACTCGATGCTTTTTGACAGCGCCGAGTTGCGCTGGGCGGCCGCGTGGGAAGGTGATTTCGTCCAGTTGCGTGGCATCGTCTATGATGGTCCCCACGGCATCTGGCCTCGCATCGATGGTAAGCCTGCCTGGGTCAATGCGGCTGGACCTGGTATTGCGGTCGGTTCCGACGGGACCTTTGCCGATCCGCGCCCGGTTCCATTTGGCCCCCTGCCCCCTGAACTCGGTCGTTGGCGAGGGCTTCAACGTGATCGCGATGGCGTGCTTCTTCATTACACCGTTGGCAAGACGCGCATCTTTGAAAGGGCAGCCTACCTGCAGGGACAGGACCTCAATGCCTGGAAGAGATCGATCCAGTTCATCGGTGTCGATCAGCTGCTGCGTATTTCGTTGCTGAACCTCGAAGAAAATACGTTCCTATCGCCTTCCTTCGGCGGGCCCAACAGTGAATTCATCCTGCTTCGTAAAGGGAAACCGGTGATGGCCATCGATGCGCGTGGCGGGGGAGCCAGAACACGGGTGACTACCCATGAGGGCCGGGTTGTGCTTGTCGTCAGGCCCGGTGAAGAAGAACTGGCGCCGGTTCACATTCACATCGCGCACCTCGATCAGGAACATCTCAAGGCGTTCCGTGCCATTACAGGACGAATCTACTTCCGTGATCCATCGCCGCTGGCATCCGTCTGGAAGAAGGGGTCCGCTGCACGCTGGTCCGAGCAGGTCATCCTTCGCGGTGAGCGCAACGCCATCTTCGGTGGGGACGAATACTCGGATCCGATCTCCCGTAGCGCCGGGGATGAAGAAGATGAGTGGAAACTGACCCACGAAGACGGAGACGTGGCACGAATTCATGATCGAGATGGGCAGCAGACCGATCAAAGAAGTGCCTCGACAGAGGAATCGCTCCTGGTGATCACCCCCGAGACCCGTCAACCGACAGGGTTACTGGCGGGTTGGGACTGTGACGAGAGTTCCGGCGAGGCGATGCAGAGCATCGTCGATGGCGAAAAGGATCTTCGTCTCGAAGGTGTCACCTGGCGTCGTGGGGTCAAGGGACGCGCTCTTGATTTCGATGGCACGGCAAAAGCCATCTGGACTCGCCATGATGATTTCGAGTTCACTTCAAATGGGCTGACCTTTGCGGCGTGGGTTCACACCACCAAGGACGGAAGCATCTTTTCTCAGACCGCTGCCGAAGGTCCGTGGATTCATGACGGCAAGACTTTCTTCATCCGTGACGGACATCTCTGCTTCGACATCGGCTGGGTGGGTGTGGTGACTGGCGACAAGCAGATCACCGACGGGCGCTGGCACCATGTCGCTTTCACCTGGAATCCCTGGGAGGCTCGAGTGGTGCTCTTTGTCGATGGTGAGCAAGACGGCGAGGGCAGTTTGTCTCCGGGTGGTCCCGTCGAAGACACCATCATGCAGATTGGTTTCACCGCCGAGAATTTTCCCGCGGATCCGTGGTTCAGTGGCTACATCGATGGAATTCGCATCTACTCCGCTTTTCTCAGCGAAGCGATGATCCACGCGGTGGCGACCGAATCGGGCGAACCGTTGGTGCGCGCTTATGGTGTTCGCGGCGATCTCGGAGCTCGTTTTCTCATCCTGGAGAAATCAGATTCAGACTCCCAGATGCAGGGAGCCATCACCTTCGATGCCACTGAGAACGATCGCCAGGGTGAGTTGCTGGAGTGGAACGGGCCACTTTCACGTCTACCAGAGTTCATCTCCAAACTGGAGGCTGGTTCCGATCCGGTACAACAGCGTCCCTTCGAGATCGATCGCATCTCCTGGCCCGATGAGAACCCGTGGCATTCGTGGATGCGCTTCGGCGATTTCGACTTCCTCGATGACGGCAAGGCGGCCGCCATCTCGACCTGGAACGGTGATGTGTGGCGCGTCAGTGGTCTCGATGGGCGACTCGACAAACTCACCTGGCAGCGCATCGCCAGTGGACTCAGTCAGCCGCTCGGGTTATTGACCCGTGGCGAGCCAGGACAAGAAGAGATCCTGGTGCTGGGCCGAGATCAGATCACCCGCCTGAGAGATCTCGATGGCGATGGCGAGACCGATTACTACGAGGCGTTCAATGTCGATGCGATGAACTCGCCGCATTTCCACGAACCGGCCGGTGGTCTGCAGGAGGGGCCCGACGGGAACATCTATTACCTGAAGGCGGCACGCCACGCCAAGTTGCCGGTCCATCCGCAACACGGCACGCTGATCCAGGTCGCCGCCGATGGCTCCACTTCGAAGATCGTTGCTTCTGGATTCCGTGCCCCCAACGGGGTCGCGATCGATGCCGATGGCATCGTCTGGGGTTCCGATCAGGAAGGGCACTGGATGCCGGCCAATCGCATCAACCGCATCACGCCGGGTTCCTTTCACGGCAACAACTGGAGTGGCAGCATGCTCGGCGCCGAGAAATTGCGCACCGATTACGATTTGCCACTGTGCTGGATCCATTCCGCCGTCGATCGCTCTCCGGCTGCACAGTTAAGGGTTCCCGATGGGGTATGGGGCGATCTCTCCGGAAAACTTCTGGGCCTTTCTTATGGCACCGGTGAGGTCTACCTGATCATCGAGGACGAGGTCGATGGCGTCCACCAGGGTGGTTTAGTGCCGCTTCCCATCGAGACCCCGACCGGCACCATGCGCGGCCGCTTCCATCCCGATGGCAGTCTCTATCTGTCGGGCCTCTTTGGCTGGTCATCCAACAAGACCGATCCGGGCGGTTTCTACCGGGTCCGGAAGACAGCGGCATCGCTGCCGTACCCACTGCATATCAGGGCACTCACCGATGGTTTGCGGATCACCTTCAACGAACCGATTACCACCGAAACGGAAGCACTGGCCTCTGCCTTCAAACTGGAGGGTTGGGATTACCGCTGGAGCAGCAACTACGGTTCACCAAAACTCGACCTGGATGAAGGCGAAGAGGGCACCACCGGGCTGGAGGTGGCCTCTGCCACCCTGTCAAAAGATGGCAAACAGGTGAGGCTGGTGATCCCCGACATGAAGCCCGCCATGCAGATGCATCTGAACTGGGCGCTGCAATTCGATGAGATCGGCCCTGCGCAGTCGTTTGTGCACTTCACCGTTCATCGGTTGGCCAGCACACAGGAAGGACTGTAGAGATGTTCGTTCACGTGTCGGTTCATTCACCAAAGGACGCGTACCGGGAACACCTGCTCGACTCGATGCACCGTTTCAAGGGTGCGCTCGAGAATGTCGAGGGGTTCATCGATGGCGGGGTCTTCGAGGACGAGAAGACCGGTCGCTTCATCGGAATGATCCGGTGGCGTTCACGCGAGGACATGGAGCAGAACATCCATCTCGCTGCCGAGGTGATTCAGCATGACGACTTCGATACCTGGGAGCATCACCCCCCGGAATCGTTGCTGCTGAGTTCGAAATAACTCCCTACATCTCCGTCGCCCGCCAGCAGTACCAGCTGCCGATACTACGGTAGGGTTGCCACTTCTTTGCTGCACGGGTCAGTTGTTTCGGGGTTGGCAGTTTCTTCTTTCCGCGCATCCGCGCGAACCCTTTTCTGACCCCGAGGTCATCGACCGGTAGCACGTCCGGTCTTCCCAGTTGAAAGATCAGCAGCATCTCGACGGTCCAGCGGCCGATACCGTGGATGGCGGTGAGGGTCTCGATGATCTCCTCATCGCTCATCCGTGTAAGCGCTGTGAAGCCTGGCACCAGGCCATCTCGGGCATGATGGGCGAGATCGCGGATGGCGCGCTCTTTATTGCCGGAGACACCAGCGTTGCGAAACTTTTGCGGTTGCAGTCGCAGCACTCGCTGGGGTGTAGGACGTTTCATCGGAAACAGGGCGAGGAAGCGACCATGGATGGTGCCGGCGGCCTTGCCGGATAGTTGCTGGAAGATGATGGAACGCAGCAGGTACTCGAAGGGGGAACGGTGTCGCTGAATCTCCAGTTGGATGTTGCCGCATGCATCGATGATTCGACCCAGATGAGGATCCACCGCCTTCAGGTGCCGTATCGATGATCGCCAATTGGCGACCACGGAGGTCGATGATCTGCGGGTCATGATGCTGGGCCTCCTGCGTGCGGGAATCTGAAATCATGATGTCCGATGGGGAGAGGTTTCCGGATGTCAGGATGAACCAGCCGAAGAGCCGAGGGAACCGATGATTCAAATTGTCGCAGTACGGCACAGTCGGTAGAGTAGGGATTGATCGAGGATCTCGAGTTGCTCGTAATCACCGGAGGTCATCATGTTGCCGAGGCGTCACAGTACCTATGCCTTCATGCGTCGATTGGCGCTGGTCGTGCTGTGCTTCTGTGCGTCGTTTGCGTTTGGTCAGGCGGTACCTCCATCGCCACCGGAGCAACTTCCACCTCTGCAACCGCCTGTGGGTGATCTCGAATCGGAGACCGCCCACCTCGACGCGCCATGTAGCGGCGGGCATGCCGTGGATCCGGACCGAGCGGCAGCAACGCGACCGCGAGGGGCAGACCGAGATGCGCTGGTCGTGGCCCGATCCTCCGGAAGCGCTGGTGCTAGCCCCTGGGCCGGGCCGTGTAGCTCTGCCGACTTTGCCGCGGCCACGGGTGCGGCATTCATCGAGTTGGTGGCAACCAGTACTGACGATTGTCTCGACGAGTTGTGGTCCTTCGACGGAGATGTCGGCGCAGCGATTGCACCCGCCAATGTACTGCTGATCGCTAGTGCCATCGAATCCGAAGCGCTCGATCTGCTGGGCAACTCCGAGCGACTGCGCCGCATGACGTATTTCTACCAGATCGCTTTCTACCACGAGTTTTACCAGGCGAGCGTGACCTACGATGCCGCGACATTTTCAGCGGCGGTGCAGGCGATGGTCACCATCGGTCAACAGCCGGAGTTGATCACCGTCGATCCTCCGGTGTCGCTCCTGTCGCAGTGGCTGGTGAGCATCGATAGCACCAACGCAAGCGTGATGCTTATCGATCAGATCCAGGCAGTGCTCGAACGCTACACCTCCGATCTGGCCCATGAAGACGATTACCAGGAACGTCTGATGGCGTATCGCTGCCTGTTCACCCTCGCCCATCAGATCAGCAATCAAAACAGCGCCAGTGGTGTCAACAGTCCGTGGTACTCTGCAATCCCACCGGGCCTCATCGCGGTGGTTGCAACGATGGCCCTCGATCTCACTTACACGAATGATAGCGAGTATGTCGTGCTCAATGCTCTGTGGGTGATGAACCGGCTAGCCTTCCTGGAACAGGCGACGAGAGACGCTGCCCATGACATCCTCACGCAGGCGTACAACCTCCACGTCCAGTACTCCGGACCGTGGTTGAGGGCGGTCACTGACCTCGAGTCGCAGTTTGATGGGCTCCTCTATGGCGGTGGGGCTCTCGATCTCGACCAGATTCGCGCCGAAGTGATGGCGATCGCACTTCCCAATGAGTTCCTGTTCGACCAGGGACGATTGAAATTCTTGACCGCGATCGACCTCGACGTGGCGAACGAACTCTATGACGCCATCCAGGAGGTCGAGAGCCAGTTCTTCCGCAAGTGCGGTGCCCTCGAGCCCGTTCCCGGGGACAGCAACGAAGTGCTCACGCTTGTGATCTACGGCAGTCCGCAGGCATATCAGACCTATCAACCTTTCTTGTACGGACTGTCGACCAATAACGGCGGGATCTTCATTGAACCGTTGGGGACACTCTTCACCTACGACCGAACGCCCGCCCAGAGCATCTACACCCTGGAAGAACTTCTCCGTCATGAGTACACGCACTACCTGGACAGCCGATACCTGATCACCGGGAGTTTCGGGGAGTCCGGCACCTTGTACGAAGGGAATCGACTGGTCTGGTACAACGAGGGGTTGGCGGAATACCTGGTCGGTGCGACTCGAATCAATGGGGTACTGCCACGAGGAATTCTGCTCGATCAGATTTCAGGTGACAGTTCTCGTCTGACGGTGGCCGACATCACCAGTGCGACCTATGGATCGTTCACGTTCTACAGGTACGCCGGCGTGTATTTCGAGTTCCTCGAAGAACAGCGCCCCGATCTACTGGTGGCTCTCTTCGATGCGATGCTCGGAAACGACATCGTGATTCTCGATGCACTGTATGCGTTGATGGCGAATGATCCGCAGCTGCAAGTGGACTACGACAGTTTCATCGACGCTCAGATTGCACAGCTTCAACAGGGCACGGGGCTCTTTGCCGAAGATGTTCCGACCACTCCGACGCCGACCACACTGGCAAACGACAATGCAGGCCAGGTGTTGACGCAGCTTCAGTCGGTCCTGCCTGTCGGAGGGGTGTTCCACGTCTGGGTAAATCGTTTTCATTACCAGTACAGCGAGACGACCCCCCTTGGCGGTCAGCCGATCGAAGATTACCGGGAATCGACCGACCTTGCGCTCGATGACCAGTTGGGGCAACTCACAGGGCTATCCGACAACATGACCTCAGCGGTGGCGTGGTTCGGCGAGACCACCGTCTCGGCAGACCTGGCGACATCAACCGTGGTGTTCGAGGGGCCCTACTCTGCAACGGCAGCAGATGTGGTCGCACCTTCGGCTCCGACCGGAGTCGTTGCGGCCTCGGCCAATGGAAGCGTGACCCTCTCCTGGGATGCAAACCCGGAGCCCGACTTGAGTGGCTATTTTGTCCACCGGTCTGATGTTGCCGGCGGGCCTTACTCCCTGGTGAATCCGCTTCCACAGCTGGAAAACGTGTTTGTCGACAGCGAAGTTGGAGCGGGCGTACTCCACTACGTGATCACTGCGATCGATGCCTCCGACAACGAATCGTTGCCATCGGTGGAAGTGATGGTTGAGTCCACCATCGACATCCTGGTGATCAATGGCTACTTCGAGGCTGGAAATACGGGGTATCAAGACAGTTACCTGGATGTTCTCGATGGTCTCGGTGTGGGTTACCAGGCATGGGACCCATTTGTCGATGGTCCGGTGACCACTGCCTTGCTCGCTGAATATACCGACGGTGTCGTGATGTGGCCGGTCGGTTACTTCCACACCGGCTTCCCCGATCAACTGGGTCCCGCGCGCCAGGCACTGCTGATGGAATACCTGCAGGCCGGGGGCAACTTGGTGCTCTCGGGAGCGTACGCCACCGTATTTCTCGACAGCACTGCACTGTTCACCAACTACCTGTTCCTCCAGCACGAACAGTATGATATGGATCTGCCAGGTTTACTGGGAGAGCCGGGGAATCCGCTGGGGGATGGCCTGGACCTGCAACTGTCGAGCGGTTTCTACCAGTCGGAATTGACGGCGTTGCCACCGGCCCAGAAGGCGTTCTCCTACGACCCGGCTTCGGGTGCGGGGACACTTCAAGGGGGCGGGGCCGCAGTGGTGATGGTCGATGAGGATCACAAGGCGGCGGTGCTGGCATTTCCGTTCTCGTCTGTCGTGGCTGCAGATCGTACTCCACTGCTGGCCCGGATCCTCGAGTGGATGCTGCCTCCGAGTCCATGCGCCGATCCATTCATCCGAGGAGACGCCAACGGTTCAGGTGCCATCGATATTTCAGATGCGGTGTTCCTGCTCGACTACCTCTTCTCCGCGGGAGACCCGCCGAGTCCGGAGGTGTCCGGGGACACAAATGCAGACGGCGTGATCGATATCTCGGATGCGATCTACCTGCTGATTTTCCTGTTCGATTCCGGGGCGCCGCCGCCGGCACCATACCCGGACGCGGGCTGCCCGTGAGCCCGATGTGGCTCACCCGATACCGTCTGGTTACTGCGGGCCAGATAGTGGATCGAGACCTGGATTGGGGAAGATCACAGATGGGAAGCGGGTAGCCGCAGCCCGCTCGATCATCATCTCCAGGATCTCCGGCCGTTGCTTGGATACATCCTTCTTTTCCCCGGGATCGTCTGCTAGATCAAAAAGTTTCGTCTCCGGGTTCTTCTTGCCGAGTTTGCGCCGTACCAGTTTCCAGTCGCCGTGGCGCAGCGCCTGTTGATCGCCGTGTTCCCAGTAGAGATCCTTTTGCCGGGCGGGGTTCGCACCGCCGAAGGCGGGCAACAGACTGTGTCCATCGGTGGGACGATCCAGCGAGATACCGGCGATCTCGGCGAAGGTCGGCATCATGTCGGGGAACGATGACGGATACTCGCTGGTGCTACCCGCTTCGACCTTTCCGGGCCAGCGCACGATGAAGGGAACGCGTATGCCACCCTCGAGCACGCTGCCCTTGAGACCACTGAGTCCCTTGGTGCTGTCGAAGAAGGTGTGCTCGACGCCGCCGGCCCAGGTGGTGCCATTATCACTGGTGAACATCACGATGGTGTTGCCGGTGAGGCCGTGCTGCTCGAGACGATCGAGGATGGCGCCGACCTCCTTGTCGAGATGGGTGATCATGGCGGCGTAGGCAGCACGTGGCCGCGGGTGCGGCAGGTAACTGCCGCCCAGATAGGGCTTCTGGTCCCACTCCCGCGGATAGGCATCGAGATCCTCAGCAGGAACTTGCAGCGCCGCGTGGGGGATGGGACTGGGATAGTAGAGGAAGAAGGGCCGATCCGCGTTTTCATCGATGAAAGAAAGCGCTTCGTCGAGGAACACATCCGGTGAGTAGGTCTGACGCAGGTAACGGTCGTAGTACTCCTGCTCGGTGGCGAGCGGCTCATCGATTTTTTGATGCGCCTTGAACCAGCCGTTGCCGGGCAGCACAATCTTCTGGCCATTTTTCCACAGGTGGTTGGGATAGAAGTTGTGCGCCTTACGCTGGCAGTTGACGATGCATGAGGTGTCGAACCCCTGGTTTTCCGGTGCGCCAGTGGTTCCCGGTCCGCCGAGACCCCACTTACCGAATACGCCGGTTGCATAGCCACCATCCTGAAGCATTCGCGCCATCGTCAAGGTTCCAGATGGCAGCGGGTATTGACCTTCCGGCTGATTCTCACCCCAACCACCGTTCTCCCAGTTGTTGCGAACCAGTGAGTGACCGCAGTGCAGCCCCGTCATCAACACGCAGCGCGAAGAGGCGCACACCGGTGCGCCGGAATAGTGCTGCATGAAGCGCATCCCCTCGGCAGCGAGGTGGTCGAGCCTGGGTGTGCGGATCTTTTGCTGGCCGTAACTGCCCAGTTCCCGGTAGCCGAGATCATCGGCGAGGATGTAGACGATGTTGACAGGTTTGGGACGGGTCCCCTCCACCTCGGGCATTTCTCCGGCGGTGGCGAAGCACAATAGAGAGACCAGTAGAGAACCGTTCATCACCAGCTCCTCATTTCACAAGGCCTACGGCCACAGCCAGGCGAAGGTCGTTGCGGTGACGAGGCTGTATACGGCACCATCGAAGATGAACTTGAAACTCACCGACCAGGGGACGGCCTTCCAGATCGAATCGCTGATGATGGGAACGCAGTAGCCGAGCACTGCCGCAGTGCCAGCGACGCGGAATACTCCCTTGAAGGAGGAACCGACATCGACCGAAACAGAAGTGAGGTAGCCGATGAAGATGCTGAGTAGCAAGGTGTAGAGAAACCAGAGCACGAGTTCTTTTCCCATCGCAGGCGGACCGTTGGGGACCACCGTCAGGAATCCGTTGGGCCCACGATTCATTTTCTCCACCTGTTCCGGTGTCCCCATCTCCTTGAACGAAGGGCAGTGTGGAAACACGTACATGCCAGGGGAAATGTTCTGGCCGCGCATCGCTTCTCGGACCGCTTCTTCCCCCGGCATGGCAACGAAATCCTTTTTGTGAATCTGGATCACCATGTGCAGGATGGAACTGGCGATAAAGACGAAGACCGTCGATAGCAGGATTGGCAACCAGAGTGTAGAAAGTTCAATGGTTTGAATCTCCATTTATCTCTCCTCTCTCCACACGCAGGGTACACTGCTGATGCTCTCTTGCTATCCTGGACACCTGGATCCGAAGTCAAATCGATGGGAGACCTTGTGCCATCGGTCGTCATTCTGTGCACCGGCAATTCTTGTCGTTCCATCCTCGCCGAGGCGCTCTGGCGCGAGGAGACCCGTGGTCTGTGGCGTTGCGCATCGGCCGGAACTCAACCTGCCGGTACTCCTCATCCGCTGGCGCTGGCGGTACTGGAAGAGGACGGCATCTCGGTCGAGGGATTGAGCAGCCAGGCGGTGGCTGACTTTGCCGGAGAGCGGTTCGATCTTGCCGTGATCGTCTGCGAATTCGCTCGCCAGGAGTGCGCTGTTTTCCCGGGTGCGCTGCGCACGGTTTACTGGCCCTTCCCCGATCCCATCCAACATGCTTCCGGCGAGGAGGTCACCGAGGTGGGACTGCAGGTGTATCGCACCGCCCGCGATGCCATCCGGAGGCGAATCCAGCACCATCTCGTCTGTGTCGATCTGGAACAGCGATTGAATCGGGTCATCGATCAGTTACCCGGTGATATCCCTGGGCCGAGGAGAGATGCATATCGAACACTGGTTTCTCGATGCTGTATCGCCCTCGATGAGCATGATGTATGGAGCAAGTTTCCCACCATCGTTGCCGAGACGATGGGTGCATTCGGATGGGACTGGAACGGCATCTACCTGCTCAAGGGAGTGGTACCCCAGCGCCGTCTGGAACTACTCCATGCTGCTGGGCCGCCGGTCTGCAACACCATCGAGGAGCAACCGGATTCGCAGCCGAGCGGCATGTGCTTCGATGCGGTGCAGCAAGGAAGCATCCTGGTCGCCTCCGATGTGGCGAGTTGGCCGGGTTACATCTTCTGTGACGAAGAGAGTGGTCTCAGGACCCAGTCCGGAATTGCGAGGCCGATCCTCGATGAATCGGGTGAGGTGGTTGCGGTATGGGATCTCGACTGCAGCAAAGAGTTGAACCCGGCCGATGCTCTGCTGATGGATGCCCTGCTCGAGGGATATGGCGCCAGCGGTCCGCCACGGAGAACTGGATGAACCGGGAAGAAGCTCCAACGATCCGTCTGTCGCAGTTTCTCAAGTGGAAGGGACTCTGTGGCACCGGGGGGGAGGCGAAGATCCGTATCCGCGAGGGCGAGGTAGAAGTCAACGGAGCGGTGGAGATGAGAAGAGGCCGTGTTTTGCGCAATGGTGATCGAGTCGTTTTCGACGGCGAGGAACACATCGTCGCACTCGCTGGGGATTCCTGAAAAGGCTCCGGTGCGGCTCAGATCGAGCCCATTACTTCCCCCGAATTCCGTTCAGTTACGGATGATATCACCCATTCCATCGACCTCGGTCTGAACATTTTTCGGATCGCCGATGATCGTGATGCTTCCGATACCATTGATCCTGGCATCCACCTTTTCGGTCGCGTTGACCACGATGTCACCGATCCCATCGGTGATGGCGTAGGCTTCCCTGGCTACCAGCTCGGCGAGTTCGATATCACCGATCCCATCGGTGGTGGCATGGACGATTCCCACCGTACCGCCGCAGGTGATGTCGCCGACACCATTGGTGCTGAGTTCGAGTTCTTCTCCCGCGTATCCGGAGATATCGATGTCACCAGTGCCATTCAACTCGCAGGCGATCAGGCTCGGTACCACGATGTCGATCTGGATTCCGAGCGAAGTGCTGTAGGAACCCGAGGTACTGATGCGAAGTTGATTTCCCACGACGACCGTCCTGACCAGCTGAATAAGATTATCGTCGGTGGTAACGGTGACACTCTGGGTCTCACCGAAGGAGATGAGAACATCTGAGGTCCCATCCAGATCCACGCGCTCGAACGGCTCCACGGAACGTAATTCGCTTACCTCGATGCCTGAGCCCTGAATACCGGGTGAAACGAACTGGCAGCCGGAAATGAGTGCGAGAACGCAGAGAGAAACGAACAGACGTTTGATCATCGATTGCCTCCGGTTCCTGTGTCGAATTTGAGTCGAAGTGACCCGGATGGTGGGGTACCTCTGGCGTGAAATCCACATAGTTCTTCATCTGGGTGCAGATTTGCCGAAGGTGAGGTGAGGAGCAGTTCCATTTCGGTGGAATGGATGGCCGCAGTGTTCTCCTTGCTGCACAATTGGGATCACCCAGGATCTCCTCCGAACGAAGGCGTCGGCCCGGAGCCTGCACGTGAGCTCAGCCGGTCTCATCACTTCGCCACAGTGGTCTTTCGACTCGCATCGATGAAGGAACCCCCGTGTTTGATCTCGAGAAGCAGACCTACCGCTTTCACGTCCGGGCCATCCTCTTCGAGGGAATATTCGGCGGCCTGATGTGGTCGACCGGCGAGATCGCGCGCAAGGCGCTCGGCGTCGATACGTTGCTTCTGACCCTGATCGTCATGGCTCCGGCGGTGTCGATGGGTTCAGTGCTGTTTTTCGGTGGTTGGATCTCTCGTACCGGTCCGCGTCGACTGTTGCGAAGAGCAGCAACGCTCGGTCGATTGCCGCTGGCGCTGGTCGGCCTGTTGCTCGTGCCCGGGATCGGTGAGTGGGCGCGCACCGAGCAGGGCCAGCAGCTCGTTCCCTGGTTCTTTCTGGTACTGGTGACGATCTCATCGCTGGCAACGGTCCCCATCACCTCGGCCTGGAATGGTGTCCTTCGTAGCAATTACACCGACGAACAGCGCGGCAGCCTGTTCGGTCTGGCCCAGAGGTGGGGTTCGCTGTCGTCTGGTGTCTGCACCCTCGGAGCCGGGATCTGGCTGCACTACCAGAACGAAGCCTTTCCGTGGATTTACCTGGTGGCGGCTCTGTCCGGATGGCTCGCATGCCATATCTTTGCACAGGTGCCGTTACGTGATCGTGACGTGGCCACCGGGGATACACCGAAGATCAACAGCGCTCAGGCTCTCTGGCGTATCCTGGCCAAGGATCGCAAGTTTTTGAGATACGAGATCGGTTTCGTCCTGTACGGGATCGGCTTCATGGCTCTGATCACCGCCAAGCCGATCTGGTCCGTGGACGCACAGTTTCTGCATCTCTCGTGGCCGGTGTTGCTCGGCTCCAAGGGGGTCATCAGTTTTGTGATGATCCTTTTGACTCCCTACTTCGGCAGAACCCTCGATCGGATCGGACCAGGCTGGTTGTCTGCCGGTTGTTTTTTAGGACTTGCGCTCTACGCACTGCTGCTGTCTCTGGCCACATCGCCGACCGATTTTATCGTGGCAGAGGTTGTATTCGGAATCGCCATGTCCGGAGTCATCCTGGCGTGGAATGTCGGGCCGCTCTCTTTTGCTCCTGAGAATCAAGGACGGGAGTACATGGCGGTTCACATCGCGCTGGTATGTGTCCGGGGGCTGATCGGACATCCGATCGGAGGAATTGTCGCGGAAACGACCGGAGATCCTCGCTACGTTTTCGGCTTCTCCCTGGTTTGCTGGATCATCGCTTCGGTCGTCATGTTTTCACTGGGTAAGGGGGCTCCCCGTCGGGAGGTCGTTTCGCCGCAGGCGTGATACAATACCGCCTCACCGATAGGACCGAGAGATCAGCCAGAGAGCGGGAGGATATCGATGCCAAGAAAGAGAGGGAGTCGAGGATCTACATCCCGTTCGCAGTTGATCGAAGAGACGCTGATTTCTCTCGATCGCTCGAGGGGCCCCCTCTTCCTCGAGAAAGATGCCACCGCTGAGGGATATCGCCCTGATGGCCAGCGGGACCCTGTTCGATGTCGTCGCGGCGAGAACAAGATGAGGATCAGCGAAGTGGAAGCGATCGATATCGCCCGGGCCTTCTCAGAGAAACCACATCTGAAGGGTAAGGAAGGAGAGGTCCTCCAGCGGGTTGGCCGATCCCTCTCCTTCATCGGGGATACCAGCAGGCCTCAGCGTTTTGACTGTCCGCTGCTCGAAGACGGAAAATGCATGGTGCACCGCATTGCAAAGCCGATCGAGTGTCTCGCTGAGTTGCCCGATGGCTCCTTCAGCGCTGAGGGGCGACGATCCCTGGAGAGGCGAGATCAACTCAATGGAGATCTGTTTGCAGGTCGCTGGGAGTTCAAGGCCATCCCGCTGATGTTAGCGCACTACATGATGGATCGGGAAGGACCTGCCAATGGCAAGTCCGGTTCAACTCTGCGTAAGGAGCAGAAGCGTAATCAGTCGCGGCGATCTACTCGCTCCCACGATCCACGTCAGGGTTCAGGTCCGGTTCGATGACACTCGTCGTTCACGATGTCGTACTCCCTCTCGGCCGCTCCGAGCAGGATCTCCCCCGCTTTGTTGGCCGACGTCTTGGTATTCCTCCCCGTTCGATCCTGAACGTTGTTCTTCACCGACGTTCTCTCGATTGTCGTCGAGGTCGTCCTCCTCGGTGGGTTTGCGCCGTTCTCATCGAGGTGAAACCTGCCGACCGGACCAGATTGCTGGAGGCAGGGAGAGCGCGGGAATGGAATCCTCAACGGATAGAAATCTCCAGTCCAGAAGGAATGTCGCGGCCGGTTGTGGTGGGGACCGGTCCGGCGGGTCTCTTTTGCGCCTGGCGTCTGGTCCAGGGCGGGATCTCTCCACGCATCCTGGAACGAGGTCCGGAGGTGGTGGAGAGATCGAAGCGCTGGCATCGCTTCATCGAGGGGGGAGAGTTCGATCCGGAATGTCATCTCCTGTACGGCGAGGGGGGAGCGGGGACCTACTCCGATGGAAAACTCTATACCCGTGTCCAGGATCCCAGGGTCGCGGAGGTGATGCAGGAACTGGTCGATCACGGAGCACCGGAGGAGATCCTCGTCGATGGGCGTCCCCATGTCGGTTCGAACCTGCTGCCGAGCATCGTCAAGCGGATGCGAGTTTCCTTGCAGGAGAAGGGTGCGGAGTTCTTCTTCGAACACAAGCTTGTCGATCTCACCTTCGATGACAATCCAGATCGGTGCTCGATTACCGGAGTCCTGATCGAAAAGGCTGGAGAGCAACAACGCTGGTCGGCGGACGCTGTCTTCCTGGCCACAGGCCACAGTGCCCGGGATGTCTATCGGATGCTCGCTTCTCACACGGTTGCGATGAGTCCGAAACCCTTTCAACTGGGTGTTCGGGTCGAACATCCGCAGTCCGTCATCGATCAGATGCAGTACGGAGAATCGGTGGGGCATCCTGATTTGCCGCCCGCCGACTACAGCCTGGTGTCGAAAGCGTCCGGCGACGACGTGTTTTCCTTCTGCATGTGTCCGGGCGGAGAGATCCTTCCGTCGACGGAACAGGAGGGATACCTGTGCGTCAACGGTGCTTCCAGATACCAGCGCAAGAGTCCCTGGGCCAACAGTGGCTTCGTCGTCACCCTTCAACCGGATCGTTTCGGATCATCACGAGATCCCCTCGCCGGCATCGCCCTGCAGGAACAGATCGAGCGAGATGCCTTCGAGGCTGCTGGCGGAGATTTTTCCGCTCCGGCATTGCGCTTGATCGATTTCATCGAGGGCCGGGTTTCGAAGGATCTCCCCCGGAGCAGTTATCCGCGCAAGATGAAGCCGACTTCCTTCGAGAAGTTTCTTCCCGGTGATATTCTCGAAACGTTACGGGTTGGTCTCACAGATCTGGTTCGCCGCTTCCCGGAGTTCGGCGATGCGGATGCTCTGGTCACCGCTCCCGAATCTCGCTCTTCCAGTCCGGTGCGCATCGATCGAGATCCGGAGACCTTCGAGAGCGACGGGCACGGCGGTCTTTATCCACTGGGAGAGGGTGCGGGATTCGCCGGAGGAATTCTATCTGCGGCCATCGACGGGATGAAAGCCGCAGAGAAATGGATGTCGAAAACCACACAGATCTCTCAACCCTGATGGACTGCGAATCT
>DCAA01000038.1:49831-52439 GCA_002311345.1 Planctomycetes bacterium UBA1146 | reverse complement strand
CAGCACCAGCGATCAGGAAGAGTTTTACCGTGCGCATCTGCTTACTGACTACCCAGGATCTCGACGCGTCACCGTTCGCCGTTGACGACTGGCCTAGTGATCCCCGGCCGTTCCTTCCCGACGATGAGTGGCATGTCGCAACTCTGGTCGGCAAACACGAGTCGGTGGCGCAGGTGGAGCGGCTGATCGAACAGGGCTTCGATCTCTTCTTCAACCTATGCGATGGGGCAGCGGATCAGGAAATCCCTGGGATCGAGATCATCGAGACCCTCGAGAAACACGGTGTTCCGTTCGCCGGAGCCACCTCCGAGTGTTATGAGCCTTCGCGTACCCGCATGAAGGAGGTCTGTCACGAACTGGGGATCGCCACCCCGGCCCATGTCCTCGCCAAGAACGAGAAAGATGTGGAGCGCGCCGCCAAAACGCTTCGCTTCCCGCTTTTTGTCAAGCACTACAGCAGCTACGCATCCATCGATCTGAGCCGGCGCTCGCGCGTAGTGACGGCCGCTGGCTTGCGGATCCAGGCCAAGAAGATCATGTCGCGTCACGGAGCTGCCCTGATCGAGGAGTACATCGATGGCATCGAGTGCACGGTGCTCGTTGCTGAAAATCCCGACGACCCAGAACACCCGACGACCTACACCCCGGTGCAATATCGCTTCCCCGAAGGCGAGAGTTTCAAGCACTCGGACATCAAGTGGGTCGATTATGACGATCTTTCTTCATTTGCGGTTTCTGATCCGGTGCTGGCCCAGCGACTCAGAGACGAGTCCGCGCGATTGTTCGTCGGACTGAAAGGGGCGAGCTTTGGCCGTTGTGATCTGCGTGTCGACAGCGAAGGCACACCGTACATGTTGGAGATCAACTCCAACTGCGGCATCTACTATCCAGCGGGGGACTACGGAAGTGCCGATATATGTCTGTCGCTGGATCCTTCCGGTCACGAGGGTTTCACCCGACAACTGGTGGCGGCTGCCTTTGCTCGGCATGCACGAAGGGCTCTCTGAGCGGTCGGATTCGATGGAAAAAGGGCCCCCGATCGTCGGATCGAGGGCCCTTTTTCTGAAGGAATAGAAAGTGCCTTCTACAGCCTGGCTTTTCTTTCCTTCTGATACTGCTCGAGTGCTTCGCGAATCGAATCGCCCATGGCATCCGCGTTCGCATTCTTAGCGGCCAATTTCTGCCACTTGACGGCACTCTTGAGATCGCCCTTCTCGTAGTAAACCCGCGCCAGAGTGTCGAGGATCGGCGCGTCCTTCGACTCGGTCAGCTTGTTGGCCTGAGTGGCGGCCTTCAGCGCCAGATCGAGGTCCCGAACCTCGAGTCCTTTGCCGTCAGCGATCGCCCAGGCGATGGAATTGAGCAGCATGGAATCATCGAAGTTCTTTTCGACCAGCTGGTTTCCCAAGATATAGGCGGCTTTGTATTGGTGGAAGCGCAACAGGAGCAGGTTGAACTTCTGCATTCTCCAGGAACTGTTTTCGGGAAACCTGAGGATTGCTTCGTCGAGGATCTCCATGGCAGCATCTTGGTCATTGGCGCGAACTGCTGCCGACAGACCACTGCGAATCCTGTTCATCTCCTGCTGGAGAGCCTGGTCCTCGTCGTACTTTTTGCGAGCGGCTGCACGATCCCAGGTTCCAGCGATTACAGCTGCCAGTGGTTCATCCATCCGCATCGGATGGCCGATCCACTCGATCTTTCCGTCTTTTCCGATGATGAAACTGCTGGGGATCCCGCGTCTTCCGGCCGCGGAAAAGACCTCGGTCTTGACCGATTTGTCGGGATCGGTGGCAACGATGTAGGACATCGCCTGTGCCCACGTCTTGCCCTCGATGATGCTGTCTTTGACCATGAAAGCCTCGACCTTGGCGAGATCTTCATCACTGACGGCCAGCACGGTGACCTGGTCCTTGTACTTCTTCTGAATTTCTGCAAGGTGCGGCACGGCACCTTTACAGGGACCTCACCAGGTGGCCCAGAACTCGAGTATGTAGACACGATCTTTATCGAGGCCAGTGACTTCCCCTCCCTGGAGGAAGTGCGAGATGTCCATGGCAGGCAGAGCGTCCCCGATGGAGAGGACCGGTTCATCAGCAGATGCTGGAATCGCACAGAGCGAGCACAGCAGTAGCGCCAGGATCAACTTTTTCATGGGTGGCCATTTCCTTTCCTCGAACAATCTAAAATCCGGTTCATCGATCACAAGGTGATTCTCGCCCCACAGATAGGGAGGAGCAAGGAAGGAGGTCGATTACAGTGTCGGCGGGCGCGTTGTCGTTTCCAGCACCGACCACTAGCATGGGGCCATGGGGGTACGCAGAAGGGACGGCATGAGCGAGGAATACAGACCAATACCTTATGAATTCGAACGTCTGGAAGCGCCCGAGATGAAACAACGCTCCGGCGCTCTGCTCGAGGCCCTCTCTCGTCGCCGATCGATCCGTTCCTTTTCCACCGAGACCGTACCCAGAGAATTGATCGATCAGGCCATCGAGATCGCTTCCACCGCGCCCAGCGGTGCTCACCGTCAACCGTGGCATTTCGTGGTCGTCGACGATTCCGATCTCAAGAAGGAGATTCGTCAGGCAGCGGAACAGGAGGAGCG
>DCAA01000038.1:248-49753 GCA_002311345.1 Planctomycetes bacterium UBA1146 | reverse complement strand
GATGCCATCAAGCCATATCTGGAGGCTGCACCTTATGTCGTGGTTCTGTTCTCCGAGACGCATCATGTGGAACCCGATGGAGCCAAGTCGCGCAACTACTACGTTTATGAGTCGGTGGGGATCGCCGCGGGTCTGTTCATCACGGCACTGCACTGGATGGGTTTGGCCACCTTGACTCACACCCCCTCGCCGATGAGTTTTCTGAGAGAAATCCTCCAGCGCCCTTCAAATGAACGTCCCTATCTGCTGTTTCCGGTCGGATATCCTGACGAGGGTTGCATGGTTCCCGATCTGCAACGAAAGTCGCTCTCCCGGGTTCGAAGCTGGAACCTCGAAGGAAGGCCAGAAGAGCAGTCATGAGTACAGATGAGATGATCACGAGCCTGCAGAACCCTCGGGTAAAACAGGTGGTCCGACTGAGGGACCGCCGTGACCGGGACCGGGAGAGCAAATTCCTCATCGAGGGATATCGTGAACTGTCGCGCGCGGTGGCGGTTTCTCAACCACTATCGGAGGTGTACTGCTGTCCGGACCTGTATCTCGGATCGAATGAACCAGGGTTGCTGAGGGATGCGACAAATCAGTGTGGGGCAGAGATCCAGCCGGTAACCGAGGATGTTTTTCGCAAGATCTCCTACCGCGATCGGCCGGATGGACTCATCGCCGTGGCTCCTGTTCCGGAATGGGGATTGGGACGGCTCGAGGGTGGGGACTGCGGCGAAACAGCTCTTTACCTGGTGGCACAGGCGATCGAAAAACCTGGCAACCTCGGAACGATCCTCAGAACCGCGGACGCTGCCGGAGTCGACGGTGTAGTTGTGGTAGATCGATGTACTGATCTCTACAACCCCAACGTGGTCCGTGCCAGCGTTGGTACTCTGTTCACGGTTCCGATCGCCGAAGCGACCAGCGACGAGGCTCTCGAGTGGTTCCGGCAGCGGGGCGTTCGACTTATTGCCACATCCCCGGATGCAAAGAAGCACTACAATGATGCAGATCTGTCGGGCCCGCTGGCGATCATCATGGGCAGCGAGCAGTACGGTCTCGATGAGCGCTGGTTGGAGAACACCGACGAACAGATCTCGATTCCAATGGTGGGTCAGGCAGATTCTCTCAATGTTGCGACCACGACTGCCATAGTGCTGTTCGAGGCTCTGCGACAGCGTCGTAGTGGCTGATCGATCAATCGATCTCAACTGCAGTCAAACCGGCTCTTCTTAACGCTTTCTCTATTCGATCCCAATCGAAGGCTGGACCCGGATCGACCTTGTGGGTTCCGACATGCCAGTGACCGACGATTCCAGCGACCGGTTGTCCTGGCGGTTCCGGCCGAAGTCGATCGTGAACTGATCCATCTTCGAGGCGCGGTATCACCGGTTCGATGCGAGGCAGGGTGCGGCACAAGGTGATGAGCAGTGATTCGAGAGATCGATACTGGGCTTCTGTGAAATCGCGCTGGTAGAGTTGTTGCCCATGGATCTTCCCTTCGAAGAGCAGCTCACGTGCTGGATAGGGGGGAGCGTCCGCGGCGGAAGTTCCAGCCACCGAATCGGGATTCAGTCGTATCCGGTCTCCTTCGAGGATGTAGTGGGTATCGGCCTTCTCCATCGTGGGAAAGGCACCGAAGTGGGCAATCTCGATACCGATCGAACGATCATTGGCGGGGCCGGCGTGCCAGGCACGTTCCTTGACATCGAGCGTCTGGTAAACGGTGCCGTCGACATCGAGCAAGAAATGACAGGAGAGTCCGCGGATATCATGGAGGATATGAAAACAGCGACTCGAGGAGCCACATGCATCGTAATGAAGCACCACGGTGTCGATCACCTCGGTGAGATCTTCGAGGGACCAGCCATCGCGAATGACTCTTCGTCTCAATGAGACAGGAATGTCACGACGAAAAGATCCATATCGAAGTATACGATCGGGTTGATCTCGGGGCCCTTCAAACTCTGGTTCGTCATGTCTGTGACCCCGGTATCCGTCGTAGCCACCGGTATCGATCCACAGCGTCACCGGGGCGCCAGAATGGATCATCTGGCCGGCTACGACGATTTCATCGCCTGTTCGAGGGGCAAGCTGCCCGGGCATCGATTGACAACCGATGGCCAGGATCAACAGAAGTGCCCCGGAGAGCGCGGTAAGGATATGTAATGCTGACATTAGGAGTCGGGTTTTCTTACTGAATATGGCTTGTATTGTGACCAACTGTGTGGAAGTATAGGTCAATCGTGACTCTCCTCTTGGGGCTGACAGTGCCGCAAGGCATCGTGACTCGCAAGAGAGTAGCGCGTGAATGGTATTGAATTGTCGTTCTCCTTATCGAGCGACGGCCGGGGTCGTGAGGACCCCCAAGAACGTTCCTTGACGTGAGCAGACGCCCTGGAGGTGTTGTCAAGGAGCCCGATTCTCAAGGGAGTCGGTACGTCTGGGAAGGGACTGTTCGAATGGGTATGGAACAAGAGATGAATAATCTTGGACGTCTAGATGTCGAGGCGCTGAAGCAGCTGGTTGCCCTCAAGGAAAACAGCGGCAAGTTGAATCGTCTCGAAAGTAAGCGGCAACGACTGAAAATTGAGATCGAGCGGGTTGAAGATCAGATCCGCGAGTTCCTGGCACAATTTCCGGAAGTTCACGGATACCTGGCGGCTGCTGGCGGATCTCTGCGTCGACTGACCCCATCGGGTCGTCGTCCCCGGGGTTGGATCCGTTCTCAGGTGGAGGCAATTCTCGCCGAGGCCACGGCACCATTGACTCCCGCGGAAGTCCGCGATGAGATCGCCACCAAACACCCGGAAGAAGCGACCAAGAATCTCTATCTGGCGGTTTTCCAGCACCTGCGCAGACACGATGAGTTCGAGCAGGACGGGGCCGGCCGCTGGTGCATGAAGCAGACCGAAATCGCCTGATCAACCGCTTCCCGGTGAAATGCGTTTCCGACTCCCGTTCGGGAGGTCGGTTCTTTCCGAATTCTATACCCGGGGTGATACACTCCTAACGCACGGAACGTATCGTGTAGTCACGTTCGCAGGGACCCGATTCTCTGGATCTGACGGAGGAGTTTGATGTCTCAGAGTTCCGATCCGCAACAACCCGATCCTGTTCGCCTTGGCATCATCTCTGGCATCATCTCTGGTGTCATCGCTATCGCGCTGATCGCATCGGTCGTGGGGCTGGCTGCCAATAGCATCCGTGATCACGGTTCCATCAACTTTAGCCGCAATTACTTCAAGAAACTCCCCGTCGTGACGGATACTACCGAGCAGGCACAGCCGACAACCGATTCCGAAACAGGTGAGGCTCCCGCTCCCGATGATGGAATTCAGCGACTCTCTTTCGAAGAAGCACACGATAATTTCATCACTGGCGAGGAAGAATACGAATCGACCGGAGAGTCGATCTACCTGTTCGTCGATGCACGCGTTCGTGACCAGTACGAGGAAGGCCACATTCCCGGGGCGGTCTGGCTCTACCACTACGAATCGGAGAATCTGATCGATGAACTGCGTCCCGAGCTCGAGTTGGCGTTCTTCATCATCATCTACTGCAACGGTGGGGACTGCGAGGACAGCATCCACTTGGCGACAGATCTGATGTCCCTCTACGGACTCCCCGGTGAGAACATCTTCGTCTACGAGGGTGGCCTCGACGAGTGGGTCGAGAACGAGATGCCGATCGTCTCCGGATCGGATCGTCGCTGATGGGCGCGATCCGCAATCTCGATGCGACCGGTTTGCCTCTGCTATTTGCACGCATCATCGTGGGCTTCACCTTTCTCTATTACGGCGCCCAGAAGATCTCTGATCCCATCGCATTTTTGAAAAGCATCGAGGCCTACAACATGTTGCCGGCAGAACCTTCGTGGATCATCAATGGCGTCGCCGTGATCCTTCCGTGGATCGAGGTGCTCTGTGCTGGTGCTTTGCTGAGTGGGATCCAGTTACGCGCTGCGGCACTGTGGACCACCGGGTTGCTGGCGGTGTTCACCCCTGCGATTTATCTGCTGGGCGTTTCGCTGGTGGGAACCAAGCCGGAGTTCCAGAGTCTCTGCGATGTCATTGCTGATTGTGGCTGCGGTAGTGGCGCCGTTCCTGTTTGTCCGAAACTGGCTACCAACTGTGGATTGTTGCTGCTGTCACTGTGGGCGTTGTTGAGTCGATCGACTCGCTTTCGTGGTGGGCTCATCCCCGGAGTGGGCTGAAAACCGCAGACCTCCGGATCGGTCGATCCGTAAGCGAGACCTGAAACGAGTCACGTTTTTCACTTCTTCGTCAATAGACGCAGGATCACCGCTTCGAGCAATCCTTCTCCACCCGAACCGACTCGCACCCAGGCGATGGTTCCCTCTCGATCGATCAGCACCACCATCGGGATGCCACTGACGCCATATCTGTCGAACTCGCTGCGTCCGGTGACGACGAAGGGATAAGAAACTCCGAAGCGGCGTCGAAACTCGACGATATGAAGCATGAAGGCACTGCTGTCCATGCCGTTGACCCCCTGCCCTCGCAGTGGATCATCCTTGCCCGGAAGCCATCCGCGGGGGTAGGGCTTTGTGACTCCGAGTACCTTTAGTCCCTCATCCTTGTGAGCACGATAAATGCGATCTAGTCCCGGCATCAGCACCCGACAGGGACTGCACCAGGTCGCCCAGAAATCGAGCATGACCACTTCGCCGTGCAACTCTTCCAAACTCTTCTTGTCGCCACCGATCCAGATGTTGCTGGTCAGCGGTGGTGCTTTGGTTCCGAGTAATGCGAGGCGAACTCCGGAGTTTCTGCGTGCACGAGCTTCGTTGCCGTTGCGATCGAGGTCATCGGTGAGACGGCTCCAGGCGCGGCGCGCATCGAGAATTTCGCCACGGGCTGCGTGCAAGTCTCCCCGCAGCATCCAGGCCTCGCGGATCTCGATAGTGCCCGCCTCGAGTTGTTCTGTGGCTTTCCGGATAGCGGTGAGTGCCGCATCTATACGACCCACCTCGGAATGAGCCCGTGCCAGTGGCACCAGTGCCTTCTTTGATTCGGCGCTGTCGGGAAACTTCTTTATCAGGATGCCCAGAATCTTGTTTGCCTCTGCCTGGCTGCCCTTGAGACCGTGATCGGTGCCGATGACGAGAAGGCATTTACGCAGCGCGGCGGCATCTTCTTCGGCTTTCAGCAGCACCTCGAGATCCTGACCCTTGCAAGCGTGGAGCAGTTCGAGGGTGCCTCGATGTATCGCGGATAGGTTCCCACTCGCCTCGGCAGCCACCAGGTCGTCATGAGCGCTGCGAATGTCATCGGTGACATCGTCCAGATGGCCAGTAGCGGTCAGCAAAACCACCGAGAGCAGCAGTGAAAGGGCCATCGATCCTCCAGGTCAGTACCGGAAATCTCCGGGGACACCAAAGGATACTACAATCGGATGATTCGGGGTTTTCTCAGTCTCTATTATTTTTCCGATCGGTCAGCAACCGGACCATACCGCGGCCGAGAGCATCCCCGACTAACATGTAGGTCTCGGCATTCTGGTTGTAGTGGAAGCCCTGATTTCTGGGGGAGACGGAGTTATCTTTCCAAAAGTCACGGCTTTCAACGGTGAGCACGTTTCCGACAAACTCGGGGTACTTGCCCTTTTCTCCACTGACGGCAAGTTGCGCGTTGGCAACTGTCAGGTGCGGGCCTGCCATTTCCCAGCCGTTGAATCCTATGGTGGCGATCACGAAGGGTGCTTTCGGTACCTTGAATTCGGCACGAATGGTTTTCAGGAAATGAACCAGATTCAACTCGTATCGGCTAGCGTGCGCCGGATTTCCATCCTTGTGTCCCTGCCACCAGACAAATCCAGCGATTTCATAACCCTGATCCTTGTACTGCGGGAAGTGAGTCGAGAAGTTATCCAGTACTGCATGAGTTTCTCTGACGAAATCGTCGTACTGCTTGCCGGCGTACCAGTTGACTTCCTTACCGGGATCATCCGCCGTCCATGACGGAATGGAGTCGTTGTATCCGGCATAGGTTCTGCCTTCGTGGGTGAATCGCTTGCTCCCTGGCGGGAGAATGTCCCAGCCCAGACTTCTATTGCCCTGGGAGGCCTTGAGGATGATGACCGGTTCGTCGTGGTAATAGCCCATGATGTGACCGAACTGCAGTTCCGGACCGATGGTGTTGCTACCGGAGCCACAACCAACAGACAACCACTTGTTTGCCGTGGCCGTGACAACACCCTTGTACCAGACATCGTTTCTAACGGTCCAGTTTCCCGCGTCATCCACCAGGTGAGGGAACTTCCCATCGGTGTGAACGACCGTGTGAAGGGTTCCTGGAACATCGATTCTTCCGAACCAGCCGAGACCATCGGCTGCGGTGGTCAAGAATATGATCTTGAAGGAGTACTTCTTGCCAGCAGTGGTCTTGAAATCGTTGTAGACGGGATCTTTCCCGACTGCTCTTCGATAAACTTCGACGCCATCCAGTTCCATGATGCAGAAAGAGCTGGCTTGATAGCCCGGTTTGAATCTGAAGAGACCGGTGTCTTTAATATTCATCCATCCCCGGACAACTTGCACTCCGCCACCTGGAAAGGGAGTGGGCTTCACGCCGCCGTACTCGGGGAGATCTTTCGTATTGATCGGGGTCGACAGGTCATAATCCGTCGTGGTGGAGTAGGTTCCTGGATAGACGGAAACGGTGAGATCCGAGAAGTCAGACCACCGTGAAAACCCGCCATTGACCTGGCCGATTCCCACCATGTTGGATTGGCCCGACAGGATGTACACCTTGACCGGCTTATTGGGCGCAGGTGGCTTACTGTCGGGATCCGGCAGCTGAGCAGGAATTACCTGGGCTGCTACGGGAAGGATGAAAATCGTCATCACCATGAGAAGGGCGATCAAGACGGTGCCGGTTCTATTTCTTGCAGTCATCTATCCTCCTCTGGTTTGTTCCCTGTTGTCCCTCCTCGATGTCGTTCATATCCCCGCAGAATACACGCAGGCTCGACAGAGCCTAGCCCGGGGCGGTTTGAAATTTGCGCAGGAGTTGCAGGGCTAGAGGCCCGGGTGATGTTGAAAAGCATCCCCGGCAGGATTCGAACCTGCGACCTTCGGATTAGGAATCCAACGCTCTATCCAGCTGAGCTACGGGGACACGTATTTCCATCTCTTGTCTGGAGCCTCCATCGGTTCCTGCAAGTGTTGCAGGGTATCTTCAAGGGCCTTCGGGGTCGAGAGAACCGGGCGCAACTGATGGCGCTACAGGTCTACCCGAAAACCACCTGTAGAGCGCTGGGAGCACCAGCAAGGTCAACACGGTCGAGGTCGCAAGCCCGCCGACCACGACGGTCGCAAGCGGTCTTTGAACCTCGCTTCCGGTCCCCTGGGCAAACAGCAGCGGTATCAATCCGAGGCCAGTGGTCAGCGCCGTCATGAGAACGGGTCTGAGACGGAGAGAGGCACCTCTGATAGACGCCTCGTCGATCGAGAATCCCTGGCGTATGAGTTGGTTGAGATAGGTGAGGAGCACCATTCCGTTCTCGAGCGCGATGCCAAAGAGAGCGATGAAACCGACCGAGGCCGGCACCGAGAGATTCTGCCCGGTGAGCCACAGTGCCACCACACCGCCGACCAGGGCGAGTGGAATGTTGAGAAGAATGAGGAGCGTGTTACCAATCGAATTGAAGCTGGCAAAAAGCAGAAGAAACACACCGAGAAGAGTCACCGGAATGACGACCAGCAGCCGTTTATTCGCTTCCTGCTGGAGCCGGTACTGGCCTCCCCAGGTGACGAGATACCCCGGTGGAAGATCGACGTGTTTGTCGATCGCCGCTTGCGCTTCCTCGACAAACGAGCCGATGTCCCGGCCCTGAACGTTACACTGGACCGAAATGAAGCGCTGGTTGTTTTCCCGAGTAATCTGGCGAGGTCCGACGATTTCTTTGATCTCGGAGAGTTCAGACAGCGGTATCTTCACGCCGTTGGGTGTCTCGACGAGAATCGAGGAAATTGCCTCCTTGGTGTCGCGATACGATTCTTCATAGCGAACGAGAATATCGAACCTACGAAGCCCCTCGAAAATCTGTCCTGCTACGTGCCCGCCCACCGCGGCACGAATCACTTCCTGGACCTGGGAAACGTTCACGCCGTAGCGGGCAATCGCTTCGCGGTCGACTCGAATGAGAAGTTGCGGCGTGCCGCTGACCTGGTCGACCTGAATGTCCACCCCACCGGGAACCGTGCTCACCACGGAGGCGATTCGCTCGGCTTCTCTCTTGAGAACCTCGAGGTCCTCGCCGAAGAGCTTGATCGCCAGCTCAGCCCGGACCCCCTCGAGCAGTTCGTCGACGGTCATTTCAATCGGTTGCGTGAAGTTCACGATCACCCCGGGAACCCCCTCGAGGACCTCGCGCATCGCCTCCTCGAGTTCTTCGGGGTCCTTCTGGATCTGGGATTCCAGCAGCACATACATCTCGGCACTGTTGATCGGGTCAGTGTGAGCCCCTACCTCACCACGTCCGATTCTGCTGACCACCTCGCGTACTTCGGGAAGCGCCATCAGTCGTTTCTCGGCACGGAGTGTTACGCGGGTACTTTCCTCGAGAGAAATCGAGGGAGCCATCGTGAGCCGTGCGACGATCGTTCCTTCGTTGAGCTCGGGTGTGAACTCTGAGCCGAGTTTGGGAAAGACGACGGCTCCTACCGCAAGGAGCACGAGGGCAAGAATGACGGCGAGCAATGGTCTGTTGACGAAAAATCGCAGAAGCGGGACATACCCTGTGAGAAGAAAACGAACCACGGGACTCTCTTTTGCTTTTGAACCCGGGCGCGACTTTTTCATGAACAGGGCGCTCAGCACCGGGGCAAGCGTGAGCGCGAAAACGAGGGAGCCTGCCATCGCAAGTGCTACGGTGTAGGCCAGAGGACGAAATGTCTTCCCTTCAACGCCCTGAAGGGTAAAGAGCGGAAGAAAGACGAGCACGATGATCAAAATGGCAAAGGCGATCGGGCGTCCAACTTCCGAACAGGCCTCGAGAACGGCTTCTCTTTTCGATCGTTCGGAGTCTCGAAACAACCGGTCGACATTTTCGACCATGACGATGGACCCGTCGACCATCATGCCGATGGCGATCGCGAGCCCACCAAGGGACATGAGATTCGCTGAGATTCCGAAGTAGCCCATCATTACGAATGCAAACAGCACCGAGAACGGAATCGAAAGAGCGACAACGATGCTGGGCCGCACTCCTCCCATGAAGGCGAGAAGGACCAGCACCACGAGGGCGATCCCCTGGAATAGTGCGGTTTGCACCGTGGTCACGCATTTTTCCACGAGGCTCTTCTGCTCGTAGTAGGGAACAATGCGAATTCCTTTCGGGAGGATATCCTCGATCTCGGAGAGCTTCGCTTCGACGCGGCGTATCACGGTCGAGGAGTTTGCTCCGAACAGTTTGACGACCATTCCCGAAACGACTTCCCCTTCGCCGTTGCGCGTCTGGACCCCTCGCCGGATCGCTCCCCCGATTCCGATGTCCGCGAGGTCATGAAGGTAAATCGGACGCCCGTCAACGGACTTCACGACGATGCTCTTGAGGTCCTCGATGGAGGAGGCGAGGCCGACGGAGCGGACAACGAACTCCTCGGAATTCTTCTCGATAAACTGAGCGCCGACGTTGAGATTATTCGACTCGACTCGCTCGATGAGTTCCTGCAGCGTCACTTCGTAGCGAAGCAGGGCCTCCGGATAGACGCGAACCTGGTACTGTTTCTCATGGCCGCCGATTCCGAGTACTTCGGTCACGCCGGGTACCGTCTGGAGGTTACGTTTGATGATCCAGTCCTGGACCGTGCGAAGCTCCTCGAGTGAATAACTGTCGGTGGTATCTTCGAGGTAGTAGAACAGCACAAGTCCCATTCCCGTCGAAATCGGCCCCATTTGTGGTTCGCCAAAGCCTTCGGGAATCTCCTCGCGTGCTTCCTGAAGGCGCTCTCCAATTAGCCTCCTTGCGAAATAAATATCGATTCCGTCCTCGAAGTAGACGTTGACGACGGAGATGCCGAAGTTCGAGACGGAGCGAATCTTCTCGATACCTGGAAGCCCACTCATGGCGGCTTCGATCGGATAAGTGACGTATTTCTCGATCTCCTCCGGAGCGAGCCCCTCGGTCACGGTGAAGACCTGGACGAGGTTCGGCGATACGTCAGGAAAGGCATCCACGGGAAGCCTCTGGTAGCTGTAGTACCCGGCTCCCATGACGACGATACCGACGACGACCACCAGCAGAGGGGAGCGTAGACTCGCTCTTATCAGTTTCTCTATCATCATTTCTCCCTCAGTGGCCGTGGCCATCGCCGAAGGTTTCTTTTTCGAGTTCTGACTTGAGCGAGAACACGCCTTTGACCACGTAAGCTTCCGCCGCAGAAAGACCTTCGGTTATTTCTACGAGCGTCTCGTCAGAGCGCCCGGTTTTCACTTCTCTGGGAGCGAAGCCGTCGTCTGTTTCGATAAAGACGACAGTCTTTCCGTCGATCTCCGTGAGCGCCGTTCTCTCCACGGCGACATCGACCTCGAGTTCCCCCGAGATAATCACGGCCGTTACGAACAACCCGGGACGAAGCTGTCCGTTCTCGTTGTCGAGCACAACTCGAGCGGTGGCTGTACGGGTCGCCTCTTCAACAAGGGGGCTGACGTAGGAAATCACCCCGGTCTTTTCTTTCATTCCCTTTCCAGGAGAGATTCGCACGGTCTGTCCGACGTGGACGGAAGGCAGGTACTTCTGATAGACGGTGAGATTGACCCAGACAGTGCCGAGGTCCGCGACGACAAACGCTTGAGAGTCCTCTTTGAGCATTTCTCCGCGCACGATATGACGCTCGATGACCTCTCCGCTGAAGGGTGCCCGGATCTCGTAACGCGTGAGCGCCGTGTCCGGTTCTTCGGAGAGCATCTTCACGTCGGCTTCTGACAGGCCGAGCGCGTGGAGCGCCTGTTTTCCCTCTCTAAGGGCGATTCTTGCTTCCGCGAAAGCGTTTTTCGCGTGGAGATACTCTTGTTCGGAGCCGATCTTCTTCTTCCAGAGATTCTCCTCGCGAACGAGTATTGCTTGTGCGAGTTCCACGCGGGTTTCTGAGGCGAGAAACTTCGACTTCGCGGCGGCGAGTTCTCGGCTGTCGAGGATCGCCATCACATCTTCGCTCTCGACGCGGTCCCCGACGCGATTTCTTACCTCACGCACCACGCCTGGTATGCGCGGCACGATGTGAGCCAGTCGGTCGGCGTTGGCGACGATCTCACCAGGTAGACTCACCTCGAGTGTAAGCGTTGTTGCAGCAGCGGCTTTCACCACGATGCCAAGTTCCACCAGTTGTGCCTCGCTCAGGTGAACCTCTTCTTCGTGAGCTCGGGTCGGTACTTGTGTGTCCTCATGATGATCTTCGGGTGAACAGCCAAGCAGCCCCCAAAGAAGAAATACCGGTACCGACAGAAAGAAACTCTTCTTCATCGGGGACCTCCTTTATCCAGATTTTCAATCGGTCGTCCTACGAGGCCCTCGACTCGGGCGCGGGCATGGTGGTAGGAAGAGAGGGCTTCGGTGAACTGTTCCCTGACCTCGAACAGGGTTCGCTGGGAGTCGAGGACGTCGAGTTGTGTCAGTTTTCCCTGCCTGTAGGCTTCGCTGATGCCGTCAAAAGCCGAACGCGCGGCGGGGAGCACTTCGTCGCGAAGCGTTTCCACTTCGCGGTAAGCCGAAAGAAGCGATTGATATGCATCGCTCAATGCGGTGCGTATTCGAAGTTCTACTGCCCTGCGCTGTGCGTTTGCCTTTGCGAGATTGAACGCTGCCTCACTTCGCCGTCCCTGGTTTCTGTCGTAGAGGGGAAGGGGAACGGAGAGTCCGACGACGAAAGCGGTCTCGTCTGTACCCTGGAGAAGACGGGCACCTGCTTTGACGGTGACGTCTGGAATGGCTTGCGCCTCGGCCAGTTCGACGCGCGCCTGGCGCTCGGCGATCTCCACGCTCCAGCGGGAGATGTCGGGATTCTCGACTATCCAGGCCGTGAGCGTATCGAGCGCCGGGACCTCTGGAGTCTCCTCGAGCGTCCCGATGACGGATTGGAAGCGAGCGGTGGTGCTTCCCCAGTTCGCAGCGAGCCGTGCTCGGGCGGCCTCGAGGGTTCGTTTGGCGCGTTCGAGTAGAATTTCGCTCTGAGAGACGACGACCTGGGCACGTGTCGTCTCGATTGGCGAGCTCTTCCCGGCATCAACACGCTCGGAAACCGTATGCAGCACCTCGCGGGCAAGTCCGAGACTCGCCGTCTGGAGTTCGACTCGCCTCTGTCCTGCCAGCACCTCGACGAACTCCTGCGCCGTTTTGGTAAGGATCCAGAGGCGCTTCGCTTCGTAGTCCCAGGTCGCGAGTCCTCGGCCAAGTTCTGCGACGCGGAGCCGTTTCGTCCTCTTTCCGCCGAGCTCTATCAACTGGCTGAGCGCAATCGTGGACTCCGCCTCGTCGAAACCGCTGAAGTCTCCGCTTCCTGCGAGGTCTTCTACCTCGCCTTCTAACTCAGGGTTTGGTTGGAGACCTGCTTGAAGTGCTCGCGCTTCGCTTGCCCGGATCTCCCAGGAGAAGGAGGAGAGTTCAGCGTTTCCCAGCAGCGTCAGCGAAAGGGCCTCACGGAGCGTGAGAGTGCCCTCCGGCTCTATGACCTCTGCCTGGGCACTTCGGGATGTATCAAATGCTTCGATGCCTCGTGCGAGATGAAGAACCCCGGGTTCCTGGTAGACACCAGGCTGGGAAGAGCAACTCGGCAGGAAGGCGAGTAGCCCAGCAGTAGCGAGGAGGAACTTGGTTGGCCAAAACCGGTCCTCAGGTTGTTTTTTCTTTTCCATTCGACTCTCTGATTTCTGGCTCGGTTCGGAAACGCTGCCTGTGCTGAATTGTGACCACGGACGGTCATCGGTAAGCACAAACGAAAATTTGGGTGGGAACTGAGCGAGAAATCAGGCGCGAAGGGGCATGTCGGATGGGGGATAGGGAAGGTTTTTGCCAGCACCATGTCGACCGAAAGTGGCGTAAGGCCTGATGCGGAGAGTGGAGATGTGACCATCTATAACAGCATCAGGTCCCCCGAGGGCGTCATCGTTCGAGCCTTGAAAACCCCCGTCTCTGACCTTCTCGACCACGATCTGCACCTGGCAGGGATCGTTCGCACAAGCATCGTGTGAGCCGTTGTCGTGTGAGCAGCCATCGTGCGAGCGACTGTGCTCGAAGCAGTCGTGTTCGATGTTTACGCAGCAGGTTTCGTATTTGAAAATGATGAGGGAATCGCAGGAATGACTCAAAACCCCTGCCGCACACAGAGTGGGCGCAAAGGAGAACCACAGCAATACTATCGTGACTAGAGCATTTCTGAACATACGGGAAATCCTACCAGGAAGGGGTGGACAATTCAAAGTGCACCGATCGGTCGCCACACGGTCTCTCTCGTCATTCTGGACCGGTACGGCCTGATTCCAGGGCGATCTGATATCTAAATTCTAGCGTGAAATCCGGCTGGGTCTCTCGGCAATATGTTTCTGGGCTGGAGAGACGCTCTGATTGCGTATTCTGTTGCTGCAGGTCTCTTCCAACCGGGCATATAAGGGTACTTCACCCCGGGGCCGGTTGTTATCCGGCCTCCAGCGACAACGGCTACATCGTCCCCTCCCAACCGGTGCGTTGCGCGATGACGGATAACCAGATGTGGCCGTCGCCCGGTCTCGATCTCCTCGACCGTCGGCGAACTGACGTGTAACGAGTGCCTGGGGAGTGAAATACATCTCCAGCAGTCATTCGAACCTCCGATGAGGAAACCGATGCTCTCTCCGATTGAGCCACGAGGACAAACGTGTCATTCGATCGGCGCAGCCTTGCTGTTGGGGACGAATGGGCGGAGGAAGTGATCATCAGAGCCGACCGAGACTGTCGGATTTGACTCAAGGATATTCCCATCCCCCTACTGTCATTCCGACAACCAGAGTAGTCAACGATTAACAAAACAATACATTTAAGGGGTCCATGTTTTATAGAACCTGGGAATAGTGACGGGAGAGAGACCTCAATGTTACATGACATCGCGCCCTCAAGGGTCGCTTCGAAGCTTCGTTTTGGATCCGTGATATCGCGGATCTTTTCTGTCATCACACTCTTCATCCTCATCTTGTGGATGCCCTCGAGCATCCCGGCGCAGTGTGTCACCGATGGTCTTGCCCTCGGGGCAGGAGCTACACATGCCGATCTCGACGGGTCGTGGGCGGTGCGAGGAAGTGGCAGCAGCGTCGAGTTGCTCAGAGAAGAAGCCGGATCCTGGACAACGTTCCAGACCATCGATCTAGCGGCAGCCACACTGACCTCGCTATCGCTTGAATCAGAGATACTTGCGATAGGAACTTCTGGTCAGGTCCAGGTTTTTTCCTATGACGGAGTCAATTGGCTTGTTGAAGCAATACTTACAGAGGCTGGAGCAGATTCTACCTATGGATCCACTGTAAGGCTCGCTACCGACACTCTCGCCGTTGGATCTCCCGGAGATGACACGATTCATTTTTACACGCGTCTGTTCACCGGCGGGGGGAGCGTAGTCTGGGTTGGTTCCACCTCGATCATTGGTGATCCCGGAGACGGTCTGGGAACGGATATCTCGATGGCCGGTAGTCATGCCAGTGCCACCGCTCCCGGTGCCGATGAGATACGAACCTACGTATTCTCAGGACTGCAACAGAACCAATGGTCTCTCGAAACATCCTTGGCTTACGATTCACTCGCAGGATCCCGATTGAGCATGGATTCCTCAAATGGGGAACTTCGCTTGCTGGCCCCCACGGCAACCGGTGCAGAGGTGTATCTGATGAGTGCGAGTGTCTGGGGATTAGAGGGCGCTCTCACTTTCACTCCAGCAGCAGATCCAGCGCTGGCCATCTCTGGAGACAAGGTCCTCGTCACGACCGATTGTGGCTTACGGTTGTTCTCGAGAAGTGCAACGACATGGAACAACGGAGTTGCACTGGTGACATTCGACCAGAACGTAGCCTGTATTGCGATTCCGGGAGCCTCGACTTCGGAACCGATCGCCTTCGGAGGCAATCGCGCCATTGTTGCAGAGGCATCTGCAGTCTGGTTGATGGATGAATCCTCTTACCTAGATTGCAACGGTAACGGAACTCCAGACATTTGCGATCTTGCTGCGGGGTTCCCTGATTGTAACGGGAACGGGATTCCTGACAGTTGTGATTTTTCCAGTGGAACTGAAGACTGTAACGACAATTCAATTATCGATGTTTGTGAAATCTTGAGTGGATTGGCATCCGACTGCAATGGAAATGGAATTCCAGATGTATGCGACGACCTCGCTGGAATCGACTTCGACACGCTTCCTCCGGTGATTACCAACATTCCTGGAACTGTCACGGTGCAAATAGCCACTGGCGAGTGCGAAGGTGTGGCGACATGGAATGAACCTGTAGCGACGGATATCTGTTCCGAACTGACGCTGACGAGCGATTTCCTGTCAGGGGCGACTTTCCCCTCCGGTTCCACCACTGTTACCTATACGGCCCTGGATGCCGAGGGTAACCAGGCGCAGGCCAGTTTCGTGGTGACAATCATCGAGCCTGATGCTCCGGTTTTCACATTTGTCCCCGAGAGCATCATTGCATCCGCGGACCCACTCACGTGTACGCAGTTGATTACATGGGCAGATCCTGTCGCAGAGGACGCCAACAATTGCTCTGACGTGGTCATCACTTCCTCTGTTCCTCAAGGAGAACAGTTCGGAATCGGAGTTGATGCGATTGTCTTCACCGCTACGGATGCTTCGGGAAATACTGCTGTGGCATTCCTGAACGTGACAGTATCAGACGATTCTCCGCCAGTGATCGAACAACTACCAACGTTGTTTCTCTCTGCAGCTCCAAATACGTGCGACGCGGTCGTTGACTGGATTCCCCCCGTTATCACCGATTGTACGGGAGTGACGGTTTCCTCGGATGCTCCACCTCCACCGATTCAAGTCGCTGGAGGTGGTCGAGTAGTGAACTACACGGCAGTTGATCCTTTTGGACAAACTTCGACGATGAGTTTCGATATCCTGGTCATAGATACCACTGCTCCGAACATCCTCAACATGCCTCCCGATATGACCCTGAATCCAGAACCGGGAACCTGTGGAACAACCATTATCTGGGACATTCCCACCGCCATTGATAACTGTGCTCTGGTGGCTCTCATCAGTAACTTCGAGCCCCCTTCTACTTTCGGTGTCGGAACGACGGTGGTGAGTTACACGGCAAATGATCTTGCTGGGAATATTCAGACTTCGAGTTTCAGCGTCACGGTCACTGATCCAGATGAGCCTCAGTTCATCTCCACTCCAGGAGCATTACTGGTGGCAACCTCAGATGATCAGTGTGGCTCAATCGTGGATTGGGAGGAGCCGCAGGCGATAGACTGTTCATCTCTCGTGACCATTACTTCAACACATCAACCCGGAGATTTCTTTGTCATCGGAACCACCGAGGTGACCTACACAGCAACCGATGCCGCTGATAAAAGCACCGATTTGATCTTCACGGTCACGGTTACGGACGGTTTCGCTCCTACCTACACCACTGCTCCTGCGGACATTCTGGTCACTGCTGTGGCTGGACTTTGCGCTGCCGAAGCGAGTTGGGATGAACCCATCGTTACCGATGGATGTAATGCGTTTACCGTCGTTTCTTCGCATGATTCCGGGACGACCTTCCCTGCTGGGATCACTCCGGTTACCTACACCGCCACGGACGATATTGGAAACTCGCGCGATCATATTTTCTTCGTGACCATCAACGATGGCGAAGGTCCAACTTTCGATACGCAACTGGAGGACATCTCTTCTCCATCGAGCCTGGGCATCTGTGGTGCCCAGATATTCTGGACAGAACCAACTGCTGTCGACAATTGCACCGCAGCGACCGTTTCCAGTTCGCATACTCCTGGTTCCTTCTTCGACGTAGGAATCACGACAGTCATCTACACAGCATCTGACGGTAGTGGCGAAATAGCCCAGCAAAGTTTCACCGTGACGGTGTCCGATGTCGAACCGCCAGATCTGTTCCAGATGCCTGCGGATATCGTGGTTGGAAATATTCTGGGATCCTGTGAGGCTACCGTGACCTGGAATCCGCCGACTGCTTTAGACCACTGTGAAGAGGTCACTGCAGTTGGTTCGAGTGCTCCGGGGTCCAGTTTCCCGTTGGGGGAGACCGTGATCAGCTACACATCTTCCGATAGCGTCGGAAACCAGACTGTAGAGAGTTTCACCATAACTGTGGAAGACCAGGAAGATCCGTTCTTCACATCTACCTCGCCAGACATCACTCTCGACATTGATCCGGGGCTGTGCAATGCGGTGCTGGAATGGACCGAACCGACGGCCGAAGATCTCTGTGGCTCAGTCCAACTGGAGTCCAACTTCGCATCGGGAACTGCGTTCGATATCGGCCTTACGACCGTGATTTACACGACCACAGATGACGTCGGGAACACTGCCGTCATGAGTTTCGACGTCAACGTACTGGATGTCGAATCTCCGGTTATTGTTGGTCTCCCGGCAGATTTCACGGCAGGAACCAATGTTGGTGACTGCACTGCAATAGTGAGCTGGATAGAACCTGCTGCACAGGACTGTGGTATGCAGAGCCTGAGTTCCAGCCTTGAAAATGGATCCATTTTCTCTCTTGGAGACACCGTTGTGACGTACACCGCGGTCGATCTGGCAGGGAATGAGTCTTCGGGCTCCTTCACCGTTACGGTCGTCGACGACGATGCTCCTGAGTTCACTTCTGTACCAGTAGATGTTGTGATTGATAGCGAACCCGGTACTTGCAGCGCTGCTGCTACATGGATCGACGTGGATGCGCAGGACAACTGTTCAATTCCTCAGATCGTGCTGAGTCATGCCTCTGGTGATACCTTTGATCTCGGTGTCACTAGCGTGGAGGCGACTGCAACCGATTCTGCGGGCAACATCGAATCGATGATCTTCACGATCACGGTCCTGGATGCGGAAATTCCGACGGTAGTCACAACGCAGGAGTTACCGATCACGGTCGAGAATCCAACTGGAGTCTGTGAACTTGCGGCAACCTGGGAAGTTCCCACCTTCAGCGATCTTTGTACCGCTGAGTTGGAGATCTCCTCGACTCATCAACCCGGAGATCTCTTCGTCGTGGGAGAAACCCTGGTGACTTACACCGCGACGGATTTGGATCAGAATCAGATTTCGACCAGTTTCTCGGTCATCATCCTGGATTCAACTCCCCCGACGATCTTGCAGATGCCACAGATCGTCGAGATTATTACCCCGACAGATGCGTGTGAAGCCATCGTTACCTGGGAAGAACCAACCACATCCGATTGCAGTTTGGTCACTGCTTCAAGTGATATCCTCAACGGCTCTACTCTTCCGATTGGTAATCACATCGGCACTTACACTTTCACGGATGAGTTCGGAAACTCCTCGAGCGATAATTTCCTGATCATCGTTGTCGACGGAGAATTGCCACATATTCACGGTATTCCGGCTGATATCACTGTTGAAAACCGCACAGGAAGTTGTGGTGTGGCTGTGATCTGGTCTGAAGTGACCACTACTGATTGCACATTCAGTGCCCTGGAAGTGGACCATCCTAGCGGTAGCGAGTTCCTCATTGGAACAACGCCAGTGACCTACACCGCGACAGATACCGAAGGGAATCAGACTGTCGCCAGTTTCCTCGTCACCGTGGAGGATGTAGAAGCTCCGTTACTCGCCAACATGCCGGAGAATATCGAAGTGGTAGCACCCGAGGGTTCCTGTGAAGCCACCGCAACATGGTCGGACCCCACGGCAACCGATTGCATCTCTTACGAACTTTCAAGCGATGCGCTCAGCGGCGATGCCTTCCCCATCGGAGAGACCCTGGTTACCTACACTGCTACCGATCCAAGTGGAAATTCAGGGACCGACAGTTTCACTGTCACGGTACTCGACCAGGAAATGCCGCTCATTTTTCAACTTCCATCGTCAGTTCAGGTGGACTCGGCTCCAGACAGTTGCAATGGAGTGGCAAGTTGGTCCGAGCCTGATGCGAGTGATTGTTCCGGAATATTGTCGCTGATTCCAAGTCAATCCAGCGGATCGGAATTCCCCATTGGTACTACAACGGTGGTCTACACTGCCACCGATGGTAGCGGGAATACATCCACAGCAAGTTTCATTGTCACCGTGATCGATACAGGGGATCCGGTCATCCTGGGAGTACCCGGTAATCTCACCTTCGACAATATCGAGGGGAATTGCGCCGGGATCGCGACCTGGGAAACCCCGGCAGTACAAGACTGCTCCGAGTCGACCTTGACTTCAAATTACTCGAGCGGGACCGTCTTCGCCCTGGGAACACATCTGGTGACCTATACCGCAACAGATGCAGCTGGAAACTCCGCAGAATCCAGTTTCGAGGTAACGATCGTCGATGCAGAGGCGCCTTTCTTCCTCAACGTGCAGGCCGAGTTGTCCTTCTTCACGACTCCTGGACAGTGCGATGGAGTGGCGACCTGGGACTTGCCCCAAGCGGCGGATCTGTGTGGTGGTGCTACTGCGACAAGTAGCCATGGGTCTGGGTCGGTCTTTCCGATCGGTGTCTCGGAAGTTATTCACACCGCGATTGATGATGCCGGAAACGAGGGGAATTTCACCACGCTGATCACCATCATTGATGGAGAGGCGCCGACGATCTCGAATATGCCACTCGATGTTACGCTCGATGCCCCGCTCGGAAGTTGTTCGGTACCAGTGACCTGGGATACACCGACGGTGGACGATTGTACGGAAGTGACCTTGACATCTAACATCGCTCCAGGGAGCGAGATCTCGATCGGCATCCATGTTGTCGTGTACACGGCAATTGATCTCCAGGGCAACATCGCCGAGTCCTTCTTCACTGTGACCGTGCTGGACGTTGAACAACCACAGATCTCGGGAATGCCCGCAGACATAGTCGTGACCAACGAATTTGGGTTATGCGGTGCAGTGGTTTCCTGGGATGAGCCGAGTGTTACTGATTGCAGCGATCTGGCCAGTGTGACTGCTTCGTTGGCGAATGGTTCATTCTTCGAAGTAGGTGATTCGCTGGTCACTTATACTGCGATCGATACCTATGGCAATGAAACTAGCGCTAGTTTCAACGTCAACGTGGTCGACAAAGATGGTCCTGTGATCAGTGGATTGCCGACTCAGATCGAAATTCCCAATTATCCAGGACAGTGTGGGTCCAGCGCATTCTGGTCAGATCCTGTCATTACCGATAACTGCGGAATCGATACGATTCAGTCGAACACTCCTCCAGGTAGTTTCTTCCCGATCGGAGAGAGTACGGTTACCTACATCGCTGTCGACGTGAATGCGAATGCTTCTACTCATAATCTCCTGGTCATTGTCACCGACACTGAGAATCCGCAGATCGTGAACCTCCCGGCTCCGATCTCGCTGATTCCTGATTCTGTAACCTGCACCGCGGTGGCGAATTGGCTCGAGCCAGGCTTCATCGACAACTGTCCTGGTGGTTCCATCACCACATCGTTGCCTTCGGGTAGCACGTTCTCCGTGGGATCCACTGATGTGATGGTGACGGCAACTGACGAGGCAGGAAATACGACTACCGAGTCCTTCACTGTGACGGTGGAAAGTTGCGAGACTTCCTTCATGAGGGGGGACACCAATGATGACGGTAGTTTCGACATCTCGGATGCGATCTACATTCTTGGATACGTTTTCTCGGGAGCCGCGGAACCACCTTGCCTTGATTCTCTTGACGAGAATGACGATGGGTTTGTTCAGATTGCAGATGCGATCTACCACTTCAACGCCCTTTTCCTGGGTGGCCCTCTTCCAGAAGCCCCCTGGGGATCGTGTGGTGTCGATCCGACGCCAGATTCTCTCGATTGCGAGAGCTATCAGAGTTGTCCCTGAAACTACTCTGATAACAGCGTTGGTATCAAAGGCTCCGTCGGCGATTCGCCGGCGGAGCCTTTTTCATGGATTTTTCATGAAGAAGGAATTCCTCGACCAACTTGACCACCTCCATTTCAGTTTCTATGAATGGTGACAGTTTCCTCGTCCCTTTCGAGGTTTGGAGGCTCCGTGTCCTTTACGCATCTCATCCCTCTCGTACTTTCAACTTTCCTCATCAGTAATCCTGTAGCCGATCCTGTAACTGACGGTACCGATGCTGATCGCTGGTCTCAGGAAGCCGTCGATTCGCTGGAGAGAATTGAAATCCCTACAGGTTTTCAGAAACGATTAGTGGCAGCTGAACCACTGGTGAGAGATCCCGTCGCATTCGACATTGACGGACAGGGGCGTGCTTATGTTTGCGAATCAGCACGGCAGGAGAATGGGGTAGAGGACAACAGATCCAGTCCCTACTGGTTGCTGGATGATCTCGCTCTCGAGACGGTCGAAGATCGGTTGGCGATGTACGAAAAACACAAGGATCGTCGTAAGGATGGAATGCAATACTACACCGCACATGATGATCGGCTGACACGTCTTGTTGATAGTGACGGCGATGGCATCCTGGATGCGAGGAACCTGTTCACGCCTGTCTACAACGAACCACTCGGCGGTACCCTGGCCGGAGTTCTCATCGAGGAGGGTCGTGCCTGGATCACCAACATCCCGGATATGTGGTTGGCCCAGGACAACGATGACGATGGTGTCGCTGAGACGCAGGTTTCGATCCAGCGCGGCTTCGGAGTGCGGATCGCCCTACGTGGTCACGATATGCATGGTGTGGTACGTGGACCCGATGGTCGCATCTACTGGTCGATCGGAGATCGCGGTTATCATCTCGAGACTGCCGATGGACGATTGCTCACGGATCCGGGTTCCGGCGCTGTATTTCGCTGTGAACCGGATGGAAGCGACCTCGAGGTGGTGCACGTTGGCCTTCGCAATCCGCAGGAACTCGCCTTCGACGACCGCGGAGACCTGTTCACCGGCGACAACAACTCCGATGCCGGCGACAAGGCGCGCCTGGTTCAGATCGTGTGGGGCGGTGAAAGCGGCTGGAGGATGGAGTACCAGACGCTGGAGGGGTCCAACCAGCGTGGCCCCTGGAATCAGGAGGGGATCTGGCAACTCGACCACCCCGTGCGGCCGGCCTGGGCCCTGCCTCCCATCGCTCACCTGACCAGCGGTCCCTCCGGTCTCGTTCATTACCCGGGGACCGGATTGCCCCAACAGAACCGGGATTGTTTCTACCTCTGTGATTTCCGTGGTAGTCCTGGCAATTCCTCGGTGTGGAGGTTCCGTCTCGAGCAACAGGGAGCAGGATTTCGCCTCGCAGATTCCAGAGTGTTCGTCAACAAAGTGCTCTGCACCGATGTCGATTTCACACCCGATGGCAAGATGTGGATTTCCGCGTGGGGAGGAGGTTGGGTCTCGACAGATCGGGGTCGTCTGATCGAGGTATGGCATCCAGAAAGCCAGCTTGCCAGTCAGCAGCATCGAGTTGGTCACTGGCTCACCACCGATCTGGATTCTCTTCCGGTTGAGCAACTCTCCACTCTTCTGGGCCATCCTGATCAAAGAGTTCGGCAGCGGGTGCAGTTCCATCTTGCCGGTGGAGATGATGAATCACTGTCGGTACTGAACGAGGCTGCTCACAACGGAATCATCTTACAAGCACGCCTGCATGGCATCTGGGGGGTGTGGCAATGGGTTCGTGCAGGCGAAGACCGAGCGATCCAACTCCTTTCGCTGGCAGATCTCTGTGATGACGAGAAAGCGGAGGTGCGAGCGCAGGTGGCCCGGGTGCTAGGTGATCTTCGCCACCGGCAGTCGAGTTCTCGGTTAGTGCGTTTGCTCGATGATCCCGCGGCCAGAGTCAAGTTTCATGCCGCACTCGCTCTCGGTCGAATCGGTGTTCGAGATGCCACCGATCGGTTACTGGAGATGGCCCGTGACGAAGGCCCCTCCGATCCTATGCTACGTCATGCTGCGGTGATGGGGCTCGCCGGATCGGCGGAGCCAAAGGATCTGATGAATCACGCGATGTCCGACAATCGAGAAGTACGTCTCGCTGTCTTGCTTGCGTTACGCAAGAAACATCACCCTGGTTTTCTCTTTGCTCATCCGGATGGAGACGCTGGGCGTAGGTCTCCCGGTGTGCATCCGGTGATCTCGATGTTCCTGGCGGACGAGGACGCTCAGATCGCCACCGAGGCGGCACGCGCCATTCACGACCTGTATGTGCTGGATGCAATGCCCGCTCTTGCGGACCGTGTTTTGTTTCATGTGGAAGCTCCAGAAGGTGCATTGGAAGCGATGGGAGATCATCGACTTCCCTACCTGAGAAGAGTGATCGATGCGGCCTTGCGCCATGGAGATACGAGGCATGCCGCTGCGTTGGTACGGCTTGCAGGTCGCGATGACATTCCGAGCAAGGCCGGGAGGCTGGCGATCGAGGCGTTGATCGACTGGCGAGAACCTGGACCACGAGACCTCGTCAGAGGAACGATTCGACCCTACGCGGGTCCACAGAGGACCGCTGAGGCGATTCAATCAGCCGTGTCGGCTTCATTGCTGGATTTGATTCAAAAGGGAAATCAACTTGCGGGTCTCGCTCAACAGGCCGCCAGTGTTCACGGCATTGATCTTCCCCTTTCGATCAACGAGAGAATTCTTATCGACGAATCGCAGCAGGCTTCGTTCAGAATTCAGGCGCTGCGTCAGATCGTCGAGCATTATCCTGATAGTGCCGGGATCGCTCGAGATCGAGCTCGATCTGCCCCGGTCGCGGCACTTCGCGTCGAGGCGGAGCGACTCGAGGAGGACCGGAGCGTTCGTTTGCAAAAACTGGAACAATTGACCTCTGACACCAATGAGATTGAAATTCGGCAGTTAGCGATCCGTGCTATCGGAGCCGAGAAAGAATCGGAGACGTTAGCGCTTCTCACTGCTTGGCTCGATGCGCTCGAGAGGGACGATCTCGAGGCTGAGTTGCATCTCGACGTATTGATGGCAGCCACCACCAGTGATTCTCGGGAGCTCAGGAATCGAGCCGTCAAACTCAGGGAAGGCAAAGGAGAAGACCGTCTCGACGATCATCGCTGGGCGTTGGCGGGTGGAAATAGAGACCGGGGCAGGGAGATCTTCATCGATCACCCGGTTGCCCAGTGTCAGAGGTGTCATGTGAGACAAGGCAGAGGTGGAGTTTCTGGTCCCCCGCTCGATAATCTGATCGAGCGGAGATCGAGAGAACAGATGTTGCAGAGCCTGGTCGATCCTTCAGGCGTGATTCTGGAGGGTTACGAGACCGACAATGGGATTTCTGCAATGCCGGAGACTCACTGGATTCTCAGTCCGGATGAACTACGTGACCTCCTTGAGTTTGTATGCAGTAAGAATGATTGACATGGGGCGTGATCAACGTTTACATCCAGGGTAGCCCGGGACGTAGTGGGATTCGGATTCGTTCCTCATACGTCTCTAAGGGCCGATGTTTGTGAGAACGGCCATGGCTTGTTCGTGCGCCAAGGCCTAGTTTGCTCCTCACTCCTCACTCCTTTCCGGATGGGTCGAGGTTTACGGGGTCGTGGTCGTCCTCATGTATATTTCCTTGTCTGGATGCGGATAATTGTCACATCAGACAGAGGCCTCACTACTTGGCATGGACCGATAAGCCGATATACTCGATAGGGCTTGGGCTCTAGTAGAACAAAGAATTCGGGTGGTTTTCTCCTGGTCCTTCTTGAGGATCCGTTTCGGCTTCTTTCGCTACTTTGGCTCTGGAGTTCTCCTCTCGCCCTTGGTGGGAGCGGTATTGAACTCCGAGGAGGTTGGATGGTGTGCGCCGTAGACCTTGCAGCGTTGCTGGCGTGCGCATCATTTTCCCTCCCTTGGATGAGTTTTGATTTTTGTGGAGACATGTCGGATCCGTTTTCGGATCTGAAAGGGTGCGACTGCTCGTAATATTCTCGGATGTGTGTCTGAGGCGATCGGGATCAAAGCACTACAGAGGTGTGTCTAAGATAAGAACATGGGGTGTGCAACGGGTGTCTTGTTCGATGCCCGGGAGCGACAGCGAAAGGAACGATGCAAATGCTTCGTAAATTCATGACAGGCTTCGTAGTCCTGGCCGTTATTTTCATGGTCACAACTACAGTAGACGCCGGCGGTGGCGATCCTGATTACGTTTTTAGTATGTCGCCGGCATTGATTGAGGGTGCCCCTGGGAGTTCCCACGGTGCTGCTTCAATACTTGACAATTTTGGTGGAGAAGTTCAGGGATGGTCCTACGGGGTTTGTCACGATACCGCTAACGTCAGCCTCACGGACGTTGTCACTGGCGCTGATACCGACACCGCCAAAAATGGCGGTCCCGTTGATTTCGACAACATCAACCTCGAGCCAGGTGGTGTCACTCAGGGAGTTGTCATCTGCTTCACCGGTTGCGCTACGGTTGCTCCTGGAACGACCGGCTTCGAGATGCTCACGATGACTTACACCATCGATGGAACAGCCAATTCACAAATCTGCTTCTGCGACACTCTCGGTGCTCCTCCGGTTTCCACCGTGGCGGTGGTCGGCGGTGCCAGTATTGTGCCGGTAACGAACTGTGCAGATGTGGAGCCCGAAAACCCGAACCAGTTGATTGCCTCCTCGGGACTCGCGGTTCTTGGTGATCCGGCCAGTACCACTCTGAGCCTCAACAACGTCACCATGCCTGGTGTCGATGCGATTCAGATGAACGTGACCTACGATGATACGATTCTCGGCCTCTCCGGAGTGTCTCCGCTCTTTGCTTTCGAATTCTTCGCGGTTCAGTCCGGCAGTTCTGGCGAAGTCGTCATGGGTGGAGTGGCTGACATGAGTCCTCCCATCGACAACGTGATTCCAGCAGGTTCCCAGACCGATCTCGTTGAGCTTAGTTGGTCCACCGATGCAGAAGGCGCCAGCGCCATCGCATGGGTAGATGGCCTCGGGAACCCCCCGCAGGACATCATAGTCGTGACAGGGCAGACCACTCAGCAGCAACCAACTCTAGTTGACGGCACCATGACAGTGGTGAACTTCAATAGTTTCGTCCGTGGAGACTGCAACAATGACTCGACGGTCAACATCGCTGACGGCATCTACGGGATTAACTACCTGTTCCAGATGGGTCCTGAGCCAACATGTGACGATGCATGCGATAGCAATGATGACGGTGGGATTGATGCTTCCGACTGTATCTACATCTTCAACTATCGCTTCCTCGACGGACCGGCGCCGGAAGCTCCATTCCCGGGTAGCGATCTCGATCCTACTCCTGGTGATGGCCTTGGCTGTGACGGAGATGCAGACGACATTTAGAGTGTAGATACACTCTGGATCTTCAAGAGCCCCTCGATCGATTCGATCGAGGGGCTTTTTCTTTATTCTTCCCTTGCTGTTCGCTTCCAGGCAGCAAGACAAACAGGTTCTGGAGTGAATATCAGAGGTTGAGTTTCTCGATGATGGAAGTGGTGTGATCGATGTCCTGTTCGGAATGAGCCATCGACAAAAAGCCCGCCTCGAAGGGAGAGGGGGCGATGGCGACTCCTGAGGCCAGCAGACCGTGGAAGAAGCGGCGGAACATCTGCTCGTCGGCACCAGAAGCATCGCTGAAGTTGTTCACCGGACCCTCCGTGAAGAAGAGACCGAACATCGATCCGACGCGATTCCAGCAGTGAGCCACACCATGACCATCGAGGGCTCGTTGCCACCCGTCCTGCAGTTGTTTGCCCTTTGCTTCCAGGGCCGGGTAGATTTCGTCTGCACAGTCTCGTAGTTGAGTCAGCAGGGCGATTCCTGCGGCAACCGAGAGCGGATTTCCACTGAGGGTACCGGCTTGATAAATGGTGCCAGTGGGGGAGAAGTTCTCCATCAACTGGCTGGGTCCACAGATCACTCCCATCGGCATACCACCCCCGACGATCTTGCCCAGCGTGGTGATGTCCGGCTCGATCTCCAGTAAGCCCTGAGCCCCGCCAGGGTCGACCCGGAAACCGGTCATCACTTCATCGAAGATCAGCAACGATCCGAACTGGGTGCAGAGATCTCGCAGCCCTTCCAGGAATCCTGGTGTCGGCAAAACGCAGCCCATGTTACCGGCGATCGGTTCGACGATGATGGCCGCGACGTTGTCACCATCAGTTTTCATCACGGTTTGAACGGCCTCCAGATCGTTGTAGGGAACAACGCTGGTCAGAGTTGCCGTGCCGGCAGGAACTCCGGGGCTCGATGGATTCCCATGAGTGGCTGCGCCAGAGCCGGCAGCGACCAGAAATGAATCGCCGTGACCGTGGTAGCAACCCTCGAACTTGATACAGAGGTCTCGTCCGGTGATGCCCCGGGCGAGCCGCAGCGCTGACATCGTAGCCTCGGTTCCGCTGGAGACGAGGCGCACCATCTCTGCTGAAGGAACCATCTCCACGATCAGGGAAGCGAGTTCTACTTCGGCCACTGTGGGAGCTCCGAACGAGGTTCCATCCTTCAGGGTATCCGCGATGGCATCGAGGATTAGCGGATGAGCATGTCCGAGGATCATCGGGCCCCAGGAACCGACGAAATCGATATATTCCTTTCCCTCGATATCGAAGATCCGACACCCTTCTGCTCTCGAGATGAATCTGGGGGTTCCTCCAACGGAACCAAAAGCTCTTACCGGACTGTTCACGCCGCCGGGAATGAGCTGGCAAGCCTGTTCGAAGAGTTTCTGGTTGTCACCGTCCGACATCCGGGCTCCTGCTCCTGAGTAGGTGAGTGGGAGAATAAGCCACGACAGGAGAATGAACCACCGCTGACACTCCCACAGAGGCAGAATCGCACCTCCAGCCTCCTTGGCGTATCTGAGAGTGCGACTCCACCACGCTTCCGTGTCCCTTCCAACATCGTTAGGATGACTCCTCCTCTTCAAGGAAGATCGGACGGTAATACACGAAGATGAAATTCCTGCTGCTCTTGCTCCTATTTCTCAGCCTATCAGCGAAGATCACCAGTGGAGATCGCATCACCGGTCGTCCCTTCGCAACCCGTTCCGAGGTCTATGCAGTTCACGGTATGGCTGCCACCAGTCATCCTCTTGCGACCGATGCTGCGCTGGAGATTCTCCGGGCCGGAGGCAGCGCTGTCGATGCAGCCATCGCTGCCAACTCATGCCTTGGATTGATGGAACCGACAGGAAGTGGCATCGGGGGAGATCTGTTTGCCATCGTCTGGGATGCCAAGGAAAAGAAGTTGCACGGATTCAATGGTTCCGGTCGTTCTCCTCGATCATTGACCCTGGACAAGTTGCGCCAGGAGGTCGCTGCTCTGGGAAAAGAAGAGATTCCAGCACACGGAACCTTGCCCATATCGGTTCCCGGTTGTGTCGATGGTTGGACCCAGTTGCATGGTCGATTCGGTGTTCTTCCTCTCGATGAGGTTCTAGCTCCGGCGATCCGCCATGCGCGAGAGGGATTTCCCGTTACCGAATTGATTTCCCACTACTGGAAAATCAGTGCCCGAGTGCTCGGGGAACAACCTGGGTTCCGCGAGACTTTTACCAGAGAAGGCAAGACGCCCGCTGTCGGAGAGATCTGGAAGAACCCCGATCTGGCAACTACTCTCGAACAGATCGCCACCAACGGTCGTGGTGGTTTCTATGAGGGGCCAGTGGCCGAACGGATCGCGGCTTTCGTCCAGGAACATGGTGGATACGTCACCGTCGAGGATCTCGGATCGCATCGTGGTGAATGGATCGAACCGGTCAGCACCAGTTACAGGGGCATCGAGGTGTGGCAACTTCCTCCCAACGGCCAGGGGATCGCGGTGCTGGAACTCCTCAACATCATGGAAGGATTTCCGGTCAAGGATTGGGGATTCGGTAGCGCTGATCTTCTCCATCACTTTATCGAGGCGAAGAAACTGGTTTTTGAGGATCGAGCCCGGGACTACGCCGATATGGATTTCCACGATGTTCCGCTGCAGCGACTGATCTCCAAGGAATATGCCAACGAGTTACGAGCAAAGATCGACCCCGCCGAGGCCAAGCAGAGAATTGATACGGGAAGGTCCCAGACCGATCATGGAGATACGGTATACCTCTCGGTTGCAGATTCTGCAGGCAACATGGTGTCGTTGATCCAGAGTAACTACCGGGGGATCGGTAGCGGGGTCTGCCCACCGGGTCTCGGATTTGGATTGCAAGATCGCGGGGAGTTGTTTTGCCTCGAGGATGGTCATGCCAACGTATATGCGCCGGGAAAGAGACCATTCCACACCATAATTCCCGGGTTTGCGACCCGCGATGGACAACCATGGCTTTCCTTCGGTGTGATGGGGGGGGCAACCCAGCCTCAGGCACAGGCATGGGTGTTGATGAACATCATCGATTTCGGAATGAACTTACAGGAGGCAGGGGATGCTCCTCGCCTGGTGCACGTTGGTTCTTCGCAACCGACAGGTTCCATCATGAAAGATGGTGGAGAGGTTGCACTTGAATCGGGGTTTTCGCCTGCGGTGATCGAGGAGTTGCGCAAACGTGGGCACAAAATAGGAGATCGCAAGGGCCTCTTCGGAGGATATCAAGCAGTGATGAGAGATTCGAAAAAAGGTGTGTGGGTCGGTGCGAGTGAATCGAGAAAAGATGGTCATGCAGCCGGTTATTGATCGAAGCAGGTATTTTCTCCTCTTCCCAGTTCTGCTCATATTCGTTGTTTGCATGATGGGTGAACCATTGCTTTCGTTGTCCGATGATGCGGCCCTGAAGCGCGATGATAGTACCCTTCGGATAGAACCTCTGCGGGTCTCTGCCCTGCCTGGGTCTGCGCTTCCCAATCTGACGGTCGATGCAACCGGAGCTGCACTTCTCACCTGGGTAGAACCCGATCCCGATGGAAAAGGGGATCGCCTCCAGATCGCAACGTTGGGCAAGAGCGGGTGGAGTGAACCTGTGACGGCAGCGCGGGGGGTGGGGTGGTTTGTGAACTGGGCGGATTTTCCGTCTGCTGCGGTACTTGACGATGGAACCATCGCTGTTCACTGGCTCGATCGAATTTCTGCAGAGACCTATTCCTATGGGGTCAAGGTCAGCATTTCGCGTGATCATGGAAAGACCTGGAGCGATCCAATCATCCCACACCGAGATTCTTCTTCGACAGAACATGGCTTTGTTGCCCTGCGACCGCTCGGTGATCGATTCTTTCTCGCCTGGCTTGATGGTCGAGCGATGGCCGGCGGCTCCGGAAAGGCGATGACCTTACGGGCCACGACCATCGATGCGAATGGCAAGAGAGGTACCGATAGGTTGCTCGATGACAGGGTCTGCGATTGCTGCCCTGTCGATGTGGTTGTCGATGGAGAGCAAATTCTTGTGACCTATCGAGATCGAGATTTTCTCGAGGTTCGTGATATCTCCTGGCTCAAAGATGTCGATGGGAAGGTCACGGCTCGAGGACTGGTTCACGAGGACGGTTGGGTTCAGGAGGGGTGTCCTGTTAACGGTCCGGCGGTTTCCAGTGCTGCGGGCAAGAACGCGGTTGCCTGGTATACCGGAGCCCAACGTGTTCTGGGTAAACCTTCACCTCAAGGAGCGGTGCTGGGAGTTCAGCTCCTTGATGATTCTCAAACAGGATCCTCCCCACCTCAGCGTCTCGATGACGGAAGGCCGATAGGACGTGTGGATCTGGCAGGTCTTGCCGATGGCTCCTTCGTGGTGTGCTGGATCGAGCGAGAAGGAGATGATGCTCAGGTGCGGGTTCGGCGCTGGACACCGGGGAAGCCGCTTGCTTCCTCGCACCGGATTGCCCGGGTCGATCCCGGCAGGATCAGTGGCTTTCCCCGTATCGTGGCCGTAACGAATGGAGCGGTCATCGTTGCCTGGACCGCCACCAAAGTCGAGGGTGGCACCAGGGCCATGACGGTGCGGTTACCACTTGCAACTGTTTCCAGCACTCCGGAACCGGATAACGATTGAATTCGTCAACCGTGAAGACAGCGATGAAGCAGTCTATTGCCGGCTTGAGCACGTGAGATGATGAGATAGCCTGGGATAATGTGACTCCGAATTCGGCGTCTCGATGGCTGTAACACGAGAGAGGGAATCAAACGATGGCCCCAGAGCAGGAACCGGTCACTCCAGAGGGTAGCTATCTCGATCGGAGAGCCATCATCCGAGGTATGGGACTGGGGTTCGCAGGACTTTCGACATTGGGCCTCTCCGGATTACTCCGCGGAGTTTCCGGGACTGGTGAAGCGCAGTCCTATAACAGCGATACCTTTCGTCCTGCAATCGGTGATCTGGGCAAGGATCTGTTTCCAGCGAAGAGGTCAGAAAAATACAGCATCGCACCTCGTACTCTTACGGAGGAGAAGATCGCCTCGGTCTTCAACAACTTCTACGAGTTCACGTCCAGTAAATCAGGTGTTTGGAGAATGGCGCGCAACTTCAAAGTCGATCCCTGGAAGATCGAGGTCGCAGGAGCTGTGGAGAAGCCCTTTACTCTCGATTTTGAAGATTTGCTGAAACTGGCACCACTCGAAGAACGGGTCTATCGATTTCGATGTGTCGAGACATGGGCGATGCAGGTTCCCTGGACCGGGTATCCACTGGCAAAATTGATCGATCGCTGTAAACCGCTAGGAAAAGCGAAGTACATCCGTTTCGTCACGATTCTGGACGAAGATCGTCTTCCGGGACAAAAGGACAAGCAGTGGCCATGGCCATATTTCGAGGCGCTTCGGCTCGATGAAGCGCGACACGATCTTGCGATGGTGTGTGTCGGTATCTTTGGACACGGATTACCGATGCAACACGGTGCTCCCTGGCGAATCGTGGTGCCATGGAAGTACGGGTACAAGTCACCCAAATCCATCGTCCGGATCGAGTTCACACAGAAGCGTCCCGGAACTTTCTGGAACCAGGCGCTCCCGCGGGAATACGGTTTCTTTTCCAATGTCGACCCCTCGAAGCCACATCCACGATGGAGTCAGGCAATGGAGCGAGATATCGGGACAGGAAGAAGGAGAGCGACCCTTCTCTATAACGGATACGGTGATCAGGTAGCCGGTCTATACTCCGGAACTGAGTACTAACTCTGATATCTCTTCCGGTACTCAGGGCCATAGTTCGTCAACCAGTTCTGCTATGGCCGCAGAATTGTTTGAGCCGATGACCCGGTTTGCCACCTCCTTCAGTTCATCCATCCCGTTTCCCATGGCAACACCAAGCCCCGCAGCCTCGACCATTGGAATATCATTGGGTGCGTCACCGATAGCGACACAACGATTTGCACAGATGCCCCTGGATTCCTGGAGGTAACGGAGCGCTTCTTTTTTTCCTTCACACTGTGGTTGAATATCTACGACCTGGAGCGGGCTGTCGCGATGTGATGGTAGCAAGTTGAGTGGGAACCACGTCAGGTAAGCATCGGTCGACGAAACATTGCGAACACTCCTGGCAAAACTATCTGTATCTTGATGTCTGTCCGAGAACAGAGAGAGCCTGATCGGACGCTCGACCCGCATCTCTGCCTCGGAAACTATCTCGATGTCCTTCATATCGTGCAGGGCGTAATTAAATATTTCACTACTAGGAGAAAGAGCTCTTTTCGATCCGGCACACATGACCACAGGTAGCAATCCCTCTACCTCTGCAAAACTCAGCAGGCACTCGAGATGGTCATCGGCCAGATGCCGTTCCTCGATGAGTCGCTTTTCTCTGGGGCACCAGATGGCAGCTCCGTTGTAGATGACCGAGGGATTGAGAATACCCAGATCCTGAATGACAGGTTCTGCAGATTGTTCTGATCGTCCGGTTGCGATCATCACATGAATGTCTTCAGCGGAGATTCTTTGAAGCGCTATACGAGTAGCAGGAGGGATCGTGCCATCGTCCTTGAGGAGTGTGCCGTCCAGATCAAGAATCAGAGCATCGTAATCCCGCATAAAACTCCGCGCTTCGATGACATCCTTACAGCTAAACAAGAGATGGAATGGTGAGGCCGGGGCATGGAATGAGCAAGTAGACCCTGGAAATGGTTTGGAGGGAGGCTCTCCTGGAATAGTATCTCGGATATCGACTCGGTATTTCGAAATGCAGTTGGGAACCGAGTCTGCAGGAGGGAATGGCAAAGATGACCAGTCACGCAGAAGGTGGGCTGAAAGTAGCCTCAGTATCGCTGGGTAAGGGAGAAGTTGCCTGGAGGATCGATTTCCCCCCGGTTTGCATGAAAGATATTCGGTTGAAAGGGCAATGGAATTCTCTTGAAGAAGCGCTCACGGTTCTCAAGAAATATTGTTCACGCCAAGACGTGGATCCTGACACGGCTGATCTTGCCGATGAGCACTGTCCGGAGATCTCGTGGGCAGAATGAGGTGTCTAGAGATCACAGGTTTCTGGACCGGAACAGCGCCATGTGAGCGCCTCTGGAGATCGATCTGCTGGATGTCTAACTGTCTTCAGAATGCAAGATTCAAGCAGGAAGAGCCTGATTTCGAATTTCCGTGAATCCTTGCGCTTTGGTGTGCTGTCACGGGCCTCGATGGTAGCCTAGTCCCGTCTCAAACTACCCAGCGATTTCGACTATCCGGTTGTTGAAAAGGAGAGGCATGGCCACCTTGAACCAGATCAAGATCGAACCCAGGGCGATGATATTTCGTCCCAGTGTGGAACTCTTGCGCGAGTTGACAGCAACTATGCCGAATGCTCGATTGACCGGGTTCGATAATTATAACGTGCATACCGAGGTCATTTCTCGCTCCAAGAGATCCACATATATCATCGATGATGATCAATCTCGCCACAGCGACCAGTGCATATCACGGAAAGAAGGAGAACGACTCGCTATCCTTCAGGACGACTACATCAAGGATGCTGAGATGATCTGTGTCGATGGATACATCGGGAACCACCCCAAATTCAGAACTTCCGCTCGCCTCTGGATGGAGAGGGCCTACGCCAATATTGCAGCGATGCAGAATCTGCTCTACTACCCACTCGATGGCACGGAAAATGATCAGTGGGAGCCGGAATTGACGGTTGTTTACACACCAAGTGTTGTGGCCGAAGGGTATCCGGATGGTCGTTGTATCTCTGTTGATCTCGAGGCTGGGTTGACCCGTGTGTTGAATTCCGACTACTTCGGAGAATCGAAAAAAGGCGGCCTCCGGATGTGGAATTCAAGAATCTACGACCAGGGAGGGTTGGCTCTTCATGCCGGCTGCAAGGTCATCCCGGTCGGTAGTGACCAGAAGGTTGCTCTCATCGTGGGGCTGAGCGGAACGGGAAAAACGACCACGACATTTACCCGGCAAAACGGATCAGGTCCGGTTCAGGACGACTTCGTCGCTCTGATGCCGGATGGAACCATTCAGGCGACAGAGAATGGCTGTTTTGCGAAGACATTCGCGCTCTCGGTTGATGATGAGCCGACGATCCATGCTGCGGTATGTCGTGGAGAATCTTATCTGGAAAATGTTGCCCAGGACGAATCCGGAGCGATCGACTTTTTCGATGAGTCGTATACCCAAAATGGTCGAGCAGTCATCCGTATGGAGGACATCGATGGGGCCATCGATGCGAGAGAAATTCCAAAGGCCGATTTCCTTCTGATTCTGAACCGGAATGAGAACATCATCCCGGCAGTTTGCAAACTTGACGCCAAACAAGCAGCCGCCTACTTCATGCTTGGAGAGACACGGGGCACCAGTGCTGGTGGAAAAGATGAAGAAGGAAAGTTCCTGCGAGTGCCCGGTACAAACCCCTTCTTCCCTCTACTGCACTCCCAGCAAGGGAACCGTTTCCTGGAACTTCTCAGAAGCCATCCCATGGAAGTCTTCCTCATGAACACTGGCCGAGTCGGTGGATCCTATGCCGATGACCGATCTCAGAAAGTTCGTATTCCGCACTCCAGTGCCATCGTCAAGGGAATTGCCGAGGGAGCGATCACCTGGGAGCGTGATCCTGACTTTGGTTACCAAGTGGCCACCGAAGTTCCTGGAATCAAGGCGGAAGATCGAGGAATCCTCCAACCCCGTTTCCTGTACCATGAGCAGGGCCGGGGGGACGAGTACACGGCTCATGTCGAGAGGATTCGCAAGGAACGACTCGATTACATGCAGTCATTCCCTGGTCTGGAAAACGAGATCATCGCCGCTCTCGACTGATAGTGTCCTCGGAGAGGGGTCTCCATCGAGTTCCTCACCAATGGTTTCTCCATTTTGCTGACGGTTCTGTACGGAGTCATCCTTGCAGGAGAGCGTCGGATTCTCACCGGTGAACACAGAGGCTCTGGTGCAATTGGTAACTGGATTCTCGGCACCACGTCACTACATCTCCTGGCTCTTGTCATGCGCGGTGTGCAGGTTGGAGCCTGTCCGGTTGCCAGCCAGTGGGACTCATTATCTCTGCTGGCATGGTGTATCGCCGTACTGCAGATCCTGCTCGTCAAGTTCTCTGGAGATCGTTCCACTCTGATTTACAGTTTTTCACTGGTTTTTCTCCTCCAGATTGGGAGTGCTAGTTTCACCCTCAGGGTGAGCGAGACATCCGAGCGAATCATCGACTCACTCACCTCGGTGCATGCCTTTTCGGCGCTCATCGGGGTGGCAGGAGTTGCCATCGCCGGTATTCACGGAGCACTCTGGATGCTGCTGCGCAATTCGATCAAGAACGGCCGATTCGGTTTCCTTTTTAAACGCCTCTCATCTCTGGAGGAAATCGCCAGGCTCAACAGAATTTCGACAGGGATTGCTGCTACTGCTCTCACGATGACACTGCTGACATCATTGTTTCTGAATCGGACTTATTCCGAGTTTCAGCAACCAGATGTTGTCGTAACGATGATTTTGTGGGGAATTTTCGGATGCCTCACCCTGTTTCCACGTTCCACTGGTTCAGTGATAGCAACCAGGGCTTGGTTTTCATTGCTCGGCTTTTGCGGAGTCGTCTTCATCATCGGTTGGATTGCGCTGTTTGGATTTCACGCCCAATGAGAATCAATTGCCTGGCACTGGATCATCAGATCCTTCCGATTGAGGTACGAGAGAAGATCGTGTTTTCTCACGACCAGGCGATTCAATTTCTCACTGAATTTCGTCACCGGTATCAGATCGAAGATGTCCTGCTTATTTCCACATGCAACCGTACCGAACTGTACATCCTTGCCAATAATTCTCATGAAGGGTTCGGGATACTCAATTCCATATTACAGACGTGGCAAACTGACCGTGATTTTCGAGTTCCCATCCAATGTGCGGCAATTCACTCTCATGGGGCGTCGGTACGGCGGCTGATGCGTATCGCCGCGGGTCTCGAGAGCCAGATCATCGGAGAAAGCGAGGTTCTCGGTCAGGTAAGGATGGCCAAAGATCTCTCGGATAAGGCCGGGGCCACCGGGAAGGTGATGATTCGTCTCTGGGAGAAGGCACTTCGTTGTGGGAAGCGCGTACGTTCGGAGACACGACTCGGAGATGGTGCGCTTTCTGTAGCATATGGCGCACTGTGGATAGCACGAAAGATACACGGTTCTTTGAAGGGGCTGAGTTTCGGAATCATCGGTGCCGGAGAGATCTCCGAACTCGTTCTGAAAAATCTAGATACGATCAAAGACAAGAAGTTGAGGATTTTGAACAGAAGCCCCGAGCGAGCTGAACTACTTGCAGAGAGATTCGGGGGCATAGCCGGCTCCCTCGATGAGTTGGCCGTTACGATTCAGGAAAGCGATGTTGTGGTCTGTTCGACAGGATCACAAATCCCTCTCATCAAAAAAGACGAACTCTCAACGGTTCTGAAAGAGCGGAAGAGATCCTTACTCCTCATCGATCTGGGTGTGCCTCGCGACATCGAGCCTGATTGCGGCAACTTACCCCAGGTATTCCTCAACAATCTCGATGATCTCGCACGGCTGATAGAAGAGAACCTGGACGAGCGCCGAAGTGCAATTCCTGAAGCGCTCGAGATTGTTGACCACGAGGCCCATCGCTTCGAACTGTGGCTCAATGGGCTCCGGTCCGAGCCGGCACTAAAGGCTCTCAGGAAAGCGATGGAAGACGCTTGCCAGTTCGAACTCGAACTCCTCAAGGATGAAGTCGATCAGGAAACGCACGAGAAGTTACTGGTTCTGCTGCCTCGACTGGTGAAGCGAGTGCTTCACAAGCCGACAGAAGATTTGCGTGCTCAAGGGGGAGATCTAGAACCACGCTTCCTGAAGCAATTGGAAGCACTGTTCCAGATGGAAGATCGACCTGAGAGCGAGGATTCTGCTTGAAGATACGGTTGGGAACTCGATCCAGTGCTCTTGCACAGGCCCAGTCGGGATGGGTAGCAGATAGGATCACCGAAGTTCATCCTGGGGTTACCATCGAAATGGTCCTGATCGAAACCGGGGGGGATCAGGATCAGGTTACGCCGCTTCATGAGGTGGGCTCTCCAGGAGTTTTTACTGCAGAAGTCGAGAGAGCGCTGGCCAGAGATGAAGTTGATGTAGCAGTGCATTCGCTGAAAGATCTTCCCATTGAACAACCTGAGGAACTATTAGTCGCAGCGATTCCCCCCAGGGAAGACCCTCTGGATGTATGGATCTCTGCTAAATACCCCGGGCTAGTCGATGTACCCGCTGGTGCGGTTGTTGCTACTGGATCTCTGCGGAGAAGTGCTCAGATTCTCCACAAATATCCTCACCTGCAAGTAGCCGGAATCAGAGGTAATGTTGAAACGCGAATTCGCGTGCACTCAGAGCGAGGAGATGCCGGCCTAGTACTTGCGTGTGCTGGATTGAAAAGACTGGGCCTGGAAGATCGAATCCGCTGTTCCATATCGCCGACTGAAATCACCCCTGCGCCCGGTCAAGGAGCATTAGCGGTTGAGGTCAGATCTTCTCATGAGGAGTTGATCTCGATCATTTCTAAACTGGATCATCTACCCACCCGTCGCTGCGTAGAGGCAGAGAGAGGTCTTCTTGCTGCTTTTGGTGGAGGTTGCCACCTTCCCGTCGGGGCATACGCCGTCTGTTCGGGACACCAGATCACCATCTGTGGTGCTCTGGGTCTTCCCGATGGATCACAATTGATCCGTCTCAGTCTCGAAGGGCGCTTCGATGAATTTGCAGATCTGGGAGTGAAATTGGCTGATCTGATCAGAAAAGCCGGAGGTGATGAAATCCTCAGCCAACTTGATGCCCGATGGGAACGGTGATGCCCGGAGAGAATCTCAGCGGTTCCCGATGGATCCTGACCCGGCCCCGGATTCGGTCTGATTCCTGGCATGAGGCGCTCACTGCCAGGGGAGCAGACGTTTTTCTTGCTCCAGCTCTGGAACTGATCGAGGGGGAGAGGGATTCTGTTCGTTTTCCCCTGTTAAATCTTGGGCGAGATGGCTTGCTGGTTTTTACCAGCGCAACGACTGTAGTACATTTCTTCTCGCTTCTGGAGCAAGAAGACTACCGTCAACTGGATAGTATGCGCTGGGCCGCAGTTGGCTCGGCAACTGCCGATGCGGTCCGGGCGCGCGGATATGAAGTGGATGTAGAAGGTGATGGAACAGGTGCTGACCAATTGGTACAGCAAGTGATCTCGGTGGTGAAACCCTGTGAATCGATCCACTTCACCAGTGACTCAGGACTCCCGACCATCGTCGATCAATTGAGCGAAGCTGGATTCTCGGTAATAAGAGCAGAAGCCACCAGGACTCAGGTAGAGCCCGGACTCGATCCAATGAAGTGGGATCTCGAAGTTCAAGGTGCGCGTTCAGGGGTCATATTCAGCAGTCCAGCCTCTGTTCGGGCAGTGCTGTCGCGTTCCGGAAATGTGCGAGAATCATTGTTCGCGATCCCAACAGTGGCTGCAGGAGTGACCACTGCACAGGAATTACAGGCTCAAGGTTGGCAGAATGTCGAGATTGCTCAAAGGTCGACACCTGCAGATATCGTCGTTGCCTGCGAAAAGCTCCTTGCCGGTGGTACGATGGGTCCTACCGGGTGAATTCCATGGCGATTCCAGGAATCCGGGACTGAAGGCAGGCTGAAGATGGCGAGTTTTCCATTCCGGAGAATGCGCAGGTTGAGACAGAGCCGTGTGTTGCGAGAGATGCTGGCCGAGACCCGTCTCACGCGTCATGGTCTCGTCCAACCACTTTTCATCTGTGATGGGGAAGCTGTCGAAAGACCCATCGAGTCTCTTCCAGGGCAGGCGCAGTTCTCTTCGGACATGATCGGAGAACGCGCCAAACAGATCCAGGCTGCTGGAGTTCCGGCGGTTATCTTGTTCGGCATTCCCGATCACAAGGATCCTGTAGGGTCAAGTTCTGTAGATCCTTCGGGAGTAGTTCCCAGGGCAGTGCGGGCGATCCGTGAAGCTACTCCTGAACTCATCGTCATCGGAGATGTATGTCTTTGCGAGTTCACCGATCATGGTCACTGTGGAATCTTGGACGGACAGGATGTCGACAATGACTCCACACTGGAAGTTCTGGCACAACAGGCAGAAGTCCTGGCCAACGCAGGTTGTGACATCGTCGCCCCATCTGCGATGGCCGATGGACAGGTGCAAGCGATCCGGGAGCGGCTCGATGGTACGAGTCATGAAAAAGTGCTGATTCTGTCCTATGCAGCAAAGTACGCCTCGGCATTCTATGGTCCCTTCAGAGAAGCAGCGGGCAGTACCCCGGCTCATGGGGATCGACGCGGGTATCAGATGGATCCAAGAAATTCCAGGGAAGCATTACAGGAAGTGGCTCTCGATATCGATGAAGGAGCAGATATTGTCATGGTGAAGCCCGGGCTTCCCTATCTGGATGTCATCACCAGAATTCACGATGCCTTTGAGGTGCCTGTGGCGGCCTATCATGTCAGCGGGGAGTGGGCGCAGATTCAAGCGGCGGCTGACAGGGGCTGGATCGATGCTGATGAGGCTTATCTCGAGAGTCTTGATTCGATACGAAGAGCAGGGGCTACGATCATTATCACCTACGGGGCCGAGAAGGCGGTTGCTCTGATCGATAAGCGCTGAGGGGAATAGGGGGCACCTTCTTGAGCCATGAAGATTCATTACTGATCAGAACTCTGCGTAGGCAGCCGACCGAGAGGACTCCTGTCTGGTTCATGCGGCAGGCAGGACGATACCTGCCTGGATATCAGAGAATCAGGGGCGAGACAGATTTTCTGGATCTGTGCAAGACACCGGACCTCGCTGCTGAGGTGTCGGTGGAGCCGTTGGAGGTTCTCGATGTCGACGCAGTCATCATCTTCAGTGACATTCTGGTGCCACTCGAGGCAATGGGGCTGAAGGTTGAATTCGGAGATAGTGGCCCGTGTATGTCAAATCCGCTGCGGGATCGCGCCGATATCGAGGTGTTGAACATTCCGGATCCCGTAGAGTCCACGGGATTTGTGATGGATGTGATTCGAGCAGTGCACGAGCGAGTACAGGGCAAGGTTCCGGTCATCGGTTTTGCTGGTGCTCCCTGGACTCTCTCTTGTTATGCGCTGGAGGGGTCTCCAAGCAGGACTTTTGCAGCAGCTCAGAGATTGATCTACGAGAGTCCCGGGGATCTTCATCTTCTGATGGAGAAGATTGCGGATACGGTAATCGCATATCTTCGAGCCCAGGTCGAAGCGGGTGCAAATGCGGTGCAACTCTTTGATTCCTGGGGTGGCATGTTGGGCCATGAGGCCTTTGATGAGTTTTCCCTCCATTATTGCCGCAGAATCATGGAGGGACTCGATGGGTGCGGTGTTCCCCGGATTCTCTTTATTCGTGGAGCCGGGAATCATCTCGACAAAATAGCGAAGATGGTAGAGGAGGTTGGAGTCGAAGCGGTGGGGCTAGATGAAATGACTCCTCCCGAACAAGCACTGACGATTTTTGGCGATCGTTGTGCCCTCCAGGGCAACCTGCCACCGCAGGCGTTATTTGCGCCGCAAGAGGAATTGCGCCACAGGGTCAGAGAGTTGCTTGATGCCTTCAAGGACCATCCTGGGCATGTATTCAATCTGGGACACGGGATTCTGCCACCGACCCCGGTGGAAAATGTTCAGGTGGTGGTGGATGAGATCCGAAACTATTCCTGAAATTCTGCGAGACCGAGGATGCAGTATCGGGATCATCGGGGGCGGCATCACGGGTCTATCAGCTGCGATGCAGGCCCGTAATTGCGGGGCAAACGTGCATCTGTTCGAGTCTTCTTCGCGACCGGGTGGCTGGATTCGCACAACTCATGAGGATGACTGGGTGCTCGAATGGGGCCCACACTCGATACTCCCATCGAGCCAAACTCTGATTGGTCTTGCCGAGCAAGTTGGTCTTGGTGATACCTGGCGAAGTGCTGCAAAGAGCGCCAAAAAGCGCTACATCTGGCGCGATGATTCGTTGAGAGCACTTCCCTCGAGTCCGTTTTCTATCCCCTTCTCACGTTCTCTTTCGCCGCTGGGATGGGCAAGATTCCTGGCAGAGCCGCTTGTCGGTAGGGGGAAAGACGATGAAGAATCTGTTAGTCATTTTATTCGTCGTCGATTTGGGCGGGAGGCCTGCCGTTATCTCGCCGATGCTATGGTGGCGGGGATCTCTGGCGGGATTCCGGAACAACTGGAACTGAAGTCTTTTTCACCGCGGCTCAAGGAGTGGGAGCAACGTTTCGGCAGTGTTCTGATGGGTTTTCTGCGCACACCTCGTCCTGTAGGAGTTCCATTTCAGGGCACCGGCACCCTTCAAGGAGGTATGGAGTGCCTACCTCGAGCACTGGCAAGGGAACTGGGAGATTCGTTTCATCCGGATACTCAGGTGATGGGATTGAAGCGTTCCGGTAACGGTTGGAAGTTATTTCTCGAGGGGGCGTATCCATCGGATACGGTCGAGGTGGATGGGCTGATCCTCACATTACCAGCACTTGCTGCCGGTGGTCTGCTGGCGCCGATGTTCCCGCGCGTAGCGCTTCTCCTGAACCAACTTGCGTACGTTTCAATGGTGGTCGTACAAATTGGATACGATGCTGAATTGTGCCAGAAACGCCCAGATGGGTTTGGATTCCTGGTTCCCAGGGAACAGGGGCTTTCTATCCTCGGCACCATCTGGTCATCGACGATCTTTCCCTGGAGAGCACCAGATCCTCATTCTCTGGCCACCGTTTTTCTCGGCGGAACTCGCGATCCAGAGGTGATCGACGAACCGGATCAAGTGCTGGTGGATCGAGCACTCTGTGCTCTGCAAACGGTCCATGGCAGTGGATTGAGCCCAGTGATGGCCGCGGTAGGGAAAGCTCGCGAGGCGATTCCCCAGCAAATGAAGGGGCATGGCAAGAGAGTTACCGAAATCCGATCTCAACTGGATTGTCATCCCGAATTGGCACTGGCCGGATGTTACATCGACGGGATCTCACTGGAATCCTGTGCACGCTCGGGCGAGGATGCGGCCCTCAAGGTCGTATCACATCTCGCCTCGAGATAGGGGTATTAACGTGACAGAGGATCGAGAAATTCAGCATCCCTGTAAAATTGAGCCACGGAATCACGCTGTATGGAATTCTGCCCGGATGGGTAAGAGCACGATCTTTCACTCGAAGCATCTTCTGGTAGGTCTGAATTCATTCGAATCAGGCCAGGAACATCAACTCCATGCCCATTCAGATATGGACAAGGTATACCTCGTGGTCAATGGAATCGGGCAATTCCTACTCGAAGGTCGCGAAATTCAATTAGCCGCTGGTGAAATGCTGGTGGCTCCGGCGGATGTTCCTCATGGAGTGAGAAACGAGGGACCTGATCAGCTCCTGGTGCTGGTTTTCCTGGCTCCTGGTCCCTGATGTATCGTCCATCCGGCATTTCTTGCCGAAACTGATGAAGCTCAAAGTCGATCGCAAAATATTTTTCCACGGTGTTTCACACCGTATCTGAACGAATCTGCAGTAGGCAGATAGTCGTTGAGCGATAAATTAGAGTTCTCTTCTTCCATCAAGTGCTTCGGAATGGGAATCGGTCTTTCAATGGCCGAAATCGATTCTGTTGCTTCATAGACAATAACTAACCCTGTAATCCGGAGAAGGAATGTCCCTCCTCCGGGCGACCAATTCCAACCCGTGTGAAGCACGGGATTGCTGGAGGTATAGAGCCATGAAGTCGTTGCCCCTCGCCTTCCTGGTCATTCTGTGTGTGGCCTTTGGATTCAGTTCCAGTGTTGTCGCTCAATGCGAACCGACCGTGGACTGTAATGCCAATGGATCTGCAGACAGTTGTGATATCGCAGAGAACATCAGTGACGATTGTGATGGGAATGGGATTCCTGATGAATGCCAAATATCTACGGATCCTTCGCTGGATTGCAATCAGGATTCCATCCTCGACGCTTGCGAAAGCGCTCTGGAAGACATCCTGAGTTCATCCACTCCGGCTGACGATTTCGGATCAGCTGCAGCGATGTCTGGCAATTGGCTTGCTATTGGCGCGCCTGAATCCGAGATCTCCGGTTTTGATGCTGGAGCAGTCTTCATGTTCCGAAACATCGGAAGCCGATGGGTCGCAGATGTAATCTTGACCGCTCCAGATCCTGATGACGGTGCAGATTTTGGAATGAGTTTATCGTTGCGCGGAGATCAACTGATCGTAGGTTCACCCGGGCGTGATGGAGGGCAATCACAAGGAGACATGGGGGCGGCATACCTATTCCGTCACGATGGAACCAACTGGAATTTCGAACAAAAGATTGAAGCTTCCAACGCGTCGCAGAATGCGGAGTTCGGAATTTCCGTAGGGATTTCAGATGATCGAGCGGTCATTGGCGCCTGGGCAGCGCTTTCCGGGACCGATTTCGGCGCAGCATACATCTTCAGTTTCGATGGAAATACCTGGACCGAAGATCAGGTCATTCAGTCCAACGATCCAGACGCTGCGAAGAGATTTGGTGGCGAAGTTGCCATCGACGGTGATTTCATCGCAGTTGGTGACGCGAGGGCGGACCTCGGTTTCCTTGACCATGTGGGTGCTGTTCATATCTACACGAGTATTACTCCGACAAACTGGATCTTCACTCAAAAATTGACGGCACAAGATCCGCAGGAGAATTCGGAGTTCGGTAGTTCCATAGCGCTATCAGAAGGTCATCTGCTGGTAGGAGCGCCAATCGCAGATGATGCCGATGGCTCAGCCTACCATTTCGAAAGAACTTCGTTTGTCTACACACAGTCGGGGAAGTTGTCTGAAGGAATGGACAATGCTCAGCAAGGCAGTGACGTTGCCATTACAAATAACTGCCTCGTCGTCGGGGCATGGCTTGCCGATGACCACAGGGGAAAACTCGTTGTCTACGAGCAGAACTCGTCTGGTGGTTACAACATGTCGGCATTCACCCCGACATCAGCACTCAGTGGCGACCGATTCGGACAAAAAGTTGCAGCGACAGGTCGCTGGTGTTTAGGAACTGCTCTTCCCTCAGAATACGCCGTTACAGATCGTCTGATCGGGCTTCCGGATTGCGATGAGAACGGAGTGGAAGATCCCTGTGATCTTTTCCAGGGGACAGGCCAGGACTGCAATCTTGATGGATATGTCGACTCCTGTCAGATCGAGAGCGGTGAAGTCTCTGATTGCAACATGGACGGGATTCCTGACCAGTGTCAGTTGGATGATGGGTCTAAACCGGACTGTAACTCGAATGGTGTTATCGATTCATGTGACATAGCAACGAGCACCTCCCCGGACTGCAACGCTAACGGCATACCCGATGATTGCGAAGACGACTGCAATATGAACGGAGTCGAAGACGGTTGCGAAATCGCTGACGGACTTGCCTTCGATTGCAACGGAAATGGCGTCCTGGATGTGTGCGATATTGCTTCTGGTTCTGCAGACGATTGCAATGTAAACGCGATTCCAGATAGTTGCGATATCGTTACCGGAGTCGCTGATGACTGCAACACTAACCTTGTTCTCGATGTTTGTGAGATTCTTCTCGGTATTGCAGATGATTGCAATTCGAATGGAGATATTGACCTGTGCGAGTTAGAGAACGGAACTTCCGAAGATTGTAATGAAAACAACATTCCGGACATCTGTGACATCGCTTATGGCCTTTCTACAGATTGCAACGGCAACCTGACTCCCGATGAGTGTGAACTCAGTAGTGGTGACCAGCCTGACTGTAACGAAAACGGTGTCATCGATAGTTGTGACATTGCTAGCAACTACAGCGGGGATTGCGATTTAAACTCGAATCCAGACGAATGTGACGTTGCAGAGGGAGCCATCGATTGCAATGAAAATCTGGTTCCTGATGTTTGTGAAGTGGACACGGATCTAATTCCCCCGACGATAGTTGGACTGCCCGATAGCATCGAGATCTCCGCAATAGCAGGTCTATGTGAGGCTGTTGTTACCTGGGATCCCCCAACGATCGAGGATGATTGCGGAGTTGAATCTGTTGTAAATTCGCATAATTCGGGCGACACCTTCCCGGTTGGGATTACAACGGTTTCTGTTGTTGTGACGGATGTAAGTGGAAATGTCACGGGCCAATCTTTCGATGTCACGGTTATTGATGACCAGGTTCCCACAATCGACTCAGGACCCGCCAACATCCAGGTGGAAAATACACCTGGTGAGTGCGAAGCCGTCGTTACCTGGGAAGAACCAACTTCGGATGATAACTGCGAAATCGCAACTTTCGAACCTTCCGTGTCTTCCGGAAGTAGCTTCTCCGTAGGGACCACAGTGGTCACCTATGTTGCTGAAGACACGAGCGGAAATACAGCCAGTCATTCATTCGAGGTTGTCGTCAACGATGTTGATTTGCCAACGATTCAAGGGCTACCTGGAACCGTCATAGTGAATACTAACCCGGGTCTTTGCACCGCACTGGTGTCCTGGGCTGCTCCAACGATTACAGACAACTGTCCCGGAGCAACGTTCACTTCCGATCACAGCCCTGGAGACGCATTCCCCCTCGGGATCACGCTGATTACCTACACCGTAACGGATGCGCAGGGTAACCAGTCACAGTCTTCCTTCGAGATGACTGTTGTTGATGACGAATTACCCGAAGTCACAGGAATCCCCGCCAGTGTCATCCTGGAAAATGATCCAGGGAATTGTGGTGCGGTTTATGAGTGGGTTGCACCGACAGCAACTGATAACTGTGGAACGGCGCTCATTACCCTGAGTCATCAATCGGGAGATTTCTTCGAAGTTGGAACCACAGTGGTCACTATTGTTGTTGACGATGAAAATGGAAACGTTTTGAACTTCGCATTCAATGTCGAAGTCAATGATACGGAACCACCCACGATTACCAGGATGCCAGACGATATCACGGTTTCTGCAGAGGCGGGTATTTGCACCAGTAATGTCGACTGGGAACTTCCCGAAGGTAATGACAACTGTGCACCCTCAACTCTAGTTTCCAGTCATCAGGCGGGAATAGATTTCCCGGTTGGAACCACGTTGGTGACTTACACAGCAACTGACATCTACGGAAACATCACCAAGGAGACTTTCAACATCACTGTTGTTGATGAAGAGTTTCCGACAATTTCTGGTTTACCCGCCGACTTGACTACCAGCAGTATGCCGGGTGTCTGCGGAGCCACTGTTGCCTGGGGTGAACCCATCATTGACGACAACTGCGGAATCGCTTCAGTGACGACCACTAATGAACGTGGTTCCCTGTTTGAAGTTGGTACCACAACGGTTACATACACCATCGTTGATGTGAACGACAACGTCACAGAGGCATCATTCACCGTGACGATCAATGACGTCGAGAATCCAGTGATCTCAGAGATGCCCTCTGATTTGCTACTGGACAACGATCCCGGAGAGTGCGGAGCTGTCGCCACCTGGGAACTTCCTACTGCGAGTGATAACTGCAGTATCAGTTCCTTCGAATCTGATCATGCATCTGGCGATCAATTCCCGGTGGGAACCACGGTAGTTACCTATACCGCTATTGATCCCACTGGTCTGGAGATCTCTGCGAGTTTCAATATCACAGTCGAAGATGTTGAACTTCCGACCATCAGTGGTTTGGTCGCCTCTATTACCGTTACCAACAGTGCCGGCACATGTGACGGCATTGCATCATGGGATGTACCAACAGCCGCTGACAATTGCGAAATCGCAGAACTGACCTCGACTCATGAACCGGGTTGGGTCTTTGGTGTTGGCGAAACTCTGGTGACTTACACAGCAACCGATGTCCATGGCAATCAAATCAGTGCAAGTTTGACGGTCATAGTCCTGGACGAAGAAGCCCCAACATTTGTTGAGATTCCATCGGGGATCAATCTTTCCAACGATCTTGGGCTCTGTTCAGCTGTCGTAACCTGGGACACACCGATTACCACAGACAACTGTGAGATGCTGAGTCTTGAAACGACGCATGCACCAGGATCTGTTTTCCCTGTTGGTACGACCAACGTGACCTACACGGCTACGGATATCTACGGAAACGTTGCTCAGCAGTCATTCGACGTCAGCGTTAGTGACGATGAGCTACCTGAGATTGCCGATGTTCCAGCAACAATCGAGATCGATGCTGAAGCGGGCCTCTGTAGCGCAGTAGCGACCTGGGATCCTGCGAGCCCCACTGACAACTGTGAAGTTCTTGATTTCGAATCGACTCACAGTTCAGGAGATGTGTTCCCGGTTGGAACTACAACGGTTGTTCTGACGGCCACTGATAATCACTCTAACGTCTCGACGAGTTCCTTTGATGTGATTGTTACGGACACTCAAGCACCTGTGATCGTCTCAATGCCAGAAGACATCCAGTTGTCCACTGAGCCAGGCATCTGTTCTGCTCTTGCGACCTGGATCGAGCCGACCGGTGAAGATAACTGTGAGGTGCTGAGTCTGATTTCCAGCCATGATCCCGATACCTACTTTGAAGTTGGTACCACGGAAGTGACGATAACACTGACGGATATCAACGGTAATGTGACAGAAGATGTCATGTTGGTGACTGTCACGGATGATGAAGATCCTGTGATCGTCAATCTTCCTGATCGCGTCACGGTCCCGACCGAACCAGGGATTTGCGAAGGAACAACTTCCTGGACCGATCCGGACACTTCTGATAACTGCGGTGTCGCGGCTCTCGAGGTCAGCGTCGATAGCGGTTCAATGCTTCCAGTCGGTGAAACGGTAGTTGTCTACACCGTTATCGATATTCATGGAAACAGTTCAAGTCAGAGTTTCATCGTTACCGTCGAGGACCAAGAACTTCCACAGATCATCGACGCGCCTGCTGATATTGCTGTTTCGAATGATCTAGATCAGTGCGGTGCGACTATCAATTGGACTGAACCGTCTGCTTCGGACAACTGTGGAATCCAATCATTCACCAGTAGCAGTACCAGCGGAGATTTCTTCGGTATTGGAACTGTCGAGGTAGTACTGACGGCCACTGATATCTACGGCAACGAGCAGAACGCTAGTTTCCTGGTCACCGTCACTGATGATCAAGATCCGCAGATTCTAGGTCTTCCGCTTGATATCACGGTTTCAAATGACCCTGGTTTGTGCGGGGCATCTGTTTCATGGACCGAACCTACTGCCAGTGACAACTGTGATGATGTCAGCCTGGATGCGAGCCATCAGCCTGGCGTTTTCTTCCCGGTGGGTTCAACTGACGTGTTCTACACGGCCGTGGACATCTATGGGAATGTGTTCTCCGATAAGTTCAAGGTAATCGTTATAGATGATGAAGCCCCAGCATTAGTTGGTTTGCCTTCTGACATGACATTGACTGCGGAAGCAGGACTTTGTTCCGCAACCGTGAGCTGGGAAGTGGTCACAAGTACTGACAACTGTGAAGTCGAAAGCCTCACTTCAGATCATCAATCAGGAGAGACTTTCCCGGTTGGAACAACAGAAGTCACATACGAAACAACTGATATTCACGGCAATTCGACATCTGGTGGTTTCTTTATCACCATCACCGATGATGAAAACCCAGAGTTCGTCGATCTCCCTGAACGTGTGACCGTTCCCAATGAGCCTGGAATTTGCAGCGCGGCTGTTTCATGGGACGCACCACAAGCTGCAGATAACTGCGGAATTTCAGGCATTACCAGCAGCCATGGTTCCGGGGATCAGTTTCCGGTTGGCGAGACGGTTGTCACGCTCACCGCCACTGATATTCACGGCAACCAGTCAACGGCTCAGTTCATAATTGAAGTTGAGGACGTTGAAGCCCCGCAGATACTTGATATTCCTGTGGATATCGTCGTAGAAAACGATGGTGGTCAGTGCGGTGCCATCGTTTCGTGGACACCACCTACTTCCGAAGACAACTGCGCGATCGACACCTTTGACTCGAGTCATTCCAGTGGCGATTTCTTCGCTGTTGGAACAACCGAGGTGACTTTCATTGCCGTTGATATACACGGTAATAAGACCAGTGGTGGTTTCTCGGTCGTTGTGGCTGATGAGGAATCCCCGGTAATACTGGATGTTCCCGCAGACAGCACGGTTTCCAATGACTCAGGACT
>DCAA01000038.1:0-132 GCA_002311345.1 Planctomycetes bacterium UBA1146 | reverse complement strand
AGTCACCGACTGCGACCGATAATTGTTCGATCGACACCTTTGACTCGAGTCATTCCAGTGGCGATTTCTTCGCTGTTGGGGCAACCGAGGTGACTCTCGTTGCCGTTGATATACACGGTAATGAAACCAGTG
>DCAA01000026.1:318684-328366 GCA_002311345.1 Planctomycetes bacterium UBA1146 | reverse complement strand
TGTGGGCAGCCGCGAAACAGAACGATCTGCTCGCTGCCAAGATCAAGAAGCGCTGGGCTGCCCAACTGCTGAACGCCCAGCGCAAGGACGGAGGATGGCGCCTGGTCGATCTGGGAGCGGGGCAATGGAAGCGGCCGGAAGATGTGGCCGAGCAGATGCCCAGCGATGCGTACGCCACCGCCTTTTCGATCTTCATTCTTCGCCAGGCGGGAGTCCCCGCCGATCATCCGCAACTAGCGCGAGGTCTCGAGTGGCTGCGCAAGAGCCAGCGCGAGAGTGGACGCTGGTTTGTCCGTTCTCCCAAGCGTGACGGCAAGCACTACATCAGCCACGCCGCGACCATGTTCGCCGTCATGGCGTTCACGAGTTGCGGCGAGGATCTCTGATCATCTTTTTTGCGGAGTTCGCTCACTTTGCGGATGCGGCTTTTCCGGCCCAGCGCAGTTCGGCGGCGATGCCATCGATGAGGTGCTGGCGTTGCTCTGATTTTTTGATCCCGCGGATCAGCACCGGCCAGGTGTAGGTCTCGACGGCGATGTGCGGAATCTGTTCCTTGCGCCGGAGTGCTTCGGTGAGCAGTGCCTTGGCATCATCGCGGGTGGTGTGCAGTTTGCCGTGGCGATTACTCGACAGCGGTACGTGGAAGTGGGTGCGCACCTCGGCGATGGCGGAGAGATCCTGTTTGCGGATCTGATCGAGGTCGTCGATGCGCAAGATGTTTCCATCTTTCATCCGTAGGGCACTCTGGTGCAAATAGCGAGGCTCGATGTGTTGCAGCAGTTCCCGAAAGGCCGCCGGAGAACGGCTCGGGTTCGGCAACGCGATGGCGCTGGTGATGTGGGCCTTGCCGACGAGGATTCCGGCTCGATCGAGACGGCGCCAGTCTTCCACCGGCGAGCGATACAACACCGCCGAGTGACAGGCATCAAGATTCACCGTCCAGTGGCGACGCAACAACCCCTCGGCGCGAGCGCGGTGGCAGCGCAGTTCCCGGGCCAGATCGGGTAGTTGCGGATGCAGGTGTTCTTTCCAGAAAGAGATCACGTCTTCGGCGCACTCGAAGGTGGTGTCGGGTTCGGGTTCTGCATTGAGGGCGATGAAGATGCCGGTTTGTTGTTCGATGCGCGCCAGGTGGGCGACCACCTTCAGATAACCTGTCGCCATCTTGCGATGCAGTACCTGGGTGTCGCCCGCTGGGCGGTATCCGCCACCGAGAGTCGAGATGGTCAAGCGCCTGACCTCGGGCACCATTCGTACCAGTGCATCGGCGATGCGACAGGTGGTGGTGGCACGGGCGACATGGGCCCAGGAGGGCAGGTAGGCCTTCTCCTTGACGCGCTTGGCGTGAAAATCGCTGAGCGGAAAAGCGTTGACGGTGTAGAGGTGCAGATCGAGATCACGCAGGCGATCACCGAACGACTCGGCAACACCCTTTCTCGACAGTTGTGCCGCCAGGCTCTGGCCGATGTGGGGCGCGATGGCGAACGGTTCGCCGGGACACACCCGGTCGCGTACGGGAACGATGTATTCGTCGATGGCAGCGAGCAGATCGCGCACCGTCGAAGCCGGGTGCGCATTCATTTCGTAGCCTAGCGGATGGCGTTGTTGCCCTTGGGTGATGAACACGAGGTTTAGGGGGCGCCAGTCTTCGAGACCACCGATCCGGAGACACCCTCGATGACGCTCCGGGCAAGAGGAACACCGTACAGGTTCAGGTTGCCTTCGATGCTCTGGGCGGTCACTCCTTGGCGAGCGTCGATAACGGTCACAACGCCGGAGATGTAACGCACATCGAGAGAGCCATCGCGTCCCCAGATCTGGACATCACCGGTGATCTCGCTGATGGAGCAGTTTCCGCCCCCATCACGAATCTTCACCGGTCCCACGAAACCACGCACCTCGCAGGGGCCTCTGCCGCTGGATATCACCAGGCTTCCGCTACTGTCATGGATCTCGATGGCACCGCGGAGACTTGTGATCGACAGTTCTCCCGTGAATCCTGAGATGTAGATGTCGCCCTTGCTATCCTGGATGTCGAGAGCGAAGCGATCATTATTCATCTGGGGGATCCGGACCGTGAAGTCGACCTCGTAGTCCTCTGCGTTGTCCAGTTTGGGATCGACAACGCGAATCCTGGGTCTTCCTGGAGCCGTGCGATCGATGGCGATACGCGCTCCCGAAGAGAGAGTCGGTGCTCGACCGAGCGGCTTCCCGCCAACGGTCACATCGGCGGAAAAGGTGATGTTCTCGGCGCCTGGGGCGTGTTCGATGGTCAACTTCCCCGGGCCCGTCATCAGGATGAGTGTGTTGACGAAAGCTGGGTCGAGACTCTCGTTGATGTGTGAATCCTCATGGGAACTGGTCTCGATGATCTGATCGGGTGTGGGTTCGATGTCGATCACCACGTTGATGATCGGTTCTTCGCTTGCGACAGGCTGTTCGGCGATCTCCAGTTGCTCAGCGACGACCGGCTCCTCAGCGATGGTCGGTTCTTCGGCGACGATCGGTTCTTCCTCAGTTGCGATACCGGCAACCTCTACCGGTGCCTCCTGTTCGATGTCCTTAGCAACGGCCGGAGCCGGGGTCGCTTCCTCTACCGGCGCAGAATTTCCAGCGTCGCCACGAGCGATGGCGGGGGCAACTCCTGCCGACAGTTGCAACGGTTGCGCCTGGATGGGGGTCCTGGCATAGCTCGGTGCTGGAGCCGCAGTTCTATCGGGGCTGGAACTACAACCGCCGAGGATCAGCAATGTGAGTACGGACAGCACACCGAAGGTCAGATGGACGGGGATTCGGATCATCTTCTGGTCTCCTCACGAGATTTGGACAGCCCAGCAGTGTATCACGAAGCACCACCTAGGTGTGGGAGAAGCGAGTGTCTTCAGCAAGCCTATCGACGCCCGCGGTCAATCCGGGAGCCATCAAGGTGGGCTTGCCCGACGAGGTGACTTCGGTGACGATGGCCTCGACCTCGGGAGGAGGGTGAATGTCGGATCTGGAGCAAGATCTAGCCAGTCTATGCAGCGATTTCTCCGACCTTCGCGCGGAGGTGGGCAAGGTCCTCGTTGGTCAGGACGAAGTGGTAGAGACGGTTTTGATCGCTCTCTTTGCAGGGGGGCACTGCCTTCTCGAAGGAGTTCCCGGTCTTGCCAAGACGCTACTGGTCAGAACTCTCAGTGAGTGTCTCGATCTCGAATATTCCCGTATCCAGTTCACACCGGACCTGATGCCTGCAGATATCACCGGCACTCGCATCGTTGTCGAGAACGATAAAGGCAGGAAGGACTTCGAGTTCCAGAAGGGGCCCATCTTTGGCCAGGTGGTGCTAGCCGACGAGATCAATCGTGCCACGCCGAAGACGCAATCAGCACTGTTGGAGGCGATGCAGGAGGGAGAGGTCACCGTCGGAACAGAGACCCATGTTCTGAAGCAGCCGTTCATGGTACTGGCGACCCAGAACCCTCTCGAGATGGATGGCACCTACCCGCTCCCGGAGGCGCAACTGGATCGTTTTCTGTTCAAGGTTCACGTTCCCTTTCCCGATCGATCCGAGTTGATCGAGGTGCTGGAGCGGACCACCGGGGCACGCTCGGTGCAGGTGAATCCGATTCTGGGGGGCGAGGTGATTCTCGGCCACCGGAAACGCATCCTGGATGTAGAAGCGGCATCGCATGTTCAGGACTACGCGGTCCGGATGCTTCTGGCGACTCATCCGGGTGGAGAAGGGGCGCCGGAGATGGTGACGCGCTGGGTTCGTTACGGTGCCAGTCCCCGCGGAGTACAGGCACTGTTGCTGGGGGCCAAGGTTCGTGCAGCCCTCGACGGCCGAGTTCATGTTTCGTTCGAAGATATTCGGCTGACGGCACCTGCGGCATTGAGGCACCGGATCCTGCTCGGTTTCGAGGGCGAAGCGGAGGGGGTTACCTCCGAACAGATCGTCACCGCAGTGCTCGAGCAGGTCTCGGAGGTCGTCGAGGATGGCGTGGCTGGCGCATGAGTGAGTCTGGCGACGTCTCAGAACCTCTGCTCGACGAGGATTTCTTGGCGCGTTGCAGTCGTCTGGCTCTCATATCCCGATCTGTCGTCAGAGGGAAGTTGCATGGCGAGAAAAGATCTCGTCGACGTGGCATGTCGACCGAGTTTGCTGACCATCGCGACTATGTCTCGGGAGATGATCTCCGTCACCTCGACTGGAATATCTATGGTCGTCTCGAAAAACTCTTCATCAAACTGTTCGAGGAGGAAGAGGAGCGCAACGTTGTGCTGCTTCTCGATGCCTCTGGTTCGATGAATTGTGGCGAGCCGAACAAATGGCGCCACGCCAGACAGGTTACTGCGGCCATTGGAGCGATCGCTCTTGCCTCGGGAGACCGGGTTCATCTGCGGGTTTTCGACAAGGGACTTCGCCCTACCATCGGTTCGCTGCGTGGGACCCGCTCCATCCTGCGGTTGATCCAGGTGCTCGATGAACTCGAGTCGGGTGAACAGACGGCACTGTTCCCCTCTCTTCGAGCGCACGGAGCATCGGCACCACCGAGGGCCCTACAGATTCTCATCTCGGATCTGATGGATCCAGATGGGATCGATGAGGCATTGCGTCAGATCTCCGGATCCCGGGGAGAGAGCTGGTTGATCCATCTGCTGTCGAAGACGGAACAGGATCCGCAACACAACGGAGATCTTCGCCTGCGTGATATCGAGGACGGATCGTACGTCGATGTCAGTTTCACATCGGCGGTGTTGGAGGCTTACCAGCGGGTTCTCGCCGGTTTTCGGGAAGACGTTCGGAAGGCCTGCGCTCGCTACCGGATCCAGCCGGTAGAGGTGACTTCGGATATCCCCTTCGACCAGGTGGTCCTGGAGATGTTGCGCCATCGGAGGCTTCTCGGATGAGCTGGATCGCCCCGACGATGTTCTGGTTGCTACTACTCGTGCCTGCCGTATTGCTGCTGTGGTTTCTGAAGATCAGGCGCATAGAGACGGTGGTCGCCAGCACCGTTCTGTGGAAGCGTGCCCTTCAGGATGAACGGGTACGGTCTCCCTTCCAGCGACTGATCCGAAATCTGCTCCTCTTGCTACAGTTACTTGCAGTCATCCTGGCAGTGATTGCCCTGGCGAGACCCGAGTTCGGCACGATGCGGTACTCCTCGCGACTGAATCTGATTCTGCTCGATGTTTCGGCGAGCATGAACAGCATCGAGAGCGATGGGAGGAAACGCTTCGAGGAAGCACGCAGCAAGGCGTTGCAGATCATCGATGACATCGCCGGAGAGAGGGGAGTTCTGATTCGATTTGGCACTCGGGCAGAAGCGCTGACGCCAGTCACCTCCCGGATGAATCTTCTCATCGATGCAGTGCGCCGGCAGGAAGCGAGTTCTGGACTCACCGCGTTCCCGGAGGCGCTGGAACTGGCGCTTTCCATCGCAAAGCAGGATGCCGTGGTACCTGCTGCTGCCGAGGAGAACGTACCGATAGATGACGAAGAGGAGATCCTGCCGCCCCAGATCGATGCCCGTATCTTCATCATCACGGACGGAGCCGTGCCCCGCTGGGACGGTGGGCCGATCCCGGTTCCCGTCATCGTGGAATCAGTTGGTGAGGTGTCTTCGAACTCCGGCATCGTGGCTCTGGCGGCTCGACGAGAGTTCTCCGATGAGGGAGACCTGAGAGTGGTGGTGGAGATACGAAATAGCGGTGACGACCCCATCTCCGGTGAACTGAAACTTCTTCTCGACGGAGAGATCGCACTTGCCACTCAACAGCGCACCCTCGAGGGAGGGGAGCGGTGGACTCGTTCCTTTGCTCTCGAAGGCGCGGGCAGTCATCGACTGGAGGCGCGCTGGATTCCGCAGGGTGGAGACGGATTGGCCCTCGATGATCGAGCCTGGCTTGTCGCTTCCACACCCCGTTCGATTCAGGTGGCAAGAGTTGGAGCAAAGAATGTGTTACTCGATGACGCGCTGGCAGTGTTGCCCTCGGTTGAAGTGAAACAGATCGAGAATGTGGACCAGATCGATCCGGAAACGGCTGGCGACGAGTTCGATGTCATCGTCTGGGATCGGGTGGTTCCGGACAGGTTGCCGGCAGGTCCTGGACATCTGGTAATCGGTGCGCGACCGAAACGGTTCTGGCCTGAAGAGGTGCCGGTTGTCCAGCAACCGTTGCTGGTGGGATGGCGTCGGGATGATCCCGTGTTGAGATACAGTGAACTTGGTCCCATCGATGGAACCGTCATCGAGGCGCGTCCGTTGCCACTCGTGCCGGGTACCACATCTCTCGCCGAATGCCGTGAAGGAGCCCTGATCGCCCGTTTTTCTGCACAAGACGTGCGTGGCATCGTCGTTGCCTTTGACGTTCTCGATTCACCTTGGCCGCTGACTCCGTCTTTCCCGTTCTTCATCGATGGAGCGTTGCGTGATCTGGCTCGCATCGGAGGTGGCATCGAGACCGGGATTCGCAGTGGAGATCTCATCGAGGTGGTTGCTGGAGCGGGAGTAACCGAGGCCCGGCTCGCGAGTCCGTCGCAAGAGACCGAAACGGATGTGCCGGTGTTGCCCGGAGGCGTGCTGAGAATTGCCGCCGGTGACGAACTGGGAATTTACGAGATGAAATGGCGTGCAGGAGATCGAGGCGAGGAACTGTGGCAAAAGCGTTCAATACCTGTGAACCTGCTTTCATCTTCTGAGAGTTCCATCGAGCCGCGACCGGCGATCGGACTCGCCGGATCTGAAACACAGCAGGGAGATCTTGTCTGGACCCAGACACGGCGCGAACTGTGGAGTTGGTTTCTGATGGCGGCATTGTTCTTGATGCTGGCGGAATGGATCGTCTTCCATCGGCGCTGATGAGAAGATCCGGTGTATAACCATGACCGAGGAGGAAACGGATGCGTTTGACGGTATATCTCGCAGGACAAATTCACGATGACTGGCGTGATCAGTTGAGACAACAGGCCGAAGAACGGGGTATCGCGGTGGACTTTGTCGGTCCCCAGGATGAACACGATCTCTCCGATGGCATCGGAGAGCAGATTCTCGGAGAACAGGAAAGTGCCCGCTGGCGCGATGAACTCGCCTCGCAGGTCAACAACCTGCGGACCAGAATCCTGATGCAGCGTGCCGATGCGGTGGTCGCACAGTTCGGTGAGAAGTTTCGCCAGTGGAATGCCGCCATGGATGCGGGGATCGCCATCGCGCTGGGTAAACCGCTGATCGTGGTGAGGGATCCTTCACTGCATCACGCATTGAAGGAAATATCGCAGCGCGCCCAGATGACCGTTGATCGACCTCAACAGGTTCTGGACGCGCTGGAATACGTGCTGCGCTGATCGTTTCCGATCAGTCGGAAGCCTGCTTGATCTGGACTCCCCTGCGCGACTTCTTCAATTCCGATTGCCAGGCACCTTGTCGGACGTCGCGATTGAGGTCATTGAACTTGATCACGTTCTGCAAGTAGTCCTGGATATCCATCTGTTGTTTACCCTCACCCCATCCTTCATGCGTCTGCTGGGGCTCCGGGATGGGAATCGTCGCTGCACCGCGGTGGAAGGCATAGTCACCCGAATCGCGTCGTGCAATCACCGTAGATGCCTGGGCAGGGCCATCGGAGATGTAGATTCCACGGCGGTCGGTGGAACCGGAATAAACTGCACCGAAACCGAGGATGCGGATCTGAACATCTGGGATCAGCGAATCGGCCAGCGGATCGATGGCCTGGACACGAATCCGTCCACCGACTTCCTCGATCACCAGTTCCATCTGATTGATCAGCACCAGAGAAGACGTATGAACATCGCCACCTCGCACGATCACCAGGTAGGCACCGACATCCTCGATGGGTAATTTCACATTATGGCTGGCGTACATCGCGCCTCCACCCGGGCCGGTCTCTCCCAGTTCAACGGTGGTCGAGACGGTTGGTGAGATTCCGCTCAGGTTCACCTCGGTGACGCGTGAAAGGTCCTTTTCCCTCAGAGCCAGAGTCATCAGATTGACCTTGTAAGCGAGAACCTCTGCCTGCTCGATATTGCGATAGCGCAGTTCGATCTCGATCGGCTCTCCTGGACGGAACTCGGAAATCTCGTCCAGTTCCAGTTCACGAGCGCGCAATCGAGCGAGGGACTGTCTGGCATCCTCGAACAGATCATCGACCAGATCGTAATAGGTGGCCGCCTCTTCGGTGTCGTTGGCGGCGTGGTGGATTTGCCCGATGATGTAGAGTGCGAGATTCCGGTTCTCACTGTGAGTCGTGCCGCCGGCCGGGTTCTCGTAACGTGCATCGACGATCTGTTGCAGCAGTTGCAATGCTTCTTCTTGTTCATCGAGTGACCACAGGGCAACGGCTCGTGTGTAACGGAAGGAGTCGAGATGGCGCGATTCCTTGAAAACTCCTGCCAGAATCCCCGAGGCATCCGCGGCCCGGCGCCAGTCCTCGAGGTCGAGAAAGGCGCTCACCAGGTTGAGTCCCGCATCGGCAGCGGTGGGGTCGTCGCCATGGATGCACAGGAATCTGCGCATCAGTTCTATCCCGAAGAAAGACAGATCGACGGGACTCAGCCCCCATCGCTCCTGTGCCGAAGGGATCGCCCGTGCGAGTGCCAGATCGGAGAGGGTTTGTTCTGCCGCCAGCACCGAGGGAAAATCGGGATATTCCATCACAAGCCGCAGCAGCAATTGAAGCGAGGCCTTCAGGTCCTGTTGTTCGAGTACCCCCGTGACCTTGATGTCCCTGCCGAAGGTTTCCTCGATGACAGCGAGGAAGATCTGGATCGAACGGGAATACTCTCCGAGAGTTCGATACGCCTCTCCGATGCGAATTACTTTGTCGAACTCGATATTGAAATCAGGGTTCTGTTCCTTTAGCACCTCGAAGAAGGAAACCATCGCGGAATTGTCTCCGGCTTCGATGGCGCCGAGTAACAGGATGCGAGCCACTTCCTTGCGAATTCCGGGGCGAAGCTGATCGGCATATTGCTCCCACAGCCCGGTCAGCAATTCCCTTGCGTCGCGCCAGCGCTTCGCTTCCCAGTGCATGCGCCCCCGGTTGTAGATTTCGTCGGGAGTCGCACGGTACTCGTCATCGCTTTCAAGCCCACGCGATAGCACGGTCAAGGTGGTTGCCTCGCCAATACTGATGCGAGAAGGCATCGACACGCTCCGGATCACCGGTGGTGGAACCCTGTATTCACCCGGTACGGTGCCAACAAGCGAGTAGGAGATGTTGAATCCACCGCTGGTTCGGGTCCAGATCTGCAAGGCGTTGCCGTCGAGTCGGTGAGAATCGAAACGGCCCTTCAGGCTTCCATCGACCAGGCTCATCCCTGCTGGAATGATGAGATCGAGTTGAAGGTGCTCAGGGTCGCGATTCCACGTACTGTTTGAACTCTCACGCCGTCGGTTGCGTACCGAGAGCGATACTTCGGTACTCTCGCCGAGGGGAAGTTGTTTGACGTGGTTGCGCCACAGTTCCTTGCGCTTGCTTGTTACCGAGAAACCGATACCCACCTCTTGCCCATCCTGGCGGGGTGCCGATCGCAGGTATGCGGTAGTCCTGGGGGCGAAGGTATCTTCCTCCACCTTCTGGTAGTCGGTAGTACGCCCGGAGAGAAGGGCAGCCCAGTGTGGTTTTCCCGCACCGCGAGCCACGAGGCGTATTTCGAGATCTCCCTTGCCATCGCCGAGTT
>DCAA01000026.1:183654-318648 GCA_002311345.1 Planctomycetes bacterium UBA1146 | reverse complement strand
GAAGAAAGCCGTGGCGGATGTTTGCTTTGGATTCACCGACAGTAGTTTTGTCGGTTCTCCATCGATGAAGAGTTCGATTTCGCAATCAATCGAGGCGGGGACTGAATCGCCCTGTACCTTTGCCAGTGCCGCCAGCGCCAATCCTCCGCCGCCCGCCCCCCGNNAATCCTCCGCCGCGCCCCTGATTCCAGGGGCGACGATTTTCAAGGTACTGGATGCTGATGGCCAGTTCCGACACCGATCTTCCAGCCGAGGCGCAGGAACCGACCGCCATCGCCGTGATGACCAGCGGATCACGGCACCAGTAGTCGCCGGCTTCTTTCACGCCTGGCCCTCCCGACCAGGAACCGTCCGCATTCCTGCGCGAGAGCAACAACGAGGCGGCTTCCGAAGCCATCGGGAGCCGCTTCATGGCGACCAGTGAAGAGATCAGGTGCGAGAGAGTGCCATTGGAGAGTCGATCTCGCGAGCGGTGCAGGCGGTTTGCGGCTGCGAAGTCGCCCACTCCACATACGGCGAGGGCATCGAGCAGGTGTGCTTTCAGGTCATTTCGAGAAGAAACCGCCGAACGGAACATGTTCTCCACCGCCGGGATGGCCTTACCGAGTACCGCCTGGGGTACCGAGAAGCCGGCGTTGTTCGCCTTTCCGAGGGCAATCAGTACTGCAGCACTGGTTCGGTGAGTCGATGATCCTCCCGCCCAACCCCAGCCTCCATCGCGATTCTGTGTCATCGAGAGTTCACCGATGAGGCCGTCGACCCTGGCGCGGATCTGTTCCAGTTTGTGGGCAGGAATCTCGATTCCTGAGCGTGATACCATCGACAAGACCTCGATGGCCCCGCGCAATCGGGCGGCACGAGAAGCGAGATCTCGTTCCGGATGGATGTTGTGCTTTTGATCTCCTTCGGCTGCGAGATCGATGAGCACCTGATCCAGGCTGGAACCGATCCAGATCTGCAAGGTGCGATCGAGCCAGGTGGAAGAACCCGGCAGTCGGATGGTGCGGGTGGCGCTGTGGTCGATGCTGCCCCCTGCGGTGCCGCTGGCGAAAAGTCCCCACGGGCGAACGGAGATGTAGCGGATCTGTCGAAGAGTACGGGTATCCCCATCACGGTTCACTTCCAGGGTGATTTCGACAGGCAAGACGGGATCACTCGGCAGCGGACCGATGGCCCCGAGGGTGACTTCTTGCATACCGTCGATGAGAACCAACTCCTTGCTCACCTCGAAGGCTCCGTCTCCTGCTCCGATCCGGATGGAGACGGTACCACTGCCGCGAGTTTTCGAAGAATTGACGATTCGGATGCGGGGTTCGATCAGATCCCCTTCCATGGCACTGCTCGGCAGTATCGGATCTATGGTGATATCATCGCGAGCGATGAAACTAACATTGCTGTTCCCGAACAGGTCATCGTCTCCGATAGCCTGGGCACGGATTCTCCAGGTAGTGCTGCGTGGCGGCACGGTGAAGGTGATGCTTGCGGATCCTTCGGAATCGGTGAGCAACCCTCCCTCCCAGTGGGCGGTGAAGGCCTCGTAGGAACGAGGCATACTCTCGCCAAAACTCAGTTCTCCCCCTTTGTCCTTCTGTGCGTTTCCCCCTTTTCGGGAAGAATTGCGGCTACGTCCAGCCCTCTTGCCGAACGCCCCTCCTCCACCTCCGGTGAGAATGAGGGAATCGGCTTCCTGCAAACGTTCCCCGCCAAAACTAAAACTCTCGGCTGCGGTAGCAGACGGTCGCCCCGCCGCAAACAGGCGGGTGCCGAGCGATATACGACGTTCCTGCAGTGCCAGTTCTTCCAGCTCCAGTTCTTCCTCATCGAGCAGTGCCTGGGAGATTTGCATCGTTTCGCCATGGTATTCAAAGTCACAGGAGGTCGAGCTGACCATCTCAATCGATGAGCGATTTGTGCGTTCGAGTGATCCGGTGAGATCGGAAAACCAGTCGGGATAAAGGTCATCGACGGCGACATCGACCACCGCAAGAGCAATCTCTGCCGGAACCCCTTCTCCCTGGAGGTTCCGCGTGATCACCTCGAGGGTTACCTCCGCTCCGGGGATGACTCCTTCGGTGGGCGCGATCACCTCCAGTTGTAATTGTTTGCGAATGCGGAAGACCACAGCAGCCTCGTGCAACTGCCCACCTTCCATCATGGCAAGGCTGACGGTGGCTTCGGGGTACATCGACGATGCCACATCGACGTCTACCTGGTTTCGTCCGTCACTGAGATCGACAACACGGTACTGCAGGATTCCGTCTCCGATGATGGTCAGTAATGCAGGACTGGATGCTCGAGTGTTCTGTAGATCGAGTTCGACTTTTTCCCCGACATCGAGGCGAGTTTTTTCAACCAACCAGATCAGGCCACGCTGCTCGTCGTCGCCGGAGACTGTCACTCCGATGCGACTGGTGATGCGATTGCCGATCCTGTCGAGCCCTTCCGCGACGATCGAGTGGCTTCCTGCGCTGGTGAGCGGGATTCTCACCTCCGCGCGGCCGTCCTCGGCGGTGTGGATCTGGCGCTCTTCCAGGGTGTTTTCGACCCATCGCCCGCCGCTACGGGTTCTTCGGACCAGTCGCACCTTCACGTCTCGTTCAACCGGTTCACCGGCCGCATCGGTAGCGGTCACCATCACCGGGACCGATTCACCAACGATGTAATCGCCGTTCTCTCGTGGGATCTGCAGTGCCAGTTGCCACATCGCATCGGCAAGAATGACGCTAGCGGAACGACTCAGTCCGTATTCAGGAATATGCGCCGTCAGCCCCACCTCGGAGCCGAGTTCATCACGACTGTCCTGTTCGATTTGTACCTGACCGTCTTTATCGAGAACGTATCTCTCCTGGCGGCCGTCGTTGAAGTAGACGACGATCGCGGTTCCTGCCAGTGGTTCCCCGTACCAGGTTCTGGCTGAAATGGTCGCCTCGATCACCTCTCCTCGAACATAGACCATCCGTTTCGGTTCGATGCGAAGATCGACGGCGAGAGGAGTGATGTCTTCAACATTGAAGGATTGGCGATGGATGATGCCCTCGGGACTGCGCACGACGATGGTCCAGCTGCCGTGGGGTGCATCGACAGGCAAGGTGTAGGAATCCGACACGGTTCCTGCAGGTTTAAAGAGAGTCTTGTTCCCGAGTATCACGACACCGCCCGGGGTGAGCAGAGAGAGATGGCACTCGAGTCCGGCCGGGTTATGCCAGCGACCATCGACCACATCGCGTACCACTGCACGCCAGTGAACCGTGTCTCCCGGTCGATAGGTGGCACGGTCGGTGAGGAATTGCCCTCGTGGGGATACTCCCGAGGCGAGGATGGTGCCATCGAGACCGAGTCCGGTCACTGCGGAATCACCACCGCGTAGCGCCAGTACCTTCACATCGGCAGATCTGGCCAGTTTTTCATATTTGATCCGGACGATTCCGTCCGATCCGGTCTTCACCTCCTGGAGAACGCGTTGATCATCTGCCCCGGGAATGGCGATGAGGACATCGACTCCCGCTGCGGGTGTCTTCTCGAGCATGTCCTGGGCATAGACCAGAACTTCTCTACGGCCTGCCTTGACGATGATGTCGAGATCGGTTCGTACCACCAGCGTGGTGGTTTGTAACTTCTCCGAAGAAACCATCACGGCCCAGGTTCCCGATCCTTCGACGGGAAGTTCGACCAATTGATGGCACGGGCGGTACTGGGCGTAATTCTCGATCTCCAGTTCAACCGTCTTCCACGGGTCGATCAGATCGAGATCGAGTTGTTCGACTTCATCACGCGAGTGATACTTACGAAAGTAGGCCTCGATGTCGAGCGGGTAGATCTTCACCTCGACCTTTTCGATGTTGCGAACATCGAGCGAGAAGGAGGCCGCTTCATTTGATCGAAGCAATCGATCGGTGTCGATTTGTAGGCTTTTCTGGGTCAGTTCTCGGAGTCGCTCCCTTGCAGAGCGCTCCACGGCGGTGCCGAAGCATTCACGGTATGCGACGACTGATTCCTCCAGTCGTATCAAAGAAGTTTCGAGAATCATGGCGATATTGAACTTGGCGCGCACTCCTTCGTTGGTATCTGGATACTTGCCGCTGAGCCGCTTGAGGTCAGCGATGCTCTGCTCGAACAGCGATTCGGTGGTGGTTCTTTCGGTTTCACTGAGTTCCGAGATAGTTCGGTTTTTTTGCAGTATCTTGGCCTCGAGCGAATGGGAGAGGGCACTACGAAGCAGCAAGGGAAGAGTTTTTCGATTGAGCGGATAACGGCTGGCGAACTCTCGGATGGCGTTTCTTCCATCTTGCCATTGCGAATCGTCGAGGAATCTCTCTCCGCTGCGGGCATCGATGTTGATGATCGCCTGTTGTGATGCGGCCCAGTCAGGACCATCCGGGGCGCGGCGTCCGTATTCAACGAAGGCTGCGCGGGAATCGTCGAGTTGTTCCATCTGCCACAGCAGTTGTCCGATTTTGAACTGAGCAGATCTTTTCAACTGTTCCAGCAAGGCAGCATCTCCGGGGATCTGAGCCTCGATGAACCCTCTCCAGTGGCTCAGTGCCGCCTCTGATTGGCCATCATCTCGCAACATTTCTCCGATCCGGAAACCGGACCGAATTCGTTCCGGATGATCGGGTGCTTCATCGATGAATCGACGCAGTGCAGCGATTCTCAGATCGACCGAACTGTAAGTTCCGACGATCGCCAGCAGCGCATCGCCACGCACACCTCGCAGTGATGCAGCCAGGTCTCCCTGAAAGCGATCTCCCCATGGATCTTCACCGGCGAGACTTGCATCGATAACTGCCACGAGGTCCTGGAGTTCACGACGTGACACCACTCCACTCTTGGCCTTTGCGCGCGCCAGTAGCACATCGAACAGATGGGTTCCAACTTCACCATCTCCATTACGAGGATCGAAAATCGCCAGGTATCGATCAGCATCGCTGATCAACAGATGCGAGGCGATCTTCATCTGTACCGAGCATCGCACCAGACCGTAAAGAGACTCCTCGAGCAGCGATACAGGGGGGACAAGATCTGCGGCCTGAGTGTACAGTTCGCGGGCGCGTGCGTACTGTGGCTCTTTGGGGTCAGGGATGGTTGGATCCGGCTCCTTCGAGATGCGATCGGCGACCTCGATCAGTATTTTTGCCAGTTCTTCGATGCGTTTCCCCGAGCGCAGTCGTGAGGTTTCTTCCTCGATGATCTTCTGTGCCTCGCCATATCGCTCGAGTCTCATCAGGATTTTGCTGCGAGTCAGCCTCGCCTTGTAGAACCAGGGACTGTCGGGATACGATGTCTCCAGCACCTTCAACGCCTCGATGGCGTGTTCGAGTCGCTCGCCACGCTGGAGGATGACGGAGCGAAACAGCAGCCAGTCATCGCGGCGATCGGGTTGTTCCTGCTCGAGCCCATCAAGCAATTCCAGGGCGCTATCGACCGATCCCTGGACGAGGGCATTTCTCAGATTTTCAGGTACAGGCATCCCGGGCACCTCGAGTCCAGCGCCATCGGCACCGAGGACGCCCGAGAATGGTGCCAGAGCGAGGATCGTGGTCAGTATTGAGATGAGGAAAATGGGGGATCGTTGTGTCATGAGGCCTCCGATGGGGTCCAGAGGGGGATACCAGTGGACGACTGGAATTTCGGTGCGGGACAAGCCGAACTCCGGACTCGCCACCATCCTAGAGCGATTGAAGGTCCAATCAAGCGCGGCTCCCGACGCTGAACGTCGGTCGTGGAGTCAGGATTCCAGCAATCCGAGAATTTTTCCTCGAATGCCTATGGCGCAGCGTGCTTCGACGAGGGCGTCTCTACGTTCTTCGATGGCAAACCCCTGCCATTCAAAATCGAAACTTTCGCCGATGCGGCACAGAAAAGAACCGGTATGCCACGGTCGAGTTGGGGGGTCACGGCGACTCGGCCCCAGCAGGAGATTGGTCAGTCCCCTCGGTTCGAAAGCACGGCGTACCGCCTCACTCAGAACTCCCAGCGGGATGTGTCCTGCGTGTTGCCCGATATTTTTGGTTCCTGCGAGGGTAGCGATCCACCGACCCAGAGCAGAGCCCGGTTCAACTTGAAGTTGCCAGGGTCGTTCTCCCCGAGCACGAACCAGTTCCTCGATTTGCTTTTCCTGTCCGTTTGTCGTCTCCACCGGTATCCAGTCTTCGCTGCCCGGGATCGCATCGGCAACGATGGCGAACACGACTCTCTTCTCTACTCCATCGCAGTTGGCCATCCAGGCTCCGCCAAAAAAGGATGGATCTTCAGGATCGTCTGGATTTTCTTTCACCTGTCCGAAGGTGAAGCGACGATCGCTCCCCTTTCGTCCCAGTTCGGTGACAGGACCCAGATGCCACTCCTTTCCACCCTCGATCTTCCTGAGTTTATCCAGTTCCGCGCCCAGGATCGGATTGACGAATCCCTTGCGAACCGAGGAATCTTCGCTGAGACACAGTTCGACCAGCTGAAGGGTGGTTCTGACGAAACGTTCTGCATCTTGGGTATCGAGGCCGCAGCCGTCATGAGACGGGATGCTGGAGAAGCAGGAGATCAATTCCTGATGCTCGGTTTCATCGATGATTGCACGGTCTCGAGCCCGGTCCGCGATGCAGACAGCCGCCTCGGTGGGGGAACGATCTCCGGTGCCGATCAACATCCGTTCTGGGTCCATAATCCTCCGGTCGATGGGGGTCTGGAGACCTCCGATTCTCCCGTATCCGGGAGGTTTTCGCACCATCTAGTCGGGTCCGCCTCTTCCCGGTGACGCCCTCACGGTGTAGACCGATGGGACTCGGGTGTTCGAGACGGAAACGAGAAGGCTCTCACGGGACCCGGGCAAGACGCTGGAAGGGGTGTCGATGCATCTGAATCTGCCCGATCCGATGCCGATCGAAGTGGACCATGACCAGGTCGCCGGGTGGCTCGCAGGAGAAGCGGTTCCCAGGGTGGTCGATGTCCGAGAAACTTCGGAACTGGTCACCGGGATCCTGCCCGGTGCCCACCACGTTCCGCTGGTACAGTTGCCCCAAAAGGCCTCTCAACTGTTCGAAAAGGACGCCCCCGTGGTGATCTATTGCCAGAAGGGGATTCGCTCGGCAGAGGCGGTAGATTGGCTCAGGGAGCACGGCTGGGGTCGTTGCACATCGCTTCGAGGGGGTTTCGAGGCGTGGTTGCAAGCCGAGTTACCGGTGGAACCTGGGACCGAGGGGGGCAACCTCAATGCTTCTGATCGAATCCGTTACGCCCGCCATCTGACGATTCCGCAGGTGGGTGTCGAGGGGCAGGAGAGGTTGCTGGCCGGCAGCGTGTTGCTGGTCGGTGGCGGTGGTCTCGGTTGTCCGGCTGGCCTCTATCTCGCTGCTGCTGGAGTGGGAAAGATCACCATCGCCGATGACGATGTGGTCGAGGCCTCGAATCTGCAACGTCAGGTGCTCTATCGCACCAGTGAGATCGGAGAATCGAAGGCGGTTGCTGCTGCACGGACACTGAAGGCCCTCAATCCGGGAATCGAGATCGAGGCGCTTCCCGAGCGAGTCGTCGAGTCAAATGTTGACGATTTCGTCTCAGCGCACGATGTCATTCTCGATGGTGCTGACAATTTCAATACAAGGTTTCTGATCAACGATGCCTGTGTCAAACAGGGAGTCCCGACGGTACATGGCAGTGTATATCGTTTCGAAGGTCAGGTGACGGTCTTCGATCCAGCTCACTCGGGACCGTGTCTGCGCTGCCTCCATCCGGTGACTCCTGCGGAGGGAAGTTGCGCCAGTTGCGCCGAAGCCGGGGTTCTCGGGGTGATTCCGGGCATCGTGGGCACCATCCAGGCGGCCGAGACGATCAAATTGCTGCTCGGTATTGGAACCGTGCTGAGAGGACGTCTGTTGCTGATTGATGCGATGGATGCCTCGTTCCGGGAGATCGAGATTCCGGTGCGTGCCGACTGCCCTCATTGTAAATAAGACCAATTGCTCGAAATTCCTGTCTACACCGATATATATTTAATGCTGTATATTGCGTAACGACCGATAAGGCAGTTAATATTGGTGAATATTGAAATACTCCGCGGAATATGTCCCGACCGCACTGAGACCCGGATAGGGGAGTATGGAGTGGGGAGTGAGGAGTGAGGATCATGAAGTCGTATCTGCTTATATCAAGCCTGCTTGTGGCTATGGTCACGGCAATGACCTCGTCTGCAGCGGACGATACCGTTCTGTTCGGGGGTAAGGCAGATGGGACTGGCTACGGGGATCCCACCGTGCGGATACAGCCAGGTGGTGTCGTGACCTACTCTTTTTTCTACAGTGACCCCTCCAGCAATCTCCAGGGATTCACCATCACAGCATGCTTCGACGGCCCGCTGGTGGCGGTTCCGGGGAGCTTCAGCATCGAGGGAACCGTGCTCGAAGTGGTGGGTGCCGAATACGTCAATGCCCAGTTCGATAACGATGATCTCGACGGCGATGGTCGGGAGATGGTCATCGGGATCCTGATCGATTTTCTGCCCCCGTTTGCAGGTCAGACAGCTCCTCCGACTTTCCTCCCGCAAGAGATCGGCCGCTTCGAGTTTTTCGCACCCGAAGAGGTGGAGTGTTTCCAGTGCTACCCGGTCGAGTTCTGCGACAACATCAATGGCAATGGCAACGTAACGCTCTCCAACAGGGTGGTCATCGAAAACGAATCGATCATTCCGGTCGATTTCCACGATGGTCAGGTCTGTGTTCCGGCATATGCCCTCTTCATCCGTGGCGATGTCAATAACGATGGAATCGTCGATATCGGAGATCCGATCTACCTCTTGAACTATCTGTTTGTGAATGGCCCGGCGCCACCCTGTCCGGATGCAGCCGATGGAGATAACGATGGTCTCGTGAACATCACCGATGCGGTGTACATGGTCTTCTACGTTTTCGGGATCGGTGTGGCTCCGCCGTATCCGTTCCCGGATTGTGGACTGGAGAGTTTTCCGGATTTGGATGATCTCGATTGCCTCGTGGCTTCGCCTGCTTGCCCGGTCTGTCCCTGAGGAGTAGGCGATGAATCGCAGGAATTTAATTCCCTTACTGATCCTTGCATTGACCGTGGCGGGCATAGGTTCCGCCTCGGCTCTGGATCGTCTGGTTCCCTCCATTTATCCAACCATCGAGGCTGCCATGGCGGCTGCCGAGAATGGGGATCGCGTCATCGTTTCGGCAGGGACTTATCCGGGCCCCATCGAATTTCTGGGGAAACAGGTCGAGTTGATCGGAGAAGAGGGTCCAGCAGTGACCATCCTCGATGGAGCCGGGATCCTTGACAGTGTCGTTCTGATGGATTCGGACGGCAGTTGCGCACGTCTTTCAGGGTTCACGATTCAAAACGGCTTTGGCACCTCCTGCGGGCTTCCTCTGGCACTGTGTGGAGGAGCGGTGCTTGTTACTGCGGGCAATCCGACCATCGACAACTGCATTTTTACGCAGAATAGTGCCAGTCGGGGAGGAGGAGTTCACGCAGAGAATTCTTCGCTCACCATGATCGATTGCACCTTCATCGACAACTTTGCCAACCAGGGTGCCGGAATCTCCCTCAAGGGTGGAGTCAGCACCATCTCCGGCTGTGTGTTCGCCGAGAACGAATCCTATGGCTGGGGAGGTGGAGTTGCGGCGGATTTCTCCTGGCTTTCGATGACCGATTGTACTTTTTTGTTGAACACCTCCGAATCCGGCGGGGGTTTTTTCATCACGGAATCGACGGCCTTCATCAGCGACGTGGTGGTGGAAAACAACACCGCAGTTGATGCAGGAGGTGGTGGAGTCATCGACGAGTTCTCGACGGCGGAGCTGACGAACGTCCAGTTTGTCGGAAATAACGCCCGTCTCGGTGGGGGATTGGCGGTCACACATTTTTGCGTTGCTAATATCGAGCAGTGCCTTTTTCAGGACAACGCTGCGCTCGAGTATGGCGGGGGTATTTACTCCTTCGAGAATTTCTCTTCTTACCGACGCACCCGGATTCTCGGGAATAGCGCCGGGCTCAAGGGGGGTGGGGTCCTGGTGAGAATCCTGGCCGGCCCCTTGCTCGAGAATTGCCTCATCCAGAACAACGATGCCGGCGTTGCCGGTGGCGGGGTCGCCTGTATCGAGGGCGTCGCGCCCGGGTTCATTCACTGCACCATCGATAGCAACACCACTGCTGGAATTGGCGGAGGAATCTCTGCTGAAAACTTATCCGAGCCGGTGCTGATCAACACGATCGTGTATGGCAACGAGGCCAGCAGTGATGCCGGTATTCATGCAGGGTCTCAATCTGGATTCACCTTCGATCATGTCGTGTTGCAGGAGTCCGGTATCGAACATCCGCTGGTACTCGTCATGGATGCTGACCTGGAGCCGGATGGATCTCCCGGGAGCTGTTCAGCAGCCATCGATGAGGGAACCAGCCTGCCTGCCGGGTTGCCGGATGTGGATATCGATGGAACGGTGCGCCCACTCGGTTCCAGGCGCGATATCGGAGCTTTCGAGGTGGAGGGTTACGGGCACTGCTTCTTGCGTGGTGATTGCAACTCCAGCGGAACTCTCGACATGGCCGATGCGGTGATGGCTCTCGAGTACCTTTTCACCTCCGGCGATGTGCCCGGGTGCATCGAAGCATGTGATTTCGGCGGGGATGAAATCATCGCGATCGACGATCCGATCAGCACTCTTTACTATCTGTTCCAGGGAGGTCCTCCTCCTGGGGCGCCCTATCCGCTTCCGACCCCGGCTGTCATTGAATCCCTGATAGAGAGTTGCTGGATTCTGGGTCCCTAGATGGTCATCGCTAGGAGATGATCGAGCGGACCACCTTCCCATGCACATCGGTGAGACGGAAATCCCTGCCCTGGTAGGGATAGGTCAGTTGTAAGTGATCGATTCCCATCAGGTGAAGGATGGTCGCCTGCAGATCATGGACATGAACCGGATCCTTGCTGATGCGGTATCCCAGCGGATCGGTTTCACCGTGAACATGACCCCCTTTGACCCCGCCACCGGCCATCCACATCGAGTAGCAGTGGGGATGATGATCTCTTCCCAGATATTTGGAGCCGTTACGCTCCTCGTTCATGGCGGTACGTCCAAACTCCCCGGTCCAGATGACCAGGGTGTCATCGAGCAGTCCTCTTTGTTTGAGATCCTTGATGAGGGCTGCGACCGGTCTGTCTGTCTCGGCACACTTCTTCGGCAGTTGGGTGATGATGTCATCGTGGGGAGCGGTTCCGTGGGTATCCCACCCCCAGTCGAATAGTTGTACGAACCGTACGTCCTGTTCGATGAGACGGCGTGCCAGCAGGCAGTTATTGGCGAAAGAACTGGTTCCGGGTTCAGCACCGTAGTCGGCGAGAGTGCTGGGTTTCTCGTGAGAGATGTCCATCACCTCGGGAACGGAAGTTTGCATGCGGAAGGCCAACTCGTACTGCTCGATGCGGGTCAGCGTTTCCGCATCCTCGTCGCGTCGAGCGGCGATGCGATCCAGTCCCTGGATGGCATCGATGGTACGTCGTCTGGTGTCTCGATCGATTCCAGGGGGGTCACCCAGGTACAGCACCGGATCGCCACTGGTTCGACACTGCACCCCCTGATGGACCGATGGCAGGAAGCCGGAACCCCAGACACTCTTGCCGGCACTGGGTGTCTTGTCTCCCGAGACGAACACGACGAAGGCAGGGAGATCTTCATTCATGCTGCCGAGTCCCCACGTCAGCCAGGAGCCCATCGAAGGACGGCCAAACCGTGAAGATCCGCTGTAGATGAAGAGTTGCGCCGGGGCATGATTGAACTGATCGGTGTGCATCGAGCGGATCAGGCAGATCTCATCGGCGACCGATCCGAGATGTGGCAACAATTCGGAGATTTCCATGCCGCATGATCCACGGCGGTGAAACTTGTACGGGCTGGCCAGGATCTTCGGATGTCCCTTGATGAAGGCGAAAGTCTCGCCGTCGATGAGATCTTCGGGACACGGTTGCCCGTCGAGTTCGTCAAGTAGTGGTTTCGGATCGAACAGATCCTGTTGCGGAGGAGAACCCGCCATGTGAATGCAGATGATCCGGCGGGCTCGCGGTGCAAAATGTGGTGCAGAGAGAACCTGGAACGGTTCGCCCGCAATCGAACTCTCTTCAGTGATCATCGAGGAGAGTGCCAGCCCGCCGATTCCCAGTCCCATTTGACCCAGGAACCAACGGCGAGTCACATCTCGATGTTTCTGAAGAAAGAGCAGTGATTGCGGGTCCATCTTCAACCTCTCACCAGGAGCTCATCGAGGTTCAGCAGTACGTTGGCGATGACCATCAGGGTTGCCGCCTCTGGGTGTTGTTGGACATCTTCGATGTTCCACATCCCACTTTCAAGAAAGAGCCTTGCGGCTTCCGGATCGTGCTGAAATACCTCGTACTGTTGTCGCGATAGTTGTATCAGGTAGTCGAGTTCCTGTTCGGTAGGACGCCGACAGGTCGCGCGCTCGAAAGCATGCGTGATCGCCTCGGTCATTTCACTCGAGTGATCGAGGGAGATCCTGGCCAGGCCAGCAGCGGCTTCGATAAAAACTGGATCATTCAACATCACCAGCGCCTGGAGCGGAGTGTTGGTACGAATTCTCCTCGGCTGACAGACGTCTCGACTCGAGGCATCGAAGGTGAGCATCGTTGGATAAGGAGCGGTCCTGCGGAAGAAGGTGTAGAGACCGCGACGAAGGCGGTCCTCTCCCTCACTTTCCCGCCAGCCGGCGCCGTTGTAGACCACCTGCCAGACTCCATCCGGTTGGGGGGGAAAGACCGGAGGACCGAACTTCTTTGCAGAGAGTATTCCACCGATTTCCAGAGCCTGATCTCTCACCACCTCAGCGGGAAGACGGATGCGAGTGGCATGGGTGAGCAACCGGTTGGTGGCATCCACCTGTCGTTGCTCGGCAGTACTGCGTGCCTCTCTGCGGTAAGTTTCACTGGTGACGATGCGTCGAAGGAGTGCCTTGTGACTCCACCGATCTTCTTGTTGCCAGGTCACGGCGAGCCAGTCGAGCAGTTGGGGGTGGCTGGGCAGTGTTCCCTGGGTACCGAAATCCTCCAGCGTCTCGACCAGACCGGTGCCGAACAGTTGTTCCCAGACTCTGTTGACGTGAACCCGTGCGGTCAGCGGATTCTCGGGTGAGAGGAGCCATTGAGCCAGTGAGAGTCGATGCCGAGCAGTATCTGCGTCCATCGGTGGAAGGAACTGCGGGACATCGGCCCAAACCTGTTCTCCGGTAGCGAGGTATGAACCACGCTGCAGGATGTGGGTTGATCGCAACTTGTCGGAAGCAAGATCGACCATCACCGGAACAGGGACCGCTCTGGCTTCGATGGTGTTCTTCTGCTTCAGCACCTGATCGTATGCTTGTTGCTGCGGTTTCAGTAAACGTCTTCCCTCGCTAGAGAGTTGCTTTTTCCACCAGGTTTCGAGTTCCACGCCTTCACTGGTTTCTTCATCGGTTTCGGTGCGTGTCGCGATGAGGGCTTCTCTGATCGGCGCCTCGAACAGATCGGATGGGTTTTCACTCCAGCGATCGAGGAAGGCTCGATAGGTCAACAGGTCTGCGCGTTCTGTGGGACGGCTACTTTTTCTGCGGACTCCTCCCCATTCGATTTTCCCACCTGTCTGGGTCATGGCGATTCCGAGCACCGTTTTTCCGACCTCGATACCGATCTTCGAGGCATCCACCTCCAGATGGACCCATTCACCGGTTGCAGGAAGATCTCCATGGCGAAGAAGTGACGGCTCGCCATCGACGCCTTGGGAGAATGTAGTCACACCCCAGTAGGCACGGTGTTCCCAGACGGTCTCGTCGTCGAGGCGCACCTGGAGACACATCGATTCGGGCACCTCCAGGATTCGCGCATCGATGTGGTAGGTATCTCCCTCGGCGACGACATGAGGGTGAAGAGATTGTTCGAAGTAGACCTGGCGAACCTGCTCCGCCGGAGCCACCTGGCGGATCACCTGGTCGATCCCCTCGGGAGCATCCTCGGGTGCCTCGACCCACGGCCAATCTCGCTTGCCTCCATCGACCAGGTGGACACAAAAAGGCGGTGTCTGGCCACTGAAGGCGATGACATCGAGCGTCGAGGATTCCTGAGAGACCGGTTCTGGCTCGGGAATCTCCAGTTCCCTCGCCGCCGCATCGAGGATCCTCAGGGCGTCCTCCACCTTCTGCTTGGCAGGGATGAGTTGCTGCTTGTCGGTAATGCCCAGTATCGACAGGACGGGGTGTTCATTGTTCAAATCCGCGTCGGAACTTTGATTGAAGAAGTCGAACAACTGGTAGTACTCCTTCTGTGACAGCGGATCGTACTTGTGGTCATGACACTGTGCGCACCCTGCAGTCAATCCTTGCCACACCTGCATGGTGGTATTGACGCGATCGACCACGGCGGCGACCCGGAACTCCTCATTCTGGGTGCCCCCTTCGTCGTTGGTCATGGTGTTGCGATGGAAAGCGGTCGCGAGATGATCTGATTCTTGCGGTGCATCGATGAGATCGCCGGCGAGTTGCTCGATGGTGAACTGATCGAACGGAAGATCTCGATCAAAAGCCTGGATTACCCAGTCACGCCAGGGCCAGATGTTGCGGTTGCCATCTTGTTCGTAACCCTTGGTATCGGCATAGCGGGCCAGATCGAGCCACACACTCGCCCACCGTTCACCAAATCGATCGGAGGCAAGTACCTCGTCGACGAGCTGGTGCCATGCGCCCTCCGGGTCCTTTTCATGGTCCTGGACAAAACGAGCGACACGTTGAAGCTCCGGGGGTAATCCGATCAGATCGAGGTGAAGTCTGCGAATGAGCGTCTCGGGTGTTGCGGGGCCGTTTGCCGTCAGTCCTGCTGCGGCGATCCTCTCATCGATGAAGGCATCGATGGGGTTGTGGCGATTCTGGTCGGGGATCTCAGGCAGTTGTGGGGTGTTGAAGGACCAGTGTTCTTGCCAGATGGCTCCACCAGCGACCCAGCGACTCAGGGTTGAGATTTCACCAGCGTCGAGCGCTTCGGAGTGTTCCGGCGGGGGCATCCGGTCGTCGAGATCGGTGGTGGTGATCCGCGCCACCAACTCGGAAGCGACCAGATCTCCCGGCTCCACGACCCCGAGAATGCCTTCTTTGAGATCGAGGCGTAGATCTGCTTTACGAGTCTTCGCATCGGGTCCGTGACAGGGGAAACACTGGCGAGACAGGATGGGACGGACCTCGGAGGAAAAATTGGGAACAATTTCTTCGCTGTGATCGGCAGCGAGCAAACCGATCGGCGTGGCCAGAAGAAGAGGCAGAAGCGTGATGGCAAGCAAAGGGAGATCCTCCTCTTTCTTTCGACAGTGTACCGCCGGAGCAAGCAGCACTCCATCCGGAGGTCATCGATATGGAGTCTTCAGGCGAATAGACGGTCGTTGGTCGAATGCCAGCAGAACACCCGATACGCCGGGAGAAGACGTTTCCATTCCGCGATAACTCGCTGCGAGAACCCTCCCGATGTGACGAAAAGCTGGTCGCGAGCGATGTGTCGTTCGACGTGTAGCCAGTGGTCGCCCGGTGTGAAGTGCTTGCGGATTTCAACCAGTTCCAGATCGTCGATCTCGGTGCAATCGCGACTGCTGCGATGATCGTGGATTCTCAGTCGATATCCATCGAGGGGCTGGAGTGTCTGCGCGATCGAGGGGCGTACCTCTTCGTCCTGGAGTTGTCGCTTGAGATTCTCACCGTCCCACCAGGCCTTTGGATGGATTCGCAACGCGATCTTCAGGCCCGCATGATCAATCTCGAGTACGAGCATCGTATGCATATAATCGTGGTCGAGATCTTTCCCGATCTCCTCACCCAGCAACCCTTGTAATTTTTTTCGTTCCTTCTCGCCTCGCGAGAGGTAGGTCCACTGGCTAGCGACACGGAATGCGTTGAACTTGTGCGGGTGGTGCAGGCTGGCACGAGCCACCAGCAGATGGGGTGGCTTCGACAGTTCCTGAGCACCCATCTTGCCTAGTTGGTCCAGTTTCCTGCGTACCTCCAGTCTCGCATCGTTGAACTCGGGATCGGCCTGGACGCTGTCCCTGAAACGTTCGAAATCGGAGGGAAGGAAACTGATCTCTTCGACGCTCATCTGTCTGAGACCTCTCATCACCTGGTGGACCTGCCAGCCGGATCCGTTGCCGTAGAACCCTGCACGGATTAGGGTATTCCTCATCAAGCGGGCCGTACAGGATCACCTTTACTGATCCCGTCTCGACCCGGGAAGGAAGCGCCAGGATGTCTACTCTGAATGCGTTCTCCCTGAAAGAATGGGTCGATGAGCACCGTCACCTGTTAAAGCCGCCCGTCGGTAATCAGGTGGTCTGGGAAAATACCGACATCATTGTGATGATCGTTGGTGGTCCCAACAAGCGAAAAGACTTCCACATCAATGAGACCGAGGAGTTTTTCCACCAGCTCGAAGGAGACATCGTTCTGCGGGTGAAGGAGGAAGGCGAGTACAGGGACATCCCGATCCGTGAGGGTGAAGTGATGCTGCTACCGCCAAGGATTCCTCATTCTCCTCAGCGAGGGGCTAACACCATCGGCATGGTGGTGGAGCGAAAGCGCCCTGAGACGATGGAGGACCAGTTCGTCGTTTATTGCGATGAATGTGACGAGTTGGTTTTTCATTCCCAGTTCCATCTGGTCGACATCGTTCGTCAGTTGAAGCCACTGATGGAGAATTTCTGGGCGGATGAGGCGAATCGAACCTGTTCGAGTTGCGGAGCCGTCGTCCAACCTTCCGTCAAGAGCGACGATTAGTCTCGCCGCAGGGAGGGCTCCTTGTCACTGAAGATAGATCTGCACACCCATATCTTGCCCCAGCAGTGGCCCGACCTGGCACAGCGTTACGGTTACGATGGTTTCGTCAGCATCGAGCATCACGCGCCTTGCTGTGCACGATTGTGGAAGGATGGCGAGTTCTTCCGCGAGGTCGATGATCGTTGCTGGAGTCCTGAGCGGCGCATCGAGGACTGTGATCGGCATGGGGTGGACGTACAGGCACTCTCGACCGTTCCGGTGATGTTCAGTTACTGGGCGAAGTCAGCCGATGCACACGATCTGTCCCGCTTCCTCAACGACCACATCGCCGAGGTGGTGAAAGACCGACCGGACCGCTTCATCGGCCTCGGGACGGTGCCACTTCAAGATCCGCAACTGGCCATCGAAGAACTGGAGCGTTGTGTTCAGGAACTCGATTTTCCTGGACTCCAGATCGGCACTCATTGTGGCGAGTGGAACCTCGATGCCCCGGAACTGTTCCCCTTCTTCGAACGAGCTGCCGCCCTGGGCACCTCCATCTTTATCCATCCGTGGGACATGCTCGGTGCTGACAGAATGGGTTCCTATTTCCTGCCGTGGTTGGTGGGGATGCCGGCGGAGACGAGTCTTGCCATCTGCTCGGTCATCTTCGGTGGGATTCTCGATCGGCTACCCGAACTGAAGATCTGTTTCGCCCACGGTGGCGGTTCTTTTCCTGGAACTCTTGCCCGCATCGAGAAGGGCTATCACGCCCGTCCCGATCTGTGTGGTGTCAACGGTTGCAGTTCGCCGCGGGAATACACCGACCGTTTCTACCTCGACACGCTGGTTCACGATTCTTCTTCGCTCGATTTCTTGATCGATATCTTCGGCACCGATCGTCTTGCGCTGGGAACGGATTACCCCTTCCCGCTGGGTGAGGATCATCCTGGCAAACTGATCGAGCAGATGGAATCGCTCACCGACGAGCAGAAGCAACAGATGCTCGGTGGAACGGCGCTGGATTTCCTCGGTCTGGAGTCCTCGGTGTTCCAGAGTGATGCAACGGGGGCCAGTTGATGGGAGACCCAAGAGAGTCGAGCCGACAAGACGCCATCGATCGAGATGCCAATGACCCGCTCGGGGTATTTCGTCAGCGCTTTCACATTCCCACCGATGCCAGTGGCGATCCGCTCATCTACTTCTGCGGCAACTCACTGGGATTGATGCCAGAGGCAGCTTTCGATGATGTCACCGCGGAACTGGAGGACTGGCGCGATCTGGCGGTCGCTGGCCACCTGCAGGCAAGGCGTCCCTGGTTGCCGTATCACGAATCCTTCCGCCAGCACGGGGCAAGCCTGGTCGGGGCCAAGCCGATCGAGGTGGTCTACATGAACACCCTGACGGCGAATCTGCACTTCTTGATGGCATCCTTTTATCGACCGGAGTCGAAGCGGATCAAGATCCTCTGCGATTCGCCCTGCTTTCCTTCCGATAGCTATGCTCTCCAGTCGCAGGCACGCTGGCACGGCCTCGAGCCTCTCGATGCGATGGTGGTTCTCAAGCCGCGCGAGGGGGAGCACTGCTTGCGTGATGAAGACATCCTCGGGGCAATCGATGAGCACCGAAACGAACTTGCCCTCGTGATGTTTGCCGGGGTCAACTACTACACCGGTCAGGCTTACGACATCAAAAGCATCGCAGCGCGCTGTCAGGAACACGGCATCCCGTTCGGTCTCGATCTGGCGCATGCGGCAGGAAATCTCGATCTCGAGTTGCACGAAGATGGAGTCGACTTCGCTGCCTGGTGTACCTACAAGTACGGTAATTCAGGTCCCGGTGCGGTAGCGGGGGCTTTTGTTCATGAAAGACACGCCCACAACCAGGAACTGGTACGTCTGGCCGGCTGGTGGGGCAACGACCCGGCAACCCGATTCCAGATGGATGAAAATCCTGAGTTCATTGCACAAGAGGGTGCGGAGGGCTGGCAGGTTTCCAATCCGCCCATCTTTTCGATGGCACCATTGCACTCTTCCTTGTCCATTTTTGCTGAAGCAGGAATGGCTGCATTGCGCGAACGATCGATGCGCCTGACCGGTTATCTCGAACAACAGGTCAAGGCCATCGGGTCGAGCCACTACCAGATCATCACTCCGAGCGAACCACATCGTCGCGGAGCGCAGATTTCCATCCGGGTGCTCGGTGATGGTCAGGCATTGCAATCATCACTGGCGGATGCCGGCATCGTGACCGATTTTCGTCCACCGGATGTGATCAGGATCGCACCGACTCCTCTCTACAACACCTTTGACGAGATCCATCGTTTCGCTGCCGTGCTCGAACAGAAAGCACGGGTGGAAACGGGTCAGGGAGGCGACTGAAATGTCATCTCGTGGTGTCATCGTTGTCGGGGGAGGACTCACCGGTGCGCTGGCAGCTCTGGCGCTGGCCCGGGATGGATATCGTGTTGATCTCTACGAGCATCGCGGTGACATCCGCGAGGCCCAGGTGGTCCACGGCAGGAGCATCAATCTCGCCATCTCGGTTCGCGGGCTGACCGGTCTCCACCGGGTCGGATTGCGCGAGCGTGCCCTGGAGATGGCGGTGCCGATGCGCGGCCGCAGGATGCATGCCCGCGATCGATCGCAATCCTTCCAGCCCTACTCCGCCGATCCAGAGGAAAACATCCACAGCATTTCCCGCGGTGGGTTGAACCAGTTGCTCATCGAGCAGGCGGATCGAGAAGAAAAGGTCACCCTGCATTTTCACCGGCGCTGCACCGGTGTCGATCCCGATGCCGCAACAGCCACCTTCATCGATGATCGGACAGATGAAACTTTTCAGGCGACAGCGGACCTGGTCATCGGTGCTGATGGTGCCAACTCGGCGGTACGTCACGCCTTGATGTGCGACGATCAGTTCGACTTTGATGAGTCTTACCTGAGTCATGGCTACATGGAACTATTCATCCCGGCGGCGGAAAACGGCGGTTTTCGTATCGACAAGAACGCACTTCACATCTGGCCGCGTCGCTCCTTCATGATGATCGCGCTCCCCAATGACAATGGATCCTTCACCGGGACCTGCTTCTGGCCTCTGGAGGGGGAGTTCTCCTTCGCTGATCTCCAGGATGCCGATCAGGTGCGGAGTTTCTTCCAGCAGTGGTTCCCCGATGTTCTGGACCTGGTGCCCGATCTCGAGCAGCAGTATCTGGCGGCGAAACCCTCAACTCTGGTGACCATTCGTTGCAAGCCATGGGTGGTCGGGAAGACGGTACTGATCGGAGATGCCGCCCATGCGATCGTTCCCTTTTACGGCCAGGGGATGAATGCCGGCTTCGAGGATGTGCGCATCCTGTGCGAGGAACTGCAGAAGCACCCCGACGACCAGGCGGCCGCGCTGCTGAGCTACGAGGGGCTCCGGATCGATAATGGCAACACCATCGCTGATCTCGCCCTATCCAACTTCCACGAGATGCGTGATCACGTCGCCAGCCCCTTCTTCCTGCTCGGCAAGAAACTTTCAAATCTGCTGCAGGTTGTGCTTCCAGGCTGGTACCGTCCCCTCTACTCGATGGTTTCCTTCTCGAACACTCCCTACACGGAGGCGGTCGAGATTGCACGTCGACAGCAGAAGACCATCCGCCTCTCGATGACCTTGCTCATCGTCAGCATCGTGGCGGCGGTCATCGTGATCTGGAGGATGTCATGGCCCTGACCTACCACAGTTATCTAGAACTCGAAAAACTGCTCGCTCTTCAGGTACCGCGTTCCGAGCCGCCTGAACATGACGAGACGCTGTTCATCGTCATTCACCAGACCTACGAGTTGTGGTTCAAGGAGTTCCTTCATGAACTGGATCGCGCCGAGGAGCGTCTCGATGCAGACGATCTATGGGGCTGCATCGCGACGTTGAAGCGCATGCGGATGGTGATGAAGACCCTGGTGCAGCAGGTCGACATCCTGGAGACGATGACGCCACTCTCGTTCCTGTCCTTCCGGGATCGTCTCGATACTGCCAGTGGGCTCCAGTCGGTGCAGTTCAGGATCCTCGAGTTTCGTCTCGGATTCAAACGCGCCCGCATTCTCGAGTCCATCAGTGACGAGGTACCTTTACGGGATGAACTGGCCGCGGCGTTCGAGGCACGGGCACTGCAAGATGCGCTGCACGGGTTCCTCTCTCGCAGCGGTTGTGACATCCCGGCCGAGGTTCTCGAGCGAGATGTGCGCGAAGCGATCACTGGCAATGACGCGGTGCAGGAGGAGTTGCTACGAATGTACCGCGACAAGCCGGATTTCTCTGTGATGCTCGAGTTACTCACCGACCTGGATGAGGGGCTGCAGGAGTGGCGTTACCGCCACGTGAAACTGGCAGAGCGCACCATCGGCACCAAGATCGGTACCGGTGGCAGCGACGGAATTGATTTCCTCAAGAAAACCCTGTTCCAGCCGCTGTTTCCTGACCTGTGGGCGATCCGATCACGGATGTGAGGCGAAACCTTGACCCTCATCGACATCTCTGCGGCTCTCAACCCGTCGATTGCGGTATTTCCGGGCGATTCACCACTGACTCGCGAAGTGCTGCTCGATCTACGAAATGACGACAACCTGACCCTGTCGACGATGCGTTCGACGGTGCATGTCGGCAGTCACCTCGATGCACCGAGCCACTACGATATCGATGGCATCAGCATCGAGGCGGTGGCACTCGAACGATGCATCGGTCCTTGTGACGTGATGCGAATCGATGCAGAACGAGGATCGGTGATCGAGGAACTACCGCGGGCTGTCGGAGAAGAGCGGCTGATCCTGGCGACCGGAACCCATCCCGATCCCGATCACTGGGGCGGCGACTTCGCCGGCATCAGTCCCCAACTGATCGAGAAGTTGTCAGAGGATGGGGTGAAGTTGCTGGGGGTCGATACGCCCAGCGTCGATGTCGCCGACTCGACCGATCTGCCATCCCACGATGCCTGTCGTCGTAGCGGCATTCTGATCCTCGAGGGGCTTTTTCTCGAAGGGGTCGAGGATGGCATCTACGAACTGATCGCGCTGCCGCTGAAACTGACCGGATTCGATGCCAGCCCGGTGCGAGCGGTACTCCGGACCATCCACTCCTAGGTGACGGTTGGCTAAGGCAGGCGCAGGCGTGTCGATCTTTGTGGGAAGATCATGACGGTGGCTGAGGCGGGACCGCTGTCGAGAACGGCGTGGATCTGATACTCGCCCGGTGCCAGCGTCACACGACAGGAACCGCGCGGTCCGGTCGCTCTTTTCGACCATGCGGCCGGAATCTGTGGTGCCGCCAGCGTCTCGATGGTGAAGGGATGATCGGCCAGCACCTCTCCATCGAGACCGACCAGCGTCACCGTCACTTCTCCGGCCGGTTGCAACAGCGCATCGACCGGCACCGGATAATCGACCGGACCGGTCGAGAAGAAGTAAGGGGTCCAGCCGCGCTGGTACACGACGCCCAGTCCGCCCTGGCGTGGCCACCAGAACTCGCCGACGGATTCAGTTCTCTTCAGCGGCGACAGTGCCCCGTTCTCATCGATGCGATAGACCGGCACCGTTGCCACCTCGGGAGTACTGTATTCGTCGAGCGCTTTCTGCACCCGTACCAGCAAGCGACAGGCTCCGTGGAATTGGAACTGTTCGATGGTGGGTCCGTTGACCTCGAACTGTGAACTGGGCGCAAATACCCCTTCGGGTAACTGGAGGAACACCCAGCGATATTGACCGTGGGGGATGTCATCGATGAAGAAACGGCCCTGTTCATCGGTGGTGAAGGAGAAGGGGCGCGGTCCGAAAAGACTGCCTTGTAACCCGACCAGCGATTCTCCGGCGGGGCCGATCACTCTTCCATCGAGTGAAGCGGTACGAAACTCGATGATCAGTTGTGCATCTTCGTCGAGCTCCAGTTCGTAGCTGGTGCCCTCTCCTCTCTTGGCTGCAGATGTCCAGATGAAACGCCATCGTCCCGGTCCTGGCAGAAGTGTTTCGAAGTGACCGTCGCGGGCAACCGGTACCGCGGAAGAAGCCTGGGTTTCTCGACACCAGGTCTGAATGGTTCCACCATCGACGGGGATGTCGTTGCGCAGCACCAGTCCGTGGATCTGGATGGAAGGGCCGAGACGGAAGATCACGTCCCGCTCTTCGCCTTCCCCGACTTCCACCTCGCGACGCGCCAGCACCTTCGAACCGGAACGTATGCTGACCAGATGACGTCCTGCCAGCAGGCCACCGACGCGGATTTCTCCCTCGATGAGCGGTTGCGGTGGAGTCTCTACCGGTGCACCCAGTTCACGGGGGGTGCGTGCCTGTAACATCCGTACCTCGACAAAGGGACGTTCCGGCGCTTCGGTCGCGCTGCTATCGATGGAGATCCACAGGACACTCTCGGGAGAGATGGCCAGCAGCAGGTCCTCCGGATGAGCGTTGGTGCTGGGATCGGAATCGGGAAGAATCTCGTGACCCCATTTCCAGCGCCCCGGGGCATAGCCCGGCGCTCGAACGAAGATCACCGCCCGCTCCGTCTCGGGTACATCGAGAGCAAATAGTCCGCCGGTTCGGGTACGGAAATGGCCCAGCGGTTTCGAGCCGGAAGCATCTCTGAAAGCGACGGTCGCTCCGAGCACCGGTAGGCCGGTCGAGACATCGATTACCTGGCCGGCGAAGCGCATGCGCGGGGTGTTGTCGAAGACACGCTGAGGTCTTTGCTGGGTATCGCCAGAATCGGTGATGGTGTTCACGTCATCGATGGGATCGGTCACGGTGGTGATCGTCACCTCGCCACCGGAGGGGACGACCCCATCGGCGAAGAAGTACCAACCGACCAGGAAGATGAAAATCCCGATTCCGATGAGGGTAAGGGGTAGCAGGCTTCGTTCGGCGATGTTCAAGACTGCGACTCCTCAATTGCGCGGGGCGTGGACGATCACCTTCAACTCGACAGCGATGGGAGTGGGCAGGGCTCTCACCTCGACGGTGGTTCTGCTCGGCCGGATCTCCCCGAAGTACTGTTCGTAGACTTGATTGAAGGAAGCGAAGTCCTTCTTCATGTCGGTGAGAAACACGGTCACGTCGACCACATCTTCCCAGCGAGCCCCTGCATCCTCGACCACTTTCTGGACGTTCTCGAAGCAACAGCGGCATTGAGTCTCGATACAGTATTCTACGATGTTTCCGGCCTCATCGAGGGTGACCCCCGGGATGTCGCTGCTACCACGCGATCGGGGACCTACACCGCTCAGGTATATAAAATCTCCGGCGCGTCGGGCATGAGGATAGGGACCCACCGGTTCCGGGGCGCGGTCGCTCATGATGATGTCGTTCATATCGCTTCCTCACCCCTTCGAATCGAAACGGATGCAGACGTTGGTCGCTTCCTGGAAGAAGGCGAGAGATTCGGTTCCCCCCTCACGGCCCAGTCCACTGTCCTTGAGACCGCCGAAAACGGTCCGAAGGTCACGCTTCATCCAGCAGTTGACCCACACCGTGCCCGCCTCGAGTTTTTCCGAGACGCGCAGAGCGCGATCGATATCGCGGGTCCAGACACTCGCCGCCAGTCCGTAGCGGACATCGTTGGCGATTTCGATGGCGGAGGTCTCGTCGTCGAAGCCGATGATGGTCGCCACCGGTCCGAAGATCTCCTCCTGATTGGTTCGGGCATTTGATTCGAGTCCGGTCACCACTGCCGGTGACAGGAAGTAGCCTTCACTGCAGCGTCCGGACGGAGCGGCACGTTCGCCACCACAGAGGATGGTGCCTCCCTCCTGGGTCGCTACGGAGAGGCATCGTTCCACCTTGTCGCGGTGAGCAGCAGAAACGAGCGCACCCACCTCGGTCGACTCCTCGAGCGGGTCCCCGATCTTCATGGCAGATGCTCTCTCTACCAGTCGACCGGTGAACTCCTCCTGGATGCTTTTTTCGACCAGGATTCGAGAACCGCACAGGCAGATCTGACCCTGATTGGAGAAAGCGGCGCTCGTTGCGCCCTCGATCGCCTCATCGAGGTCGGCATCTGCAAAGACAACGGTCGGGTTCTTACCGCCGAGTTCGAGCAACGTCTTCTTGAACATCGGTGCTGCGATGGTGGCGATCGATGCGCCGGTGGCGGTGCCACCGGTGAAGGATAGTGCCGGGATCCCCGGGTGCGCGACGATGGATGCACCCGCTGTCGAACCGGCGCCTTGCACGATGTTGAGAACGCCGGCAGGAAAGTCGACCTTCTGCGCGGCGCGAGCGAGCAGATCCGCCGTTGCCGGGGTCAACTCCGATGGTTTTCCGACGACTGTGCAACCGGCTGCGAGTGCCGGCGCGATCTTCCAGGTAAAGAGATACAGCGGCAAGTTCCACGGCGAGATGCAACCGGCGACCCCGATCGGTTTTTTCACGGCTACATTCCACAGGTCATCACCGGGAAGGCGTGTGCGATACGCTTCGTCTCGCTGATAACGCGCCGCGCCGGCGAAGAAGCGCAGGTTGGCGGCGGCTCTGGGGATGTCGATGTTACGTGAGGCCGAAATCGGCTTGCCGTTATCGATGCTTTCGGCAGTGGCGAGTTCGTCGAGGTTCTCCTCGATGGCCGCGGCCAGTTGCTCGAGGTGTGAACTTCTCGTATCGGCGGAGAGCTGCGACCATCGGGGTAGGGCACGGTTGGCTGCCGTCACAGCTTTTTCGACATCGGCACTGCTTCCGGCAGCGATGGTGCCGAGGGCTTCGCCGGTGGCCGGTTCGATGTTGTCGAGGACGGCGCTGTCGCTGGAGGCGATGCGCTCTCCGTCGATGAAGTGCAGCACCTCGCTGATGGTGTCGCGGTTCATCCGGCCCCTTCCAGGTGATCGATCAGGTGGTTGATCGGGTGGTCGATTCTAGATGACGTTGAGACGTCCGCCATCCACTGGCAGGCAGACTCCGCTGATGTATGAGGCTGCCGGAGAGCAGAGAAAAGCCACTACCGTACCGATCTCCTCGGCCGAGGCGAATCGGCCCAGCGGAATGCTGTCGATCCAGTCGCTGGCAATCTGATCGGCGGTGGTCCCCTCGGCGGCTGCCCGCTTTTCCATCAACTGGGTGAGTCGAGCGGTATCGGTGAAACCGGGCAGTACGCTGTTGACGGTGATGCCATCGGGGCCGAGTTCCTTGGAGAGTGTCTTTGCCCAGGCAGCGACAGCACCGCGGGTGGTGTTGGAGACACCCAGATTGGAGATTGGTTCTCGCACCGAGGTCGAGATGATGTTGACGATGCGGCCGTATCCGATCTCCTTCATTCCCGGTACCACGATCTGGGCGAGGCGATGGTTTCCAACGACGTGTCGCTTGATTGCCGTCAGGAACTCATCCGAGTCGGCGTCGAAGATCGGTCCTCCGGGTGGGCCTCCCGAGTTGTTGACGAGGATGGCAAAACTACCGTTGTCATCGATATGCGATTGCACCGCGGCGGCGAGTTGATCGGGCTGGTCGAAATCGGCAACGATGCGACAGTGGCCAGCACCAGGAAGTGTCTCCAGTGCCGCATCGAGGGCTGCTTCATTGCGCGCACAGAGGGTGACCTTTGCTCCGATGTCGGCGATGGCACGAGCGCACTCGAGTCCGATACCGGCACTACTTCCACAGACGAGTGCGGTCTTGCCATCGAGTTGGATCTGCATCTTCAATTCTCTCCGTTCATTCGACACTCAGGAGCGGATCTCCCAGGGCACTTTCGATCGGTGTGATCCCGAGACCCGGATCGCTCGAGGCTGCCATCCGCCCGTTGACTCGTTTCGGCGCTCCATCGGCGATGGGGACGGTGACATACGAGTTGAAATCGGTCGCCGTCAGCAGCAGTTGGGGGGGAGTGCTGTGGGCCAGATGGGCGATCGCCGCGGTGACGATGTCGCCGCCCCAGGCGTCCTCGATGGTCATGATGAGGCCCAGGTCTACGCACAGATCACGGGCTTGCCGCGCTCGGGTCAGACCTCCGAACTTGGAGATCTTGATATTGACCCCATCCATCGCGTCATCGGCGTGGGCCCGCAGCAGCACATCGATACCGTCGATCACCTCGTCGAGCACGAAGGGGTGATCGGTGTTTCGACGCACGGCGAGGCACTCATCGTAACTCTCGCAAGGCTGTTCGATGGTGACATCCAGGTTCTTCACCGCCTTCACCACCCGCATCGCGGAGTGCTGGCTCCAGCCGGTGTTGGCATCGGCGATGAGAATGTCGGATGGTTTGAGAATTTCGCGTACCTGGTGGATCCGTTCGATGTCGACATCGGGATCGCCGCCCACTTTCAACTGGAAGCGGGTGTATCCTTCTTCTCGATATCCGCGCACCTTGTCGGTCATCACCACCGGATCTTCCTGGGAGATGGCGCGATAGAGCACGAAGTCATCGCCGTGGCAGCCACCGAACAAGGTGCTGATGGGTACACCGGAGGATTGCCCCAGGATGTCCCAGCAGGCGATGTCGATGGCGGACTTGACGTAGGGGTGGCCTTTGAGACAAGCATCCATCTTCTGGTTGAGAAGAAGCAACTCGCAAGGATCTTCGCCGATCAACTGAGGCGCCAGAAAAGCGATGCCGGTGCGAGCTCCCTCGGCGTATGCCGGCAAGTAAGCGGGGCCGAGTGGACACACTTCACCATGACCGGTGATGCCCTCGTCGGTCTCGATCCGGACCACGGTGCTGTCGAACACGTCGACCGATTTTCCTCCGGACCAGCGATAGGATCCCTCGACGAGGGGAAGGTCGACCTGGAAGGTCTGAATGCGGCGAATTTTCACGAAACCTCCAGCGAGAGGGGTTTTCCGGGCTCGCGATGAGCCCTGTACCACCATGGCTTTACAGGACACCCCTCGATCTGACAACCGTTTGGCCATGGAACGGCTCCAGCGGGCTGTTGGAGGCAGATTCGCCCTTCCTTCCCTGCTTGTGAGGGGGTGGGTGTCATGCTGTCATCCGGGAGTCTCTGACTAGGAGGTATCCCAGATGGATCGCAGGACCTTCGTCACCACAGGTATCGCTGCAGGAACTGCCCTCGCCCTCGGAAAATCGCCGCTCGCATTCACAACCCGCAAGCCCGATGAGATCCGGGTGGCGGTGGTCGGGATTCGCAGTCGAGGTTGGGCTCATGTCCAGGGTCTTAACCGCCTCGAGGGAGTGCGAGTGGTAGCTCTGTGTGATGTCGATCAGGGAATCCTCGAGAATCGTCAGCGAGAACTGGCCGAGAAGGGCACCGAGACACAGATCTTCCGCGACTTCCGGGACGTACTGGCTCGCGACGACATCGATGTGGTGTCGATTGCGACCCCCAACCACTGGCACGCGATGCAGACGGTGTGGGCCTGTGCTGCCGGAAAAGATGTCTACGTCGAGAAACCGGTCAGCCACAACGTCCGTGAAGGACGTTTGATGGTGGAAGCCGCCAAGCGACATGGACGGATCGTTCAGAGCGGAACCCAGTCACGTTCTTCTTCGGCGATCCGCGAGGCCATCGCTTGGATGCACGAGGGCCATATCGGTAAGCCGTTGCTGGCGCGTGGACTCTGTTACAAGCCGCGCACTTCCATCGGCAAAGTGGATGGACCGCGCGATATCCCCAAGGGAGTTGACTACGACCTGTGGACCGGACCTGCTCCGATGAAACCGTTGCGCCGTCGTCAGTTGCATTACGACTGGCACTGGGATTTCGATACTGGAAACGGGGATCTCGGCAACCAGGGAATTCACCAGATGGATCTGTGTCGCTGGGCGATGGGTTACGATCGGATGCCGGACCGCGTCATCGGTTACGGCGGTCGCTTCGGATATGACGATGATGGCAACACACCCAACACGCTGGTCTCGATACTCGATTATCCGGAAGCCCCCATCATCTTCGAGGTGCGAGGGCTTCCGTCGAATCTTTCAGCACAGAAGAAAAACTGGGGTGGCAGCATGGATCGCTACCTCGGCATGTCGATCGGTGCTGCGGTGCATTGCGAAGAGGGTACCTTGTTGATGCCCAACTACTCGAGTGCACATGTCAAAGATCGGGCCGGGAACACCATCAAGCAGTGGCGTGGTGCCCAGGATCACTTCCAGAACTTCATCGATGCAGTGCGTTCCAGAGATGCTTCCGGATTGAGGGGCAGCATCGAGGATGGACATCTTTCCAGCGCGCTGTGTCATCTGGGTAACATCTCCTACTTACGGGGTGAGACCGTTTCTCCGAAGCAAGCCGCGAGCAAGATCACCTGGCCGACCACTTCGGCTGCGGACGTGGAGCGCGTGGTGGGACATCTACGCGCCAATGGGGTCGACTTTGCCTCGAGTGGAATCGTTGCCGGCAAGTTGCTGGAGATCGACAAGGACAGCGAGAGTTTCATCGGTGATGCCGATGCCAATGTAATGTTGTTCCGTCCCGGTCGTGCCGAGTATGTCTTTCCGGATGAGGCGTAGAGTTTGAACCCGTTCGGGGAAAAGATGCTCGATCGCCGTGATCTCATCATGGGATTGCTGGCTACCGGTGGATTGATCTCCACCGCACCTCGGTTGTTGTGGGCGGATGAACCGGAGGAGTTACCACCGGCACAGTTCCGCTTCGGCCTGGTCACCTACCTGTGGGGGCAGGACCTCTCTCTACCGCGGCTCATCAACAGTTGCGAATCCTCCGGCCTGGAAGCGGTGGAATTGCGCACCACCCACGCCCACGGAGTCGAGCCGAGCCTCGACAAGAAACAGCGAGCCGAGGTCAAGGCACGTTTCGATGATTCTCCCGTTACCTGTATCGGCATCGGTGGAAACGAGAAGTTACATCATGCCGATCCGGCCCAGTTGAAGGCCGCGATGGATGCTACCCGCGCCTTCCTGAGACTGAGTGTCGATATCGGTGGCAGCGGAGTGAAGGTCAAACCGGATCATTGTCCCCGGGGAGAAGAACGAGAACGGACCATCGAGAGGATCGGCAAGTCGCTGCAGCAACTGGGCAAGGAAGCCGCCGACATGGGGCAGGAGATTCGACTCGAGGTGCATGGTTCCTGCGCACCGCTACCGCTGATCGAACGGATTCTTGAGATTGCCGATCACCCGGCGGTGGGGGCGTGCTGGAACTGCAACGACAGCGACCTGGCTGGAGATGGCATCGAGAAGAATTTCGCACGGGTGAGCAGCCGCCTCGCTCGGACCTTGCACGTGCGTCGTCTCGACGAAAAACGTTACCCCTACGATACCCTGTTCGGTCTGTTGCGTGCGGCGAAGTGGGACGGCTGGATGCTGCTGGAGGCGCATGACCGGCCGCCGGAGGCGAGAGTCGAAGCGATGCGCGCTCAACGTGCCTACTTCGAAGCTCTGGCCGGCAAGCGTGTGCCCCGGAAAACGAACTAGATCTTAATTTTCAGGGGCAGCCACTACCGAGGCAGGGGTAGGAATCCTGTGCATCGCCGCAGTCGGGGAAGGGCGCCTCAGGTGATGCGGTGGCGCTGAACAGATAACCCAGCAGAGAGACCGGATCGGCGATGTTCACCTGGTCGTCGTGGTTGACATCGATGGCTGCGATGCAGGAGCAAGGACTGCCGAAGAAGAGATGCGCGAGCAACTGGATCGGATCGGCGATGTCGATGACCAGATCGATGTTGACGTCCCCACGGATGAAGTTCAGATCACAATCGTCGGGCAGTCCATCTTCATCTTTGTCGGTGTCAGAGCCCAGGAACAGTTCCATCAGGTCGAGAACACCATCTTCGTCGCAGTCCAGCAGCGGTCCATCATATCGATCGAGCAACGCTTCCAGATCAACAACGTCGATGGAGGAATCTCCATTCATGTCAAAGATCTCGAAGCCGGATTGGAAGCCTGCATCTGCGGCGAGCACGAATTGGAAATAGTCGTCGAGGTCGACGTCTCCGTCCCTGTCTCCATCGCCAAGTAGATCGGGGTGGAAGAGTTTCCATGTATCGTTTGCGGGAAGATCGGTGAGGGTTCGGGTTGCTCCTCCTGGAAAAAATACGGTGAGCTCTGCCACGGTTTCTGCATCTGCAAGACCATGGTGAAGGATCAGTTCCCCTTCGGACTTGTAGTATTGCCCCGCACCGCGCTGGACGGCCCAGAGGAGTGCTCCCGTGTCATCAAACATCTCGACGCGTGAACCGATCGCAAAGTGGTTGGGGGCAGGTGCCACCGGATCAAGACGAATGAAGTTGCCGTTTCCCTCATCGGGATGAATGAAGAGATGAAAATTACCGAGGTGGTCCGCTGTGAAGAGGTCAATGTCTCCATCCAGGTCAACATCTGCATGCGCGCAACAATAACTGAATCCAGGAGAATCGAGGCCCAGCGAGGGTGCGTTATCTATCCAGGGGGCCGGCCCGTCCTGAACAAAAAGTCGGTTCGGGGCACTGCTATCTAGAACCAATAGATCGAGATCTCCATCGAGTTGGTGATCGAAGAACAAGGCACCCCAACTCACAATTCCGAACCCGACTCCATAAGTGGATGTCACATCACTGAAGCCGAAATCCCCGTCATTTTGCAGCAAAGGGTGGGACAGTTCGTAATTTGTACAGTAGATATCCATCTTTCCGTCGAGATTGATATCTCCTGCACAGATTCCCATCGAATCGATGATTACTCCGGAACCCAGATCACTCCGTTCGATGAAAAAGCCTCCCTGATTTTCAAACATCCGGTTGGGGTAGCCACCGCTGTAGCCCTTGTCATTGGAGATGTATATGTCGAGGTCTCCGTCGAGATCAAAGTCCTGCAGCATCCCCTGCATGCCTGGTTCTTCCAGAGAAAACGCTGCGATTTGTGAAGATGGAAGGAAGTTACCTTGACCATCGTTGAAGAAGAGGTGGTCGGCAGATAACGATGATCCGGCGCCTCCTGTGACGATCAGTAGATCAACCCAGTCATCCCCATTGAGATCTCCGAAAGCGCCGCCCACGCTTTTGCCGGGAAGGTCGAGCCCTGCTTGTTGGGAGATATCAGTGAACTGGAAGTTACCATCGTTTCTCAGGAGGTAGTTGTGGTCAGTCCAGGACATGATCAGGATGTCTAGATCTCCGTCGCCATCCGGGTCTCCAGTGGCGATAGCTCCGGCGTTGGCTATTACGGGGGGATTTACCACATCGGTTCGATTGGTGAAGTAACCGTTGCCATCGTTTTCCAGAAATTGCACGAGATCGGCCACTCCGGTCAAAACCAGGTCGGCATCTCCATCCTGATCGAGATCGACTGCTGCGAAGCCCTGGCCAAGACCGGGAGATCCAATCAAAAACTGAAAATCCAGGCCTCGAATCACCGCTTCGTCGACATAGGGAACCGGGGGAGTTTGGCCGCAGATACTTACAGAGAAGAAGGTTCCAAGTAGCGCGATGCAAGGAAGAGCGAGGGTGGTGGCCCGTACTCTGATCTGTTGCATTGGAATCCTCCTCAAGGCAATCGCAATCGTTCAATACAAGAGAATGAGTACAGATGCCTCCGATCCTCAATTGCACGAGAGATGCGCGAATACGTCAATGGAATTCTGGACAGATACATCTGGTCCGATTGTTCAGTGATCAAGTGCTTGATTGAGGTTATTTACGAGCAATCGCTGTTGAGGGAACTTCTGGGAATAGCAGTGTGCTTTTGCTGCTGTTCTCTCCAGAGAAGCACTGGCGGACGGCTGGTGAGGCGATGTAGGGGGTGATTGCGATGAACAACTCCCTGGCAGCGTACTGACACTGGTACATGGGCTCTGCTACCATTTTGTAGGAATTGTTCTCCACTGTCAGTTCAGTGCATCGGAAGGTGAGATGGTCCGAGTGATGCCCATCCAATCATTCTTTTCCACTCCATTATCGTTGCTCTCGTGCCTGCTGTTGATGGTGACGATTTCGTCGGTTGCCGACGATCATGTCAAACCTGAACAAGAGGCAGACAAGATCAGTTTCTACCGGGAGATCCGCCCCATCCTGCAGGCCAATTGTCACGGTTGTCATCAACCGGCCAAGGCCAAGGGCCAGTACCAGATGACGAAGTTCGACCGGCTTCTCGCCGGTGGTGGCGAAGAAGCGGCGATCATTCCGCATCAGCCGGATCAGAGTTTGATGATCGAACTGATCACTCCCATCGATGGTGAGGCAGAGATGCCGAACAAGGGAGATCCGCTGAAGCCGGCCCAGATCGAGTTGATTCGGCGCTGGATCGCCGAGGGAGCGGTCGACGACACCCCGCCCAGTGCCCAGCAGAAGTACGACCAGCAGAATCCTCCCATCTACGAGTCGCCTCCGATTGTGACCGCCATCGACTACTCTCCCGACGGTCGCTGGCTGGCGGTTTCGGGTTTTCACGAGGTGCTGATTCACGATGTCGTGAACTCGACTTTGATGCAGCGTCTGGTCGGACTCTCGGCGCGGATCGAGTCGGTGAGTTTCTCGCCGGATGGCAAGAAACTGGCCGTGACCGGTGGACTACCGGCACGGATGGGAGAGGTGCAGATATGGGACACCGACAAGTGGAAACTGTCGCTTTCTGTTCCGGTCACCTTCGACACCGTCTACGGAGCCAGTTGGTCTCCCGACAGTAAGTTGATCGCGTTCGGTTGCGGGGATAACACCTTGCGTGCCATCGATGCTGCCAGCGGGAAAGAGGTGCTCTTCAGCGGTGCTTCCGCTGACTGGATCCTCGACACCGTCTTTTCACTGGATGGCTCTCATGTGGTTTCCGTCGGGCGCGACATGACCGCGAAGTTGACCGAAGTAAAGACGCAACGCTTCGTCGACAACATCACCTCGATCACCCCCGCGATTCTCAAAGGTGGACTCGCCGCCGTGGATCGTCATCCGAACAAGGAGGAGATCCTGGTCGGCGGCGCCGATGGCACGCCCCAGATCTACCGGATTCATCGAGAGGTGAAACGCGTTATCGGGGACAACTCGAACCTGCTGCGTTCCTTCCCTCCATTGACCGGGCGCATCTTCGGACTCGGATATCGCGGAGATGGTAAACGCATCGCAGCCGGAAGTAGTCTTGATGGTCGAGGTTACGTTGCGATCTACAGCAGCGATTTCGATGGAACCTTGCCCAAGGGAATGAAGGGGATTCTGGAGAAGGTCTCGACCTCGAGAAGTGCCGCCGAACACAAGAAGATCAAGGAGTTCCACGCCAAGAACATCGAACAGATCGCGACCGTCGACTTCGACATACCGATCTACTCACTGTGCTGGCATCCGGAAAAGAACGAGATTGCAGTCGGGGGTGCGGATGGGCTGGTGCGTTTCCTGGATGGAGAGAATGGTGCCCTCTTGCGGGTGTTGATGTCGGCACCGATGTCCGGCGAGAAGGGCGACGATCTGGTCGCGATGGTCGTCGATCCGCCCGCTGTCGAGATCACCGAGAAGTTCGGCTATCAGCAGTTGATCGTCACGGGAATCCAGGCCTCGGGACACTCCATCGATCTGACGCACAAGGCGACCTACGAGATCACCGACGAAATCGTGAGCGTGACCGGTGGTATGGTCAGACCCGGGAGCGATGGCAAAACGCGGTTACGGATCACGCACGGAGAACAGTCGATCGAGATCCCGGTGACTGTGTCCGGTCGAGAGGCGGTCTTCGAGCCGAGTTTCATCCGCGATGTATCTCCGGTCATATCAAAGGCTGGCTGTAACTCAGGCTCATGCCATGGATCTCAACAGGGCAAGAACGGTTTCAAACTGTCGCTGCGCGGATACGACCCGATCATCGATGTGCGCGCCTTTTCCGATGATCATGCGGCTCGTCGGGTCAACTTTGCCTCCGTCGAAAACAGCCTGATGCTGTTGAAGCCAACGGCCACGGTCCCGCACGAGGGAGGACAGCGTTTCGAGGTGGGTTCGGGGTACTACCAGATCCTCCACGACTGGATCGCTGCCGGTTGCCAGTTGGATCACCAGGTGCCAAAGGTACGTAGCATCGAGCTGTCACCGAATAATCCACTGGTGCAGAAGATCGGTGAAGAGCAACAAGTGCGCGTCACTGCTTTCTATGACGATGGCTCCCTGCGCGATGTCACTGCAGAGGCCTTCATCAGCAGTGGAAACACGGAGATCGCCACCTGCAGTGATACCGGTCTCGTCACGACGCTGAGAAGGGGGGAAGCGCCGCTGCTGGCGCGTTTCGAGGGAGCCTACGTCGCCACCACGCTCACCGTGATGGGAGATCGATCTGATTTCCGCTGGCGAGATCTCGAGATCTTCAACCGCATCGATGATCTGGTCGCAGACAAGTGGAAGCGGATGAAACTCCAGGCTTCCGAACTCTGCGATGATGCCGAGTTCCTGCGTCGTGTGTCGCTGGATCTGATCGGATTGCCTCCTACCGCCGAACAGGTGAGGGCGTTTCTCAAGGATGGAACGGCGACCAGGGTCAAGCGTGAGGTGCTGATCGATGAGTTGATCGGATCCGAGGACTACGTGGTTCACTGGGGCAACCGCTGGGCAGATCTGCTTCAGGTCAACGGCAAGTTTCTCGGTAAGGAAGGTGCGGCAGGTTTCCGTCAGTGGATTCACGATCAGGTCGAGAAGAACACTCCTTACGACCAGTTTGCTCATCAGATCCTGACTGCATCCGGTTCCAACAAGGAGAATCCCCCGGCTTCCTACTTCAAGATCCTGCGAACCCCCGCCGAAACGATGGAGAACACGACGCAGTTGTTCCTGGCCACTCGGTTCAATTGTAACAAGTGCCACGATCATCCCTTCGAGCGCTGGACCCAGGATCAGTACTACGAACTGGCCGCATTCTTCGCCCAGGTGAAGCTCGAGGCCGATCCGGCCAGCGCCAAAATGAAGGTCGGGGGAACTGCCGTCGAGGGCAGCAAGCCGCTCTACGAGATCATCTCCGACAAGGGGACCGGCGAGGTGACCCACGTGCGCACCGGAGCGGTCACCGCCCCCGCATTCCCCTTCGACACATCGTTCGAAGTTGCAGAGGGAGCCGGCAGGCGCCAGCAACTGGCAGCGTGGATCACCTCGTCCGACAACCGTTACTTCGCTCGAAGTTACGTCAATCGGATCTGGGGTTACCTGACGGGAGTCGGGCTGATCGACCCTCTCGATGACATCCGTGCCGGAAACCCGCCGTCGAACCCGGAACTGCTCGATTTCTTGACCCGGGAGTTCATCGACAACGATTTCGATGTGAGAAAGTTGATCACGCTAATTTGCAAATCCAGAACCTATCAACTCTCCATCGTGCCCAACCGGTGGAACGAAGAGGATCGGATCAATTACTCGCATGCAACACCGCGCAGGCTCCCGGCAGAGGTACTGTACGATTCGATCCATCAGGTGCTGGGTACCAGTACACGGATTCCCGGTGTTGCCGAGGGAACCAGAGCCTCCGCCCTTCCGGATGTCGGCATCCAGTTGAAGGATGGTTTCTTGACCACTCTTGGCAGGGCATCGAGGGAGAGTGTCTGCGAGTGTGACCGATCCGGTGACCTGGGTCTCGATAGTGTCATGGCACTGGTCACGGGTCCGACTGTCGATCAGGCGATCAGTGATACTAGCAATGCCATCACGAAGTTGGTCGAGCAGCAACCTGATGACGGCAAACTGATCGAGGAGTTGTATCTGCGAATCCTGAATCGTCCGGCGACAAAACAGGAAGTCGATTCCTTGGTACCGATGTTTGGCGCCATCGAGGGCGATCACCTGGCACTGCAGCAGGAATTCGAACTGTACCAGCAGGAAGCCAAGCAGATCGTTGAACAACTCGAACAGGTCCGTCAGGCAGACATCGGTGATGCCAGGGGAGAAGTGGTGACCTACGAGGAAGAGATCGCGCCTCGGGAGGCCGAACTCGATCGCAAACAGCAGCAGGCGGTCGCCCTGGCGCTGACCAAGCAGGAAGCCTACTCCAAGACGGTTCCAGAGAAGTTGCTCGAATGGCAGAAGATTCAGGATTCCGCGACCCGCTGGGTGTTGCTGAGGCCGGAATACCTACAGGCATCGAGTGGGGCGACGTTTGAACTCGAGGATGACGGGGCCGTATTTGTCTCCGGCAAGACCGGCATCGGCACCTATACCTTCACGGCTTCGACCGATCTGGATGCAGTGACGGCGGTCCGGATCGAGGCGCTCGCCGATCAACGATTGACCGGTGGTGGGCCGGGTCGTGGCAATGGCAACTTCGTGCTATCGGAGATCCAGGTCGATTGGACTCCCGCAGCGGAAGGGGATGCTATTTCTGAGCCCACCCGGTTGGCATTGCACAACGCGAAGGCCGACTTCAGCCAGGTCAATTACGATGTCTCCCTCTCCATCGACGGCAAGATCGATAACACTGGCTGGGCCATCTCTCCCAAAATGGGGTCTGATCATAATGTTACTTACGAACTGAAACAGCCGATCGGTGGCGTCGGTTCGACCCTGTCATTCACGTTCCATCATAACTACGATGCCAATCACACCTTCGGCCGATTCAGGGTCTGGGTGACGACATCGCAGGTTCCCGTGGACTTTGGTTTACCCGAGAACATCGCCAGCGTTCTGGACCTGGATGAGAATCAACGTAGTGAAGAGCAGCGTGCGTTGCTGCTCACGTACTTCACGGACAACGATCCGAAGTCGCAGGAACACAAGAAAAAGGTGGCCGAGGCCGAGAAGCCGAGGCCGGTGGATCCGAAGTTGAAGAAACTGCGCGAGAAACTCTCTCGGGTCGAGGTTCCGGTGCCGGCGATTCCGAAACTGGTGCGACTGGAACGTGCGATGCGACTGAGTGAGCAGCAAATGAAGAATCGGAGGGTGACGGTGGTTCACGATATCGCCTGGGCGCTGATCAACAGCCCGGCGTTCCTGTTCAACCGCTGATCGATCCTCGAGAGAAAGGTGATGAGATGCTGAGGATACCCGGAGATGATTGTTCCGATCTCTGTGATTCGGGGTACATGACCCGACGAGATCTGATGCGCATCGGTGGTGCGGGGTTTCTGGGATTAACCCTTGGCTCGGTGTTCGAGATGCAGGCGATCGCAAGAGAAGCGGTCAAGAGTGCTCCCGGTTGGGCCAAGGCCAAGAGCATCATCATGCTGTATCTACAAGGAGGACCGAGTCACCTCGACCTATGGGATCCCAAGGAAAACGTGCCCGACAACGTCAAGAGCGTGTTCGATAGCATTCCCACCAAGATCCCGGGGATTCACTTCACCGAATTGCTGCCGAGACTCGCCCAGGTCAATGACAAGATGACGATGATTCGCTCGATGAGTTACACCCCCAAGGGGTTGTTCAACCACACCGCAGCGATCTATCAGATGATGACGGGCTACACGACCGACAAGGTCAGTCCTTCAGGACAACTGGAGCCACCCAGCCCCAAAGATTTCCCCAACTTCGGATCGCAGGTGGTACGGATGCGCCCACCAGAAGTTCCGATGTTGCCTTTTGTGATGCTGCCGAGACCGTTGCAGGAGAGCAACGTGATCGGCAAGGGGGGGACCGCTGGATTCCTCGGCAAGTCCTACGATCCCTACTACCTGTTCCCGCCCGGCGATGACCTGAACATGACCAAGATGGACAAGATCAAGGTTGACGACCTGTCGATGGCTCCCGGGGTCTTTGCGCATCGCTTGCAGCGACGTTCCAGGATGCGTGATGCCATCAACGAGGCGATGCCGCAGATCGACAAGGCGGTCGAGGAATACAAGTTGAACGATTACTACACCAAGGCGATCAACCTCATCGTTTCCGGAAAGGCGCGCGATGCGTTCAACCTGGAGCAGGAGCCTTTCAAACTGCGCGAGCGCTATGGCCGCAATACCTTCGGCCAGAGTTGTCTGCTGGCTCGTCGATTGATCGAGGCGGGAACCCGGGTGGTCGAGGTGATCTGGCCCAAGGTGGCCAACTCCGATAACCACTCCTGGGATGTGCATGTCGACCTGTCGAAGCGGATGAAGACGCAATCGGCACCGATGCTCGATGCTGGTTTTGCGACGTTGATCGAGGATCTCGATGAACGCGGCATGCTCGATGAAACCCTGGTGGTGGCGGTCGGTGAGTTCGGCCGTAGTCCGCAAAGGGGTGTCAGTACATCGGGTAATGCCAACACTAACGATGGTCGCGACCACTGGCCTTACTGCTATACCGCGTGTCTGGCGGGTGCCGGGATCAAACGTGGTTATGTCCATGGGGAATCGGACGAGACCGGCTCAGCACCGTTGAGGGATCCGGTGCATCCGAAGCAACTGCTCGCCTCGATATACCACTCCTTTGGTATCGAACCCGGGATGATGGTTCTCAACCATCTCAAGCAGCCGCGTGAACTGGTCAAGGCAGAGGCGGTCGACGAGTTCTTCGGGTAGTGAGATGACTGCTAGTCGACCCTCGTCATGTTGAAGGTGAGCGGTTCGCCCATCTCGCTATTCTGGAAACTCCACCATCTTGATTTCAGGTGGTTTTCGTCGGTAAACACCCACTGAGCTTCACCCATGTACAAGTTGTTTGGATCTGCGTGATTGGTCACATGATCCGTAAAAAAGTGCACGCTGTCGTCCGTGATCTTCCGGGCGATCAGGTGAGGTTGGTTGCGGGCGGCACAATAATGCGTCATGAGTAGCCGATCCTCATCCATGAAGATGACCGAGATCATCTCGTGGGGTGTGCCCGCAAAGAGCGTTTCCACAACGGCACTTCCATTTGCGATGGTGTGATAAGTTACGGTCGAAGGTGGCATATCCTCTGAATCAGGGGTCGAGGTCCACGCGCCTTCCAGGCTTTGGAATCGAGAAAAAACATCCTCAGCCGTTTGCCCGGTTGAAGAGACAACTTGTGTGGAAGCACAACCCGCGAGTAACACGACTGCGACCATCACCAGTATTGGCATATTGCTACTGTTCATATCGACAACACTCCCATTTCATCTTTGTGTACTCTATCGGGATTGATTCGAGGACAGTGAGGATCCAGGCCTGAGAATCTGCAAATCAATCGGATACTTTACGCTCCTTGTTATTGCCAAATCGGTGGAGAATCCAGTTCGTCATCTTCTCCAGGACATCGACGGAAAAAGTCTCCTCGATCTGGCCGTATTCTGAAGGAGCGCCCGTCTCGCAATGCTGGAACAGATGGTTGAGTTGTGGAAACTCGATCATCTCGAAGTCAGGGTTCTTTCCCCGTTTCAGTGCAGCTTCGATCGCTTCCATGTTCTCCTTGCAGGGGACCTGTAGATCGAGGGTACCGTTGATGGCCAGTACCGGGCAGGTGAGTTTTTCGAGCGTCGGCGCCGGATCGTAGCGCAGGAACCAGCGCACCCAGGGGAGCATCAACTGGTCGATGGTGGAGGCGATCGCGGATTCAACCTCAACACCCTCTTCTTCCTCGTTAAGATCCGTGGACTCGCGCAGGATGGTTTCCAGCCGGGAGCGCATCTGCTCCTCATCGAGGCTGTCCTCGAGGACGACAGCGAACATCTTTCCCGAGAGTTCTAGTCCTTCTTTGATCTTTTCCTCTTCGACCTCGGAAACCCTGGCGATCAGTTCATTTTGCCTGAGTAACAGATCGTCACCGCGGATTCCGGTTCCTGCCATCATGACGATGAAGGCCACATCGTCGCTTCTCAGAGCCACCATCGGTGCGATCACGCCTCCCTCGCTGTGTCCGATGAGGCCGATCCGGTCTGCAGCGATCTCGGTGCGCCCCTTCAGGAACTCGACACCGCACAGGGCATCTCCGACGAAGTCCTCGGTAGTCGCTTTTTCCGGTTCGTCGCCAGCGGTGGTTCCTCCAACGCCGCGGTCATCGACTCGCAACACCGCGATGCCGCGGCGGCTCAGGTGATCGGCGATGACGAAGAAGGGGCGATGCTGGAAGATGGTCTCGTCGCGGTCCTGGCCCCCCGAACCGGTGATCATCAAAACCGATGGGAAGGGCCCGTCTCCCTCGGGGATCGTCAGGGTCCCTGCGAAAGTGACGCCTGCCCCTTCATTATCGTAAGCGATCTCTTCTGCCCGGTACGGGAACGGTGGTTTCGGTTCCTGGTGGCGCCGTACCCCGGTGATGGTTTGCTTTTTTTCGAGGGTGATGTCGAATTTTCCACGCCCCTGGATGAAAGATCCCGACAGTTGATTCCCGTCATCGGAGGGTGCCATTTCAAGACTGAGAAAGGCGGATCCGACGGCGATCCGGACCTTGTCGCCGTCGAGAAGATCTACGCGGGTTACGGGTATCTCGGCGGGGGACTGATCGGGACTGACCATGTATCCAGACAGTGAGCCCGCATCATGAGCCACGAGATTCACCACGATTCTCAACTCGATCGCTCCAATTTCGAGAATTCCCTCCCAGTTTCCGGTGAGGGTCTCGGCCATTTCTTGTGGCACTGGAGGTGGCAGCGGTTCTCGCTTGCAGTTGAGTACCAGTTCTGCACCACGTTGCTTCCAGGTCCCTTGCAGCTCACTGCCTTCGGGATCGAGTGTCGCCTCGTAGAGGCCACCGGTTGCTGCCACGCCGATGGTGATAGCACCATCGGTGGTGACGGAAATCCCGCTCAGGGGCAATGCGTAGGAGTTCTGGGCGGGAGTATCGACGGTACCGCTCCAACCGCCGTCAGCTGTCGCTGTGATGTGAAAGATCAGTTCAATCGGAGTGCCTGTCGGATCGATATCACCGCGCCACATTCCGGTGAGGTCGATCTCGGCCGAATGAACGCTGCATGGTAAGACGATGGAGGACAGCAACAGCAGCGGCACAATCAGCGATGGAAGCGGTGATTTGTAGATTCTCATGCTGAAATGATAGATGGTCCGGCTCTTCCAAGTCAATGCCGGTCTGAACACTGCGTCGGTGCTCGTCGCTTCGATGAGATTATCTGTTGGAGAAATCCATCCACTCCTGCTCGACGCGTTCGGAAGTCACCGCACCATCGAAGATGAGCAACTGATGGCGAAAGAACAGGTGATCTTCGGGACCAATTTCAAGATCACCGCTACCTGCGGGTGCCTTCTCGAAATCATGCTGGCCGAATGGATTGGCGGCGAACAGCCCGTAAGGTCGAGCGTGCCACCAGGTCGGATATCTCGGATTCTCCGGATGATCGAGCAGGGCAACCGTTGCTTGCTGTCCATCGATCGGACCACTGTAGGCGGCCCAGCGGCTGCGCATTCCCCAGATGGCACCGGCAATCGCGGCATCGGCATTGAAACTCTTGCCAGCGGCCACCGGACCATCGAGTCTCATGGTCGGAGCCAGCCGCAGGGCAAAGGTGCCCTCCTTTGTATCACCGATCGTGACGGTCTGGCCACTGGCGGATTTCCAGAGACTCCAGATTTCGATGCGGTACGCATCTTCGATGACCCTGAAGTCATAGGTGCGGGTTTCTTCGAGGATCCTGTTGTCTCCGGCGACCCAGGACAACTTACCGCTAACGATGAGGATATGGTCATCATCAAGTAGATAGGATTCCCACTCGCTCGGAACCTGACGTGTTCCTTTTCCGTGCCAGAAATCATGCCCGGCGACGGAACCATGAGCGATCCAGGCACCGGCATGATGGGGGTGATCCTTCGATTCACCCTCGATCGCCTCTTCGATGGGCCAGCGTCGAAGCACCATCGATCCACCCGGCGAATAGAGGGGGAAGAGGCATGGCCGCTGCTGGTCGAGGCGCAAGGTTGTCAGCAATTGACAACCGGCGGAAATCTCGACCTGATCGCGGGAGTCGTTCCAGCGCACCTCGAAGGCCAGATCATCGGGAGCAGAAGCGGATAGCCCCGGCGAGTCGCCCGTGGTTTTTCCATCCGAGCCGGCACATCCACAGATGGTGATCAACACGATGCAGATGGATACCATCACCGCACTCGAGATGGTCCCGGCAGGACGATTCGATTGCTGTTCCTTCACCTTGTCCGCCTTCACTCGCTCTTTTTAGTAGTTTTCTTTTTAGTGGTCTTCTTTTTGGCCTTTTTCTTAGTGGTCTTCTTTTTGGCCTTTTTCTTGGTGGTCTTCTTCTTGGTTTTTTTCTTGCCCTTCTTGGCGTCACGTTCACGTTTCTCGAGGATGCGGTTGGCGGCCTGGGAGGAGGAGATCTTTTCCGGATCCTGGTCGCGGGTGAGGGTGGCGTTGGTCTCTCCATCGGTGGCGTAAGGCCCGAAGCGACCGTCCTTGATCTCGATGGTGGCTCCGTCTAGTTCGATGACATTTTCGAAGACCTGGATCGGTGGTCTTGCTGCCGCCCGTCCGCGCTTCTTCGGTTGTGCGAGCAGAACGCGGCAACGCTCCTCATCGACGGTGAAGGGATCATCCCCTTCCTCGAGACTGCGAGTTTCCTTGTCTGCTTTTATGTAGAGCCCGTAGCGGCCGTTACAGACGCGGATTTTCTGGCCTTCTGTGGTGGTTCCGCAGACGCGTCCTTCCTTCAGTTGAAGTAGTTGGATGGCGACATCCACGGTCACGCTTTCAGGCTCCATATCCTTCAGAAGCGAGGCGAACTCCGGTTTCTCATCCGAATCGGAATCTCCGCGCTGTATATAAGGACCGAAGCGACCACTCTTGATGAAGATCGGTTTGCCGGTGGCGCTGCAATGACCGAGTGGTTCGTCCTTGCGCGCACCGGCCTGAAGGATTTCATCCATCTTTTTCTCATCGAGTTCGTCAGGGCACAGTTCCTCCGGGATGTTGCCTCGAATTTCGCCGGCTTCCAGGTAGGGTCCGTATCTACCGACCCGGAGTACCACTTCTTGATCCCGGAATTTCCACGGATCTCCATTGGCAAAGGGCATCGGGAAGCGGCAGATCTGCGCCGGATCGATCGATTTCATGCCGGCTTCGATGAGTCCAGAGAGTCCCGTCTCGCCGTTTCCGGACCAGAAGTTTCGTAGATATTCCTGTCGACTTTTCACGCCCCTTGCGATCTCGTCGAGGTCGTCTTCCATCTTCTTGGTAAATGTGTACTCGACGAAGTGCGCGAAGTGTTCTTCCATCAGGCGAACCACAGCGAAGGCGGTCCATGTTGGAACCAGGGCCTTGTTCTTGCGGAACGTATAGGCCGCCTGCTGGATCCGTTCGATGATCGCGGCGTAGGTACTGGGGCGACCGATACCACGCTTTTCCATCTCTTTGATGAGACCGGCTTCCGTGTAGCGACCGATCGGTTGTGTGCTGTGTTCTTCCGGATTCAGGTCGGAGATGTCGACCTTATCTCCGATTGCCACCGGTGGCAGAATCGTCTCCTTGGTACCGGCAGGATCGACACGGAGGAAACCTGGATCGTCGATGACGGTGCCTCGAGCCTGGTAACGTGCGCCGTCATCGTGCTCTTCTTCAACCTCGACGATCACGGTGCGTCCAGTAGCAGGCTTCATCTGGGTGGCGACGGTACGCTTCCAGATCAGTTCGTAGAGTCGGCCTTCGTCATCTCCGACCTTGCCGGCAACATCCTGCGGATCGACGAAATCGGCGGGACGGATCGGCTCGTGCTCCCCTCCAGCCTTCTCGGAGAGGGTTCCGAAGTTACGGGGGGCATGCTCCGAGGCGCCGAACCTGCTGGAGATCAGATCCTCGATCGCCTGCAGCGCCTCGGCAGCCAGCACATAGTTGTCGGTGCGTACGTAGGTGATGAATCCCTTCTGGAACAGTGCATTGGCCGCTCGCATCGTCCTGGAAGGGGAGTAACCGAGGCGGTTGCTCGCCTCCTGCTGGAGTCCGCTGGTGATGAAGGGAACGGGAGGTTTTCGCGTGTAGGGCTTTTCCTCCAGAGATGAGACCTTGAAGGAAGATGAGGAGAATCGATCACGAAGAGAGTGCGCCTCGTCGGAGGTCAGGATTTTGCGGTCGGCGGATTCCTTCTTGAGTTTCCCGTTGTCACCGAAGTCCTTGCTCTGGGCGATCGCATTTCCGCCGATGTCGAGCAACTTCGTCTCGAAGGTATCGCCGGCACCGGTACGAAAGACTGCATCCAGATCCCAGAAAACCGCCGAGATGAAGACGAGTCGTTCTTTTTCACGGTCCACAAGCAGCCGGATGGCCACTGTCTGTACTCGCCCTGCCGAGAGACCCTGGGCGATTTTGCGCCACAGAAGACTGGAGACGGGAAATCCGTAGAGGCGATCGACCAGGCGTCTGGCCTCCTGCGCTTCGACCAGCAAGGTATCGAGTTCTTCCGGTTCGGCGATGGCTTTCTCCAGCGCACTTTTTGTGATCTGACCCAGACGCAGTCTTTTTACAGGGATGCTCTTCTTGGGTTTCAGTACCTGGAGAATGTGCCAGGAGATGGCTTCACCCTCGCGGTCGGCGTCGGTGGCGAGGTACAGTTCATCAGCGGTCTTCAGTTGTTTGCGAATCTCGCTAATCGTTGATTTCTTGTCTTCGTCGAGGATGTAGATCGCCTCGAAATCGTTGGTGATCCCGGTGACGACCTGATTCTCCTTGTGCTCCTCGGGAACCTGGCTTGCCTTGCGGGGCAAATCGCGGATGTGACCAACGGTGGCCTCGACGACGAAGCCCTCGCCGAGATACTTCTGGATGGTCTTGGCCTTGGTGGGTGACTCGACGATCACGAGCCGTCTCGGCATGATATTTTCGGCCCTTCTCCCCGCGGCCGGCGCCAGGCCGGGGGTGCTCTCTTCTACGGGTACCCGGCAACGGGTCCCCCTTTCAAGCCCTCTTTTTGTCCAGGTGGCCGATGTTGTGGGCTGGAAACGGCCGAAAACGGGGTCATGCTGCCGATTCGACCGCTTGAGAACGGAATGGGGAAATTCCCCGCTAATCTGCTTCTGCGCCGTGGAAGGGCCGTCGCCGTGCCAGAATTACCTGAAGTGGAGACCACCCGGCGAGGGATCTCGGACCAGATCCAGGGCTCGCGTATCGAGGAAGTTGTGATCCGTAATTCGAAACTGAGGCTACCGGTTCCGGGTGATCTCGATGAGAGATTGCGGGCGGCAACATTCGGTCAGACGGATCGACGTGCCAAGTACCTGCTCCTTGAAACCACGGCAGGAGTGTTGCTGGTTCATCTCGGCATGTCCGGTAGCCTGCGGATCTCCGAGGGTACCGATGACCATCGGCCTCATGATCATGTCATCTGGTATCTCGATGATGGTCGTCAGCTTCGTTTTCACGATCCCCGCCGTTTCGGAATTGTCACGTGGGCAGGAGATGACCCACCGATGCATCCGCTGTTGAAGGACCTCGGTCCCGAACCGCTCGATAACGACCAACTCGGTGAAGTACTCTATCGAAGTTCTCGTGGGCGTCGCCTGAAGTTGCGTGACTTTCTGCTCGACTCGAAGATAATTGCGGGGATCGGTAACATCTATGCCAACGAAGCGGCCTGGAAGGCGAGGATTCGTCCCGATCGCGCTTGCGGACGGATCGCACGGAAGAGGTATCTGAGTCTCGCGACGGCGATCCAGGATGTACTCACTCGAGCAATCGCCCAGGGAGGGACCACCCTCAGGGACTTCGTCCATCCGGACGGAGAACCGGGTTACTTCCAGCATACCTTCGAGGTGTATGGCCGGGACGGAGAGCCCTGTAGTCGTTGTGATGACTTGATTCGGCGGGCGGTGAAGGGCAATCGTTCGCTCTTCTACTGCCCCGGTTGCCAGAGGTAGCTTCCCGGTCGGGTCCGCTTCCCACCGAACGGACGAGAACCTAGAATCCACGGGTCAGGATTCTGTCGGGAAGATCTCGCCGGGAGCACTCCCGGTCGTCAGGAGCGACTCAGTGGACAAGATCAAGGTGAGCAATCCGGTCGTCGAACTCGACGGTGATGAGATGACCCGCATCATCTGGCAGTTCATCAAGGATCGCCTGATTCTTCCTTACGTCGATGTCGAACTGAAGTACTTCGATCTTGGCATCGAGAGCCGAGACGCAACCGATGACCAGATCACCATCGATGCGGCTGCTGCGATTCGTGAACATGGAGTCGGTGTCAAGTGCGCCACCATCACTCCAGATGAACAGAGGGTGGAGGAGTTCGGCCTGAAGAAGATGTGGCGCTCACCCAACGGGACGATCCGCAACATCCTCGGGGGCACCGTCTTTCGCGAGCCCATCATCTGCAACAATGTTCCGCGCCTGGTTCCCGGCTGGACCAACTCGATTGTCATAGGTCGTCACGCTCACGGAGATCAGTATCGCGCGACTGATTTCCTGATCCCGGGTGCTGGAAAACTGACGATGACCTTTACACCCGACGAGGGTGGAGACATTCAAACCTACGATGTGATGGAGTTCGAGGCCCCCGGCATCGCCATGGGAATGTACAATCTCGATGAATCGATCCGCGGATTCGCTCGTGCCTGCATGAATTTTGGATTGCAGCGGAAGTGGCCCGTCTACCTCTCGACCAAGAACACCATCCTCAAGGCCTATGACGGGCGCTTCAAGGATCTGTTCGAGGAAGTGTTTGATGACGAGTTTCGTGGTGCGTTCGAGGATGCGGGCATCACTTACGAGCACCGTCTCATCGATGACATGGTCGCCTGTGTCATGAAGTGGGAAGGCGGTTTCGTGTGGGCGTGCAAGAACTACGACGGAGACGTCCAATCCGACACCATAGCGCAGGGATTCGGATCTCTCGGCCTGATGACCAGCGTCCTGATGACTCCTGATGGCAAGACGGTAGAGGCGGAAGCCGCACACGGGACCGTCACCCGCCACTACCGCCAGCATCAGCAAGGGAATCCCACCTCGACCAATCCCATCGCCAGCATCTTTGCATGGACCCGTGGCTTTGCTCACCGAGCGCGTCTCGATGGAAACGACGAACTGGCAGGTTTCTCTCATGATCTGGAAAAGGTCTGTATCGAGACGGTGGAGTCGGGGCACATGACCAGGGATCTGGCGATCCTGGTTGGTGATGACACTCCGTTCATGAATACAGAAGAGTTCCTGGCGAAACTCGCCGAGAACCTGCAGATCAAGCGAAACGGCTGAACCTGGAGGGAAAACTCGATGGCGGATTCTACCTCCGAGGGGATGTCCCAGCAGCGTTGGGAAGCCACTCACGAGTACATCGAGCAACTCTTCAGTGATGATCGTGAGCGCTGGTCACGAGAACATGATGCTGCGGTAGAAGCCGGATTACCTGCCATCTCGGTCGGGGCAGCGGTGGGACGCTGGTTGTCACTGCTGGCTACGATGAGCCGTGAGGGAGGAGCTCACCTGATCGTCGAGGTGGGAACTCTTGGCGGAGCCAGTGCTCTGGCGCTGGCGAGGGGGCTTTCTCCCGAGGGCAAGATCGTCACCATCGAGTCCGATCCCCACCATGCTGACTTTGCCCGGGGAGCGATCTCGCGGGCGAAGGAACATCGGATCGATATCCGGGTTGGCGAGGGCTTGAAGGTGTTACCGGATCTGGTCGAGGAACTGGGAGTCGAGAGTTGTGATCTGCTCTTCATCGATGCCATCAAGACCGAGTATCCCGGTTACCTGGAGGCTGGATTTCCGCTCGTCAGAAGTGGTGGGCTGATCGTGGCCGACAACGTTCTCGGGGCGGGGAAAGGCTGGGTTCCCGGCTCCATCGACGAGGAGCCATCCCGTGTTGCCATCGATAACTTCAACAAGATGGTCTCCGAACACCCCCGTATGCAGGGAACGATCCTTCCGATGCGTCAGGGGCTTCTGGTTGCTCAGGTCAGATGAGTATGGCTGCCGCGGATATCCGCTACATCGATACCCACACTGCTGGTGAACCGACGCGCATCATCATCGATGGTTTCCCCCATCTCGAGGGGGAGAGCGTCTCTGATTGCCGCGATGTGCTCACCAGGGATCACGATGCCCTCAGAGCGGGGATCGTCCGAGAGCCGCGTGGACACGAGGCGATGGTCGCCGCTTTGTTACTCGATTCGTCCATCGCGGAATGTGATGCGGGAGTGATCTTTTTCAACAACGTAGGCACCCTCGCTATGTGTGGTCACGGTGCCATCGGTGTGGTGAAAGCATTACACCACATCGGCAAGATCGAGGTGGGCGGTTGCACACTGGAGACTCCGGCGGGGGTCATCGAGACCATCTTGCATCCAGAAGGAGATGTTTCGGTTCGTAACGTCAGAAGTTTCCGGGAAATGTCGGATGTATCGGTCACCACCCATGAAGGCATCGAACTCATCGGAGATGTTGCCTGGGGGGGGAACTGGTTCTTCATCACCGAAAGTCCTGGCGTTCCCATCGAACCTTCTCGAATTGACCAACTCATCGACCTTTGCTGTGAGATCCGTACCGCTCTCGAGGCCGATGGAGTAACGGGCACTTCCGGGGCCGCGATCGACCATATCGAGTTGCATCAATCACTGCCTTCAAAACAGCAGGTAGGGGTGCGATCCTTCGTTCTCTGTCCCGGCAAGGAATGGGATCGTTCACCCTGTGGAACCGGAACCAGTGCGACTCTGGCCTGCTTGCATGCCCGTGGGCAGTTACAGGAGGGTGCCCCGTGGATCCAGATGGGAGTTCTCGGAACCCGGTTCTCGGGCACCTTTGTGGCGGACGGGGATGGGGTCTATCCGACGATCCGGGGTAGTGCTTACCTCACTGGCGAAGGAACGCTTCACTTCATGGAAGACGATCCTTTTCGCCATGGCATCGACCTGTAGCCACTGGTGACCTATCCTCCGCCTGGAGGTTCCTTGCGTATCGCCATAGACGCCACTGCTGCCTGTACGCCCCGACCGACGGGTATCGGCAGATATACCGCACAACTCGCCAGATCACTGTCCGATCTCGATGTCGACATCGCGCTCGGAACCCGTTTTTCTCATCTGCGTCACCACCGTCACCGTCTCGAGGTAGGCAGTTGTTCTAGATTCTGGATCCAGGAGCCGTGGTGGCCTCCATTGATGAGGCCGGATGTAGTTCATGTCACTGATTCGCGGGTCCCACGCTGGCGAGCCGCGCGGGTGGCGACCCTTCACGATGTAATGCACCTGGTTCCGGACCTGTTGGGCAAAGAACCGATCTCGACCACCGGTTTCAGGGATCGAATGATCGAGGGATATCGTGCCATCGCCCGCGATTGTCATCGGATCATCGCTGTGAGCGAGACGACACGTCACGACTTCCTCAGTCACATCGATTGTCCCGAAGAGAAGGTCGTGAAGGTGTACCACGGGGTTGACCGCATCTTTTCCCCGATGCCACCCGAGATGAGCGCGGATATCCTGAGGCAGAAAGGGATTCCAGAGCGAGCGATCCTGTACGTCGGAGATCTTTCCCATCGGAAGAATATTCCCGGGATCATTCGCGGATTCATGGCTGCTGATCTTGGAGATGTTCCTCTCGTTCTCGCGGGAGACCTCACCTTTGGAGGCGAAGAGTTGCAGTCCTTCATCGAGGAGGAAGGCAAAGGCCTGATCCATCACGTTGGATGGGTGGGGGATGATGTGCTCCCGGCACTATATTCATCATCTCGCGCGTTGTTGTATTGCAGTTTTTACGAGGGTTTCGGGATGCCGATCCTCGAGGCGATGGGATGCGGTTGTCCCGTCGTGATAGCCGGTCAAGGTGCTGCACCGGAGATCGCGGGTGGATTCGCCGAGACTTGCCAACCGGATGATCCACTTTCGATCGCGCAGGCACTGCTTCGGGCGCTTTCGCAACAAGATTCGAACCGCGCTGCTGCCCGCGAATATGCGACCTCGTTCAACTGGCAACGTTGCGCTCGCGAAACACTGGAGGTGTATCGCGCCGCCCGGGAAGTTGCCATCGGTGAGAGTGGCGAAGCCAACCCGGCCACATCGATGGAGAAAGTCAGATGAGCACTCTGCGGATCATCGTGGTCGGAGGAGGCATTGTGGGTGCCGCCTGTGCCAGGAGTCTGGTCAGACGTGGGGGCCAGGTAGAGATCATCGAAGCCGGAGATGGCCCCGGGTTGCACGGAGCCACTGCAGCGGGGATGGGCCACATCGTGGTCAACGATGCAGAGCCCGCCGGGCTTCAGTTGTGTCTTCTGGGTAGGAAATTGTGGCGTGAAGATGCGCCCCCGATGAATCCAGATGATGGTTTCATCGAATCCGGCACACTCTGGATGGCCGAAGACCAGCACGGCCTCGATAATCTATCGCGAGCTGCTGATAGGTTGGCAACTGCCGGTGTGACAGCGCACCTCCTCGAGGGAGCCGCACTCTTCGATGCAGAACCTGCTCTGTCACGAGATCTCATCGGTGGACTTCAGTTGCCCCAGGACGGGGTTCTCTATGCTCCCGCTGCCGCTGCAGCTCTCGTCGCGGAGTCCCGTAGACTCGGAGCGACGATCCGATGCAGAACCCGGGTGACATCGGTAGAGGAAAACCGGGTTGTATTCGCCCACGGAGAGAGCATGGTCGCCGATGCCATCGTGATTGCATCCGGTCTCGATGCACTCGAACTGTGCCCTGGGTCAGAAAATTGCATTCCCATTCACCCGAGAGAAGGGCACCTGGCGATCACCACGCGCGGAACCTGTATCATCTCTCACCATGTGGTGGAGGCCGGTTACCAGAAGGGAGCCCAGGGTGAAGAGGATGAGGCAGTTGCCTGCGCGGTATTGCCAAGATCGACCGATCAACTCTGCATCGGATCATCGCGTCGCCCCAGGAGGGCAGGCGGCTTGGATTCCGATCTGATGGAGAGGATCATCCACCGTGCTGAACGCTTCATCCCAGGAATCGCAGGACTGCCCATCATACGCAAGTGGACCGGGACTCGTGCTGCCAGCGCCGATGGTCGTCCATTGATCGGACTCCTTCCTGGATCTTCCTCGCTGTGGGTCGCTGCCGGTTTCGAGGGCCTTGGAATCACCCAGGCACCTGCAGCAGCGGAACTGATCGCTGCTTCAATTTTTGACGAGGAGCCTGTCATCGACCCCACGCCGTGGGATCCCGGCAGGAATTGATCGATCCTTGATCCAGATCACCAGCGGTGCAGGATGCCCTCTGAGCGCCATTCTTCGGTGGGAGGCTGCACATTGCAGATCAGGGTGACCGGAGTCGATCTGGAGTTGCACAACTGCACCACCAGAATCCCGTTTCGTTTCGGTATCCATACCCTGACCGAAGCACCGATGGCGGTGGTGGCTCTGACGGCGGAGACATCGGATGGAACAGCGCTGGCTGGCTGGTCATCGGAACTACTGGTTCCTCGCTGGTTCGAGAAGGATCCTGAACGATCCGTTGAAGATGATATCCGTAGTCTTGTCGATAGTATCGATTGCGCCGGCGAGATCCTCACCGATGGATCCCTGGCGAGTGTTTTCGATCATTACTGGAGGATGCTCGAAGCCCGCGTTCTCAGTGTGCCCGTCACCGCGCAGGATCGTCTCACCCGTGGATTCGGATGTGCCATCTGTGAGCGGGCGATGATGGATGCCACCTGTAGGGGAGTGGGGCTCTCTTTTCTCACCTCTCTCGACTGCGACCTGTTCAGAATCGACCCCGCGCGATTTTACCCGCAACTCGGCGATTGGAAATTCGAACCAGCACCGCTACCCGAGAAACTTGCAGTTCGTCATACGGTGGGTTTGCTCGATGATTTGGAAACACGGTCACAGGAGGCACCGGAGGATGGTTTACCGGTGACACTCATCGAGGACATCCAGAGACATGGACTGCTCTGGTTCAAGGTCAAGGTTGGGGGAGATCCTCAACAGGATCTGGAACGCCTGGAGAGGATTGCATCGATCCTTTCGCGTGAAGCGGACCCCCAATTCCGGGTGACCCTGGATGGAAACGAGCAGTATCAGGATCCGGATCTGCTCGCCGGAGTGATCGACCAACTCGGCCGAACTTCCACCGGTCAGAACTTCGTCTCGAACATCGTCAGCATCGAGCAACCGGTTCCGCGGGCCAGTACCTTCGATGATGCTGCGGCGCCCACATCATTGGCTGCCATTGCCCCGGTGATCATCGATGAGGCGGATCACGGTCCGGAGGCTTTCATCGAGGCGTTGAGGCTCGGTTATCGGGGAGTTTCCGCCAAGAACTGCAAGGGAGTTTCGCGATCGATCGCTCATCAGGGTATCTGTGATCTCCACGATGGTTGCTTCATCAGCGCCGAGGATCTGACCAACTTGCCACCGTGGGGGCTGCACCAGGATCTGTTGACGGTGGCTGCATTGGGATTGCACCATGTCGAGAGAAATGGCCATCACTATTTTCGAGGTCTCGATCATCTGCCCGAGCAGGAAGTGGCACAACTTCTGAGCCAGCACCCTGATATGTATCGTCCATTTGAAAATTCGGGCGAACTCATCATCGAGAACGGGAATCTGGCCATCGGTTCGCTCGACTGCGAGGGATATGGTTGCACCATCGAACCGACTCCCGATGCCAGACGTCGCCACCTGCAGGATCGAACCGGAGAAAACGGATGAAGATCGTCTCTCCTAACCGCTATAGAGATGTCGATGCCTTTCGCGCTCGTTGGAAGGAGATTGCCCCCGAACTCGATCTCGATGACGAGGTCGAGTCGCCAGGTCCACTGGGATCGGCCATCGAGAAGGGGGGTTGGGCACTGTCGAACCGTTTCGCCGTTCATCCCATGGAGGGCTGGGATGCACAGTCCGATGGTTTTCCTTCCGAGGAGACACTGCGTCGCTGGCGACGCTTCGGCCAGAGTGGTGCTGCTCTGATCTGGGGCGGTGAGGCGTTCGCCGTGCGTGAGGATGGGCGTGCAAATCCGAATCAACTGTTTCATCGGGATCGAGACAATACCTGTCGCGCACTGGAATCCCTCCGATCCGCTCTTGCCAGCGGTCGCGAGGGCATCGGAGAAGAAGCGCCCAGGCAGTCGATCACCGGATTGCAACTGACGCACTCGGGAAGGTGGTCACGGCCGAACCGCCAGGGGGCCTCTCCTCTTATCGCCTTCGAGCATCCGATACTCGATGCCCGGGTCGGTGCGACATCCGACCAGATCCTCTCCGATACCGATCTGGAAACGATCGCACAGCGTTACGTCGAGGTGGCCAGATGCGCCCTCGATACCGGGTTTGACTTCGTCGATCTCAAGGCCTGTCACGGATATCTGATCCATGAGTTGTTATCCGCTCGTGCTCGCCCGGGTCGCTACGGCGGAGATCTCGAGGGCCGAAGTCGCTTCCTGAGGGATTTGATCGCACAGGTAAGGAGTGCTGTTCCCGGTCTCGGCATCGGGGTCCGATTGTCGGTGACCGATGTGGTGCCCTTCCGCGAGTCCACTGATGGGGCTGGCGAGCCGGACTGGCCCGGCAGCGAATCCTACGAACATGGTTTCGGCATCGATCCGCAAGACCCGCTGCAGCCATGCTGGGATGAACCGTTGCAACTGGTCTCGATGCTCCAGCAGGCCGGTATCGATTGGCTCAACCTGACCATCGGATCTCCGTACTATTGTCCCCACCGGCAGCGACCTGCGCAGTATCCACCCAGTGATGGATATCTACCGCCGGAAGATCCGCTCGTTGGAGTGGCCCAGCACTTGCGGGCGGCGAGACGGATTCGTAGCGAATTCCCCGATCTCGGTCTGGTCGGAACCGGTTGGAGTTATCTGCAGGAGTGGCTCCCTGCGGTGGCCCAGCACGAGATCCGCAACGGTTACCAGGATGTGATCGGTCTCGGTCGTTCGATGCTTTCTTATCCAGACTTGCCAAGAGATGTCATTCACGGACGACAGATGCCAAAAAAACTCATCTGCAGAACATTCAGCGATTGCACAACGGCGCCACGCAATGGCCTTCTGAGCGGCTGTTTTCCGCTTGATGATCATTACAAGAATCACCCCGCTGCTGCTGATCTGAAAATTGCCAAAGCGAGTGCCAAACAGAGTTCCCGGGAGGGGAAGAATGGATGAATGAATCAGAATCGGGTCAGCAGGAGCCAGTAGTCCTTCCGATGGTGCAGCCACCAGATCCGGCGGTGTTGGCCGAGGAAAAGAAGTGGCTCACGTCACTCGAGAGTGCCCCCGTCGCCAGGAGATGGATGTCTTATCTCAGGCGAGGTGGCCCGGGTTATCTGCAGAGTGCATTGACCCTCGGCGGCGGTACTGCGGCCGCAACCTTGTTGGCCGGTGGCGCTTTCGGTTACCGGCTGTTGTGGGTTGCTCCGGTTTCGATGCTGCTGGGAATGGCGGTGCTGTCGGCGGTCGCGCACCAGACCCTGTCGACCGGAAAAAGACCATTGCCGGCAATTCGCGAACACGCCGGACCCTTCTTCGCCTTTGCCTTCATCGCCGGAGCGGTGCTGTCGAGTGTCATCTGGCACTTTGCCCAGTACGCCCTCGCATCGGCAGCGATCGAGGACATCGGAGCGGTCAGCGGAACGGGAATTTCGCGCTGGATGGGGGGGCTGCTGGTTCTGACGTGGGCCGTCATGTGGTCGACCACCTATGGTCGGTCGCCGGTGCTACTGAGACTGTTCGAGCGCAGCATGCAGGTGATGGTGTGGCTGATCGTGCTGTGTTTCGCTGCCGTTGTCGTGAAGACGGGGCTCAGTGATCCCGGCGCATTCTTCTCGGGGTTTGTCCCTGGTGGGATTGGGGAGACATTCACTCCGGGAGGCGACGAGACCAAGTCAATTGATGCCCTGAGTCTGGTGGTGGCCGGGTTGGCGGCCGCCATCGGTGCCAACATGGTATTTCTCTACCCGTATTCGTTACTGGCGAGGGGATGGGGAAAGGAACACAGATCACTGGCGAAGTTTGATCTGTTCGCCGGAATGTTCGTTCCTTACCTGTTGACCACGACACTCATCGTGGTGGCGGCAGCGAGTACCTTCGGACCCGATGGAATCCCCTTCCCCGGCAAGGGCTTCGCTCCCGTAGATGCGGCGAAGATCCTCGGTCAGACCTTCGGCACCGTGACTTCTCGAATTCTGTTCGATCTGGGGCTCCTGGCCATGGTCACCAGTAGCATCACGATGCACATGGTTTGCTGCGGTTTCGCTGCCTGTGAGGCCTTTGGCTGGAAGGTTGGATCGACCAAGTTTCGCCTGGCTTGTTTGCTGCCGACGCCGGGAGTTCTGGGGGCATTCTTCTGGGGAGATATTCGGATCTGGATCGCTGTACCGACGACGATTCTGACCGGATTTCTGCTTCCTGCGGTCTACATCGGTATTCTCAAGATGCAGCGATCCAAGGCATATCTCGGTGACGAGCGTCCTGAGGGGATGAAAGCGATGCTGTGGCAGGGCACCATCTTGCTGGCGACACTGGTGCTGAGTGCATTCCTGATCTGGGTGACGGTTTCCGCGGTTCCTGGCTGGTGGGCAGGTCTCACCGGATGAGGATCGAACTTCCTATCACGGGGAGAGAACCTCTTCTGCTCGAAGATGGGCATCTCGACAGCGAGCCGGAACCGGTTACCTCTGCATCGGTACGAATCGGCTACGCTGCAGCGCATATCATCCTCAAGGACTCCTACAGCGATGATCCAAAACCATCGAATGTCAGCGAGCATGTCGACTGGAACCAAACGATGGTCTTTCGCCAGCATCTGGCTCGACAGGGATTTGGCATCGCCGAGGCGATGGACACCGCGCAGCGTTTTGAACTGGGTTGGCCAACCGCTCGTCGGCTCATCGATGAGTGCGGTGCGCTGGAGCTGAAGACGGGGTTCATCGCCGGTGCCGGAGCGGATCAGTGTGACGATGTCGCCGATCTCACGACCCTGATCGATGCAGTGGTCGAGCAGGTTGGCATCATCCAGCAGGTCGGCGGCATCCCCATCATCTTGCCGATGCCGTGGCTGTGTCAGTGGGGGAGTGACGAGGAACAGTTCATCTCGACCTATCGCTCCATCTTCGAGCAGTGTGAAGGACCGCTCTTCATCCACTGGCTCGGCCCGATGTTTCTTGCCGAACTGGAGGGCTACTTCCCTGGCGATTCGCTGCGGAAGATCCTGGAGATCGACCCGGACAAGGTCCGGGGGGTCAAGATGTCGCTACTGGATCACGATCTGGAGCTGCAGGTTCGTGGCCACTGTCGAGATCGCGGCCAGATCGTGCTGACCGGAGATGATTTGCACTTCAGTGCTCTCATCGAGGGAGATGGTCAGGCACCGACAGGGACCGTGTTGCTGGGAGATCGTCAGATTCCTGATGGCGACTTCAGCCATCCGTTGCTCGGAGTTCTCGACGGAGTCGCGATCCCTGCCGGTCGCGCTCTTCGCCACCTGGCGGCAGGTGATGTGAGCGGATACAGACGCTGGATGGAACCCTGTGAGAAATATGGTCAAAAGGTCTTCGAGGAACCCACCCATCTTTACAAGGTGGGCCTCGCCTTCACCGCATGGCTCAACGGCCACCAGTCACAATCGATGCTGTTGAACCGCATCGATCTCGAGCGTGATCGTGAGCACCTTCTTGAAGTGGCGCGACTCGCATCGCTAGCAGGGGCGATCATGGATGCCGGGGAGGCGGCAGAGAAGATCGAGTTCTTTGTGGCCGGTGTCGGTCGATGAACTCACAGGAGAAAGTATCCATCCGAGTCGACGGTACCGTTCTCGAAGTGCGATCCGGGACTCAACTGGCGGCCGCTTTGATGGGAGAAGGAATCGTTGCGTTCCGTTCTTCTCCGTGTGGGGACAAGCGTGGTGTGCTTTGCGCCATGGGGAGTTGCTATGAGTGCCGAGCGATGGTCGATGGTCATCGCCTGGTGAGAACCTGTCTCGTCACCGTGCAAGACGGGATGGAGATCACCACCGAGCGTCCGCTCGAGAAGAAACTCCTTCCCACCGTGGAAACTACCGACATCGTCGAAGATGAGACCGGTGTGGTCGTCATCGGATCGGGACCGGCAGGTCTCTCCGCTGCCTGTGTCGCTGCAGAACTGGGACAGGACGTGCTGCTGATCGATGAGTCTGCTCGGCCAGGAGGGCGGATCTGGGCCCATCGGGGCCAGATGCCTGCCGTGGTTCGATACTGGATCGATAAAGCCGATCGAGCGGGAGTTCGCCGGTTGCAGGGAGCCACGGTGATCGACGGGGAGGTCGGATGGCTCGAGGCAGCCTCCGTCATCAGCGGCGCCCGTACCCGCGTCCGTTGCCAGAAGATCATCGTCGCCACCGGTGCCCGTGAACGATTTCTGCCCTTCCCCGGCTGGACTCTTCCGGGGGTGGTGGGAGCCGGCGCACTGCAATCCCTCATCAAAGGGGGCCTCGATGTGAAGGGGAAACGATATGTCATCGCAGGTACCGGTCCACTTCTTCTGGCGGTCGCAGCGATAGCGGTCTCGGAAGGTGCCGAGGTGATTCTCGCCGAGCAGGCATCCTTACTTCAGCGTGTCCCACTGGCTTTCTCCCTGTTGGCTTCGCCCGAACGGATGAGAGAAGTGTGGCAACTGTGGAAGACTCTTCGGGGAGTCGAGAAAATTTCATCTTGCTGGCCGGTGAAGGCGCAGGGGAACCAGCGTGTCGAGAAGGTATATCTGAAGATCGGCAACGTAACGCGAGTCGAGGAGGTCGATGGTCTGGCCGTTGGTTATGGTCTTATTCCTGAAACCCGTGTTGCACAAGGTCTCGGTTGCGTGCTCGAAAAGGACGGTCGAGTGAAAGTGGACCGCTACCAGCGCACGAGTGTCGAGGGAGTACTGTGTGCCGGGGAGCCGACCGGTATCGCAGGAAGCGAGGCGGCTCTGGCCTCGGGACAGATCGCAGGAACCGTGGCGGCGGCAGGTACTCCTTCTTTTCAACTGATGCAGAAACTACGGCGTCATCGAGGCTGGGGGATTGCCCTCGAGCGGACTCATTCGCTGCGTCCTGATTTGATCCGATCAGTGGTTGAAGACGTCATCGTCTGTCGCTGCGAGGACGTTGTCTCTTCCAGCATCCGCGGGGTCAGGTCGCTGAGGCAGGCCCGGATCCAGCACCGGATCGGCATGGGTCCCTGCCAGGGGAGGGTCTGCATGCCGATCCTGGCGCTCGGCGATACCCTCGAGCACGATTCGGTGCGGCCACCGTGGTCTACCTGCCCTTCTCCAAGGACGGAACTCTCCTCGACCGATGGACACTAGGGCTTTCTGATCGGGTATCTTCCTCCGGATCACTTCAGTTCGGAGCGAGCCGATGGACCGTGTCTCTCTCATCATCATCTGCAGCCTGGCAGCGCTGGCGATCACCATCTCCGGGATGCTGGCACCTCAACCGCTGTCGGGAATTCCCGCAGTGGAGGCGGGTCAACCGATCGCCTCATTGGCGCCCTGCATCACTGCAACATTGCAGGCTCTCGATGCTGCCGGGTCCATCACGCTGGTGAGTGATTACTGTTTTGCCCCCGATGAAATTCCCCGAGGGGGGACAGCTCTCGCACCAGATCTGGAACGGATCTTACGCTCCGGTGCTCGTCTGTTGCTGGTTCGTTCTGCAGCAGGATTACCCCACGATGAATTGAGGAGGGTCGGAACTCCGGTGGAACTTCCCTGGTCCACGGTCGAGGAGGTGGCAAACAGCATCGAGATCATCGGATCTCTGGTGAATCGTCAGGAGGCTGCAGTTGATCTGGCGCGGAGAATGCGAGAGGCCCTCCATTCGCAAGTTACCCCCGAGTCGCCACGGGTTCTTCTGGTCATCGGGAATTCCTTCGACGAGTCGGGTGGACTCTGGGTCATCAAACCGAACTCAATTCATGGAGCGGCGCTGGAAGCAGCAGGATGTCGAAATGCCATCACGGAAACGATGCGAGGCACCCCGCAGATGTCCCTCGAGCGTCTGCACCAGATCGATCCCGACATCATTTTGCATCTGGCCACCGGGAATGGCGCATCGAGTGGTACGTCCGAGCAACTGAGGCGAGAATACTCGGCGCTGGAGGGGCTCCAGGCGGTCAGGCGGAAAAAAATAGCGCGCATATTTCACCCCCGCGTCCTCGACGAGGGACCGGAGTTGATTGAACTGGTTGCAGCGATCCGCCAACAGGTCGAGCAACTGGAGCGGGGAGATCCCTGATGGCAGCACTGCTGGCTCTCAACAACGCAACGGTTCTCGCCGGCGGTCTCCCCATCCTCGATGACGTTTCCATCGAGGTCGCAGAGGGGGAGATGATCGCCATCATCGGGGCTAACGGTTCAGGGAAAACCACGCTGATCAAGGCCCTGCTCGGACTTGTATCGCTCGATTCGGGCACCGTCCAGGTGGAAGGAAAGCAACTCTCATCGATGGGTGCGAAACATCGTGCGAGTGTGATGGCATGGCTTCCCCAGGAGGGATCCACTACCGATGCACTGCTGGTTGAAGATGTAGTGGCGGCATCTCGGTATCGGTTCGACGAACCGAGGGCCGTGGCTCTCGAGGCAGCCCACATCGCGCTGGCAGAGGCGGGAGCGGGAGATCTTGCTCGACGCTATGTGACGGAACTCTCCGGTGGAGAGCGTCAGCGTGTCGAACTGGCGACGATGGTCGCCCAACAGGCTCGATGTTGGCTCCTCGATGAACCCGCCAATCATCTCGATCCGGTGTGGCGAGCCAGAACCCTACGTTTTCTCGACGGTAAGGTCAGCGAGGGAACTACAGCACTGGTCGCACTTCATGACGTTCATCTGCTGGGCCATGTCGATGCATCCAGGACTCGGGTCATCGGCCTGCGCGAAGGGAAGATCGTCTGGCAGGGGCAACTCGATCACGACCAGTTCGGGCAAGGTCTCGAGCAGATTCATGGGGTGCCCTTCCATCGCATGGAATCGGCAGGCAATGAGTTCTGGCTGCCGGCAATGGAGGAGGATCTGTCATGACGGCTCCGCTTCGTCTGCTCGGATGGACCCTGGTGGGTACCGCCATCGTGGTGGCAACCGCGTGGGTCGGGCCATCGCTGGCCGGAGAGCGCGGTGATCTGATTCTCATCGAACTGAGACTTCCCCGGGCTCTGGCCGGGGCACTGGTCGGAGCGGTTCTTTCTGCGGCGGGGGCAGTTGTGCAGATCCTGCTCCAGAATCCGCTGGCAACCCCGAGCACCGTCGGGACCACGGCGGGAGCGACTCTCGGAGTTCTGGCAGCGCTGGTCCTCGGCAGTGGAAGTACTCTGCTCGGTTTTCCACTGTTACCAGCGGCGGCCTTCATCGGTGCGTTGACGGTGACGCTGGTGATCTCCGCGGTTGCCTCGAGAAATCGTGCTCGCACGGAAGACGTCTTGCTGGCAGGAATCGCCCTGACGTTAGCAACCGGTGCCGTGTCTTCAACGTTACGACTCGGTGTTGACCAGATCACGTCACTCAGTGCCCTGCGCTGGTCGCTGGGGAGTTTGACGATGGTAGGAATGGATCGCATCGCGATGTTGACCCCGTTCGTAGTGATCACACTGCTTGGATTGGTGTGGTTGATCCGACCGCTGGAAGTGCTCGTTTCCGGGACAGAGCGAGCTCGGACTCGTGGCGTCGAGGTGCCTCGCATTCGAACTCTCGGGTTAGGTTTTGCATCCCTCGGCGTGGCGGCGTGTGTAGCGACCTGTGGTCCCATTGCGTTCGTCGGCCTGATCTGTCCACACATCGTTCGGAGAATTGTCGGGGCTGCTCCGAGAATCCTGATTCCCGGTTCGATGTTGCTGGGCGCGGTCTTCTTACCACTTTGCGATTCCATCGGCAGGGTTCTGGTGGATCAGCGGGAGATTCCGGTAGGAGTTGTGACGGCAGCCCTCGGAGCCCCGGTACTCTTCTGGCTCGTGACACGCAGATCTCGCAATTAGGCTCGAGGGTGCTCCTGGCCCCGGCACGAATTCACTTTCCATCAGCGGATGTGACGCCTTTCCTGCGCTGGTAGGATCGTGCACCATCCGGGCCTCGGGTGCCCCTGCACACAAAGGAGATCTATGAATCCGAATCCCATCGCCTCCATCACCTGGGCAGGTGTCATGCCAGCGGTGACCACACCCTTCACCGAAGCGGATGATGTGGATTACGCTTTTCTCGCGGAGCACTGCAACTGGCTCGTCCAACAGGGTGCCTCCGGAATCATCCCGTGCGGATCGCTTGGCGAAGGAGCCACTCTTTCATTCGATGAGAAGCAGAAGATCATCGACACTGTTGTCAGAGCGGTCGGGGATCGGGTTCCGGTGATTCCTGGTATCGCTGCAGCTTCTACCCGGGAAGCGGGGAGACTCGCCGCGACCGCGAAGGTGATGGGGGCTCGGGGATTGATGGTTCTTCCCCCTTACATCCACAGGGGACCCTTCCATGAAGTCGAGGCGCACGTCGAAGCGGTGATCGAGTCGACAGATCTTCCCTGCATCCTCTACAACAATCCCATCGCATACGGAGTCGATTTTTCTCCGGGCTGGATCGCAAGTCTGGCCGAGCGAAGCGAGAGACTTTGTGCGGTGAAGGACTCGAGTGGAGATGCTCGTCGTATCACTGCAATACATTCCATCGTTGGTGATCGACTCGCCCTGTTTGCGGGACTCGATGACATGGTTGTGGAAGCGGTGCGTCAGGGGGCAGTGGGTTGGATTGCCGGTCTGGTCAATGCAATGCCCAGAGAGTCAGTGCTGCTGTTCGAGAAAGCAGTTCAAGGGCTCGAGGATCCAGCCGCGGCCCGCGAGGCGGATCAAATATACAGCTGGTTCTTGCCGCTGTTGCGGCTCGATTGTGTGCCAGAGTTCGTGCAACTGATCAAACTGGTCCAGCAGGAGGTGGGGCGAGGATCGGAGAGAGTACGCGCTCCTCGCTTTCCTGCCGCAGGAGCGCTTCGAACGGGGGCACTCGAGGTGATTCGTGAATCACTCGCCTCCAATCCGGTCCAGGACGTGGAGGAGAAGCGATGAGCATCCAGGGTGTTCACCTCATCGCAGGTGAGGAGATCGAGGGAGAGGGAACCCTCCGGGCGATCAACCCGGTCAGTGGCCTCGAACTGGAGCCTACATTTGCGGAGGCAACCGCCGAGAACATCGACGTTGCTGTCTTGGCGGCACTCTCGGTCCACGAGAGCAGATCAGCGTCCGATCCCGAGCAGCGGGCGAGATTACTGGAAGCCGCTGCCGAACGGATCGAAGCGTTGGGCTCCGAGATCACCGCCCGGGGAATGCAGGAAACCGGTCTTCCGCAGGCGCGTTTCGAGGGTGAGCGGGGTCGCACCTGTCATCAACTTCGACTTTTTGCCTCGGTGGTACGAGAAGGTCCGTTTCAGAAGCCCGTCATCGAGACCGCGCTTCCCGACCGGCAGCCCATCCCTCGGCCGGATCTTCGCCTCGGGATGCGGGCCATCGGTCCCGTGGCGGTATTTGGCGCCTGTAATTTCCCGTTGGCTTTCGGAGTCGCAGGCGGAGATACCGCCAGCGCCTGGGCGGCGGGTTGTCCTGTCGTTGCGAAAGGGCATCCGGCCCATCCGGGTGTTTGTGAACTGGTAGGTCGGGCATTGCAAGATGCGGTTCGCGATGTCGGATTCCCTGCAGGGATGTTCAGCCTGCTTCAAGGGGAATCCTTTGATGTGGGAACACAGTTGGTTCAGCACCCGGGTATTCGCGCCGTCGCCTTCACCGGTTCTCGTGCGGGAGGAATTGCTTTGTGGCGATTGGCCAGAGATCGAGAGGTTCCCGTCGATGTATTTGCCGAGATGGGAAGCGCCAATCCTGTCTTCGTCCTGCCGGAAGCGATGCAAACCCGGCGTCAGGAGATTGCCGAAGGGCTTGCAGCGAGCGTTCGCCTTGGAGTTGGACAGTTCTGTACCTGTCCCGGGATCGTCGTGATCGTATCCGACGAAAATGCCTCGGCGTTCAGGGATGAACTGAGTCAGTCGCTCTGTAGTGAACCGGCTGGAACGATGCTCCATCTGGGAATCCAGCAGGGTTATCGCGATGCGGTGGAGCAACTCGTTACCCGAGGCGGGGTCGAAGTGATTGAAAGAGGTCCCCCAGGCGACGGTTCCTGCGCGGCGGGGGCTTCCTTGTTGAGAGTAGACTTCGCCAGTTTCATCGCGGACCCAGCGATGCAGAGTGAGGTGTTCGGGCCGGGAGCCTTGCTTGTTGAGTGCAATTCTCCTGAGGAGTTTCTGGAAGTTGCACGAGTTCTCGAGGGGCAATTGACGGCGACGGTACACGCGTCCGAGGAGGAACTGTCACAGATGAAGCCCCTTCTGCATCTGCTCGAGGACCGTGCTGGTCGACTGGTCTTCAACTCCTTCCCCACCGGGGTCGAGGTCGGGGAAGCGATGCAACATGGCGGTCCCTGGCCTGCGACCACCGATTCGCGCTGGACCTCGGTAGGTTCCGCTGCGATGGACAGGTTCCTGCGTCCCGTTTGCTGGCAGGGATTCCCCGATGGTGCACTCCCGGATGAGTTGCGCACGGGAGCATCCGGAATGCGCAGGATCGATGGTCACTGGCAGGAGTCCGGTAACTCTTGAACCAGGAAGTCCCGAAATTGAAGGCAGTAGGGAGCCATGTCTGGTGGCTGCTGATCATCGGGATCATCGGGATCTCGACATCGACGTTGTGGATTCGTCTCTCTGATAGCGAAGAGGTGAACCTTGCACTGCGTAGACTCGCCATCGCAGTTCCCGTGTTGTGGATGTTGTCGAGAAGGGGTGGCCATAGAGTTGCCCTGAAAACGAGTGGGCGAGCAGTTCTCATCTCGGGCGCCTGTCTCGCGGTGCACTTCGGTGCGTGGATGGCTTCGTTGGCCCATCTGTCCGTGGCGATCTCCGTGGTACTGGTCTATGTCCATCCAGTGATCGTATACGTCATCGAAGTCGCCCGAAAACAGGCTCGCGCAGATGGAATACGCCTTCTTGGAGTGATGGTCGCCTTGACGGGGACCATGCTACTCGCACTGAATGCAGGTGATGGTGCTGGCGATTTCGAACAAAGAGATCCGACCCTGGGTGTCGTTCTCGCGCTGATCGGTTCCTTTGCCTTTGTCGGATACATCTTCGCGGGCAGGGCGGCCAGCCGTGATCTTCCCACTTCGATTTACACCTGTCGTGCATACGGAGTAGCTGCTTTGCTCTTGACGGCGTACCTGTTGACGACCGGAGAACTGCATGCACCCGAGAGTGGCAAGGAATGGTCCCTTGCGCTTCTGCTGGCTCTCTTTCCGACCTTGTTGGGGCACACTCCTCTCAATGCTGCCTTGAATTATCTGCCTCCATCGGTGGTTTCCACGGCATTCCTCGGTGAGGTGGCTGGTGCTCCTTTGCTGGTCTGGATGATGTTGGGGGAGACACCTCCCGATGTGTTCTGGATCGGCAGTCCACTGGTTGTCTGCGGGATCGTGGCCGTTGCCTGGAGAGGTACACAGGGGGGTAGGCATGGCCCAGATCGAGCAGCTGACCTAGTCCCGTGACTTCTTGATCCCCATGAGAAGCCCCAGGATCACCCACACTCCCACAATCTGGGCGATGTTATCGAACATGAAGAAGGACAGGGGGGCCGCGATGAAAAGAGCCAGCAGGACTACCACTGATTGGGATATCGCCTGACCTGGTTCATTATCTGGAGTGGAAGGGAGTTCATCTTCAGGAAGGTCGAGGGACTTATAGTCGATCTGTTCAGGATCCATCCAGCCGGTTTCCAGGTCACTGCCACAGCCGGCGCAACAGATCCTGTGAGAAGGAACGAGAGCGCCGCAGTGGGGGCACTCCATCGATTCCATCACTCCTCCTCGTCAGTTGGTCTGGAACAACAAAGATCCGTGGATCCTTACAGCTGAGCACCCACAAATCTGGTGGGGTGCTCGTTTTTCACTGTTCGGTCTGAGGGACAGTGTCTTGCTGCTCGACGACGATGTTCAGATTTTTGTCAGGGTCGACAGATACCTTGACGTTTCCTCCATTGAACAGTTTTCCGTCGAGGATCAGGTCCGCAATTTTGTCCTGGAGATGATCTTCCAGAACACGGCGTAGTCCTCGAGCTCCTGTATCAGGAGTCGCACCTTCACGGACCAGGAGCAGTTTCGCATCGTCATCGATCTGAATTGACAGGTTCAATCCCCTGACCCGCTTCTCCAGTTTGGAGACTTCTAGATCGAGGATCTTGATCATGTCTGTTTCATTGAGTTCTTCGAACATGACCACTTCGTCGACACGATTCAGGAATTCGGGACGGAAGTAGTTTTTCACGGTTTCCATGATCGCCTTGTTGTAGGACCCTTTTTTCTCGGATTCGTCAGAATCTCCGAAGCCGAGAGAAGAACTGTTCATCGACTCCTTCACACCCAGATTGGAGGTGAAGATGACGATGGTGTTCCTGAAATCGACTTTGCGCCCGAACGCATCGGTGAGACGTCCTTCTTCGAGTACCTGCAGGAGAGTGTTCGAGATGTCCAGGTGGGCCTTTTCGATCTCATCGAAGAGAACCACCATGTAGGGTTTGCGGCGCACTTTTTCCGTCAGAAGTCCCCCCTCATCGTATCCGATGTATCCAGGAGGAGATCCGATCAGGCGTGATACCGAGTGTTTTTCGGAGTATTCGGACATGTCTATCGAGAGCAGTGCATCTTCGGTACCGAAGAGGAATTTGGCGAGAGACTTCGCCAACAGTGTTTTTCCAACACCGGTGGGTCCAACGAAGATGAAGGATCCCATCGGTCTTTGCGGATCACGAAGTCCTGCACGTGCACGGCGCGTGGCTCGGCTGATGGAATTGATCGCATGGTCCTGGCTCACAACATCGAGATGGATTGATTCTTCCATCTTCTTGAGCCGGTCGGCTTCCTCTTCCTGGAGGTTTTGAATCGGGATTCCAGTCATCTCGGAGACGGTGGCGGCGATGTTGGAAGCATCAACCATCCCATCGACTTCCTTGGTACTTGCTTTCCACTCGAGGATCATCTGCTCCTTGCTGTTCTTGCGATTCTCGAGGCTGTCCCGGATTTCAGCAGCGAGTTCGAAGTCCTGTGAAAACACGGCTTCGTTTTTCTCGCGCAGCAGTTGATCGATTTCTTCTTCGATCTCGGTGAGATCGGGAGGACGGGTTGTCTTCCGCAGGCGTTCGCAAGCACAGGCCTCATCGAGAACATCGATGGCCTTGTCAGGGAGAAACCGATTCGAGATGTATCGAATGGCGAGATCGACGCTTGCATCCAGAGCGCAGTCGGTGATCTGGACCCTGTGGTGAGCTTCGAATGTGTCGCGGAGTCCAACCAGGATCTCCAGGGCATCGGTCCTGCTTGGAGGGTCCACGATGATCGGCTGGAAACGACGCTCCATCGCTCCATCCTTCTCGATGTGCTTGCGATATTCATCGAGGGTCGTGGCACCGATGCACTGGATCTCACCGCGAGACAGAGCAGGCTTGAGGATGTTCGAGGCATCCAGGCTCGATTCAGAAGCTCCAGCTCCCATGATGGTGTGGAGTTCATCGATGAACAGGATGACGTTCCCTGATTCGGAGATCTCCTTGATGATCGCCTTGATGCGTTTTTCGAATTCACCGCGGTATTTGGTGCCCGCCAGCAATGATGCAAGATCAAGAGATACGACTCGTTTGCGCGCGAGAAGTTCCGGTACAGCACCATCGGCGATCTTCTGGGCAAGTCCTTCGACGATCGCGGTTTTTCCGACACCTGGCTCCCCTATAACTACGGGGTTGTTCTTCGTTTTTCTGGACAGGATCTGGATGACCCGAGTGATCTCTTTTTTTCGCCCGATGACGGGGTCCAGTCTGTTCTGAGATGCAAGATGGGTCAGATCGACTCCATTGGAGTCAAGGGTTGGCGTTGCAATCCCAGTACGCTTCACGGTGCTTCCCTGCGATTGATCCACATCGCCTCCCAGCATTCTTTGAATCACATTCTGCAGTCGGTCTTTACCGAGATCTCTCTCGGCGAGGATTCGAGAGGCTTCTCCTTCTTCCTCTTTGCTGAGGCCGATCAAGAGGTGTTCTGTGCCGATGTAGTACTGGTCTAGCAGGACGGCTTGCTCACGGGCGAGTTCGAGGCTTCGCTTGGCATGTGGGGTATAAGGAGCGTCGTTATCCGTCGGGCCAGAACTGCATGGAATTCGTCCGAGACTTTCTCGAAGCGAACTCAGGAGTTCCTCGACGGTGCGATCGCAACGTAAGATTGCCTGCACGGCGACCGAATCCGGCTGATGGAGCAAGGCCCAGAGAATGTGCTCGGTTCCGATGTAGCCGTGTCCGAGACGTTTCGCGTCGCTTTGCGCCAGTTGCAGCACTTTTTCGGCTTTTTCGGTGAACTTTACAGCCACGCCGACACTCCCTCCGGAAATCCAATCCCTGGACGGCCGATGCCGTCATAGGAGTCTAGGATGATGAGGCGGATGACGACAAATCGGCGCTCCAGGGCTGCTTACCGGGATATCCGGGGATGGTGAATAATGATCCGCAACGGCCCCTCGTGTAGGATGCTGCTCATCGTCGCCTTCAGAGGTCGTTTCATGATTCCCGCAGCCAGGAGACCATAGCGTTGTCTGATCGTCGGATTGCCCCCCAGTTGTTGATCTGCCTGTTCTTGTTGCAGATCTTGTCGGTGTCCGGGGTTGTCGATGGCCAGGAAAGCGACGGGCGGGAAGAACTCAGGCTTCTCATCGAGACGGGTGAATATCAGGAAGCGACAGAATGGGTCGAAGAGGAACCGGGTAACTATCCGCTTCTTGAAGCCCGGTTATTTCGAGAAACAGGTCGCTCGGCAGATGCTCTGAAGAGTCTAGAAAATCATCCACGTTTCGCTGCTGGAGATCCCGAACTTCTCACTGCGACTGCAGGAATCGAGATGGAACTGGGTCGTGATCAAGCAGCTGCCCAGAAGTTGGCAATAGTTCTCGAGACATCTCCAGAGCACATCGAAGCGATGTGCCGACTTGGTTTGCTGAGGATCGACCAGGGGAAACGATCTGAAGGTCAACTGCTCCTTCGCAAGGCCATCGACATCTACAGGAAAATGTCACCGGAAGAAGCGGAGCGTCTCGCCCCCGAGCAATTCGTATGGTTCGGGAAAGCGTGTGAAGGGATGGAGAGATTTCGAGATGCCTATGAAGTGATGTATGACAGTGCTCTCGACATCGATAAGCAATCGGTGGCGGCCCACGTAGCGAGCGGTTGGGCGCTCTTCAACAAGTACAACTATCCCGATGCCCGCAGCCACTTCAAAGATGCTATCGAACGAAATCCAAATAGTGCGGAAGCGCTCGTTGGTCTCGCGCGAGCGACATGGGCGGACTTTCGTTTTCCGGGAGATCGTGGCAAGGAAGTTCAGCAACTGACCAGCAGGGCACAATTCATCTGGGAAAAGTACCCCGAGTTGTTGTTGCTACAAGGAGACATCGCCTTTGCCGGTGAAGATTGGGCGCGTGCCGAGAAGATCTACAAGGAGGTCCTGCAACAGGACCCGGGTAACCAGAAAGCTCAGGGGTTGCTGGCAGCAATATTGTGGTCGATGGCACGTATCGAGGAGTTCGAGGAGTTGCAACAGAAAGTGGAGGCTTCCCACCCTGCACCGGCAGTCTTCCATGTCACTCTGGCCGAGAGACTGGTCGATCGTTTCTTTTACCGGGAATCGGCAGAGCATGCTCTGAAAGCGATGGAACTCGATGAGGGACTTTTCAGGGCCTATGCCGTTTTCGCCATCAACGCACTTCGGAGTGGATGGGAAAAGAAGGGGCGGGAGGTGTTGGACGAGGCGTGGGCGCGAGACAGGTTCAATGTCTGGATCAAGAACACGCGAACGCTCATGGAACACATCGATGAAAAATTCACGACCACCGAAGAGGACGGTCTCATCATCCGGATGCGAACCGATGAGAAGCCATGGTTGATGCCTTATCTGCGTCCGTTGCTGACAGATACCAGGACGATGCTGGAACGCGATTACCAGCTGGCGATGTTACGGCCACTCACCGTAGAAGACTTCTCTGATCATGCTTATTTTTCCGCACGTTCAATAGGATTGCCTGGTCTCGCTGCAAGTGGGGTTTGTTTCGGTCACCTGGTTACTCTCACCACTCCTCGTGCGATTCCTGGAAATTGGGGCGCTGTTGCTGTTCATGAGCTCGCGCATGTTGCGACTCTGCAAAAAGCCAAACACAGAATCCCCCGTTGGTTCGGTGAAGGACTTTCTGTACTGGAGGAAGGAAGAACCGAACCTCGCTGGAAGAGGTCTGAACCGTTATTGGTTTCGTCCGAGTTTCACGGGGGTGGGTTTCGTAGCATCGAGGATTTGCAGGGAGCCTTCACCAATCCTCGTTGGCGAGGAGAGATTCTGGTCGGCTACGTTCAGTCGGGTTTGATCTGCGAATGGATTGTCGAAACAAAGGGTCTCGGTTCGATTCGCAAGATGCTCGATGCGTATTCGAGAGGGCAAACTACCCTTCAGGTCCTCAAGGAAGTTCTGGGGAAGTCCGCCGGCCAATTCGACAAGGAATTTCTCGAGTGGATGAGTGCCAGAGTCGCAGATGCAGGAATAGGACCCAGTTTTCAGCAACGACACATCGATTATCTGCGTGAGCGAACCGTGGTTCGGCCTGGTGATGTTCGTGTGTGGGTCTGGCTTGCGGCAGCATACCTGGCATCCGGGCGCAAGGCGGATGCCGAACTTACCCTGGGTAAGGCAGAAAAGATCGATGAGGATAATCCGGACCTTCTGGCGATTCGTGGTTTGATGGAGATGGCCGATGGGCTGGTCTCATCCGCACAAGAATCACTGCGAGGTGCAATCGCGGGCGACACCATCTGGGCATGGCGTAGTCGTTTACTGCTGGCGAAAACTTTGCGCGAGCAAGGAAAGAACGAGGAGGCGTTGAAACTGTACCTCGAGGCGACCACGATGGCTCCATCGGGGACGGCCTCGCCGGTCGGGGGGCGCAGTCCGTGGGTGGAACTGGCTACCATCCAGAGGGATCTCGGGCTCGATGATGACGCCGTCGAATCGTTGCGATCACAGGCTCTCTACGATCGGTCTGACGCACGCACCCGTTTGTTGGTGTCGGAGAGCCTGGCCAATAAGGGTGACTGGGCAGGGGTCGTTGATGTTGCCTGGGATCTTCCGTTCATCGATCCATACAACGAAAAGGGGCATGAATTACTGGCGCTGGGTTATATCGGAATCGAGGCGTGGGGAAAGGCCAAGACAGAACTGGAAGCGCGACTGAGTGCGTCTTCGCCGAAACTCGGCCAGATCTACCCGGATCTCTCCTGGGTGTTGTGGAAACTGGGAGAAGATGACGAGGCACGCAAGATAGCTCGCAGGGCTCTGAGACTCGAGCCAGCGGCGGTACGCCCGCGGCAGGTTCTCGATGCTCTGGGAGATAAAGCGTCCGAAGACGATGACGGTGGGGGTTGATGGGACCGTAGATGAAGGTCCAGAATCCGCTTTTCGATGGCCCTGAAACACGCCAATACAACGGTCTTCTGCCTTCTGTGAGGGGCCGATTTCCTTGACCTCTCACAGGGCCGTTGGTACTTTTCCCATCTTGCTGCGATGTCGATCACTACGTTCCAGCACCTTACCGAGAAACAGGTCAGGAGTGACGTGACGAGAAGAGGCAGCTCCGATTCCGATCGAGATGGGGATCCAGCGAAGTCGGCGGCTTACATCCGTCTTTCGACTCTCGGTTTCCAGGTTGTCATCACGTTTGTCGCGCTAGCACTCGGTGGGTACTGGCTGGATGGCAAGTTCGGAAGTTCACCCTGGGGAACCCTCGGTGGCATCGGACTGGCGCTCGTCGCGATGGTGAAGATCCTGCTGCGAGAAGGTACTGACAGCCGGACCTCGGAGGCGACTTCGAGTGAAGATCCGACCCGCGATTCGGAGGACAAAAAATCAGGAGAGGCGACCGAATGAGCCTCTCTCGACTGTTCCTCTATCGCATTTGTGGAGTCGTGTTGGTCGCAGGTGGTATCTCGGCGTTGTTCGTACGTGAGCAATGGGGTCGAGAAGGATTACTGTGTCTGGTCTGGGGAGTTCTCTGGGCCGTGGGGTTGGGACTTCTCGGTTTTCGGAGTATGCGAGCTGCTCTGACCTGTGATCCTCAGAAGATGAGCGGTGAGTTGCTCAAGGGTGTGCTGCAACGAGCGCTGGTCCTGTTTGCGAGTATGGGGCTGGTATATGCCGTTGCAGGAGGTCAGTGGAGTCAAAGAGCGTTGTTGACCACCACGCTCCTCTACTTGCTGGTGCTTGGTGTCGAGATTGTGACTCTCAATCAGGCGCTGAAAAGGGGTGACCTGGCTCCGGCCAGCGAAGTCACGCGTCTCGAGAGAACTCCCGAAGCGGAGCAAACCGATCCGATGAGCCCAGAAGGGGCCGAAGAAGAGGCTGGTAAATGACCGGGTTCCTGGTGACTCTTGCTAGTAGCGATCCTCTGGGTCACGTACTCGACCACGATCTCTACTGGCTCACAGAAAATCTCCAGATCACCCGTCACGTACTGTTTCTCGTCCTGGCTGCGGCACTGTGTTTGATCGTATTTCCGATGGTGGCCAAGAGAATAGCTGGCGGTGCCCCTGGCGGTAGGTTCACTGGACTGTTCGAAGTGATTCTCATCTACATTCGTGACCAGATGGTCGAGCCTTTTCTCGGTGATGACACTCGCAAGTTCGTGCCATTGATCTGGACCTTCTTCTTCTTCGTACTCTTCTGCAATCTGTTGGGTCTGGTTCCGGGGTCTGCAACTGCAACCAGCAACATCAGTGTGACCGCTGGGCTGGCTCTGATCGCGTTTGTCACCTACCACGCAGTTGGCGTCAAGAGAAACGGACTCGTCAAGTATCTGAAGGATAGCCTGCTGGTGGGGCCCGCACTGCTGTGGCCCATGATGATCCCGATCGAGATTCTCAGTCAGATCATCAGACCCTGCGCGCTTGCCATCCGACTGTTTGCGAACATGGTTGGTGGACACATCATGCTGGCGGTGATCCTGGGATTCGCCGGGATCCTATCTGCCGAGAGTTTTTTCCTGGGGACGACCATCACAGTGATTTCTCTGGCAAGTTGCGTCTTGCTGATGTTTCTGGAATTGCTGGTGGCCGGTATCCAGGCTTACATCTTTGCGTTTTTGACGACAGTTTTTCTGTCGTTGGCGATACATCCAGAACACTAGGCCCCCAGGGGGCATAGAAACGGGGATCCGCTCAAGGGCGGGCATGTGAAAGGGATTTGCGATGGAAATGCTCATGGGGCTCCTGAGCCTGGCGGCTGCTGACAGCAGTTTTGTTACCAACGGCATCATGGGAGCCGGGATCGGTGCCGGTCTGGCTGCTGTCGGTGCGGGAATCGGAATCGGAGGAATCGGTGGTTCTGCTTGTGAAGCGATCGCTCGTCAGCCGGAGGCTTCTGGTGATGTTCGAGGAACGATGCTTCTGACTGCAGCACTTGTCGAAGGTGTTGCTCTCTTTGCAGTGGTGTTCTGTTTCATGATCTACAACTCGATCATTGGGATGGCCGAAGGTGGCTAGGAAATTCATCATTTTTCGATCGATCCTGACCCTGCTGGTCTTGATTCCGTGTTGCATCTTGATGGCGTCGGGGCAGTTGTTTGCTGCCGATGAAGCCGATGGTGCCAGAAAGGGATTGCTGGATCCTGACACCGAGACCTTCATCTACACGGTGGTGGTTTTCTTGCTCGCCTTCTGGATCCTGAAGAAGAAGGCATGGGGTCCGATCTTGACCGCGCTCGACGAACGAGAGCAGAAAATCCGTGAGTCTCTCGAGGCTGCGGATCGTATGCGTGAGGAACAACAGGTATTCCAGACCGAGCAGGAGAAGATCCTTGCTGCGGCTCGAAAAGATGCGAGCGCAATCGTCGCCGAGGGCAAGAGGGACGCGGAGGTTGTTCGCGACCAGGTTGTCAGTGATGCCAAGACTCAGGCCGAAGAGATCAAGACTCGCGCTCTGTCCGAGATCGATCAGGCGAAGGAAAAAGCGGTCGATGAGATCCATACACGTGCGGTTGATCTCTCGATCACGATCGCGGAGAAATTAATCGGTCACTCGATCAACGAAAAGGATCAGGATCGAATCGCCAAGGACACCATTTCCGAGTACGAGAAGATCAACTAGGAGTTCACGTTGGCAGCAGGCATCAAACAACGACATCCGGTAGCCCAGGCTTACGCCAGTGCATTGCTGGATGTGGGTATCGAGAAGAAAGAGGCTGATCTCTACAGGGATCAGTTGGAGGCTATCTCCACGACCGTCGAGGAAGATACGCAGATTCAGATCTTCCTCGAGAGCCCGAAGATTCGGCGAAGTGACAAGAAAGCGGCCATCGAAAAGGCCCTGTCAGGTCAAGTCTCCGAGCCAGTTCTGAATCTGTTACGAATCCTGATCGATCGAGGAAGGCAGGGTCTGATCGATGACATCACTCATGCTTATAAAGATCGAATGGATGCGATGGCGGGAAGAGTCAATGCCACAATTACGTCGGCAACTAGCCTCTCTTCTGCTATTCGAGAAGCTCTCGTCGGAGCGATCACGAAAAAATTGAACAGGGAAGTGGTTTCGACCGAACGGGTCGATCCTGACCTGCTCGCTGGATTGACCGTCCAGATAGGTGATTTGGTTGTAGACGGAAGTCTCCGCACTCAATTGGAGAAGATCCGTCAAGAATTGTCACTAACTCGATTCGGGAAAGACCTGATCGATGAAAATTAATGCTGACGAGATCTCCTCAATACTCAAGAAGGAGATCGAAAACTATCAGTCTGACCTCGCGGTAGACGAAGTTGGAACTGTACTCGAGGTGGGAGATGGAATCGCGAGGATCTACGGCATCTCAAATTGCATGGCAGGAGAGATGCTGACGTTCGCGAACGGGGCCAATGGCCTTGCCTTCAACCTCGAAGAAAACTCCATCGGAGCGGTGATTCTCGGTGAGTTCGCGACCCTCAAGGAGGGTGACGAGGTCAAGAGAACCGGAACCGTGATGCAGGTCCCCTGCGGCGAAGCGATGCTCGGGCGTGTGGTTGACCCACTCGGGAACCCGATCGACGGGAAAGGTCCGATCAAGACCAAGCATTTCCGTCCTGTGGAATCTCCTGCTCCTGGAATTGCGGATCGGAGATCCGTGCACCAGCCACTGCAAACCGGGATCAAGGCGATCGATTCAACGATTCCCATCGGTCGGGGTCAGCGAGAGTTGATCATCGGGGACCGTGGAATCGGCAAGACCGCAATTGCCATCGATACCATCATCAATCAGCGTGGCGGAGATGTGATCTGTGTCTACGTTGCCATCGGGCAAAAGGGTTCGACGGTTGCAGGCGTGGTGGACCGGCTCAAGCGTGATGGTGCGATGGATTACACCATCGTGGTCAGTGCTCCGGCTTCCTGTCCCGCTCCGCTGCAATACATAGCACCTTACTCGGGTGCTGCGATGGCCGAGTACTTCATGTACAAAGGCGGACACACCTTGTGCGTCTATGATGATCTCTCCAAGCAGGCTGCTGCATATCGGCAACTGTCCTTGCTTCTACGTCGTCCTCCGGGACGAGAGGCTTACCCAGGGGATGTCTTCTACTTACATTCGCGCCTGCTCGAACGGGCCGCGAAACTCTCCGATGATCTCGGGGGTGGCTCGATGACCGCTCTGCCAGTGATCGAAACCCAGGAAGGGGAAGTCTCCGCATATATCCCGACCAACGTGATTTCGATCACCGATGGCCAGATCTATCTGGAGCCGAACCTGTTCTATGCTGGGCAGCGTCCGGCTGTGAATGTCGGGATCTCTGTCTCTCGAGTGGGAGGAAGCGCCCAGATCAAGGCGATGAAGAAGATCGCGGGATCTCTTCGACTCGACCTCTCTGCATTCCGTGAGCTGGAAGCCTTTGCCCAGCTGGGCACTGATCTAGACAAGGCGACCCAGGCTCAGCTCGATCGAGGATTCCGCATGGTGGAGATCCTCAAGCAGCCCCAGTACAAGCCGATGCCCATCGCTGAACAGGTGGTGATCATCTGGTGTGGTTCCAAGGGCCATCTCGATGATCTCCCCGTCAACAGCCTGGCGGCGTACGAAGAGGCATTGCTGGCGTATGTTCGTGACGAGTTCCCCGAGATTCTCGAGGGAATTTCCAGTAGCGGAGAGATCTCCGAGGAGATCGAAGCGAGTTTGGATTCGGTCGTCGGAAACTTTACCAAGGATTTCAGCGCCCAGCAGCCTCAGAACTAGCCGGGCGAGGAGTAACCAGTGGCAACCGCTAGAGAACTGAAGAACAAGATCCGATCGGTGGCCAACACCAAGAAGATCACGCGGACGATGGAGATGATCTCCACCGCCAAGGCCGTGGTCTGTAAGAAGCGGATCGAAGCAACTCAGCCATACGGCGACAAACTCGCCGAGATTCTCCGGGATCTGGGTGGTGCTGGTGGAAGATCGGAGTCGGGGAGTTTTCCTCTCCTGCGAATTCCTGAACAGGTTCATCGGGAAGCGTTGTTCATCGTTACTGCCAATCGGGGTCTGTGCGGGGGGTACAACAGTAACGTCCTGAAAATGGCGGAGAATTTCACCGTCCAGCGTAATTCCGAAGGAGTCGAGATCGACAGCTATGTTGTGGGGAAGAAGGGCATCACTCGCTTCAAGTATCGCGGGAAGGAAACGGCGGCCAGCTACACCTGTTTCGAAGATCGACCGACTTTCGAAGAGGCGGAGGAGGTTATTTCTCCGGTGATGGCGAGTTTCGAAAAGGGTGAGATTGATGGTTTGACCGTCATATTCACTCATTACGAGAGCGCTTCTCGCCAGAAACCCGTGATCAGAAAATTGCTTCCGATTAGCGCCGATGATTCAGAAGGATCCAGTTCCTCACGACGGGAGTTCATCCTTGAACCAAGTCCTGAGTTGATCCTTGGGCGGCTATTGCCGCTTTCATTGAAGATGCAGTTTTTCCAGGCGCTCGTGGAGGCGGCAGCTTGCGAGCAAATAGCTCGCAGGATCGCCATGAAGAACGCCACAGACAACGCCGAAGAAATGTCCAAGACATACACCCAGCTCTATAACCGTACGCGTCAAGGTGCCATCACCCAGGAGATCCTGGAAGTGATCGCTGGCGCCGAGGTGATGAGCTGATTCAAAGGTAGATTTCGGCGGACATCATTCCGTCGCTGTAGAGACTGGAGCCAGGCTCGTGAGTAAAACAAAAGTCAGTGGCAAGGTGGTACAGGTAATCGGTGCGACGATTGATGCCGAGTACCCTGAGGGGCACCTGCCTCCCATCTACAATGCCCTCAAAATCGACCAGGGTGACATCAATCTGACTCTCGAGGTGCAACAGCATCTCGGAGGTAACCGAGTGCGCGCCATCGCCATGGCATCCACCGATGGTGTGGTCAGGGCCATGGACATCATCGATACCGGTGCTCCCATCATGGTCCCGGTGGGCGAAGAAGTACTCGGGAGAGTGTTCAATCTTCTCGGTGAGCCAGTGGACAAATTGCCGCCGGTAAAGGTGAAAGAATATCGCCCGATTCACACCGATCCGGTGCCCTTCGATGAACTGGAAGCTTCGACCCAGGTTTTCGAGACCGGTATCAAGGTCGTCGACCTTCTCACTCCCTACTGCAAGGGAGGCAAGACAGGCCTCTTCGGAGGTGCGGGGCTCGGCAAGACGGTGTTGATCCAGGAGTTGATCAACAACGTTGCGACCAAACACGGTGGATATTCCTGCTTCGCAGGAGTGGGAGAGAGAACACGTGAAGGAAACGACCTCTGGAACGAGATGAAGGAGGCGGTCGTCAAGACTTCTGATGGAAAAGAATTCAGCGTTCTCGATCGTACGGTGCTCGTCTTCGGGCAGATGAACGAGCCACCTGGGGCGCGGCTGAGAGTGGCTCTTTCGGCCTTGACGATGGCGGAATACTTCCGTGATTCTTTGGGCTCCGACGTACTGATATTCGTCGATAACATCTTCCGCTTCTCACAGGCAGGCTCCGAGGTATCGGCGCTGCTGGGACGGATGCCCAGTGCGGTGGGATACCAACCGACCTTGGCAACCGAGATGGGGCAGTTGCAGGAAAGGATCACCTCGACCAAAAGGGGATCCATCACATCGGTGCAGGCGATTTACGTTCCTGCCGATGATCTGACGGATCCAGCTCCTGCGACAGCGTTCGCTCACCTCGATGCCACCACCGTCCTGGATCGTGGAATCTCTGCTAAGGGTATTTATCCTGCCATCGATCCGCTCTCCTCGACCTCACGGATTCTCGATCCTCAGATCGTGGGTGACGAACATTATTCAGTGGCCCGAGAAGTGCAGCGGATTCTTCAGAGATACCGGGACCTGCAGGACATCATCGCGATTCTCGGAATGGACGAACTCTCCGAGGAGGACAAAATCGTGGTGGGACGTGCGCGCAGGATCGAACGTTTCTTCTCGCAGCCGCTCACCGTTGCCGAGGTGTTCACCGGTATCCCGGGCAAGTACGTCGAGGTGGCAGAAACAGTTCGCTCGTGCAAGGAGTTGATCGAGGGCAAGTGGGACCATCTTCCGGAACAGGCCTTCATGTATGTCGGGGCCATCGAGGAAGCGGTAGAGAAAGCAGACCGGATGAAGGCGGAGGGCTAGGTCGATGGCCGACACGATCCACTGTTCGGTACTCTCTCCGGAGGGATCGATTTTCGAGGGTGAAGTTACTTTTATCGAAGCCCATGCACTCGATGGTCGCCTGGGAATTCTGCCGAATCACGCTCCCATCATCACGGCTCTTGGAGATGGACCGCTGCGAATTCGCATTGAAGGACAGGATGATCGAAAATGGCAGGTTAGTGGTGGATTCCTGGAGATGCTCGACAATCACGCTTCAATTCTGGCTGAGGTTTTGACTGAGGATTGACGACTGAAACCCTTTATGGATAAGGACTTGGGGTGGTCTCCGAAGGGTGTCCGCCGTGTTCGATGGGTACCAGTCTCACCAGCACAAAAAGATAGTGACTATCGGCAGTCGCCATCATCCAGGAAGATTGAAGATCTGGTAGATCTCAAAGCGATACATATTTCCGATGAGGAGGATTCATGATCCGTAGAACCATCTTTGCACTTGTTCCAGTTGCCTTTGTTCTCACGATTCTGGCTCCAAACGAGAGTTTCGCGCAATTGGGTCGTCCTGGGCTCGTGGCGACCGAGCAGATCGTAGTGGGAGGGATCCTCGGATCGGATCCGACCATCACTGCAGGTTTGAACGACCTTCTTGCTGCTCGACTGTTGAGCTCTCCTTTTCTTCTTGAAGTGGCGGATCTCGATGATCCGACCTATACCAACGACGACAACATCACCCTGAATGTTTTCGGGGGAATCGACCTTGACGGTGATAATACCAACAATGGTTCTGGCGAGAACGAGTTTGTGATCGATCCCCTCGATTACGATCCGGCCACGGGAGATGCGATCTCGAGTTTCCCCAATGGGACCCTCGTCGATAGCCATCTGACCGCCGGACCGGGAACCATCATCGTGGGAGGGATTCCACTCAATGATCTGACCGTGGAGGCGGATTTCACGGAAACTGGCACCCCAGGAGTGTACGAGTTCCAGAGCACCGAGACCTCGGCGTTCCTCACCCAGGAATTCCTGGAAACACTGCCGGCTCCGGCACCCTTCACCGGCAGCATAGTGGACTTGCTGACTGCTTTCGGCATTCTGCCGGATATCGATGCCGACAATGACGGAAACAACGAGTCTTACTCTGCTGTCTTCACCTTTGCCGGTATCTCTTGCACCCTCTACTACTCCTACATTCCTTCCACACAAGGCTTTGTGGCAACTGAGCAGATCGTGGTGGGTGGGATTCTAGGATCGGACCCGACCATCACTGCGGGACTGAACGATATTCTCGCCTCGAATCTGGCCGAGTTCCCCTTCCTGCTGGAAGTGACAGAACTGGATGATCCGACCTACACCAATGATGACGACATCACCCTGAGTGCTCATGGTGGTTTCGACCTCGACCAGGATCCGACCAACGATGCCTCGGGATTCAACGAGTTCGTGGTCGATCCAGCTGGTTACGATCCGATCACGGGAGATCCTACCTCGAGTTTTCCCGGTGGCACCATCGTCGATAGCCATATGACCGCCGGTCCGGGAACGATCTACGTGGCGGGAATCCCGCTCAAGGGCCTGACCGTGGAAGCCGATTTCTTCCCCGGACCTTTTGCAGGAACCTACCAATTCCAGAGCGACGAGATTGAAGCGTTCCTCACCCAGGCATTCCTGGAGACACAGCCGGCTCCGGCTCCCTTCCAGGGGACGCTGGTGGACTTGCTCACTGCTTTCGGCATTCTTCCGGATGTCGATGCCGACATGGACGGAGTCTTCGAGTCCTACTCGGCGGTGTTCACATTTGCCGGTATCACTTGCCAGTTGTACCACAGTTCGCCTCCGGACCCCGGTGGCCCTGTCGAGGATTGCTCCAACGGCGTCGATGATGATGGGGATGGTCTGATCGATTGCGATGATCCGGACTGCGCTGCCATCTGTAATCCAGGCGGTATCGAGTTCCGTCGAGGCGATGTCAACTCTGATGGAGCCAGGAACATCGCCGATGCGATCTTCATGCTCGGATTCCTCTTCACCAATGGCACTGCTCCCGGTTGTTTCGATGCTGCAGATGTAAACGACGATGGCGCAGTGAACATCGCCGATGCGATCTACCTGCTCGGTTTCCTCTTCACGGGTGGGCCAGATGCCCCGCCACCGGGAGATAACTGCGGAATCGATCCGACTGACACTGATGCCCTTGACTGCGTTACGCCGACTGGCGGGTGTTAAGGCCCGTACCCAACGGTAGTGGACTTCGGTCGAGAGCGACTCCCTGCCAGGAATCTCGATTCCTGGCAGGGAGTTTTCTCATCCCGGGAAATGGTACAGGTAGGCTTGCCGTAGAGGTGGGCGCCGACGAAGATGCTTCTCACCATCCTGGGGAGGGGGCTCTGACTTGAGCTGGACCGAAGGACTCGACAGCACTCCTCTCTTTGCTCCTGGGATCCGCCAGAAAATCTCCGACGAGATCGAGAAAGCGGGCGATAACGAGGTCTTCTTCCTTGGTCGCATCGATGATCAAGGTTTGCTCGACGAGACCCTGGTAGTGGCGCGCGGGTCGTCTACTGCAGTACCCGTTTTTCTGTCTCGGGCAGAGGAGGGGTTCCAGGTTCTCATCCACAACCATCCCGGCGGCGATCTGACGCCGAGTCCGGCAGATCTCTCCATCGCAGCGGAAGCGGGTGCTCGTCGACTGGGTTTTTTCATCGTCAGTAATGACGGCGGCAGGGTGAACCGGGTTGTCGAACCATTTCCTGAGCAGGAAGAATCTCCGGTGGAGGAAAAGGAGATCGAAGATATCTTCTGTTCCGGCGGGGTCTTCTCCAGTTCCATTCCAGATTTCGAGGAGAGACCTGGCCAGGTTGAGATGTCGAAATCAGTAGCTCGTGCTCTCAATGATGGAGATGTTGCGGCACTCGAGGCGGGAACAGGAGTCGGAAAGTCCTATGCCTACCTGGTGCCGGCAATCCTGTGGGCGGTGAAAAACCACAGTCGCGTTGTGGTCTCGACTGCCACAATTCCGCTTGGAGAACAACTGGTTCATCGCGATCTCCCCACACTCCATAGGGTTCTCGGCATCGATTTTCGATACGCTCTCATCCAGGGTCGGGGCAATTACGCCTGTCGTCGAAAAACACAACAGGTTGCATCCGAACCCGAGATCTTTGCTGAAGGCGAGGAGCGAGAGAGTTGGGTTGCTGATGTCATCGATCGTCTGCGCGAAGCGAAGCAGGGGACTAGGCAAGAGATGCCGGGGGAGGTTCCTGACGAGATCTGGTCCGACTTCCAGTCTACATCCGATCAATCTCTCAAGGCGCGTTGCCCGCATTACCGCACCTGTTTCTATTACGAGGCGCGTCGCAAGTCGTTTGGCGCCCATGTGGTGGTGGTCAACCATCATCTTCTCTTTGCTGATCTCAAACTGCGTCGTTCTTCCGGGGATTTCGATAGCGACCTGGTGATTCCGGGATATCAGCGAATCATCTTCGACGAGGCACACCATCTGGAGGAAGTCGCCTGCCATCACCTCGGTGCGGAAGTTTCACGGAAAGGTCTCCTCCAGGTGCTCGGTAGGCTGGTTTCTCCTCGCAAGAAAAACAGCCAAGAGAGAGGTCGTATCCCGTGGCTAAGAGGTCATCTCGGCCGACATCAGCAAGCAGAGGCGCATGAACTACTCTCGATGGAAGTGATGCCTCGTGTGAAATCGGTTCGACAGGAGATCGAAACGGCGCTGGAGAGACTCGAGAACCGAATTCGCGACGCGGCACAACTCGTGGGGGATACCCAAGGACGTGATGGTTCATTGATGGCGCGGATCGGTGAACGAGATGGAATGCTCCCGATGACGGTGGTCTCCCCTCCCCTCATCGATGCAAAAGACAGCCTGGATGATCTCCGGGGGTTGTTGCAGCGATGTGCGGAATTGCTGGAGGAGTCCCCGTTCGAGCCCGAGGTTGAGTTTCAGGCTGCAGTTGCGGAATTGAGGGCGGCGATCCGGTCAGTGGTGGAGCAGATCTCTTCAATCGATTTTGTCCTCGGGGCAGCAGGAGGAATCCAGCCGTGGGTCGAGATGACCACCCAACCTCACAAGCAGATCGTCGTGAAAGCGGCGCCTCTACGTGTCGATGAACTGCTTGCAGAACACCTGTATCGGCCAGTTGCCACGGTGATCCAGACCAGTGCGACGCTCAGGGTGGGAGAGTCGTGGAGTTTTCTCGCGGATCGGCTCGGATGGGAACGGGTCGAGAGGGGGAGACTTCGACTGGAAAATTTCTCATCTCCTTTCGAATGGAAGAGGCAGGTCTTGCTCGGTCTTCCCACGGATGTTCCCGAACCAGACAGATCAGGTTACGAGCAGCGTATCGCTGAGATGATCGTGGATACGGCGCGAGTGGCCAGCGGAAGAACCTTCGGACTGTTTACCTCTCACAGATTCTTACGGCGTATAGCCCAACGTGTGCGCGACAGTTTTCAGGCACTTGGTATGCCGTTGTTGGTTCAAGGGGAGCAGCCCAGGAGTGAACTGCTGCGCAGATTTGTTGCATCCGGGCGAGCGGTATTGCTGGGAAACCAGTCGTACTGGGAAGGGATCGATGTACCCGGAGGAGCGCTCTCTTGTGTCTTCATCACGAGGCTCCCTTTCAGAATACCTCATCATCCTCTCGAACAAGGTCGTGCCGAGGAACTGAAATCCCGCGGCAAGAGTCCGTTTGCTCACCTGGCCCTGCCGAGGGCGGTTCTCGGACTGAGGCAGGGATTTGGACGATTGATTCGTACCGTCGATGATCGTGGAGTGGTAGTGATCGCCGATACCAGGATCGTCCGGCGACCCTATGGCAAACGCTTCATCGATAGTCTTCCGGACTGCAGTCGGTCGGAGGGCCCATGGGTGGATGTTCGAACCTCTCTCGAGGCCTTCTTCGCAGAAGAGGAGATCGAGGAGTCGCTCCAGTGAGGGTCCGTGGAGTCATCATCGCTGCCGGAGAGTCGAGTCGATTTGGTTCACCCAAGGCACTACTGGAGTACCAGGATCGTACGGTACTGGAGAGAGTGTCATTTGCTCTTTCTTCCGGGGGGTGTGATGAGTTGTTGGTTGTTTGCGGGGGGACTCACCAGGAGCTGATCGAGACGGAATCGAAACGAATAGGAGTCCTGTCGATCGTCAATGAGGATCCCACAGATGGACCGATCAGTAGCATCCGTGTTGCCCTGAGATTTCCTGGCGAGTGGGACGCGATTCTGATTCATCCGGTCGATGTAGCGGGTGTGCGGGCGGGAGATGTCTCCGATCTCATCGAGTCTTACCGGCGCGATGGAGATGCTTTTGATGCATGGGTGGTATCTCACCAGCTGAAGCGAGGGCATCCGCTGTTGCTGAGACGTGAGAAGGCAAGGAGGTTGCTGGAAAAGGCTGGTCCTCCCCATCTCCGAGCCCTGATTTCGTCCGATGACATGCGGATTCAACACGTCGTCAGCGAAAACGCACTTCTCCTGGAAGATATCGATGACCCCGGTGACTGGGAGCGGATCTCGCCTCTACTCGATAATTGATCAGGGGTTAGTGACGTTCTTTTTCACCCAGTTCAGAAGTTCGATCCATGTATCGGGGCGCGTTCCTTTTTCTTCGACGATTTTGAAGTTCTCTTCCGCGACATCCTCGAGCCCTCGATATATCGATAGAATCCCCATGGGGATCAGGTAATCGGGGCTACTACTGCCATGTCTCTCGGCGACCTGATCGAACAGGAACGCATCGGTGATCTCGCTGATTTTTAGCGGAATTACAGCTCGCTCGGCGGTGAGGCGAATCCACACGTGAACTGTATCGATGCGATCCACCACACCCCGATCTTTGCGGTTGCGGGTGCTTTCTCCGAGTGGGATGCGTTCCACGACAACTTCCTTGCCGTCCTCACCCTTCTCTCGAAGTTCCTGTAGTGCCTCCTTGATGAATTTGTCGAGCACCCCAAAAGCAAGCAGATCGATTTCGATCCGGTTCTTCACTTCTGCCACGATCAGTTCAGCCTCCAGGCCCACCGAGACACTGATCATCCCCTTGAAATCTCGCTCGAGGGCGAGATCCTTGTACCGGGGCCAGATCTCCATGTACTTGCGCAGTTCCTCTGTTCGCCGCCGTTCTGCCTCCACACGAGCAAGTTCAGTACGTGCTGCGATGATCTGTTCCCGCAGACCTGTCAATTCCGCAATGGTGTCTGGATCAGCGTATTGCTCGATCTCGTCGATGAGTGTGAGGGCCTCGCTGTATTCTCTCTTGCTGCGCAGAAAATCGATCTTTTGTCGGTCCTGCAGAAATCGAGAATCGATTTCTTCTTCCCAGACAGAGAGCAATATTTCGATCTCATTATTGAGGTCCTGATCGCGTCGAGCAGATCGTGGTCTCTCATCGAGTAGCTTTACCGCGCCCCACAGTTTTCCAGCGGAGGCCATCGTACGGGCCTCTTCCAGGATGGTCCGTGCATCTGCCTGCCGGGACTGGACAATTTCACCCTGGGCTCGATCCAGCTCAACGGTCATCTGTACTGCAACTCGTGTTGCGCCGTAAGACCGTAGTGCTTTTCGAAGAGCCCGAATTCGCAGTTCCTGATCCTGAGCCAGGATGGAATCGAGCAGCGTCTGTGCGGACTCCTCTTGACGTTTCCTGTCCTTTTCCGATTCGTCCATTCGTTTTTCTATTTTTTGCTGGGCTATCAACGACCTGTGGTCAGCGAGAGTCGTCCCGAAATCGGGAGATCCTTCATTCGCCTTGGAAAAAGCGGAGAGAATCAGTAGTGCTGAGATGACAAGACCAGCACCGATCCCGATCTTCGTCATCATGGTCTTGCGACTGTGGAGGGATGCTCTGGAGGCGCCTCCCACGACCCTCTTTCTGTTTGTTGCAGAGATCACGTGGATCTTGGATCGGCCTCGTCGAGGAGCGGTGGGAGTTCCCGTGCTTTCGTTGCCCGATGCATTTTCGAGCGCTGCGATCAACTGGTCTGCGGTTGCGAATCGTTGATCTGGCGTCTTCGAAAGGAGTTTCTCGACGATGGCATCGAGAGGTGTTTCCTTACAAGAAATGGTAGCGACGGGGATCACTTCTTCCTGAATGTGCTTTTTCAGGATTTCGTGGTTCGTCTTTCCCTGGAAAGGAGGTTGTCCGGTGAGGCAGTGATACAGGGTTGCACCAAGCGAGTAGAGATCAGTACGTACATCGAGAGTCTCGCCTTTTATCTGCTCAGGAGAGATGTAATGAGGAGTACCTTTCCTTTTCTCGGAACTATCGAGTTCCATCACTTCATGCTCGGCGAGAGCGAGTCCGAGATCTGTGATCTTGGGGATACCATCTTCGGAAATCAGGATATTTGCGGGCTTCAGATCTCTATGCAGAAGTCCTGCATTGTGGGCATGCGCAAGACCCTTGGTCAAACAAAGTGCCAGTTCAATCACTTCACGTTCGGAGAGTGCTCCTCTACGTGTCAGTTGTTGCTGGAGAGTTTCTCCCTCGACGAGTTCCATCGCGAACCAGCAATTTCCATTCGAGACTCCAGCATCGAGTGCATGAACGATGTGGGGATGATTGAGCAGGGCAGCATTTCGTGCCTCCGAGATCAATTGTTCCGGTTGGGTCGTGCTCGAGATGGAGGTCGATAAGATCTTCAGCGCAACGATCTTTCCTAGAGATTCTTGCCGTGCCTTCCACACAGTACTGGTAGCACCCCTACCGATCGGAGAAAGGATTTCGTATCCTGGAATTCCTTCGGGTGGCACCGAGGACTCGATGCTGGTGAGAAGTCGTTGCGACTGCCCCTGGGTCATCAAGCCAGCCGCGACCGCAGCAGAGGCTGCATCTCCCTCTTCGGTCAGGGAATCTGCAATCTGTGTCACTCCTGCGTCATCGAGCAGCCCTTTCTTGTGGGCGGCTTTCAGAAACAACTGATCGATCTTCTTCATGCAAGGCTCCCCGAGTACGGCAGATTTTCCCCGTCACCGCGTCCCCCGATGAGAAGGTGTGAGGGAGCGAGAGTCAACATGGACCGGGAAGAGCCAGCCGGATAACATCTCGCCAGGAATCGAGAAAGGCTTCGAATGTCCATTACCCTGCTATTTGGCAGCCTGATCTGGTGCCTTCCGGTGCAGGAAGTCCCTGTACTACATCCTCATCTTGTGGCCGAGGTGACCCTCGATCCGTCTGCCGGCTCCATCTCCTGGCAGGTGTCCCTCGAACGGTTGGGGAAACAATTCGAGTTTGGACTCCATTCGGGCATCACGCCTCGACTCGAATCCCAGGGAAGCCTGACTCTCGTGACCCAGACCGAGCAGCAGGGGGGATCCGGACTCGATCCCCAGAGACCGGTGAGCCGAAAAATCTGGAGAGTGACGGTACCAGAAGAGTTGGCTGACGACTTGCCGGTGTTCATCTCCGCTCGCGGTGTGATCCGGGAAGATCTGGAGCAGGTCGCTTCCGGTGCCGGAAGGTCCTTTTCCTCAACACCTGGAACCATCGAGGAGCGCGGTGTGTACCTGGCAGGAGCCAGCTCGTGGTTGCCTCATCCGGAGGGCGTGTTGGTCACCTTCTCGTTGGAGGTGAATCTTCCCGCCGGCTGGGATGCGGTGAGTCAGGGCTCCCGGCGAAACAAGGAGACTGGCGCGGACCGCACCACCGTGCGCTGGGATTGCGAACTTCCCCAGGAAGAGGTCTTTCTCGTCGCGGCCAGATTTCACGAGTACAAGAAGATCACTCCCCTGGTCGAAGCGCTGGTATTTCTTCGTGATGAGGATCCGAATCTTGCAGCGAGGTACCTGGAAGCGACGGTGCAATACGTCGACATGTACGCCCAACTGATCGGCCCCTATCCCTACTCGAAGTTTGCGCTGGTCGAGAATTTCTGGGAGAGCGGCTATGGCATGCCCTCTTTTACCTTGCTGGGTCCACAGGTGATCCGGCTGCCCTTCATCTTGAGGTCATCCTATCCGCACGAGGTCCTCCACAACTGGTGGGGGAACTCGGTGTACGTCGATTATCCGGGCGGTAACTGGTGCGAAGGGCTCACCGCTTATCTCGCCGATCACCTGATGAAGGAAGGTGAGGGCAGAGGGGCCGAGTACCGACGCGATGTGCTGAAGAAGTTCGGATCCTACGTCCAGGAGGGCCTCGATTTTCCGCTTCGCGAATTTCGTAGTCGCCACTCGGGTGCCACCGAGGCGGTGGGATACGGCAAGTGCCTGATGTTGTGGCACATGATTCGCCGCAGCGTTGGTGAGGAAGCGTTCAAGCAGGGGCTTCAGAGTTTTTTCGCCGATTTCATGCACCGGCGCGCTTCCTTCGATGACATCGTCGCCTGCATCGGAGATGCCGCAGGAACCGATCTGGGTGATTGGGCGAGATCGTGGATCGAGGGCACCGGAGCCCCGCAGATTCGACTTGTAGTGCAGCCGGGCGAGGAGATGTCGAAGATCGTCATCGAGCAGATTCAGGAGCAGGACCCGTATCGGGTCCGGGTTCCGGTTCACTATCAACTGGCGACTTCTTCCTGGTGGCAGCAACAGATTCTCGAGTTTGCTCCCGGAGACGATGCAACGGTTCCCCGACAGCAGTCCTTCGAGGTGGCAGGGCAACTAGTTGCCGTGAAGGTCGATCCTTTTTTCGATGTGTTTCGTCAACTCGATCAATCGGAGACTCCACCGACCATCGGCGACATCTTTGGCGCCTCTTCCCAGCTGATCGTCCTGCCTTCTCTCAGCCCGAGACTCGAGGCATGGCGAGCGCTGGCCGAATCCTGGGCTACCGATGGGGATGTTCGCATCGTCCTCGACACCGAACTGGAAGAGATCCCGCCGGATAGAGCGGTCTGGATCCTTGGCGAGCCGACCATGGGTGTGGCGAATGAGACCTTGCGGAAGGCGGCCCTCCAGAAGGGGATGTTAGAGAAATTCAGTCTTAGTTATGCCACATGGATACTCCCGACGATGAAGCCCACGGATGTAGGGCCACAATTATTCCAATGGGATCACTCTGGAATCCAGGTGGCGCGTCATCCCGACGATGAAGACCTCACGGTGGGGTTGATCCGTTGTTACAAGGAGGCGGCGATTTCCGGTCTGGCGCGAAAACTGCCTCACTATGGCAAGTATTCCTATCTGCTGTTCCAGGGCGAGGAACCGACCAACGTGGCCAAGGGTGAATGGGAGACTGACACTTCTGCCCTCTCCTGGACGGCGAAGGGAATCCGGGTCGCCCAGATCGAAGATGCACGTGAACCTCTCGCACGGCCTGGCCCGGTTCTTGATGGCGATCGAATGATTTCCGATGTCCGTTGGCTTGCCGATCCGCAACTGGAGGGACGAGAAAACGGTTCGGTGGGTCTGGAGCAAGCGACCCAGTGGGTGGCGGATCGCTTCGAGGAGATCGGTTTACAACCGGGAGCACCGGACGGCAGTTTCTTCGACTCCTGGAGTGAAGAGGAACTGCGTAATCGAACCAGGAAAGAACCGACATTGCGAAATGTCATCGGCGTGATTCCCGGGACCGACGAAGCCTTGACGGGACAATCGGTGGTGGTTCTCGCGCATGTTGATCATCTAGGTCGAGGTTGGCCCGATGTTCGATCGGGGAATGAAGGAAGGATCCACCCCGGAGCCGACGACAATGCCTCCGGTGTGGCGGTGATGCTCGAGACGGCTCGGATCATCTCCGGTACCCATCGCCCAGCACGGACCCTCGTCTTCGTCGCCACCAGTGCCGAGGAGTGGGGATTACGAGGAGCCCGCCGTTACATCGAGTCGATGGAGAAGTGGCCCGCCGCACGGGCGCTGGCGGTGATCAGCGTCGATGCTGTCGGTCGGCTCGCAGAAGGAGAGTTGCTGGCACTGGGAACCGGCACCGCGACCGAGTGGGTCCATATCGTCCGCGGGATCGGGTTCACCACCGCAGTGCTCTCTACGGCGGTCAAGGATGATCCCGGTGGGTCCGATCAGGTTCCTTTCCACGAGATCGGTATCCCCGGCATCCAGCTCACCACCGGCGCACATCAGGATTACCATCGACCAAGCGACACCTCCGACAAGATCGATGCCCAGGGGCTGGTTTCGGTCGCCACCTGGTTGAGGGAAGCGCTGTTGTATCTCTCCGAGCGCCCGGATGCGCTGACCTCCACCCTCGGGGTGGGACAGCACAGGGATCCAAATCCGGCTCAGCCCCAGCAGGGGCGAAGGGTGATGCTCGGTACCGTCCCCGATTTCACCGACACCGGCCCGGGGGTGAGGATCGACGATGTGGTCGAGGATTCACCGGCAGCACGGTCCGGTTTACGTGCCGGGGATCGCCTTCTTGCCATCGACGACGAGCAGATCACTGACTTGCGTGGTTACGCGCAATTGTTGCGGCAACTGGAACCGGGAGCCGAGGTGGTCGTGAAAATCGAGCGCGACGGGGAGATGCTCAGTATTCGGGTGAAACTGGTTGCCCGTTGATGGTTCGGTGATTCGAAGACGATCACTCTTCGTTGTTGCCGACTCCGAAATAGCTCGCATCGGGATGATGGAAGACCAGCGCCGAGACGCTTGCCTCCGGATCCATCATGAACCCCTCCGTGAGTTCGACTCCGAGGTGTTGTTGCGGCTCGAGCAGGCGCCAGATTACTTCCTGGCAGGAGAGGTCAGGGCAAGCCGGATAGCCGAAAGAGTATCTCTTGCCCCGATACTGGGCGCGGAATAGATCCATCTTCGTCATCGAATCCGGGTCAGGGTATCCCCAGTTCGAACGAATGATCCGGTGAATCCTCTCTGTCAGTCCTTCTGCCATCTCGACTGCCAGCGCCTGGATGGCATGAGATTTCAGATATTCGCCCTCACGCATCCAGGCCTGAGATTGTTCCCGAACCTTGGATCCCGCCGTGGTGACCAGAATGGCAAGATTATCGACGGGACTACCGTCTTTAGCTGGTGCAAGGAGATAGTCACAGACTGAACGATGGGGCGGCTTCTGCTGGCGCGGGAAGGCGACCTTCTCGAGTGGTTCAAGGGACTCCGGATCGTAAATGGTGATCTCGTCAGAAGTCGAACTGGCCGGGAAGTGCTGCCACATCGCTTTTGGCGACAGCAAATCCCTCGCGCGAACCTCTTCCAGAAGTTCCAGCATCATCTTCTGAAGGCGAGCGGCCTTTACATCTCCGGCAGCGATCTTCTTCTCGAAGTTACCTCGAAGACCCATGTGCCGTCCGTAAAGCATCTGCGGATTGATGAGGGGGAAGACATCTTCTGGTGCGATCTGGGTCTCGATGTGAAGTTCCACATCGGGAATCGCCGGGGCCGTATCGACCACCTGGATCACGGGAGAGCGATCGGGCAGGGTGATCTGTGCCACTGCCGCTCCGGTTTTGGTCGACCCACCGAGAGCGATTCGCTCCTGGGTGCGACGGTTTTCCTCGAGGAAACCGGGTCGAAGTTCCTGATCGAACAGGTCGCTGACGATTGCGAGTCCCCTCATCGCATCCTTGGCGTAGATCACCGGAGAATCGGTGACCTTCTGGATCTTTTTGGCGGTGAACTTCTCCGAGAGAGCCGCACCTCCTACGAGTATCGGGAGATCGATAGAAGCCGCTTGAAGATCTTCGGCGGTAACGACCATCTGCTGGGCGGACTTTACCAGCAACCCAGAAAGGCCGATCGCGTCGGGTTGGTGTTCCTGGACTGCGGCGATCAACTGGGCTGGCGGAACCTTGATTCCGAGGTCTACCACCGCGAAGCCATTGTTGGAGAGGATGATGTGAACGAGATTCTTTCCAATGTCGTGTACATCCCCCTTCACGGTTGCAAGCAGCACTTTTCCACGACTAATGGATTCAATCTTTTCCATGTGAGGCTCGAGGAAGGAAACGGCCGCCTTCATCGCCTCGGCGCTTTGCAACACTTCCGCCACGATCAATTCGTTGTCGTTGAAAAGCCGCCCTACTTCTGCCATTCCGGTCATCAATGGGCCGTTGATGATTTTAAGCGGGGTCTCGTATTTCTCGAGCGCTTGCGCGAGTGCGTCGTCGAGACCTTCCTTGGTGCCCTCGATGATGTTGCGAGCCAATCTTTCCGGAATGGGAAGCTGGAGGAGGGGAGATTGCCCTTCCATCGCGATCCTCCGGCCACGGAAGTGCTCGGTAAAAGCAGCGATGGGATCCGGGGTTCTCTGCCAGATCAGATCCTCGCAGAGTTCCCGTTCGATGTCAGGGATGCTCGCATAGCGTTGCATCCGTTCGGAGTTGACGATGGCCATCGAGAGTCCGGCCTGAATACAATGATAGAGGAAGACCGAGTTCAGAACCTCTCGACCTGCCGGAGGCAAACCGAAGGAGACGTTGCTGATTCCCAACGTGGTATTGCAATGCGGGAAGGTCTCGGCGATGGCGCGGACTCCATCGATGGTGGCCACAGCGGAAGCGCTGTATTTCTGATCCCCTGTCCCTACCGGGAAGACCAACGGGTCGAATATGAGATCTTGCTCCGGGATCGAGTACTTCTGTGTGAGAAGTTCGTGGGATCTCGTCGCGATTTCGAGTTTTCGTTCGACGGTGACGGCCATTCCATCTTCTGGATCCTCGTCGATACAGCCCACCACCAGAGAGGCACCATATTTTTTTGCAAGAGGCACGACCGTTTCGAATCGATCCTCACCATCCTCCAGGTTGATGGAGTTGATGATGGATTTTCCCTGGCACAGTTTCAGGGCTTCCTCGAGCACGACTGCATCCGTGGAGTCGATCATCAGGGGGATCTTGACCATGCGGGTCAACAATGGAAGGAACCTGAGTATATCATCGAGTTCCTCACGGTCCGGATCTGCCATACACACATCGATGATATGAGCTCCACCGCGGGCTTGCCTTCTTCCGATTTCTGCGGCTTTCTCGAACTCGTCCTGCGCGATCAATTTCTTGAAGCGACGACTTCCGATGACGTTGGTTCTTTCACCAACCACAAGTGGAATTGTGTCTTCGCTGATCTCTATCGTTTCGATGCCCGAGACGATGGAACGTTTTCTGTCTGAGTATGATCTTGGTGAGAAGCGTGAAGCAAGATCGACCATCGCACGGATGTGATCGGGGGTCGTACCACAACATCCACCGATGACGTTGACCCAGTTCTGTTCCAAGAACGGTTCGATGTGCTGCGCCAGGATCTCGGCAGTCTCCTCATAGTTGCCATCCGAATCGGGCAGTCCAGCGTTGGGGTAGACGGAGACCGGGAAGGCAGAGATGCTCGCTAGCGTCCGGAGATGGTCGGTCATGAAGCGTGGGCCGGTAGCGCAATTCAATCCGATGAACAGGGGCTGAAAATGTTCCACGCTGTTGTAGAAAGCTTCGATGGATTGACCTGCCAGCATCGTCCCCATCGGTTCGATGGTGCAGGAGATCGCGACCGGACGAGAAAAGCCCAGTTCGCTGGCGGCTTCATCGATCCCATGCATCGCGGCTTTCAGATTGAGCGTGTCCTGGACCGTTTCTACCAGCAGGATGTCACATCCTCCTCGTAGCAGTCCATGTGCCTGGATCCGAAAGTGATCCCTCAATTCGTCGAATGTGATTCCTCCGGTGACCGATAGAGTTTTTGTCGTCGGACCCATCGATCCAAGAACCCATCTGGGGTGCTCTGCAGAGGAAAATCGATCCGCTTCCTCCCTGGCCAACTGGGAAGCGATGAAATTGATCTCTTCTGCCTTTGGCCCCAACTCATATTCATTGAGTACCAGTTCGGTGGCACCGAAAGTGTTGGTCTCGATGCAGTCAGAGCCAGCTTCCAGGTATGACTGGTGGATCGAACGAATCACCTCGGGACGAGTGAGAACGAGGTTCTCATTGCAACCTGCCAGATCTTCACCGCCAAAGTCCTCGGAGCTCAGATTTCGATCCTGGAGGGCAGTTCCGGTAGCACCATCGATGACCAGAATCCGCTCCCTCAGCCGGGAGAGAAATTGGTCTCGGATCTGTTCTGCAGTGAAGTCTGAGGGATTCACGGGTACGCCTAATTTACTTTCGATGCTGACAACTGTATCTGCCGAGTATATTTCCAGTTGTGGGCCGCCGATAGCGTAACGACACGGAGCGCCGGTTACTTCTCGGGATCGGGTGGTGGGTTCTCAATGCGCTGGATTGCTTTTTCGAGGAGTTGCTGGGTATTGGCCAGATCCTTCAGTACCTCTTCGAGCATGAGGTGGCGTGTTGCCAGTTCGATCCGGTCTTGCCGGGCGACTTCCAACTGACCCTCGAGAGAGAAGATGCGGTCTTTCAACGATTGCTGATCGTTATCGGAGCCTTCCAGAGCACTTTTCATCTTCTCCAGTTCTGCAGCCAGTTCTTTCTTGAGGACATCCTGTTTGGTGGCCAGGCCCTCGTTGAGATTTTCAAGATCGGAGGTGATGCCAGCCCTGAGATTTTCGGACTCCAGCGCCACAGTCGCGATGTTCTTCTCGATGTCGACCATCTCCGTCTGGACTCCTTCGAGGCCAGTCCGGATGCCAACCACCTCGGTTTCGAGGCGAATTATTTCATCGGCAAGACGTTCATCTTCATGCTGCATCGTCACCTGGGTTTCCTCCAGGTTGTCGATTTGGCGTTGCTGATAGTTGCCCGTGAACAGGAAGAGAGCCACCAGAATCAGCACGATGATGAGCGGCAGCAGTCCTAAACCCTTCATGGGCAGTTCTCCTTCATTTCGTAATGGCGGTGGGGGTGGGATTCGAACCCACGAGGGCTGTTACACCCTGCCGGTTTTCAAAACCGGTGCATTAGACCACTCTGCCACCCCACCAGCGATGAACGAATTTGCACGCAGAGAGCAGGTTACTACATCCGTTTCTTTTCATCACCGGACTCGGAGGGTCCACGCAGTACGCGCTCGCTCCGCAATCGTTCGAGACGTTTCTCTCGAAGCCCCTGGGCCAGATCTCGTAGATCTTCAGTCTGGTCATGTTCATCGACGACTTCGATGCCCAGGATCGTTTCGAACAGATCTTCGGTGGTTATCAGCCCGCATGTACCGCCATGTTCGTCGGCGACCATCGCAATCGGGTCCTTACCGCTGGTCAAATCCGCGAGTGCCTGGCGAAGGGTTGCGACCTCGGGGACAAAGCGAATGTCACGGCGATATTTCGATAGGGGAGTGGTAATTGGTGCCCCGTCGATGTGGGCCAGTAGAATTTCCCTCAGAAGAACGTAGCCGGTCACTTCATCCCGAGTTGATCCATGAATGGGGATCCGGCTCGGAAGTTTCCCCCGGTCGATTTCTGCAAGCACATCTCCGATGGTTGCTTCCTGCCATAGATCCCGGACGACCGTTCGGGGTGTCATTACATCACCGACCAGGATCTCATCTAGTCGGAGTATGTTGCGATAGAGAACTTCCTCGTGGTGGGCGAGGGTTCCCTCGGTTCCCGCCAGGTGGATCATCGCATCCACTTCGCCTCTGGAAACATTTTCAGACGACTTGCTCTTGAACACCCTGGTGATCAAACCGGTGATGAGGAGAGCGGGCTTCAACAGGCGGGCGAGCAACATCAGGCAGATTCCGACGAAACCGGACAATTTACGAGAATGGGCTGCCCCGAGCGTCTTCGGAATGATCTCTGCACAGGTGAGGATCAGGAAGGTGAGCAATGCAGAGAAGATGCCAACGGCTGCTGGAAAGTTCTCGAACTCCCTGGCAACCAGGAATCCTGCGAGCGAGGCTCCGAGCGTATTCGAGATGGTATTGAGGATCAGGATGGAACCGATGGCATCGTCGAGCCTGTCCTTCTTCATCTCCAGCAACCAACGGATACCGATCCCCTGTTCACGGCGTTCTTCCAGGCTCGCGATGGAGACGGAGAGAAATGCTGCTTCGAGCAGAGAGCATAGAAATGAAGTGGTGACTGTCAGGGAGACAACAGTGATGAGCAGGTTCACGGGCTTCCATCCAGGTGGGAAAGACCACCTGGGTCCAGCATACCCGGATCGGACCTTTCTGGGATCAATTCGCAGGATGCAGTGCTCCGAATACCGCCCCCGTGTTATCGGAACATCTGGGGTATATTGCACTTTACAGTTTATAAAGCATATGCCACTCTTTGGCCGGAGATGTTCGGCCCATGGGGGTATTTCCGAACCGAATCGATTCATCAGGCACTCGATTCGGTTCGCACGCGAGACCTCTGTGAGACCCGGACTTCACTCTTGTGGGGACTGCTGGGAGATCGGCGAGAGTTCGATGCCTCTGGCAGGCTCCCTGGGCGGTATCGGGATGATCAGGGATGGTCATCTCGAGCAGGGCAAGTGTCGAACAGATAGGAGTGAGGATGTCTGTGAATGCCATCAGCGCTTTCGCACCGATCTCCTGCACCGCTGTTCCGGTTGGAGGAACCATCGCTTCTTCGGCACTGTCACCTGCAGGATCCGGCGAGGCGCGATTGCTGGATCAAGCGGCTCGTATCGAGCCGACACAGGGGCCCAGCGGTAAAGAGACAGTCGACACCATTGCGAACGAGATCAGTTCGAATACGGAGCGAAGTGCAATTCCTGAATCATGGTCGATGTTGATTGAGCGACTGGATCGAGTGGATCTGGCGCATCAGGCACTGTCCAGGGTGAGAGTTCAGTTCACTTCAACCCTGGAAAAAATTCAGAAGATGAATGTCTAACTCCGCTGTGCGGAGCCGGAAGGGGAGAGATGGGGAATCAGGATTCGAATCAGAATAGATTTGATCGCGGTCCGGTGGGGTCGTCCTTCGACCTGGGTAATTTCTGGGGGGGACTCGGGGCTGGAGGAAGAGCCTTCGCGGTGATCTTCGTCTTTATTGCCGCTTACTTTGCCTTCACAAATCTGGGAACGACGAACTGGGTAGAGATCCCCTTCGCGGAGGGAGAATCGCAACAGCAGGCCCAATTCGTCGAAAATCTCCGAGGTGAGAACCTGGAATTTCGCTTCTCACCTGAAGGGGCGATCCAGGTTGCGAGGAAAAACATCGGTCAGGTTCTCTCCATGATTCAGGGGGTTCCTGGTCCCGGAGTGAGTGAGGATCCTTTCAGCTGGGTTCGCCAGACGGATTCCATTCTGGGCACTACACGTCAGAGAGAGCAGAGGTGGGAGCGGTCTCAGATCTTGAAACTCGAGGAAGATCTTGCACGACTCGATGGGATTTACTCGGTGAGTGTGACTCCTAGCCGTTCCACGGCGGGTGTAGTCATCGGGTCCAATCGCAAGATCAATGGCGTGAGCGTTCAGGTTCAACTCGATGAAGATATTCGTCAGGCAGGAATCAGCCAGCAAGTTGCACGCGCGATCGGGCTCCATGTTTCGGGAGCTTATTCGATCACCCTCGACAATATCATCCTCACCGACACGTATGGTCACTACTACGATCTCGTCAATCCAAAATTGACCACCGGGGATGTTGCTGACAAGAAGAAAAAGGTGGAGGAGTACGTTTCCAGATACCTTGCATCCATCTTTTCTGAAGAGATGTATCGGGTTACGGTGGATGTCAGTCTGCAAGTACCAGTAGAGGATCCTGGATTAATCGAACCTCGATTCCCGGTTGTTCGGGGGGTTTACGACTTCCAGGAACAGGTTTCAAATCTCGCTCCGGTTTCCTCTCAATTTGCAGACACCGTACTCACTCGTGCAACCGCTCAGCAGATCCCATCATATGTTGAATCCGATCCAGTAATGAATGTAGTCGACACGGTTGCCGTCACGGTCATGCTCGATCGTGACAAGGCGCTGGTGCTCGCCACTGAGAACTTCAAGGGCAATTTCGGACTTGCGGGAAATACCTCGAGTGCTGGCCGTGGATACCAGGAGACTCCCGAAACTCGTCTTGCTCTACGCGGGTTTACCCGGGAGGTCGCCAGCGGAATAGAATCGCATCTGAGGGTTCACCTGGGGTCAGGCACCGAGATCGAGGCTCGTGTGTTCCCGGTCAGATTCGGCCTGGTCGCTGCCGCTTCTGCTGCGGTTGTCGGGTTTGATGTCGCTAGTGGTAGCCAGAAGAACAATTTCCCCTTCTTCGTCCTGGTCTTCTTCGGGGTCATCTCGGTTTTCGTCATGCTCCGTGATGGTCCGACGGATACTGCCCGAGAGGCCGCTATCCAGGGCTTCCGGGTCGCCGGAGCCTCTTCTGTTGCCGGGATCCAGGAGGCCATCAGCACCTATGTGAATGAAGAGAATCAAGCCTCCTACGACCAATCGATGGAGACGATTCGAAATCTCACCGTGACCCAATCGGTCACGATTCTGCGTCAGGTGCTCTCCGACACCAGAGAAGAACTACCAGGTAGTGATGTGCTGGCGTTGTTAATTCTGGATCAGGGTGGAAATCGCGAACAGATCTTCCAGCAACTGGGATCGGACGAACTGGCAGTTCTTGGAGAAGTGATCCAGGAGGTAGGAGTTCTCGATCCAGATATCATCGAGGATGCCATGGCGGCACTCGATCTGTTCAAAAGTTCTAACACTGTTTGCTCGAGTGGAATTTCCCTACCGTCCTTTGTGAGTACCGTTCCCAGTCCAGCGGAAGTGGATCAATCCGTTCTCGAAGATATTCGAGCCACGGATCCCAATCTTGCGGACCTGATCGAACGCAATCGCGAGGGAGATCGCTCTCAGGAGGTTCAATCGTCATGAGTGACCCCGTGTTCTCTCAACCCGGTACCGGGAGCACTCAAGATGAGTGTTCTGTCGAGTCGGCGCGGCAACAACTGAATGCTCTTCAGGCTGCATACGCAGATTTGCGCAAGAAACTGGTTCAGGAGGGAAACGAATTGACGGCCGCGATCGAGACGGCCAGGAAAGAGACAGATGAGCACGTTCGTCGCAAGATCTCGGAAGCCAACCAGCGAGTGGCAGAGATCGAGCAAGAGGCACGCTTGCGCGGATTAGCGGCTGGACGCAGGGAAGGTGTTGAATCCGGATTTTCCCAAGGAATGCAAAAGGGTCTCGAGGAGAGCAGGCGTGAAGCGGATGTTCTCATCCAGGAGCAGGCGAGGACCCTGCTGGGAGATACTTGTGGTTCGGTGCCCCAGTTGCTCGAGAAGGTCCTCGATGAGTTCACCTGTTGCTGGAAACTCACCATCGATGAAATCCGTCGAGATACGGTTGCACTGGCTCGGGGGATCGCCGAACGCATTCTCAGGAGAGAGATCGTCGAATTCCCCCAACTCGTCACCGAGAACATCGAACTGGCAATCCAGAGAATCGGTGACAGACGCAAGATACAGATCGAAGTGAATCCTGTCGACTTGACGACAGTCATCGAGTTTCTACCGACTCTCGGCCAAAAGATACAGGGAGCCGAGGGTGCCGAGGTGATGGGAGTGGAGTCGATCGTTCGTGGCGGATGTCGTGTTCGAAGTGCCACAGGAAGTGTGGATCTGGGAATAGAAATACAACTCGATTTGATCGAGGCTGCACTGATCCAGGATACACAGGAGAAATAGATGAATCTGATCTCCGCGCTGAATTCGGTGAACCTGGATGAACTCATCCGAGTTCGTGGCGCAGTGGTCCGTGTCGTCGGTGTCATTGTCGAGGCGCAAGGGCTTGCACTGCCAGTTGGGGCTGAGTGCACCATCGTGACTCGCGATGGGAATCGTGTGATTGCGGAAGTGGTGGGTTTTGACGAGGGAAGAACGCATCTGCTACCCGAGGATGGAAGCGAAGGAATTGCTCCACGAGATGAAGTGATTCACGACGGTGAGATTCCTTGTGTTGCGGTTTCTCACCATCTGCTCGGGAGGGTCGTGAATGCGCGAGGGGTTCCGATCGATGGACTGGGTCCCATACCCATCAAAGACAAGGTGCCCATCAACAATGTCCCTGTTCCGGCGCTCAAACGTCAGAAGATCCGCATACCTGTACATACGGGAGTTCGCGCACTCGATTCGATACTGACCGTGGGAGTTGGACAACGCCTCGGCATCTTCTCTGGTAGTGGAGTGGGGAAATCAACTCTTCTGGGCATGATCGCTCGAAACACCGCATTGCCGGTAAGAGTGATTGCTCTGGTTGGAGAACGAGGTCGAGAAGTCCGAGAGTTCATCGAGAGAGATCTTGGACCAGAGGGGCTGGCTCGAAGTGTTGTTGTGGTGGCGACCGGAGACGAAGCGGCAGTGATGCGTTTGAGAGCGGCAAGGGTCGCTACATCCATCGCCGAGTGGTTTCGGGATCGCGGAGAAGATGTGCTGTTGCTGGTTGACTCCATCACGCGTGTTGCTCTCGCGCAGCGTGAAGTGGGGCTTTGCGCAGGAGAACCACCGACCACTCGGGGCTACACCCCGAGTGTATTCGCGATGCTCCCGAAGCTGCTCGAGAGAACCGGGCCAGGAGTGGATGGCAGTATCACGGCATTCTACTCGGTATTGGTCGAGGGCGACGATCAGCACGATCCCATCGGTGACTCCGTCCGTGGAATCCTCGATGGCCAGATCTGGTTGTCGAGGGATCTCGCCAACAAGGGTTGGTTTCCTCCGATCGATCCCTGCTCCAGTACCAGCAGAACCATGAACTCCGTGGTTGACGAACAACATCTAGAAGCCGCCCGGTCATTGGTCGAGAAGGTTGCCATTCACAGAGAGATCGAAGACATGTTGCGCCTCGGTGCTTATGTCCGTGGGCATGACAAGCGATCTGACGAGGCCATCGATTCGCTTCCGCAGATTGAACAACTACTGCGACAGAAACCTGAAGAAACGAGTGACTTTTTCGAGACACGGAATCGGGTAATCGAGATTTCCAGAGGCACCTGTAGGAAGGGCATGTGATGTCAAAATCCGCTTCCCGCCTCGATGCACTGCTTCGCCTCAGGAAATCTGAGATGGATGTAGAACTCTCGAAGTTGTACCGCCGTGTTCGAGAACTTCATTTGCAACAAGCGCGGATACGAGAGTCCGAAATCGAACACCATGCAGTGATCGACTCGATACGTGCATCGGATCACGCTGGAATTGACATCGAGCAGTTGCTGGTACATCGCCATTACCTCTCGAGATTAAGGAATGAAGCGAAGATGAACGCAGAGCTTGCAGATCAACTTGCTACAGCTGCTGATGAAATTCGAGAGCAGGTCGAGGTGGCAGTCAATCGCTACCGGATTGTCGAAAATCTACAAGATCGAAGGAGAGAAGAGAGTCTTAAACGGATCGTCAAGATGGGTGAGCGGATCGTTGATGACGAGACAAGTACTCGCTTCGCAAAACGGATCCAGTCGGAAAATGATGACCAGCGGGTGGTTTCAGGGTGAGTTTCTTGCAGGGGAAGTGGGTGAGCATGGAATCAGTAAAGCAGTTACAGATGTCGATACCGATACTTCCAGGGATTCGATTCAGATACTGGATTCAGGTTGGGTTGGCTCTGGTACTGGTATTCTCGATGGCATCTGCCTCGATAGCGTCGCAGGTAATGCCACCGACAAAGACAATTTCATCGGTTACTGCTAGTGCTGGGCCCGATGTTCGTCTTGCAAATGGTGGAATTATTGCAACGGATTCAACTGGTGGTTCGGAGTTCATCTGGCGAACACTCCAGGCGATAGGTGCGATCATCATCATTGCGGGACTTGGCATCGGCGGCTTCATTCTTGTTCGAAAGTATGCTCCTGGGGTCATTCCAGGAACGGATGCGAGGATGAAGGTGCTGACGAGGATTCCCATCGGAAACCGTCAGAGCATGATCATCGTCAGGGTTGGAGAGCGAGTACTCGTTGTCGGATCTTCCCCTGGCCGAATCGATTGTCTCAGCGAGATCACCGATATCCAGGAAGTGAAGGATCTCAGTTACGGACTCGAATTTTGCACCGAGATCAACAAGGCCAAGACAGGCGCTGATGAGGATCCCTTCGAGCTCCCCAGCGGTGAGGCATCTGAATCACAGGACGTGAGTAACGAGATTCAGTGGCTACGGGACCGGCTTGATGGATATGGCGATCGTGTCGAGGAGGAGATACGAACTTGAAGACTTTCCGCCGCTCTCTGCTACTGGGAATTCTGGGTGCTCTCGTCATCCTCTGGGTGGTGGCACCGGAAGCGGTAGCCCAGGGTGACATCGCTTCCGAATCAGGCATCATCGAGAAAGTCCTGAGTGGGTCTCCCGAGAACATCGGGATCTCGCTGCGGTTGATCCTCATCATGACGGTGTTATCGATAGCGCCCGCCCTGTTACTCCTGACCACCTGTTTCACCAGAATCATCGTGGTGCTCGGATTTGTTCGTCGGGCGATCGGAACCCAGGAATCACCGCCGAATCAGGTTTTGATCGGGCTTTCATTGATGTTGACCATCGCGGTCATGGGACCGATCTGGGGCGACATCTACACCAATGCGATCGGGCCCTACGCCGACCAGGTTCCTGCGCCTTCCACCGGTCGAGTCCCCACCGGTGAAGAGGCGTTTCAGTACGCAGAAACGAGAATAAGGGAGTTCATGTATCGGTCCATCGATGAGAGTGATCTCTTGTTGATGGCTCGCGTTGGTGCCCCCGTGATCGTCGAGAACCAGTACACCGACAACGGTTTCATCTCGAGCAAGTTTCTCGAAGCTTTGCCGACAACGGTGATCATGCCCGCATTTGTTCTCAGCGAACTGAGAAGGGCCTTCGAGATGGGTTTCATGATCTATCTGCCCTTCGTGGTGATAGATCTGGTGGTCTCGGCAATTCTGGTCTCGATGGGGATGCTGATGCTTCCCCCCGTGATCGTTTCCTTGCCATTCAAGGTCCTCGTGTTTGTTCTGGTCGATGGATGGGGACTGGTCGTAGAGCAGTTGATGGTCTCCACCATGGTAACGGTGGGTGGATGATGAGATTCGGAATAGCGATCGACCTGCTTCAGGAAGCCCTGTTCGTGGCTCTGCAACTGGCAGTCCCGATTCTGCTGGTGATGTTAGCAGTTGGTGTGGTGGTGAGCCTGTTCCAGGCCTTGACTCATCTGCAGGATCAGACCCTCACGTTTGTACCCAAGATCATCGCAGTGGCTCTGGTGCTGCTGCTGCTGATGCCGCTACTGCTGGGTTGGGCAACCGACTATGCGAGGAATTCCATCCAGGAGTCATCTCAGGTATTCGAGGGAGGTGAACAGCAGTGAACGATCTGCTGGAATTCTCTGTCAGTACCTGGAGCGGTTGGCTGCTTGTATTTACGAGAATCGTTGGCGCGATGATGGTACTCCCGGTCTTTTCCTCGAAGCTCATCCCGGCACGGATCAAGGCCGGATTAGCAGCACTGATCGCTCTGTGTGTGGCACCGATCGTAACCGCGGCTCATGCCGAGGCTGGTTCCGGTGACATGGCATCGTTGCTCTCCAGCCCGGCCATCGCCGCCTTCTCCATCTGCGGAGAACTCGCTCTCGGCTGGGTGCTGGGAGCCACCGCAGGAATCTTGATGTGGATTGCTCACCTGGGGGGGCAACTGCTGTCACAGGATTCGGGATTCGCTTTCTCAGAAGTGGTGGATCCGGTAACGGGCCAATCCACGACTGCGCTGACGACACTCTTGATGGTATTTGCCGCCCTGGTCTTCCTCGCTCTCGAGGGGCACAGGCTCGTCATCTTGTCGCTGTGTGGTTCTTTTGAAATGGTTCCACCGGGAATGATGGGCAATATTTTCACCGGTGGTCTGACTGCCGAATCTGCCACAGTGCTCACGGGGGAACTGGGTGGACAACTCTGGAAACTTGGTTTGCAGATTGCGTTGCCTGCGAGCATTGCTCTGCTGGCCACGACAATCGGTCTTGGAATGCTGGCTCGAGCAGTGCCGGAGATGAACGTATTCGTCGTAGGATTCTCGATTCGTACCGGAGTCGGGATGTTGGTGCTGTTCATGACATTGCCGTTCATTGCAGAAATCTATCGATTTGTCATTGAACTGGGTGTCCAGGGTTCGGAGTTGATCCTCCGTGGAATCGGTGGGGTCTGACTCATGAGTGAACGCATCCACCATGATGAACGGACCGAAGCTCCGACTGCCAGAAGGTTGGAGAGAGCCAGAATCGAGGGAAGAACTGCCCTCAGCCGCGACCTGGTGGGATCGGCGGTGATGCTAGCCGGGTTCGGTGGAATCCTTTTCTTCTGCGCGACGATGTACGCTCTCTTGTCGACCACAGTGAAAGTGATTCTGGGAAACCTCTCGAGCGTGAAACTGGACGGATCGACAGCAATCCTGCTGCTCGAAGATGCGATCAAAACAGTCATCGTATTTTCTGGTCCCATATTGTTGATTACCTTTGTTGTCGCAGTTCTGTCGACGTGGTTGCAGGTAGGATTCCAGATCCGATTAGCGGAAATCGCTCCTGATCTGGGGCGTATCGATCCCTTCAGGAATATGAGAAAAATTTTCAGCCATGAGGGATTTGGCAGATTGGCCTTCGGATTTTTAAAAATCTCGGCAGTGATTCTAGTTCTGGTACATGGAGTGCGAGGGATGGTGGTGGGCCCCGAAGCAATTGTGGGTACCGGAATCTCCGATCCTGCCATCATCGTGAGTACTGCAGGATCCCGACTGGTGTGGATCTTTATCAAGATCTCTGGAGTATTGCTGCTGATTTCTGCTGGCGATTGGGCACATAAGCGCTGGCAGTACCGGCAGTCGCTGATGATGAGCCGAACAGAAGTCGAAGACGAGAACCGGGAGGCTCACGGTGATCCGCTGCTGCGCCGCCGTCGCCGCGACCTTCATGAGAAACTGCTCGTGAAAAGGGAAGAACGATGAACGAGGCGCAGATGAACACCCTGGTTGCCCCTTCTCACTGGAAGGACTCCATCGGGAGGAACCGTGATCTCGCACTGGTCATCGCGCTGGCGGGAATCCTGGTTGCCATCTTGGTGCCACTACCCGGCGCCATCATGGATGGTCTGCTCGGGATAAACATCGCTTTTTCAGTGCTGGTCCTCCTCACCGTTGTGTATTTGAAAAAGCCACTGGAGTTCGCGGCATTCCCATCGATGTTGCTGCTGGCAACTCTGTATCGGCTGTCTCTGAACATCGCCACGACTCGACTGATATTGAGTCGGGCAGGTGAAGAAGGGGAGTTCGCAGCAGGTGAAGTGGTGAACTTTTTCGGAAATTTCGTATCCGGATCAAATCTCATCGTAGGCTTCATCATCTTCGCTGTACTGGTGGTGATCCAGTTCGTCGTGGTGACGAAGGGTGCGACCAGGATCGCAGAGGTGGCTGCCAGGTTCACACTTGACCGGATGCCTGGTGCACAGATGGCCATCGATGCAAATCTGAACTCAGGAAATATTTCGGCAGAAGAGGCAAATCAAGCTCGGTTGGATCTTGCCCGTCAGGCGGACTTCTACGGAGCGATGGACGGTGCTTCCAAGTTTGTCCGTGGTGATGCCATCGCTGGACTCATCATTACGGTGATCAATATCATCGGTGGATTTACCATCGGGATCTTTCAGTACTCTATGAGTTTCTCCGAGGCGGGGAGAGTCTTCACAACGCTTACCATCGGAGATGGACTGGCCACTCAATTGCCGGCGCTCTTCATCAGTATTGCGGCCGGTCTGATGCTGACAAGGGCTTCTACACCTGAACAGATTGGCCATGCAGTAGTCGGACAGGTATTCGCCAATCCCCGGGCGCTAGTGATTACTGCCGGGGTTTTGGTGCTGTTGGCTGCGACCGGACTTCCGACCGTCGTTCTCGGTTTCATCGCCGTGGCATTTCTGGTGATTGCCTACGTGACGAGGTCTCCACAGAGGTCATTGTCGACAGAACATTCCACGGATCGTCTCATACAGGAGACCGTTGCGGTGGCTCCGGCGTTGTCGAAAGGCCTACCCAATCGACCCACAAGTCACGATGAGCCGCTGTCCATCGAACTGGGCTACGGACTCCACCGTCTGCTGGAACCTGGCGGTGCTCAGTTGCCTCTCGGGGACAGAATCGAGCAACTCCGGCAGTCGCTCCTGGGAGAACTCGGGTTTCGATTGCCTCCGGTTCGCGCCAGGGTGCTGATCCGCGATATCGACCGTCAGGATTATCGAATCCTGCTGCGCCAGATTCCCTGTGCAAAGGGTACGTTGCGTCCGACCCACGCCATGATCATCGAAGAAGATCGATCGATCAGTGCAATCGAGGGAGAAGAGATCACTGAACCCCTGTTCGGGGCAAGAGCGAAGTGGATCTCCATCGAAGAAGGTGAGATGAGGAAGTCTATCGGCCACCGGGTAGTCAGTGCCCAGGATGTGCTGCTGGTCCAGCTCAAAAAGATAATCGAGGACCATCTGCCAGAACTCCTGACCCGCGGCGAGACCTCGAGAATTCTCGAAGGAGTCAGCGAAGAGGTGAAGCCTCTCGTCGCAGAGTTGATTCCCAACCTGCTTCGCCTGGGTGAAGTCCAGAAGGTCCTTCAATCGTTACTGGCTGAAGGAGTTTCGATCCGGGACATGGAGAAGATTCTGGAAACCCTGGGTGAAGCATCGCTGGAGGTTGGTGCGGAAACCCCTCGGAATCTCATCCGGATCACTGAGAGAGTGAGAACTTCGTTGGGACGGAGCATTTGCGCTCCTCTGGTCGATGAGGACAACAAAATCAGAGTTGTCACCATCGATCCTGAGATCGAGGATGTCTTACTGGATGCCGTTGATGGACTGGTGGTAGGTGAGGAGTTGCGACTACCGCCTCGGATCCATCAAGCAGTGATCCCTGCGCTGGAAGGGCCGCTGGAAAATCTTGCATCGGAAGGTCACCCTCCCGTGATTCTCACTGCTCCGGCGCTGCGCATCTTTGTCAGAAGGCTACTGGAGAAGGAAGTGCCGTCTGTGACGGTCCTCTCCTATAATGAAATTGTCCACGGTATTGCCGTGGAGTCTGCGGGGATGGCGAGGATCAGTGGTTGACCTGGGGGGTCACGAGCCGCGGTCTTCTGGGGGAAGGGGACGATGCTATTGAATGAGCTCAAAGCAACCGGGGATGCGGGTCATACCCGTGTCGTTGCACCGGATTACGCCACAGCAGTGCGGATTCTTCAGGAGAGATTTGGCAGTGAATGGACGGTGGTTCATTCACGAAAAGTACGCAGACCAGGTTTTTTCGGCTGGTTCGGTGTTTCCGATGTCGTGGTGATCGTACGTAACGAGAAATTGGACAACATTGTACCAGTCGGTATTTTTGAATCTCCGATTCAACTGCCGATGGTATCAACGGTCTCGACTTCAGGCTCTGTGATCGAGGTGGGAGCACAACACCGTCTGGATAATTCCAATCCGGATAGGTGCAATAATCTCATCGATCAACTGGAGAGTGCGAAAACCCAGATCGCATCAGAGTTGCAGCAGATGTGCGCAACCACGGTAGTCGACCGAAAATTGGAGGACTGGGAACGGAATGATCTACCCTCTTCTGATTTTGAAAGCGGTAGCGATCAGTTTCATGAAGAGTGTAGCGAAGATGTCAGCGTAGATTTCCAAGATGAAGTCGGCGATGTCGACGGGGTCATCGATCCTCATTTTCTCGGTGCTGTCAGTACACTGCTAGAGTCATCGGGAATCCCGTCACATGCGCACTCCAAGATCATCAGTACTGTCTGTGCAGAGGCCATCTATCCCGATCTTCCCGCCATGGAACTCGAGGAAATCGCCTATGCACGGGTGGGAGCCTGTCTTCTGGAACGGATGCCGCAAACAATCCCCATCCTACCTGGATCGAGTGGCGCTCCACGAATCGTTGCTCTTGTCGGTCCGACGGGTGTGGGCAAGACCACGACCCTGGCGAAACTTGCGTCACATTTCCATCTCGTGGAAAAGAAACGTGTAGGTCTGGTCACGCTGGATTCATACAGAATCGGTGCGATCGAGCAGTTGCGTCGTTTCACGGAGATCCTCGGGTTGCCCCTGAAAACCGTGTCAAACCTCGAAGGGGTAAAGGTAGCGATCGACGGATTTTCCGATTGCGATCTGATCCTGGTCGATACAGCAGGCCGAAGCCAAAGGGATGTAGAAAGACTCGAGGAGGTGAAAGAATCACTTTCGAGCATCGACGATGTCGAAGTTCACCTGTGCCTCTCGTTGGGTGCTGCACCAGATGCGGTGCTCGCAACGGCGGAGTCTTTTCGGTTGGTAGGGTACGACCGGGTCATCTTTACCAAGCGTGATGAGTCGTACAGAAAAGGTTTCCTCTGGGATTTGTTCGGCTTTTCTCCGGTTCCCATTTCCTACGTCACGTGTGGACAAGAGGTGCCGGAGGATATTGTCGAGGCGACCCCGGAAGGCATCAAGGAAATGATTCTCGAGGACCGATGAGAGATCAGGCCTGGAAACTGCGCAGGATGGTCGAAGATCGGGTTCAACCCGTAAAGGGTAGGGCGCGAGTTCTGGCCATCACCAGTGGGAAAGGGGGTGTTGGCAAGACCAACATCTCTATAGGACTTGCGATCACTGCTGCGACAGCTGGGTTGAAGACGGTCCTCATCGATGGTGACCTTGGGCTTGCGAACATCGATGTGCTCCTGGATATTCATCCGCGGAAAAACCTCGGCCATCTTGTCAGTGGCGGTGCCTCTCTCAGGGATGTCCTGGTAAGGGCTCCGGGTGGGTTTCAGGTGTTGCCAGGTGCAAGTGGACTTTCGCGCGTTGCAGATATGGGCCACATGCAGCAGCAGGTTCTCTTTGAAGTACTCGGTCGATTGATGGAAGAAAACGACCTGATTCTGATCGATACCGGAGCAGGAATCTCCAGGTCGGTTGTGGATCTCTGTACTTCCGCCGGTGAGGTTCTTGTCGTGACTACTCCAGAACCCCCAGCCATCGTAGATGCCTACGCGATGCTGAAGGTCTTTTCCCGGGCGACTCGTGCTCCTAAATGCTGGCTCGTGGTCAATCAGGCACAGTCGCGTGGTGAGGCGCAGCAAGTGATGGGAAGAATGCGAGGACTGGCGCGCCAGTTCCTGTCGATGGAGATCGAACGCGGTGGCGCGATCCTGCATGATCCAAGGGTCCCTGCATCAGTACGGCGACGGCAGCATTTCTCTCTGGCATATCCTTCATCTCCTGCAGCTCAGGGTGTGAGAGATCTGTGCGAGAGCCTGGGGCTTTCACGAGAAAAGGGGAATCATGGGTTCCTCCAGAGGCTAAGAAATCTCTTGTCGGGTGATCTCAAGAAGATTCCGGAGCGTGCACATTGAGAATAGGTGGTGGGATTTCGAATTAAATGTAAGTTCCTGGCACGACAAGTGCCGAGGATTACGGGGTTGCTCTTTGATTGAGGGCTTCCCTTTGGTCGGGAATGAGACCTTGTAGTTTTCTGACCTGGTTTGATCGAAGTGATAGGAAGAGGAGATTCAGTTGGCTCAGACCAGATCCGATGGCACCCGGAAAAAGCTACCTGGAAAATCTACGCTGGTCGGCAAGACCCGGATGCAGGAAGATCCAGAACTGGAGCGGGTCTGGATCGAGTTCAAGGATACCGGGTCTACGGATATCAAACAGGAACTCAAGAATGATCTTCTCGAGAGATATCTCCCCATCGTTCGATACACCGCTGATCGGTTACACATGAAATTGCCGCAGCAGGTCGATGTCGAGGATCTCTACGGAGCCGGGGTTTTTGGTCTGATGGACGCGATCGAAAACTACGATCTGACTCGTGGTGTCAAGTTCGAGACTTATTGCACTACACGTGTTCGGGGATCGATCATCGACTCCCTTCGCGCACAGGACTGGGTGCCTCGCCTTGTCAGAAGTACTGCCACCAGGATCGATGCTGCCTGGCACGCGCTCGAGAGAGAATCGGGAAGAGCGCCTACCGACCTCGAGATGGCCCAGCATCTTGGTGTCACCGATGAGGAATTCCAGATGATGCAGAGGGAAGCATCTGCAGCTTCATTGGTGTCTCTCTCGGATCAGACTCCGGATGATGGCCAATCCAGATCCCTTCGTAGGATCGATCTTCTCCACGATCAAAAGAGCGAAGCCCCCGAGAAGGCGATATTGAGGAAGTCGGTTTATAATTTCATCATGAGTCAACTAGATGATCGGGAGCAAAAGATCATTGACGGCTATTACAATCATGACATGACGATGAAGCAGATCGGGATAGAACTGGAACTCTCAGAATCCAGGGTATGCCAGTTGCACTCGCGCATCATGACTCGCATGAGGCAGCACAATAGCAAGTACAAGAACGAGTTTCTCCAGGACTAGTACTCTCGCTCTGGCTTCGTTGGTTTTCACAAAGTAACCTTGGCGCCATGGGAATTGGCGCAATTAACGATCCAGATCCTCATCGGTCAGCATCGTCGAAAATACACTCTCCTGCCAGTTGGCTGCTCTTTCTTGCCGTACTTCTTGCTTCCATCTCGGTGGCTCAACTACTGATACGGGGTGGGTCGCTGGTCGGGTTTCAGCACGAGTTGAGGTATGGAGAGGCGATCGTTCTCGATCAGGCACGCAGATCGGCAATCGATCCCGGTCTCTATCCGGAGATCGGCAAGGAGCCGTGGCTGCTCGATCAGTACGCACCTTTCTATCCCTGGATTGCTCGCCTTGCGGGAGAATTTTCCTCGACACCGTATGGGGGAGGAAGAGTTATCTCGCTGCTCTCGACGCTCGTTTCAGCGCTGATGCTGACTCTCATCGTGAGAAGATTCTCTGGACTTGCTGCTGGGCTGCTGTGTGGCGCCACGATGTTGACGATGCTCGAATTCTTGCGGTTCGGATTTTTGATGAGGGTCGATCCCCTCGCCCTGGCGCTGGCAATGGTCGGGGTATGGTGCACTCAGGGGAAGAGCACCCGGATTCGAGTGCTGGGTGCTGTCGCTTTCTTCTTCGCGGTATACACGCGTCAGACAACGGTGGCATTATTACTGGCGAGTTATGCGCACCTATTTCTGAAGGAAGGACGTACTGCCCTGAAGTGGCCGGTGGCACTGCTCGCTGTCGGTTTATTATTCCACGGGATTTTGTCTGCGGCCACAGGAGGATCGTTTCATCATCACGCCGTGACATCGAATCTGTTTCGGTTCGAATGGTTCGAGGGGATGAAGAAAGCATTTGGGTATTTTATTCCCTGGAAACTACCGCTCTTCTTCGCAACATTTCTTGCCCTGGTGCCGGTTGGTGGAGGCAAGAATAACCGTAAGTTGATCTTTGGTTCCATGGCAGTGGCGTTATTGCTGATCGCTCCCTTGTTGCAGGAGTTTTTCAGCAAGGGGGCGGTCACTGTTGATTCGTATTACATGATTCTGTATGCCCATGTAGTGCTTCTAATCGCTGCACTGCTGGTGATTTTCAGGCCTGAGAGCACCAACAGAATAGATGGGGTTCGCATCCTGCTTGCGCTCGCCTCCATGGTCCTCATCGGCAGGATTGGTTCCGATCTCAACTACCTGTTCGAAGCCGGGGTGTTGTTTCTGGTGGTTTGTGGCTGTTCCATCGGCAAGGCCCCGCCATGGCGAGCGACGACGATTTCCATCTTGTTGGCAATACAGGTGGTATCCGGTTTCTATCTGAGCCGAGGGCTTCCCGAGTTCCAGCCCGAAAGGTTGGATGAAATTCGATACCGGCAGCGGGTCATCGACCAGTTGGGCCGCTTCGAGGACCCGGTTCTCAGTGAAGAACCATGGGCTCTGGCGGAGGCGGGTAGGCCATTGGTGATCGAACCCTTTACTGCACGGCAGATGTACGAAAGCAAATTCTGGGATGCAAAAGATTTGATTGCGGCCCTCGATGGACAGCGTTATCGAGCCATCGTCAGGGCCCAGCAAAGGATCGCCGCTGACTATGAAAGAGATGAGTCCGGCAATATCATCTTCGGACCGGATGGAACTCCCAGGTATTATTTTGCCAACTGGACCTTCAACGGAGTGCGATCGCTTCCGATGGAGGTGCAGGAAGCCATCGAGAGGAACTATCAGAAGGTTCCACGTACGACGATGATCGAACGTGTCACCAGCGCGTTTCTCGAAGGTCGAGAAATCTGGGAGCCGATCCCACGTTGATCGAGATTCCTGCCAATCTGATGAGCAGGAAAAATGGCGGGGGTGCATCGGAATCGAACCGACCTACGACGTTGTTCGCGCCGCACCATGGGTTTGAAGCCCAGGAGGCCCACCAGGTGCCCATTCACCCCCCGACCGAGCAGGGAGTGTCTCCATTCTGGCGCCGGGGATCAAGTTCCAGATGGTCTTATGGGAACTTCAACCGGTGATCCGGATGCTCACATCCCCCTGGGACGGTTTCACCTCACCGATGATGGCCTGAATCTTTACACCTTCGGATTGCAGGGATCTTGTCATTGCGTCCACCTCATCCGAGGGAATTGCCAGCAGCAGGCCACCGGAGGTCTCCGAATCGAGAGCCAGGGCCAGCAGGTTGTCAGAGACATCGGAAGCCACCTCCAGACGATTTCCCAGGTGGTCCCGGTTCTTCTTCGATCCTCCCGAGACGATTCCCCCAGCAACCAGTTCTTGCGCTCCTGGAAGCAGAGGGAGTGCACCTGAACGGATCTCCAACAAGACTCCGCTGGCGGCCGCCATCTCTGCACCGTGGCCGCAGAGACCAAATCCTGTCACATCAGTAGCGGCCTGTACTGCGCACTTGAGTGCTGCTCTTGCGGCTCCCGCATTGAGATCGGTCATCGAATCGGTGGCTGATTGCAGCACTTCTGCCGCTACTTCGTTTCGATTCAATGCGGTACTCACTGCGCCGGTCCCGAGAGCTTTGGTCAGCATCAGGATATCTCCGGGGCGAGCACCTCCATTGGTGAGCATCCTGGATGCATCGATTGTACCTGTGACCGCGAGTCCATACTTCACTTCCGAGTCCCGGACACTATGTCCACCGAGAAGGGCGCAGTTCGCCTCTTCCATCTTCTCTGCTCCACCAGCAAGGATTTCTCCCAGTAACGAAATAGGAAGTTCCTGCGGGAAGCCGACGATGTTCAACGCGCTCAGGGGGACTCCACCCATGGCGTAGATATCAGAGAGACTGTTGGCTGCAGCGATCCGACCGAAATCACCAGGGTCATCGACGATGGGAGGAAAAAAGTCGACCGTCTGCACGATGGCATGATCGGTTCCCGGAATGCGAATCACCCCGGCGTCATCGAGGGTATCGGGGCCGTGCAGGACTTCTTCACGGGTAGGTAGTTTTAACCGGGAGAGGACCTCGACCAGATCCGCGGGAGCTAGTTTTGACGCTCAGCCAGCGCAGGATGCGTAATCGGTGAGACGAATGGGAGCATCGGCCACGTGTACTCTTCCTTTCCGGAGTCGCGAGGATCACCTCGATCACGCTATCGGTCAAGTCACGTACGGTTGGTGATCTCGGCAATCCGTGCAGTGATTAGTTCTACCTCTTCATCGGTAATGGTCCGTACATCGATATGGACTGACTCATTGTGAATCGTGGGTAGGATGGCGGGATCGCCGGTTCGCAGAAGTCGAGCCAGTTCTTGCGCATTGCAGCCGGAAACCTCGATTCGTGCTGCCCTGGATTCGATCGGTCGAGCCGGTAGTGATCCGCTTCCTGCAAATCCATCGTGGCTGATCCCTTCAGCAGAGACACCAGCAATGGCGACCAGCTCCTCGATCAGTTGTGACAGTCTCCCGTCGAGTTCTTCCGGGGTTGCCAGAACTCTCTGGAGCGCCGGAATCCGGGTGATGGCCTCATCCTCGCCGCGCAGATAGATACGGAGGGTATGCTCCAGAGCGATGTAGGTCATCCTCCCCGGGCGCATGGCGCGGTACAGCGGATGCTTGCGACAACGTTCGATCAGATCGGTGGCTCCGACGATGATTCCAGCCTGCGGACCTCCGAGTAACTTGTCGCCGCTGAAGCATACCAGACCGCATCCGGCCTCGATGCTTTCTCGGACCCACGACTCTCCCAATTTTCCATGGGCTGCCAGGTCGATCATGCAGCCGGAACCGATGTCATGGATCACCGGGATGTCATGTTTCTTTCCCACCTCGCACAGTTGGCGGATGTCGGTTTCCTCGGTGAAACCGACGACCCTGTAATTGGAGGTGTGGACCTTGAGAATCATCGCCGATTCAGGGCCACACGCGTCGTCGTAGTCAGAGGTTCTGGTTCTGTTGGTCGTTCCGACCGCACACAGTTTGGCGCCCCCTTGTTCCATGATGTCAGGAATCCGGAAGGACCCTCCGATTTCTACCAGTTCTCCGTGGGAAACGAGCACTTCCTTGTCCTTGGCGAGGGCGGAGAGGAGCAGCAGGGTTGCACCGGCATTGTTGTTCACCACCATGGCGTCTTCGGCTCCGGTGAGTTCTCTCAGGAGTCGAGCACACCCCTCATCTCGACCACCTCGCTCACCACTCTCCAGATCCACCTCGACCCGCACAGGATGCCGGAGTGTCTCCACGAGCTTATCGGCAACTTCCGGAGGGATCGGTGCTCGACCCAGGCCCGTGTGTAGGACGATGCCGGTGGCATTTATCACTCTTCTGTAGAAGGGTTGTTCTCTATTTTTGAGGCGTTCGTTCAGTGTCGAGACGATATTGTTCTCCTCCAGTTCTTCAGCCGCCAGTTCGCCGCTGAGTGCCCGAGCTCGGAGGGAATCGAAGAGAGATCTGCATTCGGCCAGTACCAGAGATCTCGAATGCAAGGCCGCCAGTTCCAGGACGTCTTCGCGTTGCAGAAGGCGATCCACCTGCGGGAGTCGCCGCAAGAGTTCTCCTGTGTCCGATTGACTCATAGAGAGCCTTCCCTGGAAAGGCCCGCAGAACTGTTGGTTCTCGCCGCGTGGCGAACTTTGACCACTCCCGCGTCTCCGGAAGAAATCAGTTCGATGCGCGCCTGCAGATTCAGGATCGAGATGGGGAGTGTTCCGCTGATGAGAAGTGGCTTACCGGTGACAGAGTCGATCCACACTCTCAGAGTACCGTGGATACCGAAGAGTCCCTTGAATCGTTTCTTCGTATCACCGTCAGAAGAGACGGGAGAGAGACTCAACTCGATGGCATCATACTCCCCTTCTTCCACCTTCAGTTTCCCCCGACTCAGTGGTTTAACGATGACGAACCAGCGAGAGTCATCGTTGACAACCGGGATGACGAGCGATTCGCCATCGGGAGTAAAAGTGGCAGTTCGGGCAACGTAGATCGCAGTAAGTAGGTCGACATATGGTTCGTCTACCTGATGTGTTTCTCGTTCGAACCAGAGCTCGTGATGCGGGTTCTTGCAATCTTTTTGGAAACAGTGGGCTTTCTTTGTCCCCCAGGGGATAAGGCCTTTCCATGCTACTTCGGACATGAAGTGTTCTTGCTTTTCGCACTCTTTATCCCGGCAGTGCGATTGCTTGAAATAAAGGATCTTGTCGTCCTGGAAGATCAACTTCTTGGTGTGATGTTCGCTCCCTCTCTGGATGTTGAAAAAACTCAGAGGTCGAACACCATCGGATTCGAGAACGCTGATAATTCTCTGGTCGAGTTCATATCCGAAACGCTCTCCCTTACCCCTGCCATGGAGAACTTTCTTCGAGTCTGAATCTGCCCAGGCAGCAAGCTCGAAGTACCCGACGAGCAAGTGGGCTCCCTTCCACTCGACCGTCGCCCGGAAGACCAGTCTTTCTCCCAGCGGCAAGGCAGCGGGAACGATCCCGGCGAGATCCTCACGGGCGAGACCAGGAATCGGATAGGCAGGCTGTGAATCGCCCCCAACGGGTCGATCATCCACCTCGACTCCAAGGGGGTCATCGAGAGGTCCCAGCAGCAGCAGTAGAGCCAGCACACCGGAAATCATTCGTACTCCGATCGGGAGGGACACGGCATCGTCGGGGAGGGTGATTCAGACGACCCCCCTCCCAGAGGCGATGTTATACCGGAGCCGATCTTTTCGCCAACGCCAGAATCCCCCCATTAGGTTCCTGGCTGACTATCCTGGAAATCTGCAGAGGAAATCTTCCAGGCACTGGTTTCCCGGCCCTGTCTGAACTCCCATACTGGCGCTTTCTCGCCGGGTGCCTCATCCTGGCGTGGTGGGTGCGGGTCGGGAAGTTCCCGGTCCGAGAGGAGGAACTGGGCTGCAACGGAGAGGGAGGAGTTCTCTCTCCCCGTCGAATCGGTCCGGGGCGTTCCGTCCGATTGCAGGCAGGGTGTGGCGAAGACCGCACTCGAAGAAAAGGAGTGGTCATGAACAAGGCCGATCTCGTAGCAGCTGTTCAGGATAATCTCGGTGAATCCAAAGCTGGTGCTGAGCGTGCAGTCAACGCGGTAATCGATGCCGTCAAGACCGGTGTGAAGAATGACAATTCGGTCCAGGTTGTTGGATTTGGTACTTTCAGTGTTCGCCACAGGGCCGCTCGCATGGGCCGCAATCCTCAGACCGGCGAAACCATCAAGATCAAAGCGTCGAAGAGCGTTGCCTTCAAGCCATCCAAGAACTTCAAGGAGATGATCTAGGCACTGGAGAATTCGACGCGAGCATGCAGCGGGCCAGCCACGGATCGCGTGGTTGGCCCGCTTCTGCAATTCTAGAGCATGTTCTGTGGGTCAATGTCCACAGAGATGCGGGTAGATGCCCATTTCGGTTTCTCATCGAGCGCAATACGGGCCACATCTCGGATCGGTTTCCGATCTGTGCACTTGAGGAGGATGTGCTGACGGTAACGGCCCCTCAGTCGCTCGAGAGGTGCCGGTGCAGGGCCGAGAATCTGCACACTATCACCGGGACATTCCTTCATCGCATCGACGAGGCCCTGGGCACTCTGGATCACCCTGCGTTCGTCCGGATCCTCGCACAGCAGGCGGGCAAGATGTCCATGGGGGGGATACTTGAGGAGCTTCCGCACCACATCTTCTTCTTTTAGAAGTTGGTCCAGATCCTGGCGAGCGGCGCACAGCAGTGCGTAGTGTTCCGGTTGCCTGGTCTGGAGCACTACATGACCCGGTAATTCTCCCCTACCGGCGCGTCCAGCGACCTGACACAGCAACTGGGCGGCTCTCTCGGCTGAACGGAAGTCTGGTAGCCCCAGGGCGATATCCGCATCGAGCACCCCGACCAGGGTGACCCCGGGAATGTCGTGGCCTTTTGCGACCATCTGGGTTCCCACCAGGATTCCCGTTTTCCCCGCCCTGAAACGTCCAAGGATTGCCTCCATGCGGGCAGAACTGGTCACGGTATCGCGATCGAGACGCCCGATTTCCACGTCGGGGAACAGGGCGATCAGGGATTTCTCGATTCGTTCTGTTCCCGGAGATCGTTGCCGAAGGCCGCCAAACTTACAGCGGGGGCAACGGTCGGAAACAGATTGCCTCTCGCCACAGTAGTGGCACTGAGAATGATCTTTTTTCTTGTGGTAGGTGAGGGGGATATCGCACTGCTTGCAATGCACCGAGTAGCCGCAGCTTTTGCATTGCAGGTTTCGCGCAAAGCCTCGCCGGTTGAGGAACAGCAATACCTGTTCTCCACGGCCCAGAGTCGAACGGATTCGTTCGACGAGCCTGTCAGAGAGAAGCCCACCTCTCCCCTTGCCGACCGATTCACTGCGACGATCGACGATTTCGATTTGTGCCATCGGACGTCCGTTGACTCGTGAGTCGAGACGCAGCTGTTCGTATCTTCCCCGACGTACGTTCTCCAGCGACTCCATCGATGGAGTCGCTGATCCGAGGATGCAGGGGATTTCTAGACGGTGAGCTCTCATCACGGCGACATCACGGGCATGGTACCGGGGAGAGTTCTCCTGCTTGTAGGAGGACTCGTGGGACTCGTCAACGACGATGATTCCCAGGTCGGGAACCGGTGCGAAGACGGCGCTGCGCGCTCCCAGTGCGATGCGTACCTCGCCCCTTCTGAGCCGTTCGTAGTGCACAGCTCGCTCGGTATCAGGAAGCATCGAGTGAAGTACGGCGACCGGACCGAGACGTTGCGTGAACCGTTCGACCGCCTGCGGTGTCAGAGCAATCTCGGGCAGCAGCACAAGCGCTCCCTGGCCCTTCTCCAGAACTTTTTGGATGCAACGGATATAGACCTCGGTTTTGCCACTTCCGGTCACGCCATGGAGCAGGAAGGTCCTGAACTCGGCGCTTTCGAGGCAGCTGTTGATCCTGTCGATCGCCTGCCACTGATCCGGGTTCGGTTCGAAGGGAGGGGGTTGTTCCCACGGAGGGGGTTCCAAATTCTCAGTACCCGGGGTTCCAAACTCCGGCGGAAGTCCCTCGAAGATCTCCACCAGTCCTAGCCTGGAAAGAGTCTTGACCGGACTCTCGCTGGTAGAGCAGGTTTCGATGAGGCGTCGCAGTGGTATCGGGTCGGTGTTGGTTCCGAGTTGTTCGAGTATCTTTGTTCGCGCCTGCCCGCCCGAATCCTGCGGATCGATCTTCTTCCCCTCATCGGTGAGTTGCACCCAACGAACCTGTCGGATTCGACGATTCCGCACCGGGCGTGGTACTGCACTCTCGATCACCTCGCCGATTCCGCACAGATAATATTCTGCGGTCCACTGCAACAGTCCGAGCAGGTCAGCGGGAAGTTCGGCCCCATCGGGCACCCTGCATTCGATATCACGAAGTTTTGGATGGGGAGAATGGTCGACCAGTTCGACCACCCAGCCAACTCGTTTACTGGGACCGAAGGGGACGCGGACAGGAACTCCGGGATAGATCTGATGGGACATCGACTCCGGAATTCGGTAATCGAAGGGCTCATGTCGTGGTACCGACAGTGCCACACGAGCGATGCTGGTCACCACGATTCCCCCTCCATCACCATTCCAATCCCGTTTCCTGGGGTAATTTCCGCTCTTATCGTTACCGGCAACAGGTTCTTACGGCAAGGGGCAGGGTTTACTTGAGAAGAAACCCCGGAAACGGGATGATGGGAGATCCGGTCACTGAGTGCTGGTGGGGAAGTTCCTCGAGAAGTGCAGGATCGGTTGGCCGCCGTCGGGAGTGCTATATGAGCCAGAAGAGCGTGACAACCCGAGAATGGTTCCGGGATGCCTTCGATGCCCGGTACCTGGAGGTTTATCCATGGCGCGACGAGATCGCTGCCGAGCGGGAGGTTTGCAGCGCCATCGATTGGCTCCGGGCGATTCCAGGAGAACGGTTCCTGGATCTATGCTGTGGAGCAGGTCGACACAGTCTGTGGCTGAAGAAGGCCGGACTGGATCTGGTATCCCTCGATCTTTCCGACGATCTGCTGGCCGAGGCGAGAAGAAATCTTGGAGCCGATGCCCTGCTGGTCCGATCCGATGTCCGAGCCTTGCCGTTTGCTGCGGAGAGTTTCGATCACGTGGCGATGTTCTTCACTTCTTTTGGATACCTCTCCACTGACGATGAGAATCTGGCAGTGCTGGAGGAGGTCGCCCGCGTGGTGCGCACAGATGGTGGATTCCTGCTCGATTTACCCGACCGGAAATCGCTCATCACAGGACTGGTTCCCAGCAGTCACAGGAGCCAGGGTGATCTCCGCATCGAAGAAACCCGTTCCATCTCCAAAGATGGCAAAAGGGTCGAGAAACAGGTCGTGTTGATCCGGGGAGAAGAAGAGCACACCTACACAGAATCGGTTCGCCTCTATGAAATCGAGGAGCTGGAATCGATGATTCAATCTAGCGGTTGGGAATCCTCTCGGGTGTATGGGAACTGGGCCGGAGATCCTTACCTTGCAGGACAGAGCGAGCGGATGATCCTGGTAGCACGAAGGGCCAAGGAGAACTGATGGTCGATCAGAAAAACAACCTGCTCGAGATGCTTCGAGCCCGCGATGACAGGGCCTCGGCCCTGATCGGCAAGATCGCCATCGATGCATCCGAGGTGATCGAGGAGATTGGCCGACGAAAACCGGATCCCGAGCGACGGAGAAAATTGCTCGAAGAGCTGCGGCCGCGCTGGGAAAAACTCGAATTGCCGATCGAGGGACGCAAGGCGATCGAGCGGCTCGAGGATCCGCGAATCCGTATCGTGATCACCGGACAGCAGCCGGCACTGTGGGGAGGTCCCTTGCTGGGGATCTCGAAGGCGCTTTCCGTGGTGGTGCTGGCGAAGCAACTGGAGACGGCAGGAGTCCCGGCGGTTCCGCTCTTCTGGGTCGCTGACGATGACCATGATGCGGGCGAACTGGATCCGGGCTATTTCCTGACCGGGCAGAACCCGGGCAATCCCCACGTTGGAGGACGGCGTCCTCTCCATGATCTGCGTCACCGGCAACTGCCCCAGGAACGACTCGCCGCGCTCTCCGATGCGATCGGAGTTGCCCCCCATGGAGCGGAAGCGATCGCGATCGCATCCGCGGCGATCGCATCGGGTCCCTCAGCGGAATTCATCTCCCTGCTTTCTCAGTTGCTCACCGATACTGCCCTGTTGCCTGTTCTTCCGCGCTGGTTCCGGACGTTGCAACGTCCCATCGTCGAGCGAGTGGTACAGGAATCGGATCGATTCCGTGAACTGGTGGAAGTCGCTTGCCGCGAACAGGAATCGATGGGAATTGCGGCTCCGGTGGGGATCCCGCGGGGAGAGCCATTCTTTGTCATCGATGAAGATGGTCTTCGCAGAAGGCCTCACGAAATGCGCAGACCTGTTGGCGAGATCGTTTCGCAGGATCCACAAGCGGTGTCGCCTGATGCTCTGCTGAGAACGATCGTTCAGGACCATTTGATCGATCCTGCTGCGGTGATCCTGGGACCCACCGAGTTCTGTTACACCCTCGAGACTCGCGAGGTACGCAAGCAATGGCATCTCAGTCGACCCCTCTGGCTGCCGCGTCCGGGGCTGCGTCCTGTTGATCCCATCGAAATCGAGGCGATTGCCGCAGAGGGAATCGATCCTCGGCTCATCATTCCAGGTGTCGATGCGAGAGACCTGATCTGTTGTGCCGCTGCCAGGGAAGAAGCACGAGACCTCGCTGCCGAAGGTGCCGCATTCGTCGATCGGGTCGAGCGACTGGCACGGCGCGAGGATGCAAATCCTGCCCTCAAACGGCGTGCAAGGCGACTCGCTCGCAACTGGCGCCAACAACTGACGCGACTCGAACAGGCCATCAGACGTGGACTGGACGGGGGCGTCGATACGCATCGACAGCGGGTAGAGGGGCATCTCGAGAACCTGTTTCCTGGCGGTCTCGAGCCCGAACGACACCGGAACCTGCTCGATCTGATCGCGCACCAGGGAACCGGAGTGATCGACACGATGAGAACAACCCTGGAACAGGCGGCAGTGCGATGGGATGGTTCCATGCACGAGTTTTTCATAGACTCGAATCGGCAATCCGGATCGCGAGCACTCAAAGGGGAGCAGCACGATGGCCAGCGATAATCGAAAACTCGATCTGCTGGTGATCGCCGCTCATCCGGATGATGCAGAGATTGGTATCGGAGGTGCGATCCTCGCCACCATCGCCAGTGGGTCGAGGGTTGGAATCGTCGATCTGAGCAGGGGAGAACTGTCGAGTCGCGGAACTCCCGAACTCCGTGCCGAAGAGACAGCAGCCGCCACCGAGATGCTCGGAGTGCACTGGCGGACCTGTCTGGAATTGCCGGATGGATCGATCCGTGACGATGATGAATCGCGCAAGGCTCTGGTGGCGGTGTTCAGGGAAACCCGCCCGAGGGTTGTGCTGGCACCGTGGAAGAATGATCTCCATCCAGATCACGCTGCTGCGGGATTGCTGGCCTATCGAAGCCTCTATCTGGGCGGGGTCCGTCACTATCGAACCTCAGCTTCCCAAACTGGGGCCGTGGTACAGCACAGGGCTGCGGCGCTTGGTTACTACATGTGCCACACTCCGTTCGAACCGAGCATCGTCGTCGACATCTCCGAGCACTGGAATCGCAAGATGGAGGTGGTGCGCTGTTATCGTTCTCAATTCCATGATCCTGCCCACGAGGGACCTCCGACGAAGATCTCCAGCCCTCAGTTCATGGCGGCGGTGGAGGGAAGAGCCAGGGATCTTGGATCCCGATCCGGTGTCGAACTGGGGGAGGCAATCGTCTGGCAGGATCCTCCTGCGGTGGCGAATCCGGTCGACATGGTGGTCGGTGAGGGGCTCTCTTGCGAGCCAGTGGATCCGCCAGAAAACGAGAATCGATGAAGATTGCGCTGGCATGCCATCCGACTCACGGGGGTAGTGGAGTGGTGGCAGCTGAACTCGGCATGAGACTCGCTGCCCGTGGACACGAGATTCACTTTGTCTCCTACGAAAGACCTTTCCGCCTCGATCCGCTCGCTCCTGGAGTTCACTTTCACAAGGTACAGGTCTCTTCCTATCCGCTCTTTCGCTATCCACCCTATGCTCTTGCGCTGGCCAACGAACTGCTACAGGTCGTCAACTCCGAAGGTGTGGAGATCATCCACGCTCATTACGCCATCCCCCATTCACTGGCGGCAGTGTTGGCTCGAAATATGCAGCGAGATGGAAACGTGAAGGTTGTGACGACCCTTCATGGTACGGACATCACGCTGGTGGGAGCCGATCCCTCCTATGCCGAGATCACACGCTGGGCCATCGAGCAGAGTGATAGCGTGACAGTGGTCAGTGACTGGTTAGGCGAGGCGACCAGGAAGGAACTCGCTCCCGAATGTGACCTCCAGACGATAGCCAATGCTGTCGATGCGGTGTCATATTCTCCCGAGCGGGCTGATCCTGTCCTGCGGGCGAGGTTTGCGGCTCCCGACGAACTTCTTGTCGTCCATGTCAGTAACTTTCGACCGGTGAAGAGGGTCTGCGATGTTATTTCCGCTTTTGCCAGGGGAGCCGCACAGATCCCCGCACGCCTGCTGATGATCGGCCAGGGGCCCGATCTGGCAATCTCCCAGGAGGAAGCGAAAAAAGCGCGGATCGAGCATCGAATTTCATGGCTCGGGCCGCTCGATGATACCTCAGCGCTGCTGGCAAGTTCCGACCTGTTCTTGCTACCGAGCGAGAGCGAATCCTTTGGACTCGCCGCGCTGGAGGCGATGGCATCGGGATTGCCCGTTGTTGCGACCCACTCCGGCGGCATACCATCGGTGGTGTCATCGGGAGAGTCGGGGTTGCTGGCTCCGGTCGGAGATGTCGAACAACTGGCACAGCACTGCAGTCAAATTCTCGGTGACACGGATCTTCGCAAAAAGATGTCCCGGACTGCTCGAGCGTTGGCAGTGGATAAGTTTGGCTGGGATCGGGTCATCGAATCGTACGAGAAGTGCTACGAGGATTTGCTCTCCGATGGTGGATGAGGACTTCTCGCAGCTCCTCGTGCTTGCCAGGACGGTCCGCCTGCGATTTCGATGGCATGGGGGATCGCTGACCAGATGGCCTCCAGACACTCGCCGATCGCCTTCGGGTTTCCTGGCAAATTGACGACGAGACAGGTTCCGATCAGTCCGGCGACTGACCGTGACAGGATCGCGGTCGGCACTGCCTCCCAACTGGCGGCTCTCATCTTCTCCCCGAATCCAGGGATCATGGTGCTACAGGCTCGCTTCGTTGCCTCCGGTGTGAAATCACGAGGACCGATTCCGGTTCCCCCGGTGGTGACCACCAGCGAGCAGATGGTGCCGAGATCCTGGATCTCCTGCTCGATGGTATCGATGTCATCGGGAACCAGCCGTAGCACGAAGGGAGGCGGGTCGGAGAAGCGGCCCTCCAGCCAGTTCTTGACCGCCGGACCTCCTCGATCCTCGTACTCGCCACGGAAAGCCCGATCCGAAACGATCAATATTCCAATAGGGGCCTGGTCGCCGTCCATCCTCTTACCTCCCTTGGACTAACGTAAACCATGAAGATTGCAGGAGAAAGGACTACAAAAGATGGACGAAATCCGGGATGATCAGAGAAATGAACAATTTCCCGCTTTTTTCGGGGGAAATCGAGTTCTTTGTCGTCATCCTGTTGAGGAAGACAGGAAACAAGGGTCTAAAGACCAACCGCCGCCTTTCCTCGTTAGTTTTTCCGGGCGGTTGCGGGACCCTGTTGGGAGGATTTTGATGCGCCTTCTCATTTTGATTTTCGCTCTCCTGATGGTGGTCAGTACCACCAGTTGGATCGTCGGACAGTCGGACGAAGGAGCTCGCAGACCTCTCGATTTACCGTCCGGAGGCGCTGGAGGCGATGACGACGATGAAGACGCCCCTGAGACCATCAGTTTCTGGGGTGGAGAATACGAGGGCGATGCCTTCTTCTGGTGTCTCGACAAGTCCTGCTCGATGGGCTGGAACGGTGAGATCGAGCAACTGAAGCAGGAGTTCACCCAGACCCTCAATTCTCTTTCTTCCCAGGCGGAGTTCGGTGTGGTGGCCTTCTCGGGTGGCCATGTCGTCTGGAACCCGATGCCTCAGAGTGCTAATCCGGCCAACAAGGGATCCGCCACCGCATGGGTGCAAGCTCTCAGTGCTGGGGGCTGGACCTGTGTGGGTCCTGCCGGTGTCGCGACCCTCAACATCTCTAACCAGTGCTCCAAGCAGATGAAGCAGGTGCTGATCCTCTCTGACGGAGAACCGTATTGCGACGGCGCCAACACGGCGACCCAGTCGCTGGCGGACATCACCGCAGCGAACTGGCAGCGCACTCCGATCAACACCATCTACATCGCGACCGACAACGGCGGGATCACTTTCATGCAGCAGTTGGCGGCTCAGAATAACGGCAGCTTTTTCCAGCCGAACTAACACTTTGAATTTGATCAGGGATTGAAAAACGGGTCGGCGCCGCACGGCGCTGACCCGCTTCTCATCCAGGGGATTCGTGACGCGAGGAGCCGTCATCATGAGCGGGAAGATCTTCTGCTTCGGGGCCGTGGTGGCCGACCTGATCGCTCATCAGATTCCCCGACTTCCAGGTGCTGGGGAATCGGCGCGAACCTCTACCATCTCGCTGGCGCTGGGTGGTTGCGCTGCCAATACAGCGACAGGTCTCGCCCGGCTGGGCCATCCGGTGCTACTGTGTGGGGCTGTCGGTGATGACGATCTGGGTAATTTCCTTCGTCGAGAACTTTCCAATGAAGGCGTCGATCTGCGCAACCTCTGTGTCGAGTCCGGAATCCCCACCGGGGTGAGTTTCGTCATCAATGTCGATGGGCAGGACCGACGATTCATATCTGCTACCGGAGCCAATGATGAAGCGTGGCCCGAGTGTTTCGAAATCGATCAACTAGAAGCGGCCGCGGTGGTTTCCTTTCACGGCTATGGCCTGGCGAAAAGGCCTAGCGTCGAGGATGTAGAGTCAATTCTTCAAGGTGCCAGAAAAGCAGGAGCGACCACCGTCCTCGATGTCATCGTGATTCCCGGAGAGGATTTACTGCCAGATCTTGAGAGATTGCTTCCTCTCGTAGATGTATTTCTACCCAACGATGACGAGGCGAGGCGTCTGACGGGCACCGATGATCCCCGCCAGGCTGTACGACAGTTGAAAGCGATGGGGGCCCAGACCGTTGTGGTGACCTGTGGTGAACGCGGGGCGGTATGGGCGGATCCACAGGGTTGCGGCCAGATCGTGGCGCCGGAGGTGGTGGAGGTCGATGGCACAGGCTGTGGGGATGCTTTTGCTGCCGGCTGGATCGATGCCAGTCTCCGGGGAGCGGATCTCGAAGATAAGTTGCTCACTGCTTGTGCCATGGGAGCTCTTGTGGCGGCCGCCGAAGGCGCCATCGATGGACTGCCCGATCGCGCCGGTCTCGATGAGTTGATGCGAAATCTACGCCAGGCTTCCTTGCTGTAGCACCACTCCGGTAATTGATTCCGGGTGGCTCTCATCGGAGGAAACCGCTCTCCCCCTCGGCTCCTGACCCTCCGCAATTCACGTGCCCGCTATTGGTCCAAATCGAGTCTCCATCAGCGGCCAGAAGCACCACAATAGGTGAGGCTTGTATACCGGCATGACACACCGGTCCTCCTCTTTCGCACAGACAAGACGGTTTCTTGCCAATGCAAGGAAACCGGCACGAGCCCTCGAGTCCTCCCTGCAGGTGGGACCGGGTCTCGACGTCCCTTCGGAAGGAGACGGACCGTGCCGTCAAATGACCAGACCGATTTCAATCCTTGCCACGGCGATTCATTCCGTCTGTTCGGAATCCCGTTGTTGTGGATTGCTGTGGTTCTTTTCCCCCTGATCCTGTCTTCAACGATGTGGGTCCTTGCCTCTTCCCAGGAGGAAGGAGTTCGCAGACCTCTGGATATGCCCTCTGGAGGTGGCGGCGGCGATGGCGACGATGAAGACGCTCCCGAGACCATCATCTTCTACGGCCAGGACTACGAGGGAGATGCTTTCTTCTGGTGCCTCGATAAGTCCGGATCGATGGACTGGGGTGGTGCGATGGAAGATCTCAAACAAGAAGTGGCTGGCGCAATATTGTCTCTGAGTCCGGCGGCTGAGTTCAGTCTTGTGGCCTTCAGTTCCAATACGGTGGTCTGGTCACCGACCCCACGTCCAGCACGGTTGCCAGAGAAGACGGCTGCGCTCACCTGGGTCAATTCACTTCAAGCTGATGGTTGGACCTGTCTTGCTCCTGCGGCGGTCCAGACCTTGCAGATCTGTAACCTGTCGAGCAAACAGCACCGTCAGGTCCTCATCTTGAGTGACGGTGCGCCTTACTGCGACGGTATCGATACATCTACAGAGGCGCTCAGCGAGATCACCATGGCCAACTGGCAGATGGTTCCCATCCATACCATTTTCATCGGAACCGAAACCGAGGGGATCAACTTCATGCAGACCCTCGCTGCGATGAATCAGGGCAGTTTCCACATCTGTCAGAACTGAGCAAAGAACGGCGTCCTTGCGACTGAATTCGAATCGGGCTCCCGGGGAAAACCGGTAGCCCGATGTCATTTTGTCCCTGATGCGGTGCGCCGGGCGGATGTCGCCAGGATCCTGCATGCCGTGGCATTCCATCCTTGATCGAGTTGGTCATAAATCAGTGCCAGTGTCTCGTAGGCTTCTGCAAGCGATGGGTGCCTGGCATCCAGTTGCACCAACTCCCGGATTCCCTCACTGAGCCACTTCTGCGATCCAACCAGCAGTTCATCCGCTCGGCTGGAGTCTCCTCCGGGTCTGGATCGGAGTTCATCGATGGCCTCGAGAAATGACAGTGCGTGGTTGAACTTTTGCTGCCACGGTGAGACCGAGGGTTCATTCGAGTTCTCGATCAGCAGTGCGAGGCCAGCAATGGCCACCAGGGCGAGAACCAGAAGCGTCAGACGGTGGCTGTGGCGACGGAATTGAGAGCGAAAAAGAGCATCTTCGCGGTACCGATGAAGAACCCGGATTCTCTCGAGAATCGCCGGGTGTCGCCAACCTCCTCGCTGTTTCAGTCCACTTCCGAGCATGGCGATGTGTGCCAGTGCCCCGGCGATGGCACCTGGTTGTCGGGTCAACTCGTCGCTTCCGATGTCAGCTTGATGTTCCAGTTGTCGAGACAGCCTGCCAAAGAAGATCCAGAAGGTGCTGGCGATGATCCCCATCGCCAGCATTTCGGCGACGGTCGGATCTTTGCTGTCGAACAGCAGCCAGCAGAAGATGAATCCGATTGCTGTGAGAAGATAGATCCACAGGTGCCTTTCCCGAGCGTGAGTCAGTTCGTGAGCGAAGACCGCTTCCAGTTCATCACCGGATGAGACCTGTAGTAGTTGGTCGGTGATGTAGATCCTGCGCTGGAACGGGAGCAATCCGGTGATCATGGCATTGAGGATCGGCCGCGATCCGGTGTTCCATATCCGCGGTATGCCACATCGAATCTGGCCTCGACGCGCCAGATCCATCAGTCTCTCGCGCAAGGCACCTGCAGGAATCGGACGTGAGGAGAGCATGAGGTTCAGCAACAGAGGCAGTCCCAGAATCATGATGACCAGGTAGAGCCCCAGCAGCAGTAGCCATGGTGGTCCCGGGAACTCGGCGATCCGATCGGGGTGGAGCAGTAACCAATCCTCGCTGGCACTCAGGAGCGTCAGCGGTACCAGCAGCACCAGGTGCGGTCGACACTGGTCCCAGAAGTCCCTCGTCACGGTGGCTGCTGTACGTCTTCTCGCCGCCCAGGAGATCGGAATGGTGGTCAACCCGATGCCGATAACGAGCGGCAGAAACGCCACCAGCGTGGCCATCCCCGGCCAATCAGAGGGGATCCTCGAACGGGTCAGGCTGAACCAGTTGCCGAAGGTGAGGATCGTCAGCCACAAGACCACTGCGGCGATCATGCCACTGATGTGAGCCATTCCCAGGCGTCGTGACAACTCGAGACCTTGCTTGCGCGCCGAGAGTTGCAACGAAAAGGTGGTCGCCACAGCGGGAGCCAGAAGCAGGGCCAGGCTGGGAATGAGGAGACCGTCTGCAGGAAAGATCTCCCCGAGCCACGATTTACTGGTGAATCCAAACTCCGGGACGACGTACCACAGCAAAACCGCCATGAACATCGTCGGGAGGGCAGGCATGCCGGCGTCACCTTTCCGGGTGCGCCGCACATTTTCGTTAGCGGCGTACCTGAGATCGGATCAGGTACTTTATCACCTGGTCCTGATCTTCCTTCTGGATATCGATGAATCGAAGTCCAACGCTACAGCGGTCACGGTTCTCGGGGATCTCTTCGATCCAGGAGACCTGACACAAACCCTTGATCGCCTGATCGAGGGAGGGCAGCAGCAGGTTCACTCCCAGGTGAATCTTGCCCATCAGAAGGGCCGGGATCCAGTTGAAGCTGGGGATCCGGCCGTGGAGCATCAATCCTCCGCCACCGATTTGCGACGTAGAACCCTCGAAGACAGAATCCTCAGGGATTTCCACTTCCTTGGAGAGGAACTTGTAGCGCACGGGGATTTCGGTATGAAGTCGGACGAATTCTCGACGCTGGGAGAAACTTTCGATCACTGAAGTCACTGGGTCCTCCTGAGGCTGTACGGGAAAGCGGGCGGATCTAGTGCCCGGATCCTCCTCATCTTGAGAATAAGATGTCGTCGTGGGATCGGCCAATCGGTTCCTGGCGCCAGCAAGCCAGGTGACGTTGGCGAGCGTCTCAGGAGCGGTTTTCAGTCCTTTTTCGGATCTTCGGGTTCTTCCTTGCGAGCCTCATCCAGTTCCTTCTCACGCGCCTCGACTCCGGCACGACCGAGCCACAAAGCACGCCGGTTGGCCTGTTCATCGGTGGCTTCTGGATGGACCTGGATCTTCCACTTCAGATCCGGTTTCTTGCCGAAGACGATGTCGAGTCGGATCAGAACTCCGCGCCGGGAGACCAGTAACTCGGCCGCGGTCCCGGGGGGATGCTGGAGGCAAATCGTCTTCCAGTTTCCGGACGAGGTGCGGTATTTATTGAGTGCGATGATTTCGTCTTCGGTATTGAGACCACCATCGTAGGCGGGTGTACCTACGCGCACTCGAGTGACCACCCATCGTCCGTCCGATTCACTGGCGTCGATGCCGAGCCAGCCGGGCACCGGTTCTTCTTCTTCCTTTTCTTTTTCCTCCAGGTCATCTTCATCCTCTTTCTCCGGCTGAAAGTGTAAGCCGAAGACCTCCAGAGCATCTTCGTACTCCAGTTCGTCGGTACCGTCGATGAAGCGTTCGAACCAATCGGAGAGATCAGTTGCGGCTACCTCATCGAAGATGGAGAGCAACTCCTCATGAGAATAACCGCGCTCACCGGAATACCTGCGATAAGCCAGTCGCATCGCATCGTCGAGGGTTTTGTGATGATCGCTGGCAGCGCGTATCTTCGCATCCAGGAGCCAGGCGACCACGGCACCCTTGGTGTAGTAGGAGATCTGGCTATTGACGGAGTTTTCATCGCGCTGGTAGTGGCGGATCCAGGCATCCGTGCTGGCTCGTGAAAGAGGCAGGACCAGGCGGCCGGGGGTCTGCTGGATACCTGAGATCTGCTTGCCGAGACGTTTGAGATATTCCTTCTGATCGATCAGCCCAGCCCGGGCGATGAGAAGATTGTCGTAGTAACTCGTGAATCCTTCCACAAACCAGAGATCGGGAGTGAACACCTCCTGCTCGTAGTCGAAGGGGCCCAGTGCTTCAGGGCGCAGACGTTTACCGTTCCAGGCATGGAAGTGTTCATGACTGACGAGACCGTACCAGCCCTTACGTCGGTCCTTGTCTCCCCAGCTCCATCGTCCGGTGAGCATCAAGGTACAGTTTTTGTGCTCGAGCCCGCCTCCACCTTCTGCGATGACGTTGAGGTAGCGGTATTCATCGTAGGGGATCTCGCCCCAGAAGTTGGCCAACTCAGAGGCGATGAGGCGCACATCATTAGCACATTCCTCATCATCCCAGAGATCCTCTCCTCCGAGGTTCACCAGATGATGAGGGATCGATTCGATCTCGAATTTCTGGACTCGAGGAGAACCGAAGATGATCGGAGAATCACACAACTGATCGATATTCTGCGCACGCCATCGATTGGGTCCTGACTGTGGCAGTGTGGTGACCACGCTGGCCATCGTTTCGGGCAATTCGATGGTGATGTCAAAGGGTCCATCGCTTGAACGTGGCAGCAGGAAAGTCGCCGCTCCATTGAGAAATCCGGAACCTGCCTCGACGAAGTTGGTGCGCACCGTCAGCAACCTGGCATAGAGACGATACCGTACAACTACAGTTTCACCGGCGATTGATTCGATCTGCCAGGTATTCTTCGAGGGGCGCTCCACCTTGAGAACCGTACCCGTCTCGTCGCTGGCGGTGATCTCCTCGATGTGTCGGGCGTAGTCGCGGATCTTGTAGGAACCAGGTGTCCAGACCGGCATCCAGAGTTCCAGTTTGCCGCTGGCCGGGACCGGGAATCTGGCTTCGACGAGAACACGATGCTGCGCTGCCTCGCCGAGAGAGATCGAGTAACTCGCAGCTGCAGGATCTTGCAGGTTGTTCATCGGTTGAACCTCCGTCGTCACCAGTGTCAGGACCAGCAGGAGCCAGGCCATCAGTAGCCCTTCGAGATGATGACCCGACGCGCACTGGGATTCCCGGTAACCATGCACTGACCGGGATCGTCCGGCGCTTCCAGGGGAATATTGCGGATCGTCGCTTTCGTTTCGTTCTGGATCTTCTCCTCCGTTTCGGTGGTTCCATCCCAGTGGCAGAGGAAGAAACCGCCTCCATCGATGCGCTCTTTGAACTCGTCATAGCTGTCGACGGTGTAGGTTCGATCTTCGCGCGAGGCCAGCGCCTTCTCGAACAGACCCTTCTGTGCCTCTTCGAGCACGTTCATCACCTGGGCGGTGACTTGCTCGATCGGCAGCGACTTCTTCTCACCGTTGTGTCGGAAGGCGAGCACCACCTCTCCCTTCTCCAGATCGCGCGGACCCACCTCGATGCGCACCGGGACTCCCTTCAATTCCCACTCGTTGAACTTGTAGCCGGGACGGAACTGATCGCGGTCGTCGAGATGGGTTCTGGCACCGGAATCCTTGAGTGCCGCCTCCATGCGGCCGCAGGCTTCGAGAACGACGCCGCGCTGTTCCTCTCCCTTGTAGATCGGCACGATCACCGTCTGGATCGGAGCGAGTCGTGGTGGCAGCACCAGCCCCTGGTCATCTCCGTGCGCCATCACCAGTGCCCCTACCAGCCGAGTCGAGACTCCCCACGAGGTGGCCCAGACATATTCCTCGGTCCCTTCGGCGCTCTGGTACTTGACGTCGAAGGCCTTCGCAAAGTTCTGGCCCAGATCGTGACTGGTGCCGGCCTGGAGTGCCTTGCCATCGCCCATCATCGCCTCGATGGAATAGGTCTTCACCGCGCCGGCGAACTTCTCGCGCTCCGTCTTTACTCCCTGGATCACCGGTATCGCCATGTACTCCTCGGCGAATTGTGCATACACCCCCAGCATCCGGATCGTCTCCTCGTGGGCTTCTTCGGCAGTGGCGTGTGCGGTGTGGCCTTCTTGCCACAGGAACTCGGTGGTGCGTAGAAACAGGCGCGGACGCATCTCCCAGCGCACCACGTTAGCCCACTGGTTGATCAGTAGCGGCAGATCTCGGTAGGACTGGATCCAGTTGCTGAAGGCGTCCCAGATGATCGTCTCCGAGGTGGGTCGAATGACGTAGGGCTCTTCCAGTTTTTTTCCACCGGCGTGGGTGACGATCGCCAGTTCTGGAGAGAAACCCTCGATGTGTTCCGCTTCCTTGCGCAGGAAACTTTCTGGAATCAACAGTGGAAAGTAAGCGTTGAGGTGGCCGGTCTCCTTGAACATGCCGTCGAGTACCGACTGCATCTGTTCCCACAGAGCGTATCCGTAGGGCCTGATGATCATCGAACCGCGAACAGGTGAGTTCTCGGCGAGTTGAGCTCGCTGTACTACTTCCTGGTACCAGCGTGGAAAATCCACACTCTGGCTCGTCAGTTTTTCTGCCATGGTGTCCTCCAGATCCAACCACAGCGGCGGTCGGAGCGTCGAGGGTAGCCGAATGACCCGATGTCGGCAACGCGAGCGCTTTCCTGGAACCGGTGGATGGTCCAGAATCTGATCTGAAGCAACACAATAGAGGAGGTTTGATGGCCACCATCAAGGAAGTCGATGTTCAGGAACTCGCTGGTGGCGTGATGGAGCAGGTCATTACTCTCCAGCGCGACATCCATAGCCACCCCGAGATCGGTTTTGATACCGTCCGTACCGCCGGCCTCATCGCCGAGCAGTTGAAAGCAGCCGGAATCGACACGCGAGAGCAGATTGGAAAAACCGGCGTGGTGGGGGACATCGAGGTTCCCGGAGCGACTCGCTGCGTCGCGTTCCGTGCCGACATGGATGCGTTGCCGATGGACGAGGAGACCGATCTTCCCCATCGAAGCACCATTCCTGGTGCTGCTCATATGTGTGGTCATGATGCTCATTCCTCGATGCTGGTCGGGGCCGCCTGCGCACTTGCAGGGATCCGCGATCGCCTCGGGTGTTCGATTCGTTTCATCTTCCAGCCCAACGAGGAGGCATTGCCTGGCGGTGCTCCGGCGATGATCGCCGATGGCTGCCTGGAAGGGGTCGACAGGATTTTCGGGATGCATGTCTGGCCCGCCTTCAATACCGGCAAGATCGGTATCGTCGAGGGTCCGACGATGGCGCAACCAGATACCTTTCGCATCGTGATCGCCGGACGGGGGGGGCATGCAGCCACTCCACATGTTTGCAACGATCCGATCTTGTGTGGCAGCCAGATCATCTCATCGGCTCAGCACATCGTTTCGCGTAACATCGATCCGATTCAATCCTGTGTGGTTACATTCACGCAGTTTCACGGCGGTACTGCCGACAACGTCATCCCCGAGAAGGTCGAGTTGCGCGGTACGATCCGTTCCTTTGACAAGCAGGTGGGAGATGTGGCCAGACAACGCCTGACGGAAGTCGCCGAGGGCGTTGCCAAGGCACATGGATGTAGCGCCGATGTGCAGATCACCGAAGGATATCCGGTGACCTTCAACGATCCGGATGCCTGTCAGGAGGCTCGCCGGTCCATCTCGGTCGAGGTTCCGCTTTCCGACCAGGGCACTCCGGTGCTCGGGGGAGAGGATTTCGCCTATTACGGCCAGAAGGTTTCCGCTGCGTTCCTGTTTCTCGGGAACCGCGACGAATCGCAAGGAATCGTCCATTTCTGCCATCATCCCCGATTCCAGGTCGATGATGCTGCGATGCCGATCGGTGTGCGCAGTTGGATCGCGTTGGCGCTGGGAGCAGGATAATCGCTCGCGAAGTGCTCTTTTTTTTGGAATCTCGCCCCAGGGCAATGGTGGTCCCCCTGGCGCCTCCCGTTCCGGCAACATCAGGATCTTGAAAAATACCCCTTCACCTGCGCTGCGATAGATCCGAAGACATCCATCGACATCGATCCAGTTGAGCGAGGAAGAGACTCCTCGAGGGTCGCAAAGGAGTTTTCAGGTGTCCCTGCTTGGTCAGATACTCGATTCTACCCGCAGTGCTGCTCTGATGGGGGGGCTGAGGCGTGTCACGCGTATTCAGATTGATATCGGCCGGGAGGCCAGTGTGGTTCCGGAATCCTTCGTCGCAGCCCTGACAGAGCGATTCCGCGGGGATCTGCTCGGTAGGTGCAGGGTGGATTATCAGCTGGTCGAAGGTCCCGAGGTTCGGGTTCAGAGCGTCGAGGGGATCCCCATCTCTCCTGACGAGGACGTTGCCTGAAGCACTGGACAGACGAGCAAGGCTATCGCAGCATCACGCTCAGGCCGTGCTGATATGGCCAGGAGCCTCCGATGCAACGCAACCTGGGTGGATATCTCGAGGATCTTCGATCCGCCGACGATCTCGTTGAGATCGATGTTCCTGTCGATCCCCATCTGGAGGTCGCAGAGATCCACCGTAGGGTCATCGCTGCCGAAGGTCCGGCGCTTCTCTTTCGTAATCCAATTGGATCTCGTTTTCCGCTGGTGACCAATCTTTTTGGTACCCAACGCCGGGTACAGATCGGTTTCGGTGATCACGGACAGCAATTCATCGAGCGTCTGGTTCACCTCGCAGAAACGATAGTGCCGCCGACACTCGCCAAATTCTGGGGTGCTCGGGATGTGGCGAAAACCTTGCTGCGTGTCGGTTTGAAAACTCGATCCCATGGACCGGTACTGGAGGTTCAGGATCCACGAATGACACTCGATGATTTGCCGATCACTACCAGTTGGTCAGGAGATGGAGGACCATTCATCACCTTGCCACTGACCTATACCGAACATCCGCGAGATCATCGTCACAATCTTGGCATCTATCGCCTACAGAAACACGACCCAGGCCATCTCGGGCTCCACTTCCAGATTCACAAGGGTTCGGGGTATCACTTGATGGAGGCGGAAAGGATCGGCGAGGAGTTTCCCGTGACCTGCCTGCTCGGAGGTTCGCCCGCGTTGATCGCCAGTGCGGTGGCACCACTTCCGGAGAATGTGGGAGAACTGCTGCTGGCCTCCTTGCTTCAGGGAGGACCACTCAAGATGGCCCGCAGTGGAGCGATGGCGCATCCTGTCGTCGCTGAGTGTGAGTTCGCCATCCAGGGCATCGCGTTACCCGGAGAGCGCTGGCCCGAAGGCCCCTTCGGGGATCATTACGGCTACTACTCCCTGCAGCACGACTATCCGGTGATGAAGATCTCGAGCATCTCTCATCGACACGATGCCATCTTCCCTGCCACGGTGGTGGGGAAACCACGCCAGGAAGATTTCTACCTGGGGGATTTTCTCCAGCAGTTGCTCTCTCCCCTCTTTCCGCTGGTGATGCCGACGGTGAAACAACTGTGGTCGTACGGAGAGACCGGATACCACTCGCTGGCAGCGGCTGTGATCAGAGATCGGTATTCTCGCGAGGCGATGGTCTCTGCTTTCAGGATCCTGGGAGAAGGTCAACTTTCTCTCACCAAGTTCCTGCTCCTGACCGATGGAGATGTGGACCTGAGAGATTTCCGGGCGACTCTCGAATATGTCCTGGCTCGAGCAAATTTCACCACAGATCTGCACGTCATCTCATGCACCAGTATGGACACCCTCGATTACACGGGGCCGCTGGTGAACGAGGGATCAAAGGGTTTCCTGCTGGGACTGGGTGAGGCGATCCGGGACCTACCCGATGAGTTCGTGGGGAAACTACCTTCTGGCTTCGACCGTGCCGAGGTGTTCTGCCGCGGCTGCCTGGTGGTGGAGGGCCCGGCCCATGAGGCTCAACCGGATGCAGCCGATCGACTGCTCGAGGAGTCCTCGCTGGAGCCCTGGCCACTGGTGGTCCTGCTCGACGATGCGGCCTCAGCGACACGGTCCGTCACACGCTTCCTGTGGACCACCTTCACCCGTTTCGAACCGGCTGCAGACATCCATTCCAGGGACAGCGAGGTGGTCCGAAATCACGTCGCCCATCACCCTCCCATCGTTATCGACGCCCGGATGAAACCGGGTTATCCCGAAGAATTATTTTGCGATCCGGACACCGCAGCGCTTGTTGACGGACGCTGGAAAGAATATTTCGGCGCTCGAAATGTCGAAATGGGCGATAGTGACGGTGGCCACCTCGATCGAGGATGATGTCCTCGGAAGTGCTCTCCGGGTCCGCTATGATGGGGACTTACTCAAACCACAGACCTG
>DCAA01000026.1:169947-183532 GCA_002311345.1 Planctomycetes bacterium UBA1146 | reverse complement strand
TTTGACCGCGCCCGTCGATACATCCATCTCGGTCAACTTCGATGAAGCGGTCATTCCTGCGACGGTGACCTCCAGTTCCTTCTGGGCTTTTGGGCGCTGGAGCGGACCGGCTGAAGGCGTGATCTCCATCGTGAATGGTGGCCAGACGATTCGACTCACCCCCAACAATCCATTTTCGGCCGGTGAGCAGGTGATGGTGATCCTCTCTGAATCCATCACTGCCCTCACTGGTAGTTCGATTCAGTCGGGCGGATACAGTTTCCTGTTCTGGACCAAGGCCGAGCCGGCGACTTTAGAGTTCACAGAGATTGCCAACTGGTCGACTCGTACCAATCCCAACGTTTCGACTCGCAGTTACGGTGGCATCGGGTCTGACCTCGACAACGATGGGCACCTCGACATCGCTGTCATCAACGAAGATACCGCGGACGTGCGCTGTTACCTGAATCAGGGCAACGGTAGTGGTTTGTTCAGTCAGATGGTTACCCCGGTCAGTTCGGTCAACTTGCAGGCCAGCCCCAATGAGCCGGCAGATTTCAATCGCGATGGAAATGTCGACCTGGTGGTGTGCAATATCGCGATGGATACGGTTTCGGTCCTGCTTGGTAACGGTGATGGGACTTTCCAGCCCCAGCAACAGATCAATGTGGGTCTCTCCCCTCGCGGCGTCGCGGTTTTCGATGTCGATGGCGATGGCGACATGGATGTGGTGAACACCAACTACGGCAACGGCAATCTCTCGATCCTGATCAACATTGGCAATGCCAGTGGCGTTTTCTCGGGCCCCAGTTTCTTTGAAGGCGGTGGTTCCGGGGAGCGTTCCCTGGCGACTGGAGACATGAATGGAGATGGTCTACTCGACCTGGTGATCGGCATGATCAACAGTGGCGAGATCGTCATCAATCTCAATAACGGTGACGGTACTTTCACCGAGTCGGACAGTGAACCGGCGGTGAGTGGAACCTGGATGCTGGCACTGGGAGATCTCAACGGCGATGGCAATCTCGACGTCACCAGCGTCAATGCGAGCCAGGATAATGGCACCGTCAACTTCGGCAACGGAGATGGCACCATCTCTTCACCGGATGTGTATCCCGCTGACAATTTCCCGCTGGCGACCGATGTGGGCGACATGGATGGCGATGGCGATCTCGACTGGATCATCTCCAGTTACCTGGGAGATTGGTACTTCTATGTCAATGACGGTAACGGCAACTTCACCTTCCAGGAGGAGTTCCTCGCCCCGATTGCGGCCAGTTGTGCCGTCATGATGGATGTCGATAACGATGGAGATCTCGATTTGACTCTGATCGATGAGTTGGCCGACGTGGTGATCATCTATCAGCAGGAGGGTCTGGTATTGCCCGACTTCATTCGTGGTGATGCCGCCTGGGATGGAGAGGTCGACATCGCCGATGCCGTGATGATGCTGACAGTCCTTTTTGGTAGCGGTTGCCAGACGATTTGCGACTGCCCCGATGCTCTCGATGCCAATGACGATTCTGCCAACGATATCTCCGACCCGATCTACGTGCTGATGTATCTATTCTCGGGTGGAAATCCGCCACCGCCACCGTTCCCAGCCTGTGGGACGGATCCGACCACCGACACGCTGGATTGTCTGGGTCAGTTGCCCTGTCCGTAGCGAGCGATGGTTCGATGGGGCAGTTGCATCGACGCTATCGCCTGCTCGGCTCTGTTACATCGGGAATCAGCCAGCGGGCTCTCATCGGGGAGGGAACCGCCGCAGCCGAGGAATTCATGGCTCACGACCTACCCCAGCGGTGAGCCAGGACTTCAATTGCCTTCGCAGATCGCTGTTCACCCGCAACTCTCTGGCGATTACCCTCCGGGTCAGTGAGGTGCATTGCGTCGAGGGTCGTGTCAGCGGACAGGGGGGACTCTTCAGTTGCCGGCTCAGCGATACCATCATCTGAGGGAGATTTCCCGTCGACTCTGGTGCCCATTCATCTGTGTGGTTGGGTTGCTCCACTTCTTTGCTGCCGGTTCGCTTCCGGCTCAGTCTCTCCCGGATGAGCAGAACCCTGATCAAGAGATTTCTACCCTTCCCGAACGACTGTCGGCGATGCACCGTAGGATCGGCGATCGGGTGCTCGATCTCAGTGACCGGATCGACAACTTCTTCGGTGATACTCGCCTCGATGAGGAAGCGGGAAAGACTCGATATCGGGTGAGAACCGAGTTGCGGCTGCTCGAAGGGGGAGAGTCCGAATTCCGGACGCGCATCCGGGGCCACGCGGTACTGCCCAATACCAGGGAAAGGCTGGGACTGTTCCTCGAGTCGTTCCGCAGCGATTTCTTGACTGACCTGGGAGACCTGCTGGGGGAACCGGCACAGGAGGAAGAGCAGCAGTCCCTTCTACCCGAGGAAGATGTGTCGGGACTGAGAGCGGCACTATTCAGCAGTGACCGCGGTCACCTGTCGCTCGATGGAGGGGTCAAGCTCTCGAGCGATCCCCAGGCGCGGGTACGACTGCGCTGGCGCGAAGATCACGAGCTGGGAGATACCTGGAGTTTGCGTTTCATCCAGAGCCTGGAGTACCGGGGCGAGATCGGATACGGCGAGCGCACGCAACTGCGTTTCGAGCGAGCCTTCGATCAACGCTTGCTGCGTCTGGCTATCGAGGGGGTCTGGTTCGAGCGTCAGGATCTCGAGGCGTTGCTGGTCACCAGTTACTTTCTTCCGCTGGATGATCGCACCTTGTTGAGGATCTCCGGCGATATTCGCGGTGTGCTCGGAGACGATCCTGCCCGTACCGGTGTCGGCCTGGGACTGGGGTTGCGCCGTCTGCTCCACGAGGACTGGCTCTTCGGTGAGATCGCACCGCGGGTTTTCTATCCGGAGAAGTCGATCCATGGCAGCGACGTCTCGGTGCAACTGGTTCTCGAGGTGATCTTCGGGCGTTGAGTCCTGGGGTGGAAGAGATCTGCCGCTGTAGTACTCTCTTGCCATCGAAAGGGGGCTGTGATGCTCCGTGGAGATGTGAATTCCAGTCGAACACGAAACGGCCTGCTCGCGATGTTGCTGGTGGGATTGGGCTGTGGAACCCTGGTTTACTTCGGCAACCCGGGAAACATGGGCATCTGTGGTGCCTGCTTCCTGCGCGATAGCGCCGGATCGCTGCGTCTCTTCGGTGATCCTACCCAGTTGCACTACCTTCGTCCGGAGGTTCTCGGCATCGTGCTCGGTGCGCTGATGTGGATGCTGCTACGAGGGAAGTGGCAGGCGCGTTCAGGCAGCCATGCAGTCACTCGCTTCTTTTTCGGCATCTGGATGGGGATCGGCAGCCTGGTGTTCCTCGGTTGTCCCTTCCGGATGCTGCAGCGGCTGGGGGGACTGGACCTGACAGCATGGATCGCCCTGCCGGGCTTCATCGCTGGAGTCGGTCTCGGGCTGCTGTTCGAGAAGCGTGGCTATAGCGTCGGTAAGACGCAGGTGGTCCCTGCGCCGGTCGGTCTGCTCGGGCCGGCGCTGCTGGGGCTGGCGGGAGTGCTCTGGTATCTCGGCCTCCTCGACGGTCCTGGTCCCGACGGCGCCGCTGCTCCGGCCCATGCTCCGTGGTTGATTTCGCTGGTCGTGGCGCTGGTGGCCGGAGCCATCCTCTCGATGACCCGTTTCTGTGCCGTCACCGCTGCGCGCCAGGTATTCCAGAAGGATCGACGGATGATCCTGGCTGCACTGGCGATGATGATCGGCTACGGAGTGGTCGTCATCAGCACCGGAAAATCGATTCCAGGTCTCGAGGGACAGCCTGCGGCTCATACCGATCACCTCTGGTCGGCATTGTCGCTGGCACTGGTCGGTCTGTGTGGTTGCCTGGTTGGGGGATGTCCCGTCCGCCAACTGGTGATGACCGGTGAGGGCAATGGTGATGCGGCGCTGACGGTCGCGGGGATTCTGCTCGGCGGCGCATTGAGTCATGGATTCGGCCTCGCTTCCACTGGAGCCGGCACCACCGAGGCGGCACACACTGCCGTGATCGTGGGTCTGGTGGTCGCCATCGGTTACGGCGCGATGCGATCGGTGCTGGCTCCGGGAGCAAAGTCTGCTGCATGACGACTCTGTCTGCTCTGCTACTACCTGTACTGACCCTCGCACCGGTAGGTCCTGTCGACGACAAGCCACTGCCGTCGGGGTACACCATTCCCGTGGTCGATCTCACCGACGATACCGCCGGAGTCATCACCATCGATCGTGAGAAGGGGCAATACCTCGGTCATCCGAGCGCTGTACTGCTCGAGGACGACAAGACGGTTCTTTGCGTCTATCCGAAGGGGCACGGAAGAGGCGCCATCGTCTACAAGAAGAGCCAAGATGGAGGCAAGAGCTGGAGCGAGCGACTTGCTACCCCGGATAACTGGGCCAGTTCGAAAGAGGTTCCGACCATCCACCGGGTGATCGATCCCGAGGGGACCAAGCGCTTGATCGTATGGTCCGGGCTGTATCCGGCAAGACTCGCTGTCAGCGAAGATGATGGCGCATCATGGAGTCCGTTGAAGGCAGCGGGGGACTGGGGTGGCATCGTGGTGATGGGGTCGGTCGCTCGCCTGGCCGATGGCCGCTATGCATCCTGGTTCCATGACGATGGTCGGTTCCTGCGTTCCAAGCGAGGTCCTTCGCGGTTCGATGTTCTTCAGACCATCTCATCGGATGGTGGTTTGACCTGGTCAGCACCGATCTCCATTGCGCATCGAGCGGATGTTCACCTTTGTGAACCGGGATTCGTGCGTTCTCCCGATGGCAAGACGATCGCCTTGTTGATGCGAGAAAACAGTCGAACTCGAAACTCTTTCGTCATCTTCAGCAAGGATGAAGGGCTGACCTGGTCCGAACCGAGAGAACTGCCGGCGGCGCTTACCGGTGATCGACACACTGCCATCCACACAGGAGATGGCCGCCTCTTCATCTCATTTCGTGATACCACCCGCGAGAGTATCACCAAGGGGGACTGGGTCGGCTGGGTCGGGAAGTGGCAAGATATCATCGACGGCAGCGAGGGACAGTATCGGGTCCGGTTGATGGACAATCATGTTGGTGGAGACTGTGCCTATCCGGCAGTCCTTCAGCAAAAAGATGGCACCATCATCGCCATCACCTACGGGCACTGGAGCCCAGGGGAATCGCCCTGGATCGCCTGCCGAAGATTTACCATCGATGAGTTGGATTTGAGACGAGCCGCGCTAGAAGAGTGACGACACCGGTCGATTAGCGCCTTTTACCGGAGAATACCTTCTTGATCTCCACGGCCCGGTTCAGCAGGAGTTCGAGGTCTTCGGCTGACTTGCAGTATTTTCCAGGCTGGTAGATCAGTATCTGATCGCCCTTGATATCGAGCTGGATCTTGTCGTGGTTCTCGAAGTACTCCAGTACTTGTGGCCGGAATAGATCGCAGATGGCGTATTCGTCATCTCCGCGCAGGCGGTACTTGCGACTGAAGCCGGGGTTGGAACTGAAATCGATATCCTGGGCACCGAAATATTCCTTGAAGCGGTCGAAGAAATTCTCTGAACCCATATCCAGATCAGGGAACTTCTGCTCATTCTTCAGAATCACGACCGTCTGGATGACTGCGTGAGAACTCTTACCGGTATGGATCATGTAGGTGTATTCGAAGATCACCACCTCGTGATCGCGGTAGTTCCCCCGACCAACCTTGGTGGCTCCCTTGGGCGATCCACATTTCCCCAGAGGGTGGGGTGCCAGCAGTTTGCCGGCACTTTCATCGGAATCGGCGTGGAACAACAGTCCGAAGCGCCTCATCCCCTGTTCGAGTGCTTCGCTTCGTTCTTTGTTCTTCCTCTTACCCTGCATGACGATCCACACCACGAATGCGATGACGGTGATCAATCCCACGACGAGATAGATGATCTTCTCGATTTCGGACACTTTGAGTTACCTCCTGCAGTGGTAGGCGAATGCTGGAGGAAGATTACGCCAGGCGACTCGAGTTCGCACAACGTCTTGGAACAAGTTGTCGAGACGTTGACGAAATGCGCGTGCTTTTGGAAACAGGTGTATCCCCCCGTAGGCAAATGTCACGAAGCACCCTTCCGGGGAGAGGACCCGGGAGACCTCTGACAGGATCTCTTCTTGCAGGGGTTCAGGGAAAGAAGCCCAGGGGAGCCCCGAGACGACAGTGTCGACCTGCTCGATCCCCTTCTCGTGGAGGATCGAAACCAGTTCAGAAGCATTTCCCTCGATGATTTCGATCTTGTCGAAGTGCTTCTCGAGTTTACGAACGAAGGTAGGATTCTTCTCGACGGCCAGGAAACGGGCATCCGGGGAGATCCTCTTGAGAACCTCGGCGGTGAAGGCGCCGGTGCCCGGACCCAGTTCCACGACCACCGAGGACCTATCGAGTGAGATCCCATCCAGCATCCTCGAGGCAAGCACCTTGCCACTGGGAGTCACTGCCCCGATGGAACCGGGCTGGGAGATGAACTCGCGCAGGAAGTTGATCTTCGATCCCATCGAATCGCTGACCTCTCGGGTGCTGTGAAGTGGACAACCGGGTCCCCGCTACGAGACTGCCGATCGTGGATGGTGCCACTGTCAGCCTGAAATGTCGAGGTACCTCCACTCCCTACATTCTCTGTGGTGCTCGGGTAGACTGTCGACGGGTTCCAGATCGTTGTGAATAGGCAAAGGAGCGTCGATGGCGCCATCCGTTGGCTGGATCGGTTGCGGCGTGATGGGTTTCTCGATGGCGAGAAATTTGCTCGCCGCGGGGTACCAGCTCGGTGTTCATACCCGCACTGCTTCCAGGGCCAAACAACTGATCGAGGCCGGTGCGGACTGGGTTGCCAGTGGCACCGAGTTGGCGCAACTTCATGACATCGTCATTTCGATGGTGGGTACTCCTGATGATGTCGAAACTGTTTATTTCGGCGAATCGGGTCTGTTCGCTGCTTCGCAGGAAGATAGCAAGTGCCGGATCGTCATCGACATGACCACCAGTACTCCTTCACTGGCACGACGGATCGCCGAACAGGCCACCTCCAGGCAGATGCAAGCTCTCGATGCTCCGGTGTCGGGTGGGGATGTGGGAGCGCGGGATGGCACTCTCAGCATCATGGTCGGAGGAGACGTGGAATCCTTCGAGCAAGCCAAGCCGATCTTTGATGTCCTGGGCAAGCAGGCACTGCTCCAGGGGGGTGCCGGTGCCGGGCAGCACACCAAGATGGTCAACCAGACCATCATCGCCAGCACCATGATCGGAATGTGTGAAGGGCTGCTCTATGCCAGACGATCAGGTCTCGATGCGCAGAAGGTACTGGAAAGTGTTTCGGAGGGTGCCGCCGGATCATGGTCCCTTTCCAATCTGGCACCCCGTATTCTTCAGGGAGATTTTCAACCTGGATTTTTCGTCGAGCATTTCGTCAAAGACATCGGTATCGCTCTGGCCGAATGTGAACAGATGGGAATCGAACTCGAGGGCTTGAAGTTGGCGCGTCGACTGTACGATGAAGTTCTACAGGCCGGAGGTGGGCGACTGGGAACTCAGGCTCTCTACAGAGCCATTGATAACGAAAGGGAACGAGATGGATCCTGAACAGATTGTGAACCAGGGAGACATGTGGTTTTGGATCATCGGGGTGATCGCACTTTTCATAGGAATTCGAATCGTCGCCGGCATTCTCGACAAGCAACGCATTGAATCAGAGATCGGTGGCAAGGGAGGCCAGGTCGAATCGATCCGGTGGACCCCATTTGCGAAAGGCTGGCTCGGATCGAAGAACGAACGCCTCTACGAGGTGAAATGGACCGACAGTTCGGAAGTCCGGCATCGGGCCACTGTCAAGACAGCGATGCTGGCGGGCAATTACTTCGCCGATTCGGAGACATCGGGTCAGGGAGCAGGTCACGATTCGCGTCACGAAGGCGCTGATCTGTTGGCCGAAAACCAGCGCCTGAAACGCGAGAATGAACAACTTCGACGTGACCTCGAGCAACTGCGCGAGGATCGGCTCTGAAGCGATGGTCGCCAAAGACAAATGGCTACTGGAGCAGGCAGAAAGCATCCTCGAGGAGATTCGAGGGGGATTCCCCCAGTATCGATCTGCACTCGATGGGACCAGGATCCGGATCAGTCGAAGGCTCACGAGGAGTGCAGGTAACGTGTGCGTGAAGACTCGAACCGTGGGAATCAGCGAGCCGATTTTTGCCGTCGAGGAAAATCTACCCCAGTTTCGAAACACGGTCTTGCACGAACTCGCCCACGTCATAGCGGGTGACGAGGTTCAGCCACACGGGTCTCGCTGGAAGAGTATCTTCCTGGAGATCGGAGGAAACGGAGTTCGTTGTCACGAGATGCGTGCCAGAGGCCAGCATCACAGTCACCAGGCCAGATGTGATCGATGTGATCAAGAAGTCGAGGTAGGCACGAGAATCTGGAATCTCTTGTGTGCTGGCAGTCTAGATTACTTTCATGAAGGTTGTGGTGGAGTCGTGACGGCGGCAGGTAGGACAGACGCCCCAGTCGACGAAAATGGAACGAGGGGTGGCCTGTTGCGGCAGATTGGACTCAAACTCCGGCAGGCTTTGTTGTTCGAAACCATTGAGAAGCCCTAGAAGGGGATTTCCTCGTCTTCTTCGGTCTCCTCATTTTCATCCTTCTTCGGTGGAGGTTTCCGGTTCTTCAGGTCGTGAGTTTGATCGTATTTTTTCCACTTCGATTGAAGGATGATGATCTCGGCGGCCTCCAGTTTCCGATTCTTGCGGTCAGAGTCGTCGAGGTACCCACTGAGGAAGATCTTCTGACGTTTTTTCAGAACTGAGGGTTTTTCCCGCTGAATCAATAGCACTTCTATCCCGAGTGCAGCGGTCAAACGATGGTCCGAAACTTCTCTTTCGCGTCCATTCTCTACAAATGTCATCGGACCGCTTGTCCAGGTAAAACCTTGTCCCGTCAGTTTCGCCGGAACGGTTATCGGCTTGAATGGGCCAGCAACGATGGCCTGGACCTGGATGAGCATCGGTGGATAGCGCGCACCACCTGCACCGAACTGTTCATCCTGTTTTCTGGCGAGTACATGGATCACTGTTCCTGAATCCAGTTTCTTCATGGAAGTGATGGTGTGGGACTCGATGATTGAACTCTTGACGAGTTGGACCTTCAGGTTGCCCTTCTTGTCCTTGGCGACGAAACTCTTTCCCTTTTCTTCTTCCTCACCGAGAGATTTTATGGAGCAAGAGATGACGACAGGTTTCGTCTCTTCGAGTTGAGTTGGAACAGTATTGAGGGAGATCAAGAAGGCGACAGTGGTGATACACATCGGCTACTCCCTTACCGTTCGCTAGAAGAGACCCTGGGGGAGCCCCTCATCGTCGAGATCGATCTGGAGCAGGGCTGGGCGTGAGCCCAGACCTGGCATCGTTATGATGTCTCCGGTAAGGGCGGAGAGGAACCCAGCACCTGCCGAGAGGTGAACATCCCTGACGGTGATCCGGAATCCATCGGGAGCGCCGACCTTTTTCGGATCATCCGAGAAGGAATACTGAGTTTTGGCCATGCAGACGGGAAGATTCCCCAGACCCCACTTTTCGAATTTCCGGATCGCATTGCTGGCGGCGGGCTTGAAATCGACTCCGTCTGCCCGGTAGATTTCCGTGCCGATGGCACGAATCTTGTCCCGCAATGGAAGATCATCGGGATAGGTCATCTTGAATTCAACGTCCACCTCATCGCAAGCTTTCACGACAGCTTCTGCCAGAACTGCTCCACCTTCACCACCTCGCGAGTGAACTTCTGACAGTACGGCATCGAAGGCGCCGGTCCCTCGGGCGATGTTGAGGGCCGATTCGATCTCACCATCGGTGTCCGAGGGGAATCGGTTGAGAGCGACAATCACCGGTATCCCGAACTTGCCGAGATTCTCGATGTGTCTCCTGAGATTGGAACACCCTTCCTCGACTGCCGAGATGTCTTCCTCCATCATCCGAACTGGAAGAGGTTTGCCAGGAACGACCTTGTAGCGTCCGCTGTGAACCTTGAGGGCCCGGATCGTTGCAACCAGGACGACAGCATCCGGTTTCATTCCACTGACGCGACATTTGATGTTGAAGAACTTCTCGGCGCCCATGTCAGCACCGAACCCGCTCTCCGTGACGACGTAATCACACAGGCCGAGGGCAATTCGGTCTGCGACGATGGAAGAATTGCCGTGGGCGATGTTTGCGAATGGGCCCGTGTGAACGAAACAGCCCGTTCCCTCCAGGGTCTGCATGAATGTCGGGTGGATCGCGTCCTTGAGGAGGACTGCCATCGACCCTGCTGCACCCATTTCTTCTGCGGTAACCGGATCTCCGACTTCATTCAATCCGATGATGATTCGTCCTAGCCTCTCTCGCAGGTCGTGAGCGCCTGCACAGAGCCCCAGAATCGCCATCACCTCGCTTGCGCTACTGATGTCAAATCCCGTCTCCCTCGGAATTCCGTTCTTTGGACCACCGAGGCCGACGATGATGTTCCGGAGGGTGCGGTCGTTTACATCGATGCAGCGTTTCCAGGTGACAGAGTGAGGATCGATTCGGTGCGGGTTTTCCATCAGGATCGATGTGTCGACCCACGCAGCCAGAAGATTGTTTGCAAGACCCACGGCGTGGGTGTCGCCTGTGAGATGGAGGTTGAAGTCCTCCATCGGAATCACCTGGCTGAGACCTCCACCTGCCGCGCCTCCCTTGATGCCAAAAACAGGTCCCATCGAGGGCTGACGGAGGGTCGTGATCGCCTTTTTTCCGATGTGGTTCAGACCCATGCCCAAGCCGATGGAGGTGACGGTTTTCCCCTCGCCCAGCGGAGTCGGGTTGATGGCAGTTACATCGATGTATTTTGCAGTTGGATTCTCGCCGATTCGATCAAGGATCGAGAGAGGAACTTTCGCCATGTGTTTGCCGTGGAGGACCAGTTCGTCCTCTTCGATGCCGTAACGGCTCGCAACCTGGCGGATGTCGATAAGAGGAGTCGCTCTGGCGATCTCGAGATCGGAACTCGGGCGCGGCTGTGGCACTAGGTGCTCCTTCGGCGGATTTCTGCGCGGACATTCTCCGACGAACAGAACCCTAGCCGAGAGGCCCGTAAATGGCAAGAATACCAGTCTGGCCCATCTCCTGTGGCCTCTACCGGCTCCTCACGAGCAGCCTTGTATCGATTCCGAGTGTCCTTCTGGCTCCATCGACTTCACCGATGAAGCGCCCCGCATCCTGAGGGTATCCCGCGGTCGGTTTGAGGTTGGGGACCTGCTGCGACCACCAGCGGTTGAGAAGGACCATGTGAAGTTCGCGCAGATATTTTGCAGTCATCGAGGCGAGTGCTGTGCAAAAACTGAGCTCTTCGCAATCCTTGCGGAAGCGAACTTCGATGGTCTTTTGATCTTGTTCGGAAGTGGCTCTGTATGACTGCCGATCTTTGTCCTGTTCCAGGATCTTGAATTTACAACCCGGGAACAATGGATAGAGAAGCGGGCCGTAGCGTTCCCTTCCTCCGAGTCGATCGGTCCAGACCTCGATCATCTTCCGATCTTTCTGACGCCAGAGCCAGCCGAGGAACCTGCCCATCGCCCAGCCATCGACGGCCCCTTTGCCACCTCTTTTCTTCACCTGAGCGTTGAACTCTCGTACTTCCAGCGGGATGGCACGGATCTCTCCTGCACGGAGAGAGCAACGATCAAGAGAGCGCTTGAGTTTACGAATTTTCCCGGCGAGATTCACCGATGAGCAAGAATGGGGTAGATCCAGATCCTGGCCCCGATACCACGGATATTCATCGAGGTAAGAGGATCGATTCGCGGTGCAATGGTCGATCAACTCCCGAAAGGTACCTGGGAGGTCGCCTCGCTCTGCTCCGATGAAAGCGAGGACTCCCTCTTCCAGTCGCGTCAGATCTCCTGTCCCGGGCCTGTGTAGTTTCTTCGAGTCTGCGACCGAGATCACGTTCTTGTCCCTGCGGCCGGCGTGCCCGATCAGCGGAGCGAGGAGATCCCAGGGGGCATCCGCTTTGATCCGTTCGTCACTCTCGAGCGTCACGAAACCGATTACCATCGGTCCAAGTCGGGGTCCGTAACCAGCCTCATCGAGACCGCCTAGCCAGTAACTCATTGCTGTTCCTCCACATCGCTTTGTGAACGGGCCGGTTCCGAGGGAGGGGGATCCCCCAGAGTGAGCCAGTGTCTTCGCACTTCAAAAAGAACGATGCCGCACGAGGTGGCTACATTGTGTGAATGTTTGGCACCGAACATCGGAATCTCGATGGATCCATCACAGAGAAATAGAACCTGTTCATCGATTCCCACCACTTCATGTCCGAGCACGATGGCGAGAGGATGGGGGAGTTCGACATCGTAGAGAGAACTGGAATCCTGGGTCTGTTCGAGAGCCAATACCGTGACGCCTTCGTTTTGGAGGACTCTCACGGCCATGGCAGGATCTTCCACGTGTTGCCACTCGGTGGTCAGTTCAGCACCCAGTGAAATCTTCTCGATCTCAGGTCGTGGTGGGCTAGGAGTGATTCCGCACAGAAAGATCTTTCGAACGCCGAACCCATCTGCGGCGCGAAAGATGGCGCCGACATTATTCAGGCTGCGGATGTTATCGAGGATCAATGACAACTGGGGACGTTCTCTTTGTCGTCGAAGATCAGCATCGGCCCTGTGCTGATCGATGCGTCGCTTGCGCGGCATCCGCTCCCCCTCTTTCAAACCAGTGACCGGGAATGGTAGCCCGAGGTCGGACGGGAATCGATGCCGAACCGCCGAGGGAGCCACTCGCTGGCACCGACTTCTCGTCGTAATCTATATTCGACTGCTGAGGGGCTGATAGTCGCCCTCAGAGGATTACGAGGCCGATTCGAAAGGGTGTCATGGCCGAGCCGATCATCCTGGATGACCGGGAACAAAGGATCGTGGGGGTTCTCATCGAGAAATCCCTCGCGACCCCGCAGTATTACCCCCTGACCCTCAATCAGGTGGTCAGCGGCTGCAACCAGAAGTCGAACCGGGAACCGGTGGTCTCCTGGATGGAGCACGAGGTGGACGAGGTGCTGACAAAACTGGCCAAACGTCGATTTGCCAGCCAGGTCCACTTTGCAGGTTCCCGCGTGGGCAAGTGGCGTCAGGAACTCACCAAGTTGCTCGAACTGGATGGGCCCACCATGGCTGTGCTTGCGGAGTTGTTTCTCAGAGGATCCCAGACGCTGGGGGAACTACGTACTCGCGCCTCGAGGATGAAAGAGATTCCCGACCTGGGAGCCCTCGAAGAGGTACTGCAACAGATGGCTCGACATGATCCACCACTGGCGAGCCGATTCTCGCCCGAGGGGGTTCGACGGGGAGTTCGATGGGGCCATCTCCTTCAGGATCCCCAGCAGGTAGTTCGACTGAAGAAGGCCGAATCGGCCGGGACTGTAGAAGGCGTTGCTGGGGCAACTACATCCTCCAGCAGTGCTGACGAGTCGAAGACCTCGTCAGCATCCGGGCAAGAGCGACTGGCACAACTGGAAGAAGCGGTACGGTCCTTGCGAGAACGTGTGCAGGAACTGGAAGGTAGGGCTTCTCATTGATGCCCTGC
>DCAA01000026.1:151040-169867 GCA_002311345.1 Planctomycetes bacterium UBA1146 | reverse complement strand
CTTTGACCAGGGAAAGGTGAATGGATGAATATCCGGAATCGCAACAGGATTCTGTACGCTCTCGTAGCAAGCCTCGCATCGTTTTACTTCAGTAGTCTGGGAATCACCTCAGATGCCTCCATTGGGGTGATCAGTACCCCGGTTGCGGCAATAGGAGAGGTGACATCGGTCACCCTCTACTCACTCCAGGCCAGAGTCGAGAGAACCCTCGGCATCGCCGCAGGAGAAGCGGGCCTTCGCGAGGTGGTTCTGGGACCTCTTCCAGCGTCGATCATCGATTCGTCGATCCAGGTCGAGGGGACCGAGGGCCTGGTTTCCGTTTCCGTTCAGGTGCAGCGTTCCAGCGGAGATCCCGTCGAATCTGCCGGAGTGAAAGAGAAACGAGCGAAGTTGCAAGAACTGGAACAGTCGTTGCTTCGACTGCAACGCGAGGATCAATCGCTCGAGGAGCTGCGATCACGGTTTGCATCGATTCTCCCGAAGCGTCCCGAAAATAAAGATACCTCCGTGATCATCGATCTCGATGCCTGGCAAGGGCTGCTCGACATGGTGAAGCAAGGGATGCAGGGGGCTGCCACGAGCCGAGTCGGGTTGGCTCCTCGGCTTCGAGAAGCCCAGGAGAAGGTTCAGCAGGCTCACCGTAGCCTGGAGAACTTGCTGCAGCAACGCGACCGTGCTCGAGCGGAGGTCGTCGTTGGTCTCCAGGATCGTACAGGTGACGGTGGCGTCATCCGGGTGAGTTATCTCATTCCCCAGGCATCCTGGTATCCCCACTACGAAGTGGATGTGGATATCGCCAGTGGAACCCTGCAATTGCGCGCTTTTGCGATCGTTCGGCAATTGACGGGAGAAGATTGGCCCGAGGTGTCGGTGTCTTTCTCCACCTCGACACCGGAACTGGGTTCCGGCATTCCTGAACTGGCAGCCATCCGACTGGAGCGCTCTCGTTATGAGGAGCTCAATCGGCGCGCGAGAGCGGAAGATCGGCGCTACCTTCCTGAAGCCAGCCGCGGGCTCTACAAGCAAGTGGGAGGGAGGCTCGATTCTTACACCGGCATCTTCGATAGCGACGATGATGGGGTGGAGGTCTTACGGGATCGAGGCACGCTGCGCCAGCGACCGAGCAGTATCAGATACGCTGAATCCGTCGTTGCGGGTCTTCCGGCGCTGGAGAAGGCCAGCAATCTCCAGGTCGACAAACTGGGACGGATGGTCATGCCCGTCTTGCCTATCGAATCAAATCGCGGATTTCTCCGTACTTTTACATCGGTGAAGCCGGAACAGATTCCATCGGACGGCGAACCGCACCGACTGCTCTACGCCATCAAGAATCTCGAGTTCGAGGAGGAGAGAATCTGTGTAGGGGAGGCGAACACGGCGGTGTTCAGACGGATCACCGCATTGCTCCACGGAAGCGATCCGCTGCTGGAGGGAAGTGTGGCGGTATTCCTGGGAGAAGACTACCTCGGTCGATCGACGATAAAGACCACCGCACCTTCTGAAGAATTGACACTGGACCTCGGTGTCGATGGCCAGGTCACCGTTGAGAGAATCCAGAGAGAATCTGAAGAAAAAATCGGCATCTTCTCCAAGGCGATCCACTATCGCACCGACCTCGAGATGACGATCGAGAACTTCCATTCCGAACCGGTCAGTATATTGCTTCGTGAAAGGATCCCCTTCACTGAATCGAAGCAACTCAAGGTGAGGGTCGATCGCTCCGCCACAACTCACCTGCCCGAGGGCCTGGAATCCGATGACGGACTTCTCTCGTGGCAACTCACCGTGCTCCCTGGAGAACCGATCAACCTGAGATTCGTCTGGTGGATCGAGGCGCCCCCGGATGTGCGATTGACACGCAGGGAAGCTCCGGAACGCCTGGGAGAGGGGGAATGATGCGTACTTCCAGTCTGATCATCGGTTGTTGGTTACTGCTGTGGGCCTTGCCCGTAATCGGCGCACCGTCCGCCGAAGTTACCGTGTTGAAGTACGTTTCCCCCGATGCGGTGACCGTGTTCGAGGACCGTGCTCGAGTTCATCGTCGGCAAGTGGTAGACGTTGCGGTCGGTTCGAGCGAGGTGCTGTTCTTTGAATTGCCGGGGAGCCTCGATCCTTCCAGTGTTCGCGCACGCCTGATCGGTGTTCCTGGATTGGTCCTGGGAGTTCGTCTCGAACGGAACGTCCATCTCGAGGATGTAACGGAGGAGATGCGTCTACTCGTGGCTGCCATCCATGAACTGAGTGATCAGGGCAGGACGAACTCCTTCCAGGTCGAGGAGTTGGATCGCCGGAAGATCATCATCCTGCGATTGGCAAAGATTCTCGAGGATTCCTTCTCCACCAGCGGTGGGAAAGGTCTGCTTGGAGGATCCACTTCTGCCCAGATCATCGGTGCCCAGCAGTGGATCGCCGACCGACTTCTGGAACTGAACCTCGAGAAGGATCGATTGCGGTTGCAAGGTGAGAGCATCGAGAAGAATCGACAGGACCTGGTCACTGACCTCGAACCTCTACAGGGTCAGCGGCGCAGAACCACCTGGTCGGCAACGGTTCTGATTCAGACACAGGAAGAGGGTCAGGCGACGGTGGAACTCGCCCATGACGTTCCCGGAGCCCGATGGATTCCAGTTCACCAAGCGATCCTCGATGAGGCGAACGGGCAGGTCCACTGGCAGAGCAAGGCTCAGGTGTTGCAGCAAAGTGGTGAGGACTGGACCGATGTCGAGTTGACCCTTTCCACCGCTCGCTCTTCCCTTGGTCTCACACCTGCCTCACTGGTTCCCTTGCGCGTCGATGCGGTGACTTCCCAACCGCGAGCCGAATTGGCCGTTTCCGAGAAGATGCTGTCCGATGCTAGCAGTCTGGGGCTAGACAGCGTCGCCCGCGCTCCAGCACAGAACCCCGCTGAGCAAGCCATCGATCTCGCCGGGGCAGTCGTCTCCGCTGGCTCCGGACCGGTTCGTTTTCTGATCCGTGCCCGGACAACGATTCCTGCTGATGGAAGCACGCATGCGGTGACCATCAGCGAACAGAGCCTGGCTGCAGAACTCGGGTACCAGAGTGTTCCGCTGCTGAGCCCTCATGTGTTCCGTCGTGCTCGCCTCATCAACTCGGGGAATGCTCCGCTACTGGCAGGAGTAGTGAGTTGCTTCCGCGCTGGATCATATGTGGGAGACGGAAGAATCCGCAGGGTTGCCGCTGGCCAGCAGTTTTCTCAACACTTCGGTTCCGAAGGTCGGATCCTGGTTCACAAGGAAGAGATCGAGGACAAATCCAGAAAATCAGGGACTTTCACCAAGAATGTAAAACTGGTAAAGGCCTATCGCATCACCGTGAAATCGATGATCGACGAAGAGGTGCCTCTGGAACTGGTCGACCGCATTCCAGTCAGTACCGTCGACGAGGTCGAGATCGTGCTAGGCGATGAGACAGAGCCGGACCCGGAGGTCGATGAAGATGGGATCGTGCGCTGGACGATGTCTCTTCAGAAGGATCAAGTGCAGGTATTCGTGCTGCAGTGGATTGCTACCGCTCCCCGGGGGAATGATGCCATCCTGGAGAAAATTCGTTGAATCTCGATGATGATCTGATCGAGCAGTACCTCGCATCGGAAGGTCGCGCTCGCAAGGTACTGCTCAAGAGGGTTCTTTCCGGCCAGCCTGACCCCTCGGAGGCGACCCGGCTGGCACCGACGCTGAGGGATCCGAGTCCCAGGGTGGCCGCACGTATCACCGCATTGCTGGCCCGGCATCAACTGCGCGATGTGTTCGAGCAGCAACTGGAGGGATTGAAGCCGGGCAAGATCGCCATCCTCCGGGGACAATTCGAAAAGATCGCTAGATCTCATCGGTGATGCGAGGGTTGCTCGGAGGGACTAGTTCATCCCCTCGTACGGTTCCTCGCTCATTCCTTCACGTGGATCCTCGTTCATCTCCTCGCAAGTGAGGAGAATCGCCTCGACATCGGCGGTTCCGATGATCTCCTCCCCGTCAAAAATCACCTCCCAGGTGTATCGTCCTGGTCCATCAAATTCCATCGGAGGGAGTTCGAAGATGCACTCGTGGTGTTCACGTCGGTCTTCGTGTTCGAGGTGGAACTCAGGGCTCTCCTCGATGACGAAGTCATCACTGAGTCGCTTGAAGCGGAAGGAGACGGTGTGGAATCCTGAGAAATCACTCAGGTTCAAGTAGAGTGACGCAAAACGAGGGTATTCACCGGGAAACTCCGGAAGGCGAACCCGGTTGAAAGTCCCGGCCAGGACACACTTCCCGGATTCATCGTCCTTGTAGATGTGATCGCAGAGGATGATGGCATGCACGATCGGAAGCAGCGGTTGGTCCAATGGGAACACCAATCCAGCAGGGTCCTGTCAGATAACGAATATGCCCCGGGAAACCGATTCCGGAGGCGTTTTGAAATTGCTCCACCGGAGCAAAAAAGAAGCGTGGACCCAGCCGCTCATTGTCGCAGAGGAGCAATCTCTTGTCACCCGATCTGAGGTTGCCCGCCTTGACCCATCCAGGCCGCCGTCACAGAATGCCGGGCATCCCCAGCGATCGATAGGAGCCCGGGAGTGCTCCGGGCCGGGGTTGCGGGGAGGGTTCCAGAAACCGTGAGAATTATGACGGTTCGAGAAACGGCCTGGTTCAACGTCGATCCAGAGACGACATGGTCTTACGTTTCTCGAGTAGAGGACTGGTCACGCTGGTGCGCTGGTTTGGGTTCTGCACGCTGGACAAAAGGCGATGCCTGGAAGCCGGGTTCTCGGTTCGAACTCAACTGGGACGGTGGGGCGCCGTCACCCTACTGTGGAGGTGAAGTTCTTCGCTTCGAGGAAGAAGGGCACCTCGATCGTGTCGCCGAGCAGGTTGCCAGTGGAATTCTGGTACGCAGAATTTGCTGGCGAGCAGGTTTTGGCCCCTTCCAGAGCGAGGCACGGATGGCCATCCTGGAAGATGGGTCCGGATCACTGATCGAGTTCGTGACCCTCTGGCAAGGTTGGGCTGCCCATCTCGGTGGGTTAGGGCGAGCCTCACGTTGCGCGAAGATTCAGCGAGACTGGCTTGCCAGTCTCAAGGAAAACATGGAACGAGTGGGAAGCATCGGATGATCCGTTCGGCAACTGAACAGAGAACAATCTGGTACATGGGTGTCAAGACTCGCCTGTGCGATGAATTCATCAATGGGGCCGTGCAGGATCTCGTCGAGCCGGGTGGGACCCTGTTGGATGCCTGTACTGGAACCGCCGCGGTGGCGCGATGGTTTGCTCCCACTTACCGAATTCTGGCCAATGACATCCAGAAGTACTCCGCGGTCGTTGCTCGGGCACATCTCGAGGGCGGTGAAGAGTGGCAGGAAACTCTCGAATACCTGGATCCCACGGAGGATCTGGGATCGGTCAGAGACGAAAACTTCCGGATGCTGGAGAGTCTGGTACCCGATGCACTGGAACTGGAGACCTCCCTGTTCGAGCAAATCGTTGCCGAGGGGAACGGTAATGATCGCGAATCGGAGATATTCGAGCTCTATCGAACCTTCGTCTCGCAGGCTCCCATTCCCGATGATTCCAATTTCAGCGAGGGGGAGAGCCAGATCCACCAACCGCTCGCCTCGCAGATGATCGACTTGCTGGATCAACGACGTGCCGATCACCAAGTGGCACCGGCTCTTCTTTGCACAGCCTACTGGGCGCATGTCTATTTCGGTCTCCGGCAGGCGATGCAACTCGATTCACTACGCAGGGCGATCGCAGAGATTCCAACCTCCGATCCATTTCGAGAGTTGAAGCAGAACCTTTATCTGGCCGCGCTAGTTCACGCTGCTTCAATCAGCACATCCGGGACCAGCCATTTCGCCCAGCCGCGATCCATCGCAAAGGACTCCGAACTGATTTCCGTGGTGCGCCGTAGGCTGCTGGACATCGATGAACTGTTCGATGTCTCACTCGATTCGATTCGCGGTGAATGGGGGGCTGTTCCCCGACATGCAGAAAATCGGGTTTATTGTGCCGACATACACCAGTTGTTGGAGAAAGGGAGTCCTCTGGACGAGGAAACTGTGGATCTCGTGTATCTGGATCCTCCCTACACCGCTGACAATTATTCGCGTTTCTATCACGTTCTGGAGACCCTGGTTTGCTACGACTACCCCGAGCTGGAACGCAGGAACGGTGTACTGACAAGGGGTCGCTACCCCATACAAGAGAATAGATTTCGTTCTGACTTCTGTAGTAGTAGCAAAGTAGAAGATGCGTTCCGGAGGTTTGTTTCAGCCTGTCACGAACGTGGTGCGAAACTGTTGATCTCCTATTCCAGTGGCACGGGACTTCTCACTCGTCGTTGGCAATGCCAGGGAGAAAAACAACCCGAGAGACGTTTGAGGGAACTCATTCTCGAGACCTACAGTAACGTCGAAATCCGGAATCAGTATTTGATGCATTCCGGACAGGGGGATTCAAATCGTCTGGTGAGTGAACTCCTATTGCTCTGTGAGGATTGAAGTTGCGCTGGCTCGGAAACAAGGTCCAACTGCTCGAAGAGATCCTGCTTGCAGCCGAACGCGCCGGTTTTTCTGGGGGTACCGTCTGCGATCTGTTTGCAGGTAGTGGAACCGTGGGGCGTTTCTTTCGCTCCCGTGGTTGCAGGGTCATTTCCACGGATCTGATGCATTGCTCGTTGGCCTTTCAGAAGGTGTTTCTGGAATGCCCTGGTCCTCCACTCTTCGAAGGGCTCAGAGAGTACTGGGAAGATCTTGAAGTTGTCGGAATCGATCGGATTCAAAACACAGAACTCTCCGACCCTGTTGCGTGGGAACCATTCCTGAAGTTGGTTCGATTCCTCGAGCAGGAGTTGTCGCCGCGCGAGGGTATTCTCGCGAGGCAGTTTTCTCCGCGAGGTCCCGCCGGCCGCGGTTACCTGACTCCAGATAATGCATGTCGTCTCGATGCGATCATCGAAGTTGTCCGCGATTGGCGGCGCCTCGAGAAGATCGAGGAGATCGAGATGTGGCTGCTGGTCACCTGCATCATCGATGCGGCGGATCGGGTCGCCAATATCTCGGGGACCTACGGGGCATATCTCAAGAACTGGCAACAGAATGCCCTTAATCCCATCAAACTGAGAACCCCTGCGCTAGTCGACGGTCCGCAGGGTGAGGGCAACCGTCTCGACGCGGTCGAATTTGTCGAGACGATGGAGTGTGACCTGCTCTACATCGATCCTCCCTACAATCAGCGACAGTATGCCGCCAATTATCACCTCCCCGAGGTGATCTCACTGTTACCGCTGGAAGATTCGGATGATCGCATCGAGGGGCAGCTCTACGGAAAAACAGGATTGCTGCCCTGGAAGGACGTCGCCTCTCCCCTCTGTAGCAGGCGTGGAAGCGAGTGTCGGGATGCGATGGCGCGCATCATCGAGAGGGCGTCTGCTGGTGGAATTGTGCTTTCCTACAATGAAGAGGGGATCCTGACCCGGGCTGAGATCGAGCGGATGCTCGAACAATGGTCGATCTCAGGCGTCGATGCAGATAGGGAACCGGAAACAGGGCAGATCCTGCACGAGATTCCTTACCGAAGATTCCGCAGTGACAGCGAGGGAAGAAATTCCCGGACCGGCTCCCTGCGCAACTTTCGCCCCGCCGATGGTCGTTCCGAGGACGAAGTTCACGAGTGGCTCTTTGCCATCGAAAAATTGCAGGGGGAACGTTGCTGAGTGGCACGACTCTGGTGCGTCTGGCGTTCCTGCTGGCGGCGGTCGCGGTAGGCAGTGCAGCGATCGGGGCGCATCTGCTGGAGGGTTTGCTCGATGCCTCGCAATTGCATCAGTGGGAGGTTGCCACCAGGATTCTGTTCTGGCATGCGGTGGGTCTGTGGATCTGCGCGGAACGATATCGAGGACCGGGAACCCTGATGCTGATTTCGACACTCATCTTCTGCGGCAGCGTGTTCGCCCTTTCGCTCGGTGCGCCGGGGTTTTTCGGGCTGTTGGCGCCGGTCGGGGGGATGGGCTTGATCGCGTCCTGGCTGTGGCTGGTGGTCGTGGCGCCAGCGAGGGGAAGTTTTTCCGAGAATGCGGGCCAGAACGACCGAACTTGACTGTTGCAGGTGAGTTAGCCCACTTCAGGCCCCAACAGTGCTGCGAAGTAGCGACTTTGACTGTTATCGGAATCTCGTCTATTCTGGGAGTGTCGAACAAGAGCGATTAAGAGCGATCGAGGAGAGAGCCATCCTCGGTATTCCTGACCTGGGCTGTGAGTTCGCGGTATTGCGCCAGTTTATTCGGGGATTCGAGAGATTTTAATGAATTGCTCATCCTGGACGCAACAAGGGGACCTTACCGGAGACTTGATCTCTGCGGCTGATGACGGTTCTGGCCCGCTCGGTGTAGAACTGGCGCACCGTCTTCACGCTCTGTTTTGGGGCAGAAATTGGCTCGTCTGGATCTTCTCGTCGATCCTGGTGCTGATTTCAGTTTCACTTGCGGCAGCAGACCGGACCGATTTCCGCACCCGGGGACCGACATCGAAGGATCTCCTCGAAGCACTTCAACTCGATCTGGAACAAACGCTGCCAGCCACCGTTGTGGGCACGATGGAAATCTCCTGGATTCGCGATCCGGGTGATGGACGCGTCTTCGTCGGTTGGAGCCAACAGATCCAGGGGTATCCGGTGAGGGGTAGTCTGGGGCGTTCCCTGGTTCGCTTGGATCCAGTGCTGGCACTGTGGTCGGTGGGCTATCGGTCCTTCCGTTTCGTTGTGCCGGTCGAAGTTGGCGATCCGGTCGTCGGTGCGCCGGTCGCAGCGGCGACGGCTCGCCGTGATCACCCGGCTCGAACCTGGTCGCAGTCGAACCTGGAGATCGTCGGGGGGAGAGACGGAGAGCCGCGCCTGTGCTGGGTCATCACGGGTAGTTCCAACCTGCCCGGTCTTCACAGCAGTCTGCGAATCGATGTCGATGCGATGACCGGGAAGATCCTCGGGGTCGAGGAGCAAGTTTGCGAGATCGATATTCCCGGGACCCTCAGTGCGGTTCGAACTCCCGGTACTGGACCTCAGGGAACCATCTCCGGCGAGCTGTTCACGCTCGGGGGAGCCGAGGTTTCCGGCGCAGGGGCGACGACCTATAGTGATCCGGATGGCGACTTTCTGCTGATGCGGGGCAACTCGACCAACTTCACGGTGCTGGCCGGATTACAGGGGGTGTGGGGTTCGGTGATCAGTTCCATCGCCCCCGATGCCACCGCCAGCGCTGCTGCCGATCCGAACGGAGTCGACCTACTCATCAATGGAGCGGATGACCCGGATCTGACTGCCCAGACCAACGCGTTCCATTACGTCGAGGAGGGTTTCAACTACTTCGTGGCATCTCCCGGTGGGTTCCCGGCGATGATGACCCCTGTCAACGCTACCACTGGATTGGGAGGAACCTGCAACGCGTTCTACGATCCGTCGACGTCGATGCTGAGATTCCTGAGGTCCGGAGGTGGTTGCGTCGATAGCGCCTACTCCTCCGTGGTGCTGCATGAGTTCGGGCACCATGTGGTCGCTTCTCTTGGCCTGGTGCAGGGTGTTTTTGGCGAGGGATACGGGGACTCCCTTGCCATCGTCTTTCTCTCGGAGGGGATCATAGGTCGGGATTTCGGCGGCCCGGGTCAGCATGTCCGTGATGTCGAGGGTGCCGGAGTACAGGTCCCTTGTTCTGGCGGAATCCACTTCTGTGGCCAGGCTCTGGCAGGGTTCTGGTTCGATCTCGGTACTTTCATTGATGATCAGTACGGTGCAGCGATCGGAGATGAGGTGATGAGGGATCTGTTTGTCGACTGGTCATCCATCACCTCGGGGGCGCTCAGTTCGCAACCGATCCATGACAATACCATCACGGAAATTCTCACCATCGATGACGATGACGGAGATCTCTCCAATGGAACTCCCAACTGGAATGAGATCTGTGCTGCTGCTGCGGCGCGCGGGCTTGGTTGCCCTGCTCTGATCACCTTGACCCTCACCCTCGAGCAAGGTCCCGGGGAGTTGATTCCGCCGGATGTCCCGAGCCCGGTACGGGTCACCTTCGAAGAACTACTGGCCGGTCCTGCCGCTGGCGGTTCCAGGGTGTTATGGAGAACGGCGACAGGTGCATGGCAATCGTTCCTGCTGTTCGAGACGAGTGCCGGAGTCCTGGAGGGCACTTTCCCGGCACTCCAGTGTCTCGATCAGGTCGAGTGGTATGTCGAAGTCGAGGATGATCTGGGGTTCATCACGACCATTCCAGAGAGTGCCTTGGTGGCGCCCTTTTCGACCATCAGTGCTAACGAAGCGAACACGATCCTGCAGGAATCGATGGCGACCGATCCGGGTTGGAGTACCTCGGATGCTACCGATGCGGCACTGTTCGGATTGTGGGAATGGGGGGTTCCGATCGGGTCGAATGCCCAGGCCAGTGCCGGAGTTCCGGCGCCGAGTGGAGATCAGAGTTGTTACGTCACGGGGCTTGGATCTCCCGGCGACAGCGCAGGAGTTCATGACGTGGACTACGGGGAAACAACTCTCACTTCGACCGAATTAGCGCTGTCACCGACTGGAACTCACCGGATTTCTTACTGGAGGTGGTTCTCCAACTCGACCTCGATCTCCATTCCTGATGATGTTCTGACCATCTGGAAGAGTCTCGATGGGGCGGCGACGTGGGAGGTCGTCGAAACTGTGGGTCCAGGAAACCCCCAGGCGAACGGAGGCTGGTTCCAGCATTCCTTCTTGATCGACGAGGGTGAGTCGGTCACTGATACCTTGATGCTGAAGTTCCGCACCGGAGACCTGGGCGCTGGCAGCATCACCGAGGCGGGAGTCGACCTCGTGGAGATCACCGTGATCACTTGCACGGGAGGACCATCACCTCCGCCGGTCGAGAACGACTTCTCCCGGGGGGATTGCAATGTCGATGGTCAGCGTGATATCAGTGACGTGGTGCAAATGCTGGAAGTCCTGTTCGGCCCCCAGACCTCTTTCCCGTGCGCAGATGCGTGCGACTTCAATGATGGAGGAGTGGTGGATCTGACCGATGTCATCCAGCTATTGCAGGTTCTCTTCCTCGGTGGAGTGGCATCTGAGCCTATTTGTGGTCCAGACCCCACCAGCGATGCTCTCGGTTGCATTCAAGCGACCATCTGCCCCTGATCCAGCCGAAATCAATCATCCCCGGGCCCTCGATGGCACTCCGATAGCCCCTGTGGTGGCGGATTACCTTCTCGCCGTGCAGCGGTTCTGCTTTTATCATGCCCATCAGGACTTGTGTGGGTTCTCCGGGCTAAGTGACTAGTTGAATCAGTAGAGTTCCTTCGCCCTGGGGGTCTATTCCCTTTGCCCGTCGCAGTTGTTTTCACAATCACCATGGGAGGCTATGGCCTTGAAGATCAACGACGGTCTGCTGAACTCGTGTCTGGTGTTGGGGTTGCTGGTTTCTTTTTTGGCCCCCCTTTCCGCTCAGGAGTGGTCGGAACGCCCCTACGAGACAGAAATCATATCTGCCTGGGATTCGCTGCATGATAGGTACCCGGATGTCCGACTGGAGAGGGACCAACTGGGTCGTACTTTTCTGTACGGAGCTCCGATGTCGCGTGGAAATACCGAACTGGAGGCGGTGGACCGGTTCCTGGAAGAACACGCCATCTTGTTCGGGATCTTCGCTAGTGATCTGGAACTGATCTACGAGACCGATCTGCTCGATCGCGCCGCGACTGTGTTTGCTTACCGACAGGTCATCGATGGAGTTCCGGTCGAGTATTCGGCTTTTCGCATCCTGGTGCGTCCCGATCTCGATACTGGCGAGATGGCGGTGGTCTATGCTGCCGGTCATGTGGCTCTGGAACCGCTGATGGGTTACGCCCCTGTTGTACTGTCCCCTGAGCAGGCGTTGTTGCTTGCTCGTGAAGAAATGGCTGCCGAGAAACTCCCACGATGGTCAGAAGCCGAACTGGTGATCCAGTCGAGTGCCGCATTGCGTGAATCTTCGCGTCTGGTGTACCGGGTCCTGGCGATGAACCCAGAGCCGGCCGAGATCGCGGACTGGAGCGTTCTCGTCGATCCAGAGTTTGGCGATATCCTCGAGGTCCGAAACGAAATCATTCACACCGATATTAACGGTGCGGTCAGGGGCAGGGTCAATCAGAACAACCGTCCTGATACCGCCACCAATCCGGCGGTAGATCAGGCGGTGGGGCGTGTCCCCGTATCCATCTCTGGCGGGTCCTCCACCTTTGCCGAAGTCGATGGTAGTTTTCTGCTTCCCCACGGTGGGACCGCGCCGGTGAATCTGAATTCATCTCTGGTGGGACAGTGGGTCGTGGTTCAGAACGAAGCGGGTGTCAATCTCTCCGTCACCACTCCCACGACACCTCCGGGGCCGGCAACGGTTGAGTTGAATCCGATACCCAATGCGCTGGTACAGGCGGAAGTAAACGGTTTCCACTACACCAACATCACCCATGACTTCTATCGCGATCGCACCTTCTCGGGCAATCCTGGAATCGACATCGCGATCGATTGCAACGTCAACATCACAGATACATGTAACGCTTTCTACAGTCCCGGTGGTCAGAGCATCAATTTCTACCAGGAGGGTGGAGGGTGTGTGAACACCGCTTTCGCAAGCGTGGTATCTCACGAGTACGGTCATTTCATCGTCAATCGTCTCGGTTTGGGCCAGGGCGCTTTCGGTGAGGGGTTCGGAGATCTGATGAGCATGCTCATCTATGATGATCCGATCATCGGACACGATTTTCTCGGACCGGGCACAGTGGTTCGCGACCCGGTGGCCGCCAATGTTCAGTATCCATGCCCGCAGAGCGCGGTTCATTTCTGTGGTCAGATTCTGGGAGCGAGTTTCTGGCGAATTCGGGAAAATCTGGGAAACAGTCTTGGATCGGCCGAAGGCCTCGCCCTGGTTCAACAACTAGCCGTCGATTGGTCACTCATCACGATCGGTGGTTCCGGGAACTCCAGTGCACATCCTCAGACTGCGATCGAGGTTCTCACGGTCGATGATGACGATGGCAGCATCGATAACGGAACGCCCAACTTCGGCGAAATCTGCGATGCCTTTGCTCAGCACTCCATCGATTGTCCAGCATTGCCAGACATCCTGATCTCTTACCCGGAAGGGCGTCCCGAGTCACTGTTGCCGCTCGATGCCACATCGATCCGAGTACTGGTGGTTGCTGGTACTGCCACTCCGGATGCGGCCTCGGGGCTGCTGTTGTTCAGACAGGGAACTGCGCCTTTCCAGTCGGTGTCGCTGCAGGCGATGGGCGCCGATCAATACCTCGGCACGATTCCGGGTCAAGATTGCGGAGAACCGGTTCAGTATTACTTCACTTTCCAGGACACCTCAGGGGGATTACATGCTTCCCCGGCAGCAGGAGCAGGAAACCCATTCGAGGCGGCCGTCATTTCGGAACAAAACACCGTTGTCGACGACTCGATGGAAGTCGACCTGGGTTGGGCCGTCGGCGCGCCGACCGATACGGCGACTACGGGAGTCTGGACTCGCGTCGATCCGCTCGGCACCGGCGCTGCTCCGGAGCTGGATCACAGCGAAGTAGGTACCCTGTGCTGGGTGACAGGCCAGGGCTCTGTGGGGGGCTCGCTGGGAGAGAATGACGTCGATGGTGGAGCCACGACACTTTTCTCCCCGGTGTTCGATATGGCTACCGGAGTGGATCCAGCCTCGACTTTCTCCATCCAGTACTGGCGCTGGTATTCTACCGGCACCGGTGCGTCGCCCTATGCCGATACCTTCGTCATCGAGATCAGTAGTGACCTGACCACCTGGGTCAACGTGGAAACGGTTGGTCCGGCCAACGGCCCGAACACCAATGGTGGTTGGATCCAGCATTCTTTCGATCCGTCGTTGCTGGTTCCTCTGACGACCACTATCCAGATGCGATTCATCGCATCGGATCTGGATGCGGGTTCCCTCGTCGAGGCGGGAATCGATGACTTCGTGGTGGTGGCACAAATCTGCAATCAGGGTCCGTCCTTCTTGCGTGGTGATCCCAATGGCGATGGTGGAATCGACATCTCCGATGTCATTGCGATCCTGTCGTTCCTGTTCGATGGATTGCAGTTGATGTGCGTCGACTCGGCGGATATGGCAGATAGTGGTACGGTCAACATTTCCGATGCGGTGGCGTTGCTTTCGTATCTGTTCTCCGGAGGAGATCCTCCGGTGTTTCCGTTCCCGGGATGCGGGTTGGATCCCACGGACGATGCGCTTCCCGATTGCATACCTGTCGGAGTTTGCCCCTAGGGTTGCAGGCGTGGTTCAGGGCACTTACAGGAACGGCCGGGACAGTTGATTACTCGCTGGCCTCCGATATTCGGGCGGCCAGGGTCGGGAATTCCGCTGCATCGAAGTCACACGCCGGCGGGATGGGGAAACTCGCCAGTTCATCGGTTGGAATCAGATGGACGTGGACATGAGGAACTTCCCAGCCGACCACGGTGATCACCACTCTCTGGCAACCGGTAGCAGTACGGAGTTTCTTTTCCACCGTCCGCACCGCACTCCAGAGCGCCGAGTATTCCGTCTCATCCATGTCGAAGATGTAACTGATCTCTCGTTTCGGGATAACGAGGCAGTGCCCCGGCTGAATCGGACGGATATCAAGAAACGCCAGATGGTTGTCGTCTTCCCAGACTTTGTGACAGGGAATCTCGCCATCGATGATCGAGGTAAAAATACTCCCCATCAGGAACAGTCCTTCCAACCCTCGTAACGTGAAATCGTTGCCCGGAAATTCTGGGGCACCTCGATGGGTTTGAAATCCTCATCGATGGCGCAGTGAGTGGTGTAACCCAGTGCGACAATTCGATTTTCATTCTTGTGACGGATTCTGAATCCAAAAGTGAAGGAACTCTTCCCGATCTCACGGGTACAGACATCAATACTGAGGAGGTCATGCAGTCGAGCAGGTGATTTGAAATCGAGATGAGCTGCGACCACGACATTCTCGAATTCTCGGATCGGCCTGATACCTTCGGCCAGGTCGAGGTTGAGCAGGTAATCGACCCGACCGACCTCGAGGTATGTGAAGTAGTTGCCATGAAACACGATGCCCATGGCATCAGTCTCGGGCAGCCTGACTTTGACCTGGGTGTTGAAGTGAAAAGTATCAGCCCCCTGAGGAGCCGATTCCGTTTCCTGTCGTGCTGAATTCAAGTTGCCTCCAGGCTCCTTGCTCAGTTGCTATCCCTGCAGGCTGCGTTCGTGGCACCTGAACCGGAAGAACAGATGTCTGAGTTGTTTGTCGCCCCTTCTTCGCCAGTCGTCAAGCCCGCGGGCAGTCGATGGTGTAGGATCTGGGCAGTTAGAAGGCGATTGTCGGGAGGTGCCTTGCCCAGCGAGTCGGAGGAGAATTACCTGAGAGCCCTGTGGAAACTCTCTGGAGAGCCGCAGCAGTGGATCGCCACCGGGAAACTGGCGGATCGGGTGGGAGTCTCGCACCCGTCTGCCACTCGCATGGCCGGCCGGCTCGGTGAACAGGGCTGGGTGGAACATGAACCCTACCGTGGTGTTCGCCTGACCGATACAGGACGCGAACTGGCGGTCCAGACGGTACGGCGTCATCGCATTCTGGAATCCTACATCGCGACAATTCTCGGAGTCCCGTGGGATCGTGTCGATGGGGAAGTGGAGAGACTGGAGCATGCCGTCAGCGAGGAACTGATCTGCAGGATGGAAGAGGCTCTCGGTTTCCCCTCGAGAGATCCTCATGGCTCTCCGATTCCCGATCGGGAAGGCCGACTCCCTGGAAAAGTCGAAGAGATCATATTGACGGAAGCTCCCATCGCCGTCGAACTCGAGGTGGTAAGAGTGATCGATGCATTGCCGGATGTTCTGAGTTGGCTCGGAGAGCGGGGAGTGACACCCGGTTCCAGGATCATCGTCGAAGCACGGGAACCAGGTGGTGGGCCGCTGCTACTGATGCCGAAGGAAAGTGAGAGACCGGTGGCGATCAGTGGATCTCTGGCGCAGTCCATCGAGGTCCGGGAAGTGGTCTCCTAACTCCGTCTCGATTCCAGTCCAGTCTCGATCTTGCGCGTGAGATCCTCGTCGAGGTGGTGTTCGATCCTGTGGGCCGGACCATCGAGGTGATCCGGGGCGAGACCGAGTCTCTCGGCGGCAAATCTTCGCCACAATCCTCTCTTCTCGAGCAATGCACGGGCGATCCGCCTGCCATCTCCACGAGGTTTGCCCGCTCGCATGAATCCTCTGATTTGCAGAAGAGAGGTGGCAAGGCCACGAAAACTAAAGAACTTCGAGCTAGGTGCAGGGCGGCACTTGTCTACGCACAGTTGTGCATCGACCAGTAGATCCTCCATGGCAACCCGTAGATTCCATCGCAACCTTCGCACAGAGCGAGGGATCACCCCGCGTCCGGGAGCCAGCAGCACGGCACCCATCAGCAGGAAACCGGATGAGGTGGCCATCATGCCGGGAACGTTGGTGTTGAGTTGCTCGGCAGAAATGGTCCCGATGAAGGCGGAGAGGAATCCAGCCAGCGTCGAGACGATCACCATCGAACCCATCCGGTTGCACAGTAGGTGCGCGATCGTGGCCGGGACCGCGAGCATGGCGATGACTAGCACCGATCCGACCGCCTCGAAGCAAGCGACAGCGGTCAGGGCGACCAGTGCGAGCAAACCCTGTTCGAGGGTTTGAACCGGGAGACCGGTGGCTCTGGCCAGAGTTGGATCGAATGCGCAGATCTTCCATTCCTTCCACAGCAGCAACGTAACGACGAGATTCAAGATGAGTGCGATCAATACCGGAACCAGCGATCGGGGAACTGAACTCCCGAACAACTCGACCTGATCAAGTGGTGCCAGTTCCACCATTCCATGAAGAACGCAGCCCGGATCCAGGTCAACATCCCTTGCGAAGATCTCCACCAGGATGATTCCGATTGCAAAGAGACTGGTAAAGACCACACCGAGAGCGGCTCCTTCGTCCAGTCCTGCACGATCACGCAACCACTCTGCCAGGAATGAAACGAGCAGCGCTGCGATCAGAGCACCGACCATCATCGGAAATAGATCTCGCGAACCCGAGATGACAAAGCCCAGCACCAGTCCCGGAAGTACTCCGTGAGAGATGGCATCCCCCAGCATCGCCCTGCGACGGAGAACCAGTTGTGGGCCGAGGATCCCGCAGGCTACCGAAGCGCACGCTGCGACCGACAGGATTTCCCAGCCTTCGGGTGAAAGGAGATTGATCATCGTATTGCCTCGCGCAGTTCGATCGAATGTTCGAGCGATCGAACCAGTTCTGCAGGGAGCAACTTCTCGATCTCTTCCTCGTCGAGATCGATGAGATCACGGTCGATGGATGCCTCGGAAGTGAGCCATTCGCGCCAGATCTGCTGCGACTTGCGCGCTCTGAGCGCTCGTTTTGTGCCCAGAGGTGTCAACTGGAGCCGTTCCGCTTCCTTCTCGACGAATCCTTCCCGGATCGCTCGATTCAGGGCTCGGGGACTGGCAGCAACCGAGCCGGCCAGCATCTGATCGGCGGAGAGAGAATTTTGATCTCCTTCGCAGGCCAGCAGCAATGTGTGAAGAATCCTGCGAATCTCGCGCTGACGCTTGCGCGACGACCACCGCAACTTGCGTGCGATCATGCCTCTCTTCGGTGCGGCCAGCAGTGAGAAGATGAAGATCCCCGTGGCGGAGAGAACGATGACCGGCCCTGCAGGCAATGCCGGATAAGAGGAACTGACGATGGTGCCTGTGATTCCCGAGGCCGCACCGATGAACGCCGAGATACGAAGAAGTGGATCGAACCGATCGGTCCAGAAGCGGGCGGCCGCGGGTGGAATCACCACCAGCGCAGCGGTGAGTACGACTCCAACTGCCGGTAGAGCCAGTACGACGGTTGCCGCCAGCAACGAGGTCTGTAACAGATCGAGAGCTCCTGTTGCCTGACCCGAGCAACGTCCAAAGAGTGGATCGAAGCAACTCAGCAGCAGTTCCTTGCGCAAGAGGAAGATCAGAAGGCTCATCACGATGGCGGCACAGACGAGCACCATTGCCTCCGAGCGAAGCATCCCGGCTGTCCGACCGAGTAGAAGTCCATCCAGGCCTGCTGCGGATGCGCCGGGTCCCGATCGCTGGATGATTCCCGAGAGAGCGATGCCGGCTCCGAACAGAATTCCCAGGATGCAGGCGGTTGCCGAATCGCGCCGCACTCTGGAGAAGCGAGGTAAGTAGGAGACGAGCATGGCACCGATCAGTGCGCTCACGAGGGCACCGAGCCCGAGCGTCAGTGTCGATCGGCTACCGGAGAGAAGGAATGCGATACAAACCCCCGGCAGGGTTGCGTGAGCCAGAGCATCCGAGAGCAGGGCACGTCTGCGCAGCAGCATCAGGGCGCCGACCAGACCGCAGCAAATCCCCAGTGCCGTGATTCCGATCAGGATGACGAGGGTATTCGGGGCGATCACGATCCGCCCCCGCCGGTTCCTGTACGGATCCTTCGAACTGCTTCCGCAGCTTCATCCAGGAGAGTCAATCGACCGCCGTAGGTTCTGAGCAGGTTCTCCCTGGTGAAGGTCTCGTCCGTCGGTCCGGAAGCTACCAGTCTCAGATTGAGCAGCAATACGTGATCGAAGAAGTGTTCGATGGTCTGCAGGTCGTGGTGGACGATGATCACGGTACGGCCGCGTTTTTTCAGATCTTCCAGCACGCGCCGGATGGCATCCTCTGTCGCCGCATCGACTCCAGCGAACGGTTCGTCCATCAGAAAGATACGCGCGTCTTGTGCCAGCGCACGAGCGAT
>DCAA01000026.1:126488-150914 GCA_002311345.1 Planctomycetes bacterium UBA1146 | reverse complement strand
CCCACGGCGTCGAGACATTCCATCGCCCAGTCACGCTGGGCTTTCCCCGGTCGCCGGAACCAACCGAGTCGCCGGTAGGTTCCCATCATCACCACGTCGAGAACCTCGACCGGGAAATCCCAGTCGACACTCTCACGCTGGGGGACGAATCCGAGGATCTCGTTGGAATCTTCGATCGGTTTGTCGAAGATCTTCAGCCAGCCACTGGCGGGCTGGATGGTGCCGAGGATCGCCGACAGCAGAGTGCTCTTGCCAGCCCCGTTGGGACCGACGATGGCCGAGAGGGAGCCTTCAGGGATGATGGCATCGATATCCCAGAGCACCGGTTTCTCGCGGTATGCGACGGTCAGGTCGTGGATTTCCACTGCTGGCTGGATCATCGGAGTGCCTCCGAGATGACCCGGGCATTGTGAAGCACCATCGTTTTCCAGCGACCAGCACCGGAGCCCGGAGGACCAGGTGCGTCACTATAGAGGACACCTCCGATGCGCAGGAGGTGTCCCCTGGCTTCACATCCCTCGATCAGTGCGCGGACGTTTCTCTCCGGGACCGTCGATTCGACGAAGACCGCCGGAATCTTCCTCGCTGTGAGCATCTCGACCAGCGAATTGACCCGCTGGATGGAAGCTTCCGACTCGGTGCTGATTCCCTGGATCCCGATCACTTCCAGGTCGTATCGTCTGCCGAAATAACCGAATGCATCGTGTGCCGTGACGAGGATCCTGCGTTGTTCGGGAATGGCGGCCAGCAGTGTATCCACCTGCTCGTCGAGGAGGATCAGTTCTTGTTCCAGTCGTAAAATCGCGGAGGAGAATCGTGCACTGTTTTCGGGATCGACTTCGACGAGGATTTGCTCGATCTCACGAGCGACATCGCGCCACAAGGAGATGTCCATCCATAGATGTGGATCGACGGTGCCCGAAGCGGTGATGATCAATCGATGTTCTGAAATCCGTTCGGTGACGGCAAAGGCTCGACGGCTTCGACCATCCCGTGTGAGGCCCTCGGCTCTCGAGAGCACTTCTCCCATGCGACCCTCCAGGTGATGGCCATGATAGAGGACCAGATCGGCTGAACTGATCTGGCGCACATCGCCGGGGGAAGGCTTGTACAGGTGTGGGTCCACCCCGGGCCCCATCAGTGTGGTGATTTCGGCATGAGATCCGACGATGTCCGACAGGGGGCCCGAGAGCATCCCCGTGGTGCAGAGGATCCTCATTTTGCCGGTAGCAGTCGTGGAGGCAGTGGAACTGTTACCGGTACAGCCGCACAAATACAGCAACCCGAGAGACAGCAACACGACAGATCTGTAATTCCTCATTCGACCATTTTCGAGCCGAGGATCGAGTAGTGCAATCGAATCTTTAACTTTGTGCAATTTATTATTTAGCCAGGGCTAATAAATATCTGGCCGGGAGAGGTCCACCCTCGCATCGGTACCATTCATTCCTTACATTCATGACATTAGTGACTCACGTTATCCCATGCCCGCCCATATTTCTCCTCGGGTGTCTTGCTGCACCGAGGGGCGAAGAAGAATGAGGGCTTCATGATTCTTCCTGTCACTTCGAGGTTCGTCTTCCTTCTCATCATCGTGTTCAGTTTTATTGGTGGGGCCGAGGCCATCGAAATTCTGGTCCCTCAGGACGTGCCGAATATCCAACAGGCGATCGCCATCGCCAACGATGGGGATGAAATCATCGTTTCCGCCGGAATCTGGAACGAAGCAATCGATTTTTCTGGCAAGAACATCGTGATCCGTTCGCAAGAGGGACCAGATAAGACTCGAATCGAGGGGACTCTCGATGCTTCCGTGGTGACGTTCCAGTCCGGTGAGACGAATCTTGCGAAGCTGGAAGGATTCAAGATCAGCGGTGGTGGTGGCACCGGGAGTCCCGGTCCTCAACTAGGGGGCGGAATCTACATCTCTGGAGCTTCTCCCTGCATACGCGATTGCATCATCGAAGAGAATCAGGCTTCAGTCGGAGGCGGAGTCTACATCGATGCCGGGCTCTCTCAGCCGGTAGTTTTCGAAGAGGTTCAGATCCTGTCGAACCTCGCCCTCAATTCAGGAGGAGGCCTGGGAATCGTCGGAGTCGACTCCGGTGTAATCCTCGCCAATTGTCTCATTCAGGGGAATCAATCCGAAACCGTTGCCGGCGCCATCTATTGCGAAGCAAGTTCTGTGCAATTGCAATCGTGCCAGGTCACACAAAACAGCGCAGAGATGCTCGTTGGTGGCGTCTGGTTGTATCTCAATAGCGAGGGAGATTTCTTTGATTGCGAGTTTTCCTCGAACAGTTCCCTGATCGTCGGTGGAGCCGTGGTGGTGTCCGATTTCTCTCTCTTGACGATGGAACGCTGTTTTCTACTCAATAACTGCGGGGGAGTCAGCGGCGGAGGATTGCTGTTGGATGTGGGGGACGACCAACTGCTCCAGACGATTCGATCGTGTGTTTTCCTGGGCAATCTGGCCTCGGGAACCGGTGCTGATGTGGTGATCAGTTTCAATCAGGTGAGCGTTCTGATGGAACGCTGTACTTTCGGGCCTCCCGCTGCCGGTTCCGCCTCGAATATCCGGGTCAATAACGATTACCCGGAAGTACTGCTGCTCGATTCTTGCATCGTCCAGGGAGGGGGAGTTGCGAGCATCGATGCTGAGCCTGGATCGACCTTGGGTTATTTCAGTTGTATCGAGGGTCTCGCATCGACTGGAATCGAATCCATCGATTGCATCGACGAGGACCCACTCTTCGTGGACCCGGCTGCCGGAATTCTGACTCTGCAAGTAGGCTCTCCCTGTATCGATAGTGGCAACCCCGCTCTTCCCCTTGATCCCGACGGAACAGCGCCCGATATGGGGGCACTCCCAGTCGCCCAGCTGGGTGAATTCCGACGCGGGGATGTGGATGGAAGTGGTTCTTCGAACCTGGGAGATGCCATCCAGATCCTCGGCATGCTCTTTGTCTCAGGTAGCGCCACCATCGATTGTCTGGATGCGGGAGACTGTAACGACGACGGGGCTCTGAACATCTCGGATGCAGTGACGTTACTCGATACTCTGTTCGTATCGGGTGAGCCGTTGCCAGTACCATTCGAGGAGTGTGGTGCGGATCCGACCCCGGATGCTCTCGATTGCGCCATCTTCTGTCCCTGAAGCGGTACCGGATCAGGCCACTGGTAGGAAGCCTTCCGGCGCGGATCCCAGCGATCGAGCCGTTTCATCGATGGTTACTCCGGTGACGGGGAATCTCCATTCAGGAGCGATTTGCGAGGCGGGAATCGCAGCGTGATGAAAATTCTCGAGGGCATCGTCTATCGGCAATTCTCCGAGTATCTGTAGATCCTCGTCAGCGAAGGCAAGGATGTCCATGTCCATCGTCCGGGGGGAGTTGAGATCTTTCGATCGTCTACGGCCGAGCAGATTCTCGATGGTACGCAGTCCGTCTCTGAACTGTTCGAAGGGAGGCGGATTTTCGATGATCAGCGCCTGGTTGAGGTAATCGGCAGTCTCCGGTGCACCGACGGGGTGACTCTGATAGACCGGTGATTTGGCGAGGATCGTGAATCTGTCTGCCAGCAACTGAAGACCAGACTGAAGATTTCTCTGGGCATCGATATTCGAGCCGATCAGTAGCAGCGAGAAGCGGGCATCGGGTGTCATCAGGAACGAGTCCGGAAGATCTCGATACCAACGCTCCGAGAGAATCTGAGGGCACCTGGCTTCTCGACCTTGACGCTGGTAGCAACTATGGCTGCATCTTCGAGGACAAGTTCCGAGATCTCCTCGACGAGCCGTTCCAGTAACATGCAGCGGGATTCCTCGACGTGTTTGATGACGTTCTTGGTCAAGGATCGGTAATCAACCGCTTGCTCGATGTCATCGCTTCTAGCGGCTGCGGTGATATCGGTCCATAGAGTGATATTGACCACCACATCCTGGCACCGATTTCGCTCGCGGTCATAGATCCCGATGATGGTCCTGACCACCAGGTCCTCGATCTGAATCCGGTCGCAGTGAGATAGATCGGGAGTCTCTCTCACGACAAGATCCTTCCGCCATCGATCGGGAACACATGACCTGTTGTATGATCCGCGTCACCGATCAGGAAGACCAGTGCATCGAGCAGTTTATTTACTGTGGGATTGGCCCCGAGAAGTGAAGCCTCGAGCGGTTCTCCCGCTTGTTGTTGAGCGATACCTGCTGGAGGAAGGATGGCGCCTGGCGAGATGGCATTGACGGTGATCTCCGGTGCGAGTTCAACTGCGAGCAAGCGGGTGAGATGGAGCATCCCCGCCTTGGCGAGTCCATAGGTGAAGTACTGCGGATCGGCGATCTGAGCGCGCCAGTCGAGCATCTGGATCACCCGACCCGATTCTCCCTGTGGAAGCTGGCGGGCGAACTCTCTGGCGAGAAGGAGCGGGGAGACGACGTGAATCCGGTGATCCTTCTCCAGTTCGTCGCAATCGAGTTGTTCCAGCCCCATCGGGACGAAACGAGAAGCGTTGTTGACCAGAACTTGCAGGGGCCCTAGTTGGCGCGCTTCTTCGATGATCGAGCAACTGCAGGCGGGATCGGACAGATCTCCCTGGACCGCCAGCGAGTTGACACCATGGGATCGACACTCCTCGACCGTCTGCTGGGCGTCCTGAGCGGATGTGTTCCAGTGAACGGCAACGTGCATCCCCTCGGCAGCCAGGCGGCAGGCCATCGCCTTTCCGAGGCGGCGGGCTGCACCGGTGATCAGGGCCACTTTACCAGCGAATTCCATCAGGATCCTTTCAAGGTCTGCTCGATCCATTGTGCGCAGCAAAGAAGTGGGAGTCCACGGCCACTCCAGACCTTGACCGGAGGACGGGGTGACCGGAGACTCTGCGGGTCTGAACCACGACCAGTGGAGTAGGAGAATTGCATTGGCCAAGGTACTCGAACCGAACGCGACCATCGTGGGCCGTGAAGACCTGTCGGAGGGACTGGCGATCTATCAGATCGCCCTGGACGAAGAACTTCCTGAGGGGGACTGGTTCGTACCCGGGCAATACATGGTCATCGGTGTCAACAACGTCGAGGAGCCAGAACTCGGTGGGGTGCAGAGGCCCATGTCCATCGCTTCCGAACCCGGCGAGAGGGGTTACGTCGAGTTCTATATCCGTAGAGTGGGACAACCCGAATCGAAGAATCCACTGACTCATAGCCTTTTCCTCCTCGGGAAAGATGAGCGCGTCTTTCTCCGGCCCAAACCGAAGGGGCACTTCACCATCCCTGGAACGATCGGAACAGAAGATGATCGCTGGAGGATGTATGTCAGTGCAGGAACCGGCCTGGCACCATTTGTCTCGATCGTTCGTGATGACATCAGCCATGGAAGATCGATATCAAAAACCTGTGTCATCCACGGGGTATCACGACCTGGAGACCTGGGATATCGCGACGAACTCGAGGAACTTCAACGAGATCATGGTCTCGTCTACATCCCGACAGTGAGTCGCCCAGCCGAGAGCCCCGATTGGACAGGAACCACTGGCCGTGCGGAGGGCTGTTTCGAGCAGCAAGGTATCGAGATGCTGGAATCCAGGATGGGTATCGAGAAAGGGTCACTTGGTCCAGAACTTGTTGCGGTGCTGGTCTGTGGACTTCAGGGAACCATCGGAGAATCCATCCTTCGCCTCTCCGATCGAGGATTTGTTCCGGCAGAGAAGAAGATCCGCAAGGCTCTGGAGATTCCCGATGAAATGACTCCATCACTCTTCTTCGAGCAGTATGACTCGGATCCTGTGATCGATCTGGAGGATCAGCAGATCCTATCGCGTCTGCGGGGTGGTCTCGGTCTCGATTGAACTGGGTCATGGAACTGGATTCCCGGCGACTTCTTCCGGATGATGTATCCGTCTCACACACGGAGAGGTTCGATGACCAGGTCTTCCCATCAGAATACAGTTCTCATTCTGATTCTCGATGGATCCGAGCAGGAGATTTCCTTCGAGGATCGTTCGGTGATCACGATCGGGAGATCCGACGAATGTGACGTTTTCCTCGATATTCCCAGGGTGAGCCGACTCCATGCCGAGATCCGACTCGAGGGAGGGATTCTGCGGCTCGTCGACAAGCGATCTTCCAATGGAACGATTCTCAACGGCGAACAGGTCGAGTATGCCAGCCTCAGAATCGGCGATCGTATCGAGATCGGCAGTGCCGTGATCGAGATCAGAGAAGAGGCCAGTCCGCAACCAGCAGGGATAACCCCGCGCAGGCGCAAACCGGTATCGAAGATGGAAGAGACTCCGGCTCCTTCCGCCCAGGACGGAGCAAGTGTTGCAGAATCGGCAGCACGTCCAACGCGAGTTCGCCCGGGCGCATCCCCGGTCTCCAGGCTCACTGACGTGGCACTGATGACGTTGCTAGTGCTACTGTTGCTTCTCATCGGCCGGGAGTACGCAGATGGTCCTCGCAAGATCCGTTCGGGTTCCAGTTCGACGGAGTCTGGTGAGGGCGCCACGACGAATCCTGATCAATCCTTAACTGTGGCTGCTCCTCTCGATGAAGGAGAAGTGGAACTCGAACTGCTCGAACAGGAACTTGCTGCCGCCGAGATTGGCTGGGATGCCATCGATGCTCTACGCACCCTCGCCCGTAGGTATCCCACCAGCAGAGCCGCAACGACCTGTGATGACCTGGCGAACGCGATGGAGGGGATGAAAATCGCCACCGAACGGGAGAAGCGAGAATCTCTGGAGGAGGTGCTGACACCGTTGATCCTGGGTGAACGCTACGGAGAGGCTGTCTCGGCGGCATACTTCCTGTCCAGGGTCGAGGACATCGACAGCGAGCGGGGCTACTGGAAGGCTCGCGCCGACGAGATCGGTATTCTGGCACGAGGGCGCCTCCACGAGATCCAGGACCAGGTCTCCGCCTTGCTTGGAATTCGCCAACCAGGAGAAGCGCTGCGAATCATCGCAGCTGCACGCGGGAGATTCGCAGGGATTCCAGAGTACGAGTCAGTACTGGGAGAACTGGTCACCGGCGTCGCAGATGTGCGTCTTCAACAACCCCCTCGTCGGGTCTCGCCCCCGGTGGAATGGGCTCAACTGCTCTCCTCGGCGCGGCTTCTGCTCGAGCAGTGCCGTTACGGCGACCTTTCACCGATCCTGCACCGCGCCATCTCGCTCGATCTTCCTACCGAGGAGCACATCGAGGCTCTGGAAATGTTGGTCAGAGCAGGTGCGCTGGAGACGATGTTCTTGGAGTTCCTCGAGGGCGCTTCCGGTGGCGGACTCTCGGTGCAGTTCACTTCTGGAACTTCCCGCGTCGTCCGGGCTACCCGTGAAGAGGTCGAACTGGAGCGGCAGATTGCCGGCGGCAAGATGGTCGATCGTCGACCGTGGCTCCGGATCAGTTCTGTGGAGAAAGCGGTCTTGTTCCGCTCGGTTCCACATTCCCTCGATGGAGTGATGGGACTGGTCTTTCTCGCCGAAATCGCTGGTGACGACGAGGGTTTTCATCGCGCCCTGGTGAACCTGCATCGCAGGACGCGTGGGAAGGAACTGGCAGAGGCAATCCTGGAACGATCTCGTTCCGGGGGTTCCAGTTCAGGAAGTTACGAGGAGTTCGAGGGTCGTCTCGTGACGACTCTGGAGAAGGAAGAATTACTCGAACGACGTCGATTGAAAAAGGAACGGGAACGCGAAGCGATCGCCGAGGCGAAACGACTCCGGAAATCGAACAAGATCGAAGCGGTGATCGAGTTCGTGCATCTTCTGAGAGAGCAGGGTTCCTTTAGCCTGGCAGACCGGATGCTGCGCGAGGTGGTGGTCCAGTCAGACGATGCCGAGCAGTCCGCCGAGGCGCGCAGACTGCTCCAGGATCCATACCTGGCGATGGTTGCGCTGCGAGAAAGTGGTGCCCCTTCCAATCGAATCGATTTCTTCATCCTGGGAGATGGATACCAGGTCGATGATCAACAGCAGGAGATGTTTCTCAACCATGCCAGAACCTGCGAGAAGCTGCTGCTGGCCGTCGATCCGTACCGGGAGTACGAACAGTACTTCAACGTGTATGCCCTTCACCTCCAGTCGAAGGAGATGGGTGTTTCGCGGGAACCGGGGGAGATCGTCAAGGACACGGCTGTCGGTTGCACCGTTCGATACGACGTACTCACTTCCGATGGCGGCAAGGTGTTCGCGATCCTCGCCGGGCTGGGGGAAGCGGGTAAGGATCGACAAACGGTGGTGATCGCTAACGATTCCGCGGGAGTTGCAACCGGTGGCGGGGGAGTGGCGAGTTTGCCCAAGGGTGCCCTGGGGCTGGTCAATCACGAGGTGGGGCATTCGCTCGGTGGGCTTCATGACGAATACGATTACGAACCGGGCCAGAATCCCGACAAGGAGCCTCCCCCTTCCCGCGATGCGATCGTGCCGACACGGGCAGCGCCTCCCAATCTGATGCACGGCAGTGACCGTGAAGATGTCGAATCCCAGGTGATCTGGAACCGATGGATCGAGGCGGAGGATCGCTGGTGGAACGGTAGCAAGGTGGGACTGTTCGAGGGAGGCGATCGCAAACCATTTCACGTGTGGCGCCCACAGGTCTCTTGCATGATGAGAGACAACAGCGGCTTCTGTGTCGTCTGTATGGAGCATATGGTCAAGCAGATCTATCGCCGTGTTCGCCCGGTAGACCGGGTCGACCCGCCACCGGGGGATCTGGTTCTGTCGAGGGAAGAGGCCGAGGAGGTGATTCTCAAGGTCTGGACACTGCAACCGAGAACCCATGATCTCGAAGTGACCTGGAGAGTGCTCTCCCTGGGTCTCCACAAACCGGGGGAAGCGACAGGCCCCGGTGGAAGAACCGTGGTCAAGGACAATCGGCCGGGTGAACGATGGAGGAGAGCCCAGAGTGGCGTCGATCCGACCGGGAAAACGGTCCAGGCGGCTCAGATCCGCGCCAAGGATCTGGAACTGGGCTGGCACAGGATTCGTTGCAGCGTCAAGGATCCCACTCGCTGGGTTCTCACGGATGAAGGTGGACTTCTGAGTCAGGAACTCGAGTGGTGGGTAGAAGTGCGCCCCTGATCCGAGCAGGATGATCAGCGGGGGAGGAGGCGGGTATGTCAGGTCTCAGGATGATCGCCATCACCAGCGGCAAGGGTGGTGTCGGAAAGACTCATGTCGCTGTCAGTTGTGCCATCGAATGGGCAAAGCTGGGCAAGAAAGTGATCCTGGTCGATGCCGATCTGGGTCTTTGCAATGCCGACATGCTTCTGGGGGTCAAGAGCAAGAACACCATGAAGTCGGTGATCGATGGCAAGTGCTCCCTCGACTCGGCACTGGTGGAAGTCGATCCCGGGCAATGGAAATTTCCTGGCGACTCCGATCAGGGACAGCTCTTCTTCTTGCCAGGAGATATCGGCTCCTCCGATCTAACTGTGCTGGATCCAGATCACCAGAAGCGCTTTCTGGAGACGCTGCAGGAACTCTCGGGACACGCCGACATGATCGTCTTTGACACCAGTGCAGGCCTCGGCTGGCCTGTGATCCAATTCTGCCAGTATGCCGGAGAAGCGGTGGTTGTGACCAACCGCGAACCGCTCGCCAAACGAGATGCGACCGTCATGCTCAAAGTGCTGGAGATGGTGTCACCATCTCCCCAATGCTGGTTGGTTCCCAACCAGGTCATCGACGAACTTGAAGGTCGAAGACTATTTAACCAGCTGGAGAAGCTGTGCAAGGATCGCTTGTTGTGGGGAGGCTGCGTACTGCAGGACAAGGCTGTCCCCGAAGCTGTGGAGTCGAGCAGGCCCGTCGTGCTTCACGAGCCGCAATCGGACGCTTCCAGGTCGATCCGGGATCTGGCGCGCTATCTACTCGATCATCCCCCGGCGGGAACGGAGGATGACGGAGCCCTTCTCGACAGGGTGCGTCAGATCCTTCACCAGTAACAGATGCAACCAAGTTGCTGCTCGGACCGGCACCGATGGTCGGTGCACACGAGATGCAGAAATTGAATTGGATGCAAAATTGAAGCAGATCAGATCGTGAGGGGGAGGCTGTCTAGCCCCACGCGGTCAGACGAGAACTGCCACGGCGTCGGCGCGCGTTGATCTGCTTGCGACCCGCCTTGGTGCGCATGCGGGCACGGAAGCCCTGCTTCCTGCGCTTGATGCCGGTCTTGCGAATCTTGACCTTCATTACGTCCTCCGTGGTGTTCAACCGAAGTCCGGAGTCTACCGGGGACGATTTCGCCTTGCAACGGCTTCCGGGAGCTAGTCTTGCGGCTTTTTGGGCGGTTCCGTGCGAACCAGCGCTTCGATCCCAAAGATTCTATCTCCGCGGCCGCTGAGGATGATCTGCCCGCCTCGGGATGGGCCCGGGCACTCCCAGCGTACCCGCGAAGATCCATTGCCGAGCACCAACGTGGTGGAGGTCTCATCGCCGCTGAAGACCTGGAGTTGACCCTTGTAGTTTTTCCTTCCGCCTCCAATGGAACTCTCGCCGGTCAGCTCGCCGGTCGGTTTGAACTCACCCCGGTAGGAGTAACGGACATAATCGTCGGTGAACTTGACATGAGTTTTGTTCCAGCGGAACTCGACAGTCCCAGCAACTTCGTCGTGCCAGAGACGGACCCGGAAGGTACGGCAACCATCGGGTAGTTCCAGTTGCCCCTTCCGGCCCAGTTTCTCATCCACGACAAAAGGCGGAAGAACCACCGGGCTCCAGTGATGCGACCCGAGATCCCGGATGCGCAGCCCGCGCCAGCGAATCTCAAGTGGTTCCTTGCGGTTTCCGACGCCGTGAACTTGCAGTCCGATGAAGCCGCTGAGGCGACGGGTGTCGAATACTTCCGCTGCCGGCACACCGTTGAGCCAGGTTTGCATCTTGGCTCCCATCGCCACCACACGGACATGATTCCAGTCGTGCGGTTTGTGAGCGGCGCGTGCTTCGGGGTTGTCCTTGAGGTCGTCGATCCAGCCGCGGCCCCCTTCCTCGTAGAGTCCAGCGCTCCAGAATCGTTTTCTTTTCTCGTCGACATCGATCTCGACCTGGAAACCTCGGGCTCTCCCATCTTTTGCTTCACTACGGATCTGAACCCCGGAGTTGAGGGAAGTGTCACAGAGGAACTCGTACTCCAGTTCGAAATCTCCGAACTGACGTTCGGTAATGAGCCAGGTGTTGGGACTGCCAGCGGTCGTTTGTCCGATCACCACCGAATCCTCGACGCGGTAACCAGCGGTGCCACCGAGGATCTTCCAGCCGGACAGGTCTTCGGGGGGAACCAGTGATTCCCACGGCGTTTTCGAGGAGTCGTCATCCGCGAGAGTTACGGTGGAGGGGGAGAGGGCGGTCGAGAAGGGCGCATTCGTGGTGAGCAGTACGCCGACCAGCAGCAGGATGCTCATCGCGCATCTCCCTTCAGCGTCTCGACAGTCCACGGCAAGGTGCGATCGGAGGTCAATCGTCGCAGATCGGTCACCGTCTTCGGATCGATGGGATCGCCTCCGTGTCCCCATTGGCGCCGTGCCCAGGTCAAGAGACCGGCGATCAACTCATCATCGAGCAACGGGTTTTCTCGGTGACCCGGCATCGTGATGTCCCAGGTTTCCCCGTCCACCTCGACCGGTCCGGTCAGCCCGTCGAGGACCAGGCGAACCGGTACGCTCGCTTCTGCCAGTAGCCACTGACTGTCGAGCAAGGAGGGACCGAGCCCCGGTTGCCCTGTTCCGGAGGGTCCATGGCACAGTGCGCAGGAGGATGCGAAGGCGATGGCGCCGCGACTGGCAAGCCGACGCTGGGCCTCGGTCCAGGGTGTGACCTCAGGCAGCGACGAGGGATCGAAGGTCAGTCGAGCGACGATCCCCTGCGCATCCTTGGCCACGGTATCGGATAGATTCTTTCGTTCCAGTACTGGAGGGATGATGGCCAGCACCGGGGCTTTCCAGCGCTTGTCATCGGTGGTCACTTTGATTCCACTCAAGATCGCCGCGAGCCTCCCGTCGGAGGAGTCGAAATCATCGAGCGAATCGAGCAGCAAGCCGAGTGAGGAGGGGTGGCTACGAAGTGCTGAACGAGTGGTTTCCTTCAGCAGTGCTTCGCGGCCCGGGAAGGGTTCGATGTGATCGCCCAGGAAGCGCCCGATCCGCTCGATCTGGTAATCCTTCCAGCCGCTCAGTGCCGCCATGCGGATATGGGCGTTGGTGCCATCTCGGCGGAGGATATCGAGCATCGCAGCCCATGCATCGGGGTGGTCGGGGAACGCCCCCAGAGCCAGCACCCGGTGGATCTTCTCGATCTGGGACAGTTCGGACGTTTCGGCGGCGAGCGTCGCCACCAGTTTGTCCACCTGTAGCGTCGGAATCGCGGTGGATTTGGCGATGATCCGGCAGGCAGTGCGCCGCACCATCTCGTCGGGGTCGCCGATGGCGGCGCTGAGGAGTTCGCCATCGACTACATCCAATCCATCCAGGGTCCAGAGTGCATGGGCTTTTGAAGTGGCAGTGGAGTTGCTGGATCGGACCAGGTTCTTCAACTCCTGTACCGGTGCTGAACCTCCCGCCTCGACCAGTAGCCGCTGCGCCTGATCTCGAACCCAGCCGACAGGATGCTTCAATGCCTCGATTCGTCCCGCTTCACCGGCGAGCAGTCCCAGTGGTTCGTCGATGGGTCGGTCATCATCGGCGACGATTCGCCAGATCCGTCCCAGCCCGATCGGCTCCTCTAACTTTCGCTCCTCGACCTGCTTGCGCAGGTACGAGGTGACGAACTGGCGGTGCTGGACCACTCCCCGGTAAAAATCGACGACATAGAGATTGCCGTCGGGACCGACCTCGACATCGACGGGACGGAAACGCTCGTCTGTGGATCCGAGGAACGCCTGTTTCCCGTAATCGTCATGGGGCCAGGTCAGTTGTTGTCCTGTGAGTCGGGTTCCCCGCTCATCGAATCGGAAGGCACCGACCAGGTTGCTGGTGGTCTCGGAGACGAAGGCGATGCCGTTCCAGTCAGCGCCCCATCGCGTGCTGCGAAAGATCGTCATGCCCGCAGCGGCGGTATTTCGACGCAATCGACCATCTGCTCTCAGCATCCCCGGCTGGTAGCCGCGGTTGATGCCGGGATTCATCCGCACCGGCCAGGTCGATTCATCCGAGATGACCCGTTCCCCTGATCGTCCCGGCTGTCCGACAGATTTGCCGCAGTGGCGGTTTCGAAGCAGCAGGTCGGTGGGGAGAGGGTCCGCCAGCAGCCAGGTGGAGTTGTGGTTGAAGAAGATGCGGCCCTGATCGTCCTGGGCGATGCCCCACTGACCACGGAACGCTGTGGTGTCATTCTCGAGGGTCGGTTTTCCATCGATGACATCGAAGCGGAATCGGCGCTGGCTCTTGGCGTTATAGAACCAGTTGTCGATGCTTCTGAGCAGACCATTCTCGGTGTGCTCGACAACATCCGGGTTCGGATCTCCGTAGCGTGATACCTCGCTGCGACGGTCGCAGCGAAGGTCGCCGTCGAGATCCTGGCAGTACCAGAGGTGGGGAGGTTCGGCGACCAGAACCCCACCCTCGACGATGGCGATCGCGCGCGGGCTCACCAGGCGATCGAGGAACACGGTGCTGTCTTCGTAGTACCCGTCTCCATCTCGATCTTCGAGTACCACCACCTGGCCGAGCGGTTCGGATTCTCCATCTCCATCGACGGTGCGCATGAAAGCGCGCAGTTCCACTGCCCACAGCCTTCCTTGCTCGTCCCATGCTATGGCGACCGGGTCGACCACCTGAGGTTCGCAGGCGGCCAGTTCGACATGGAAACCGGGAGCGACCTGGAAGGACCCGAGAGCTTGCTCGGGAGAGAGCACCGGAGCCGGCGGAATATCCCACTGGCGCCAGTTTTCCGGTTGCTGCTCGCCGGCGCGATCCCCGTTCTGTGCCAGCAGGTCAGCGGTCGGGCAGATGAGCGCTACCAGAAGGAAACCGCAGATCAGGAAACGCATTCTCAGTCCTTCTCGGAATTGCTCCGGTTGTGGCCGGTGAGTTTGCGGAAGCCCTCCTGGATGATGAAAAGAGGAGCGACGAGCAGGAAGCGGGGGTCCTTCATGAAGGACGGTTTGTTGCCCTCGATTCCGTGGCCGACGAATTGCAGGATCCAGCCGCCGACGAACAGCCCCAGGCCCCACTTCCAGTCGAAGAAGACCACCACCAGAGATATGACGATGGCGGGGATCCCTATGAAGTGGGTGAGGTGGTTGAGAGGATGATTGTGGTCGGCTCGATAACGGTCGATCCAGCGGTTGACGGCCGCCCCGCTCCCGGATGACTGGTCTTGTGCAGACATGGAAGCACCTCCTGCTGGATTCTGCATCTATTTCCCGGGCGGTTCCATCACCACTTCGAAGTCCAGGCTCGACTTGCGCCCCCTGGTATCGGGGGCGATGCTGGTTGCTTCACGGTGCTCATCTCCACCAGGGAGGATCATGACCACACCACTTTTCGTAGGTCTGGATCTCGGCGGGACCGAGGTCAAGGTGGGCCTCTGTGGTAGCACGGGTGAGGTGGTCTGGTCCGATCGAGGCCCCAGCAATGCGCATCTGGGCCAGCAAGCGATCCTCGGGGCGCTCGCCGAGGCGGTCGAAGCGGCTCTCTCGGAGGCGACCACGAGAGGTGCCGAGGTGCGGGCGATCGGACTCGGAACTCCCGGGATCGTCGATCCCGAAAGTGGAGTCATCCGGTTTCCTGTGGCCAATCTCGGAGGCTGGCACGGCACCGACATCGTCGGCTTTTTCCGTGACCGCTTCCAGGTGCCGGCGGTGGTCGAGAACGATGCCAACTCTGCTGCCTGGTGCGAATATTGTTGCGGGGCAGGAGTCGGTGCTCGAGTGCTGCTGGTGGCGACGGTCGGGACCGGAATCGGTGGTGGTGCCGTCATCGATGGCGAACTGGTTCGAGGTTCCATCGGTGGCGCGATGGAACTGGGACACACCCTGTACCAACACGATGGCAGGCCCTGCAACTGTGGTCTGATCGGATGCCTCGAGGCGTATGCTGGTGGCTGGGCGATGGCCAGCGAGTGGGGTACTCGGCGAGGTCTCCGTGAAGTTCCCTCGGTTTCCGAACTGGTGAAAGCTGGACTCGACGGAGACGAGGGGGCCAACGAGGTACTCGATGACGGCGCGCGCGCGCTCGGTGCTGGATTGATGAGTTCGCTTCATCTGCTGAATCCAGATGTCGTGGTGATCGGCGGGGGCATCATCGATGCTCGTCCTCGTCACCTCGAATTGATCGAGCAGGAGTTACGCTCCAAGGTGCTCCCCAAGGCCAGTACCGATCTTCGGGTGGTACAGGCCCAGCACGGCAACCGTGCCGGTTTGATCGGGGCGGCGATGTGCGCCGAGAAATTTGTCCGAGAGGAGGGGACTGGATGAGCAATCCTGAAGATTCCCTCCCGAAGGTGGTCCTCAGAGATGCCGAAGCCGTGCTTCCCGATCGGGTATTGCGCGCAGACATCGTCTTGCAAGGATCGGTGATCGCAGCGCTATCTGCCCCCGGCACAGCCGCCGGAGATGAGATCTGGGATCTGGGCGGGCGTCGGGTCTCCCCTGGGCTCATCGATGCCCACATCCATGGCGCACGGGGGGTCGATTTTTCATCCGCCGATGCCGAGACGATCGCTGCTTGCTGTGACGATCTGGCGCTGCTCGGGATCACCTCCATCTATCCCACCATCGTGCCCGGATCCGAACAGCACATGATCGCTGCATTGAAGGAATGTGTTCGTGCACAAGAACTCAGCAAATCGATCCTCGGGATTCACCTCGAGGGTCCGTTCGTTTCCGGGGGTCGAAGAGGTGCACTTCCGGTCGATGGAATTCACGATTGGAACGAGAAACTGTTTGACCGTCTTCATGATGCGGCAGACGGCCAGCTTCGTGTCATGACCTTCGCTCCCGAAGAGGTTCCCATCTCTGCACAGAAGAAATTCAACTCGGTGGGAGTTCTCGGTTCGATCGGGCACACCTGTGCCGATGCCCAGCAGACCGGTGAGTCCATCGATGCAGGTATCCGCCGTTGCACACATCTGTGCAATGCGATGCCGCCGATCCACCAACGCGATCCGGGTCCGGTGATGGCGTTACTGCTCGATGATCGGGTTCGTTGCGAGGTGATTCTCGATGGACATCATCTCGATGACGAGATGGTCAAGATGGCGTTGAAGATGAAAGGCACCGGAGGGTTGATGGCGGTCAGTGATGCGATGCCGCTGGCTGACATGGGTGTCTCATCGGGAGTCTTCTGTGGCCAAGAGGTTTGCTCTGATGGATCGAGTGCGACACTGGCCGATGGCACACTGGCAGGAAGCGTCACATTGCTCCCGGAAGCACTGAGGCGTACCGGAGAGATGCTGGGACTGGGATTCCCGGAACTGTCCGCCATCGGTGCTGCCAATGCTGCGCAAGATCTCGGTTTGCCCAGAAGAGGACTGATCCAGAGCGATTATCGTGCAGATCTCGTCATCCAGGGGCAGCAGGGAGTCGAGGCCGTTCTGCGCGGCGGAGTTCCCATCAAGGATCCGCAGGGTCCGAGGCTCCCGCGCGAAGTGGAAAGGATCCAATGAACGTATCCCCAACGATGAGCGCCGAGCAACTGGTCGGACGGATCGCTCCGAGGGGCACCTGGTGTTCGCTGCGTATCGTGAGAACGACGGCAGAGTCCTTCGCGGTAAGAGATGACGTCCTTCTGCCGCCGAGTTGTTCGGAGGACTTTGGAGCGATGGTCACTGTGGTCGATGGACAGGAGATGGGACTGGCTGCCACCAGTGATCTTTCCGAGGCGGGCCTCTACCAGGCGGCGAGGGTCGCCAGGGAATGGGCTCATGCTGCGGCAGGCAGGGGAGTGCTCGATTTTTCCGCCGCGCCACGTCCGCTTCGATCAGGTAGTTGGTCTCATCCGGTCGAGCAACCATGGGAGAGTTGTGCCCGAAGCGACATCATCGAACGTCTGAAAAATGCCTGTCAGGGATTGAAGACCGACGATCGGATCATCCGTCGAGTCGCAAGTCTCAGGAGGGTTCGGACAGAATCCTGCATCGCGACCACCGATGACATCCAGATCGAACAGGTTCATGATCGGATCGTTCCGTGGCTGATGGCGGTTGCCTCCGATGATGAAGATGTTCAGTCGAGGAGCAACGGTGGTCGAAGTGATGCTCAACTCGGTGGTCTGGAAGTACTCGAACGGATTCGATTCGACGATCTTCCACAGCAGATTGGTAACGATGCGATCGAGATCTTGCTCGCTCCGGTTTGCCCCACTGGCGCGATGGATGTGGTGATCGGACCGGCGCAGATGGTCCTCCAGGTTCACGAATCCATCGGACACGCCCTGGAACTGGATCGGATTCTCGGAGACGAGAGAAACTATGCAGGAACCAGTTTCGTCAAGATCGACGATTTCGGTTCGCTGAGTTGGGGTCCCGAGATTCTCAACGTCGTCATCGATCCGACCGTCGAGGGGGAAGTATGCAGCGCAGGATTCGATGACGAAGGGCTCGAGGCAAAGAAGATTCACCTGATTGAGAAAGGCGTACTCAGGAGAGGGATCGGTGGTGCGCTCAGTGCACAGCGACTCTCCCGGCCGGAAGATGCCATCGCCGTCTCGCGTGCCTGTTCCTGGAACCGTCCTCCGATAGATCGCATGGCAAACCTGAACGTGGAGCCAGGCGATACTTCTCTCGACGACCTGATCGCAGCAGTAGAGAACGGAGTCTGGCTCGATGCGAATTCATCGTGGTCCATCGACGATCGTCGCTGGAAGTTCCAGTTCGGGGTCGAGGATGCGCGCCTCATCGAGAATGGACAACTGGCAGGGAGGGTGAAGGAAGCCGGATATCGCAGTACCACCATCCCCTTCTGGCAATCTCTCGATGCGGTCGGAAATCAGGACACCTGGCAGGTGAGAGGCACGCCCAATTGTGGCAAAGGAGAGCCCAACCAGATGGTATTCGTCGGACATGCGGTGCCCGCCTGTCGATTCCGAGGCCTCGAGGTGTTCGGAAGGGAGGGGTAGATGCAGTCCTGGTTCTACGATGTCTCCGAGTATCTCGATTCACTCCTTTCTGAAGGTGAACAGGTTACCGTCAGTTTCGCCGGTGAGGTGACGGGCTTCGCCCGGATCTCCTCGGGGTGTGTTCGTCAGGGAGGATCGATCGAGCAGCGAGAACTCACCATCTCGCTCAGGAAAGATGGTCGAGAGATCCAGTCGAGTGTGATGCTATCTGGTTCGTTGCAAACGGATCGGGATGCCTTGAGGGCCATCGTTGATCGGCTTTCGTCTGCGGTGGCGGATCTTCCTGTCGATCCGCATCTCCCTGATTTGCCCGATACGGTGACCGATGAGCAAAGAGGGCAGGGTCGCATTCCTGTTCCCGAGGAGTTGATCGATGCCATCGCCGGTGACTGCGGGGATGCTCAGACCTGCGGAATCGCCATCACCGGAACGATGTATCGTGGGGTTGCCACTTCCACGGGGTTGAGACGCTGGTACGAGGCACCCCTCACCGTCATCGATGGATCGATGCACTTGCCAGGGGGTGGCGCTACAAAGTGGGTCTGGACCGGAGAGAACTGGAACCCGAGCGCAGCTCGCTCCAGTCGTGACCACGCCGAATCGATGCTGGAGATTCTCGCTCGGGATGTTCAGACGCCACCGGTGGGGTCTTATCGCGCATGGCTGGAACCTGCGGCCCTCGATGATCTACTGGGACCGGTTATCTGGAACGGTGGTTTCTCGGCCAAGGCAATTATGACCGGTTCGAGTCCGCTGGCGCCCATCTATGACGGGACTCGGCTCGATCCACGAGTTTGCTTCCGCGAGAATCCCGTAGCCATCGGTGTTCCCCAGTTCGGTAGTCATGGTCACCCGTCTCCGGCGGGTCTGGATCTGGTCGCCGAAGGGGTGGGTCAGGAAAAATTTATCAGCCCGCGCACGGCGATGGAGCATGGACTCACTCATAACGGTGCGAGTTCAGGTGAGTATCCGGATGCGCTGGAGATGGACCCGGGCGACTTCGATCCTGCCAGTGCCTGTGCGCAGGTCGGGGATGGTTTGTGGCTCTCCCACGTTCACTACACCAATCTCGCCGCGCGCGAGGGTGCTCGTGTCACGGGAGTCACGCGCTGGATTGCCCTTCGAGTGAAGGATGGAGAGGCCGTGGCCCCGGTCGGGACGGTGCGTATCGATGACTCGGTGATTCGATTGTTGGGCGAAGGACTCATCGACATCGGATCTCGAGCGGAATTGCTGACGAATCTCTCCACCTACGGTTCGCGGTCGCCCGAGGGGAGCAAGTTGCCGGGAATCCTCGTCGAGGGACTCCGCGTGGTCGGGTAGGCCCGACGCGATTCCGATCCACGTCAACTCACATGCGGAAAGATTCGTTCACTTTCTCCAGTACACCGATTGCAGGGCGCAGGTCTCCCTGTTCGAGGGAAGAAAGAGGTTCCGCTGTCAACTCGGAGGTTTTCGCCAGTGCCGGTTGACTCACATCGATGTAAATCAAACCTGTCAGGATCTCGCCCTTGCTACGAGTCTCATGGAGATTCTGGAAGGCGGCTGAGCGATCGGACGGATCGTAATGACGCTCGAGTTTCCTCAGCATCAGGCGCGATCCGTCATGGAGAGTCACTTCGTGCAACTCTCCCTGCTCGTAATCGATGTCGATAGGCTCCTGAGGAGCGACGTAATGGGGATCGTGGAAGGAAACGCCCATCTCTTTTTGATGGGTATATGATTTCGTGGATTCCGCATGGTTGTTGAAGGTCACACACGGAGAGATCACGTCGATGAATGCGACGCCATCGAAGGAAAGGGCGGCTTTCAACAGTGGAATCAGTTGTTTCTTGTCTCCACTGAAGGAACGAGCGACGAAAGTGGATCCCAACTCCAGTGCCATACCGCAAAGATCGATGGATTCTTCGCGAGGGAATAAGCCACGCTTTGATGGGCTCTCGCGGTCGGCGGTTGCGGAGAACTGTCCCTTGGTGAGTCCGTACACCCCGTTGTTCTCGACGATGTAGACCAATTTCGGGTTACGGCGAATCATGTGTACGAATTGTCCCATTCCGATGCTGGCTGTGTCTCCATCGCCGCTGACACCGAGCGGGATCATGGAGGTATTCGCCATGTGAGCACCAGTGGCGAAACTGGGCATCCGGCCGTGAGTCGAGTTGAGCCCCATCGATTGGGCGAGGAAGTACGCGGGAGTTTTCGAACTGCAACCGATGCCACTCATCTTGATGAGGGTTCGACCATCGATTCCGAGGTCGTAGCAGGCCTGGATGACCGCTTCCGAGATCCGATCGTGACCGCATCCCTTGCACATCGTTGAAGGAAGTCCCCCGTATTGAGCCTTGGTGAGCCCGAGAGCATTGGTAGCAGGAGTTTTTTCTTCGGTCATTTGGCCTCCACGCCCTGTTGCTGTTCGATGGAGTCGCGGACGAATAGAGCGGACAAGGGCAACCCTCCGAAGTATGTCGCAGACAGAATCTTGTTGGCATTGTGCGGGTTGTTGAGCCTCAGTAACTGTGCCATCTGACCCTGCTGGTTCTGTTCGACAACGAGGATCTGATCATGGTCGCTGATGAAGGAATCGACTTCCTCATGGAAGGGATACGAGCGGATTCTCAGGTAGGAAGGCGTAGCCTTCAGCGAGGCGATGGCTTCCTGCACCGCCCAGTCGGTGGTGCCGAAGGCGATGACTCCGAGTGAACCATCTCCATCTTCGCGGATCGGTGCCGGAAGGTCGGTCACCATTCCGTCGATCTTACGAGCCAGGCGATCGAGATTGGCGGCATACACCTCAGGCGATTCGCTGTACTGGGCATCTTCGTCGTGTCCCGATCCTCGGGTCAGATGTGCAATATCCGGATGCAAGGTGATGCCCGGGATCGTTCGATAAGGAATCCCATCGCCGTCCACATCGCGATATCTTCCCCACTTCTCCAGTTTCTCGACCACCTCGTCGGTGGCGATCTTGCCGCGATCGAAGTCTCTGGTGGGCTCCTGCAGGGGATTGGAGATCCAGCTGTTCATGCCGAGATCGAGGTCGGACATGAACACGACCGGGATCTGATATTTCTCCGCCAGGTCATAGGCCTGACAGGAGAATGAGAAGGCCTCTTCGGGGGAGGAAGGAAACAGCATCGGGAAGCGGCTGTCGCCATGAGAGTGAAATGCAACCTGGAGAATGTCGCTTTGCTGGGTGCGGGTTGGTAAACCGGTGGATGGACCCACTCGCTGAATGTCGTAGATCACGGTCGGAATTTCGGCGTAATAACCTAACCCCATGTTTTCTGCCATCAGGGAAATTCCAGGACCGCTGGTCGAGGTCATCGATCGGGCTCCAGCCCATCCAGCTCCCAGTGCCATCCCCACGGCAGCAAGTTCATCTTCGGCCTGGAGGATGACGTAGCGCCGTCTCCCCTCGGGATCCTTCTCTCTTTGTCTGGCGATGTGTTTTTCGAGAGATTCGGTGACGGAGGAGGAGGGAGTGATGGGATACCAGGCAACCACCGATACACCACCCCAGATGGCGCCGAGTGCTGTGGCCTCGTTTCCCTCGATGAGGATCTTGTCTCCCACCTGATCGGCGGGTGCGTACTTCCACGGATCCTCTTTCTTAAGATTCTCTGCCGCGTAGTCGAATCCGATCTTGGCTGCATCGACGTTCAACTCGATCACGGAGTCCTTGCCCGGAAAGATGGTCCCCAAGGCACCCGCCACTGCATCCAGGGGGATCTCGAAAAGTTGGGCAACCACACCGACATAGATCAGGTTTTTGAGTCGAGGTCGTAGTTTTGCATTTTCGATCTTGCGAGCGAGTTGATCGAAGGGGACGGGATAACGGATGAATCCCTCGAACTGGCTGTCAGCAGTCTTCCAGTCGCTGTTATCGATGACGACGGTTCCCGGACTACTCTCCTTGAGATCTTTACCAATGGTGGCTGGATTGAGTGGCAGCAGGACCTGCCACTGTTCGCTCATCGTTTGCCAGGCATCAGGACTCACGCGGATCTGATACCAGGTTGGCAATCCGGCGATGTTAGAGGGAAACAGGTTCTTTGCACTGGCCGCCAGCCCCATCCGGATTAGTGCCCGGTGAAGCACCATGTTGGAAGTCTGACTTCCGGTGCCATTGGTCGTGGCGATGCGGATCGAAAAATCGTTCAGGACCGGATCCAACCGGTGGCCTCCCCTCGAGGTTGGGGAGCCTGCATGGCTCCTCTGTAATGGCAAGGATCGTGGGATCGGCCGATAGAATCAAGCCAACCCGACTGTATTGCCCCGTTCTCTCGTGAGAGAGTGACCCCAGGGAGGGACCGCAGTGGATCTGGAAATCGCTCAGATGGCGCTCATTGTCGTGGTCGGGGTGGTCGCCGGGACCATCAACACCCTGGTCGGGGGAGGTACCCTGCTGGTGTTGCCGCTGCTGATCTTTCTGGGAATTCCTCCTCTGGTGGCCAACGGAACCAATCGGGTCTGCGTTGCCATCCAGGCAGCAGTGGCCGGCTGGACGATGAGTCGTGATCGGCGAGTCCGCAAGAATGACGAGGTGGGTCCAACCGTGACGGACTCTCCTGGACCCGGATGGTGGCCGTTTCTGCTCGTCTTCATCTGTGCGATCCCCGGGGCATGGGGAGCCATCAAGATCGATACTCTCGATACCGATCTCTTCAAGCAGGTGATGGGGGGGATGTTGTTAGTGGCAGTGGGAGTATTTCTGTTCATGAAGACTCCCTCTCAGCGGCCAGAAGCGCACCGTTCCGGTTCGGGTTTTGGTTTTTCCCTCGGATGCGTGTTGTGTGGACTCTATGGCGGCTTCATGGGTGCGGGGATTGGCGCTTTCGTCATCTTGCTGTTGACCACCGCATTACGATTGCCGATCGTCGATGCGGTACGCTGGAAGGTATGGATGGTGATGGTCATCTCTGCAGCTGCTGGAGTCTGGTACCTGATGCACGATATCTTCGACATCGAGACCGCCGTTGTGTTGATCCCTTCTTATGCTCTCGGCGGTATCATCGGTGGTCGGGCAGTATTGCAGGGTGGGGATCGGCTTCTCAAGCCGGTCGTGGCGGTCACCAGCGCAGTTCTGGCGCTGGCAATTCTGGTCGGTTGGGGCTGATATCCGCCAAATCATGTCCAAATTGGAATGTTGCTCGTGAGGTCATGAAAGGTACCCAAGGGGTCGATCTGGGTGCAGTTATTAGGCTATTGAACACACCTGTAGAGAGGTAGAATCGGATGGTGTGATTCTGTCTGACTCTGGGCTCATCTTCGGCGCTGCTCTGAATAGTCTCAATCTCGCTCGTGAGCTGGGCAAGAACTTCGAGGGCATGCAATAGATGTAGCAGTTCTGGGAAGGTATTGGATTTGAAGATCCACATTTCTATTTCGCTGATTCTGGTTCTGTGCCTGACGGGAAACCTGCTGGCGCGCGACTTCGAACGCGGTGATGTCAATGAGGATGGAACATTCGACGTCGCTGATGGCGTTGCGATGTTGAATCATATGTTCCTCGGCGATGTTGCATATTGTCGAGATGCCATAGACGTCAACGACGATGGCATCGTGAACCTCGGTGATGCGATCAGTAGTTTCAACTACCTGTTCCTGGGTGGACCAGCTCCTGAGCCTCCATTTGAAATTTGCGGGCCTGATCCGACGGAGGATTCACTCGGGTGCGATTCATATGCGACCTGCACCATCGGAGATGCAATTCCAGGACTGGACCGCGATACCTTCGAGGCTTTCCTTCGCGGTCGGGACCTGATGAGCAAGGAATTCACAGCCGAGCAAGGTCTCGGACCCTTTTACAATGCGACCAGTTGCACCGCTTGCCACAGCACCCCGGTACCGGGCGGATCTTCGCCCATCTATCGTAACTTTTTCTTCGCTGCGGTGGGGGTGCCCGGCAGTCAGGGTCCCATCTGGGATCCTCCGCTTCCGAGCATCGTCATGCCGGCGTACATGTTGCCGGGTGGACCCAGACCATCTTTCCCGGATCCCTCTCAGGTGGGAGGACTCCCGGTCACGATAACTCAGCGCAATGCCCCACCTCAGTTCGGAGTCGGTCTGTTCGAGCGGATTTCCAACAACACGATATTCGCCAATGCCGATCCCGATGATGCGGATGGAGATGGAATCAGCGGTCGATTCAACACCGATGGCGCCGGAAATCTGGGCAGATTCGGATACAAGTCCCAGGCCAACTTCCTCGAAGCTTTCCTGCGTGGTGCCAGTAACAATCAGATGGGCATCACCACCGATCCGTTCCTCGGTAGCGGTGGTATTGTCAGCGCAGCGATGATGCAGGTTTCTGCCGGATTTGACGAGCCGACCACGGATGATGACGGGGTAGAGGATCCAGAGTTCCCGCCGGAGGAGTTCG
>DCAA01000026.1:104709-126405 GCA_002311345.1 Planctomycetes bacterium UBA1146 | reverse complement strand
CGCTGGAATCGGACCTTGGACCGGTCGATGCGTATACCGATCTGCTCATTCATGACATGGGGCCTGAACTGGCCGATGGGATCTCGATGGGGATGCCTCAGTTCAGCACCATCTCGTTAGGGACCACCGAGAACGAGTTTCGTACCCAGCCACTGTGGGGAGTCCGTCTTCATGGACCCTGGCTGCATGACGGCTCTGCAGACACGATGAACGATGCCATTTTGATGCACGGTGGCGAGGGACAAGCAGCCAGAGATGCTTATGAAGCCCTCACTCCGGAGCAGCAACAGACGGTGATCCGTTTCCTGGAGGCTCTATGATGAATAAACACTACCTGCCTCTCTACTTGTTTGGCCTGTTGGTGCTGTGCTTGACGATCACTGCGGTGAACGCGGAGATCATCGATGACGACACCCCGGTACCACCGGTTGGCGCGCTGGGAGGTCCCGATCGCGTTCTCGATGCAGCGGAACTGGAACAGTGGATTCGCGGCCGCAGGGTCTTCGATCGCGACTGGCAACTGAGCGAGGGCCTGGGGACTCCTGACTTGAACGCGGACTCCTGTCGCTCTTGCCACCAGAAACCAGTGATCGGTGCCGGTGGCGGGCTGGATGTGAATGTCACCCGCTTTGGTTTCGACAACGAGGGCGCCGGTCCGTTCGAGGATCTGCCCGGTGGACCGGTGGCGAGCAAGTTGCGTCGTCCCGATACCCCGGGTCGCGAGGACGCAGATCCGATGGCAGACATCTTCGAACAGCGTCAGACTCCGAGCATTCTTGGCCTGGGTCTCATCGACACGATTTCCGACGCGGAGGTGCTCTCCCACGAGGATCCCAACGACAACAATGGTGATGGCTGTCGGGGGACCGCTCACATGATCGACATCGCGGGTGTGCTCGAGGTCGGCAAGTTTGGCTGGAAGGCTCAAGTCCCGAAACTTTCTGATTTCCTCAGAGATGCGAGTACTGGAGAAGTCGGACTCACGCTCGTCGATGACGGCCGTGGTTTCGGAGCGATGAGCGACAACGACAACGTTGCTGATCCAGAGTTTTCTCCGGACGATTTCGCGGACATGCTCTTCTACTGCGCTCATCTGGGCTACCCACAGCGAGCAGGGAATCCCGATCCGCAGGTTGCTGTCGGCGAAGAGATATTCACCGCCATCGGCTGTGCCATCTGTCACATCCCGGAGATGCAAGGTTCGGAGGGGCCAGTTCCCCTTTATTCCGATCTTCTCGTCCACGACATCCATCCTGATGATTTCCGTGGTGTGGGAGAGGCTGGCGCGCCAGTGGGCTTCTTCAAGACTCCGCCGCTGTGGGGTATCAGCGGTACTCCGCCCTACCTGCACGATGGTCGTGCCACGACCATCGAGGATGCGATCCTCATGCACGAGGACGAGGCGGATCTGGTGATGCGGGCATACTTCGCACTCACCGATTCGGAGCGGGAAGCGCTGATGCTGTTCCTGTTCGATCTCTAGGAAGTTACTTCCGTGATCCGGACCGCCCGCTGAACCGTGCCCTTGCGCCGGCTCAGCGGGCGGTTTTTCATCCAGCAGTACTCGATGATCAATAGGGACACAGGTGAAAGGCCACAGATGAAGCCCGAGGTTCGGCACCGCTCGCCGGGAAACCGTGGTTCCCTGGTATGGTTCCTGGCTCTTTTCCTGCTCGCCTCGTGTCGCTCTCTTGAACAGAGCGAGCCCATCGATCGCTACATCGGCCCTGCTTTCGTCTATCCCTTCACGGTTCTCGATCGAGTGGCCGGAGCTGACGGAATCCTGTGGCAACATGATCGTACCGATTGTCCAGTCGATCCCGAGAAGGCCGAGAGCATCATCGAGGAAGCTCTCGGGTACTGGAGTTTTCCCGGGACCTGTTCTTTTCGTCGGGTAAAGAACGATGAAGAAGCCACTTTGACCATCGGTTGGCGGGCTTCCGATCATGGAAGTCCCTGTTATCGATTCGGCATCGGCGAGGCACTGGTGGCACATCGAGTGAGAAGTCCGCGCTCAGGAGATCAGACACCTCTTTCCATCCATCTGAATGTCGGAGTGCAGTGGAGTCTCGATGACTCGGAGGAACCAACAGAAAAACCTGCGCCGGGATTGAGGGTCAGGAATAAATCTCATCCTCGACTAAAATCCGTGATCGTGCACGAGGCGGGTCACGTGCTCGGGCTCGCGCACGCCGTCCAGGGCGACTCGGTGATGCGGGCGTTGCAGGGCGACGCTGCAGCGAAGCCAGGAGTCTCCGATCTCATCGGTGTCCAGAGCCTCTACGGTGGCGGCGAGGGGGCGGGTTCCGCTGATCTACAGATCTTTTGTGTCGCACCCGATGGGCAACTGCATCTGGCGGCCCCCATCATTCGAGGTCTCGCCCCGCCCGATCGAGTGCGCGTTCATGCCGCGGACCTCGATGGCGATAATCGAGACGAACTGCTGCTGGTCGGCAGAGGTCGTCCTGGAGAAGGAACCGGCCTGTTGATCCTCACCTTCGGAGCCGGAGCGTTGCTGGAACGGTCCCTCGGTCCCTTCCCGGGGATGCTCGATGGGGAGCGCCCGCTGGCTATCGGTCGAACTGCTTCCGGGGATGCAGTGCTGGCTCAACCGGTCGGCAAGGAGGGGAAGTATCATTCGATCCTGCTCACTGCCGGCAGACCCCCACTGAAGACTCTGCCCCGACAGACCCGATGGGTTTCGGTTGCGGGTGGCGGGGGAGACGCAGACGGAGATGGGCTGCTCGATTCGCTGATCACCGGAATCCCTGCGGTACGGACTGCGGATCTCGACGGGGATGGCAGTGCGGAAACGATCAAACGAGGTACGGCGACGAATTAGTCGAAGAGAGCTTCGACGAAGTCCTCCGGATCGAACGGCTGTAGATCCTCGATCGCTTCTCCGACTCCGATGTATTTTACCGGTAAGCCGATCTGCTCGAGAATCGAGAACACAACCCCTCCCCTTGCAGTGCCATCGAGTTTGGTGAGGACCAGGCCGGTGACCGTCATCGCCTCATGAAAAGCACGCGCCTGCAGGATTGCATTCTGACCTGTTGTCGCGTCGAGAACCTGGAGAACCTCGTGGGGGGCTCCTTCCAGTTTCTTTTCGATGACCCTACAGATCTTGCCGAGTTGATCCATCAGTGGCTTCTCGGTGTGAAGACGCCCTGCGGTGTCGATGAGGAGGATGTCCACCTGTTTGTCCTGGGCGGTTTCTAGCGCATCGTAGACCACGGCAGCTGGGTCGCTTCCCGCTTTTCCTCGAACCATCTCGATGCCGAGTCGTTCACTCCAGACACCGAGTTGCTCGACTGCGGCAGCACGGAAGGTGTCCCCTGCCGCCAGAACCACGCTCTTGCCCTCCGATCTCCACTGGTGGGCGAGTTTTGCGATGGAGGTGGTTTTTCCGACTCCATTGACGCCGGCCACCACGATGACGGTAGTTCCAACGGGAGCCCAGTCGATGGTGTGACCTTCACCGAGTCGTACTCGTAATCTGCCTTTGAGGAACGGGATCAATTCTTCCGGTGAGAACTCACGGTCTCGATAAGATTCTCGCAGATCATCGCAGAGATCACTCGCCAGCGTTGGCCCAAAGTCTGCCTGGATCAGGATCGTTTCCACCTCTTCGAGGAGATCGTCATCAAGTTTTCGTCCGAGGTTGAAGACTGAAGCCAAAGCGTCTCGTGTTTTTCCGAGTCCCTTTCTCAATCGAGCAAAGGTGCCCAGCTTTTCACCATCTTCTGGAGAGTCGGTATCGCCCTTCTTGCCGAAGAGATTACCGAAGGCCATCTTTTTGCTCCGCATCTTTGAGCAACCTGTCGAGGATTCCGTTGACGAAGGTTGCCGATTTTTCGGTGGAGAACCGGCGCACGATTTCGATGGCCTCATCGATGGCCACTTTCGGTGGGATCTCATCGATCCAGCGCAACTCCGTGGCTGCGATCCGCAACACGTTGCGATCGATCACGGCCATCCGTGAGAAGTTCCAGTTGTCGCTCGAGGCGGCAATCCACTCATCGATTTCCGTTGGACGAGCCCAGTATGCCTCGAGAATGGCCCGTGCGTGGGGACGAGAATCCGGGTCTGCGCCGAGCCTCTCCATCACCTCTTCTGCAATTTCCAGACTCGCATCGTGTTTCTGCTGGTCCCACTGGAAGAGACACTGCAGTGCCAGTTCCCTGGCTTTTCTTCGCGTCCCGGCACCGGCCATCAGTTTTCTTTCTCGGTTTCGACTGAGGTCTCCCGGATGGCTCGATAGAGAGTTGCCATCTCTACTGCGGTGTCGGCTGACTCACTGCCCTTGTTGCCCCGGTCACCCCCGCATCGTGCCATTGCCTGATCTCGATCATCGGTGGTGAGGACTCCGAAGATGACAGGAGTCTTCCCCTTCGATGCGAGTTTCGCGATGGAGGTCGCACAGGTGCCGGCAATGTAATCGAAATGAGGAGTTTCGCCGCGGATCACGCAACCGAGAGTGATGATGGCATCATGGTTTTTCTGACGTTGAAACACCTTGACCGTTCCCGGGATCTCGAAGGCACCTGGAACCGAGGCCACGTCGATATCTTGCTCCTTGATGCCCAGTTCCCGGAGTCTCTCCAGGGCACCATCGAGCAATAGTTGGCAAGGTTCGCCGCTGAAGCGTGAAACGACGATGGCGATTCGAAGTTCTTTACCGTCGAGGTTTCCCTGGAAGATTGGATTCAAGAGTTCATTCCTATCAATCGTGATCGGATTCTCGGCCTCCGCCGATCAAGAACAAGGTGATCACGAGAACAATGACTGCCAAGATGATGCCCAACCCGACAAAAGAAATACTCATCAGACTACTCCCACTCGATGGTCGAAGGAGGTTTGCTGGAGATATCGAGCACAACGCGATTGATCCCCTGCACCTCGTTACAGATACGATTGGAAATTCTGGCGAGAATCTCCTGTGGTGGCAGCATCCAGTTGGCGGTCATTCCATCTGTCGATTCGACGATCCGGATGGCTGCCGTGCAATCGTAGGTTCTCTGATCCCCCTGGACCCCGACGGAACGGACCGGCAGGAGTACCGCGAAGCCCTGCCAGATATCGCGAAAACGACTCCACTCTTGCAGTTCTTTCCGAACGATTTGGTCGGCGGCTCGAAGTGTGGCGAGACGCTCTCGCGTGACCTCACCGACGATCCTGATGCCGAGTCCCGGTCCGGGGAATGGTTGTCGCTGGACGATCTCATCGGGTAGGCCCAGTTCTTTTCCGATCAAACGTGCTTCATCCTTGAACAGGAATCGCAACGGTTCGATCAGTTCGAAGCCGAGGTCTTCGGGAAGGCCTCCGACATTGTGATGGCTCTTGATGGTGGCGGAGGGGCCCTCGAAGGGGCTGACGCTCTCGATCACATCCGGATACAGGGTTCCCTGAGCCAGGAACTTCGCATCGGTGAATTGCTTAGCTGCCTCCCGGAACTCATCGATGAACTGGTAACCGATGGCTTTCCGTTTCTCTTCCGGTTCGATGACTCCAGCGAGTCTTTCGAGAAATCTATCGGTAGCATCGATGAAACGGAAGTCGAGTTGGAACTGGTTCTGGAAGATATCGCAGACCTGCTTCGCTTCCCCTTCTCGCAGCACCCCATTGTCGATGAAGAAACAGGTCAGCCGATCTCCGATGGCCTTGTGAATCAGAAGAGCGACCACGGAAGAGTCCACACCTCCCGAAAGAGCACAGACCACCCGGTTGTTACCGACCGTCTCGCGGATCTCATCGACACTACGAGTGACGTAATCCTGTATCTCCCAGTCTCCGGTGAATCGACAGATGCGGTAGAGGAAGTTGTTGAGGATCTTGCCATCGTCCTGGGTATGTGTGACTTCGGGGTGAAACTGCAATCCCCAGAACTTTGACGTTGGGTCGAACACTGCAGCGAGAGGAGTGTTTTCGGTATGAGCGATGGCGCAGAAATTGTCAGGGATCTCGTTGACCCGGTCGCCGTGGCTCATCCAGACCTGCAACTTCTCATCGCAACCGTAAAAGATGGGATTGTCACTCTGGTCGATCAGAAGAGTGGTGTCTCCGTACTCACGTTCTGTTGAAGGAGTGACCGCCCCTCCTGTTGATTGGCAGGCGACCTGCATGCCGTAACAGATACCGAGCACCGGAAGATCCATGCCGAGGATTTCGGGATCGAGTTGTGGGGCGTTCTCGTCGTAGACCCCGCATGGGCCTCCACTGAGAATCACGCCCCGAACTCCCTTCTCCTGCAACTCCCTGGCAGTGATCGAGCAGGGAAGGATCTCACAGTAAACCCGATTCTCCCGGACCCTGCGGGCAATCAACTGGCTGTACTGCGAACCGAAGTCGAGGATCGCGCAGAATTCGTTGCTGATCTCCGAGGCCAAACTGGCTTCCTCTCGAGTCTCGAAATTACTCGATCCGTTCACGGGTTCCGAGTGCGGGCTTTTCGTAGGAGTACATATCGTGAACACCACCCTCTTGTTGGGCGGATTGAGTCCGAGTTTCGAAACAGAGTTCTCCCTGGTCGAGAGCATCGTGTAGAGCAGCCAAGTTCCGGACACCCATGTCCTGGAAGGCGTGCTTCAGCCCCTGACACAGGTACGGCACAAGGTTTCGGATGGAACCTTTGTCCATCACCATGCCGGAAACACCCTGAGCGACTCGAACCTGTTCGTTGTCGGCGAAGTACCTCTTGTCACCACCAGCGTCCATCGCTTCGATGGACGCCATTCCACGGTAGCGCTTCAATCGGACTCCATTCTGATAAAAGTACTCGCCGGGAGTTTCGGAAGTTCCGGAGAACAATAATCCCATCATCACACAGGAAGCTCCAACCGAGAGTGCCTTGACGATGTGACCGATATCACGGATTCCACCGTCAGCAATGACGGGGACATTTTGCTCTCGACAGAGCAACGCACAGTGATAGACCGCTGCCGCCTGTCCTCTTCCGACCGCCATCGTTTCCTGGGTAGTGCAGATGGAGCCCGGCCCCATCCCGACACGGATCCCATCGGCTCCCGCCTGGATCAGCGCAGCGCACTGATCTTGAGTGACCACGTTTCCGGCGATCACCTGTAAGTCCGGGAAAGAACTGCGCGCGTACTCGATCATCTCGATCTGGAAGATCGAGTGCCCTTGAGCACTATCGATCACCACTACATCGACTCCTGCCTCGACGAGTGCTTCCAGACGCTCTCTATCTTGTTTTCGAGTGGAGACTGCAGCTCCGGCCATCAGTTGTTTGTCAGAACTCTTCGATGCATCGGGGAAATCCCGGTTCTTCTTGATATCGGTGCGCGAAACCAGTGCCGCGAGCAAGCCGTTTTCATCGATGATGGGCAATTTCCCTTTTTTCGATTCACGCAGGAGTCGGTTGGCTTCCTTGAGGGTGATGCCCTTGGACGCTGTGACCAGGTCGACGGTCATGACATCCCGTAACAGGATCGAGCGATCCTGCTCGAAGTCGATGTCTCGGTTTGCAACGATTCCGACCAGTTTTGAATTCAGAGTCCCGTCCTGGGTGACGGGGATTCCGGAAAATCCGTGCCGCTCACGAATGGCGTCAACATCTGCGAGACAGTGATCTGGGCTCAGGACCATCGGTTCGATGATGAAGCCGTTCTCGAAGCGTTTTACCCGACGAACCATATTAGTTTGCTGTTCGATGGAGTTGTTGTAGTGGATGAAACCGATGCCCCCGAGTAGGGCCAGATTGACCGCCATATCGGACTCGGTGACAGTGTCCATCGGAGACGAGCAGAGGGGTGCGGCAATCTCGATTTCGCGCGTCAGGCGGGTTCGTAATTGAACCTCCTGCACACCGAAATCGATGAATCCAGGCAGGATGACGATGTCGTCATAGGTCATGCTGCTATGGGACCCAAACAGTTCTCTCGCACTCATACCATCGGTCAAGTGACCCCCCTCATCTGGCCCATCGTGCCCGGCGGGCGTTCGAGGTTGCTTCACCACCAGGATGGGCACAACCGGCGCGGCCCGATCGGTTCATCCCGATGGAACCACCCCACGGCGACAATTCGTTGGAAGGGGCAGTGGAGAGAGTTTAGGGGTGTCCCGGAGCAAGTCAACGAGACCCGACAGGAGAGTACGCCTGTGGTCAAAAGGAGGCAATTCGACCTTTTCGGCCGGTTTCTTCCGCTGGGGGACTCCATTATCTTCCACGGACATGAGGAAACTATCCCCCGGAGGCCGCTGGGCGCCATTTGGGGATCCATCGCAGACTTGTCTGAGGGGCACCAGTTGTGTCTCCAGGCGGAGCCTGTCTTGCCAGATCCGGAAACAGAGGAAACTGCATGATGAATCAAGAGGAACAGCCCGATCAGGAATCAGATTCCGAGGATTTCCCGATCGAGAATGATGACCTGGAAGCCCCCAACTCCGATGCTGCAGGCGCTGACATCATCCAACAGGTCCAAGAAGCCATCAATAAACTGCGTGAGCAACTGGCGACTGTCATCGTCGGACAAGATGAGGTCATCGATCAGTTGCTGTTATCGCTCCTCTCCGGGGGGCACTGCTTGCTGGTTGGAGTGCCTGGACTTGCAAAGACCCTGTTGATCAGCACCCTCGCCCGTTCCTTGTCGCTCTCTTTCAACAGGATCCAGTTCACGCCGGATCTGATGCCCAGCGACATCACCGGTACCGAGGTGATCCAGTCCGACAGTTCCACTGGCGAGAGAAGTTTCAGGTTCGTTCCAGGACCCATCTTCGCAAACGTGTTGCTCGCCGATGAGATCAACCGAACTCCGCCCAAGACTCAGGCGGCGTTGCTCGAGGCGATGCAGGAGAAGCAAGTGACCGTGGGAGGGAATCGACACCCTCTCGATATGCCCTTCTTCGTGCTTGCGACCCAGAATCCTATCGAGCAGGAAGGGACTTATCCTCTGCCCGAGGCTCAACTCGATCGATTCATGTTCAACATCCGGGTCGATTACCCGAGTGCCGCCGAAGAACTGGTGATCATGCAAAGGACGACGGGTGGAATCGAAGTCGATCTGCAACCGGTGCTCGATGGCCAGCGGATTCTCGAATTGCAAGCCCTCGTCAGGAGTGTCCCCATCGCCGATGACCTGGTCCGCTATGCATTGCGCCTGACCCGTGCAACCCGGGTTCGTACCGAAGAAGCTCCGGACTTCGTGAGGCGCCATGTCGATTGGGGAGCAGGTCCAAGAGCCGGGCAGTATCTGGTACTGGGTGCCAAGGCGAGCGCAGTCCTCGCAGGCCGCCCATATGTCACCGGAGACGACATCAGACGGATAGCCTTACCTGTGCTGAGACACCGCATCGTGACCAACTTTGCAGCAGAGGCCGAGGGGGTCACCTCGGATGACATCATCACCAGGCTGCTCGAAGAAACGGCGGCGCATGTCGTCTGAAGAGGCACAACGACTTCTTGATCCCTCATCCTTGGCAAAGATCTCTGGCCTGATTGTTCGGGCACGGATGATCGTGGAAGGGTCCATCACTGGGCTCCACCGGAGCCCTTTCCATGGTTCATCGGTCGAGTTTGCCGAACACAGGGAATACGTCCCCGGGGATGACATCCGCTACATCGACTGGAAAGTTTTTGGTCGTTCAGATCGTTACTACATCAAGCAATTCGAGGAAGAGACCAATCTTCGTGTCCAACTGGTTCTCGATGCCAGTGAGTCGATGGCATACGGCTCCGGAGCGATGTCGAAACTCGACTATGCACGTACACTCGCCGCTTCACTCGCATACCTCATCCTGGGACAACAAGATGCAGTGGGGGCACTAGTCTTCGACGAGAAGATTCGCGCCGAGGCTCCGATCTCGCAGAGCAGAAGCCACCTCCAGGATCTGGTCGGAGTTCTCGCTCAGCAATCGGGGAAGGACGCTACCGATATCGGAGAGGTGCTGGGGAGGGTATCCGATCGTCTCAAGAGACGATGTCTCATCGTTCTTCTGACGGATCTTTTCGATGACAAGGATGGTCTGGTTCACGGATTGCGCCGATTGCGCCATGCCGGTCACGATGTCCTGGTTATTCATGTCATGGATCCAGATGAACTCAACTTCCCCTTCACCCGGATGACCCTCTTCGAGGGGCTGGAGGATTACCCGGATCAACTGGCGGATCCAGAAGCAGTCAGAGAAGCGTATCTGGTCGAGATTCGTGAGTTCATGCGCGAGATGCGCAGGGATTTTCGTAACAGCGGGATCCAGTATCAACTCGCAGACTGTTCGCGATCATTTGACCAGGTTCTGAGAGAGTCTCTTGTTAGACGCGCAGGGAGTACTCGATGAGTTTTGCCACTCCTGCACTGCTCGGGTTTCTCGCTCTGGGAGTGATCCCCATCATCATCTACCTGATTAACCGTCAGCGATATCGCCGTAGACCCTGGGCCGCGATGGAGTTCCTGCTCAGAGCGATGAAGAGGCATCGCAGGAGGCTTCGTCTCGAAAATTTCTTGCTGCTGTTGTTGCGTACCCTGGCGATTTTGTTGTTCGTGTTTGCGATGGCTCGCCCGACCCTCACCACCGATGCATTGCCGGTACTGGGTCGTCAGGTTCGTCAGGAAGGTGTGATCATCGATGCTTCCGGAAGTACTGCGGCGCGAAAGACGAGCAGAACAACCCTGGAGCAGGCACGTGAGCAGGTGAGGCACCTGCTGCTTGGACTCGAGCCCGGCGATCGTTCGGCCCTCCTGGTAGGAGGACTTCCTCCTGGCGAGACTCCCGCCGTTCGCGCCGAGATGACCGGAGAAGCCGGGCCAGCCCAGATCATGGGGGACCTCGAGCAATTGGTTTCCGGTTGGTTGTCTTTCGAACCGGAAGTGAGCATCTCCGAAGCCGCCACCCTGGCAGCCGCCGAAGGGGGGAGCTGGACCTTCCATCTCTTCTCCGACCTCCAGCGTGAGGATTGGCTCTCCGGAGATGGCACCGAAATTCCTGCGATCAGTGAAGCCCTCAAGAGGCTGGAAGCTGTCGGTGCGGAACTTGTGCTGCATCCGGTCGGACCGGAGCGCCCGCGAAACGTGACACTGACATCCTTGCGTCCATCCACAGGATTGATCAGTGCAGATGTGCCCATCTCCTTCCAGGCCTTGATCGAGAATCGTGGCATTGAAATGGTGCCGGGAATCGAGGTCGAGTTCCTCATCGATGGAGAAGTGCAGGGAAGTCGAAGAATTACGGTAGAAGGGGGAGATGCACGAACCATCTCTTTCCCGCACATCTTCCGGATGCCGGGAGTTGCGCGAGTTGAAGTTCGACTGCGCAGCGATGATCTCGATCGTGACGATGCTAGGTGGTTTGCTGCTGAAGTACTCGAGGCAGTGGATGTCCTCGTGATCGACGGTGGTTGGGATCCAATCGGGGAGTCCTCCGAATCGGACTGGCTCATTGCTGCCCTGGGAACTGACGAGGTCAGTCCCACAGGTGTACGACTCTCACCCTATCGTGTCGAGGTGGTTCCTGAAGACCGCTTTCTATCGGCGGATCTTCAAACTCCGCGTGTGATCATCCTTGCCGACATCTCCACGATGGGAGAGGCCCAATCGGAGAAGATCGAGGAGTTCCTCCAGCGTGGAGGTGGCGTATTCGTCTTCACCGGAGCGAGGATGAATAACGAGAGCTGGAGACAGAATGCATGGCGCGATGGAGAGGGGTGGTTTCCGTGGGAACCGGGGCCTGCCATCGTCGATCCCAGACGTCAGATCTTCTATCACTGGCAGATCGACAGTCCCGAACATCCGGTGCTGCAATATCTCTCCGGATTCCCAGAAGCGGGTCTCGGAGATGTAGCGGTTCATGGTTTCCGTCGCCCGCTGTCGAAGATTCCCGATGCAGATGTGCTGATGTCTCTCGACGACTTCGAGGCGACGCCGGTCCTTGTCCAGAAGTCTCATGGCCAGGGGGTCGTCCTGGTGCTGGGCACCGGAGCCGATCGTGAATGGAGTAATTTCCCCATCACTCCGGCATACGTCTGCTTCCTGCACGAGGCCCTTCCGTGGCTGACGATGCATGACGGGGGCGGACGCAATCTCGCTCTTGGACAGCCATGGACCCGCAAGATCTCCTCGGAGGAATACGCTCCCAGGATCAACTTGCTGACGCCGGAAGGGGGATCCGTTCCGCTGGCGCTGAGAGAGGCCGAAGATCGACTCTCCTTCGATCTGGTGGTTCCGGGTCGCTGGAGACCGGGGGTATATGAGTTGCGGTTCGAGCAAGATACTGGAGAGACCAGGAGTGATGCATTCGCAGTCAACGCACGGGCTTCTGAAGGCGCTCTGGTGTTTGTTGATCCTGAAGAGGTCGCCAGCATGTATCCAACGGTGAAGCATCTGGATGACGATGCAGCCGGTGGTGATGAGGAATCTTCCGGTGTCGCAAGAGGGGATCTGTGGTACCCGGCCTTTTTGATGGTTCTGGTGCTGCTGATCGTCGAGTCGGGTCTGGCAAGGTTCTTCGGTCGCGCCAGAAGGCGTGGTGCGTGATGCCCTGGATCCTCGCACTTTCGGAAACACGGGTAGAGACCCGCGTGGAATGGCTCGCTGCACCCGAGGCCTGGGTCACTGCGATAGTCATCATCCCGATACTCATCGCCATCGCAGCCTGGGGGTACAGGGGTGATCAGGGCAGTCTGGGAGCAACTTCCCGGGTGGTTCTTGCCGCTCTGAGATTCCTGGTATTGTTGGCCGTGGTAGTGATTTTGTTCCGGCCAACCCTGACTCGCGAACGGGTTCAGACTGAATCCTCCACCGTCCTGGTGGTGGTAGACGATTCTTATTCGATGGGAATTCAGGATCGATGGTCCGATTCCGCCGTGCCGATGGCGATCACATCCGTTTCCGGGGTTCCCGTCGTCGAAGAAACAACCCGACTCGAGATCGCCAGGGGTGTCTTGACCGGAGGTAGTTCGAAACTCATCGAGCGACTGCGAGAGAAGGCCAACGTGAAGATCGTGGCGGGCTCCGATGGAGTTCGAGCCATCGCAGATCTTCCGCGTCTACAGTCAGGATCACCTCTAGTCGTTGAGGCACCCCCTTTCGATGCCAGTGAGATCACCTTGAGGGGACGTGTCAGTCGCATCGGAGATGCGATGGGCGATACCCTCGATGACGCTCGAGGGCGAACCATCTCAGCGATGGTGTTACTGAGCGATGGCAGGGATAGCGGTGGAATGGTGACCCCGGAGGAAGTTGCTCGAAGATTTGGTGCTAGAGAAATTCCCGTACATGTCATCGGTATCGGTAATGCGGAGGAACCCAGGGACATCCGCTTGATCGATCTGGATATCGCTGATGTAGTGCTCGAAGGCGACAGGGTTCCGGTGGATTTCCGTATCGCTGCGGAAGGATTCGCCAACCTCGACGTCCGTGCTGAGTTGCAACTTCTCAGGGAGGACGGCAGCATCGAGCAGCGCGTCCCCTACTATCCGAGAATTGGCAAGGATGGGCAGGTGGTTCCTCATCGCCTGGAGTTCACGCCTCGCTCCCCGGGCAAGTACCTATGTCGTATCGAGATCGAGCATCAGGATGGAGAGTTGTTCCGCGAAAACAACGCACTCGAGAAACCGGTCACGGTGGTGGCAAGAAAGATCAAGGTTCTCTACGTCGAGGGGCCGCCCAGGTATGACTATCGCTACCTGAAGAATTCTCTGATCAGGGATCCAACGATGGAAGCGCAATGTCTCCTGCTGGAGGCGGATCCCGAGTTTCCTCAGGAGTCTTCGCCCGGGATTCCGTCGTTGCGGCAGTTCCCTCGATCTCGGGAAGAGTTGTTCCGCTACGATGTGATTCTGCTCGGGGACATCCGACCAGACTCCCTGTCGATCCAGCAGAAAGAGTGGCTCGTGGAGTTTGTCGATGATCAGGGTGGGGGAGTGGTGTTCCTCTCCGGTCAGTGGTTCATGCCTCGCCGCTATCGTGGAGATCCACTCGAGCGATTACTTCCGGTGGAACTCGAGGAAGCTGATGAGCGGGGTTCCGTCTCTCGTGATCTGGTCGAGGCCTTCCACGTACGGTTGACTCCGGAGGGTCTTGAACATCCGGTGATGCAACTGGTCGCAGATGCAGAGAAGAACAAGGAACTCTGGCAGTGGCAGGGACGTAGTGATCGGACGATGCCGGGCTTCTACTGGTACCAGAAGGTCAAGAAGATACGGAAGGGGGCCGTCGCTCTTGCGGTCCATGAATCCGATGAGCATTTCACTTACGGGCCGCGTCCTGTTTTCGCCTATCAGTACCTCGGTCGAGGGAGAACTTTCGTGTCCCTGACCGACGATACCTGGAGGCTGAGACGTCTGGTCGGAAACCGCTGGTTTTACCGCTTCTGGGGTCAGGTCATCCGCTTTGTTGGTGCCGCTCGATTGCTCGGTCCATCGAAGAGATTTTCAGTCAGCGTGGATCCGAGGGAGGTGATCCTCGGCAACGAAGTAAAGATCCTGGCACGACTACTCGGACCCGACTTCAAGCCGACCTCCGAGGAGGAAGCATTGCTGTCGTTGGAACGCGTCGAACCGCCCGGAGATCATGTCACAGAGATCCATGCGATTCGAAATCTTGCGCGGCCCGAGTACTACGAGGCTACGATAGAGGCGAGAAAACTGGGGGAACATCGGATCTCGCTCATCGATCGGGAAGAGGAAGTGGCCAGCACCCTGTTCCGGGTCGTCGTACCTCAACTGGAGTACGCGGATCCGAGAATGGATCGTGGACGTCTCATGCAGATTGCAGCGCTTTCTGGCGGCAAATATCATGACGTCTCGGATGCCGCAGGAGTTGCCGATGACGTGGAAGCACTGGAAAGGGAGGTTCCCATCTCCGCTGAACGCGAGCCGTTGTGGGATTCTCGCTGGGTTCTGGTGCTGTTTGTACTGCTCTTGACGGTAGAATGGATCCTGCGAAAGGTCGTCCGTCTCCCTTGAAGAAATTCAACCAGATCATCTCTAGCCGAACACCAGCATCCCATCGCGATCACGCGCACCGGGGGATCGTTATGGTGGTGTTCAACTTGGTTGCTCCTGTAGCGCTCTGGATGGGTCTCATTATCGGCTGCCAAAGCGCGAGGGCGGCCGAATGTGACGTTGGATCTGCTCTGATTCCTTTGCTGGTCGGAGCTGATGGAGTCATCCAGGAGTATCGAGATGCCATCGGTCGGATCGAGGCTGCAGAGGTTCAGGATGGGGCTCTGGATGGGATCCGGAGACTTCAGGTCCTGCACGAGTCCATCTGGGGAGAGGATCCCCTGATGCTCTGGAGCGAAACGAACCAGTGGCGCCTCGCTCGTCCTCTTTCCGACCAGATCATCGAAACACTGCGCACCCTCGAACCCGAATTGAAGGAACTCTACCGTCAGGAATATCGATCGAGAGCCCAATCGGTGCTCGAACGGGCCATCTCTGACACCGATCCAACGGCATTGCTACGGGTTGCAACTCTCTATCCTCTGACCGAGGTGAGATGGGTGGCGCTGGTGGCCGCAGGGGACCTTTTCCTGGAGCAAGACCAACCTGAGTTAGCTCTCCGAGCGTGGCAGGATGCTGTGTTCGGTTTTGACGAGGAACCGGACCAGGATCTCTATCGGTCTCTCGTGACGAGGCGATCGGTTGCGCTGAAGCGACTGGGAAATACGAAGGACCTCCTGGCACTAAAGAACGAGGTCAAGAAGATACTCAGGGGTGAGGTACTGGAGTTTGAAGATCAACTCAACGACTCCGGCATGGTTTCCGGTAAGACCGATGACGATGCAGTCCAACCACTGCTCGTCGACGATGGCGTGATCGCCTGGAAGACTCACGACTACTCGCGTCATGTTGCCTTCAGCGCTTCTCGTGGACGTGGGTATTACTCCGATGGCACCCGGGCGATTCTCGCCCCCTGTTTCTCCGAGGATTGGATCGCAATCGCAACCTCCAGGAAACTACTGAGATACGATCTGAGAACGGGAAAACTGATATCCGATGTCAGTTTGCGTCCCGGCGCCCCCTACTTCGAGGAGCGAGACGTCGCCACCCGGCTCTGGAGTGTCAATGACGAGGACGTACTGCTGTGCTCCTACGTGGCTCGAGCAAGTCGGCGTGAGGATTATCTCGGTTTCGATATCCAGGTCTCCTTGCCGTGGCGGGGAATGAAATGCTGGGATCTTGCAGGAGCAGGTCGACTGCTCTGGGATACCGGATCACGCGATATCGGTGACGAGATGTTGCGAACCACTTCCTTCAACTCCGCACCGGTGGTCAAGGGCGATAGGGTCTGGGCTCTCGGTTGGAGAAAGAGTGGTTATATCGATGTGACACTGTGGTGTCTCGATGCGCACACAGGTAAGAAAATATGGTCGCGACCGATCGTCGGGAATCAGGTCGACCTGACGATGTTCGGCGAACCGGCACGCGAGCCGATCCTCGGGTCCGTTCTGGTTCGCGATGGAATGGTCTACTGTTGTTCAAATCTCGGAGCCGTTGCAGCACTGCGAGCCTGGGACGGACAGGTGCGGTGGATCATGGAATACGATCGGGATTCCCAGCGTTCGTATCGTGGACGTTACCGCCCCCAGAGGCGGAGTTCCATCTGGGCCCCCAATCCGATGATCTTCGAGGATGGTTTGCTGTTTGTGACTCCCCTCGATAGCAACCAACTCTACGCCATAGATGTGCTCTCCGGGACTGTGAGGTCACAGGTGCATGGTAAGGGTCTTGGCCCCTACATGTTGGGAACGACCGGTGGAAGATTGGTGCTGTTCGGAGATCTTCTCACATCGATGCTGGCCAGGGACATCGGGCGAAGTGAACTGTGGAAGCAGGCCTTGACTCGTTCTCCGGGACTGGGTCGCCCCGCGCTCGTCGAGGATGGCGTTGTCTACGTCAGTGCCGGAGAATCAACTCTCATTCACCAGAGTCTCGATCCCATCAGCACGCCAAAATCGATCGCGACCCTCTCAGAAGAAGAGGACCCTCGTTCTGGCATTGGATTGTTTCGCGTCGAGGAACCTGTGGGAGGACGAGTCGATGTGAATGGGGATAGAATCCTCATCACGAACCTCAATCGTGCTACTTGCCTGACCCAGAAGAGGGTGATCAGGGAGGAGAAGAGATGAAAGCCCCGAAACGCCTTCTCCTCGTCAGTTTGGCGCTACTCGTCTCGTTCGCGCCGATACTGGATTTCGCCACTGCACAGGTGGTCGAGGATGGCCCTCGTCGAGTCATCGATATGAAATTACAGGAACGGGCTCGTCTCTCCATCGAGAGAGGCCTCGAATTTCTGAAGAATACGCAGAATCCAGACGGTTCCTGGACCGACAAGATCGGTCGCAAGGTTCATTATGAATACAGGGGTCGGCTGGGTAAGCATGTAGGAGTGACCGCGCTCGCCTGTCTGTCATTTCTCGCACAGGGGAGTTTGCCCGGACGCGGCAAATATGGTGAACAGGTCGAGATGGGACTCGATTTCCTTCTTCGCAATGTCCAGACCAACGGCTTCATCACGGTGAATGAATCGAGGATGTATAGCCATGCCTTCGCCACCTTGTTCCTGGCAGAGGTATACGGGATGACGGGAATGGAGCGTGTGAAGGAGAGACTCAAGAGTTCCGTGGGTCTCATCATTCAGGCCCAGAATGAAACCGGTGGATGGAGATACCAGCCAGGTGCAGATGATGCGGACATGAGCATCACTGTCTGTCAGGTGATGGCGTTGCGTGCCGCGAGAAACGCTGGCATCAACGTGCCCAAGAACGTGATCGATGCGGCGATCTCTTATGTACGAAACTCCTCGAACATCGAGAGTGGCGGCTTCATGTACCAGCACGAAGTCGGACCTACTGGTAGAGTTCAGAGATCGAGAACTACTTTTCCTCTGACCGCAGCGGGGCTCACTGCACTGTACGGGGCGGGTGTTTACGAGGATCGTGCGCTCGATCGGGGGCTTGCGTATCTGCGTCGCCATCGCCCACGACGCTACGAAGCTCTGAATACTTTCGATTACTACTATGGAATGTATTACGCCACGCAGGCAGCGTTCCAGCGTGGAGGGGAGTACTGGGCCTCATGGCACAGGGATACTTGGCGCGACATCTTGTCATTGCAGAATCCCGATGGCTCCTGGCAGGATCTGGTCGGTCCCAATTATGCCACCGCGATGGCCTGTATCATCCTTGAGATTCCTTACCAGTATCTTCCGATTTTCGAGAGGTGAGTTTGGCACAAGGAACAGAACCCACTGTCCTCGAACGTCCTCACCTGGCGCTGAGTCGGATTCGGCAACTGCGGAGTCGGCGGCGCATGATGCGGATCATGACCGGCGGTTTGCGCTGGTGCGCAGTCGCGCTGGCGGCCGTATGGTTGATGTTCCTGCTCGATTGGATCGCGGTGCTTCCCCAGGTACTCAGGGGAATACAAGGGGTCGGCGTCATCCTCATTCTGGCAATCTCCTTTCGTGCCATCTTGCTGGCGGTGCGGGTACCGGCTCGAGAGGATCGTCTCGCTGCGCTGGTAGAGAAGGCTTCTGGTGATCTCGAAGATTCTCTCATCACGGCGGTGCAACTGACCGATCCCGAGAACCCCCGTCGACTTCTCTATGACCAGGATCTCATTCGCCGGACCGTGGAAATTGCAGAGGAGAAGGTGCATTCACTTCGGCCCGGTAGCCTACTTTCATGGAGTCGTATGCGGGCTGCCCTGGGAGTGCTGGTGTTGTTGATCACTCCCGCCGTGGCTGGTGGACTGTTACGACCTGACCTTGCACAGACCTTCCTTGCACGTGATCTCTTGCTCGGGAATCAGCCCTGGCCTCGTGCCTACGAGCTGATGATCGAGAATCCGACGCGAACCACCATGGTGGTGGCGAAGGGCACCTCCCTGGTGGTGGATATCCTCAAGTTACGCGGGGGCAACGCGCGTGCATTTCTCGATGTCTTCTTTCCTGAACGGGAAGGACGCCGCGAAATGAACGAGGAAGTTGCTCTGGACCGAAAAGGAGCCGCCGGATTCAGGCACGTGTTTCAGAATCTCCAGCGTGACATCGATTTCCGCGTCAAATGTGGTGACTTCACCGGCCAATGGTATTCGCTCCGTGTACGGGCTCGACCGCGCGTCGAGGAGATCGGCCTGCATTACGAGTTCCCCGATTACACAGGCCTTCCATCAACGGGTGAGGATGCTCTGGTTCACAGCGGTCATGTAAAAGCACCGGTAGGAACGAAAGTTTCATATACGGGTCTTACCAGCATCGATGTTGTTTCGGCAGTTCGGATGGAGGCACGTCCCAGCGGAGACGGTGAGGTCGTTACCGAATCCGACCTGAGTCTCGAGGGAAGTGAAAGGCTTCGTGGTAGTTTTATTGCTGAAACGGATGCCCGCTGGTGGATTGCTCTGGAATCCGCGGAAGGTTTTCGCAACGAAAATCCCATCAGTTGGAGTATCGCTGTGATTCCGGACCGGGAGCCGGAGGTCACCATTGCCCAACCGGGACAGAATATAGAGGTGACCCCACGGGCATTGCTCGATGTTCTGGTGAAGGTCCGAGATGACTACGGAGTTGTCTCGGCTCAACTGGTCTTCGAACCGGAGGTCGAGGGCGAGGGAGAGACGAGGAGATATCCGCTCGAGGTGCTCGAAAGTATTTCCACCGATTCCAAGGAGACAGAGCAAGCGCTACAGATCGATCTCTCCAGTTGGAATCTCAAGCCGGGGCAGCGGGTTCAGTATCACTCCACTGCCATGGATGCATTGAACCAGGAAGGGGCGAGCCGGACCTGGATCCTCAGCGTTCTCAGTGAAGAAGAACTGGAGAGGATCACCCAGGATGAACTAACATTGCTCAAGGAGAGGCTCGAGGAGACCTATTCCGTCCAGCGTGAGGTGCGACGGGAACTCGAGGACCTGCAAGAATCGTTGAGTTCCGGGGAGGCCGCCGAGGAGCAGGCTCCCACGGCCCGGCATGCCCGTGCTGGCCAGGATCGAGTTTCGACTCGGATCGAGGATGCCGCAGAACGTCTCGCGACCATCTCCCGGCGGTTGCTGAGGAACCGGATGAGCGATGCAGATGAACTGGCATGGATCCAGGATCTCAAGAAACGACTCGATGTGATGGCACAGGATAGCCTCGAACCGGCACGGATTGCCCTGGAGAATCTTGCGACACGGACTGCCTCGAACGAAGCTACCGTCGAGGATTCACAGATCGCCATCGACGAGGTGAGGAAAGTAGAACGTGGCCTGGCGGATGTGGTTTCTGATCTCCAGGAGTGGGGAGATCTGAGAACGGTGATCCGTAAGATCGAGGAATTGCTGCGTTCCGAGAAGGATCTGGAGAATCGTATCGAAGATAAAGTACGCGATTCGCTCAGAGGAGATGATCGAGGAGGAGGAGATCGATGATTCGTCCACGACGAAGTTCGGTATGGATCCTATTACTCCTGTGCTGTGGGCTTCTGTTTCCTACCGTGCTCTCTGCTCAGACCGGTAACCGATTGGCACGCCTCCAAGATGAGGCACGGGAGTACCTCCGTTCTTTGCAGAGTCAGATGGAAAGTCTCGCTCAGCGCCTCGAAACGGAGCAACCTGATGACTCTTCTCGCCTGAGACTTGCCCGCGAACGGATCGTCAGAGAACTTATTGAAGATGACATGAGAGCTGTCGCCGAGGCTCTCGAGAAAGATGATTACGTCATTGCTCTGGAGACGATTCGTCAGGTCAGGTCAAATCTCCAGACCGTGCTTGCCATTCTGGAGGCGCGAGATGTTGATCCCGAGCAACTTGCCAACCGTCTCGATGAGGTTGCGAGTCGGCTCCAGGCTATCGGTGAGATCACTGATCAGCAGCGATCTCTACGTGATCGCACTGCGGTGGCGGAGCAAGCCGGCCAGGATGTCCAGGATCTCGAAGATGTGCAAAGTAACATCACGGATCTGCTACGAGACCAGCAGCAACTGTCAAGAACCGAGGACTCCCGCATCGAGAATCGTTCCGCCCAGGAGGCGCAAGAGATCTCGCGAGATGCTCAGAATATTGCCGATGACCTGACCCGGGAGGCGAGACGTCAGCAGGGAATCTCGAACGTTGTTCAACGGGTGAAGCGGATTCAAGCGGAGGTCCAGCACGATGCAGAGACTTCATCGGCGCTTGGATCCCAGTCGGAATCGGGGGCGATTGCTGCTCGCGAGCGTCTGGCTCAGCGTGCCAGACAACAAGCCGCAGCAGCACGGCAAACGGCCCAGAGCATCGAGGCATTGAGAAGAGAATCTGCCCAGGATGCCGATCTCGGAGATGAGAGTGCTCGACAGGTTGTGGAGGAACTCGCAAGAGCGCTCGAGGCGATGCAGCAATCCGCCAGTGCAGCCGATTCGGTGGTGAAGTCGATGGAAGAGGCCGGTTCCGGTGAGCAGCAACGCAAGCAGCAGCAATCTGCGCTGCAGAGCACACTCGATTCCCTGAAAAGAGCCTCCGATTCAGATGGATCTCGAGTGACAGGACTACAGCAACGTCTCGAGGATTTGCGCGCAGGACTCTCTGACTGGATGGATCGCCAGCGGGTCGGATGGAACCCCGCTGCCGAACAGGATGCATCTTCAGCCTCCGAGGATCTTGAAGAGGCATCGCGAGCCTTGGATCGGGCGCAGGAAATCGGCGAGAACTCCTCCTCCGCAACCCGTCAGTCAACCGGTCAACAGTCAGGCCAGCCCTCCGGTCAGCAGTCGGGCGAGCAG
>DCAA01000026.1:48110-104503 GCA_002311345.1 Planctomycetes bacterium UBA1146 | reverse complement strand
CGGATCGAACAGGTCCAGGAGGCTGCTCGCCGTAGCCAGGAAGCGGCCGAGAGCCTCTCCTCGCTGGCACAGAGTTCCGATGAGAACCGGCCTTCTAGCCGCCAGCAGGATCTCGCCGAGCAGACCCAGGCACTCGAGGAGGAACTGGACCGTCTCGAGAAGAAGTTCTCCCGTGGCGACGAATCTCTCTCTCCCGAGGAAGATGAAAAACTTCGCAAGAAGGTGGGAGAAGCTCGTCGAGCACTTCGGAGCGCTCGTTCTGCGATGGAGAGTGCGGCACGACAGATGAGTGGTGGAGAAGATGCTGAATCTGCCCAGAGAGCGGCACAGTCAGCGCTCGAACGTGCTGAGGAAGCACTGCAGGGATCAAACGAAGATGCTCTTGAAAGGTTGAAGCGTCAGCAAGAGGAGACACCAGAACTTTCCGAAGAGCAGGATGAACTGGAACGGTTGACGAGAAACAGAGCCGAGGAATTTTCCGAGGAGGATCCTTCCGCTTCCGAGGGACTCCAGGGTGCCTCCGAGAGCATGGGGGAGGCTTCCGATAGTCTCGAGCGTGGTGATTCTTCCACCGCACGTCAGCAACAGGATGAAGCGCTCGAGCAACTACAACAGGAGCAGCAGCGACTTCAGGAAGAGGAGCGGGAACTTGCTGATCTCAAGGTGGAGCAGCAACTGATCGATCTCATCGGAACCATCACCCAGATGTCGGAACAGATCGATTCGATTCTCTCCGAGACGCGCACCATTGCAGAAGTGGTGGGGGATGCCCGACCGGGACGAGCTCAGCGTGCCCGTATGCGCCGTCTCTCCGGGCAAGTTGCGGAAGTCGAGGAATCGGGTAATGAGGTGCTCGAGGCACTGGATGCCCAGCGAGTTCGAGTTTTTTCATACATCGTTCGTGATCTTCTCTCTGATCTTGCCGAGGCACGTGAAGGATTGAATCCCAGGAACGACCCCGGTTTCGACACTCAACTGCTCCTGGCAGAGGCACTCGATGCGTTGCGTAAGTTGCGTGATTCTCTCGAGGAAGAATTGCGACGCAGGAATCAACAGCAACAACAACAGCAGCAACAACAACAGCAACAGCAACAACCAGGTATGACCCAACTGGTACCACCTGCCGCAGAACTGCTGGCCCTCAAGAGGATGCAGGAGCAGCTGCTTCGCCGTACCCGGCGTCTTGACGAAAGGCGTGCCGAGAGTGGCGATCTTTCGCTTCTGGAAGAGAGGTTGCTGCAGCGCCTTCTCCAGCGCCAGGGGAGCATCATCGAACTTACCGAACAGATCGCTTCCGACCTCCAGCGTCAGATGCAACCTCCGGTGGTCAATGAAGGTTCCGAGGGCCCCGAACCGCCCGATACTGGTCGGGAACAGGAGGAGGGGGGGTAACGGTGAAGCTCGATACATCCTCCAGCGATTCCGGGTATAATGAATGGGTGAGCATCCGTTGCGTTTCTTTCGATCCTCGGGTTGTTTACCCCAGCGAGTGCTTACCTTTTTGATGTCTTCTCGCGGATGATCCCGCGAGGGGGAAGGATAGTTCTGATGCGAATTGCCGTCTTCCAGTTTTCTTTTCTTTCATTGCTCCTGCTCAGTATGCCCATCGGGGCTCAGGAAACTGATCTCGAGGGTGTTCGACCCGATTCACCGGCGATCGGAACCGACAACCAGGAGCAGCCTGAGACGGGTTCCCGGCAGAGTCAGGATGATCTCGATCGTCTGATCGACGAAAATCCCATCGATCTGGATCCGCTCGACATCCTCGATAGCGCCAATCCTCTGGGGAAGGTCGAGGGTCTCATCGATGAGATCTCTCGCAACATGAAGGAGATCGAGAGGCTTCTCGATGACGATGACACCGGAGAACAGAACCAGTCGATCCAGCAAAACACCCTAAGTCGTATCGATGAATTGATCACGGAAGTGCAGAGACTTACCGGAACGTGACCCAATGGCGGTGGTTCCCCGTCGGGGAATCCTCAGCAAGTGAGGCAGGGTTCCGGAAATCGTGATCAACAGCAAGCCAACAGTCAGCGCCAGAGTCGCTCTCAGCAGGACAAAGGGCAGAAGAAGGACGGTGCCTCTAACTCCAGCGAGGACAAAAAGTCTCCTCAGGATCCGACCGGCTCGGAGCAGGTACGCAATGACCGGACCACGGAGGGAGATTTACCCCCCGAGAGTACCGGAGACCTTCGTGACCAGCAGGGTAGAGGGCGCTGGGGTCGTTTGCCGAAGACCGTGATTCAGCGGATGTATGACAATGGCCGGCGCAAGTTGCCCGAGAAATACCGCATCCTGCTCGAGGATTATTTCCGCAAACTTCCGGAGCATTCTCCGCGTTGAACGACGATTCGTACCCTGATCCGATGGAAGCGACACCACTGGATCCTCCGAGTAATCTCCGAATGTCATCTCGTCTGGCATCTTCCCGGCGGGTGGTTTCAGCGTGTTTAATTCTCTATTTCCTTCCCTGTCTGGGTCTGGCTTCTGTTTCATCGATCGAACTCCTTCCCGATGACGAGAAAAGTTCAGAAAAGAGCGTTCGAAAGAGTGCACTCGGGGCACCCCACGATTCTCGCAGCGAACTCGCCATTCGACGTGGGGTTGATTTCCTGATAGATCAGCAAAATGGTGTAGGAGCCTTCTCCAGTTCCTTTCCTGTTGCAGTCACTGCTCTTTCGGGCATGGCATTGCTCGGAGGAGGAATCAAATACGGAGTAGGAAGGGAAGGTGCTGCTCTGGAGAGAGCCGTCGATTATCTGGTCGCTCCGGTCAGGGCAGACGAGCGCGGGTATCTCAAGGATCGTGGCGAAACTCGTTCCAGGATGCACGGGCATACCTATGCCATCCTGTTTCTCTGTCAGGTCGTTGGACAGTTGCCGACTCCTCAACGAGAAGAGCAGTTGCGGAAGGTGATTCGTTCAGGGGTCGATCTCATCCTCTCTTGCCAGACGGTAGAGGGTGGATGGGGCTACGAGCCGACCGATCCTCTCGATGAGGCTTCCCTCACGGTTTGCTGTCTGCAGTCATTGAGGGCCGCAAAAGATTCCGGATTCGCGGTTCCTGCAGAACCGATTTCCAGGGCTGTACGCTACTTGCAGAAATGCTGTACCAAGGACGGATCGTTCCGCTACTCCCTGACGAGATCTACCGGTCGAACCTCTTTCGAAATCACGGCCGCCTCCCTCTCGACCCTGAATGCAGCGGGAGAATTTGCGCTCGAGGAGAGAGCCAGGGGAATGGAGTATCTGCGTAGATCCATCGAAAGCGCCGAGCGAGGTCGCAAGGGAGCTTTCAAGGCTGCCAGGAACTTTCCCTTCTACGGCAACTTCTACGCCGGTCAGGTGCTTCAGCAATCGCGTGGTCCCGTCTGGAAACGCTGGAGCGAATCGGTGTGGCCCACGATTCTGGAGTTGCAGAAGGATGTCGGCTCCTGGGAGAGTCGTTTCGGAGATGAGTACGGAACTGCAATGGCCCTCTTGATCTTGGAACTACCACTGGGATATTTGCCGCTCTATGACAGATGACCCTCTTGGAGGTACGAACTTGCCAAACGATAACGAAGAATCTGCCACTGGCGGGGACGAGGTTCCTGAACCTTCTCCTTCCCTGACAAGGGAAGGAAAGTTCCTGTGAATATTCCTCCAATGGATGTCCTGAGTTCTATCGCCTGGGGAGCGTTGTTCTGCGCTTTTCTGGCTTCGCTGGTGAGAAGATGTTGCCGAACCACTTCTTCGGGTCATTACCACGAGTTTTTCCAGGGCAATGGCGAATCTGACCCACCCGAACGCATCCATCGCATCGATGTGACACTGCTGTTGGTCTTGTACCTCTTCAGATCCATCTGGATCGCTTCTCTGGCCCTGATTCGATCCAGCGGAGTGGGATGGTATCTGAGCACCGATCTGGGACCATGGTGGGTTTCGTGGTGGCCACTATGGCTTGCCTTCGAACTTGTTTTCATCGGACTCGTGGTTCTCGAACTGATTCCAGAGGCGATCTCGATCTGGATCGGGGACCGGATTGTTGTACGACTGATCCCGGTCCTCGATGCGTTGGAGAAACTCCTCTCGCCAGTGACCGCTTCTTTTCGCGCTGCCCGTCGCGCTCTTCTACGTCTGATCGGTGGTCGAGCTGATCGCAGTGATCAGGATCTCGCAGAGGCGGGAATTCGCGCCGCGGTAGCGCTGGGAGAGAGGGAAGGCCTTCTGGAGCAGGGTGAGAAGTCGATGATCGAATCGGTACTGCAGTTTTGCGACGCCGAGGTAGTCGAAGTGATGACTCCCAGAACCGACATGGTTTGCTTCGAGGCATCCGATACCGTTGAAGAAGCGATTCCCAAGGCGATCGCCTGTGGTCATTCCAGGATTCCAATCTATCGCAAGGATGTCGATGAAATCATCGGAGTACTCTATGTGAAGGATCTGCTCCGCTATGCCGCCGACGAGGGATTGAGGAGCCTGAGAATCGAGAAGGTAGTCCGGAAGATTCATTTTGTTCCCGAGAACAAGGAGTTGAATGATCTGCTCGGGGAATTCAGGTCCGAGAGGTTTCATATCGCAGTGGTTCTGGATGAGTACGGAGGTACGTCGGGTCTTGTCACCATCGAGGATATCCTCGAGGAGATCGTCGGGGAAATCGAAGACGAGTACGATACTGCAGGTAGGGACCAGATCCGAAAGATCGACGAACTGACCTGGGACCTCGACGGCAGGACCAGCATTCTGGACGTGAACAAATCCCTCGGGGCCCGGATTCCAGAGAGCGATGATTACGAAACGGTAGCAGGATTTCTTTTCTCCGCTCTGGGACACGTTCCTCGCGAGGGAGAAGAACTGGGAACGGATCGGGTTCTGTTCAAGGTCACAAGGGCAGACGACAGGAAGATCAAGCGTGTTCGAGCCAGGGTACAGAAGTCCTTCAGGAACGGTCTGTAAATGAAGAGAGACTTCCGGACCAGGGGGCTTGTTCTTCGCTGTATCGATTTCTCCGAGACTTCTCAGATCATCCGGGTGTTCACACGTGATCAAGGAATCCTCGATATGCTGGCGAAGGGTTCACGTCGTCCAGTTCGATCCTCCTCTTCTTTCTCATCTCCGTTCGATATTGCAGGCTGGTACGACCTCAATTACAGGGCACGAGGAACGGATCTACACCTGGCGACCGAGGCGCGTTTGGTCGAGGGATTTGACCATCTCCGTCGCAATCTTTCGGCATGGATCGATGCCAGTTTTGCCCTCGATCTGCTCAGGAACTCCTTCTCTCCCGGGGATCCTCATCCTGATCTTCTGCGGGAAGTTCTCCAGTATCTGAAGTTACTGGGGTATGGCCGCGGGCGTCGACGCCTCCGGAATCGTTTTGTTCAATCGGTCTTACAGGAGAGTGGAGTGCTACCGCGCTGGGATCATTGCAGCGAGTGCGATGCGGAGATTCAGACGGGTGCGAGTCTGAGGATCCCCTTCGGGCTGATCTGCAGTTCCTGTGATGCCCCGGAGGGAGTCTCTGCGCTCGATCAGAGTACCAGGGCCTATCTCGCCGCCGATTGTCGCCGAGAATGGGGCCTGGTGCCCTCCTGGGAGGTCCCCTCGAGGGAAGTGGAGATCGCCTGGAACCTGCTGAGGTCCCTTCTGTTGCATCACTTGGAGCGTCCGCCCAGGTCGCTAAGATACTTACGCGCATGAAGTCTCCCCGCCGGGGTGGAATAGTGACGGGAAGGGGAATCCCAGTTGTTCAGTTGTCTGGTCCTGCTGTGCCTGCTGACCACTCTCTCTGATGGTGATCAGTTGACGGATCTTCTGATTCAGGCCCGAGATGCTCTGGAAGAGGGTCGCCATAAGGAAGCGGTGACCCTTTACGAAGACTCTCTCGAGATCGCACTTTACGGAGGCGATGGGGATCCTACCCCTGGACCCTTGCTCGCGAGAATTCGACTCGGACTTGCTGAGTCCTTCCGGGCAATCCGCAACAACGATGAAGCCTTACGAATTACCGAGCAGATTTTTGAATCTGATCCAGGATCGGAAACCCTGAATCGCGCCCTGGAGATTCGTTACGAGATCGGAGTTTCTTACCTCAATGGAGCCACTCGTCGCCTGCTGGGTCTGGAAGTCAGCGCCGAGAGGAAGGGACTCGATGTACTCAGTGAGTTGGTGGAACGGTATCCTTTCCAGCCGTTCAGTGACGATGCCATTTACCATTGTGCAAACTGGTATCTAAAAAACAAACTGTCGAAAGATGCCCAGCGACTGTTCGAAAGACTACTGCGGGAATACCCCGGTAGTAGTTGGGCGGCGCCATCTCAGATCCTCATCGGAGATGCGCTTCTGGCGCAGGTGAAAGGTGTCGAGTACGACATGGGACCTCTGTCGGAGGCCGAGCGGCACTATCGAAGATATCTGCGTCTATTTCCGAACCAGGGGGATGGACAGCGGGCGAGGAACGCACTTCAAGAGATCAAGATCTTGAAGGCCAAACGGAGATTGTTGGTGGCGGAATTTTACATCCGCATCGAGAAGTTCGAATCCGCACGCATCTACCTGGAAAAGATCATTCTGGACGTTCCTTCCAGTGAGCAAGCTGTTCGTGCCAGGCAGATCCTCGCGGAGATCTTCCCGCAGGATGTGGGTGGATCATGATTCGTTTGCTGATACTTCTCCTTCTCATCTCCATCACGATCGGTTGCGGGTACTCCCCTGGATATCGTTTACCCCGGGGTGTTCAGAAGATCTCTGTGCCCGTATTTCGTAACGAGACCATTCCCTTTCGCAGAGACATCGAGTTTGAACTCAGCCGGGCCGTCAAACGCGAACTGCAACTTCGCAGCGAGGCTCGACTCGTTTCCGAAGATGAAGCGGATGCGGTGCTGCACGGGACCGTGCTGGAATTCCGCCAGGGTGTTCTCGTTGAAGGATCTGATGGGGCGATACAAGAGGTCGGGATCGTGGTGCGGGTAGGACTCAGCCTGGTGAGACAGAGAGATCAGAGAGTGCTCCTGGAGAGAGTGGTCGAGGACATGGCCTCCTTCTCGAGTTCTGCGGGGGAGACCATCGCTGATTCACGATCAGAAGCGGTCTCTGAAATCGCCCGTCGTCTGGTTGCAGAACTGGAACCCTGGTACGACCAGAAGCGGTGATCGGGACGAGCACCTGTTCCGGCCGATAGGAAGAACCTCGTGACACCCAAGGTACTCGGTATCCTGAATGTGACTCCGGATTCCTTCAGCGATGGAGGACGCTGGTTTGACGTCGAGCGTGCACAGGAATACGCCGTGGAGATGGTGCGCCAAGGAGCGGATGCCATCGATATCGGAGGAGAGTCGACCAGGCCGGGATCAGTGGAAGTGTCGCTGGAGGAAGAACTTTCTCGGGTTGTCCCGGTGCTCGAAGCGATCAGGGGCACGATCGATGTCCCCATCAGCATCGATACCCGCAGAGCCGAAGTGGCCAGGACCGCTGCTCTTCTCGGTGCGAGCATCGTCAATGATACCTCCGCACTGCGTGATGACCCTCAACTGGCAGATGTGGTCGCTTCTGAGCAGATGAAGGTGATCTTGATGCACCGCCGCGGAGACCCACGAACGATGCAGCAGAATCCGGACTACACGGATGTTGTCGCAGAAATACGTGAGTTTCTCTCGCAGCGGATCGAAGTTTCTGTCGCCGCAGGAATCCTCCCAGATAACATCATCGTCGACCCGGGACTCGGTTTTGGAAAACGTCTCATCGACAATTACGAAATCGGTAGGGGCCTGGAAGCGCTTCATTCTCTGGGTGTTCCACTACTGATCGGCGCTTCTCGAAAATCATTCACGGGAGCCTTTGATGATTCCTCTCCCGAGAATCGACTTCCGGCTTCGCTGGCATTCGTCTCTCGAGCCCGAGCAGTCGGGGTCGAGTGGGTTCGAGTCCATGACGTTGCAGAGACGGTCACGTTCCTGTCTGCGCTGGCAGCGATCGAGGATCCGGTCCTTGTCGAGGGAGGAATGAGTTGAACGAGTTCGAAGCGATCTGGACCGCTGTCGAGGCTATCGATCCCTGGCGGGTTTTCTTCGAGGTGGCCGTCATCTACCTGTTGATCTACTGGTTCATCGTATTTTGTGAGGGAACCCGTGGAGCAGGAGTTCTCAAGGGACTTGCGCTGACGGTAATCCTCACCGTTGTGGTGACACGGCTGGTGGTCACATACCTCGATCTGGACAGGATCGGGTACCTGGTCGATCTCGTCACGCCCGCGGCCTTCACTGCGATCATCGTCATCCTCCATCCCGAGTTGAGACGAGGGCTGGTTCGGCTCTCTCAGGCACCGATCTTCGGAGAACTGGTTCGAGACGAGCAGGAACTGGTGGTAGTGCTGGTGCGGGCTTGTTTTTCCCTGTCAAAGAGCAGGGTAGGAGCCCTCTTTGCCATCGAGCGAGATCAGTCCCTCAATCCTTGGGCTGATCGAGGCACCATTCTCGACGCGGAGGTTTCTACCGAGATCTTGTCGACCATCTTCTATCCCGGTACAGCGTTACATGACGGAGCTGTTGTCATCCAGAAGGGGCGGATTGCAGCTGCAGGTTGCCTACTTCCTCTGTCCGAAAACGAGCAACTGGGATCGTGGGCAGGTACCCGACATCGTGCTGCTGTAGGGCTGACCGAGGAGTCGGATGCGGTAACCGTGGTCGTGAGTGAGGAAAGCGGGATGGTCTCCCTCTGTGTTCGAGGAATCATCCATAGAGATCTGGATCGAGAGCAACTGGCTCATCAATTGAGGAGTTACTACACGAAGACCGATGAGGCTGCCGAAGAACAGTCAGAACCCCGTGAAGAGAAATCAATCGGTAGCGGGGAGGCATCTTGAAGACTCCATTGAAGGTGCACGTCATCGAGTTTTTCATCGGGAACACCCGCAACAAGTTGACCAGCCTGCTGTTCGCTGTGGTCGTGTGGGCATTTGCATTTGGAAACACGGGGCATGAGGAAAATGTCGAGGGTTTCATTCTCGTGCAACCTCAGGGCAAGGACCAGGTGGTGGTGAAGCAGGAGATCGCGCAATCGAGGTTGGTCGGGCAAACAGGAGATCCGTTCACCGGGCGTTGCCGGATTTCCATCTCGGGACCGAGAAACGTACTCACCAGATACCTGGATTCGACGGAACGTCTCAACGGTACCATCCAGATCGAGGGAAGTGGTCGTGTGGATCTGATAGGTGGAAACGTCTTCGACCTTCCGTCGGGGCTCTCCATCAAGGCTATCGATCCTTCATGGTTGAATGTCATCGTCGATCAAGTGGTGAAGGTGGAAATAGAAGTCAAACCGTTGATCTCCGGGACACCCGGGCAGGGCTTCGTGCTGTTTCCGGGAGGAATCACCACCGAACCGCGTAGCGTGTTTCTCGAGGGCCCCAGAGAACTGCTCGAAGGCGACAGCATCGGGGTTTTTACCCAGGAGATCGATATCGCCGGGAGTGCTACCGAGAAACTGGAACAGACCGTAGCACTGGTGATTACCGGGGATGATACCGGACTGGTTAGCATCGCCAGTGGATCGCCTTCGGAGGTAGTGGTACGCCTCGAATTTCAGCCCAACCTGACTCAGGCACAGGCGGAAGTGTCTGTACGGTACATCGTGGATGAAGAAATTGACCTCGACATTCGCGGCGATCGCACCATCAAGGTCTCAGTGTCAGGAATCGAGGATGCAGTTCGTGAGTGGGAGAAGCGGGTCCAGCAGGGAACCTTCTATCTGCTCGTCAAGGTCACCGACACCGAAGGGCAGAACCGAAATGTTCCCACCGAGGAGGTGAGGTGGATCGAGGGTAGTCTGCCGGATGGAATTTCCCGAGATCAGGTGAAACTGGAGAGGATCATCCTCTATAGCGCTCAGTTGCTTAAAGCAGTGCGAGAGGATGAACAACAGTGATATTCGGTACCGATGGTGTGCGAGACATCGGGGGGAAAGGACTGCTCTCTGAGGAGTCTGTCGATAGGCTCGGTTTCGCCATCGCTTCCCACATGGGGAGGGAGGGGTGTGCCTGCGGGAGAGTTCTTGTGGGGAGAGACACTCGCCTCACCGGACCAGCGATCGAGCAGATCATCACGGGGTCATTACATCGTGCGGGTTGTTCCACTCTTCATGCAGGAGTTGTGCCGACTCCTGCGGTTTCGGTGCTGCTGGAGCATGGGGTCGCAGACCTGGGTATTGTGATTTCCGCCTCTCACAATCCTCCCGAGTTCAACGGAATCAAACTGATCGCAGCGGACGGATCGAAACTTACCATCGAGCAGGAGAAAGCAATTTCAGCGGATCACTCGACGTTGGTCGGGAATCCCACTCCCAAGAAGGGGATCGAGGATGATCCCGCTCTGGGCAGCCAGTATCTCGACTTATTGATGGGTTCCTTTCCGTCAGGAGAATTCCTCCAGGGCATCTCGCTGGTCCTCGATTGTGCCTGCGGTGCCGGCTATAGCTGCGCGCCCGAGGCGTTTCGTCGTGCCGGTGCCGAGGTCTCCGTATTGCACGGTGAGCCCGACGGTGGCCAGATCAACGTGGGCTGCGGATCTCTGCACCCGGAGATTCTCGGTCAAGAAGTGGTCCGTAGAGGTGCCGATCTGGGAATCGCGCTCGATGGTGATGCCGATCGGGCGCTGCTAGTCGATGAAGCCGGTGGTCTCATCGATGGCGATGACGTGATCGTCATCTGGGCAAGGGCATTGCAGCAGAGAGGGGATCTGGATCCAGCAGTCGTTGCTTTGACGACGCTGTCAAATGTCGGAGTAGATGAATATCTGAATCAAAATGGAATCGATGTGATTCGGACTCCGGTAGGAGATCGTGCTGTTGCTGATGCGCTGAGAGAAAGCGGTGGTTTGCTCGGAGGAGAGCCCTCAGGTCACATCATTCACCGAGGTGAGGCTGCGACTGGCGATGGAATCCGAACTGGCCTCAGCATCGCTCAGAGGATCCAGGAAACGAGCCGACCTCTGAGTGATCTTCGCCCGGAGATCGTTCGTTTCCCGCAGGAGCAGCGGAATCTCACTATCATGGATCGTCCCCCCATCGAAGGACTGGAGCACCTCTGTTTAGCGAAGGAAGAGGCGATCGAGGCATTGGGTGACGATGGCAGGATCGAGGTGCGTTATTCGGGAACCGAACTACTGCTGCGGATTCTGGTCGAGGCTCGTAGTGCCGAAGTTACCAAGCGGTGGGCAGAGCACATCGAGAGTTCAGCCAGGATGGAATCAACGCTCGGAATCGCACCCCGGGCTTCCTGAACCAGTTTCACCTGTTGCAAATCAGAAGGGCAGTTCTCCGGTTTCCTTGCCGGAATGGGGAGACTCCGAATCGCTGTTCTTTGTTGCAGGTCGCTCGATGGCGCCAGAACTCCGGTAGTTGAGTTGCTGGGGGAAGTAGGGTCGCACATCGAGAATGTAGGAATGTTCACCGAGGCGTGAATCTCCCGGTCCTAGATTTGCATTCTCGAATAGTTCGAGAAAAGCCATCAACTTGGCATCGAGATTATCGATGAAATGTATGGCGAGTGCTTCAGCAGTCATTGGCTTCTTGGGTGATCCGAATTCGAGCATACCGTGATGGCTGGCGACGATGTGTTGGAGATGCATGGTCGTCTCGGGATCGATGTCCTCGAGTTGAATTGCTGCTTCATGAATCCAGTTGCAACACAGTACGATGTGGCCCAGTAACTGTCCCTCTTCGGTATATCGGATGCCATTTTCCACATCGAGTTCAGCGGTCTTGGCGATGTCATGCAGGATGACTCCGCCGATGAGAATATCCCTGTCGAGCCAGGAGTAATGATCACAGACTTGATCTGCCAGTTTGACGAGCGAAATCATGTGTTCAAGAAGCCCACCGATGTAAGCATGATGTAAAGCCTTGCCCGCAGGGGAGATTTTCAACTTCTCACGCAATCCAGGACGTGCCAGGATCTTGACCACGATCTCGCGTACACCATCGTTCTTGATCGAGGTGACCCGCTCTTCCAGTTCTCTTTCGAGAACTTCGATATCGCAGGAAGTACGCGGTAAGAATTCTGTTGCCTGGAGACCCACCTCCGCGGCAGAGAGGGGGACGAGGCTGTCGAGGACCAACTGTAGTTTTCCTTGATACTCCTCGACCCTGGCCTGGATGCGCAGGAATGGATTTCGATCCAGTTGCCGATACTCATCCTGGTTGCTTTCCCAGCGAACCGCCTTGAGTCCTGCTGTGTGATCTCGAAGGGTCATGGTGATGAAAAGTTTGCCATTCCTGGCGGTCTTGAGGCTGGCGTTATCGACCAGATAAACTCCCTCGACCCGATCACCACTTTGATTCTGGTCCAGCGTCTGCTGGTTCAAGGCCCCCCCCATCGCATTCCAGCGGCCTTTCAGCCGTTTGAAAGCCGCCGATATTCCGTTTCTGAAGATTCCGTGGTCGAGTTTCCCCTGATCTGGATACCCTCGCAACCCCTGACGGGGCTTGCAGGATCGTTCTGATTGGTCAGAATCGGAGATCTGGCCCCTTACTCGAAGAGTTCGACGGGAGGATCTCTTGAATCCTAGTTGTAGACGGATGCGAGGCTCCAGTTGCGTCTCGATCCTCGCCTTGTTGCTGCTGGTCGTTTTCTCACCGATGGCGCAGGCGGATATAAAGATCCGGACCCTGGATGGGGTGGTCCTCGCGGGCAGGATTTACGATCTCGGTAACGAGTACCTGGAGCTGGCAGGTCGCCTCGGGAGTAATCCGATCCTCAAGCGTAACGTGAAGAGCTGGAGTCAAGTTGAACTGGAGACTTCGGAACCACCTGGAATCATCCTGGTTTTTCTATCCGGTCACGAGGTATCCGGAAGTGTCCGTTTCGATACAGGAACCAGTGAATGGGTCGTGGACCTCGAACTAGGTAGCGCGAGATATCCTGATTCCGAGGTGAAGCGGACGATTCAGCCCAACGGAATTTGCAGTGACGATCGTTTCACGGTCCGCTGCGATTTCGAGGACAGAATCAAGAGGGCCATCGCAGGTGTCCGATCGGGCGAACCATTTGCGAGCAGGGAAGGGAGCGAGTTCCTTCGTGCAGCCGGGTTCTTCTCCAAGCGATTTCTTGAAGAGGCACTCGTCGATGAAGAGAACGAAGAAATCCGCCGGATTCTACTCGAGGAGCGACTCAGGATGGCACTCCCTGAAGGCGTCACCAAGGCGCGTCCTAATTTCCTTGAGCAGCTCTCGACCTCGAAACCAAATGACCGGGTGAACTTGCTAAGTGAAGCATTGATGGAAAATGGATCCGACCTTTACCCCTTGCTTGGTTTGTTGCTTCTCGATGACAGCCAGAGTGCCACGGTACGTTCCTTTGCGGTCGACATATTGCAGCGTACCCATAGCATCAAGGAGTTGATTCTCGCCTGGAAGAGTTCTCAGGCTCACGCACAACTGGCACTGGCAATAGCACTCGGGGAAAACGGCGTATATATCGGAATAATCACTCTCATCGATGCTCTCGAACTCGATGAGGAAGCTGCACGTGCCATAGCTGCCGGGAAACTTCTCGAATACACCGGAGAGCAGTTCGGGTTTGATCCTGCCGGAGATGCTGCTACCCGAGCAAGTGCGGTGAAACTCTGGCGTGAGTGGTGGCACGGGAACAAGGATCAGATCGAGAAGATCGCAGTTTCTGCTTTCCACGGCGCCGAAGCCAGCCAGGAACGTAGGCGCGCCTCTGATCTGTGGAGACAGGGCATCGAGTCGGAGGCGCTTGGTCGTTTCGATGCTGCCGAACACTTCTATCGCAATGCGACGAAGGTAGATCCGACCGCAATGGGACCCTTCGTTAGTTTCGGAATATTGCTGTACCAGCAACGGAGCGATTTCGAGGGTGCCCTTACTTTATTCCGTCGCGCGCTAGGTAGAGATGCGGGGCTCGGTGATGAGATCATCGAAAGACTCTGCTATTACCATATCGGTCGGATTTACCAATTCGGTCTCGATTTCGATCGATCTCGAGTGGCACTGTTGAAGGCGATTCAACTCGATCCGAATTATTCCGATGCATGGTTTGAGTTGGGTAGAAATCTGTACGAGGAAGCTATATTGGATTCTGGGGACATCGAGCAGCGCAAGATGCAACTGATCGAAGCTCGGGATACTTTCAAAAATGGAATCCAGGCTCTGGTTCGTTACCGGGGAGGGCTGGTAGTGGTCGACAGGACCAACCTCCCCTTCGACAGTTCTCTGCCCTTCTCCGCTCGCGACCACAACAGATCCTTGCGTGATATACGCATACGGATTCTTGAGGAACTGGGCCGGTTCCGTGGCCGAATCTCAGCGATTTCGCTGATCCTCGGCGACCCCGGTAGGGTGATTGCCGAACACAAGGCCGCTCGTATTGAGGGGTCTCTCAATGAAGAGCTGGCTCGCATGCTGACTGTTGCTAAACGGCTGCAGCGGGAAAGCGAACCACCTGAGGGTGAACCAGTACCCTCCGGTGGCGTCATCGAAGAAGGAAACCCGGATAGCCACAACTGACGCGGGTTTCCGCATCGGTTCCGTTGCACCTCTCACTTCCTCGCGATACCTTTCCCATCGTCGCGTCTGGGAACCGCAGTCTTGCTTCTGATCCCCGGTTTCTCGCATACCTGATTTTCCTGCGGTTACCAATTTGTTTGCTCGAACGTGAGTTCAGGTGGTCGGGTGACGCTGTGAGCAGGAAAGGAATCTCGCTTGAAAATCCACGAGTATCAGGCGAAGCAACTGCTGGCCCGTCACGGCATTCCCATTCCGAATGGGAAGGTTGCGACTACGGTCGAGGAGGCTCTCACCGGAGCGAAGGAACTCGGTGATGGACCCTGGGTCGTGAAGGCACAGATCCACGCTGGAGGTCGAGGGAAGGGTGGGGGAGTTCGAGTTACCTCGACCAGTTCCGAATGTGAGGAGGCGATACGTTCGATACTGGGAATGCAGTTGATCACACACCAGACCGGACCCGAGGGGCGCAAAGTTCGCACTCTTCTCATCGAGGAAGGGTGCGATATTGCCAGGGAGATCTACTGCGGAATGGTCATCGATCGAAATCGCGAGAAGCCAGTCCTGATGGTCAGTGCCGAAGGCGGCATGGATATCGAGCAGATCGCGGCTTCGAGACCGGAAGCGATTCATTTCGAAGAGATCTGCATCGATTCAGGGATCTCCGAGGAAGCTGCCCGCTCGCTCGCGACGAAACTGGATTTCTCCGAAACAACCTCTGATCAGTTCGTGCAAGTGGTTCAGAAACTCGCCAGGGCATTTGTCGAGGAGGATTGTTCACTGGCAGAGATCAATCCTCTGGTGGTGACAGCAGAGGGGGACGTGATCGCCCTCGACGCCAAGATCAATTTCGATGACAACGCCGAGTTTCGGCATCCCGAGCATGCTGAGTTGCGCGATCTGAACGAGGAAGATCCGAGGGAGACACGAGCCGCTGAATGGGAACTCTCCTATGTAGGCCTCGATGGAACTATCGGGTGCATGGTCAATGGTGCTGGCCTCGCCATGGCAACGATGGACATCATCAAACTACATGGTGCGGAGCCAGCAAACTTTCTCGATGTGGGAGGGACCGCCACCGCCGAACGTGTCACCGAGGGATTCAAGATCATCCTCGAGGATCCCAACGTGGCTGCGATCCTCGTCAATATCTTCGGAGGGATCATCCGCTGCGATTTGATCGCAGAAGGCATCATCGAGGCGGCCCGCGTCACGAATCTTGGGGTCCCGCTGATTGTGAGGCTCGAGGGGAACTCGGTTGCAGAGGCGCAGGAGATCCTCCAGCAATCAGGTATCGATGTCATCACTGCGGACGATCTTGCGGATGCTGCCGCCAAATCCGTTTCAGCGGCCGGGGGGAGCAGGCCGTGAGTATCCTGATCAATTCTGATACGCGTGTGATCGTTCAGGGATTTACCGGACGCTACGGAACCCAGCACAGTGAGCAGATGATGGAATACGGGACCAATATCGTCGCAGGTGTTACTCCTGGAAAGGGAGGAACTACACACCTCGATCGTCCAGTCTTTGACGATGTCGCAAGCGCCAAGGAAGCGACCGATGCTACTGCGAGTATCATCTACGTTCCCGCTCGTTTTTCCACCGCTGCGATCATCGAAGCGGCAGAAGCTGGAATTCCGTTCATCGTTTGTATCACCGAGGGTATTCCCACCCTGGATATGGTTCGGGCGAAAGAAGTTGTTCGTTCCAACGGGGTGCGCTTGCTCGGTCCGAACTGTCCGGGGATCATCACTCCGGGAGTGTGCAAGATGGGAATCATGCCCGGTTTCATCCATCAACCAGGATCAGTAGGGATTGTCAGCAAGAGTGGTACGCTCACCTACGAGGCGGTTCACCAGACCACCCAGTTAGGACTGGGCCAGACCACCTGTATCGGAATCGGCGGAGATCCGATCATCGGTACCAATTTCGTCGACGTTCTGAAAATGTTCAACGATGATCCCGCCACAGAATCGATCATCATGGTCGGTGAGATCGGGGGGACCGCCGAAGAAGACGCCGCCGAATTCATCGCTTCCGAAGTGAGCAAGCCGGTGGTTGGTTTCATCGCCGGTAGAACTGCTCCTGCTGGACGAAGGATGGGACATGCAGGTGCCATCGTAAGTGGCGGAAAAGGAACTGCAGAGGATAAGATCACCGCTCTCGAGAGAGCAAACGTCAAGGTAGCCGATTCCCCCGCGGGAATCGGGAGCACTCTCGTGGAGTTGCTCGCTGCACAGAAATAAATCCGGGAGAGGATGCAATCATGGCGCGTCGTAAGATCGGAGTCATCGGAGGAGGGTTCGTAGGATCCACTACCGCCCAGAGGCTTGCCGAGAAAGAACTCGGAGATGTTATCCTCGTCGACATCCTCGAGGGAATGCCCCAGGGAAAGGCGCTCGACCTCGTCCAGGCTGGACCGATTTGTGGCTATGACTCCAATGTCCAGGGCGCCAATGACTACTCCAGTCTCGAGGGTGCAGAACTGGTCGTCATCACCGCTGGAATGCCCAGAAAACCCGGAATGGATCGCTCCGATCTGTTGCGAGTCAACGGAGAGATCCAGCAGAAGGTGGTCTCCGGAATCATGGAAGTGGCACCTTCAGCGATGCTGATCATCGTTTCCAATCCTCTCGACGTGATGTGCTTTGTGGCTCATCAGGTGTCGGGCTTGCCGAAGAACAAGGTGGTCGGCATGGCCGGGGTTCTCGATACAGCGCGTTACAGCGCCTTCCTCGCCATGGAACTGGGCTGCTCCGTCAGGGATATCCAGGCGATGGTCCTCGGTGGCCATGGCGACAGCATGGTTCCCCTCACATCGACTGCTTCCGTCAGTGGAATCCCTGTCAGCCAACTCATCTCCGAGCAACGTCTGGAAGAGTTGGTTGATCGAACCCGTCATGGAGGTGCGGAGATCGTCAATCTTCTCAAGACGGGAAGCGCCTACTATGCACCGAGTGCCGCTGCTGTGTCGATGGCAGAATCGATCCTGCTCGATCAGAAACGAGTCATGCCATGTTGTTCTCTTCTGACGGGTCAATACGGGATCGAGGATACCTGGGTCGGAGTACCTGTGATCCTCGGCTCGGATGGAGTCGAGAAAATCCTCGAGGTGGAACTCAGCGCCAGCGAAAGAGAAGCCCTGCAGTCCTCGGCTGCATCGGTCCTTGCTGGACAGGCCGAGGTCGCCCAGATGATCAGCATCGCCTAGTCAAATCGAAGGCTAAAGCCTGTCGAATGCTATCTGGAACTTGCTGATCTCAACTTCATCGAGCTGGCTGAGAGTCTCTCCCCGGCCCAGAGCAAAGAGCACGAGTCGTATCTTTTTGTTGTCGGCTTCCAGGCAGGTTGCCAGGAATCTCCGTTCATCAGGGGTCAGATCACGGAGTGCCTCGAGAATCCTCTTCTCCGAACGGCTGATTTTCATGTTGTGGTCTCTTGGTTGCTGCGAACTGTCATCGCTCAGATTCTCCACCAGAGCTTTTGGGGGGGGAGGATAAGATGCAGTTTCATCGAGGATGTAATCGACGGTGACGCCGAGTTCCCTGGCGATGCGAAGTGCGACAGTTCCCCTAGGGTGGTGAATCCCCGCCTCGATCCGGGAAAGGGCGCTCGGTGTGACGGAGGTCATCGCCGCCAGTGATCTCTGAGCGACTCCGAGATCCTTGCGCAGATTCATGATTTTTCGGCCTGTCTCCACGATACCCCTTCCTTCGTCGGCGACCCTGGTTGGGCTGGTTCCCGGAGGTCAGTCGGTGTAAAACCCAGGACCTGCAGTCTCGTTTGCGAGATCGGGACCCGTTCCATGGTATTGCGAAAACGCAATTATCTCAAGAAGGGGATGTATGGCCCAAGAAGCACAACTCTGGGAACCCGGAGCGATTCCCGACGGACTCCTTGCGGCGCTGCGGTCAACCCGCAAACCCTTGATCCTGACCCACATCTATCCCGACGGCGACGCTCTCGGATCGAGTGTGGCGCTGCACCATTGCCTGGCCAAACTAGGTGCCCATCCCCGGACGATTCTGACCCATCCAGTTCCCGAAAAACTCCGGTTCATCGATCATGATGGAGTTGCCGAGGTGCTCACCGGAGAGCCCGATGCAAGTCAGATCAGCGCGGTCGAGCAGGCCGATCTGATCATCGTTGTGGATACCTCCGCCTTCCATCGGCTCGGACATATGAAAGAACTGCTCGTGGAGTCCGACACTCCCATCGTGTGCGTCGACCATCACCTGGAAGGGGATCTCGATTGTTTCCAGGAGGTCTGGTGTGAACCTGGTTCTCCCTCCACCGGTAACCTGGTGCTCGAGGTGATCCGCGCACTGGGTCAAGAACTGACCTTGAACAGCGCGGAATCGCTATTTGTGGCCATCGCCACCGATACTGGCTGGTTCCGTTACTCCAATTCCGGTTCGGTCGCCTACCGGATCGCCGCCCAACTGGTGGAACTGGGGGTCGACCCGGAGCCGATCTTCCAGAAGATCTTCCAGTCCTTCTCGGTCGAACGAACCCTGGCTCTGGGCGATTTGCTGGCGAATATCGAGTGTCGGAGCGACGGTAAGATCCTGTTTTCCGTGCTTTCCGAGAAGATGCGCCAGCGCAGGGAAGTCAAGATGGAGGATCTGGACGGGTTCGTGGACTCCCTGGGCCAGGTGGCAGGCACCGAGATCGTCTTCCTCGTCGTTGAAGTCGGTCCAGGGCGTTATAAAGTATCCCTTCGGTCTCGTGGCGAGATCTCGGTCCATGCCATCGCTGCTCGTTTCGGTGGCGGGGGCCATGTCAAGGCTGCTGGCTGTCGCCTGGAGGGGACCGAGGAGCAGGTCATTGCCGAACTTCTGGCGGTCTGCCAGGAACAGTTGGTAGGCAAGAGCACAGGCTCGTAACAGCAATGGTCTCGAGAGCACTCGGCATCCCTCGTAAAGAGCGGAGAGGTAGGTCCAGCAAGATGGTTCTCCAGCGTTACTCAGTTTCCGCACTTGGAATACTGCTGGTCCTCTTGCTGCTGGTGGGTTGTAGCGAACCGGCACCCCCGCCGCCGGTCGAGACGAAACCTGCACTGACCCCGGAAGAAGTCGCCCGCAGGATGCTGGAGATTCGTCTCCAGAAGTACAAGGAACGCTACGATGCCCTCTCGAACGCGATCCGTACTCACCCTGATCAGTTCGAGGAATGGATCGAGCACCTCGAGAGTCTGATCTATTCCGCCGAGGGAACCGCCTACGCTGTGAAAGCTCAAAAACTCCTCGATCAACAGATCCAGGTGCGTGAAGAAGCCGGCAAGCAGCATTTCGATGAGATCGCCGGTCGTGTCGAGAGCCTGATTGGTGACGGAGATCCTCTTGCTGCCGAACGAGTTCTCGAGGAGTTCGATCCGGATGGTACCTTCGAGGTTACTGCTGCACATCAATTATGGGTGCAGTTGTGCGAGCAGGTAGCGCTGAGACAGAAGGCGGAAGTCGATTTCGATCGTATTACTCGCAGAGCGCGAGCTTACCGCAGGCAGGAGGAACTGGCTTCAGCCATCGGCCTGCTGGAATCCTACTCCGACGAATACAAGGGTATGAAGGAGTACGAAGAGATCCGTACGACGATTGCTGATTACCTGGCCGAGTACGAGGCTGCACGTTCTGCCCTGGTCGCCGAGCAAGCCATCGAGTGGATCGACCTGACCATCGATGCGTATCTGTCTTCTTTCAGGGCTTCTGCAGCCGATCCGGATGCAGAGGTCTGGACCGAGGAGGATGGAGAGGTGGTGGGCACCAATTCCAGTTCCGGTCCAGCCCAACTCGAGATCGGAGACGACGCCTGGGAGGAATATATCGTCGAGATGGAGATTCAACTGGTCTCCGGTGATGCAGTGAATCTCGGGATTACAGCAGGGATGCGTCCGGGTACGGCAGTGAAGAACTACGATGTACACAGTTTCGATGCTGAAGACGAAGAGTGGACACGGTTACGAATTCAACTCAGAGAGGGGCTTGTCAGCATTACCGATCTCGATTCTCTCGATTCTCTCGATGAGGATACCAGACCGTACTTCCCGATGGGGGGGGTCGCGATCCTCCTCAGGCCGGACGAGTCGGTTCGGCTCAGGAACATCCGTTACAAGGTCTTCCGACCCGCCGAAACTGAAGAACCGGTCGATGGCGGTGCGGAGGACGAAGCGGAAGGGTAGCCGCACCGCGGTGAAGGCCTTCGATGCCAGCCAACTAGGCAACTGGGAGCAGGATGTCGCAAGTCTCGCGGGCATGCTCGTTCATGAGGTGAAGAATCCCCTCTCCACCTTGAACATTTCATCCCAGTTACTGCTCGAAGAACTGGGAGATCCGGAGAGTCCTCGTGATCACAGAACCCATCGCCGTCTCAAAACGATGAGGTCGGAGATCCAGCGGATCGAAAGAATCGTATCTTCGTTCCTACAACTGACGCGTCCGCAGCAGATGCACAGGGATTCGGTAGATGTCTCGAGGCTTGTGGAAGATGTCATCTCCAGGAATCGAGAGGCTATCGAACTGGAAGGAGTCAACGTACTCTTCCAGCCGATGGAAGTGCCTCGAGTTGCGGGAGATGAGTCTCTTCTGCATCAGGCAGTCCTGAACCTGATCCTCAATGGATGTTCCGCCATGAGCGAGGGGGGAGAACTGTTCATCCGGGTGCTCGATTCCACTTACAGGGGTGGGAGTGCGGTGGTGATCGAGATTACCGATACTGGCGTCGGAATCGCTGAGGAAACGCTTCCGAGGATTTTCAGACCCTATGTGTCGACCACGGAGGGAGGGACAGGCCTGGGACTTCCTACGACTTTGAGGATCATCCGTCTCCATGGAGGTACGATCCTGGTCGAGAGCGAACAGGGGCAGGGTAGCCGCTTCTCCATCGTTCTTCCGGCGGAAGGATCAGCGTGATGAGCGATCAGGCGAGAACAGCTGAATCTGCCGATCGGGAAAAGCATACTGCTCGGATTCTCGTTGTCGATGACCAGGCAGCCCACGCTGAACTGCTGGCAGAAGCGCTCGTCTCGGTCGGGCACGAGTGCATCGTTGCGACCTCGGTGGATGGGGCCAAGGAACGACTCCGCGAAGAGGGAGTGGACATCGTCATCACCGATCTGGTGCTGGGGGACAGGGACGGTCTCGACCTGATCCGAGAAGCACAATCGATTGATCCCTTCATCGCAGTGGTCGTTGTTACCGGCTATGGAACCGTCGAAACCGCTGTCGAGGCGATGCAACTGGGGGCAGTCGATTACCTGCGGAAGCCTGTGGATCTGACCGGGCTACGGATCCGGGTCGAGCGTGCGCTCGAGGGGGCTGCACTGAGAAGACGTGCCGACCAACTGGAGAGAACGATCGATGATCGGTTCGGCTTCGAGGGAATCATCGGCTCCAGTCATGTGATGCATGCCATCGTCCAGAAATTGAAGCAGGTGGCCCCTACCGATGCTTCGATCTTGATCCTCGGAGAGAGCGGTACCGGAAAGGAATTGATCGCCAAAGCGATTCACGCCAACAGCAGGAGGAAAGGAAACGTCTTTGTTCCCCTCAATTGCGCGGCTCTTGGCGAGGGAGTCCTTGAAAGCGAACTGTTCGGGCATGAGCGAGGTGCATTCACGGGAGCCTCTTCTCTCAGGAAAGGGCGTTTCGAACATGCCAACGATGGGACTCTATTTCTCGATGAGGTGGGTGATATCACGACCACGGTCCAGGTCAAGTTGCTGCGTGTTCTTGAAGAAGGGGAAGTGGTTCGAATGGGATCAAACGATCCTGTTCCGATCAACGTGCGTCTGATCTGTGCTACCCACAGAGATCTCAGGAAAAGAATCGAAGAGGAGCAGTTCCGCGAGGACCTCTTCTACCGCATCAATGTAGTTACCATCGAGATCCCACCCCTGCGAGACCGTACCGTGGATATACCATTGCTTGTGAATCACTTTCTCGAGGATTATTCCCGGATTCATGACAAGATCTTCGAGGGGATCTCTCGCGAAGCACTGCGGGTCCTGACCGCATATTCCTGGCCTGGCAATGTCCGCGAGTTGAAGAATGCCATCGAGAACATGGTGGTCACCTCCCGGGAGCAGGTGCTCGATGTCGATGATCTACCGGGCCATATCCGCCCGCACCAACCGTTCGATTCGAGCCGCAGTTTGCCGGTCGGAACCACCATCCAGGAGATGGAGCGAGAACTGATTCGCGCCACCCTGGAGTTTGTCGATGGCAACCGGCGCAAGGCGGCAGAGTCCCTGGGAATCGGGGAAAGGACCCTGTATCGAAAAATCGGGGAATATGATCTTCGCACTGAGGGGGAAGAAAGCGCTGCCAAATAGGCAGAAATTGTGGTGAATTCGAGGATTGGGCGCCATCCTGGCAGTCGGGACCTCGGGGTAACATCGAGAAAAGGGGCGAATATTCCCATTTCCTGCCATAATTGCGACATCCAGGGGTCAGGTCGGCCCTGATTGGAACGGGGTTTGCGATTTCTTCTGCAGATCCTCGGGAACGACCGGACTCCAACCCGGTGGAACTCCCGGGGAGATTTGAGAAGGGAGAACTGAATATGAGCAAGATCATTGGAATTGACCTGGGGACGACCAACTCCGTGGTTGCGGTGATGGAGGGTGGAGAACCCACCGTCATTCCGAATCGCGATGGAAACAGGGTGACCCCTTCGGTGGTCGCTTTCACCGACTCGGGAGATCGTCTCGTCGGTCAGACCGCGAAACGGCAGGCGGTCACCAATCCAGAGAACACCATCTTCTCCATCAAACGATTCATGGGGCGACGTCACGAGGAACTCGTTAATGAAGAGAACCTGATCCCCTACGAGATCATCGGAGGACCTGAAGATCTGGTCAAGGTGAAGCTTCAGAACAAGGAATACACTCCTCCGGAGATCTCTGCACTGATCCTGCAGGAGCTCAGGAGCACTGCTGAAGAATATCTTGGAGAGACTGTCACCGATGCTGTCATCACCGTTCCTGCGTATTTCAACGATAGCCAGCGTCAGGCGACCAAAGATGCAGGGCGCATTGCGGGTCTCGACGTCAAGCGCATCATCAATGAACCCACTGCCGCTGCTCTGGGATATGGACTCGACAAGAAAGGCAGCGAGAAGATCGTTATCTACGATCTTGGGGGAGGAACATTCGATGTTTCGATCCTCGAGGTCGATGAGGGCATCTTCAAGGTTCTTTCTACCAACGGAGATACCCAGCTTGGCGGAGATGACTTCGACAATGTTCTCATCGAGTACATCGCTGAGATGTTCCAGAAGGACCAGGGGATCGATCTCCGGCAGGACCTGATGGCACTTCAGCGTCTGAAGGAAGCGGCCGAGAAGGCAAAGTGCGAGCTCTCCAGCCGTTCGGAGACGGAGGTGAACTTGCCCTTCATCACTGCCGATGCAAGTGGCCCCAAACACCTCCAGATGTCCATCACCCGTGCGACATTCGAACAGAAGATTCAGTCGCTCGTGGAGAGTACTCGTCGCCCCTGTGAGTTGGCGCTCTCCGATGCGGATCTGACTCCGAACCAGGTCGATACAGTGATCCTGGTGGGAGGCTCGACCCGGATGCCCGCCATCCAGGATATGGTCATCAAGATCTTCGGCAAGGAACCCAATCGCTCGGTGAATCCGGACGAAGTGGTGGCGATAGGGGCTGCCATCCAGGGTGGAATCCTCGCCGGTGACGAAAAACTCAGCGAAGTTCTGCTACTTGATGTCACTCCTCTCTCTCTGGGGATCGAGACTCTCGGTGGAGTGACCACCAAACTCATCGAGCGCAACACGACCATCCCGCACCAGAAAAAGCAGGTCTTCTCGACCGCTGCAGACAATCAGCCTGCTGTGGACATCCATGTCCTCCAGGGTGAGAGGGAGATGGCGCGAGATAATCGAACCCTCGGCAAGTTCCAACTCGACGGAATTCCTGCAGCTCCCAGGGGTGTTCCGCAGATCGAGGTCTCCTTCGACATCGATGCAAACGGAATCCTTGAAGTCAGTGCCAAGGATCTGGGAACCGGCAAGGAGCAGACCATCAAGATCCAGTCTTCTTCCGGTCTCAGCGAGGGAGAGGTCGAGAAGATGCGTCAGGAAGCGGAGCGGTTTGCTGAGGAGGACAAGGTGGCCCGCGAACTGGTCGAGGTTAGAAATGAAGCCGATCAGGCCTGTTATGCCACCGAGTCGAGTCTCAAGGAGCACTCCGACAAGATGGAAGAGGGTGAACTCGAGAAGATCGAGAGTGCCCTCGCCGGTCTCAAGAAGATCAAGGATGCACCTGAGGCGACTCAGGAGTCGATCCGGGCAGCGATCGACTCTCTGAACGAGGCTTCTCATGATCTGGCCCGCAGGATCTACGAGCAGGCTTCCCAGCAGGGTGCTGCTGAAGGGGATCCGCCCCCATCGAACGGTGGTGACGATTCCGCGGCCTCTGCTGGATCTGAAGCATCCGGGGAAGAGCCGATCGTGGATGCTGATTTCAAGGTGAAGGACTGACCGCTCCGATTTATTCGGAACCTGGATTGTGAGACGGCGCAGGCCCTAGCGGCCTGCGCCGCTTCTCATCGGGGGAACCTTCTATCCGTTTCTATCGTCAGTGTTGCAGGAAGCCTTCTCTGGCGCCGTCCTTCCTAAAATGTGGGAATTGGGAGTGATGGGGGACCCTGTCAGACCCGCTGTCCATTCGTGGTGCACTTTTCGGTTGGTATTTCTTTGCTAAAGACTCGCGCGGCATCAACCGAAAAGAACATAAGAAGTTGGGTGGAGGATCGAATGCATCAACACATCAATCTCTTCGAGTTGATCTCGAAGAATCTCGAAACGGACCGCTACCGGGAACTGAAATGGACCGGGAGTTTCCACGATTACCTGCAACTCGCCTACGAGAATCCGGATGTGCTTCGGACTTCGTTCCAGCGAGTTCATGACATGATCGTTTCCAAGGGGAGCGAATCTTCTAGCCAGTTGACCTCACGTGATTGCGTTCACTGGAACTTTTTCGATGATCCTGATCAAGATGGAAAGAACGCAGTTTTCGGACTCGACCTGCCGCTTCAGCAACTGGTCAGTTTCTTCAAGTCTGCCGCTCATTGTCTTGGCACCGAAAGACGTGTTCTTTTGCTCCACGGACCGGTCGGTTCGGCAAAGAGCACCATCGTCAACCTGTTGAAGAAGGGGATGGAGAGGTACTCCAGAGTTCCAGAAGGTGCCCTCTACACGTTTCAGTGGGAAGATGAGAACGGCGAGTGGGTTGATTCTCCGATGAATGAAGATCCGCTGTACCTTGTCCCGGACGAGTCCCGTCCTGAGCTGCTCGAGAACATCCAATCGACAGGAAAAGCGAAATACCCGCTCAGTTTCCGTGGAGGCGTCTGTCCTTTCAGCCGTTGGTACTACAACTATTACATGCAGAAGTACGATGGTGATTGGCACAAGGTGATGGACCATGTGCGCGTACATCGTCTCGTCATGAGTGAAGAAGATCGAGTCGGCATCGGTACCTTCCAGCCCAAGGATGAGAAGAACCAGGATTCGACAGAACTTACCGGTGACATCAATTACCGCAAGATTGCCGAATACGGTTCGGAATCCGATCCCAGGGCGTTCAATTTCGATGGAGAATTCAACGTAGCAAACCGTGGAATCATCGAGTTCATAGAGGTTCTCAAACTGGATGTTGCGTTCCTCTACGATCTGCTCGGAGCCAGTCAAGAACATCTCATCAAGCCGAAGCGCTTCGCACAGACATCCATCGATGAGGTGATCATCGGCCACACAAACGAACCGGAATACAGGAAGTTACAGAACAACGAATTGATGGAAGCCTTCCGTGACCGGACCGTGAAAATCGACATTCCTTACAACACAACTCTGCAGGATGAAGTGCGGATCTATCGCAAGGATTACTGTCAGGACGTGATTAAGAAACACGTGGCACCTCATACTCTCGAAGTCTGTGCAATGTGGGCGGTATTGACCCGTCTCGAGGAGCCCAAAAATGCCCAGATCTCGATCGCGCAGAAGATGAGGCTCTACGATGGCAAGAGCCTGTCTGGATTCACCGAGGAAAACGTCAAAGAACTCAGAGACGAAGCGGTGCGTGAAGGCCTCGAGGGAATTTCACCTCGCTACATCCAGGATAAGATCTCGAACTCGCTTGTTTCAGATTACCCCTATGTGAACCCATTCATGGTCCTCAACGAGATTGATGAAGGACTCAAGAACCACAGCCTGATCTCGAGTGAGGAAGTTCGAACGCAGTACCGTGAGTTGCTTTCGGTGGTCAAGTCCGAGTACGAGGACATCGTCAAGAACGAGGTCCAGCGAGCGATCAGTGCCGACGAGGAGGCCATCCAGAAGTTGTGTTCCAACTACATCGATAACGTCAAGGCATACACGCAACGTGAGAAAGTACGCAATCCATACACTGGTCAGTACGAGGACCCGGACGAAAGATTGCTCCGTGCCATCGAAGAGAAGATTGATATTCCCGATAGCCGGAAGGACGACTTCCGCAGGGAGATCATGAATTACATCGGGGCACTGGCTGTAGACCACAAGCAGTTTGATTACACGACCAATGCTCGTCTCAAGAAGGCTCTGGAGATGAAGCTCTTCGAGGACAAGAAGGACACCATCAAACTGACTTCCCTGGTCTCGGATGTCGTGGACAAGGATGCACAGGCAAAGATCGATGTCGTTAAGACACGACTCATCGAGCAGTACGGATACAACGAGGACAGTGCCACGGACGTACTGAACTATGTTGCGAGCATCTTTGCACGCGGTGACTCCAAGGCCCAAGAATAAGTATCGGAAGGTCATAGCCGTGCGCAAGATTGACCCCGATGCCAACCGGTTCCGCAAGATTGTTCGCGGTAAGATCCGGGAGAACCTGAAGCAGTATGTTTCCCAGGGTGAAATACTCGCCCGCAAGGGAAAGAACCTCGTCAGTGTTCCACTTCCGCAGATCGATATCCCCGATTTCAGGTTTGGCCACACCGATCAGGGCGGAGTGGGGCAGGGTTCAGGTGAAGAAGGCAAGCCGCTCGGTGGAGAGCAGGCACCTCCTGGACCGCAAGCGGGAGATCAACCGGGCGAGCATATTCTAGAGGTGGATGTCACCATCGATGAACTCGCAGACATCCTCGGTGAAGAACTGGAATTGCCCCGGATAGAGCCTCGCGGTAGTGATTCGATTCAGGTCGAGAAACAATGCTACACGGGGATCAATCGCACTGGCCCAGATTCCCTTCGACACTTCAGACGTACCTTCAAGAATGCGCTCCGCAGACAGATTGCTTCAGGAATCTATGACGCTGAAAATCCATGTATTGTTCCGGTCCGGGAGGATCGCAGATACCGGTCCTGGAATACCAAGTCACTTCCCCAGTCAAATGCGCTGATCGTATACATGATGGACGTCTCGGGTTCGATGGGGAATGAACAGAAAGACATCGTCAGAATCGAATCCTTCTGGATCGACACCTGGCTCAAGAGCCAGTACGAGAACCTGGAGACCAGATACATCATCCATGACGCTCAGGCGAAGTTGGTGGATTCGCATACCTTCTTCCACGTCCGGGAATCCGGTGGAACGAAGATCTCCAGTGCCTACAACCTTGCCAAGGAACTGATCCTGAAGGAATTCTCTCCCTCGGAGTGGAATATCTACCCGTTCCACTTCTCGGATGGAGATAACTGGGGTGGAGATGATACCGCTCAGTGCCTGGAACTCTTGAGAGAGACACTGATACCTTTCAGCAATGTCTTTTGCTACGGCCAGGTGAAGAGCGCCTACGGTAGTGGCCAGTTCATCAAGGACTTGCGTGAAGCATTCGGTACCGACGAGAAGGTTCTTCTCTCGGAGATCAACTCCAGGGATGAGATTCTCCCTTCGATAAAGACCTTCCTGGGCAAGGGGTGCTGAGATGATGGACGACCATCTACTCACGCCAGAAATAGAGGAGTGGAGACGTACCATCCGGCAGTACGCCCTGGACGCTTCTCTCGATTTCTTCGAAGTGATCTACGAACTCGTTGACTATGACGAGATGAACATGGTTGCAGCCTATGGAGGATTTCCGAATCGTTATCCCCACTGGCGCTGGGGAATGCAGTTCGAGGGGCTACAGAAGCAATATTCGTACGGGCTTTCGAAGATCTACGAACTAGTGATCAATAATGATCCTTGTTATGCGTATCTGATGCGCTGCAATCCACTGGTGGATCAAAAACTTGTGATGGCGCACGTCTATGGGCATAGCGACTTCTTCAAGAACAACTGCTGGTTCTCTCACACCAATCGAAAGATGGTCGATACGATATCGAATCACGCTGTCAAAATTCGTCGCCATATCGATGAGCATGGTCTGGAAGTGGTCGAGGAGTTCATTGACCTGTGTCTTTCGATCGAAAACCTCATCGATATGTACTCTCCATACTTCTCAGGTGGTGAGCACACGAGTGAAGAGGTCAAGGACCAGGAACGCATAGATGAAATAGGTACGCGGTCCAGCGTGAAGCCCTACATGGAAGAGTTCGTGAATCCACCAGCAGTCCAGGTCAGAGAAAAGAAAGAGATTCTCAACAAGATAGAAGAAATTGACAATTTTCCATCAGAACCGCAAAGAGATGTTCTTCATTTCCTTATCCATCATGGTCAGTTGAAGAGCTGGCAAAGAAATGTGCTTTCTATCATTCGCGAGGAAGCCTATTACTTCGCGCCCCAGGGAATGACCAAGATCATGAACGAAGGTTGGGCTTCCTTCTGGCACTCGAAAATGATGACCACGAAGATCCTCGATTCTTCAGAGTTGATCGACTACGCGGATCATCATTCGGGGACGCTCGGTTCCAATCCGGGGATGTTGAATCCATACAAACTTGGTATCGAAATGTACCGGGATATCCAGGCACGATGGAATTCAGGCCGACATGGGTCCGAGTGGGATTCATGCCAGGATGCACACGGTCGCACTGACTGGGACAACGCTGAAGGTCGGGGTCTGGAAAAGATTTTCGAGGTCCGCAGGACTCACAACGACATCACGTTCATCGACGAGTTCCTTACCGAGGAGTTCTGCGAGCAGCACAAGATGTTCACTTACAAGTTTGATCGACAACAGGGTCAGTATGTTCTCGATGGCAGGGGTTTTCCTGAGATCAAGAATCAACTTCTCGAACAATTGTCGAATTGTGGTCGACCGCGCATATACGTCGAGAGCGGAAATTATGGCAACAGGGGAGAATTACTGCTGAAGCACGACTGGTCCGGGACTTCATTGAGGATGGATTACGCTCGAAGGGTGCTGGAAAACCTGGAGAAAATATGGGGTCGACCGGTGCATCTGGAGACGATCATCGACGGAAAGACCAAGATCTTCGGCTACAACGGATCGAGGCACGAAGAGCGTACTGGCAGCTGACGATACCCTTATTGGGCCCCTGGGACGTTGATTCGATCTCCCAGGAGACCGAGAACCAGCAACTTCCCTCCCGGCTCGACTTGAAACTAATCGGCTTCTCTTTGATGATGCCTCTCGTCGGAGGATGCCAACGGGGATTGCCTCCGTCTGTTGGTGCCCATCCCCGAGCCAGGAGAATTGATGCGACCGGTGCGGTTTGTCACTGCAGCGAGCCTGTTCGATGGCCACGATGCCTCCATCAACATCATCCGTCGGGTCCTTCAGGATCATGGCGCGGAGGTGATTCATCTGGGTCACAACCGGAGCGCCGAGGAAATCATCGATACGGCGATCCAGGAAGATGCAGATGCCATTGCGGTTTCTTCGTATCAGGGGGGCCACAATGAGTTTTTCAAGTACATGCGAGATCTTCTCGTCGAAAAGAATGCTACCTGGATAAAGATATTCGGTGGTGGTGGAGGTGTGATCGTTCCCGAGGAGATCTCTGCACTCCACAAGTACGGGATTGATCGGATCTATTCTCCCGACGATGGGCGTGAACTCGGACTCGAGGGGATGATCACCGATATGCTGGAGAGAGTCGGATCCGTCAATGGAACTGTCGAACGCGGAGATGCGCTGCCGCAACGGATCACGAGGGTCGAACTGGGAGAGGTTTTCTCCAGTGTCGGAGCAACGGTGCCCGTGGTGGGTCTCACCGGAACTGGAGGAGCAGGAAAATCCTCATTGACCGACGAGATTCTCAGGCGGCTGTTGCAGGATTTTCCTGAGCGCCGTTTCGGGGTCGTCACCGTCGATCCGACCAAACGTCGGACTGGCGGAGCGCTGCTGGGTGATCGCATACGGATCAACAGCGCCGACAACCCACGTGCTTATGTGCGTTCGCTGGCGACCCGATCGAGTGGTGTCGAGGTGCCAGAGGCGATCAAGGGGGCCCTTCAGCAGGTTCTGGAGGAAGGCTTTGATCTGGTGATCCTCGAAACTTCGGGGATCGGCCAGGGAGACAGCAAGATCACCGAACTCGCCGATCTCTCCGTCTACGTGATGACTCCCGAATACGGTGCCGCGACACAACTCGAGAAAATCGACATGATCGATTTTGCCGACATCGTCGTCCTCAACAAGTTCGACCGTGCGGGAGCGCAGGATGCGATCCGGGATGTCCGAAAGCAGTATCGCAGGAGTCGCGGCATTTTTGATCCCGATGTTTCGGATGATGATCTTCCGGTGTTCGGGACGGTTGCCAGTCACTTCAATGATTCAGGAGTGGAGAAGTTTTACAGTTTTCTTCTGGAGCGGATTCCGAGTAATGATGTGGACCGTTGGAAGATCGACAGGAACCGCGTCTCCAGCGAGGGGTCCAAGAGGTGCTCCATCATTCCTGCTGATCGCACGGGTTACTTGCAAGAGATCGTCAAGACAGTTCACGAATACCATGATGCTGCACAGGAATCCTGTCGTGCTGCCCACGATGCCGAGGCTCTCCAGCGTAGTGCCGAACTTCTGCGAGCAGAGAACTCCGATGCTTCCCAGAGGATGGAAGAGATGGCACAGACCATCAAAGGATCGATGGATCCCCGCATCAAAAGTCTGCTCGATGATTGGCCACAACTGGCCGCTTCCTATCAAGCCGAAGAACTGGTCTTCAATGTTCGAGATCGTGAGATCCGAGAGCCTCTTTACGTCGAAACCCTGTCCGGGACCCGGTTTTCCAGGGTTGCCCTGCCGCACTTCAAGGGGCAGGGAGATCTGGCACGCTGGTTGATGCTCGAGAACTTGCCTGGCAGATTCCCCTTCACCTCGGGAGTGTTTCCATTTCGTAGACAGGATGAACGTCCCAAGAGGATGTTTGCCGGTGAGGGTCCCCCGGATAAGACGAACGCACGGTTCCACTACCTCTGCGAGAACGAGGATAGTCATCGCCTTTCCACTGCATTCGATTCAGTCACCCTGTACGGCGAAGATCCGGATATTCGTCCGGATATTTACGGCAAGGTCGGGGAGAGCGGAGTCAGCATCTGCTGCCTCGACGACATGAAGAAACTCTACGAGGGGTTCGATCTCTGTGCACCGAGTACGTCGGTCTCGATGACGATCAATGGCCCAGCACCGATTATCCTTGCCATGTACTTCAACACCGCCATCGATCAGCAAATCGAAAAGTTTCGCGCCGAGAAGGGGACAGATCCGGGCCCCCAGGAGAAGGCACAAATTTACGGCCATGTGTTTCAGAACGTCCGGGGAACGGTCCAGGCTGACATTCTCAAGGAAGATCAGGCCCAGAACACCTGCATCTTCGGAATCGATTTCGCACTCAGAATGATGGGTGATATCCAGCAGTTCTTCATCGAAGAACACGTGCGCAACTATTACTCGGTTTCCATCAGTGGCTATCATATTGCAGAGGCAGGCGCGAATCCCATCACACAACTTGCGTTCACCCTCTCCAATGGCTTCACCTACGTCGAGTACTATCTATCGCGGGGAATGTCCATCGATGACTTTGCACGTAATCTGTCCTTCTTCTTCTCGAATGGATTGGATGCGGAGTACTCGGTTCTGGGAAGAGTGGCTCGCAGAATCTGGGCGGTAGCGATGCGGGATCTCTACGGCGCCAACGAGCGAAGTCAGAAGTTGAAGTATCACATCCAGACTTCTGGGAGATCACTCCATTCGATGGAGATCGATTTCAATGATATTCGTACGACTTTGCAGGCACTGATGGCCTACTACGATCGATGTAATTCGTTGCACACGAATTCCTACGATGAAGCGATCACTACCCCTACCGAGGATTCGGTTCGCCGAGCGATGGCGATTCAACTCATCGTTGCCGAGGAAATGGGACTCGCCCGCAACGACAATCCCATCCAGGGTGCCTTTGTCATCGACGAACTCACCGACCTGGTGGAGAATGCAGTACTGGAGGAGTTCCTGAGGCTCCATGATCGTGGAGGAGTTCTGGGAGCGATGGAAAGACAGTACCAACGCTCGAAGATCCAGGAGGAGTCACTACTCTACGAACATCGTAAGCACTCCGGTGAGATCCCCATCGTCGGGGTCAACACATTTCTCCGGCCCGAAGGAAATCCAGAGGATACTCAGGAGATCGAACTGCGTCGTTCCACTACCGAGGAGAAAAACCAGCGCCTTGTCGATTTGCAGCAGTTTCAGCAATCTAACGAGTCCGACTCCGCGACGGCCCTTGTTCAGCTTCAGCAGGTGGCACTGGCGGGGGGAAATACCTTTCGCGAGCTGATCGATACGGTCAGGGTGGCAAGCCTGGGTCAGATCACCCGTTCCCTCTACGAGGTGGGTGGGCGATACCGTCGGAGTTCGTGATCACTGATCCGGATCGAACTAGCGTTTCAATTCCGTCACTTTTTTTCGACCTGCCATCGCTGCAGAGAGGCCGAGCAGACCGACGCCGAGAAATGACAGCCAGCCATGGCCCTGTACCCAGTGGTGGGTCGACTCCGTGCCTGTGAGTCCCACCATCGGGATCACGATCAATCCCAGTCCCGTGCTGATAGCGAGCCATGCCGATGCCTTCACCAGATCCAGGCGGACCTGGTGGAACCAGATCCAGGCGACGATGAGGATCGCCAGCGGTGTCGCCACGATCAGGTGTATCTGCAGCCAGCGACCGCGCAGATCGACACCAGGGGGGAGCCCCGGGATCGAGGTAAGTGCTGCCAGAAGCAGCAGTAGCAGGGTCAGCAGTGAGAGCCACTTCTTCATCGGTGCTCCTCTGTGAGCGAGCGCCATAGCGCCAGCAGACCGCCGGAGATGGCGAGTATTGCACATAATGAGAAGTAGACCTTTCCCACATCACGTCCGCCAAAGAGCAGCGACCAGCTACGCCAACTATTCCCATCGACGATGTTTTCATCGAGGGGACTGGATGCTCCAAGGGCGCCAGGAAATGGCAGTATCGACATCGGTCCGACGGCGGTAGAGAGCCACCGACTTGCGCTCGAATGACAATCGGTACAGCCGCCGGCTCCGGTCGCTGCCCTGGCTGGACGAACCGGATGCGCGATGGGCCATCTCACGGCACTGGCCGCATCGGAACTGACCTCACTCAGGGCTCCGGCACCATCACTGGCCAGCACCCGGCCACCGGAGAAGAAAACCGGCACACCTTCCTCTTCGATGGATTCATCGATCTCGAGCAAGGCGGCGTGAATCAACTCGGTCGCATCTTTTCCGGATAACCTGGCACTGATTTCTTTCGCCAGGTTCGCTCTCACCCGGAGAGTTTTGCGTAACGGTCTGCGCAGGAGGTCAGGGGCGATCGGTCGAATCACTCCGCTTTCATCGAGGAGTCCCCAGCCATCGGGCCAGGCGAGGCGAACCGGACCGAGTTTTCCCGAATCGTCTCTCCAGATCGATGCGATGATTCGAGGTGGTGTTGTGGAATCGCGCTTTTGACTCGGTTCTCCGAGTCGGTGTGCCCTGGAGGTCCATTGCCGGATCGCGCTCGAAGTTACTACCGGTCCCGAATGACACCCGGTGCAGTGGATCTCTTCGAGGTGGAAGGGGGGAAGGCCCTGATGGAGTGGTTTCGGGGCTCCCTGATGACCGCCTCCATCTCCCATGTGGCAGCCACGACAACTCAAAGACGAGACATCCAGTTCGCTCGGGTGGGATTCTCCCTCGTATCCTCGAACGATGTGATGAGCGATTCCGGATCTATGGCAATCGACGCAGGTCATTCCGGCCGAGAGATGGATGTCTTCATCGTGGAGCCAGCGGGGGTTTTCAGCGGTCTCGAGGTTTCTTACGGTGTGGCAGGGGAGACAGGCATCGGGCCCCGCATCTGCGAGAAGGTCCAGGTTGATCCGGCCATCGGAATCGAATCTGGGTGTGTCGTAGTTGCCTTCTCCATCGATGAGGCCTGCGGCGATGAAGGGGGCTGTGGAGAAGTCGCCGGCATCGAAGTGCTCGATTCGCTTCGCGAAATCGTAGCCTTCGGCGAGGTGGCATACGAGACAGTCTGATCCCGCAATGGTGGTGCCGGCATTGCCACCGGCGTCATGGCGACCAAAAGTTTCGCTCCAACTGGCGCCATCGGTTACCAGATCAACCGGCTTGAAGAGCGCCGGCCAGGATCTGTGATGCATCGGCAGACCGGTGGCACTACGAGCGTCCATCAAGAACCAGGGTTCACCCGCCTTTCCATCGGGACCACCTCCGCCGTGTAATCCACCCGATGCGGCAACGACATCGTGACAAGGTGCGCAGGTGGCGGAGAGGTCAGGAAGTGCAGGGTCCGGTGCACTGGGGTCAATGACCCGTCCCGAGGAGTCTCTCAACTGGATGGAATGGAAGTATGGACCATCAGAATCGGTTCGCTTCCAGGTGGAATCCTGGCTCAGGAGCGGAAGATTCCCGGACAAGAACGCCATGAGAGAAAGACAGAAGAGAAATCTATTCATCCTTCCTCGCGCCTGATTTTTCGATGGGGACCCTGAGTTCCTTGTAGCCTTCCTTGAGCTGGCGCTGGATCGACTCGACCTGTGGATCCCACCACTTGCCGGAAGACTCGGGTTCCTTCACGGGTCGTATCAGTCGGAATCCGATGTGGAAGGCATCGGTGCACCACCAGAGGCTCTTGGGGATCTGTGGATCTCGCTTCTGCCAATTCCTCGTCGAGGGGATGCGCGCGGCTGAACGACAGAACCGGGGGTCGTCCTGCCAGGAGCCTCCACGGACTACCGTGGGCCACATCTTTTCGGGCCAGATCACTGCCTCGGCTACAGACAGGGTTTTTCCGGCTCGCGATGAATATGCTTTTGTCTGATAACTGTCGAGGGTCCATTCCGCCACGTTCCCGTAAAGGTCATGAACTCCCCACCGGTTGGGGGCCAGGGTTCCAACCTTACGATATCCAGCTCCGAGTCCCGGATAACCCAGGTCGGGATCGTCGTACTCGCTGTTATCGAAGTACCAGCCGAACTCGGAGAGCCGAGCAGGGTCATCTCCGAAAGAGTACGCCGTCTCCTGCCCGCAACGTGCCGCGTATTCCCACTCTGCCTCCGTCGGTAGTCGCAGAAACTTGCCGGTTTTTCGTGACAGCCACTTCGAAAATTGCATCGCTGCGAACTGGGTGATATCTACTGCAGGATATCCTCCCCGGGTACCCAGCCCTTCCAGGATCGGGCGGGAGTCCTGTTCCCACAGTGGTGTCGGGATGCTGACGGCATCCGACCAGGTTTTATCTCCGGCCTTCTCGGTAGGAATCCGGTGCTGTTGCAACAGTCCGTACTGTTGCCGAAATAGATCGTAAACATCCCAGGTGACTTCACACTTCATGATCCAGAATGGCTCGACCTCGATCGTCCAGGTAGGGCCCTCGTCGTCGCTTCGGCCGGACTCCTGAGCAGTTGATCCGATACCGATCGACTTCGGAAAACCTGTCTCTCCCACCGGAATGGCGATCCAGGTGATCTCGATCTCCGATTCCGGGATCTTTTCGGTGTAGGTTTTCAGGGGCGTCGAGATCGGATCCTGAGGTGATCCCGAGAGAGCACCGGTGCAGAGCCAGAGAGCGAGGATCAAGGGATTCAAAGGCGTCCTTCCGGGCAGATCTGGAACTGTACTATTCACTAGAATGGTGTTCGAACTACCCCGGGGGGGTACAAGGGGAACATGATGTCTCACTACGCGCCTCCCGTCCAGATCTCAAGGCCCGACACTCTCTCGAAGGTGTGGAAGATATCGTTGATTTTCGGGTTGCTGGGGATCTGGGGGTGCCGCGGGCCGCTACAAAAGGTGGAACTCGAACACGCCGCCATGGGGACCCGTTTTCGCATCGTGTCCTACCATCGAGATCCCCAGAAGGTGGGTCGTGCAGCCTTGCTCGCGATGGAGAAGATCGATCGAATCGAGCAGGCCTGTTCCGACTGGAACCCCGACAGCGAGATCCGTCAGTTGTGTCGTACGGCTCCCAGCGCGAATCCCGTCAGTGCCAGTGGAGATCTGATCGAGATCCTATCGCTGGCGATAGAAATTTCTCGTGAGAGTGCAGGTGCCTTCGATCCCACCATAGGACCCCTGGTCAGATTGTGGAGGCGGTGTCAGCAAGCCGGTAGATTGCCTCGTCCCGATGAGTTGCAACGGGCGCGTCGAGCGATGGGGATCGAGAGCATCATCATCGATGTCGATGCAGGGACCGTGCAACTTCTGCGTGAGGGAATCGGCATCGACCTGGGAGGCATCGCGAAAGGTTATGCTACAGATGCAGCATTGAAGGTGATGGAGGCACAGGGAATAGAGCACACCCTCATCGACGGGGGGGGTGATATTTCACTCGGAGTTCCGCCTCCCGGTCGAGGCGGTTGGAGACTGGAACTAGAGCCCAACGGGATCGGTGGTGGCTCGAGCAGTGAGGGAGGAATCCGGGTGATCTTCGATGACAGGGGTGCGGTGGCCACCAGTGGTGATGCATCCAGATTCGTCGAGATCGATGGCAAACGCTACAGCCACATCCTTGATCCTGCCACCGGATGGGGGGTTCCTGGGCCTCATGCTGTAACCGTCCATGCAGCCGAGGGGGCGATCGCAGATGCCCTGGCCACTGCGATTTCCGTTCTCGAAGTCGAGCAGGCAAAATCACTTCTCGATAGTTTTCCCGGCAGTTCAGCACTTCTCTTTGACCCCGCCGGAGGACCCCCTCGGGTGCTCGGCGAGTTTCCCGGAATGACGAATCACTGACCTTTCCAGTGCTAGAGACTGACCAGATCGGTCAGTACCATGAAGGGGACCCCACAGGGCTTATGGGGTCCTTCTTTGAAAGAGAGGCGCTCGATGAGCGACCGGGACAACAGTAGTTCTTCAGATCATCCATCCGGAATCGATCGACGTGTGTTCCTGAGTGCATCGGGAGGGGTCCTTGCCGCCGCAGCACTCAGTTCTACTTCTCTACATGCTTTTCCAACCGGGTTCCACAATGGTGTCGATGACACCATCCGTGTCGGCCTGATCGGTTGTGGTGGTCGTGGTACCGGGGCAGTGATAAATGCTCTGAGTGTCGAGCCGCGTGCAAAACTGGTCGCCATGGGAGATATCTTCGGTGATCGGGTCGATAGTTCTCACAAGAACCTGCTGGATGAGGATCATGCCGACCGCATCGATGTTCCTGAGGAGAGACGGTTCGCAGGATGGGATGCTTTCGAGAAGGTCACCGAGTGCTGCGATGTCGTGATTCTTGCGTCGACCCCACATTTCCGTCCTCAGCAGATCGAGAAGGCAGTTGCTGCCGGGAAACACATCTTCGCTGAAAAACCGATCGCTACCGATGCCCCCGGGGTTGCCAGAGTGCGCGAGGCGTGCCGACAGGCCGATGAGAAGGGGCTCACGATCGTCAGTGGCCTCTGTTATCGATATCAGGACGCCAAACAGCAGACCATCGCACGAATCCACGATGGCGCCATCGGAGACATCGTTTCGCTGCAGTGCACTTACAACACGGGTGGATTGTGGCATCGGGGACGCAAGGACGAGTGGACGGAGATGGAGTACCAGATTCGCAACTGGTACTACTTCCACTGGCTCAGTGGTGACCACATCACCGAACAGAGCATCCATAGCATCGACAAGATCATGTGGGCGATGAAGGATGTTCCGCCTATGAAGTGCTCTGCAAGCGGCGGCCGCATCTGCCGCACGGATGAGAAGTGGGGCGATATCTATGATCACTTCAACACCGTCTTCGAGTGGGAGGATGGAACCAAGTTGTTCCACTCCTGCAGACAGTGGCCCGGAGCCGATGGGGATGTCAGTGATTATGTTTATGGCACCCGGGGAACCGCTGCCATCCAGAAGCATCGCATCGATGGTGAGGTCAAATGGAGTTTCGATGGCTCTGCCAATGACATGTATGACGCGGAATGGACCGAGTTGTTCCGCTCCATCAAGGGAGAGCGTGAGAGAATCAACAATGGCGAGTACATGTGTGACAGTACGCTGGCTTCCATCCTCGGAAGAACCTGTGCATACACCGGCAAGACCATCACCTGGGACGATATGAAGAAGAGTGAACTGGATCTGGCTCCGCCAGTATACGAGTTTGGTTCTGCTCCTGTGGTGGAGGTCCCGAGACCTGGAACCACCAAGTTCCTCTAGTTACCCGAGGCATCAGACGGTGTCCTTATGGGCACCGTGGACCCGCGAGGTCCTCGTGACGAAAGTTGCGAGGGCCTTTTTTTGTCCACTTGATGGTTCCCACTCAGAGACGGAAGTGGATCGCCTTGGGGCGTGTGAGGTGAGAATACCCGTGGCGGGAAAGGGTGGTTCCCCTACCGCTGTCACCGGTTCCAGTCCAGGGCAGCGCCGGATCGATGTAGTCGCATCGATTCTGGAATACGGTGCCGGTTTCCAGGTGTCTGGCAAAGTGTTCTGCTCTGTCGGTATCTCGTGTCCATACCGAGGCGGTCAGCCCGTAGCGGTTGTCATTCATCCGTTCGAGAGCTTCTTCATCGGTGGCTACGGGGAGAATGGGGAGAATCGGCCCGAAACTCTCCTCCTGCATCACGAGCGAATCGTTCGGGGCACCCACGAGCAGTGTCGGTGGAAAGAAATTTCCTTGTTGGTTGGAGACCCTTTCTCCACCGGTGACCACGGTGGCTCCTCGCTCGAGAGCATCCTGCACCTGTGTTTCCAGGTGATCGAGAGCATCACTTCCGATGAGCGGGCCGAGCGTGGTGGATTCGTGCAGGGGGTTTCCCATCTCGAGCCGGGACATCGCCTGAGATACTCCCTCGACGAATTCATCGAGATGGGAACTGTGGACATAGACCCGTTCCACTGCACAGCACGATTGCCCTGCGTTGTAGCAGGCTCCCTCGACCATGTTCTCGATGGCAAATGGGAGGTCGGCGTCCTGGGCGATGTATGCCGGATCGTTCCCTCCCAGTTCCAGGCCGCAATCGATGAAACGCTTTCCGGTTTCCCGGTGAATGGCGGCTCCTCCCGTCACGGAGCCGGTGAAGGCGACGTGCGCAATTCTTTCATCTGCGATCAGTCGAGCCGTCTCTGAATGTCCCAGGATCAGGTTTGTGACCAGTCCCGGGATCTCCAGTTCATTGAAGGCGTCCTGGTAGGCGATTCCTGAGAGGGGTGTTCGAGCACTGTGCTTGAGGAGCACGGTATTTCCTGCCACGAGGGCGGGGACCACCACGTTGATGGGAATGATGAGAGGGTAGTTCCAGGCTGCGAGGTCGAGGACCACTCCGAGAGGTTCGTGTTCGATCCTTCGATGGAAGCCTTCCTTATGCGGAAGAACCTCTGCAGCCAGGGACTCCTCGGCGATCGATAGCATATAATTCGCTCGATCGAAGACGGTCTCGATTTCATTACGCGCCTCGGTGATCGGTTTCCCCATCTGGATGGAAACGTCTCTGGCAGTCTCCTGTGCTCGGGCTCGAAAACGATCCAAGCCCTCCTCGACGATGGAAATTCTATTTTCGAGAGGAACCCGGCTCCAGATCTGTTGGACCTGGTGAGAGGCGTGCAACTTCTCCTGGACATCCGATTCGGAGTCATGATCGAGAGAGCAGATCAGTGAGCCATCGAAGGGATTGATGAGGTCCAGTGTCATCGGATTCCTATTCAGAGGTCACGTAGGCACTGGTGATGCCTCCGTCGACGAGAAAAGTCGATCCGGTCATGTAAGATGATTCATCGGAAGCGAGGTAGAGTGCTGCTTTTGCCATCTCGTGCGCCTCGCCGAACCTACCCATGGGAATGTGAACGAGACGTCGCTGTCTTTTTTGATCGGTATCGAGGAAGCTCATCAGCATCTTGGTTTTCAGTGGGCCAGGACAGAGCGCGTTGACCCGGATTCCTTCCCTGGCATGAAGGACTGAAAGTTCGCGGGTCAAGGCCAGTACTCCTCCCTTGCTGGCAGTGTAGGCCAACTGCGGTGTTGCCGATCCGAGTACCGCGACGAAACTCGCGGTGTTGATGATGGAACCCCCTCCGGCTCGGCGCATAGCGGGGATGCCGTATTTGCAGCCGAAAAAGACACCCTTGAGGTTGACGTCCATCGTTTGGTCCCAGATCTCCTCGTCAGTACTTTCAGCATCCCCATCATCGCCGAACAAGATTCCTGCGTTGTTGAAGAGAACGTCGAGCCGTCCGAAGTGATCCTCACAGGTCTGGATCATCTGCTTGCAGTCGTTTGCGCTCGAGACATCGCTGTGACAAAAGATCGCTTCTCCACCGCAACTGGTGATCTCGTTGACCACTTTTACTCCTGCGGTCTCATCGATGTCGGTGACGACGACACGGGCTCCCTCTTTGGCGAAAAGAATCGAGGATTCCTTACCGATTCCGTTTGCTGCGCCAGTGATGAGGGCGACACGATTGTGCAATCTCATCGGTATTCCTCCCGATCTTGTAGGAGCCAAAACGTCAGTGGATCTCCCTGGCAGCTTGCACCAGTTGATCGAAAAGGCGCTGCTGCAAGGGATCAGAATCCGCAGTTTCCTCTGGGTGCCATTGCACCGCGACCAGCCACGGATAGTCATCCATATCGAGGGCTTCGATACATCCGTCCGGGGCTCGGCCGACCACCTTCAAAGAGGTGGCAACCCTGTCGACCGCCTGGTGGTGAGATGAGAAGACTTCCATGGTGGTGGTTCCGAATTTGTTTGCGAGAGCGGATTCGGAAACCAGTTCGACGGTGTGCTTGGCAAATTCTTTTGCCGGGGTTCCGTGCGAGACACCCTCTCCGAACTGATCGGGGATATGAAGCAGAAGCGATCCTCCCAGGTGGACATTCAGTACCTGGCAACCACGACAGATCGCCAGGATGGGGATTTTTCTCTCCATTGCGCAGCGTAACACTTCCAGTTCGGTGCGGTCTCGCTCTGGATTCACTCTCTCGGGCGGCATCGATGCGTTTGTGGGCTCCGAATCGTCGAGGTAATTCCTGGGGTCGATATCTCCTCCTCCGGCCAGGATCAAACCATCGATTGTCTCGCTCCATGGAACTGCGTCCTGCTCGCCGGGAGGGAATGGCAGCGGAGTGCCTCCTGCGCCCCTCACTGCGGTGATGTAACCACGGGGCAGCGTGTAGTTCTCGTCGGTGACCGGGGGATACATCGGGATGCCGATAAAAGGTCTTTTCATCGTGTGTTCAAATCCGTTCGAAGTAACGTTTGCGGTCCCAGTGAGGATCATCGTAGTCCTCTGACTGGTACTCGGTGGTGAAGAAATGACGGTAGTGGTCGACGGTTGTTTCGCCGAAGGCAGTGCGAGCAAAGGTACTCTCCGAGAAGGAGGCGGTGGCTTCCTTTAGCGAGCCAGGAACCTGTTCAAGCCCCTGCGCCGAATAGACATCTCCCTCGAAGGCCGGTGGTGGTTCGGTGCGGTTCTCGATGCCGTCGAGACCGGAAGCCAGCGCTGCGGCGAAGGCAAGGTAGGGATTGCAATCAGCACCGGGGATCCTGCATTCGATTCGTATACTCGATCCGCTGCCGACCACCCGAAATCCCGCTGTTCTGTTATCGTGGCTCCAGGCGATCCCGGTCGGCGCCCAGGAACCCTTCTGGTAGCGGCGGTACGAGTTCACAGTGGGACCGTAACAGACCATCATCTCCTGAGCGTGAGCGAGCCAGCCGCCAAGGAACCAGCGGAAGTTGTCGCTACAGCGAATCGGACCCAGTTCTTGATCTCCTTCGAATGCGTTGAGGGAGTTATTCCAGAGACTCAAATGCAAATGAGAACTCGATCCGGCCAGATCGGGGGAGTACTTGGCCATGAAGGTGACGCTTTTTTCCTGCTGATCAGCGATCTCCTTGAGGCATTGCTTGTAGATGGTGTGTCGATCGGCCATCTGCAGGATATCGCAGTACTGGATGTTCAATTCGTGCTGACCGGGACCCCATTCGCCCTTGCTGTTTTCGACCGGAACGCCCGACTGTCGTAGATGCCGACGCGCAGGAGCATTGAAACTCTCAAGTCGGGTCCCCTGCAGGATGTGGTAATCCTCGATGTACCAGCCGGCCGCCGTCAGATCCTTGTAGCCTTTTTCGTGTGCCTCCCGGTATGAATCTTCCAGCAGGTAGTATTCCAGTTCGCTGGCGGCCATCACCTGGAAACCTGCATCTGCGGCACGTTCGACCTGGGCACGGAGGATCGAGCGTGGTGCGGCATCAATGGATTGGTTAGTTTTGTCATCGATGAGATCGCAGATCACCAGTGCTGACTTCTCCAGCCAACTGGCACGTCGAAGGGTGGAGAGGTCCGGAACCATGTGGAAATCTCCGTAGCCCTTTTCCCAGTTTGCCAGCGAGTAGCCCGGGATCGGCTCCATCTCCATGTCGGCGGTGAGCAGGTAACTGCAGCAGTGAGTCCCACCGGTGGCAACACTGTCGATGAAAAAGTCTGCATCGAATCGTTTTCCCATGAATCGACCGTAGAGATCAGGGAAGACGACGATGACCGTTTCGATCTCGTTGGCTCTCACGAGGTGGGAAAGTTGCTCCAGATCGAGCATCCCCTCCGTTTCTGCGGGCATCGGCTTCCTTATCCATCAGGCATCGTGTGCTGGTTTCTGCAGGGGGTATTCTAGGCTCACATGGATCGAGGAAAAGCCCCGATGTGAACCCCAAGGAGGTATCGCGATGCGCTGGATCTTCAGAGCACTGCTGTTTTCCATGGTCTGGTGTCCCCCTCTCTTCTCACAGGAGTCCCGGCCGGATTCGGTTCGACCGGATTCATCATTACCCAGCATTCTCATCATCGGTGATTCCATCTCCATCGGTTACACCCCTTTCGTGAAGGAAGCTCTCGAGGGGCGTGCTGAGGTGATCCACAATCCCGGCAACGCCCAGCACACCGGCACCGGTCTTCTCAAGATTGATGCCTGGCTCGGTGACCGCAAATGGGATGTGATTCACTTCAACTGGGGGTTGTGGGATCTGTGTTACCGCGATCCGCCCGGGAGCAACCGGAAGGGCAAGAAGAACGGCAAAATCACCTTCACTCCCGATCAGTACGGGAGAAATCTCGAAAAACTGATCCTGCGCCTAAAGAAGACCGGTGCGAAGTTGATCTGGGCCAGCATCACTCACGTCCCTGAGGGAGAGCCAGGTCGAAAGGTGGGCGACGACATTCGCTACAACGAGATCGCCAAGAAGTTGATGAAGAAGCACCGCATCCCCATCAACGATCTCCATGCCGCAAGCAGTCAGTTTCCCGCAGGGCTTTTCCGTGCTCCCGGTGATGTTCACTTCAAGGCGGAGGGCCGTAAGAAACTGGCCCAACTCGTCACCAAGAAGATCGAGCAGGCGCTGCCGGAGAAACCCGTTTCCCACCCCTAGGAGGAAGCGCTGGAATAGTTGCGTAACGCCAGGTTCCAGAAGGCGCGCATTCCGAGAAATGCGATGGCGGTGACGCCGAGGATCTGCGCGATCAACAACGGGTCCGGTCCGTCAAATAGCACTCGTGCCGGTAGGGCAATCACCAGTAGCACCGGAAAGATCGTCATCAAGATCCGGCGAGTCCATTTCGGATAGATCCGATCAGGCCGTTCCATCAGTTTCGTTGCCGAGAAAAAGGCCATCACGAGACCCCGGTTGGTGTGGGTCCAGAACACAGGGATCATGAAATACATCTGCAGGATATAGTGCAGAAGATTGCCATTGAGAATCAGAAACAGGAACCACAGCAGGTTGATGGTTCCGAGTTCTCCCGGGTATCGAAGTATTGCCCACGCCAGTATTCCCCCTGCGAGGATCAGGTTCAAAAACGAGTTCGCGGCAAAGTCCCTCAAACTGAGGAAAAAGAGCGAGGAGACCGGCCTCACGATGTAATAGTCGAGGTCTCCCTTGTTCACGTAGATCGGTAACCACCATAGATTGTTGCTGAAGACGGTCATGTGGATCGCATCGATGACCAGGTATCCAGCAACGAAGATCAGCACCTGGTCGTAATTCCAGCCTCCGAGCAGATCGGTGTGCTGATAGAGGACCGTGAAGAAGATCAGTTCGACGGCATAAAACATGCAATCCATGACGATGCGAAACCAGAAATCCATTCGGTACTCGAGCGAGCGACTGAAGGAGAATCTCAGAAAATGGAGGTAGAGGCGCAGGTATCTCGTCATCAGATGCCCACTCCCGTGTAACGGAGATCGCCCCTGCGCCACACGGGCACCGAGAGGGCGCCGATGACGAGGCACCACAACAAGCAGGTTCCGATTCCGATGCACCACTGGGTGAAATCGACTTTGCCCAGCACGACCAGTGTCGGGAACTCGAACAGATAGACGAAGGGGAGCCAGTGGAGAAACTCCTGAACCCGATCCGGAAACAGCGACAGCGGAAGCATCGCCCCGCCTAGCAGCATCGTCACGAATCTCAGCAATACCGACAGGCTCCATACGTTGTCGGCCCAGAAGGCGATGTACTGGGGGATCAGACTCATCAGGAAAAACAGCAGGTGTGCTACCAGGATCGTTGGGATCACCATCGCCACGCTGAGGGGAGTCACCGTTGCAGTGGTGGAGAGTCCCAGCACCGGAATCGCCACAAGGCCCATCAAAACCGACTGAAACAGGTCCGGCATCACATTGCCGACCTGCTGGGCATACTTGGTGATGGCGTAGTGACGGGGATAGAGCAGATAGCGACTGAGGGCTCCATCGTAGATGTCTGTGGAGATGGTCATCTGGAGGTCGCCTCCACGAACGATGCGCCCGGTCAGAAACACCATCACTCCGTATGCAAGAATGCCCGGAAGATCCCAACCACCGACGATTTCCGCTCCGGATTCAGCGAAGATGGCCGTCCACAAAGCCCACAGAACCACGAGATTCACGACCAGGTTCACCAGCATGGTGATCCAGAAATCGACCCGGTAACTCATCAACTTCCTGGATTCGAGGTTCACCAGATGGAAGAAGAGAGACAGACTCATTCTGAATCTTCCGTTCTTCCTGCCATGATTCTCTCGATGGTGTCTCCGATCTCCGGATCTTCAATGGAGAGATCGATCACGGAGTATTTTCGAAGCAACTCTGCAGCGACCTCGGGGACCTTGGCACGTGAAACGCGCAAGCAGATCGAACCGGGGTTGCATTCGACAACTTTCCCCATCTTCTCCAGGACCTCCGATTCTGGTTGTAGGGTCGAGGCACGGTGGATGTTCAACCGGAGTTGCTTGTAAGGGGCATATTCGTGGATCACCCGCTCGAGACTTCCGTCGTAGACGATGTCTCCCTTGCGGATGATGATGATCCGCTCACAGAGTCGTTCGATGTCTTCCATGTAGTGGCTCGTCAGGATCATCGCGGGGGCATTCTCACGACGGTAATCGAGCAGGAAATCTCGAACCGCTCTCTGCGTGGTGATGTCGAGGCCGATGGTGGGTTCATCGAGATAAACGACCCGTGGCGAATGGAGCAGTGCCGCGATCAATTCCATCTTCATCCGTTCACCGAGAGATAGGCGACGGATCTGGATCGTCATCTCCTCGCCGATTCCCAGCATCGATGAAAGACGTTCCAGAGATTTCCGATATTGATCACGCGGGATCTGGTAGATCTCCCGTAACAGTTCGAAGCAGTCGGCACCGGGAAGGTCCCACCACATCTGTGCTTTTTGTCCCATGACGAGGGCGATCTGTCTGCGGAAATCATCTTGCCTATGCCACGGCACATGTCCGAGAACCTCGGCTTCTCCCGAGGTGGGGTGAATGATTCCCGAGAGCATCTTCACCAGCGTAGTTTTGCCGGCGCCATTGGCTCCGATGAGACCGACGATTTCCCCCTCGTTGACATCGAAAGTGGATCCGGTGACGGCGACTTTATCGATCCAGTTGCGTCGAAAAAGAGATCGCACCGATGCGGCGAGTCCCGGTTCTTTCCGGTGGACCCGGAATACCTTTCTCAGATCTCTGACCTTGATCATCGGACGTTCCTCTCCTGTCTCAGAGCCTATATCGGCCTGGATAGAGCGTAAATAGTGCCTTTTTTGAAACAAAACCGGTCCGACTCGATAGCAGATCCGGATCGAGTGATTGGGATAGCGCTCCTCGGTAGTGGGAGATCCGATCTCCGGATGGGCGCCCCCGGGCTCTTGTGGGATGGGACAGGCCAGGATTTGCGGAGCAACCGCACCCTGGAATCCGATTATGAATAAGAACCAGGCAGATGGTCCAGGCTGTTGCAGGGGACTCCCCCGCTTTCAGACCGATAGGTCTTCTCCCCTTCGCACAAGTTCCATCTCGATCCCGAACACACCAATTTCAATCAGGCCACGCCATGACGTTGCCCGAGATCCGGGCAACGAAGTTTCCCCCACAAATCCATCAAATAGCCGGATTTGCCGGGGGGACCATGAAAGGGGGGACGTGATGTCCTTCTTCAGGTTCGTTGCGGCTTTGGCCGCATGTCTCGTTCTGGGAGCACCTCTGAGTGCTCAAGTTATCAATGATCGACAACCTGGAGCCAGTGATCTGCAGATTCACAGCTCTTCGGTGACAGGTCTTGCCACCTTGATTACCGGTCCGGGGGGTCTTGCGATTCCCGCGATCGAGAACCTGGAGGATCCTCTTGCGATTCTCGATATTCACGGACGTCTCTTTGGTCTCTCCGACCCCAGGACACAACTTCGTCGTATGCGTACCGATATGTGTGATCAGGAGAACCTGCATCATAGATTTCAGCAGGTATATCGAGGGATCGATGTCTTCACGGGGCAGTTGATCATTCACCAGGATTCGCAAGGACAGTTCCTGGCGGTCAACGGGGATTACTATCCGATTCGTGGCAATGTTCCGACCCAACCAGTCGTCACCCTTGAAGAGGCGATTTTCCTCGCTGGCGGTGAACTTCGCATCGAACAACCCCAGGCTTCAGAAGAGTACCTGACGATCGTCGATCCAGGCTGGTATGGAGATCCTTCCGATGGAACCATCCATCTCGCCTGGCACATGGTTGTAGGTTCAGAGACTGTATTACCCGAACACATTCTCATCGATGCCGTCGATGGAACGATGGTCGATCATTGGCCGGCGGTCCATTCGGCGATCAATCGCCGTATCTATGACGGAAGTGGTGGTGGTTTGCCAGGAACCCTCGTCCGTCCAGAAGGTGCTGCGGCGACTGGCGACGCAGATGTCGATGGGGTCTATGACTACACGGGAGATTTTTACCGGTTGCTCAATAGTGGTTTGGGCCGCGACAGTCTCAATGGTGCAGGAATCGAATTGAGGGCCACAGCCAACTGGAATGATGCGATCTGTCCAAACGCGATCTGGAACGGAAGCGGCACGGCATATTGTGATGGACTGGCAACTGACGATATTGTCGGACACGAGTTTGGCCATGGTCTCACCGATCACTCGGCTGATTTGATCTACCAGAACCAGTCGGGTCAGTTGAATGAGTCCTTCTCGGATGTATTCGGTGAACTGGTCGATCTCTGGAATGGTGATGCTTCCGTGGCAGGTGCACCCGGGGGTACTCCCTGGCCGACCACGCCGACCGGTGGCGGCACCGATACCCCGAACACCGGGCGCAGTGGTTGCGGAGATGGATCGGTACGGTGGTTGATGGGAGAAGACAGTTCTTTCGGCGCCATCCGTGATATGTGGTCCCCGACTTGCATGGGCGATCCGGATCGTGCTCTCAGCGCCCTTTACGAGGCGACCAGTTGCGATCCCGGTTTCGATAGTGGTGGCGTCCACTTCGGCTCGGGTGTGCCGAATCATGCTTTCGCCATGACCACCGATGGGAAGACCTTCAACGGTGTCACCGTGTCCGGTATCGGTGCCATCAAGGCGGGTGCGGTGTGGTTCCGCGCTCTGACCGTCTATCTCACTCCTGCTTCTGACTTCAACGAGGCATATATTCTGTTCAACCAGGCAGCGACTGACCTGGTGGGGACCACCCCGAATGACCCTCGTACTGGCGGTTCTTCGGGAAGCGCCTTCACCGCAGCCGATGCGACCGAAGTTCAGAATGCCCTCATCGCAGTCGAGATGAATGGTGCGGGAATCTGTAATCCTCCTCCTCCTCCTCCCAATGATGACTGTGTCGACGCTACCGTCGTGGCGGCCGGAACCCATGCCATCGAAAATGGGGGAGCGACAAATAGCGGCGTTGTTGCCACCGATGCGCAGTGCGTTGGCACTTTTCTGGGGCAGGTCTCCAAGGACATCTGGCTCAGTTACACACCGGCTCAGGATGGAACCGCAACTTTCACCACCTGTAACATCGCCAGTTGGGACACCGATCTGGTGATCTACACCGGTGGTTGCGGTGCGCTGAACCAGGTTGCCTGTAACGGTGATGCGGCTGGCTGCAGCAATTACACTTCGATCATTTCCAACCTGGCTGTCACCGGTGGAACCGAGTACCTGGTGCGAATCGGTAGCTGGGCGACCACGGGTGGAAGTGGCGAGATCGAGATCATCTTCACGCCCGGTGGTGGTACTCCTGTCGAAGTTTGTAATAACGGCGTCGACGATGACGGAGATGGTGCCATCGATTGTGCGGATCCCGATTGTGTTGCCGATCCGGCATGTGTTGGATCTCCGATCGAAAATTGTAGCAATGGCGTCGACGATGATGGCGACGGAGCCATCGATTGTGCCGATCCCGATTGTGCTGGGGATCCTGCCTGCATCCCGTTCCCTGCTGATGAGTGTGCGACTGCCGAGGTGGCCGGTCTTGGCCTCAACTTGGTCAACACCATCGGTGCCAGTGACAGCGCTGATTCGGTAGGGCCGTGTGTTGGTTCCTTCGTCGGATTGATGAGCAACGATGTCTGGTACAGCTTACAGGTGCCTGGAACGGGTGTTCTCACCGTCAGTACCTGTGGTCTGTTGACCTACGATTCTAGCCTCATCGTGTACCAGGGTTCCTGTGGTGCACTGGTACAGGTTGCTTGCAACGGTGATGCGTGTGGTCTCGATGCCGAACTTCAGCTCTCCGTCACTGTCGGTGATCAACTGACGATACGTTTGGGGGCTGCTTCTGCTGGTCAAGCCGGTAGCGGCTTGCTGCTCATCGAACTCGTCGCGGCTCAGCCGGAGGATTGTTCCAACGGAATTGATGACGACCTTGACGGCCTGACCGATTGTCTCGACCCGGACTGCGCTGCAGATCCCAGTTGCACCTGTGATCCGATCCAGGCTCTGGTGTGCAACCAGGCGACCGGCCTTGAAGTGGAACTCTCCTGGGTCAATGGAGAGGTTTACGATCAGATCGAGGTGGTTCGAGATGGTACCTTGCTGGCGATCCTGGGTGGTAACGAGACCAGTTACAGTGATCCGACTTCTCTGGTTGGAAGCCGTACCTATGTCGTGACTGGTGTCTGTTCGCAGAATCAGTCCTCGGCGATCTGTCAGGTCGATGTTCAGCAGCCGGCTGGCTTCCGTTTCATCGCTCCGCAGGTCAATGCCGAGTTCGATGAGGCTACCGGTGTCGGTTCGCTGGTGGCGAATCTCTCCATCGGTGAAGAAGATGACAATCCAGGTTTCCCGAACGCGACGCAGGGTTTCTCGATGTCTCTGGCCAGTGATCCGGCGACGCTGTCGGTGGTCTCCTTGACACCTGCACCGATCTTGACAGCCATGAACAACTCCAGTGGTCCCGACTTCATGACCGAAACGATCATGGCGGATGGGGTTACCGTTGGTGTTGTCTACAGTTTTGTCGGTGCTGAGGTTCTACCCTTCGCATCGGATACCGAGGTTGTGATCGTTGGTTACGATACCAATGCAGGAAATCTCGCGGGAGTTTCAACTCCCGTGGCGACGACCCTCGAATGGTCCGAAACCATCGGTTCGACACCAGTAGAAAATCTCGTTGTGGTGAACGGTGCTGCGTATTATCCAGAAACCACCGATGGAACAGTGATCCTCACTCCGACCTCCGCTGGAGGATTTGATCGTGGCGATTGCAACATCGATGGTGGCTTCAACATCGCTGACATCGTTCATGCTCTCAACACCCTGTTCCTGGGCGGCACTTTTGTCTGTGCGGATGCTTGCGACATCAACGACGATGGATTGATGAATATCGCCGATGCCGTCTACGGTCTCGCAGACCTGTTCAGCGATGGTGATTCACCTCCTCCACCGCATGGCAGTTGTGGAGCAGATCCTACGGTGGACGCTCTCGATTGTGAGAGTTACGACGTCTGTAGTTGATCACGGGCGAGGTTGAGTACTTCGGGCCCCGGGGTGGCAAGCGCCCCGGGGTCTTCTTTCATCGGTTCGGCTCCGTCCCCCTCATCGCCACCCTCCTGGTCCGATATTGACGATTGTGCTGTTCCTGGCTGTACCGGTACGCTTGCCCACCGCAGGGCTGGCTCCTACGATCTGGAGACTGCGATTCCCATTTTCCAGATCAGTGGGAGTAGCGGAATTTCCTCGATCCGGAAGGCGGAGAAGCGTCATGTCAGCCTCCATCTCAGAACAAGCTCAGGCCCTGGTCAATTCGGTTCAGCGTGTCGCCATCGTTGGTGCCGGCACGATGGGTAACGGGATCTCCCAGGTCTTTGCTCAGTCGGGTTACGAGGTGGTTGTCATCGATCCCGTGGATGCTGCGCTCGAACGTGCGCGAGGGTCCATCGAGACCAGTCTCGGTCGCATGGTGAAAAAAGAGAAGATGACATCGGCCGATGCAGAATCAGCGCTCGGCAGGATCTCTTTCGAGAGCGGTCCAGAGGCTGCTGCGGGAGTGCAGTGGGCGATCGAGGCTGTTCCCGAGGACGAGAAGTTGAAGGAGAAGGTGCTCGCGGCTCTCGATGAGCAGGTTGCCGAGACAGGAGTGATCGCGACCAACACCTCTTCCATCTCCATCACGAGACTCGCGAACTTCACCTCGCGGCCGCAATCCTTTGTCGGAATGCACTTCATGAACCCGGTCCCGATGATGAAGTTGGTCGAGGTGATCCGCGGGCACAGGACTTCAGACGATGTCGTCGAGGCCACCGTCGAACTTTCACGTCGCCTCGGCAAGGAACCATGGGAGGCGGCGGATTACCCTGGGTTTGTGGCCAATCGCATCCTGGCTCCGATGCTCAACGAGGCCTTCTTCGCCCTGATGGAGGGTGTCGCGAGTCGAGAAGCGATCGACGAGGTGATGAAGCTTGGAATGGGTCATCCGATGGGACCTCTTGCCCTTGCTGATTTCATCGGCCTCGATGTGTGCCTCAATATCCTCGAGGTGTTGCAGGAGGAACTGGGAGATCCGAAGTACCGACCCTGTCCGCTGCTGCGCAAGATGGTTGCCGCTGGTGATCTGGGCAGAAAGAGTGGTCGCGGCTTCTACGATTATTCCTGAAAAGAAGGGGTGACAGATGCTCGAAGAGGGCACAGGCACGGATCTCGAAGGTACACTGGCGGCGATGCTCGGGACTTCTCTTCCGCAGAAGATCATCGAGTTGCATCAGACAGCCCGTGATTTTGCCGACGAGGTTCTGATTCCAGCGGCTGATCTGCACGATCGGGAGGAGAGTTTTCCCGCCGACAATGTCGAACGGCTGGCAAAACTGGGATTCATGGGAATCCTGGCTCCCTCGCAGTACGGCGGCCTGGATCTCGGGAATCTGGCTCTCACCGTGGTGCTCGAAGAGATCAACCGGGGGTGTGCCTCCACCGGGGTGACTCTTTCGGTGCACAACTCGCTTCTCTCCAGTCCGATCTTGCACTTTGGTTCACAAGAGCAGCATGCTCGTTACTTCCCTCGTCTCGCCAGTGGAGAGGCGCTCGGGGCTTATGCCATCACCGAGCCGGATCATGGTTCCGATGCTGCAGCCATCGAGACCACATGTCGTCGAGAAGGAGATGAGTGGGTGCTCAATGGCACCAAGGCATGGATTACCAATGGTTCTTACGCAGATATCATCGTCACCTTTGCGACGATGGATCCTTCTCTTCGGTCACGCGGGATCAGTGCCTTCGTGATCGAGAAGTCGATGCCCGGCTTCTCGGTCGGCAAGAAGGAGAAAAAACTCGGCATACGTGGCTCCGATACGGTGCAACTGATTTTCGATGAGATGAGGGTTCCGGCGCAGAACCTGCTCGGCGAAGAAGGTCAAGGATTCAAGATCGCCATGCATACTCTCGATGGTGGCCGCATCGGAATCGCCTCTCAGGCCATCGGGATTGCCCAGGCGTGTCTCGATGAGATGGTCGATTTTTCCGAGACACATGAGATGTTCGGCAGGAAACTCGCCGACAACCAGCTCGTTTCGCACAAGATCGCGGAACTGGCGACTCGACTCGACGCAGCACGCCTGTTGACTCGTCGAGCCGCGATCATGAAAGATGCGGGCCTCTCGCACTCCGGAGAGGCCTCGATGGCCAAGTTGAATGCCTCCGAGGTTGCCAATGATGCGGCTCGGATGGCCCTCGAGGTGCTCGGCGGAGCCGGCATTGGCCGTCAGAGTTCGGTCGAGAGATTGTTCCGCGATGCCAAGATCACGGAGATCTACGAGGGCACCAGTCAGATCCAGAGCCTCGTCATCTCCCGCCATGTACGATCGGTGCGGGGGTGACTTGCCAGCGATAGACCTCGAAGAACTGGTTGCCGGAGTCCTCAAGGGATCGCGACGCCACCTGGCTCGTGCCATCACTGCTGTCGAGGAGGACGAGTCCTCCGCTGATGATTTACTGGCGGGACTTCCGGTGGCGACGAACAGTTTCCGCATCGGTCTGACCGGGGCTCCGGGGGTCGGCAAGTCATCTCTCATTTCAAAACTGGTTCCGAAACTACTCGAGCGAGGAGAGCGTGTCGCAGTGCTTGCGATCGATCCCACCAGCCCTCTCTCCGGTGGAGCATTGCTGGGGGATCGGACGCGGATGCCCGGTGACCTGGGAGATGGAGCCTGGTTCCGCAGCATCGCCAGTCGTGGGGCCAGAAGTGGGGTGGCCGGTTGTACTGACCTGGCCGCGGAGATCCTCTCACGTGCTGGTTTTGGCATCGTCATCATCGAGACGGTGGGAGTCGGCCAGCTGGAGGTCGAGATCGGTGAGGAGACGGACCAGGCGTGGTTGCTACTGTCCCCTGAATCAGGTGATGCAATCCAGTTTCTCAAGGCAGGGATCATGGAAATCGTCGACCGGATCATCGTGCACAAGTGCGATCGTCCCGGCGCCGAAGACCTGATGCGGTTGTCGAAGGAAGCCGCTCGCGATCAGAATGTTGCCGATCCCATCGGTGTGAGTAGCCAGGATGGTACCGGAATCGACGAGATCGCCGAGGCACTGCTGGAGGCGGCTCGTTGCCACCGTGAATCGCCTGATCCAGACAGAGCGCAGGCGCGGATCCTTCGCCGTATCCGTCGACGCGCCGAGCAGGAGTGGGTGAGAAGTGGTCTGGAGGCTGTCGGTGGCCCACAGCGACTCGAAGAGGTTGCCATCAAGGTGTGCCGCTCACAGATGACCCTCAGAGAGGCACTGGAAACGCTGCTCACAGGCGCCCACGATGGGGATGCTAGCGGGTGAGGATGCTGCTCGGGCAGGGTGTGTCGCCGAAAACGGAATGAACGGAAGGGAACCAGAGTGATTCGCTTCGAGGAACATCACCAGGAAGTGCGCGAGATGATCGCGGATTTCGCAGACAACGAGATCGCACCGAGGGCACAGCTCCTCGATGAGTCCCAGGGATTGCCCACCGACTCCATCTCTCAACTTGCCGAACTGGGGATGCTGGGGATCACGATTCCTGAACAGCATGGTGGAGCAGGACTCGATCTGCTCGCAGCCTGCCTCGTTGTCGAGGAGGTCGCGCGCTGTTGCGGTTCCACCGCTGCGGTGCTGGCGTCTCACCTGTTCGAGGGTTCGACCGCCATCCTCGATCTCGCCGATGATGCTGGGCGCGAGCGCTGGCTCCCCGGGATGGCCAGTGGCGAGACTCTTGCCACCTTCGCCCTCGGCGAGGTGCAAGCAGAGTCCGATGCTTCCGGCATCACCTGTGCTGTCGGGGAGGAAACCGATGGGTACTCGATGCATGGCAGGAAGACCTGGGTGGTGGGGGGTGCTCTCGCCGGACTGATTACCGTTGTCGCACGCAATGGCGACGAGCAACTGCAGGATCTCGGTGCCTATGTTGTCGATCCCTCGACGGAGGGGTGTTCGCGTCACCAGAAGACGGATCTGCTCGGTCTCAGAGGAGCAGGATTGTGCGAACTTCACCTCGACGGAGTCCGTCTCGATGCGGGAGCTCGCCTGGGACAGTCAGATTCCGGCTGGTCTCCCATCTCGAGGGTGGTCGACAAGTCCCGTCTGGGCGGTGCCGCAATCGCACTGGGGTTGGCCCGGGGTGCCATCAGCCATGCGCTCGGTTATGCCTCGCAACGAGTCGCTTTTGGTCGATCGGTAGATCGATTCGGATCGATTCGGGCGATGTTTGCGGATGCCGCCACGGCGATCGAGGGTGCTCGATTGATCCTGTGGCGCGCAGCGGGTCTGTTCGATGCCGGTAAGGCCGCCAGCCGGGAGGCTGCGATGGCGAACCTGGCGGCCAAGAAGGCCGCTTACAAGGCGACCAAGGATGCGGTGCAGATTCTCGGTGGAAATGGTTACAGTCGCGAGTACCCGGTCGAGCGTGCCTACCGTGATGTGCAGGCTGCAACCCCCTTCGGCGGCGGTGAGGATCTGCAGAAAATTCTCGTTTCAAGATCGCTGACGGGAGCACAGTCATGAGCCGTGCTGTCATCTGTTCTGCTATCCGAACTCCCATCGGCAAGTTTCTCGGTGGTCTGTCGTCGCTATCGCCAGCGGATCTGGGGGTCGCCGCGGTGGTCCCTGCACTTGCGGCTGCCGGAGTTGCTCCCGAGCGAGTCGAGGAGTTGCGTTTCGGATGTGGGCGCCAGGCTGGTGGCGGGCCCAACGTGGCGCGTCAGATCGCCATCCGTTCCGGGATGTCGCCACATTCGACCGCCATCACGTTGAACATGGCGTGCGGCTCGGGGCTTCTTGCCATCATCGAGGCTCGTGATGCCATCGAACGAGGAGATGCGCAGGTGATGGTCGCCGGCGGCACCGAGAGCATGTCGCAACTTCCCTTTTACCTACTGGGTGCGCGCAAGGGATATCGCCTCGGTGAGGGAGAACTGGTAGACGGCATGTATCGAGACGGTTTTCACTGTCCGATGGCCGATCAGTTGATGGGGGCTACCGCCGAGAACCTGGTCGAAGAGTTTTCCATCAGCCGTGATGAGCAGGATTCCTACGCGGTCGAGAGCCAACAGCGCTGCCAGAGGGCCCGAGAAGCGGGGATCTTCAGCGATGAGATCGCTCCCGTCGAGATTCCCGGTCGCAAGGGTGTGACGGTGGTCGAGATCGACGAGCATCCCAGAGACGGTGTCACCATCGAGGCGCTGGGTCGGCTGAAACCGGTCTTCAAGAAGGATGGCTCGATCCATGCCGGCAATTCATCGGGGATCACCGATGGTGCTTGTGCGCTGGTGGTCGCCGATGAGTCGCTGGCGCG
>DCAA01000026.1:354-48020 GCA_002311345.1 Planctomycetes bacterium UBA1146 | reverse complement strand
CGGATGGGAATGGGACCGGTCCCTGCCATCGGCAAGTTGCTGGAGAAGACCGGTGGCAGCATCGATGACTACGATCTGGTCGAGTTGAACGAGGCATTCGCAGCACAGGTGCTCGCCTGTCTACGCGAGGTTCCCATCGATCGAGAGCGCCTCAACGTCAACGGAGGAGCCATCGCGCTCGGCCATCCCATCGGCGCCACCGGGGCGCGCATCACCACCACCTTGTTGCATGAAATGCGGCGCCGTGGTGGAGGGAAGGGGCTGGCGGCCCTCTGCATCAGCGGCGGGATGGGGTTAGCACTCGAGATCGAGGTCGAGAAAAGCGGATAGAAAAGGAGCGCCATGAACGTCGTCATCAACGGAAAACTGATCATGGGCGCATTCTTGCTCATCTCGGGACTGGTGATCTTCAAGTACCCCGACATCCTTCAGTACTTCCTGGCTATCGTTCTCACAGTCTCCGGCATCGCTGCCATCATCGGGGCGGTTCGTGATCGGCTGGCTCAACGAGGTGCACATTTCACCCGCAAAGAAGGGGATGCCGACTAACTGCGCTGGTGGTCGATGAGAATCAGTCGGCGAACCGCCTCATCGCCGGGAATCTGGTACGATTCGTCGAGGGCGACGAACAGGCGCCGCTTCCACATCAGCCCTTCGACCGCCTTCAACTCTTTATCCGCGGCCGGACCCTTCCACAGTAGCATCGGCCCGAAGTAACTGTTGGTGCACCATTTCAGCAGCCGCTCTACCGGTCCCACCGCCCGTACCGTCAGCAGATCGACGTCCTTGCGATGCTCTCTGATCCACTCCTCGAAGCGTGCCCAGACGCACCTCACACGATCTTGTAGTTCCAGTTCCTCGACCACCGATTGCAGGAAATCGATCTTCTTTCCGGTCGAATCGATCAGCGTCACCTGGAGGTGGGGACAGGCGATGGCGATGGAAAGACCGGGCCAGCCGGCTCCTGTGCCGACATCGAGGACGTGATGGAAGATCTGTTCTCCACCTTCGGCCAGCAGAGGCAGAGCCGCCAGCGAGTCGGCGGTGTGTCGGATCGCCATCGCTTCCGGATCGGTGACTCGTGTCAGGTTCATCACCTGGTTTTTTTCACGGACCAGCCAGGCGTGTCGGGCCAGTTGCTCGCGTGCGAATCCAGGAGCGTAAGGACCCAGCGCCCGGATGAACCGATCTCGGAACATTTCCCAGGTGATTTGTTCCTGAGCGGGTGTTTCAGGCCGTTCCGTGTCTGCCAAGCACACCTCCCTGGGGGGTCGATTCTCCGGTTGGGATCGACGCCACCCGAGGGTACCATCGTTGGAGGCTCGATGGTGACTCGATGGAACAGATGGAAGCGAGTGATGACATGGTTTCCGGATCCGATATCTCGACCAGCGGCTTCCCGCTCACTGGGCCCGAGCCTCTCCAGCACCAGCGTCTGGTGCAGCGACTCTCCCCCGAGCAGCATCGTGTCACCCAGAGATCGGGTACCGAGGCGCCCAATTGTGGCGGCTTTCTCGATGAGAAGTCTGCCGGTGTTTACGCCTGTATCGTCTGTCGCTTGCCGCTCTTTCGTTCGGAAGATAAGTTCGACTCCGGCACTGGCTGGCCTTCCTTCTTCGATACCTTCGATCATCAGCATATCCGTCAAAAAAGCGATGAGAGCGATGGCATGGTTCGCACCGAGATCACCTGTGGCCGTTGCGATGCCCACCTCGGACATGCCTTCCCCGATGGCCCGGCTCCAACCGGGACGCGCCACTGCCTCAACTCGCTGGCGTTGCACTTCTATCGCCAGGGGGAGTCGATCCCCCGGCAGATTTCAGAGGTGGTGGAACAGATCGCCGAAAGTCACTCAGGACTGGCGCGCGCCTTCTTCGGCGGCGGCTGATTCTGGGGAGTGGAGGACCGCTTCGCGGCCCTCGACGGTGTCGTCGATGCCGTATCCGGTTACATGGGAGGTCACCAGGACAACCCCACCTACGAGCAGGTCTGCTCCGGCGACACCGGACACGCCGAGGCGGTGGAACTGCTCTACGATCCGCTGCAGGTTTCCTACCGTGAACTGGTCGAGCTCTTCTTCACCCTCCACGATCCCACCACTCCCGATCAACAGGGGCCCAATGTCGGCAGCCAGTATCGATCGGTGGTCTTCTGCAACGATGCAGACGAGGTCGAACAGGTCGAGCAGGAGATGCAGAGGATGAAGGAAGAAAACGCCTTCGATGGTCGTGGTTTCTGTACCCAGGTCATCACTACGCCACCGACCTTCTGGCGTGCCGAGGAGCATCACCAGGACTACTACCAGAAGCACCGCGGCTTCTGCTCACGCTGAGTTCAGGCCCGAACCACTCCCAGCGCATCGATGCCATCGTCGCTGGCTCCACTCCGTGATTGTCGAATGCACAGCAGTCCTTCCGTCACCATCCACAGTTGCAGCAGCATGCCGAAGCCGAGCACGATGACCTGGGGCCACTGGATGACTTCGGCGCCGAGTAGCCCCTGCATCTGACTTATGGCGGCCCAGCCGACGGTGATGGTGAGGAAGATGAGAGGCAGCAACGTCGGCAGGATGGGGCGACCCCGGCGTGCCTGCCAGGTGGTCAGCACCACCAGGGTGAGACTGGCCAGCAGTTGATTGGTGACGCCGAAGATGGGCCACAGCACCAGTCCGCCGGTGCCGCCCTGTCCCGCCAGGATCGCCAATGCCGCCGCTGAGATCACAGCGATGGCAGTGGCCACCTGGCGATGCGCCAGTGCGGTCATCCCGTTCGCTCTGGCCAGTTCTTCGACCACGTAGCGCTGGATGCGGGTGGCGCTGTCCATCGTGGTGGCGGCAAACGAGATGATGACGACGGTGATGACGGTGGCGAGAAACTCAGGGCTGAAGAACGGCAGCGCGGCGCCGATGAAGGCGGCTCCTCCGTAGATGAAACCGGAAAGCCTCGCCAGCAGGGAGCCCTTGCCGACCCAGTCGGCGGAATACTGGGCCGCCCACTCACCGCCGTTGGCAAAACCGGCCGCCGAGACGCAACACAGGATGACAATCACTGCCAGGCCGCCTTCGAGCACCATGGCACCGAAGCCGATGCTGCGGGCATCGCGTTCGCTGGCGAGTTGTTTGGAGGTGGTGCCACTGGCGACCATGCAGTGGAAACCGCTGACCGCTCCGCAGGCGATGGTGATGAATAGAAATGGAAACAATAGCGGCGCATCGGCAGGAGGATCTGGATTGATGGCGGGGGCGACGATCTCCAGTTGTGGGCCACCGGTGATGGAGAGCACCACAATTCCTGCGACCAGCGCGCCGAGCGCCACGAGCAACTGGTGCGAGTTGATGGCATCACGTGGTTGCAGCAGTTTCTGCACCGGCAGGACGCTGGCGATCCACGAGTAGCCAAACAGCATCAGCAGCCAGAACAGCCCGGCGTTCTGCGACAGCCAGGTGCCGGTGCTATTATCGCCCCAGTCGAAGGCAAGGAAGGAGCGCACGCTGTCGATCGAGCCGATGCCGATGCAGCCGTACATCACCAGCAGTGCCAGTCCACCCCACAGCGCCAGCGATTTGCCGCGCAGCAGTTGCCAGCCGACCAGCAGCGCCAGCGGTATCTCGATCCACACCGCCAGGATGCTCTCGGGACGCGCCACGAACAAACTGGCGATGACGAAGGCGAACACTGCCAGCACCACCCACAGCGCCAGGAAGATGAAGATCAGAAACAACAGCCGCACTCGCGGTGACAGGATCTCGGCGCACAGATCACCGATGCTGCGACCCTGGTTTCTCGCTGACAGGACCAGCGCTCCGAGATCGTGCACCGCACCGATCAGCACCGCACCGAACACCACCCACAACAGTGCCGGCAGCCAGCCCCAGGTGACCGCCACTGCCGGTCCGACGATGGGACCTGCCCCGGCGATGGTCACGTAGTGGTGTCCGAACAGGATCGATCGTTTCGTCGCCACGAAATCGACACCGTTGGCCAATTTCCGGCTGGGCATCTGGTCGTCTTCGATCTCGCCGACACCGAACACACGGGTGGCGACCCACCGGCCATAGAAACGGTAGCCGAGCCAGAGGATCAGGCCGCTGGCGATGGCGAGTGTGGTGACCGTCATCGTTTCTCCTTGGTGCGCCTTGCTGGAGGCAGGGTAGGGGTGACTCGTCTCTGGCCCAAGAGCCACCTGGAACTTTGCTGTCGTTTGACTCGCTGCCTCTTGACTCTGAACACCCCTCTTTCAGACTCCCGCTAAGATTGGGGACGGAGATGGCGCCACCACAGCGACCTCCTGCGGCGGATTACTGGCGAAAGAACCTGACCCTCATCGCCATCTTGCTGTCGATCTGGGCGTTTGTCTCCTTTGGCCTGGGAATTTACTGGGCAGAGGATCTACACGGCATCCAGGCACCACTGCCGGGGACGCCGCTTGGTTTCTGGTTTGCCCAGCAAGGCTCCATCTTCACCTTCGTCATCCTGATCTGGGTCTATGCCTGGAAGATGAACCGCCTCGACGACGAGTACTTCTCCGATGAGGAGAAGTGATGGGGGTCACTGGCTGGACCACACTACTGGTGGGTGCATCGTTTCTGCTCTACATCGTAATCGCCATCCGTTCGAGGGCCACCAGCACCGGGGAGTTCTACATCGCCGGTCAGGATGTCCCGCCTCTGGCCAACGGCATGGCCACCGCCGCCGACTGGATGAGTGCCGCTTCCTTCATCTCGATGGCGGGTCTGATTTCATTCAGTGGCTATGATGGTTCCGTCTACCTGATGGGTTGGACCGGTGGCTACGTATTGCTGGCACTGTTGCTGGCGCCGTATCTGCGCAAATTCGGCAAGTACACCGTCCCGGACTTCATCGGTGAGCGTTACTACTCGCAGACGGCTCGACTGGTGGCGGTGATCTGTGCCATCTTCATTTCCTTCACCTATGTTGCCGGTCAGATGCGTGGGGTCGGAGTGGTGTTCAGCCGCTTCCTCGAGATCGATGTGACCTGGGGTGTCATCATTGGCATGGGAGTCGTCTTCATCTATGCCGTGCTCGGAGGCATGAAGGGCATCACCTATACCCAGGTGGCCCAGTACTGCGTGTTGATCTTCGCCTTCATGGTGCCAGCGGTTTTCATCTCGTTGATGGTGGCGGATACTGTGATTCCGCACATCGGCTTCGGTTCCATTCCGCCCGGCTCGGATGTGAGCCTGCTGGCGCGTCTCGACGGGCTTCACAAGGAACTGGGCTTCTCCACCTACACCCTCGGCTCGGGTAATACCATCAATCTACTGGCCATCACCTTCGCTCTGATGGCGGGCACAGCAGGGCTCCCGCATGTCATCATCCGCTTCTACACCGTGCCGAGGGTGCGCGATGCACGCAAATCGGCCGGCTGGGCGCTGCTGTTCATCGCGATCCTCTACACGACGGCACCTGCAGTGGCGGTCTTTGCTCGCACCAATCTGATCGACACCGTCTACAAAGATGGCTCCTTCCAGCCACACGAGCAGATGCCACCGTGGTTTCAGACGTGGGAGGGCACCGGACTGATCGAGTTCGATGACAAGAACGGTGATGGTCTCGTGCAGTACGTCGGCGCCGCTGCCGTCGATGGACAGGGGCAATCGATCACCAACGAGTTGACGATCGATCAGGACATCATAGTGCTGGCCAATCCGGAGATTGCAGGTTTACCCAACTGGGTCATCGCACTGGTTGCAGCCGGTGGACTGGCGGCCGCGCTTTCGACCGCAGCGGGTTTGCTGCTGGTGGTCTCCACCTCTGTTTCTCATGATCTGTTGCGCAAGTGGTTGAAGCCGGATCTATCGGAGAAGCAGGAGTTACTCGTTGCGCGCATCGCTGCCGGAGCAGCGGTTTGTGTCGCCGGCTATCTGGGTATTCATCCGCCTGGCTTCGTCGCCGAGGTGGTGGCATTTGCCTTTGGACTCGCCGCCGCCAGCTTCTTCCCGGCGATCCTGATGGGCATCTTCATGAAACGGATGAATCGTGAGGGTGCCATCGCCGGCATGGTGGTGGGACTGGTGTTCACCGCCAGCTACATCATCTATTTCCGCTTCTTGCATCCGGAACTCGATAGTGCCGAGAACTGGTGGTGGGGGATCTCGCCGAAGGGGATCGGCACCGTCGGTATGCTCTTCAACTTCATGGTGGCCGGTATCGTTCGCTCCTTCACCTCCGATCCGCCTGCCGATGTGATGAAGATGGTCGAGGATATTCGTGTGCCGGAACAACGTGCCGTCTAGTCGGAGTGGTTCTTTTTGCTCCCCAGCGAGGTGCGCAGCACGCCGGCGACGATGAGGACTCCACCGAATACCGCCAACGGTGACAGCAACTCGCCGATCACCAGCCACGCAAAGATTGCCGCGGTCACCGGTTCAAAGGCGAAGACTACAGCGGTACGGACGGCGGTGGTGGTGCGTTGCGCCCAGGTCTGGGCCAGAAAAGCAAACGCGGTCGCCAGCAGCCCGGTCAGTAACACCGTTCCCCAGAGGGTGGGACTCAATTTGGTCGGGTCTGGGAAATCCTCCAGCAGTAGTGCCGCCGAAAGAGACAGCAGGAACACCGTAGTCAGTTCGACGATGGTCAATTTCAGCGCCGACAGTTGTGATGCCCAGCGTGCCTTGACGATGATCTGGAAGGCGAACGCGATGGCAGAGCCGAAAGTGAGCAGGTCGCCTCTGGGAATGTCGGGTAGTTGAGGAGGTTGGTCTATCGTTCCTTCAGGGCCGAAGGCCAGAAATGCAAGACCTGCTGTCGCCATCGAAACACCGATGATCGTTCGCTTTTCCATCCTTTCGCGCAGCACCAGGAAAGCCAGCACCGGAACGATCACCACCGCCATACCGGTGAGGAAGCCAGAACGAGATGGAGTGGTGTGGAGCAGTCCAGTGGTCTGGAGAGTGTAACTGAGCCACAGACAGAATCCGGCCAGGAAGCCCACCTTCAGCAGCAGGCCTCGGGGAGCCGATGCGCCGGAGTGGGTTGCAGGTTTTCTCATGGCCAGCAGCGGCAGCAGTGCCACCGTCGCGATCCCGAAACGAAGCACATGGAAGGAGTGTACCTGGATCTCCTCGAGCGCCCTCTGGACCGCGACGAAGGTCGTCCCCCATATGATGACCACCAGGATCAGGGTCAGGTCTGCTTTCTGTGCCGGGGAAAGCAATGAGAACCCCTCTCCTGTGCCCTGGATCCACTTCAATGAAACGCTGCTCCGTGCTATCTTGCACCGAATCTAGAGTTGCTAAAGGGAATGTTGGCGGATCGTTACGTCGATGACACCTCGGTGGAGCGGGTCTCCTGTCCCGGGTCTGCGCAGATGAGTTTTCGTCAGCGCGTAAATAGTGACCCTCAGTGGAGGAAACGATGATGAAACAACTTCAAAGGGCTGGCCTCCGGCTGGCTCGCTCGCTGGCTTTCTTTCGGCTCTCGATGCTGCTGCTGGCAGGTTTGAGCGTCACTTCTCTTCTCGAGGGGCAAGAACAGCGACACCTGCGCCACATCCTGGTGGCTACAGAGCAGGTGGCCAATCGCCTGCTGGAGGCGGCCGAAACAGGGACTGATTTCAGGGCCCTGGCTCGCCGGTATTCGCTGGATGTTGGGACCAAGTTACTGGGTGGAGATCTGGATTGGGTCTCCACCGGCGCGATGGAACCGGAGTTCACACTCGCAGCGTTCAAGATTGCAGAACCGAACGGGCTCGCAGTCTGTAAGACCCGTTACGGCTGGCACGTCATCCAGTTCGTCGCCACTCGTGGCAAGCCGATCGAGTCGAAGCCTGCCGGCGAGAAACCAGCCACCGGTGCTACCGAGGAAAAACCTGTTGTTTCCAGGGTTCCCGTGGCCGGCGACCGAAACTCCGATCTTGCCTGGACGATCCAGTTTTCCCAGCGCGCCTACTCGCCAGAGGATCCCGTCCTTGTGACCATCGGGGTTCGAAACGAGAGTGACAATCAACTCGATGTTCTGGATCCGGTCCTGTGGCCGCTCGGGCTGATCATTCGATATCAGTTCGGAAAGTTGAACGTACCGATGACGATGCCTGAAGGCTTCGATCCGCAAGCGATGGAAATGCGAAAACTGGAATCCAAGGAGTACCTCGAACGGACCTTTGATCTCTCTCAATACGCGCCCGTCTCGGAGCCCTGGCCCATCGTTCGAGTGATCTGGCGAGGTGACAGTTTCTTCGGTCGAATCGAGAAGAATGTCGTGGGAATCATCGATCTGCCAGGTTTTGCCACCTGGAAGGCGCGCTGGCGTTTTTACCGTTCTGGCGAAGAGCAGTTCAATGTCCTGCCCGCGGTTCAGAAGGAAGATCGCTGGTTCCTGTGTTGCTTTACCAACGGTCGCCTGTGGATCGAACTTCAGGACGTGGGGATCCCCGGGTTGAGGGAAGAGATCGTTTCACAGGTGAGAAACGGAAACCTGAACAAGGTGCCCGTCACCTTGACAATGGGACAGAGCCTCAACTTCGGTGTGAATGACCGCTCTGGTGGAGGAGTCGAAATTGCCCAGGCGACCTCTTCGTCGCCCTGGAATCAGGGTTCCTTCGGAGTAACCCCTTCCGGAACTTTGGCGGGGCCGAAACTGGGTTTGCAGTTTGCCATCGGCCTTGGACCTTCCCCGGCCAGTACCAAGAAACTGATCACCTGTGGCTCGGTGGTATTTGAGGAAGGCGACCCGATCACTCGGGTTCAGGAGCGCATCGGAAAGCGACTCGCTGCCGAGATGACCCTCGTACTTGCCTACCCCTACTCCTTGCTTCCAGAGCGGGTGAAACAAGCAGCATCCGGTGACAGCGCAACGTCAAAAAGACCGAACACCTCCCAGGTGAAGCCTTCTTCCGGACAGGGAGCGGAGTTCTCTGATGCTCAGGGCAAGACTCCTTCTGTTCCCTTTGTGAGTGATCTTCCACGGGTTGTGCTCAATACCAGTGGTGGGCAGATTACTCTCGAACTGTTCGAAAATGACTCTCCCAACACGGTGGCGAACTTCATCTCCCTGGTCGAGAGCGGATTCTATGACGGCCTCAAATTCCACAGGAGAGTGAAGACAGAGCAGAATCGCGGCTTCATCCAGGGGGGCAGTCCGGATGGCACAGGATCCGGAGGACCTGGTTACATGATCAGGGATGAAACCAGCAAGAATCGAGCTGCCGTGCGGGGATCCATCATCATGGCGAGAAATCACCAGGTCCCCGATACCGCCGGATCGCAGTTCTTGATCGCGCTCGATCGCCTGGCCTACCTCGATCGAATCTACACCGTGTTCGGTCGTATCGTCGATGGACAGGCCGTGGCCGATCAACTCGGTCAGGGGAGTACCATCATGAGCGCAGTGGTGAATAAGAAACGAGATCATGAGTACACTCCTGTGAAGATCTTCGAGAAATAGCGGAGATACCTGATGGAAGATCTTGCGCTGGAGAACTTGCGCATCGAACACCCTGCCGAAGGAGTGGTTCGTGTCGTGATCGATCGGCAGGAACAACTCAACGCGCTCGACGATGCCACCGTTGCAGAGATCGAGCGTGTCTTCCTCATGTTGGCCAGCGACGATTCGGCCCGGGTCTTGATTGTGACCGGTGCTGGAGAAAAAGCCTTTGTTGCCGGTGCTGACATCTCGCAACTGGCCGGGCAAACCGCCGAGGAAGCGAAGCAGAGAGCATCGACAGGCCAGAGAGCCTTCGATGCCATCGAGGGATGTGGCAAACCAGTGATCGCGCAGATCAACGGTTTCGCGCTCGGAGGTGGCTGTGAACTGGCGCTTGCCTGTCACCTTCGGTACGCATCGAGTCGAGCCAAGATAGGGCTTCCCGAGGTTTCCCTCGGGATCATCCCTGGCTATGGCGGAACCCAGCGGCTCCAGCGCATCGTCGGTCGCGGACGGGCGTTCGAGTTGATCTTGACGGGGAACCACATCGGCGCGCAACAGGCCAAGGAGATCGGTCTCGTCAATGACGTATGTGATCCCGAAGAACTGGAAGCGATGGTACTGAAGGTGGCCGGGACGATGTGCAAGAGAGGGCCCCTGGCTCTCCAGCACGCCATCGATGCTGTGATTCGCGGAGGAGATTGCACTCTCGCCGAGGGGCTCGCCATCGAGGCGGATCTTTTCGGTGTAACCAGTTCTACCGACGATATGCGAGAAGGAATGCAGGCATTCCTCGACAAGCGGACCCCTGATTTTCAGGGGCGTTGAACTTACAATTGTGATGAGTATTCCGAGTCGATGAGAGCCACGAATGAGATATTCGTGGAGATCACGAGCCAGCAACCAGGAAGTGAAACATGACCAAGAAGATCCAGATCCTCGGAGGCGCCAGGACGGCGATGTGTGAATACGTCGGAACTGCTGGTTTTGGTCTTTTCAAGGACACCAGTGCCATCGAACTCGGGGCCCAGATCACCCGGGAGGCATTACGCCGAACCGAGGTCGATCCTACCGATGTCGATCACGTGGTCATCGGAAACGTCATGCAAACCAGTTCCGATGCCCTTTACGGAGCGAGACATATCGCTCTGAGGGCAGGTCTGCCCATCGAGACTCCGGGGCTGACGGTGAATCGATTGTGTGGTTCGGGTCTCCAATCGATCATCACCGGAGCCCAGCACATCCTGCTCGATGAAGCACAGGTGGTGGTCTCAGGTGGGGCAGAGAACATGTCCCAGTGTCCTCACGTCATCCGAGGAGCCCGCGAGGGTTTCCATCTGGGACAGGGAAAACTGGAAGATCTGTTGATGGCCTCCTTGCTGGATCCGTATTGCGGCCTCTACATGGCTCAGACCGCTGAAAAACTGGCAGTGCAGTACGAGATCTCGCGCCAAGAACAGGACGATTTCGCAGTGATCTCCAACTCTCGCGCCGAGGCGGCACAGGAGAAGGGGCTGTTCGATTCAGAGATTTTCCCGGTGGAGGTAAAACGCGGCAAGGAGATGATCCAGGTCGATCGTGACGATCACATCAAACCGGGTACGACCAGGGAGAAACTCGCAAAGTTACGTCCTGCCTTCGGAAAAGAGGGAACGGTGACCGCCGGAAACGCCAGTGGCATCGTGGACGGAGCTGCTGCGGTGATTCTCGCCGCCGAGGATTCTCCTGTTGCTCTCGATAGAGAGGTTCTTGGTAGCGTGAAAGGCTGGAAGGTGGTTGGAGTGGATCCATCCATCATGGGGATCGGTCCGGCTCCTGCCATCAAAGGACTGCTGGCGGACCAGGGACTCTCTGTTGCCGATATCCACTTGTTCGAGATCAATGAGGCTTTTGCTGCCCAGTACCTGGCAGTCGAGAAGGAACTGGGACTCGACCGCGACAAGGTCAATGTCAATGGCGGTGCCATCGCCCTGGGACATCCTCTTGGGATGACGGGAACACGGCTGGTGTTGACCATTCTGCACGAGTTGCGCCGCCGTGGTGGTGGACTGGGGATCGCCAGCGCCTGCATCGGGGGAGGCCAGGGGATTGCCGTGCTCGTCGAGGCTCCATAGAACAGACCATTAGAGTTTTCCTGAGGGAGTAAAATCGTGTCCAGGAGTTACAAAATTGCAGTGTTTGCAGGCGATGGGATCGGCCCTGAGGTCACCCGTGAAGCCTTCAAGGTGATGGACGTTGCCGCCCAACTTGGCGGCTTCGAACTCGAACGGGAAGACTATCCGCACGGGAGCGTCCATTACCTCGAAACGGGAGAGTTGTTTCCACAGCAGGTGATCGAAGAGGTCCGCCGAAAGGATGCCATCTTTCTCGGTGCCATCGGAGATCCAAGGGTCGAGGTTGGACTTGTCGAGAGAGCTGTAATATCCGGTCTCAGATTCCATCTCGATCTGTTCGTGAACCTGCGACCGATTCGACTGTTTGCCGACAAGTTCTGTCCACTAAAGGACAAGAGCATCATGGATATCGATTTCGTGGTCGTCCGCGAGAACACGGAGGATGCCTATGCCGGAATCGGCGGGATCTTCAAGAAGGGTACTGCTGACGAGATTGCGATGCAGCAGATGATCTATTCACGCAAGGGAGTCGAGAGGATCATCCGTTACGCCTTCGAGTTCGCTCGCAAGAGGGACCGCAAGAAGAAGTTGATGCTGATCGACAAGGCCAACGCCATCCAGGCCCATGACATCTGGACGAGGACTTTTGCCGAGGTGGGAGAAGAATATCCGGACATCGAACCCGAGCACGCTTACGTCGACGCAGCATGCATGTGGATGGTGAAGAATCCGGAAGCCTTTGATACTGTTGTGACGACAAACCTGTTCGGAGACATCATCACGGATCTTGCGGCGGTCTTGCAGGGAGGTATGGGGGTCGCGGCCAGCGGCAATCTCCACCCTGGTCAGGTGTCGATGTTCGAACCGATTCACGGTTCTGCCCCCAAGTACAAGGGGAAAAACGTCGTATGTCCCATCGCCGCGATAGCAGCGGGTCAGATGATGCTGGACTACCTCGGTGAAGTGTCGGCTGCTTCGAATATTGAGTGTGCCATCGAGAAGACACTCTGTAGCGAAGATGTCACGGCAGTGAATGCATCGAGCGGAATCCCCACCGATGAGTGGGGAGATCGTGTGGTCGAACAGATGCGACAACTCTGATCGGAGAAGTTCTTGGGCGATACCAATATCATCGACGGTTGTGCCCGACTCTGCCCCGAGAGTAGTCTAGAAACCGTCGTTGTCGGTGGGCCGGATGCCGATGATTTTCTTCAACGACTCATCTCTTGCGATCTCAAGCGTGTCCAGTCCGAATCGGGTAGCCGCGGAACGCTGCTCAATGGCAAGGGACGTATCCTCGCCTATTTCGATGTTCATCGAATCGAGAAGGGGTTGCTCCTGGTTATCGAAGAGGAGATGAGCGGCGTACTCATCGAGCAACTCGAACGGCTCATCATCCTCGAGGATGTGGAACTTGTCAGGGGACTGTTCGGAGTGGTCTCGATCCAGGGACCTGCTGCTGCCAGCAAGGCGGAGCAACTCACCGATGTCGTTCCTGGATCCTTCCTTGCATCGGCGTCCTGGCGTGGCGGTTGGATCGTGAACCGCCCACGGTGCCCATCTTGCGGATTCGATCTGGTCGTGCCCCTCGAGAAGGTGGAGGAGATCGAGCGAGAACTGGAAGATCTAGCAGTTCCACTCGCTACTTCCGTCAGTAGTGAACGGGCGCGAATCGAGGCGGGTTTTCCCCGTATCGGTCATGAGGTTTCGGCACGCACTCTTCCTCCCGAAGTTGGACTCGATGATGCCATCTCTTATGACAAGGGCTGCTTCGTCGGCCAGGAGGTGCTGGCGAGAATCCGTACCTATGGTCACGTGAATCGACAACTCCGGCGTATTTCGATGGCAGATCCGGATCGGTCGGAACTTGCTCCCATCAAGGTCGGCGATGACCTGTTGAGTGCCGAAGATGAGAAAGCAGTGGCAAAGGTCACCTCGATGGCCCTCGGAGATGGAGTCGTCCACCTGCTCGCCTCTGTCAGGAGATCTCACGCCGAGGAAGGCACCACTCTCAACTGGGAAGGTCAGGTGGGGCAGGATACCGGCCGCTATCGGGGTGAGTTGAGATTGCCATTCGTGCCCTGACTCCGCATACCGTTGCGGTTCGATTCGAAAAAAATCAGCGGGTCAATTGCATGATTTCAGCATCGGAGAGGAGTCGATCGGCCTGCTTGGCGTGATCAAAGATCTTCGAAACGATCTCTTCGGTGGGTTCGATGGAATGTTGTTCGAGCCAGAAGACAACATTCGACCGTCCGCTCATCGGGCCGATGCTGATCTTCTGGGACAGACCGAACTCATCAGCGGGGACTCCCGAATAGACACGGTTTGCCAGCCAGGTGTCGTTCTTTCGGAAAGCCTTGATCACCGCAGCTGCATGGACGCCGGTAGCGGTCTCGAAAGCGTCGGGGCCGAATACCGGATAGTTCCTTGGCAGCGGAATCTCGCAACTCTCAGAGACGGTCCTGACGTATTCAGGCAGTAGTGTCAGGTCGTTGTCGATGAATCCCATCAACTTGAGATTCACCAGCAGCAGATCCATCGAAGTGTTTCCACATCTTTCGCCGATACCTATGGCAGTTCCATGGATCCTGTCGGCTCCCGCTTCCACCGCAGCGATGGAATTGATGACGTCCAGATCCCTGTCGCGGTGGCCGTGCCAGTCGATTTTCACATCCTCCACTCCGGTATCGGAGACGATTTCCTGGATGAAATGGATCAGAGTTGTGACACCACTTGGAGTGGCGTGGCCGACCGTATCACACACGCAGGCGCGGCGAGCGCCGTGCTCGATGGCGGTGGTGTAAAGTGCTTTCAGTGTCTCGGGGGCTGCGCGGGTCGTGTCCTCGGTGACGTACATCTGAGGGAGCCCCTCTTGTCGACAGAGATCGGAAGCGACGCGTGTATGATCCAGCATCTGTTCAAGTGTCCAGTCCTCGGTGTACTGTCGGATGGGACTCGATCCGATGAAGGTGCAGCATTCGATGGGAATCCCGATCTTCTGGCTGATTTCGGCGACGGCACGGATGTCATTCTCGTGCGTTCGAGCCGCGCAGTTGGGAACGATGCTGAGTTTTTCATCGACGATCAACTGACACAGTCGCGTGACATCCTCCACCGCTCGAGGACCGGCTCCGGGGAGACCGACGTTGGCGGTATGGATTCCGAGACGATCCATCAGGCGCAGGATCTCAAATTTCTTGTCGATGGGGGGATCCACAACGGAAGGAGATTGAAGACCGTCACGGAGAGTTTCGTCATCGAATTCGATGGGCTTGGTGCGAGAACTCCTGGCCTCGACAACGTTCCAGTCGTGAATGAGGTCTCTCGCTCGATCGTCACCGGCTTCGGTGATGCCGTCGTCGAACTGGGCCATCTAACCCTCCTTGTTTGGCTCTTTCTCCCGACAGGGGGAAATACAGGATAACCCGATCATAGAATCACGATGTATGCGGTCAAGTTGAGCAAGCGTCGTGGAAATCCTCGTGTTTCCCGTCTCGAGCACTAAAGACCCTGGTACTTGGGACCTCCGGCATCGGAAGGAACGGTCCAGGTGATGATCTGGTACGGATCCAGGATGTCACAGGTCTTGCAGTGTACACAATTGGAGTGGTTTATCTGAAGACGTTTCGCCCCGGACCCGTCATCCACCATCTGGTAGACATTGGCGGGACAGAAGTGTTGACAGGGATTCCCATATTCTTCCTTGCAGCGGGATGCACACAGATCGGTATCGGCCACCTTCAGATGGCTCGGCTGCTGCTCGGAGTGGAACGATCCGGCGTGGAAAACCTGAGTGACTTTGTCGATCAATCGTTTTCCGTCGTAGGAAGGTGTGGGTGGTTCGGGAGATGCCTCGCTCAACTGTAGCATCGCCAGGTGGTCCTCCTCGATGGGCGCGAACTCCTTACCGATGCCTCCGAGCAGATACTTGAATCCTGCACGAATCGCTCCGCTCCAGAATCCACGCCCCTGAAATTCTGCGCGATAATTCCGGACCCGGTAGAGTTCATCCTTGAGCCAGGACTGTTCGAATCTTTGTTCGTAGTTGCTCAGAGTATCGGCACTGAAATCGTCCTTCCGGAGCGCTTCCAGCAGGGTTTCTGCGGCCAGGAGCCCGGTCTTCATCGCCGTGTGGACACCCTTGAGACGACTCACGTTCAGGTTCGATCCCGAGTCGCCGATGATCAGGAAGCCACGCCCCCACGGACGCGGTCGGGACCAGTACCCTCCCTCCGGTAGGCATTTTACTCCCGCCTTGAGGATCTCTCCCCCTTCGAGAATCTTGGCGATGAAGGGGTGTTCTTTCCAGCGCTGGAAGTTTTCCCACGGATCGTTCCATGGCTGCTTTCCATCGAGTGAGGTCACGAATCCGACCGAAACTCGGTTGCCGGACAGGCCGTAGATCCACGAGCCGCCGTACTGCGACGATGAAAGCGGCCAGCCGGAGGTATGAAGAACCTTGCCGGCGGGGAATTGCCCTGCTGGTAGGCGCCACAGTTCCTTTCCGCCAGTACCGAAGATCTGTGGATTACGCCCCTGGAGTTGTTGTTCTTCGACCAACTGCTTGGTCAGTGAGCCCTGGACACCCTCACCAAGCACTGTGCAGCGGGCGTGGATGTCTGCGCCTGGTTCGAAGTTGGGCCCCGGATTGCCGCTGGCATCGAGTCCCTTGTCCATCGTCCTCACTCCAGTGATCTGCCCCTTCTCATCTCGCAGGAACTCACTACCTGGGAACCCTTCGAAGATCATCACGTCGGCTTCTTCACATCGATCCTTCAGCCAGCAGACCATCTCGGACAGACTGATGATCGGAAAGCCACGATTCTTCATCATCGGTGGCACAGGAATCCGGGTCGCTTTCGTGGCAGAGAGATGTCTCACTTCTTCCGATTCGACCCAGGCCTCGATGGGAACTCCCTTATCGCGCCAGTCCTCACCGAGAAGTTCTTCGAGGGGGCGGGGATCGACCACCGCGCCCGAAAGGATGTGGGCTCCGACCGAGAGGCCCTTCTCGATGACGGCAACCTCGACCTCTTGATTTCCCATGGCAGCAAGTTGTCGTTTAAGATGCAGCGCAGAGGTGAGGCAGGCTGGACCTGCCCCTACGAAGAGGATGTCTACAGAGAGCTCTTCACGCTCAATAGACAAGTTTGCTCCGTTCCGGTGGGATTCCTCCGCATACTATACCCCTCAGGAGGAGATACCACCGGAGCCGAGTCCACCTTGCGGTGGTGGATAGCAGGTCGTAGTTTCCTGCCGTCGATGGAGAGGTGGTGCAGGGTGGCTGGATCGAGCAAGAAGAAACACCGGAGTCGTCGACATAAAGGTGTGTCCGTCAGGAAGCGAGCGGTGAAAATCGATGGTCTATCCCTCACCATCGACGATCTAGATGCTATTGCCAGAGCAGAGGCGAGTTTCCGGCTCTCTACTCGGGCCCGTTCCCGCGTTCGAGCCTCGGCGAAACTGGTGGCCAAGGTAGCGAAGGGGAGCGAACCTTGCTACGGCATCAACACCGGTTTCGGGCGCTTCTGTAACGTCAGGATTCCACCCTCCGATGTCCGTCGTTTGCAATTGAATCTGATCCGAAGTCATGCCGCTGGAGTTGGCGAGCCTCTTGGAATCGAGGAAGTTCGCCTCGCAATAGCCTTACGTGCCAACGCACTGGCGCGTGGAAACAGTGGCGTTCGACTTCAGGTGATTGAACTTCTGCTCTCGATGCTGGAGCACGATATTCTTCCCCGTATTCCACGCCTCGGTTCCGTCGGAGCCAGTGGCGATCTGGCTCCGCTTGCCCATCTCTCCCAGGTGCTCATCGGAGAAGGGCAGGCGCTTGTCGATGGAAAGTGGGTCTCGGGAAAGACTGCTCTCCGGAAGAAGGGACTCAAACCGATTCAGTTGGAGGCGAAGGAGGGACTCGCACTCATCAACGGGGTGCAGATCTCGTTAGCGATGCTATCTAGTGCCCTGCTGTTGTCCAGGTCGGTGGTCGATGCGGCCGATGTCACCGCAGCGGTGAGCCTAGAGGGTCTGCTCGGGTCGGTTCAACCCTTTGACGCTCGCATTCACGAAGTCCGTCCCCATCCGGGACAGTCTTTGGTTGCTGGTCATCTACGATCATTGCTCTCGGGCAGCAAGATTGTCGCTTCTCATGTCGATTGCGACCGGGTTCAGGATCCCTATTCATTGCGTTGTACTCCCCAGGTTCATGGTGCCGTGAGGGATGCCATCAATTGGATCGAGCAAATCGTCGAGAGGGAGGCCAACTCCTCAACCGACAATCCTCTGATCTTCTCGGAGTCCGGTGAGGTGCTGTCGGGGGGAAATTTCCACGGAGCCCCGGTGGCTCATGGCGCAGATCTGCTGGCGATCGTTCTCACCGATCTGGCATCCATCTCGGAGCGGCGCCTCGAAAAGATGGTGAATCCGGATACCAATCAGGGTTTGCCTGCGTTTCTCGTCGATCAGGAGGGACTCGAATCCGGCTGGATGATGGCACAGGTCACTGCGGCGGCTCTCGTTTCGCGGATGAAAATATTTTCCCATCCGGCCTCGGTGGACTCCATCGTCACCTCGGCGGGAACGGAGGATCACGTCAGCATGTCCACTCACGCCTCGGAGAAGTCGCTCGAATGTGCGTCTCTGGCCTGTCAGGTGGTTGCCATCGAGATGCTGGTGGGACTCGACGCTCTGGAGTTGCGCAGACCTCTACGTAGTGGGCGTCGTCTGGAGTCGAAGATTCGGGCCATCCGAAAGGTGATTGTCAAACGCAAGGGTGATCGTTTTCTTTCTCCCGAACTCGAGCAAGCCGCCGAATTGATACGTGCTGGCACTACGGTGGTGCCCTAGTTCTCCGGTAGTGTTCCCTCGAATACCATCAGCCGTTCGTAGTGGACTCCATCCCGGAGGGTGTAGGAGTCCGCTACACTGTCCATTTCGGTCATGAAGGTGGGATCCTCGAAATAGTAATCGCGGAAGGCACATTCCTTCTCGCCGAGGATTTGCACCGTCATACCGCAATCCTCCATCAAGCGGATGGTTCGTGGGAAATCCGCCATCGACGAGTGGATGAAAATCAACTTTCCACCAGGGCGGACCAATTTATGAGCATCCAGGATGAGAGTGTCGATGAAGTATCGGCGATATTTTTTCCCGGCCACACAGAAGGGCGGGTTCGCGACCAGAGTATCGTATCCACTTGCATCGACCTGGATCCAGTCTGCGACAAGAAAGCGAATCTTTGTTTCGATGCCATTCTTTTTGAGATTATTTTTGGCGTGAGTGAGAACTCCGTCATCAATTTCTGTAAGCAGTAACTCGCGGGCGCCTCTGAGGCCAAGTATGACAGCGTGCACCCCGCAGCCTGTCCCCAGTTCGATGATGCTTTCGCCGCTGAAATCCATCTTTTCGAGGACCTCACCGAGCAGAATCCCGTGTGGAGTGGGGTTCCAGACTCCTTCGGGCACATCCAGTTCGATGTCCAGTTGTCCGAAGGTGCAGCAGAGCGTGCTGGCTGCCAGATTCTTTTTTGGTGGATTTGAATCCAAGGTGCTGTGCTCCGATTCCATGCGCGGAAAAGGGATGAATTTGCTCACAAGTTTGTCAGACTACCGGAGAGGGAGAGGGCCATCCATCGGTCCTCATGTGGTTGCCAGAAATCAGAAAGGTGCTTCTGCGATGACGGCCGAGGAAGCGCGCTGGGATCGACATCGAATCCTCGGGGACGGGGTATTGTCGCTGGATGCGGAGGATCTTCGTCTCCTTCTACCGCTGTCGAAGGACCGAATCCTGATCGATCGAGTCCTATCTCTCGAGCCAGGGGAGATGGCTGTCGCCCAGAAGGCGGTTTCCGGAGGAGATGTCTCGGCGGTGGGCGAGAAAAACAAGTTCGTTTTCCCCTCGACGACCGCCATGACTGCACTGGAACAGTTGTCTCTCGTGGTTCTGCTCGCGGCCGTAGATCCTCCCACTACCACCCCGAGCGTGTGGAAGAGCGGGCAGGGGACGAAGATTCCTCATCTGACGGAGATCGAGACCCTCGAAGTGGATTCGGAGATGGTGGTGCCGGGAATCCTGCACCTGCGTGCTCACCTCGTTCGTGAAATCGATGATGCCAACAATCTCTTCGAGGGAGGAGTGAGCGTGGGGGGGGTGGATTTCATCAGAGCCCGCTGGGTGATGGGATCAGGTTCTGAATAGATGAGAAGAGCCGGGATCCTGACACCCGCCGAATCGGCGGGGGGGCGCTCGTCAGGTCCGACTCTTTTGTTCAATCTCTATTTCTCATCCAGTCGCTGTTCAATCGTCCAGAAATCCTTCCAGATTTCGTGATCGAACCGGATGGCGAAGTTTCTTCAAGGCTCGGATCTCGATCTGTCGGATACGCTCTCGCGTGACCTTGAATTTCTTTCCCAGTTCTTCCAGCGTGTAGGTGTCGTCGCGACCAATGCCGAATCTCATCTTGATCACCTCGCGCTCACGAAGACTCAATGTCTCCAGCACATTCACCATGCGACCCTTCAATGCTGCCGCTGAGATCGATTCCGAAGGTGCAGTAAAACGGTGGTCTTCGATGAAATCTCCGAATGTGGAATCATCCTCCGATCCAACAGGAGTGGAGAGGGACACGGGGGATCGGCTCAGGCGGATCATCGATTGCAGTTCCTCCACGGGAACTTCCAGAATAATTGCGATCTCGTGCAGGTCCGGGCGTCGGCCCGTCTTCTGCAGTTGCTCACGACTGACTCCACCCAGCTTGCTCATCGTTTCGGACATATAAACTGGCAGGCGAACCATACGCGATTTCTCGGCGATGGCACGACTGATCGCCTGGCGAATCCACCAGGTAGCATAGGTCGAGAACTTGTATCCTTTACGGTACTCGTATTTCTCACAGGCACGCATCAAACCTGTATTGCCCTCCTGGATCAGGTCCAGGAAGGTGAGGCCGCGTCCGCGGTATTTCTTCGCAACGCTGACGACCAGACGTAGGTTGCCCGAGGACAGGCTGCCCTTGGCGGCCTCGTAACGCTTGAACTGGCGAGTGATTTCCCGTCCTCGCTCGATGAAGGCCGGGTAAGGCTCGAGGATGGCCTCGTTGATTTCATCGAACTCGGTGGCGATGGCTCTCTTATTGCGAACTCGAAGACCGACGATCACGACTTCGAGTTTTCTACCAAGTTTGGCGATCTTGTCCTGCCACCGGGTCACGTACTTCATCTTCACCATGTACGACTCGAGCATCCTTGCCAGACGAAGAACGCGGTTATGCAGTCGCTTCTCCAGATCTGGTCGATCAGTCCTGTCCGACAGAGGCAGTTCCTCCAGGTCGAGCGATTCGAGCGTATTCATCTCGAACAGAGAACGCATCCTGGGGAGTTCCTTCTGCAGGCGATCGAAGAAGGCATGGCGATCCCCCTTACGCGAGAGAGTCAGGTCGAGACTTTTTTCTACGAGACGGGTCTGGATCAGGATCTGCTCCAGCAACTGGAGCGCTTCATCCTGTCCGAGAGCGGTCTGGTAGATGTGGCGGACCAGCTCCTTCTGGCTCTTTTCGATTTCCTTGGCGTAAAGGATCTCCTCATCTCTGGTCAGTAACGGAATGGCAGCCATCTGCGAGAAGTACATTCGGATCGGGTCATCGAGAGCCTTGACCGCCATCTCCTCGGCTTCTGCCGTGTTATCTTCCTCGAGTTCCTTCTCGGCCTTTTTTGCTTCCTCGTGATTGAATACAAGCGAGTCGAGGTCAGGCGTGGTGATGCCGGTGATCTCGCAGCCGAGTTTTGCCAGCAGTGTTCGCACCTGAACCAACTTCTTTTGCTTGGTTTTCAACTCGGGGAGGATTTTGAGGATCTGCTCGAACTTGACTGAATCCTTGCCGGAGATCTTGTTGAGCAGTTTTTCTAATCGGTCCTGGAACGGCTTCACGATGCGCCTCCTGATCCGTCACCCAGGTGGGTTTGTTTGGTTCCTTGTTCGACAGAACAGCAGCAAGATCGGGACCCGGTGAGATATGGATCAGGAGAGCCCCTGAGGTTGATCGGGGGCGTGAATCGGCTGGTTGAGGTTCGAACTCGGATACATCTGTCCAGGAATGGAACAGGTAATTACTCGGTGGCGCCGGTCAGTCGGTCGATAGTCCATACCTGCGCATCTTCGCGTAGAGCGTGGTTTTTGGGATTCCGAGCCACTGACAGACCCGTCCCCTGTGTCCATCGCAGCGTTCAAGAGCTTGCTCGATCCATTCTGCCTCGAGATGCTCGATGGCATCCTTGAGCGACCCTGCTTTTCTGACCCGGTCGAATCCGGTCGTGACCGGGGCCATCGGTTTTTCACCGGTGACTCGCGCGGACAGATGAGAAGGATCGAGTTTCTCTTCGGCGAGCGTATGAACTCGACGGATCTCGTTTTGAAGTTCCCGGATATTTCCGGGCCACTCGTGGCATCTGAGTGCCTCGAGGAGTTCGGGATTGAGACTCAGGTCAGATCCTGTTTCCTCGTTGATCTGTTTCAGGAAGTGCTGTGCCAGCAGTTCGATATCATCGCCGCGATCGCGCAGCGCTGGCAGATGGACATTGATCACGTTGAGGCGATAGTACAGGTCTTCCCGGAAATCCCCCTCCCGGACCGCATTCGACAGATCCTTGTTGGTCGCCGATACGATCCTCACATCGATCTCTATCGATTCCTGGCCTCCGACGCGCCGCAGAACTCGCTCCTGAATCACTCGAAGTAGTTTCTTCTGGAGGCCAGGGGATGTATCTCCGATTTCGTCGAGGAAGATGGTGCCCCCCTGTGCCAGTTCAAAGAGTCCTCGTCGGTCCGAGGTTGCACCGGTGTATGCGCCTTTCATGCAACCGAACAACTCTGTCTCCAGCAGGTTTTCCGAAATGGCGCCGCAGTTTTCACTGATGAAAGGGCCGGATGCACGTTGACTCTGCTCATGAATCAAACGGGCAGCGAGTTCCTTTCCCGTTCCACTTTCTCCGGTGATGAGGATCGGGGTATCACTACCTGCGATGCGACCAATCAGATTCTTGGTTGCGATCAGATTCGAATCCTCGCCGATGATCTCTACGGTGGGGGAGTCGGAAGTCCCCGCTGTCGAAACTCTGGTAGCGCGCGCGGCGGCGGATTTCTGGCGGATAGAACTTGTTTCGTTTGCAGTTTCCTGGTTGCTTCGTGAAATCGCGTACTGGATGGCAATCAGTGCGACCGCCAGCATCGGGTCATCCGATGCGCCTTCCGTGAGTTCCTGGAAACGGTGGTCGATGTAGACGAAAAAACCTGCTCCGAGACCAACGATGTGTACCGATTTTGTCCGGGGAAGGTGTTCTCTATCCCACCGTTCTCGATCGGGCAAGGCGGGAACATCGGCGCAACTCCACGGGGTTTGCTGCTGGCCGGCACGATCGAGAAGCGGGTACAGGATCTTGTCGAGAGGTTGATGGAGATCTTCCTGATCCAGGTTTCGTGCCAGGATACATTTCCAACGGTCATCGGCTTGATGTTCGAGAAGGAATGCCCGCTCTGCCCCGGTAATCTCCACGATCATGTCCAGGAATGGCTCGAAGGCGTCATTGGCGGGAATTTTGGCCAGGATTCCAGCGATGGCATCGACCGAAGATGCCCCCTTATGCGTGAGGATTTCACGCAGTGCGGCAGGATGCTGGACTTCTCGCTCCGACTCCATCGGTCAACCCTCCACTCGCCCGTCTCGATCTGCTGGAAATCGAGGCCCCAGGGGCGAGAATCGAATTCCGCGGGGCGCCGGAATGGTTCCCGCGCCGGAGAGGGTTGCCCAGAAGAAACTCCTCCGGGAGGTTCCCCCCAGGATCTGACCCGAAAGAGAGATCCTGCCGCGAAGAAGCATACCATCCGGGGCCAGATGACCCCGAGGGAAGGAATGGAACGATGGAGCGTACGCTCATCCTCCTCAAGCCAGATGCCGTTCAGAGGCGTCTGATTGGACGTGTCATCGGGAGATTCGAGTGCAAGGGACTCAAGGTGATCGGCATGAGATTGATGCAAATCAGTGATGAACTGGCTGCCACTCATTACGAGGCACACCAGGGCAAACCCTTCTATGCGGGTCTGGTTCAGTTCATGACTTCCGGTCCAGTCGTCGCGATGGCACTGGAGGGTAATAAGGCGATCAACGTGTGCCGAAAACTGATGGGAGCCACGTTCGGATCCGATGCCGATGCGGGCACCATCCGGGGAGATTTCGGAATCTCGGACGGCTTCAATCTTGTTCATGGATCTGACAGTCCCGAAGCAGCGCAGCGGGAACTGGAGCTCTTCTTCGATGCCTCGGATTTGCATTCCTATGATCTCATCGATGACAAATGGAATGCGACGGAGTGAAACTATCGTGCTACCGCAAGTGGATCGTTTCATTGCAACGGGATGAAATAGCCTCGTGAATTTTTCTGCACGTGGAAGCCTGAGAAAAGAAGAAATCGCGCGGCTAGTTGTTGAACTTCAGGAACTCATCTGTGGCCAGCATGTCGGTAAGGTCTTCGATGCGCCCGGAGGGAATCTCCGAATCGTCATCGGATCCGGTTCGCGCCGACGACATCTCCTGATCTCCCTTCATCCTGGAACAATGCGGATGGTGCTGTGGGAAAATCCTCCCAAGGCGCCCCCGAGACCCAGCGAACTCGTCTTGCAACTGAGGGATCTGATCTCCGGTGCCAGAGTCGACAGGGTCGACCAACCGGGTGGAGACCGGGTGATGAGGCTGGTTCTCTCCTACAAGAACGGATCACGAATCAGTCGCCAATTGATCGTGGAACTATTCGGTCGTCAGGGTCGCCTGCTGATCGTCGAGGGACCTGATCGTCGGGTCCAACTGGTGAGCGGCAGGGGAAGTTTGGGGCATGGGCAGCCTTATCATCCTTCGAAGCGACCACCGGATGGAGCGACTGAAAACGTTGCGGTGGGATCGGCAACGCTGCCTTTCGATCCGATTCAGGCAATTCCTGTCGAGTACAGAGACGGGGAGGCTCCTCTTCATCGATGGCTTGGTGTCCGGTTGGAGAAACAGGAGCAAGTTTGCTTGCTGGCGGGAGAATTGCGCAGGCACGAACAGAAACTGAGGAGAATACGCAAGACCCTGGCCAGGAGACTTCAGAAACTGGAGACCGACCTTGAAGCATCCGAGCGCTGGCAAGAGTGGCAACGACAGGGAGATCTGCTCAAGAGCAACCTTTCACTACTGAATCGTGGGATGGAATCGGTGGAGGTTACCGATTGGTTTCAGCAAGGAACTCCACTGGTAGAAATTGCGCTCGAATCGGATCGAACTCCTATGGAAAATATCGAACGGTTTTTCCGACGTGCTCGCAAAGGAAAGCGATCTCTCAAGATCCTGACTCGTAGAAAAGATGACACGCTCGTTGTGCTGGAGCGCCTCGATCGAGTTGTCGACGCAGTTGCGGATCTGGATGATGCCACCTCGAGTGCCGATGAACGGGTTGGGAAGTGGTGCCAGGAGGCACAGAAGTTGATTCGACTACATGGCAAGATTCGACAGCGTACTCGCCAGGACAAGTCCGTTGCCGTTGCAAAGAAGAAGGACAGTGCGACCCGGTTCCGGACGTTTCGTTCTCGTGAAGGTCTCACCATCCTCGCCGGTCGCGGTGCGCGTCAAAATGACGAATTGAGCCTTCGCACGGCGCGTGGCAACGATCTCTTCTTCCATGTCGCCGGAAAACCTGGTCCCCATGTGATTCTGAGAGTCAATCGGGGCAAGACCGCCTCGCCCGAGAGCATCGATGATGCTGCATACGTGGCGGCTCGTCTGAGTGGCTGGCGGGGACCCGGTAGTCTCGCTGTGCACTGGACCGAAGCAAAGTATGTTCGAAAGCCGAAGGGATTAGCGCCGGGAAAGGTGCTCATCGACCGACATAGAGAGCACCTGGTGACACCTCGTGAAGATGGGATATCCGCGCTCCGGGCTGCCGAGGAGCAAGACTCCGGCCAGTGACCAGGATGCATCCTGACGGTTCATCCCCCGATGAGACTTCCCTTCCCGGGCGATGGCATTAGACTGTACGGTCGGTTGTCCGGAGCGGATCCGTGTATTGCAAGAGGAGTATTGATGACAGTCCAGAAGAGTCGATGGTCTCGAGGGATCTGCAATTTTGTTGTGCTGGCGCTACTGGCGACCCTGATCGGGTGTGGCACGACCCCATCCCGATATAATTCGGACGGGATCGATGCCGTCGAAGTGGCTCAGCGGATCACCAAGAATCGAGAGCAAGCGGCTCGGATCATCCGTGAAGTGATGGATACGGTGGATACTGAGAAATTCGAGAGTATTCAGGTCAGTATCAAGCGGTACGAGGAAGCAGAGGTGCTGCTCAACGAAGCGGTGAGCCTGAGTTCCGACTCGCTCCAACCCCGACTGGAGAGATGCGAGATCCGCAAGCGGATCGCGGATGGATACCAGTACATCTATGCCATCCTCGATCAGGAATGTACCCCCCTCGAAGAGGCGGGGTTGAAGCCAGATGATGATCTACTGAGGCGTCGAACCCAGGCCAGAGCGGATGCCAATCGCTGGCTACGCCTCTCGTTGCGAGATCTGGAGTTCCATCTGCGCAATACCACTGCCGCCTATCAGCATCCCAATCAGTACTGGGAACTTCAGCAGATCTACGTGGCTCTGGGCAATTATTCCGGGGCACGGGCCGCCTTGATGCAGATGATGGAAGTTTACGGTACCAAACTCTCACAGAGGGATCGCAGGGCAGCTGAGTCCCGTATCCGCCTCTATTCCCAGAAGATGATCGACGCTGACGGCTAACGAATCAGCGATTAGTGATCATGAGTAGCTTCTGAGGGCTATTCCTTGCACCTCCGTCCGTCTCGCGGTTTGCCGCCCTTTCCAACCCGATGCTAGTCTTCTTGGCCTCTAGAAAGAGGCCTTCGAAGATGGGCTGGTCGCTGAGATCAGTCCTCAGGCGAAAAGTCGCGAAATCCTCACGGAAACCAGCGATTGCGCACCGAGAAGGACGGATGGCCGATGAGATACAAATATGATGTGCCGGACGCACTGAACAAGCGCACCAGCACCATGGCCATCGATGAACTCGCCCGCAGGGGACACAGAACCGTCCGGGTCCTCGACAGAGCCGCCATCTTCAGCCTTATCGATGAAGCGGTGGAGAATGTCGTCGCCGAGCGCCTCAGCGAGATCAACGATAAGGATTGCACCAAGATTCGCGACGAGGCTCGTAGCGAGTTCACCAGATTGGTGAAGGAACGCAATTCCGAACAACAGGAGCAGCAGGATAACTACGAGCAACGCATCGCCAAACTTCGTGACCAGGCCGTCGATCTCGAGGAGAGACTCGAAGATGCGCGCCTCCATAAAGGCGCTTCCGCTCACCACTTGGACCCTGATGAACTTCGTTCCGTGGTCAAGGAAGCACTCGAAGATTCTCGCTCCGAACCTACCGAAGCAACCGGAGCAACCGGAGCCCAGATCGACGGTATTCGCAAGAGTATCGATGCGCTCGCTGCCAAGGTTGTACACGGATCAACAGGAGCCACAGCAAGAGTACAAGAAGTCCCGTCTGAGGAGGCGCTTGTGGCGCTCTTTTCCAAGCCGTCGGGTGAAGAACTAGAAAACAACCTCGAGCAAATCGAGGTCAAGAACGCGAAAGCGGGAGGAATCGCTGCCAACCTGGCAAAATTGCGAGGCCTCCAGAAAGAAACGGAGTAACGGGGCATGGGAGATTACACAGATTACGCCCGTGACAGCTTCGAAACCCAGGGATCTGCCGCTGATGTCGGCAAGGGCCAGAAGAAAGACGTTGTTTTCGGTCTCGAGGAAGCCATGGCTTTGAATGCAGTCAATTACCCGGTCAACGACAACGAAGACACGTCTGTTGCCGACCCGGTGGTCACTGCAATTGATACCACCAAGGCCGTAGTCCAGCTCGGACGAGGACTCGACATTGGTACCGCGAATCTCGTGTCCTCCTTCCAGGACAACACGGGAAACGTGAACCTCAAGATCCAGCGAAATGCTTTCATTGATATCGATTGCGATGATTACACCAAAAACATGCTGACTCGTCTCGGTGTTCAGTATGTCGTTGTCAATAATCGCATGGTTGTCGTTGGGGATCCCGCATTCGAACTTGCGAACATCTTCAACCGCGACACCCGTCGCCCGATGAAAGCTGGCATGATCAGTCCAGATGAGAACGATGCTCTTCCGATAGAGAAAATGCTTCTCGAGACTCTGCTCGGTAGCCCGAATCAGCAGGGTGAGAACTGTTACTTCTCGGTTCCGGCAGAACCGATCGATGCCGAGATGAATGTTGTTTATCACCAGGGTGTCTTCGGCGGATTGCTGAAGGGAATGGGATACGACCCGAAGCCGCTGATCGAAGGTCACGCTGTGGTTTTCAGCGAACTCGCCGAAGACGATTTCACCGGTATCGGAATCTCCTGTGGTGGCGGAATGTTCAACGTCTGCGTTGCTTACAAATCAATTCCGGCCCTGTCCTTCTCCACCACTCGTGGCGGAGACTGGATTGATCGCAACGTTGGCAGCGCCCTCGGAATCAGTTCTTCTCGTGCCTGTGGTCTCAAGGAAAAGGGTGTCGATCTCGCGAATCCTCATGGACGCGAAGAAGAAGCCGTCGAGATTTACTACCGCAATCTGATCTCCTACACGCTCAAGAACATCAAGGAACGCTTCGAGTCCTCCTCCTCGATGCCCAGTTTCCCGGAGCCGGTGAGCATCGTTTGTGCCGGTGGGACGAGCATGATCGGTGGCTTCATTGAAGTGTTCCAGCAGGAGTTCGAGAAGATCCAGTTTCCGCTCGAAATCAAAGAGATCCGACTGGCAGAGGACCCTCTCTACAGCGTCTCCAAGGGTTGCCTGGTTGCCGCTCTTTCAGAGAGTGTCTAGCGCTTAGATACGACACGTTGGATGATGCAGGGGCGTGGGACAGATAGTCCTGCGCCCCTTTTCTCTTCATCGGGGAGCAACGTGATCTCGAAGTCGACGATCAAATTCCTTCAGTTCCCATGCCTCGGCAGGATATGGCTGTTCATCCTGCTTTTCTTGACGGTATCGCCGCTGTCTGCAGAGCAGGATATTCTCGAAAAGTACCGCAGGATCGAGGAAAAGACTTTCGACTGCGCCATGGCTCCAGGTTTGGGTGATCCCTCCACTGCGCTTCGAGCGCGGGTAGAGAAGGCTCTCGGGGAACTACGGATCTGGCTCGGATCAGACTCCGCTCGTCGTCCTCTGCTGGTTTTTGTTGCTGGGCACCATGGTCTCAACTCGGCACTGAAGACCCTCGGTGCAGATCCCGTTCCACGCTGGGTTCCCGCTGTCGCCCTGACCCGCAAGGGGATCGCCGTCATCGACCTCGAGCACCTGATTCGCAATCCAGGCAAGGGAAGTGCCACCCTCGTACACGAGTTGGCTCACCTGGTCCTCGAGGAGGCAGGCGGTCGATTGCCACGCTGGGTTCACGAGGGGATCGCGCAGTCGGTTGCCCGTCAGCACCCCGATCCCTCGACTCGCAGAACGCTGATCCTGCTGGCCCGAAAAGATGATCTGGTGCCCATCACCGATCTCGATCAGGTTCTACCCCGCGACCATTTCCGTGCATCGCTGCTCTATGCCGAGGCGCTTCTCTTCATAGACTGGACCCGGCGGCGCTTCGGAGAGAACCTGCATGCCGAAATCCTTGAAAAGTGTCAACAAGGTCTCTCCTGGTCGGTGGGGTTCGAGCAAGTTGCAGGGATTTCCATCGAACAGGCAACGGAACAATGGCGTCAGGAACTGTCGGGTTCCCCCGTATTTGTCGGTCTGATACTCGATCTGATCCTGTCCTGGAAGGGTCTCGCGCTGCTGGTCGTCATCGCTGCGTTGACGCAAAGATATCGCCGCCAGGCTCGTTTGAAGAAGATGAGAGAGGAAGAGCAATGGAACCCTCCCGCGTCCCCTACATCAGATGGGCGAAATCGGATGGACAGATCGGACAGCACAAACTGACGATGAGCGCGGTTCCTGCCGCCAGCTGGGAGGATATCGAGTTCGATCCAGCGACCCTCGATCTGTTCGAGTTCACCCCATACGGTCCCACCGAGGTGATGGAGTCTCTTGCCAGCAACTGGCAACTTGATCCCGAGGGAATCCTGCTCGCCTCCGGTGCATCTCATGCCCACTTCTGCTTCGCTGCAGCTCTGGCGGGTCCGGGTGGTACCGTTGTTCACGAACTGCCCGGGTATCTTCCCATCGTGGATGCATTGTCGGTGATAGGGGTGAATGCAGTCCCCTTCGAGCGCAAGTTCGAAGAAGAATATCGGATCGATCTCGAGCGAATGGCAAGGACGATTCATCAGCATGAAGCACGATTGTTGCTGCTGACCAATCTCCATAATCCAAGCGGTGTGAAACTATCCCCCGATGAAGAGCAAGGGATCGTATCGATTTGCGAAGAAGAAGATTGTCACGTTGTCGTCGATGAGATGTACCGACCTTTTCTCGATCCCGATCCTGGTCCTTTATCGACACGCCACCCTTCCATCGTGAGCATCGGTGGTCTCAACAAGGTCCACGGGGTTTCCCAGATACGATTTGGCTGGGGGTTTGCCACTCCGGAACTGGTCGAGCGTGCACGTCGTGTACTCGATTCCACGACCCTTCACAACTCCTGCCTCACCGACCAGGTCGCTCGTGCAGCGATGAGGAAATATGAGAGCCTGCGCCAGCGAGGCAGGAAGTTTGCTCGGGATGGCTGGCAGGCGTTTTCCACCTGGCTCGAGGATCATCCGATGTCGCTGGTGGTACCGGATGGGGGGCTGGTCTGCTTTCCCAGGGTACCCCCGGGTGCAGGAGCCGATGGGGAGGAATTTCGGCAGAAGTGCCTCAAAGAGGGACTCAACCTGACTCCGGGGTATTTATTCGGAGTCGCTGATCATGTCCGGATCGGGTTTGGCGTTCCGCTCGAACAACTTCACCCTGCCCTCGAGGCGCTGGGACGTGTGCTGGACCGATGAGTCGGCCGCCATGCGGGAATTTGAACCCGGTAATTGTTCTCGGTCGGAAACTAATGCTGCTCCCAAAGGCACGATAGGGAGTTGGGATGGTATTTGTAACACCTTGCAATCAATAGGATTGTGACACTTCCGACTGTGTTCAATTTATTGGCACCACAGTTGCAAGGGTACTTCCGGAGTTCCCTCTCGAGGAGAACTTCACTACAGATTGCACTCCCCCCCCTTTCCCGCGGAGTCCGTTGATTCTCAACGGACTCCCTATTTTTTTGCCCAACCACCAATACCCCTGTGCTCGATCACTGCCCTTCGATCCGCTACGATGATGATCCGTTAGTTGCCGGGGAGGTTTCATTCTTGGACGCAGTACGTCAGTGGATTCATGCCGGACTTGATGCCATCGAGCGAGCCCGATCAGGCTTGCATACCGCTGTCGATGACCTCGTCGAGGATGGCACCATCACTCGTGAGCAAGCAGAGGCAGTTCTGGAGGCGTGGAAGAGGACCACGAATCAGGACCTGTCCACTTCCAGCGATGAACGCGAACCATCCAGGGCCCTTTCCGACGATATCTTCAGGCGTCTCCAGAAGCTGGCCCCTGTCAGCCGAGAGGATCATGACCAGCTCGTCGCTCGTGTCGCCGAGTTGGAAAGGCGTCTTGGTTCCGAATAGGAGCTCCCGTTGGTGAAACCGCTGCAAACCCTTCGAAATCTGCCGCGGCTCAAGGACATCTCCTTGATCCTGGCACGACACGGACTCGGTGATCTCGCTTCACGGCTGGGATCAGGAGTTCGAGTACGCCTGTTCGGAGGTAGAGGTCGTCCAGAGAGTTCTTTTCCGCATCGGCTTCGACTTGCATTGCAAGACCTGGGACCCCTCTACATCAAGTTAGGGCAACTGATCTCGAGCCGCCCGGACATCTTTCCTCCACATCTGGTCAAGGAGATGGAACGGTTGCGAGACGATGTGGATCCGATTCCCTTCGAGGAGATCAAGGAGGTGCTGGAGAACTCCCTTGGAAAGAAGATCACCGAGTGCTTCCGTCAAGTCGAGGAGCAACCGATCGCCAGTGCTTCCATCGCTCAGGTATATCGAGGCATCACCCTGGACGGCCATCGTGTCGCCATCAAGGTTCGCAAGCCTGGCATCGAGAAACTGATCCAACGCGACATGGGCCTGCTCGATCAGTTTGCCGAGGCTCTTGCCCGACAGCCGGAATCTGGCGGATTTGATCCCCACGGTGTTGTCAGGGAGTTGAGGCATGCCCTCGAGAACGAGATCAACTTCAACTTCGAACGCAATGCCATCGATAGGATTCGCGTCGCCTTCTCAGACAGCGATGAGATCTACATCCCGGGTACATACGGAGCCGTTTCGAGTCGCGAGGTCCTGGTGATGGACTGGGTCGATGGAGTACCCATCGGGCGTGCCGATCTCGACGAGAAGCAAAGACGGAAAGTGGTACGGATGTGCGCGCGGTCTCTCTTCACCATGATTTTTCGACATGGTCAATTTCATGGAGATCCGCATCCTTCCAATATCATTCTCAGACCTGATGGTCGTCTATGCTGGATCGACTTCGGTCTCACGGGGCTGCTCACCAAGGAACTTCGCTGGCGTCTGTCGAAGATGTTGAGAGCCCTCGTCGAGAGAGATTACGAGGAACTGGCTCAACAGGTTCTTCATGTCGGCTATTGCCACGGGGATGCCGATACCTTTGCGTTGACCCAGTCGATTGCAAACAGGCTGGATCCATATGTCGGTTTGCAACTTTCCGATGTCGACCTTCCAGCACTGCTCAAGAACATCATCGATATCTCTACGGAGCACCGCATCGAGATCGCGCCAGGATTTGTTCGGATGACTCGTTCACTGGTTCTGCTGGAGGGTTTGACCGAAAAACTGGATCCCGGTTTCGACACGACAAGTGAACTGGAGCCGCTCCTGATCGAGTTGATGCAGGAACAGGGCACCGAGGGCATCCTCCGGCGAACTGCCGATCAGACCATCGACGGGATCGAGACCCTCGGTGAGTTACCCGAACTGCTCTCTGACGCCCTGCGCAGGGCGACTCGTGGACGCCTTCGGGTCGAATCAGAGATCGTCGGCATGGATCGGCTCTCCAGAAGGATCGATGGGTCGAGTCGCCGCATAGTCGAGGGAGTGCTCACCTCTTCGTTGTTGATCTGTGCGGTAATATTGTTCGTTTCAGAGATGCTCTGGTTGGCACTGTTGTGTGCGTTGCTGGCCGTGTTTCTGCTGACAAGGCTTCTGGTCGGCTATATCTCGCCGTGGCAGTCTCGATGATCCTGTCGGGTCATGTTGACCCGGTAGTGATCGATTCCTACCATCCAGATCGAACCTCTCGTGAGCGGTTCCGTCAGGAGGAGATTTGAAGCTAATATATCCGATGCAAACCGCACCCATCGCTGCCGATGTGCCGAAGGCTCGGAAGGTTTACTTCGAAGTGTTTGGCTGCCAGATGAACAAACTGGATGCGGAATTAATGCTCGAAGGCTTGTTGCAAAAGGGATACCACCTGGTTCATGACCCCGAAGAAGCGGGAGTGATTCTCTACAACACCTGTTCGGTTCGAGAACGAGCCGAGGAGCGTGCCCTGATGAGAATGGCAAGTTTCAAGCGCAGAAAGAAAGAGGAGCCCGATTTGATTCTGGGTTTGACCGGTTGTGTTGCACAGCACAAGCAGGACGAACTCACCGAAAAGGCACCGTGGATCGATCTCGTCGTTGGAACCCGGGAATTCGATCGACTACCCGAGTTGATCGCCGAGGCAAGAGGCTCTCGCGAGGCCCTTCTGGCCACTGAGATGGATTCACCGCTGGAGTTTTTCCGTCAACGAAATCTCGGGCCAAATCAATGGCATGCATTTGTCTCGGTGATGCGGGGTTGTGACATGGTTTGCACCTACTGCATCGTGCCGACGACTCGCGGCAAGGAGGTCTCACGACCTCCCGAGGTGATTCTCGATGAGGTGCGTCGGCTTGCCGATTCCGGTGTGCGGGAGATCACATTTCTCGGCCAAACCGTGAACTCATACGGGAAAAGGCTGGGAGCGGGAGTCGGGCTCGACACTCTTCTTCGCGGGGTCGAGGAGATCGACGGAATCGAGCGCTGCCACTTCATCACTTCGCATCCTAGATTTCTCCGCCCCAAGTTGATTCAGGCGATGGCGGAATGTTCCAAGGTGATGGATTACCTGCATCTTCCAGTTCAATCGGGGAGCGATGACGTTCTCGCCAGGATGAAGAGAACCTATGACAGAAGTTTCTACCTGCATGTGATCGACAGGCTCAGGGAACAGATTCCCGATATCACCCTGGCGACCGATTTCATCGTGGGTTTTCCAGGAGAGACCGAGGCCGAATTCGAGACGAGTCTGTCACTCATCGACGAGGTTGGATTCGACCATGGTTATGTTTTCCAGTATTCACCCCGACCGGGTACGGCCAGTGCAGACAGGATGCTTGACGATATTCCCCTCGAGGTGAAAAAGAAGCGTAATCATCTACTGCTCGAATCGCTGACCAATCAGGGTGGAATTCGTAACCAGAGGTTCGTCGGTCGGCAGGTCGAGGTGCTCGCCGAAGGTCCGTCGAAGTCCAATGCCGAGCGTTGGTCGGGACGGGCTCGCGATCACAGAACGGTCATCTGGGATGCCCAGGCAGATGAAATCGCCGGTTCGTTTGTCGTGGTCGAAGTCGATCATGTTTCGGCGGCGACTCTCTACGGGAACAGGGTTGCAGGGCCTCGATCGAGGCCCATCTTGCCCTGCACTCCGTGATGTCGCAGGTGTTCCCCGATCCGCTGGTGATGTCGCAGGCGCTGGAACTGGCGCGCAGGGGTCTTGGGCGGGTCTCTCCGAACCCACCTGTCGGCGCGGTTCTGGTCGCTGGAGGCGCAGATGAACGGCGCGCCGATGGCTGGCATCAGTTTTACGGTGGAAACCATGCCGAAGTGAACTGTCTGGAAGCGGCCCGTGAAGCGGGGATCGATCCTCGAGGGGCCGACCTCTACGTCACCCTCGAACCGTGTGCCCATCAAGGCAAGACCCCGCCCTGTGTCGAGGCGATCATCGCTGCCGGAGTTGGGCGGGTGGTCGTATCCGTCGATGACCCCAACCCGGTCACATCGGGAAAAGGTTACGAGCAACTATCCGCTGCGGGGATCGAGGTAGCGAGGGGAGTTCTGGCCGAGGATGGAAAGTGGCTCATCGCTGCCTATCTGTGTCACGTTCGCAATTCTCGACCGCTGGTTACTGCGAAATGGGCGATGACCGCTGACGGCAGGATCGCCTGTACAGGGGGAGACTCTCGCTGGATCACCTGTGAACAGACGCGAGCAGCGACTCGCGAGGCCCGCAGTGAGGTCGATGCCATCCTGGTCGGTGTCCAGACCGTCATCTCGGATGATCCAAGATTGACCTCCCGTACTGCCGAGAGACCGGAACCTCTGCGGGTGGTGATCGATCCTCGCTGTCGCACGCCCGAGAGCGCGCGGCTTCTTCAGGAATCGACCCCCGTGCTCATCTATTGTCAGGAGGGACGGGAGACCTCCCCGTCAGCCGAGGCGCTGCGAGGCTGTGGGGCAGAGGTGGTGGCGATGGGTGCCGGTGCCGACGGCATCTCGATCAAGGACATTCTCGGTGATCTGGCGACACGAGGGGTCCAGGATCTGCTGGTCGAGGGCGGAGCTGACACTCACGGGCGCTTTCTCGATGCCGATCTCGTCGATCGGGTTCAGATCCTGGTTGCACCCAAGGTGGTGGGGGGGCGCGCGGCACCAGGACCGGTCGGCGGAGAAGGGATTGCGCGCATGGAACTCGCCCGCGAGATCCGAGCTTGCCGCTGGCGGGAACTGGGACCTGACAGGGTCCTGGAGGGGGCTATCAGCGCCGCGGGGAGCGGTGACGAGGTCTGCACGGGGACGACATCGGGCCGAGGATGATACGCTTCTGGGGTCCGGTGTGTCCGGATCCCAGCTTGCCAGTCCTCACTTTCCGGCGCTGCCGGAGGGTTCGGCCGATGGAGTGGATCCGTGCGTTACAGGATCTTGATCGTCTTGGGGTTCTTTGTACTTCTGGGTGATGGGGTGTTCCCGTACCAGGATGGTCAATCTGCTGTCCGGATCCGCCCCAGTAGCGACATTCCCCTTTTCGAGGGCGAACACCTGCGCCGACTCGAGCGAATCTCCACGGCCTTCGATGAGAGTCGCTGGGAAGATGCTTTTCTCGAGTTGCTGGTACTGCCGGGTTCCCTGCGAGAACTGGTGATCCCCGCTGATCGCCTCGACACCGAGGTCCCTTTCAGCGAGTTACTGAGGGATCGTTGCTGGAGGCACATCAGGGATCGCTTGGCGGTGCTCGATCGGCCCGGTGGCTCATCCGGTATGCAGGAAATCTATCCCCGGCTCGAACGGATTCCGATCGTATGCGTGATTGCCGGTGTCGAACCTCCGCGCAATGTTCGGCTGGTTCTGCAGCGCTGGAGCGACAGGATCCTTCAGAGGATCCATTGTGATGATGTGTTGCTTGGAGCCGAGAAGTTACTACTGGCAGCAGAGGAAGAGTCTGCAGTGGATCTACTCGATGGGCTGTTGAAGAGGTATCCGGGAGACCTTGCTCTGGCCGATCACATCGGTTCCATCAAGAAACGGTTGATCGACAGGACCCGTCGAGAACTACAACTGGCCCGGGATCGAGAAGACCCTTCTTCGGTGCTGCAACTGGCAAGCAGGTTGAAATCGATCTGTGAGGATGATTCTCAGGCGCTACGGATGACCAGATGGGCTCTCGGCCATCTGAAACGGACTGCCGAGCAACTGATCGAGTCAAATCAGATGAGCGCTGCGCTGTTGAAACTGGCCCGACTTGCACAGGAGGGGGAGCCAGTGGCTAATAGGCTGCAGCAATTGCGCGAACGGATTGCTGTCCCCCTGCGCCCTCGCATCGTTCGTGGCCAAGTCCCGGTGGAACTGCAAAGCAGCAAGGTTTCCATCCTGGTGGCTGGCATTCCTACCATCACCATCGACAAGACGCCGGAGAGCAGATCTCCCTCATTCCGTTTCTCCGAGGTGGGACGGCGCTGGACCAGGTCCCCTGCTCACAATGCCGATTTGAAGCGGTGGTACTTTTTGTTGGATGAGATCCAGCAACTCACCACCCTTTGGCTTCATGCTCGACCTCAGGAAGCCATCCTGCTGTCAGCACGCCTCTCCTTCCATGTCTCCGAAGCGTTGCGCATCTCCCGTAGGATGGCAGAGAACTCGCCACGGCGTTCGCGGGTGGTCTGGCAAGAATGGGCGCCTGTCTATTCCGGTGATCGATGGCGCATCCAGGCAACTCTTCCGATCTGGCTCATCGATCAGAAGGGTCGCGAGATTGGTCAGTCCATCGATGTCCGCCTCGAACTGAGTCCTTCCGACCCTGGTCGCGATGGTCTACCGGTCACCCAGGCCGAGATCGACAGGGCCCGGCAAGAGGTCATCGCCTCCATCGACCGGGAACTGGAGAAACTGGCCAGTCAGATCGCCCGCAGTCGGCTGCTCGGAAGACTGCAGGAAGCTCGCGCGCTGGCGGATCTGGGTGATCTGGTGGCTGCCCAGGAATTGCTGGTACCGGCCCTGATCGGCGCGCAGGAGCAAGATCAGGATCTCCAGGAGCAAGCTACCGGTGAACTCGCGAACTGGAGCCAACTGGGGGTCACCGCGGTCAGGGCGGCAACCGGCCGATCTTCATCTCCCTGACTTGCCTCGATTGAAGAGATGCGGTTGGGGGTCTATCCTCGCCCGGCGGGCACTTTGCATCGAAGGTCACGATGCAAGCACGGCTCCGGGGAGTTTTGATGCTCGATTTCAAGTACATCCGGGCAGAACTGGATCTGGTTCGAAAAGGTGCATCCGACAAGGGCTTCGATGTCGATCTGGATCGACTGATCGAACTCGATGATCAGAGGAAAGTTCTTCTCACCGAGCAGGAACAACTGAGGCACGATCAAAAGAATGCCGGTAAAGAAATCGCGACTCTCGATGGCGACGCCAAGCAACTGGCGATTTCGCGTATGGCCGAGGTGTCTGATCGAATCAAATCTCTCGGCGAAGATTTGCGAACCGTTGTGAGCGAACTCGACTCGATCCACGCATGTGTTCCGATGCCAGCAGCAGCCGAGGTTCCCGTGGGTGCTGATGAGAGTGGCAATATCGAGTTGAGAGTTGTCGGATCTCCTCCCGAGTTCGACTTCGAACCGAAGGATCATGTCGAGTTGGGCCAGGATCTCGACATCGTGGATTTCGCCCGAGCATCGAAACTCGCCGGTTCTCAGACTTACATCCTCAAGGGAGACGGAGCTCTACTCGAGTTGGCCGTTCTTCGATTTGCTCTCGACCACGTCGTCAGCAAGGGCTTCACGCCGATGATCGTTCCGACGATGGTGAAATACGAACCTCTATTCGGTACGGCGTACTTCCCCGGCGGTGAGGAGCAAACCTACGAGATCCCCCGAGACGATCTGTACCTGGCAGGAACCAGCGAGGTTCCCGTCACGGCATTTCATTCCGGCGAGATGCTCGAGGAGGACCAATTGCCGCTGAGATATTGCGGTTGGTCCACCTGTTACCGCAGGGAAGCAGGGGCGGCAGGAAAAGACACCCGTGGCCTATACAGGATCCACCAGTTCAACAAGGTGGAGCAGGTCATCATCGGTAAATCCAGCATCGAGGAATCGATCCAGCACCACGAGTTCATCCGTGACAATGCCGAGGAGATCCTCCAGGCGATGGAGATTCCCTATCGGGTCGTGGACGTGTGTACCGGTGATCTGGGCATGGGCCAGGTGAGGAAATTCGATATCGAGGCATGGATGCCATCGAGAGGCTGGGGAGAGACACATTCAGCTTCTCGATTTTATGACTACCAGGCTCGTCGGATGGACCTGAGATATCGCGGAAACGATGGTAAGGTGCACTACTGTCATACGCTGAATAACACCGCTATTGCGACACCGAGGGTATTGATCGCGATTCTCGAGAATCACCAGAGAGCCGATGGGACAGTTCGAATTCCCGAGGTGCTGGTTCCTTACATGGGCGGAAAAACCGAGTTGACGTCGGCAAATGCTGCTGGCGCTCGATAGGAACAGGAGAGCCGGGATGCAACACATCTGTGTTGTCGGACTGAACTGGGGAGACGAGGGCAAGGGCAAGATCGTCGATGTCCTGGCCAGTGATGTCGATGCGGTGGTTCGCTATCAAGGTGGCGCCAACGCAGGACACACGGTCTACATCGGCGATGTCCGCCATGTCTTGCACCATATACCTACCGGTATTCTGCATGGCGGGATCCAGGCGATCCTTGGTAATGGCATGGTGATCGAGCCAGCAAAACTGATCGAGGAAGTGGAGAGTCTGTCGGAAGAGGCGCTCTCGCGCATCTGGATCTCCGATCGTGCCCATGTCGTTTTGCCTCACCATGGCGCCGTCGAGCGGATCCTCGAAGAGCAGGCCAGTCGCCCGATTGGCACGACCCTCCGGGGCATCGGTCCTGCCTACCAGGACAAGTTCGGGCGTTCTGGTGTGCGCATGGGCGATCTCGTCCAACCCGGCTTCGTCGATGACGTGCTCGAGGCTCGTCTCCTTGAACGTTGTCGGGTTCTGGGGGTTTCCGAGCAGTGCGCCACCGAGGGGGTCCAGATCTGCACACAGCTTCGCGATCGCCTCGGCAGCCAGGTGATAGATACCTGCCACCTACTCAACGAGATGCACGCAACCGGCAAGAAATTGCTGTTCGAAGGTGCTCAGGGATGCATGCTCGATATCGATTTCGGAACCTATCCGTTCGTGACTTCTTCGAGTCCATCGTTTCTGGGAGTGGGCACCGGTAGTGGTTTTTCCCCGCGAAAGATTGATCACGTGGTGGGAGTTACCAAGGCCTACTGCACACGGGTGGGTGAAGGTCCTTTCCCTTCTGAAATCACTGGCGAGGCCGCTGATGCTCTGCGAGAAGCTGGAGGAGAGTTCGGCACAACTACCGGTCGGCCGCGGCGGGTTGGGTGGCTCGATATTCCGATGCTTTGTTATTGTGCCGCTCTCAACGATATCGATTCATTCGCACTCACCAAGGCGGATGTTCTCACCGGGAGAGATACAGTTCCTGTTGTCACCGGTTACCGGCTAGGTGAAGAGTTGCTCGAATCTCTCCCCTTCAGCGTGGCGGATATGGAAGCCGTCGAACCTGTGGTCGAACAGTGGCCGGGATGGAATCAGGTCGATGAGAGAGCGATGCAACCTTTCATCGAACGTCTCGAGGCGGCGACTGGGATTCCTGTATCGATCCTGTCGACGGGTAAGCGCCGTGACGAAGTATGCATCTTCTCGCCCTTCCAGGTAGAGGGAGAAGTCGCGTGAGTTCCAGCGAGGATTCCGCCTCCGGAGACTCCTCGATGGCCGGTGCGGGGTTGCCCCGGTCCGTGGTTCCTCGTCATGTGGGGTTCATCATGGATGGCAACGGCCGCTGGGCCGAGGAGCGCAACCTGCCGCGTACCGAGGGCCACTCACAAGGCGCCGAGGCGCTTCGTCAGATGATCCGTGATGCTAATGATCGTGGAATCGCCGAGGTAACCTGCTACGCCCTCTCCACCGAGAACTTTCAGCGTCGCCCGGCCCAGGAGATCCGATTCTTGATGGATCTTCTCGCTCACCATCTTCGCCAGGAGCGTGAAGAGATGGAGCGGATGCAGGTTCGATTCCGTGCCATCGGAAGGCTCGAGGAACTGCCCGATCAGACCCGGGAAACGATAGAACAGGCAACCATCGAGACGGAGGGTAACGATGGAATCGTTCTGCGTCTGGCGGTCAACTACGGAGGGCGTGCAGAGATCGCGGATGCCTTCGAGTCCCAGGCTCCGCGTCAAGATGCCACTCTGGAGAGCACCGATGAAGGTCGAGAGCGACGGGTCATCGAACATCTCTACGAACCCGGGATGCCCGATCTGGATCTGCTGATCCGGACCGGGGGAGAAATCAGAATCTCCAACTTCTTGCTATGGCACTGTTCCTACGCCGAACTTCATTTCATTCCCATCCTCTGGCCTGACTTCTGTGCCGATCATCTTGATGTAGCGCTCGAGGAATATGCCCAGAGAGTGCGTCGCTTCGGTTCGATTCCGACGACGGCTCCCGGGGGAGATGCATGAGCGGTCTGACAAACCGACTCCGATGGGGAGTTCCGATCTTGCTGATCTCCATCGGCTTGCTGGTGGCGGATCTTCAGCAATGGACCGACGGTTACGGCCTCATGGCTCTTGCGTTCTTCTTCGGTATCGGAGCTTGTTACGAGGCGCTGACACTTCGTGACGACCACAAGGCGAGAATCTGGGTCGGTTGTCTCGTTTTCTTGTGGGTCGGTTGGACGGCGATCGTGGATTCCCTCGATCCGGTGCAGCAGGGGGTATTTCTGCTGGGCACTCCGTTATTGCTGGGATCACTGGTCGCCGAGGCGATGGCGTCGAATCGTCGCTCCTTACGCTTCGGGCTGGTCACGGCGGTGATGACCGGGAGCTGGATTGCGTTACCGGTGCTGGCAGTCTGGATACTGGCCGAAACCGATCCGCTCGGAGTTCATGCGGTGCTATTTGCACTTCTGACCGTGAAGAGTGCAGACACCGGAGCGTATTTCACCGGTCGGGCGATGGGCCGGACGTCATTGCACCCTGTGAGCCCGAAAAAAACGGTCGAGGGATTGCTGGGAGGGGTGTTGTCGGCAGCACTGGTTGGATTCGCTTATGCCCAGTTGCTCGGTGATGCAACAATGTCACCGAGCCAAGGGGTTTTTCTCGCGGTGCTGGTGGCGCTGGTCGGGCAACTGTCAGATCTACAGGAATCTGCATTGAAACGCGCTGCCGGTCGCAAGGATTCGGGCAACACCATCCCGGGCCTCGGCGGGCTGCTCGATATGCTCGATAGCATGCTTCTGGCAGTGCCGATGTTGCTGTTGCTGCGGAGAGTGCTGGCGGATTGATCGGATGGGAACAAGTTGAAAGTAACGATCGAATTCCAAGATGACGACGAAGCCCAGGTAGTGCTTGGAATCCGCGATGCGCATCTGCGACGGATTCGAACTGGATTTGCCATCGAAGCAGCAGCGCGAGGGCGTGTTCTCGATCTCCAGGGTTCAGAACTTGGAGTGAGTGCAGCCCAGCAAGTTGTGGAGCGGATGCTCGGTGCTCATCGATTGCCCGGATCCACCACTGTCGAGGATGAACTAAACGATGCTCTCGTTCGATTCCAGCAGCCCGAAGAATCCGATCCGGTGGATCACGGCAATCCATCGTCACAGAATCTGTTCGAAGACGAGGACAGGCCCCGGCGGCGAGATTTCGGCAAGATCGCCAGAACCGAGGGACAACTTCGTTATCTCGAGGCGATGGACTCCCATGACATCGTGATGGCGCTCGGACCTGCCGGTACGGGCAAAACCTATCTCGCGGTGCGAACCGCTCTCCAGGCACTCAAGACAGGAGAGGTTCGAAAGTTGATCCTCAGCCGTCCAGCGGTCGAGGCAGGCGAGAAACTCGGGTTTTTGCCGGGAGACTTCCAGCAGAAGGTGAATCCATACCTTCGGCCGCTGTATGACGCGCTGCACGAGATGCTCGATTACGATCAAGTAAAGCGGTACAGCGATCGGGAGATCATCGAGATCGTGCCTCTGGCCTACATGAGAGGTCGAACCCTGAACCAGGCCTTCATCATCCTTGATGAGGCCCAGAACACGACACCGGCCCAGATGAAGATGTTCTTGACCCGGATGGGGACTGGTTCTCGTATCGTGGTGACGGGGGATCCGACCCAACTCGATCTTCCCAGGGGCCAACCCTCCGGATTGCTTCATGCTCGCGAGGTTCTGGGATCGGTGAAAGGGATGGCATGGATCGAGCTCGGGAGTTCCGATATTGTCAGGAATCGCCTGGTGACGCGCATCGTGGACGCCTACGAAAGCCTCGATAGGGACTCCTGAGCGGCTCCTCAACTTCTTTATTCAATTGGTGTTACGGTTATTGGGCCGATTCGATGCGAAACTCTTTCCCGGCATCCGCTGTCTTCCCTTGGACAGACAGATCGTTTCCTCGGAAGATGACGGCTTGGTGCGATCCAGTCGGATCGCCCGATGCCCGGAGTGGTTCCGGGCGAAAGGGGAACCATGGCGAAGGCGCGTTTGCGCTCAGGTGGTAAGACCTGGCAGCGACTCTCTTTCGGCAGACGGCAGACTCGATCGAGCCAGATCGCCTCGGATGAAGCATCCTCGCGGCGAGTCCGGCACTTTCTGATCCTGTTGATCCAGGTGCTCGTCGCCACCTTCCTGGTCGGCTGGACGAGGTACGAGACCCCCATCCTCTCGGCGGGTTCAGCTTGGCAGTGGGGTGAACTGTTCGCCAACGTCGTTCTCATCTTCGTCGGTGCAATGTTGCTGGCGCGTGCCCAGCGGTTCGAACGTGAGCGAAGAGACCTGCAGATCGGGCGTACCTTTCTGTTGCTCAACGGCTTCTTGCTGGCGACCTGGGTGCTCCTGCAGCGTCCCGATGTATCGGTGATGTTGCTGCCGGTCCCATTGCTCGGGATGGTGCTCGGTTTCCTGCTTCGAATCAATCGCGCCTTGTTGGTATCGCTGGTGGCGATTGCCATCACCGCGCTCATGGTTCAGGTACGACTACCTGATGTGAATCCCGTGGCGGTGGCCGTGGCGCAGTTTCTCGGCATCCTGGTAGCCATCCAGGGAGTTCAGCGGGTTCGTTCTCGTACTCGAATTCTGACGGTGGGTTTTCTCGCTGGCCTCACCCAGGCAGTGGCTATATTGCTGCTCAATCCGACCGCATTCCGCGGAATCACGCTCGACAACCTGTTGACCACTGCTCCCCTTCTTGATGCATCGTGGAGCCTGGTTGGTGGTGTCGCTGCAGGTGTGTTGATCACCAGCGCGCTTCCTTTCCTGGAGAAGTGGTTCGACGTGCTCACCGAGATCCGATTGGTGGAACTGGCGGACACGCACCGTCCTCTCCTCAACGAGTTTTCCCTGCTGGCTCCTGGTTCCTTCCAGCATTCCCTGATGGTGGGGCAACTGGCTGAAGAAGCGGCCGCGAGCATCGGTGCCAATGGGCTACTGTGCCGGGTTGGCGCTCTCTACCACGACATCGGTAAGATGATGAAACCCGGTTACTTCGTCGAGAATATCCAGGGAGGGGAGAACGTCCATGACCGCCTCTCTCCCGAGATGTCTCGTTTGGTGGTCATCGCCCACGTCAAGGATGGAATGAGGATCGCCGAGGAAGAGCACCTTCCGAAACCGATTGTCGACATGATCCCGATGCACCATGGCACTTCGGTGGTCGAGTTCTTCTTCAACAAGAAGGCCCAGCAGGTCGATGAGGAAGAAGCAGATCGAACCCGGGAAGCATTCCGCTATCCGGGACCTCGACCCACCTTCCGTGAAGCAGGAATACTGATGCTTGCAGATGGTGTGGAAGCCTCCTCGAGAACCCTTTCCGATCCGACACCGACACGAGTACGTCAGCACGTTCGAAATATCGTCCAGGCCCGCGCTCAGGAGGAGCAACTCGATGAGTGCGAGTTGACGATGAGTGATTTGCATCGAATCGAGGATGCCTTTGTCCGCGTACTCAACGCGATCCATCATGGTCGGGTCAAATATCCGACAGAGGTGGACGATTCCTCCGGTGATTCTGAGGGTGATTCCGATTCAGCATCCGATTCAGCATCGGATTCCTCGCAGGATCCTACCGTGACGACTCGACGTTCATGAGCGAGGCCCCCCTGTTCGAGGTCGAGGTGGAAATCCAGGATCTCCAGAAAACTATCTCCATCGATTCCACGTCGGTCGAGGAGTTGGTTCGATTCGTACTGGGACGTGAGAGTCATGGCGGTCGGATAGGAATCTGCTTCGTTGATGATGAGCGCATCACGCAACTCCATGGCGATTTCCTGGGTGATCAGAGTGCCACCGATGTCATCACCTTCCCACTCGAGAAGACGGTTTCGCGGCTGCTCGACGGGGAAATCGTGATCTCGACCGAAACGGCTGACAGGCAAGCTCAGGAGCGAGGATGGGCCCCGTTGAGAGAAGTTCATCTGTACCTGATCCATGGCCTGTTACACCTGCTGGGTCATGACGATATCGACGTGGAGGGGTCGGAGGCGATGAAACGGCTCCAGGAGGCCCACCTGAACGCCTGGATCGAGTTTCGCGGTCCCCTCTACGATTGACATCTGGGTAAGGGTCTCGTAGACCATCTGGAGACTTTCCCTTGGTATGGCGCGTGGAAAATCGGTGGTCTCCGGTACGATCAGAGGCCGTTCGATTGTTTCCCCGATGTCGATGGAAATTTCAGGGGTGTTTCGGACCATTTCGAATAATTCACAGGAGGATCCACATGAGTCGTCTTCTGCTCATGATCTGCGTCTCTTTCATCATCGGGGTCTCGGGTTGCAATAACAAGAAATTCACCTTGTCCCCTCCGCCGACAGAGGCGGAGTTCTCGACGGGGGCTTTCTCGGTTCCCTTCCCGTCCGATTTGTTTATCACCTATGCGGCGCTCAACGAGATGGCACTCGAAGTTGCGGGAGCTCCAGGTGCCATGGTCACCAACACTCCGATCATCCCGTCTGCCACTGATGCTGCCGACACTGGTGATGTGCTGGTCGCTCAGGGATTTCTCGATGGCTTCTCGACCACAATGCCGATGCAGGTCGATTTCACCCATAACATCGATCCCACCAGTGTCCTCGGTGGAGAAACGGTGCGGGTGTTCGAGGTTGCCATCAGTCCACCTTCCGATTCTTTCAATGCGGTCGGTGTGCCGATTGCTCTTCCGGTGAGCATCATCCGCGAGTTACAGGCTGACTCCGATTACGCCGTCAGTCTGACCAGGAGCGTCCAGTACCAGATCATGGTCAAGCCGAAGGTGCCCTGGCGTGCTTCCGACAATGTTTCCCTCGGAGGTCTTTCCCGGGGCATCCTGGTCGCCGTGACCAGTGGCGTGCTCGATTTCCGCGGCAACCCGGTGATTCGCTCCGACCAGTTCGACCGGATGGCCAACGGAATCCCCGAGAACACCGGCAATGCCGCCACCGATGGTTTTGCCAACGCAATCGGAGCGGTGGTGTCTCAGAGTCTCCAGTTGCTGGCGGGACAGGGAATGGATCCGAATTCGGTCGTCGTGACCAATTCTTTCACCTGTCAAAGCGTCACCGATGTCCTCGATGGAGCGGTTGCGACAACCATGGCCGGTGGACCTGCTGCGGTCACAACTGCGCTGCCGGTGCCCGGTTTGTCCAATGTGCATGATTTCCTGCTGAACGTGGCGGGGGTCGATATTGGGAACAACTACAGCGCGACTCTTGCCCAGGGCACCATCACTTTGCCGACCTTCTATCCCGGGGATTCTTCCGGGCCTGCCGGTTGGGTAACAGCCGTCACCGGATACTGGCAAAACGGCAGCGTTGTTTACCAGAACACTACCGATCCTCCCAACAATGCTTTTCCGACTCGCTATAACCCCAGCGTTATTCAGGTGGGTTCTCATGAGGTTCCAGTGCTGATCATGACGCCGAATGAGCCTGGGCCCTGGCCGGTGGTGATCTTCCAGCACGGGATCACCCGTAGTCGCTTCGATGCGACCGCGTTCACCTCGATTTTTTGCAACGCGGGCTTCGCGGTAATCTCCATGGATGCGCCGTTGCATGGAACCGAACTCATCAACCCCTACTACGCTGGCGGCAGCGGCAGCCTTCCGGGGGAAGAACGGACGCTCGCGATCGACTTGATCGATAACGACACCGGTGAACCCGGATCCGATGGGATAATCGATCCCAGTGGTGAATATTTCCTCAACTTTCCCAGCCTCATCAGTTCGCGAGCGGTCTGGATGCAGGCCGTCTGTGATCTGGCGTTGTTGACCATCTCGATACCGGGTTGGGATCAAAACGGCGATGGTGATACTACAAATGATTTTACTGACGAGATTCATTACGTGGGGCACTCGCTCGGGGGGCTGATCGGAAGCACCTTCCTCAGTGCGATGCCGGAGGGCTATATCTCCTCGGCCGAGTTGAACGTCACCGGTGGAGGCATCGCGAAGATGCTCGAGAACTCACCGATCTACAATCCGAGGTTACTCAACTTCTTCGCCGGAGAAGGCCTGGTTCAGGGCAGCACACGCGCAGAACAGGCGATCAGCGTCATTTCTGCCGTCGCCGATGGAATCGATCCGGTCAACCACATCCGCCGTGCCGCACAGAAGGTGCCGATCCACATGGGGATCGTCGTCGGTGGAAAGCCGACCTCAGACAACATTTTCGGTTTCTGGCTTCCCGATACCGTTGTTCCCAACGATAGCCTCGGGACAGGTTTTTACGCACAGATAGTAGGAACTCCGCTGGCACTATTGCCCAATGGCGCCACAGATCCGGGAGTCTACGTTGGCATCGCGGAACCGTCCTATCTCGGTGGCAGTTTTCCGCTGGCGCGGATGGCTTCTCTGCCTCGTCCCGAGTTGTCGGGCGTTGTTTTCTCCTCCAACATCATCAAGGACTATCCGGCTGACCTCCACACTGGTGGAGCGTCTCATTTCATCGCTGGAGATCACGGTTCCTTTGCTCTTCCTAGCGTTGATATGGGGTTCAGCATGCAGCTCGGCGAGCAGTCCTGGATGGTGAGTTCCGCCAAGCAGATGTCTCTCATGAATGGCGGCCTTCTCGGGGTAGAGGCACCCATTCTCGATCTAAGCGATGTCGAGATTTCGATCCTGTCGGGCGAAACCGAGTTGGGGACCATCACCATCACCGAGACGGGAGATCCGAACTCGCCAGTCGAGGCGGTTTTCGAAACCTTCGGCCTGGCGGGGAACCTGGCAGCGGCTGCTGCGGCGCTAGGGGGTCATCACTTCAACTGGTACCAGGTAGTGACCACCGATGACCAGCCAGCGAATAGTCCCAGTAATGATGCCAACGTGCCCGGATCTCCGCTGTCGGTTCCGCGCATCGATCCTCCTTCCGGGGGCACCGGGCAGACTGCTGTCCAGGCTCTTGATGGGATCTACGCGGACGCCAAACC
>DCAA01000026.1:0-219 GCA_002311345.1 Planctomycetes bacterium UBA1146 | reverse complement strand
TTCCATTGTGTCCGTGAGTACACCAACAATTCGGGAACCGCTCCCGAAGAGGGGGTCGATCCCTGTGTCGGGAATCCATCCGCTCAGACTTACATCAGGTACGAAGCAGGTCCCTGGATGCAGGGCTTGTTTGACGACGGTCTCGATGGAGATGGTGAGCGCTTCCAGGTACGGGTGTGGCTGGTATGCGTCGACATCAACGGCGATGCGGTGCGACTC
>DCAA01000001.1:104113-117882 GCA_002311345.1 Planctomycetes bacterium UBA1146 | reverse complement strand
AATCTGTGGCGACATCGACAGTTGTCCTCTCGATGCCGACAACGATGCCGATGGCGATGGGATCTGCGGTGACGTGGACAGTTGTCCATTCGATGCCGACAACGACATCGATGGCGATGGGATCTGTGGCGACGTCGATAGTTGCCCACTCGATCCCGACAACGACCTCGATGGAGATGGTCTCTGCGGTGACGTGGATCCATGTCCCATCGATGCGGAAAACGATGCGGATGGAGATGGTCTCTGTGAAAGCGAAGATCCCTGTCCACAGGACCCTGGAAACGATTCGGACGGAGATGGCGTCTGTGACGGGGAAGATCAGTGCCCGGGCTTCGATGACACCATCGACTGTGACTCCAACGGGATCCCGGACGCCTGTGATATCGCCGCAGGAGCCCTCGACAGCGACTCCAACGGAATTCCGGATGTGTGTGAGAGTGTCTTCTTCATCCGTGGAGATGGTAATGATGACGGGGCCATAGATATCTCGGATGCCTACCAGATTGTCATGACGGTATTCGCGGTCGGGCTGCCCCCCTGCGCACTGGCCCTCGATTCCAACGATGACGGTCTTCTTGATATCAGTGATGCGATCTACCTACTCGAAAGCATCTTCAACGGCGGTCCACAACCTCCAGCGCCAACCAGTGAGTGTGGGCCCGATCTGGATTCGACCTTGCCCTGTGAACAGGAGCCGGTCTGTCTTTGATACGGTGAGAAGATGTTGTCCGTACAGTGGATTGCACAGGAGAATGCGGCCCTCATCCGGTAAGGAGGAGGGCCGCAGACATTATTCGATTACTGTCGATATGCGCCTGTCTGAAAAGCAATCGGGGCGAGAGGATTCGAACCTCCGACTTCCTGCTCCCAAAGCAGGCACTCTGCCAAACTGAGCTACGCCCCGCGAAACTTCCGCACACTACTTTCTTGCTCTAGCCAGAGAGAGAAATCAAGAAAACGGGGAACCGGTCCGGATCTCGAAGATGGAAGGCTTGCGCCTCCCGACATCTCAACACCGCGAACGCTTGAACTGCGTCCTAACTTGCCTCGGTGGCAGGTTGCTGACCCAACAACTCGGAAGACTCGACGAAGATGGTCTGATTCTCCCGATCACGGAAAAGCCAGCCCTCTACTCCGTCTTTCCTCCAACTCTCAACCGGAACGATTTCGTGCACACGCGCGTACTGGTTCAACTGTTCCGCCATAGTGTATCCCCCAGCTGTACTCGTACTGACGACCCGGTTCCGGTCCTCCCGTCTTGTTGGTCAGGATCCTGCTCCCGCCACGAGCAGGTGTCAAGGGAGACGGTGCCTCGAGCGCTTCGACAGGCTATCCTGTGAGTGTCCCCTTCGATGTGACCCGCGGGAGGAAGCCCGGTGCCCGAAACCGCCATGACAAATGATCATCCTGGCCGGCAATGGTCGCAGCAGATCGTTTCTGATCCACGTCTGCGTGCCGGACGCCTGAGGATCCGACGTCACGCTTTCCTCAGGGGAGCCGTGACGGGAATATGGATCACTCTGCCTGTCTCTGCCCTGCTGTGGATAATGACCTCCGAAATTCAATCGGGGCTCTTCAACGCGATCAGCCTGTTGGTCGTGGGGGCATCGATCAGCGCCCTCTACCAGCGTTTCAGGGTGCGGGCTCTGTGGCCCCGGATCTGGGACTCGACGCTGGAGAGCACGGCTCTGGTCGAGACGATTCTTCACTGTCATCGCGACCGAAACGAGGATCCCTGGGGAGAATCACTGCGAGCACGCAGCGCCCAACTGCCTCTCCCGAGCCACGCAGCTCTGCATCGGCTCGCTCCCTTCCCATCGCCTCTGATTTCGCTCACGTTGACCCTGATGGCGCTAATGCTCGGTTCATTGCAAGATCCTCTCCCCGACCGATCTCCAGCGCAGGTTGCCCGGATCAACGCGGCTTCCGGTTCCTCGGGGGAGCTGGTCGATGAGAGTTCGCTCGCGGCGGATCAGTCGATCTCGGCCCAGTTGCTACGTGGTCGCGAAGATGCAGCCCTCGCCCTGGCCGGTCGCACACAACTCGCCCAACTGACCGAGCATCTGCGTCAAGGATCTGCGCCACCACAACCACCCCCTGCGCTGCTTGGCCGCGATCGCAAGGCTCTGGAGACTGCGCTAGGCCGGCTGCTGGACTCCGATCCGCGTCGCCAACTACTGGAACGATGGATCGCTACAGATCGTCCAGTTGGAGAGCGCGGCTCCGTCCCGATCCCTGGCATCGAGGCGAGCGGTGCACCGATCGCACGCGGCGCGACTCCTGGCAGTCGATCTGGGTCTCTTTCCGGCGATCTGGCCAGCGGAGGAAGTGACTCCCCAAGGCTGCTGGAACCGGTTTCTTCTGCTCCCCCAGGGGTGGAAGAACTCGATGAACAGATCCGCATCGATGGTGGAATCGTGACCGAAGGCGACACCCCAGCGACAGGAAGAGCCCCGACCCGGAGCGATTCCTCCTCCTCGTGGGACCGTGTCCGGGATGATCCTCGTCTGGAACCGCGCTGGATCGAAGTGATCGACCTTTACTGGAACCTTCTACGAGGGAGGGAGCGAGACGGTGGTGGATGATTCGGCACGGAGATTCCGCGAACAGGACCTACAACTTCGATCCTCCATCGAGGAAGTGATCCTCGGCCAGCACGATGCGGTCGCTGCAGCCAGCGCCACCCTGCTGTCAGGGGGGCATCTGTTGCTCGTCGGCGTGCCTGGAACCGGCAAGACGAAACTGGCAGAGGGACTGGCCCGGGTCTCCGGACTCTCGCGTGGTCGAATTCAGTTCACCCCGGACCTGTTGCCCGCTGACATCCTCGGAGGAGAGACGTTGCTGCCGGGAACCGAGGGAGATCGAATCGAGTTTCGCCCGGGTCCCATCTTCACACAGTTGCTCATCGCAGACGAGATCAATCGTGGCACCCCTCGGACTCAGTCGGCGCTGCTCGAGGCGATGCAGGAACGAACCGTCACCATCTCCGGAACCCGGCACCCGCTCGATCCTCTTTTCAGCGTCATCGCCACTCGAAATCCCATCGAGATGGAGGGCACCTACCCACTTCCTGAGGCGCAGCGCGATCGATTCCTGCTCGAGGTTCCTCTGCCCGACCCGGGATCGGATGTTCTGGCACGAATCGCCGCAGTCACGACCCAGGAGCAGGACCCTGAGGTCTCTTCACTGCTCGATCCGCAACAATTTGCACAGATGCAGCGCACCGTCCGAAGAGTGATCGTCGCCGATTCCGTCATCGAACGGGCAGCGCGCTGGGTCGGAGCGACACGACCGACGGATCCTTGCGCCCCCGATGAGGTGAAGGAAGGCGTTCGACTGGGTGCAGGTGTGCGTGCTCTGCAAGCGTTGATCCTGTGTGGCAAGGTCGAGGCTCTTCGAGCCGGGCGCACCCACATGGCGGACGAAGACTGGCGCCGCTGGCGTCACGAGGCGATCCGTCACCGGCTGGTCATCTCGCTCGAGGGCGAACTGAATGGCCTCGGACCGTCTCAGATCGTCTCGGCAGTGGACCGGGCGGTGGCGCATCTCGGATGAGGATCATCACCGTGCTGCCCCCTGTCTCCGCATTGTTCCCCGGGACGTGGTTGTTAGTGGCTCTCTTGACAGTGATTCCCGCTACAAGATTGCACGCCTGTGCCGATGACGCCCTGGAGGCGATCGTCTCGCTGATCGCATCGGCACCTGGAGACGAAGCGATCGTGGAACGGGCCTCCCTGTGGGCCCACGACCAGGGACGCATGCTGGAACTGATCGATGCCATCGGCGCCAACGGTCTTCAGAATCGCTCTCTACCGACCCTGACTGCAGCAGTCACCATCGCCATCGAAGAGGGCTGGGTGCAACGCGCCGTCGAACTTCTCGAAGCCTCCCTGGAGGTTACTGATGTTCCCGCCACCCGCCATCGACTGGCACGGCTGTGGCTGGCCGGAGGCTGGCCCGAGAAGGCTCGCATCATCGCCGGAAAGGAGCTGGAGTCCTCTTTCTTTGCCGACATCCGCCTCGGCCTGAGTCTGCTCGAGGGAGCGACCCCGCCGATCACTGTCGATGAGATCGCGACCGAGACGATCACATTGCTGGCCGAGAGATCGGGACAGTGGCAGTGGGCCAGTACCGTACTCGAACAGAGAGAAGAGCTCGATGCGGCCCTCGAGATGGCGATCCACGGCGGTCTCGACCACCGAGCGCAAATACTGCTCGAGCAAGGGGCACAACTCGAAGACCGACGTCTGCGCCTGCAACTGGCGCGCCTGCTGGGAGTAAAACGCTGGGGAACCCAATCGTTGATCGACGAGGCGGCGGAATCGGGAGCTCGTTGGCGCGCCTCGATGGGCATCGAGGCGATGTTGCTGTCGAATCCGTTCCGACCGGAGCAATTGCCAAGTCTGAGAGTGGCCCTCGAACGACTCGATGCCAACGACGAGCCGGCAGCCCGTCGGGCGGTGGCCCTCTGGCGCATGGGCGGCGGTGGCCGGACACGTCAGGATGTAAGCACCCGTCTGATCCTCGATCACCAGAAACCAGGCTGGCTCGGTCCCGATCGTCTGCCCGAAAGTATCGAGGAACAATTGCGCCGTTCCACCGTAGGAAACGATGCGACCCTTGCTCAGGCGGCGGCGCTGCGCGCCTTCGAAGGGACTCCGATGGAGGCGAGTCTGTGGTTCCAGGCGGGTCGGCTGCGGCAAAACCCGGATTGGATCCACCGCGCCGCGCGCATCTGTCCTGACTGCGAGGTCGCCGTCGAGTGGCTACCGGGTATCGAGGCGCGGTGGAAACAACAACTGGATTCTTCAGCGATGGATCCCCTCGATCTGCTTCCCTCGCCGCAACCGGGGACACCCGGAGCGCTGCTCGGTAGTGTCGATGGAGAGCCGGTCCGACGACCGGGACAACCCCCCATCGATGAGGCCTATTCCCTGCATCGATGGCATCCCACCGGAGTTTTCGACGGCGTGGCTGATGCAGCCGCCGGGGTTCGACTGCGCATCGCAGACGATGTGTGGCTGCAAGGTGATGGCCGTTCACTGCAGGTGGTCGAGCAGGCAGGGACACAAGCGCGGGTGCTACTACAACTGGTATCCACTGACGGTGGCTCGTTGAGAGGTGCCGATGGACTGCCCAGAAACTCGATCCTGGCGCGGATCTTTGGAATCCCCGACCGCAAGAATCTGCTACGTGTGGCATCCGAGCCGCCGCGGATGACTGCTGCGATACAGTCCTTTGGCGAGGCGGCTGCCACACGCGCACGTGATCTGTCACTCATCCGGTGGATCGATTTTCGACCCTTCGGAGACGACGCGTGGTGGGTGGATGTCGCTGGCGTGTCCGGTTTCTTCACTCCGCTGGCCCCTTCCGTGACAGCGAGATCCCTGCCGATGGAACGAACTCCCTCCCACCGTAACGTGACCGCCTCGGCGCCACTGCCGACCACGGGTCTCATCCTGGAGGGCACCCGTCGCCATGGGATCCGGCCAAGCGCCTCCCATCCTCTGGTCGAGAGTATCGATGCGCCGCAACCACTACTGCCTGCAGGAGAACGGTTACTGGTGACGGCAGGGTATGGCGATCGGGTCGTCGTCACAGACTCCGGTCTGGTCGGATACTTTGAGCGGGGTGCAGCACGGGCGCTGTGGTGGAAACAGTTGCTGCAACCGCCGCTGTCGGGAGTTGGAGGGTTCGCACCGCTGCCGGCTCCTACGCTTCGACCGGAACTTCCCTGGGCCGATGCGGTGACACCTCGTCTGATCGAGATCCTCGACGCCCGGAGTACTCCTCGCTTCCTGTTGCTGGCGCGCGAACCACTCATCATCGATGCCCAGCATGTCGAGCGAGTTATCGGCGGGTTCCTGGAGAGCGCGGGGTTCGCGGGAGGCACACTCGACGACGATGGGCAATTGATCCTGCTCGATGCTCTCGGTGGCACTCTGGTGACCGGAGAGAGCGTCCATACCCTGCCGAGGATCGGCGGTTACCAACTGGTCTCGACTGGCAGTGGAACCTTCATCCTCGGCCAGCAGCAAGGAGAGACGTGGCTGGCACATTTCGACGGCGAAACGGTCCGCCAAATCTCTGCACCACCGCTACCCGATGAGCGTGATCGACCTCAGTTGCGTGTGGCGGCTCTCGGACGCTGGGGAGATCACGCGTTACTGCTGGCAGACCGGCTGTGGCAACTCGATGAGACCGGAACAGCCCACAGAGCCCTGACCGATGTTCCGTCGGAGGGCAATTATCGCCCGGTCCACTGGGTACAACCGCCTCCACGAGTCGAAGGCGATCGAGTCAAGATCGCTCGCCCCTGGGGTGTGGTCGAGACCTGGAGGACGCCATGAACTCCGCCGGTACCCTCTCCTCCGGGTTCATCGAACGAATCGCTGCCCGGCTACACTGGCGCGGAGCCATCCATGGTCGGGCACCGGGAGCAGGACGGGGCTCACGCAGCGCAGGAAGCGGAGAGTTCGATGGCCATGACCGCTGGTGCCCCGGCGATGAACTGGCACGTCTCGACCTGCGCACTTTCCTCCGCTTTCGTCAACGATGGACAAGACGTTACCGCGACGATTCATCCGAACCACTGACCGTGATCATCGATGGCGGACCATCGATGCAATTCGGCGGGCGGGACCGAGCGATTCAGTGGCTGAGAGAACTGCTCCAGTTGGTGGCACGATCGAATCGTGACCCATGGCGCGAATGGATCATCGATGGAGATCGGGTTTTCCCCTCGATCCCGACCCAGACCCCCGGTGATCGGCATCGGCAATCTCTCGGCAAGCCATTACGCACCATCGAGCCCCCTCCCGGGGGGCGGGGTCGCGTTGTGGTGATCAGCGATCGGCTCGTGATCGATGACATTGAAACACAACTGAACGGACTCGCTCGTCTCGGCGAACCGATCTGGATCGCGCCGCTACTGCCCGAGGAGATCTCCCCCGGGGCCTGGGGTGCGGTACAACTGGAGGCGATCGGCGAACCCGCCTTCACAGGGATCATCGATCGCGGCGCCATCCGAAAATACCGCGCTGAGTTCCTACGACGCGAACAGCAGTTACGCCGCTGGCTTCAAAAAAGAGGGGGTTATCACGTTCGAATCGATGCACTGGCCGCGGAAGACCAGTTCTTTCGCCCCCTGATGCAGCGTGGAGGTCCGCTCGAGGTGCTGTCGGGATGATGCTCGAACTGGCCCATCCCGAGCTGCTGCTGTTGATGGTGCTGCTGGGATTGCTGTGGATCTTGCTGCCACTCTGGCGCCCCCGAGTTGCACGTCGGCGCACCGTGGCGAGCACGATGTTATGGCATCGAGCAATTGAAAAACCTCGGAGCGAGCGGCCCTGGATGCCTCTGCTGCTGGCATTGGCGCTGATCGTCATCGCCTCGGGTCCGCGTGTTATCCCTGACGACAATCCATCGATCGCACTGCGTCGAGTCATCGATGGATCGATTCGCATCGACATCCGAGTCGCCAATGCTTCTGAGGGTCACCTCGAGACCTCTGAACAAGAGCCTCGCAAATTCCTCCTCTCCGACCGAGGCGAAGCGGTGATAGAAATGGACGATCTGGCACCGGGAATTCCCATCACAGTGAGCGTGGGCACCGTCAACAGGAAACTTATCGCTCCGGCCCGAAACAGCACACCGATCGTATCGGACCTCAGTGATCTGAGAGAGGTTGCCGATGCACTTGCAGTGCTGAAAAAAGCCCACCGAATCGAACTCTCCGACTCCCATCCAGATGTCGTCATCGCTCGGCAACCGTACGCTGATTCATCATCACCGTCGATCCTGTTCCCATCGTCAGAGGGAGACCGGATCCTCCCTCGAATCACGGTTCCCAGCAGTCAACCGGCGCTGCTCGATGGCCTCCATCCGCGGTACTGGACGGTCCTTCGAACGGCGGAGGCTCCGGGAGACCCGATTCTGATCGATGAGGAGGGGCGATCCCTGCTTTCGAGAAACGACGATGGATTTCTGTGGGGATTTCTACCCGGCAGCGGAGATCTCGCCAGAAGATCGGACTGGCCAGTACTGCTCGGGCGTCTCATCGAAGAATTGACCCCGTCGGCAGCCGATGGACCTCCAGCCACCATGCTGGAACTTGCGGGACTGCACCTGTCGCTCATGCTGGCGCTACTGGTCGCCATTCTTGCGCCGTTTCTGCTCGGTCCTCACGGCAGAATGCCCAGCTTCTGTATCTTGCTGGCAATTCTCGTCGGCCAGATTCCCTCTACCGCGAAAGCGACTGCTGAGAAAATCGACCTTGAAAAGTTCAGTGCAGGAGAATCTCCAGGAACGGTGATCGAGTGTCTCAGTTCAGTCGCTCCTCCATCACCAGCACTTCAGCGGCGAATCCGTTCTCGCGGAATCGAAATCCAACTGAAGAAGGGAACCGATCCACACTGGAAGGTAGTCCCGCCACGAGTTCGCTCGGGACAACGTGTCAATATCGCCGGAGGCGAGAGTGTGGATTCGTTGCGGTCAATCTCGCCAACAGGGGAGCGTCACGAAGTTCCCCCGGCCTGGAATCCGACAGTTCCGGGAGCCTGGTTGATCGAAGGGAAGCAAGATGGTGTAGCTACCCTCATCGTTGAAGAACCGATTCCTGCGGCACTATGGAGTGAAAAGGGATCCGCTGCAGAAAACCTGCTTCCGCCACCGGCATTTTCGCATGATCTCTCTGTCGGTCAGTTTCCCCGGCCAGCGGCAGGGTCGGTGATCGTATGGAACTCCGTTGCCATCGATGAGAACACGGCCAACACCCTGAACAACTGGATCAGGCGCGGGGGAACCTTCGTGGCTTTGCCCGCGGATCCATTCTGTGAAGACGAAGGAACCCGTCAACGACTCGCCACGATCTTGCCGACAGAGATTCCCCCTCCTCCGCAACCTCCGGTACAGGATCTCGGCATCCTGCTACTCGATCTCTCCGGAAGCCTCACCGGCGAAGGAGCCTCGACCCTGCTGGCGGGTACTTTCTCGATTCTCGAAGGAAGCCCGAGCCAATCTCGCTGGGGCATCGCAGGATTTCGTGACGAGCCTCACTGGATCATTGCTCCCGGCACCAGGCTAGACCGCACACTACTCGAGAAAATCGGCGAGCAGATCACCACCGGTGGAGGAACAGATCTGGGAGCAGCACTGCGCTTCTGTCGGGAGGCGCTCAACAAAGGTGACGGAGGAAAATCTCTGGTGGTCATCACCGATGGTCGTACTACTCCTGACGACTGGGAAGCGATCGGAACTTCACTGAAGAAGATGCAGATCGACTTTCATATCCTGCTGGTCGGAGAAACCATCGAAACTGATAGCGTCGAAATCCTCCGCAGAACCGCCGAAGGTTCCCTGCACAGGGCGCGAAACCCGCAACAGGCACGAGCGTTGTTGCAAGAGGTGGTGCAGCCACCCGAGCAAGGCTGGCAACCCGTTCGATCCCCGGTACTGATCGCGAGCCTCGATGAGTTTCTCGATGCGGGTCCGACTCGCCCGCCAGTGCCACTGCGCAGGATTTCTGTCGAGCCCGGCTCCCTCACCGCTGACAGCAAGTATCTCTGGGTCGATGGTCAGGGTGCCCCTCTTCTGGCAATCCGATCCGTGGGCGATGGTACCAGTGTTGTCTGGTATTCGGGTCTTGATGAGTTCAGTCTCTCGAGCAGCGCCCCGGAGGTCATCGCCCATCTGTCGCAGTTGGTCGCCAGTTGTGCTGATCGGCGCAAGGAATCGAGGAGAAGAGGCTTCCTGGTACAGAGTCATGACGGGTTCCATCAACTGGCTCTGGAACGTCGAGATGAAGATCCCCTGTCGGTCGAGATCACGATGGGAAGGATCGGCCAGGAGGCGGTGATCCTCCATGCACAGGCAGTTCCCGGAACCGGCTGGTTGGTGGCATCGATCCCTCAACCAGCGGAAATTGCTGGTTGCTGGTGGCGACAGGGTCGTTCCATCGATGCCGGGGTTGTTCCCGCCAGAGGAACTCCTCGTCGATGGCAAGCGATCCTCGGCCCAGGGCAAGCGGACGCGATGAAACTACGATCCCCGTCGATGCTCGTGCTGATGGTGGCGATCTTGCTACTTCTCAGCAGCCGAGGGAGTCGCTGGTCGGATCTTGTCCCTGGTCGGGAAACGGAGCCGGCAGCGGCCCGGCATTATTGAAAAGATACTGCAGGATAGCGACCGCATCGGCGATGTTGAGATCACCATCGTCATTACCATCGGCAGCGTCCGGACAGGGAAGCACTGACAAAGACCCGAACAGATAATCGAGCAGCATGATCGGATCGCTGATATCGACCGAGAGATCCTGATTGGCATCTCCCCGGACAAAGGAATCCGCACTCGGGGGAGGTGGAAGAGGAGCCGAGCCTTCATCTCCGGGAGAACCGAGATCTCCCAGTCCGTAAGGGGTCGTAGCGCTGACCCAGATGAGAGGATCCGCAGTATCGGGTGCGAGCAAGTCGCTGATCTCTGAGGAAACTCCACTCTGATAAGGAAACGTCGCTGCGGAGTAATTGATCCGGGTATGCTCCAGTTGGTCGAGATCGAGCAACACCACTTCATCGATACTGTTGGCAAGGATGAAACTTCCTCCGTAGACGTAATCCGCCACAACGCCTCCGTTACTGGCCTGGTCTCCGTCACGCGCCAGCACCAGGAATTCGTTGGGCTGGATCACCAGACCACCGGCGGCATCGATGATATGAAGATCGATATCATCGTCGCGAATCGTCCAGCCATCGAGATCGACTTCAGCAGTTCCACGGTTGAAGATTTCGAACCATTCACCTGCTGCATCTGTGACGAGAAGAGGGTTCGGCATCAACTCCGAGATGATGATGTTCACGGCCCCCGGATCAGGTGGCGGCGCACCGCATCCTGGCCCTGTGATGGGAATCGCCGAAACCGAGCCAGAGGCGAGACTCTCATTTCCGGAGATATCGGTGGCAGTGATCTGATAGTGGTACTGAACCGCCCCATCGACATCGGTGTCGATGTATGCACTCAGCGCCGAGGTGATCGAGATCAGGCTGTATGGACCGGCCTGGTCAGTGGAGCGGTAGACGGAATAACTGGCGAGATCGCTCTCGAAATTGTCGTTCCAGTCGAGTGAGACCTGACACTCCCCGGCCACCGCTGAAATCCCAGTGGGAACTGCCGGCGGTGTCGTATCGGATGTTGGGCACACCCAGACAAGACACACGAACTCTGGATGATCGACATAGGGATTCCGGTTGCCCTGGAAACTGAATACAGAATCATTGCGTTGCTGTTCGGTAACACTCACCGGATCCTCGAGATGCCATTCGAGCAACACCGAACGCAATCCCATATATGCGATGCCCAGGTTTTGTGTGACATCGGAAACGATGAGTGCACGATCATCGGTCACTCTCAAGTCCGGTTCAGCACAACCTGTGACGCCGTGGGTTCCTCCCTCGTAACGTGTCTCCATGTAGAAGATGGCACGGGCCGCATCTCCACGACGATCTTCCCACACCTCCCACGAACCTGCGCTTCCGAAACCGGAAGAGAGATTTGAAAACGGAGTTCCCTCTGCCGGCCAGACTTCGCAGCCGGATGAAGATGTGCACCAGTCGTAGGGACGATTGCTGCGCGCAGAGTTGTAGGAGGGACTGGCGGCTCGCAACTGATGGACATCGGAGTAAGGATAGTTACAGCTACCATCATTGGTGAAACCATAAGAGGATGGCCATGTATGCTCTCGGTTCCAACCATCCGTGGTGTTCTGATCGAACCAGGACACAGAGGTGTTGCGGTAGAAGGTGATGACGTTGGCCGCGTTGACCGGGTCTTCTTCGATAATTCCGAGGATGTCCCAGGTGTCGGTGGCGGAACTGGTGTAGGGAAATCGCGTGTGGTCATCGATGATCTCGTGGAGAGCCAACCTCAGGTCCTCTCCGAGCAGTCCGATGGTCGAATCGTAGTAGCCCTGGGGAGGATCAGAACAAGCCGCTGCCGGGGTCATCAGCAACAGCAGCAACATCACCGAGGTGAAAAACAGGGGATATACCGTCCGAAGGCGGTCCATTTTCGTCCTATCTAGGGCTAACTTGAGTCTACCGCAGGAATAGTTTGCAGGAGAGGGATCTCCCGGGTTGACTAACAAGACTATACTACCACTTTACATTATTCATGGCTTTACAAGGATGGAGTTGGCGAGATAATCGAACAGGGGGCGGATACAAGCAACGGAGAGGTTCTCGCGTGTCCGTCTGCCGATCTTGCAACGCTGCTGTTGTCCATCTACTGGCGTATCTCTTGCTGCTGGTTCCAGCACCCGTTGTCGCTCAGAATTGGGTGATCAGCGGCGTCATCCTCGATTCGGCTGGAGGGCCGATCCAGGGTGCAGATCTCGATCTCTTCGAACCCGACACTCCTGCGACCGAAATCCCGGTCACGGGGGATTCTACCGATACCAGCGGTTCCTTCTCGATGCTCATCACCACCGTGATCCCGAACGGGACATACACCCTCGAAATCAATCCACCACCCGGGTTCCTCTCGACTGAGTTGGCGCTCGATCTCGATGGGGATCTCGACGTGGGTGCCATCACCATCGGAAGCGGCTGGATCATCACCGGCATGGTCGAGGACACCATCGGAAACCCGCTCTCTCCCATCGACATCGACATCCGGGGCAACAACACCGGTTGGCTCGATCTGACCGGGGACTTTACCCAACCGGATGGAACTTTTTGCCTGACCATCCCCGCACTGGTGGACGAGTATCGATTCGTCTACCGGATGTCCTCCCCTTTCCCAACGGTATTCCCGCTCGAGGTGAATGGAGTGTTTCTGTTCGGAGACACCGATGTCGGCACCAACGTCATGGAATTGGCCCATACCCTGACGGGAACGGTGGTCAATGAGGACGGAGTTCCAGTGCCCGGAATCGACATGAACATCTACGATGCTCAGGGTATTGAGACAGATCTGAACAATGACAACACCGATGCGAATGGCAATTTTTCGGTCCTGGTACCGGAAGGAACCTGGGATGTAGTGCACAGGCAGGTCACCGCCGCAGGTAATGACGAGCGGGTGCCCCATGCATTCCTCGAACTGGTTGTCGTGAAGGATCTCGATCTTGGCATCGTCGTCTTGCCGCTGGGATACCACGTCATCGGTGAGGTGGTCGGTTCTGCTTCTGAGCAGCTCGCCGATGCCAATCTCGACGCAGAGTATGCAGCGACAGGGATCGCCATCTATCTCAATAACGACGTTACGACTCCAGCGGGTCTGTTCGACATCCTGTTGCCACCTGGATTGATGGATGTTGAGGTCGATCCACCCCCGACTGGACCCGTGAGACAATCTCAACTGGTCCAGGTGGAAGTCACTCCAGGCCCACCCATCGACCTGGGTACCATCGTGCTGCCCGATGCAGTGCTCCTCTCTGGACGCTGCATCGATATTGCCGGCATCCCGATCCCCTTCGTCGATGTCGAGTTGTTGATCAGCGCCACCGGCGCCAGTTATCCAACAATCCACGAAAACGGAGGTCCCGATGGAAACTTCTCCGTCGCCGTCGATCCAGACATCTACGACCTGGTGCTGATTCCCTCCCCTGCCACAGGGCTCGGCCCGTTTCTCCTCGAACAGATCCAGGTCCTGAGCAACACCGACCTGGGAGATCTGCCCCTTCCTGCGGGAGTCACCCTGTCCGGCACGGTGTCCGCCATGGCAGTACTCCTTGAGGGAGCCACGGTACAGATCCTGCACCCCGTCACTGGCAACAC
>DCAA01000001.1:68922-103862 GCA_002311345.1 Planctomycetes bacterium UBA1146 | reverse complement strand
TCAATAGCGATCCCGACTACGACAGTCTGGCGATCGTTCGCAACGGAATCCTGCTGGCAACCTTACCCGGAACTCAGACGACGTACTCGGACACCGCGCCGCTTGCCGGCCAACTGGGAAATTACGAGGTCTTCGCCACTCGTTCAGGAATCGATTCGGAGATCACCAGTTGTGCCTTACAGGGTCCTCCCGCCTTTATTCGCTGTGATGCCGGAAACGACAACACGTTATCGATCGCTGACGCGGTGAGCATCCTCTCGTACCTGTTCGCATCGGCTGCCATTTCCTGTGAGGATTCGGCCGATTGTAACGATTCGGGGACGATCAACATCGCCGATGCGGTGAGAGTGCTGCAATATCTGTTCGGCGGTGGTGATCCACCACCGCCACCCTTCCCCGATTCCGGTCTCGATCCGACGCCAGATAGCCTTGGGTGTTGATGAAATCATCGTCGTCTAGAGTTCGACACGTCGATGAGCGCACTCAGGGACAGTTCGATGTCGTGACGCAGCCCAGACTGTCAGGGGTCGGATCCACGCCACAGTCAGGAAAGGGCGCCTGCGGTGGGGACCCGGAACTGAAGATGAAATCCAACTGGGCAATCGCATCCGAGATGTCCAGTTCTCCTCCATCGTCGAAATCGATGGCAGCAAGGCAATCGGACTGCCCCGATCCGAACAGGTACTCCAGCGTCTGGATCGGATCCGAGATGTCGATAACACCGTCCCCGTTTCCATCTCCGCGGACGAATGGTGAGGAAAACGCCGACACCTCTATCGTCATTCCGAATGAATCTGCCCCTCCGGGACCCGAAACGGTCAACAGCACCACGAAACTCCCTGGATTCGAATAGGTGTGGGATGGATTTTGTAACGACGAGGAGAATCCGTCGCCGAACTGCCACACCCATGTGCTGAAAATACCCGTGGAAGTATCCGTGAACTCAACCGTCAGCGGAGCAACACCGGAACTGGAGGAAGCAGAAAAACTTGCAACCGGGGGCGGCACCGACGGTTGGACATCTACAGCACAGGTGTTGGTTGCTCCATCGACACCTGCCACGGAGGGAATGAAGAGATAGACCTGAATCCCCACCGGGGCTGGATTGTCGGTGAAATTGGTGGTGGATATCGGTAACTGGGCTATCACAACACCACCTCGTTCGATTCTCACCGTTGTGGCTCCCGCAGGTGAGTTCCAGTTCATGAAAACGGTCTCCGGCTCCGAACTCTGGCACGTCAGTTGGGTCACGCTTCCAGGTGGAACGATGACCTCGCAGGAGACATCCGGTGAAGTGAGCGCCCCTGCCACCGCTCGAACCAGGTATTCACGAGGTCCGACGGCTGCGCTGGTATCGATGAAAAAACCATTTCCTGCCGGTACCGTAGCGACCAGAAGACCATCTTTACGAATCTCAACGGCGTCGATACCCGACTCTTCGATCCAGGAGAGAATCACGGTGCCACCGGTCTGGAGACACTGGAGATCCGTCACCGGTTGAGGGAACACGGACAGACTGCAACTGATCGTCTCACTCACAGCCGCACCACTGGCCCCTGCAATCTCGTAGAGGAATACCCCTGGACCGGGGACATCGAGATGGCTAGTCGCGGTACCCGAGAGGATGGCGATCTGGACTCCGTCACGACTCACGATGACCTGGTCATAGCCCGATGCGTTTGTCCATTGCAGCGAGGCCTCCGGCCCCGTGGCCAAACAGATCAATTCCGAAGGCGCCTCAGGAAATACCACCAGGGAACAGACCTCTTCAGGCGAGGAGATCCCCTGGGAGATGGCGCGAACCCCCCATTGATGACTGCCGGCTCCCGGCGTGTCAGTGAAGGTGGTGGTGGTGGCATCAACGGAGCCGATCAGAATTCCGTCACGCAACACTTCGATGGAGTCATAGGTGTCTGCATTGACCCAGGAAAGAGTGACAACACTTCCATCGAGGCTGCAACTGAGCGAGTTGACCGGTATCGGTCCAATCAGCAGCCCACAGATCGCCGGAATGCTATCGAACCCGCCCACCGTTCCCTGAACAAAATACTGGTGTGGCCCTACCTGCGGAGCGATATCGAGGTAGTCCGTTGCAGTTCCCACGAGGGTGTCGAGAAGAAACCCATCCCTGAGAATCTCGACCTCTTCATAACTCCCTCCGTTGGTCCACGAGAGTTGAACGTTTGCGCCTTGTTGCTGGCACAGCACCTCCGAAGGTGAAAGCGGAGAAATTCCGAACGAACAGGCGATCCCTACCGATGATTCGGTGCCCACGATCGAGATCACCTCGACAAGGTGAGCCCCCGTCTCGAGTCCTGTGAAAGTCGTTGAAGTGGCAGATCCCTCGAGCACCACCGGAGCGGCACCGTCGAGGGAAACCTCGATCACATCCCAACCACCGGAGATGGTCCAGGAGACAGCTACCGAAGTGCCCGAAACAGCGCAGACGAGATCTGAAGGGGGAATCAGGATGTCACCGAGACATTGAACGAGCGCCTCGATCAGTTCCAGTTTGGTCGAAGTCCCATCGATCAAACCACCCATCTCATAGGAAGCTCCAAAGGTCTTGAAAAAGACGGCATTACGATGCACCGCCACGTCGTACGAGGGAGAGTTGTTGGATTGCACCACCGAGGAACCGACATTGGCAGCAAGACGATCGATCCAGGTGTTTTCATCTGGGGAGTAATTGAAGTTCAACCCGGAGAGATCACACCCTGTGGCCGAAAATCCGACCACCAGTCCCAGATTGTCGACGGAAGAACCATCGGCGAGAGCGGTGATTCCGAAACGTGAGTGTACCGAGGTCTGTGGGTCGAAGAACCAGGTGTCTCCCCCCTCGAGGTAGAGAGCGTCTCCGCCGATCCCGTTGGAGAGGTAAGAATCGAGTGAATCTCCCTCCTGCGCCGTGAGGGTATGGTTGTTGGGGAACATCCCGAGTTGAACCCAGATCCGATCGAAGTCGTCCAGGACCGGGAGTGCAGCCAGACTGGAGGTGAGGACCACGCTGCGGCCCGACTGGAGTAGCGCTTCGGTCAAGGCCGTTCCCGAATCGACCGCGCCCGTTTCCGGCGAGTAGATCAGATCGCGAGCATCCCCCAGCAAAAACAACAAGCACGATCGTGACAGACTCTGTGACGAACCAACGACACCTTGCACCTCCCAGATGTGTTGACCTGTTGGCACGGAGATGTCGAGGAATCCGGTCACATTTCCACCGAGTGTTGCTAGCAGAACACCATCCCGGCTAATCAGGACCTGGTCATATGGTTCTCCCGGAGTCCAGCTCAACTGGACTCCGAGAGTTTGCTCACTACAGGTGAAATTCAGCGGAGCTTCCGGAGATCCCAACGACACCAGCATATTTGCCACGTTGATGCGTCCATGACCGAAGTGAATATCGAACCCAGGTGTGTCTTCTCCCGGAGGTCCCACTTGATCTTCGCTACTGGCTTCGAGAATGGATTGCGCTTCCGAGGCAGTGAGCGTCGAGTCCTGAGAGAGCAGCAATGCCAGAGCGCCGGCGACCACTGGGGCAGCTGATGATGTACCACCGAATCCACCGATGTAGTCACCATTGACGAAACCTCCGGCACCGCTGTTGTCGGTCGTGACCATCAACACTCCGGGTGCGATCACGGTCTGTTGGGTTCCAAAATTGCTGCCCCAGGAGGTATCACCGTCACAGGACGAAGGGCTCTTGCGCTCGTCGCAAGGACTACTGGCACCGACAGCGATCGTCTCGGGGTAGGCTGCCGGGAAAGTGATGGCACCATTCTCGTTGCCGCTGGAGAACACCACCAAACTGCCCAGTCCTGCCCTTCCGACCGTCAGCGCGTACTGAATGGAACTTTGTTCTGCAGTACTGGGGGAACCGCCCCCCCAGGAGTTGGAGAGGATGTCTGCACCGTTGTCGGTCGCCCATGTGATGGCATCGATAATCCAGGCATTCTCGGTCCAGTGATCGCCGAACCCGAGTCGTACCGGCTGGATCTGTGCCGACCAGACCACTCCTGTCACACCGATGCCATTATCCCCCTCTGCTGCCGCTAAACCCGCACATGAAGTACCGTGACCATCGTCGGCGGCACAGTTTCCTTCAATCCCTGCTGGAGGAGACTGAGAAGTGGAATCATGTCCCTCCACGATGTGGGCGATGAGATCCTCGTGAAGAACATCAACTCCCTCGTCGAGAATCGCAATCCGTACCGTTGGCGAACCAGTCTCAATTCCCCACGCATCGGCGGCATCGATATCAACTCCAGTGTTGCCCTGCTGACCCGTATTCTGAAGATGCCACTGGCTACCGAAAAAGGTGTCGTTGGGAACGGCCATCGATGCAAGGTCCATGATGAAGTTGGGACTCGCGGCGATCACTCCATCGAGAGCGAGTAGTTCTTCGATTTGCTGCTCGATCTGGCGGGGAGCCACTGACTGGGACACGAGTAGCAGAGGCTCTAGCGCTGGGAACTCTCGTATCAGGGAAATTCCCGGCTGCAGTAGTACGCGATCTTGCGCTTGTGGGTCATCCGGATCGAGAGACACCAGAATCTCTGGCCGGGGAATGTGCAGACGTCCTCGGTAATTCAAACAGGGAGCGGCCCAGCCAGAAGGTAGAGAATCGAGCCGGATGAGCAGTTCCGAGGCGTTATGCCCCATCAACTCGAGGATGAGCAATCCAGGATAACGGGTCTCTTCAATGATGCGGACCTGATCGAGAATACGCAGAACTCTTAGTTGCTCCTCGACGGCAAGCAGCGGGTCTGCCGTCTCGGTGATGAATACCGCCATCCGGTCCGGCTCGATCTCGAGCCGGACTCTGACTTCCCCCCAGTGGTAAGAAAAGGACGGTTCAGAGGTGCGATCAGAAGGAATCTGAGCTGAACCCCAGCCGCACGAGCAGAGTACCCACAAGAAGACCCAGAGATGGCTCTTGCTGCTATAGTTGGCCGTGTTCGACATTTTCCAATTGCTCCCGTAATCCCACGATCAGCATCTACAGCGTTGGGGAGGCTCCATAAACACGACAACGAGTCGATGGATCCTGCGTCGGCCCCCCATACGCGCGCTGGATGAGAAATAACTGCGCGATTTCAATTCTAGGGTCACCTCGAAAGTTTGCATACTGCTGACAACTCAATACCCGCTCATCTGGCGATGCCCACTACGAACGTATCTGTCATTACTGTCACTTGAAATCATTTTCCTTGAGAATGTTTCGAGGAACGGTTGAGTAGATTTACTTTTTCCGTTAACTATTCAGCAAGTCCTGCCGAAGTGTTCCGTCGAATCGCACAGAAATCACAATGGAGGCCGACATGCCGCAGTGGAAGTCGTTGATCACGGTTCCGGGAATTTCAAGTTTCCACACATTTGTTGGACTGCTGGCACTGTTTGTTATGGCCGGTTGTGGTGGCTCCCCACCTTCCGCACCCGCACCTCCCCCCCTCGCCCTTTCCAAGCATCGAAACCTCGCCACTGATCGAGTGGAACCGGTCCTCTCCGATCGACTAACCGCTGATAACAGCAGCGTACCAGCCGATTTCGACTACCTCGAGGTCGACAGTCCCAGCATCGTCGACGATGACCAGAGACCCGACCGTTGGATGCTCTTCTACGAGGGAAAAGATGGGGTTGGAAATATCTCGATCGGGCTGATCACCTCGAATGAGGAGGACTTCCCCACGCTCACCGTCGATCGCATGCAGGTGATGAATGGCGCGAGCATGCCCGATCTGAATGTGAATGGGACGCTGATCGCCCCGGCGGGAGCTGCCGATCCGACTGTCCTGCTCGACAGCAGTTTCGCTCCCGGGGTCGATGGACGCTATACGATGTGGTTCGAAGGCCTCTACGGCGTGGCCGGTCTGACCAGTGCCATCTTGAGGACCACCTCGGGAGATGGAGTCACCTGGGGAAACCCGGTCTTCTGTACCGGGCTCGAACCCGGTGCTTCTTTTGGAAACGTGGTTCGGGTCGTCGATCCTTCCGTCGAACGCACGATCAGCCCGACCGCTCCCCTGCAGATGGCCTTCGAGGCAGAACGTAACGATCTGTCGTCGGTGATCGGAATGGCCGTTTCCAGTGATGGCATCGCCTGGACCATCGATGACGGGGTGCTTACCGGAGCTGCGGCAAGCCCCGTCTTTACCGGTGGGCCCGGTACCTTTGATGACTTCGCGGTCCAGGCACCGAGTATCGCCCGTGAAGTCGACACCAGTGGAAACCTGATCGAATGGCACCTCTTTTACGAAGCACTCCGGGTCTCTCCGGCCATCGACAACGACAGCGTGATCGGATACGCCACCAGTCTCGATGGCTTCAGCTGGAGTGGATTCCTCATACCCGTTCTCGATCCATCGAGTGATCTGGTCGCCCCTCCGCTGTTCGATTCGGATGATCTCAAACATCCCTCGGTGATGCTTCCCGAACCAGAACCAATGGGTCCCCGGTTCCTGCTCTACTACGTCGGAGATCCAGAAGTGCCGTTGATCACCGATGAGGTCAACAGGATCGGCCTTGCGGACGGTTCCTGAGAAGCTACCGCAGCCTCTGGCCGGATGCGGTAAGATGAGAGAGAGACAGGACTTCCCTGCACCTGTTCTCCGGAGGAATCGTGTCAATCGTGGCCCCATCCCATCCCGCAGACCTGCATCCAGGTCCCCGATCTCCAATCTGGAGTATGACCCTGGGCATCTTGCTGATGGGTTGGGGTTTCGTCCCCTCCTTGGGTGCCTGCAGTTCGCTCGATGACCGAATCGACAACCCACCGGATTTCAACGGAGCTCGCACGGTCATCGCGGCAAATCAGCAGATTCACATCTCCTGGGATCCGGCTCGAGACGACCACACTCCCCCCGAACAGATGATCTACCGGATCTTTCTCGCTTCACGATCTGGAAAACACGATTTCGATACCCCCTCGGCCATCACCTCTGCTGGAGCAACCACACACACCATCGTTGACCTTCCCGATGGTGAACCCCAGTTCGTCGTGGTTCGTGCCATCGATGAACAAGGTCAAAGCGACGACAACGAATATCAGTGGCCGGCGCTGCCCAATCCTGTCCTTTACGTCGATGACAACGCAGAGCCAGGCGGAGACGGGACCTCTGCCGAAAAACCGCTGCAAACCATCGACCAAGCCATCGGTGAAGCGATTGGGTTGCCGGGAGTGAACATCCATGTCGCTGCCGGACGCTACAGCGAACAACTGCTTCTGTTCGAGGGGATGGCGATCTATGGCGGTTTCCCGCCGGGCTTCACCGGTCCGTCAGATCCGGCCATCCACCTCACAATACTCTCCGGAAAACCTCAACGTGACGTGCTGATCATCCCGCCGGGTCAACGACTGGTGGTGATCGACGGTTTCTCCTTCGATGGGGCCAATCAAGCGCGTCGAGCCATCGTCGCGGACGACTGTCTGATTCGAATCTCTCACTGCCAGATCCACTCCTTCAGGGACAAGGGTATCCAGATCGAGACCGATCGCGACGAGGATGGAGCATCACTAGGTGTCATCCACCACTGCACCTTCAGCAACAACGGCGGCGACGGGGTCCGGATCGAGGGGTTCATCGATCTCGCCCTGCGCGATTGCACCCTGGTGGAGAATGGTCAGAGTGGAATTTCCGTCTCCCCCATGCTTCCTCGAATCGGCGAGAAGGCACGGATCGAGATGGAACGCTGCGTGATCTCCCGGAACCACGATGTCGGACTCAGCATTCGCATCGATGCGCCGCTCGGGGGCGGTGAAGACCCGGCCCGGGTCCGTATCGGCCTGCGCGGAATCCTGGTCCAGGGCAATCACGATCACGGAGCCAGTATCGATGTCCGGTATCCTGAAAATGCTCTGGTCGATCTGAGAATCCGCATCGAACAGAGTTCCTTTCTCGAGAACTCCCTCTCCGGAATCCACATCGATGCGGACGCACCTGGTGACCTCTCCATTTCCGAGTGTTCTTTTCTGGGCAACCGGGGCGAGGAATCGATCCTCGTCACCGGAGATTCAACCCGGGCCCTGACCCGGATCCGGTCCTGTTTGATCGCAGCCGGGCCGCGATTCGGAGTGCGACTGATGGACATCGGACTGCTCGATGTGAGTCGGTGTCTCTTTGTCGACAACGGCGGTCCATCCATCTTCGCCTCGGATCAGCAGCGCCTGCGCGCCAGGATGTGGGCATGCAGTGGCATCGGTGCCAGTCCCAGGGGAACACGGATCGAAGGGGCAGACCTACGAAACGGAGCCGCAGAAGCGCGTCCGGGCTACGTCTCGGTGAGAGAGGTGCTCGACGACAGTGTCAGAATCGAGATCCGGGATTGGACCTCGCTGCCTGCAACCGGTTTTCTGCTCGATCCACTCGGCGATCGGGCGATCTCGTTCGAATACCGTCAAGGAAATCGGCTTCTTCTCACAGGTGGCGCTGCCAAGTCCATCCAACTCGGCTCGGTCTGGCTCATTTCTACAACCGAGAAACACCCCCCCTGGAGCGAGTTTATCGAAAAGACTTCATCTCCACGTGACGATGGAAAGGGGCCGGCAGCCCCACCAGGTCTGGACTATCCGGGGATCTCGAGACTCCACAGCGCCCCCCACCGCCCACTCGATGTGATCACCGTCGATCCGGCACCGGCAATTCTTCCATCAGGAAGAGACCTACAATGGCGCTACACGTTGACCAAGAGACCAACTTCCGTACCCGAGATTTTGCTCACGATGGATGGCAAAAAGATGCCCGTCAGAGCAAAGCTCGCCGGCGAGGTGCTGGAGGTGACAAGTCTGACCGATCTTGCCGCCGGCGGCAGGATACGAATCGAATGGAACCCTGAACCGGAAACAAGCGGCGATGGCGATCGAATCTCTCACGAGTGGCTCATCGCAGGCGATGGAGGGGGCTGATGCTGATACGTACACGCATCCGACTGCTCCTGATGGTTCTTCTCGTCACTTCGCTCGGCGGCGGCATCGCCGCTGTGTTGGTGATCAATGATCTACAAGCTGCCATGAACGAGAGCCATAGAAGTCGAGCGAGTCTCGTAGCCACCGGTGAGATCCGTGATCTCCTGCTGGCAAGCACGGGAGATATAGAACAACTACCCACCTGGCAAAAAAGTGATCGTGATCGATTCAAGAAGAGAATCGCTCGGTGCCAGCAAGTCATCCAATCCATGGGTGATTCCGCAACACCGCTCCCTGCAGATGAAAGGGAGGCGATCCTCGAACTGGAGATACCGATCAAAAATTTCGGTCGAGCGGTCACTCGCGCATTCCAGTACCTGGAGGAAGGGCTCGAGGAGAAGGCATTGAACCGTTCGCGCAACTGGCTCAAGGATCACCTGGTTCCAGACATCGGCAGCGCGGTGCGTTCGCTCGAGGAGATCCAGCAGAAACGTATCGTGATCACGGAAACAAGGGCTCGCAGCGCCTCGGAGTTGATCACCCGCGTACTGGTCATTCTCGGCATCGTCTTGCTCGTCAGTTGCCTCGCTTTCTTCGTGCTACTGAAGAGGTGGATCGTCATTCCCATCGAAAGACTCTCTGTGGCCGCCCAGGAGATTTCGCAGGGACACTACGGTATGAAAGTGCCTATCACTTCGCGTGACGAACTGGGAAGCCTCGCTCGAGATGTCGAGTCAATGTCGGAAGCGATCGAGAAATACCAGTTACAACTTGTGGATCGTGAACGGCTCGCTGCTGTCGGCGAGATGACCGCATCCGTGGCGCACAATCTGCGAAATCCTCTCGCCAGTATCCGTGCTCTGGCCCAGAGTTGTCTACGCAATGATGATGATCAAGAAGCCACCTTGCTCTCACTGCGACAAGTGATGGAGACAGTAGATCGTGCTGATCGTTGGCTCAAAGAGTTACTGCAAGGACTGAAACCGATACAACTGGAAAAAATAGATACAGAACTCGCTTCTCACCTGGAAGCGGTCGCCGACGCGGTTCGTCCCTTCTCTGACAAACTCCAGGTGCAACTGCAAGTGGAGATCACGGAAGATCTTCCGCGAATGAAAATCGACTTCCGTCGTATCGAGCAAGTTGTGCTGGTACTGCTCAACAATGCCATCGAGGCCTCCGAGGCAGGCAATATCGTTCAACTGAAGTCATTTAGACGCTCCTCGGAGGTATTCATCGAGGTCATAGACGAGGGACATGGGATGTCGGAAGAAATCACCTCTCGACTCTTTACTCCATATTTCACCACCAAGAAGAGTGGAATGGGGCTCGGACTTTCCCTGGCTCAACGCATCATCCATGGCCATGGCGGCCGGATCGATGTGGTATCTTCTTGCGGGAACGGGACCCGGATGTCGGTGATGCTCCCCATTTCCGAAGCGGATCCAACCTCGAGAGTGTGAAAGGCGGGCAATGGCCCAGATCCTGATCCTTGACGACGAACAACCTCTCCTTCAGTCCCTGACCCTCGAGTTAGGTCGTGGCGGGCATCAGTGTCTCGCTGCCGAAACGGGAGCCGAGGCGATGAGCATCATCGACAAGGAGTCCATAGACATGGCGATCCTCGATGTTCAGTTGCCCGACATCTCAGGTCTGGAAGTTCTGCGAAAACTCCGGCAGGAGATGCCCGAGGTTCCCGTGTTGATGGTCACCGCCTATGCATCTGTCGATAGCGCCGTCGAGGCGATGAAAGAGGGAGCACTCGATTATCTGGAGAAGCCACTCGACCTGGAAGAATTACACCTCGTCGTCGAACGCGAATTGTCGAACGCTGCGGTCAGAAGAATCGTGGATGCTCACGAAAGAGTCTCTGCGCTGACCAGCCACAAGAAGATCGTCGGTGAATGCCCCCAGATGAAAGAGGTCTTCCAGGTGATCGATCAGATCTCCGGAATCGCCATAGAGAACGCCGCAGACCTCCCCACGATGCTCATCGGAGGCGAAACGGGGGTCGGAAAGGACCTGATCGCGCGATTCATTCACGACTCCGGTGGGCTGGCACGTTTTCCTTTTCTGCAGGTCAACTGCAGTGGCTTGCCCAAGGATCTGATCGAGAGTGAGTTATTCGGCCATGAAAAGGGGGCCTTCACTGGTGCTTCACAGAAGAAGCAAGGGCTGTTCGAGGTGGCCTCAGGCGGCACCATATTCCTCGATGAGATCGCCGATATGCCTCTCGATATGCAAACGAAACTACTCAACGTACTGGAAACGAAGAAGGTCCGTCGTGTCGGGGGTACCAGAGAATATTCTGCAGACGTGAGGATCATTGCAGCGTCAAACCAGGATCTCGAAGAAGCTTCCCGCAATGGTACCTTCCGTTCCGATCTCTATTACCGCCTGAAGGTCCTCTCGATTCATCTCCCACCCTTGAGAGACAGGGGAGCTGACATCGACCTTTTCATCGACCACTTCCTGGACCTCAACAGGCAGAAGTATCGGAAATCAAAACTCACCCTGCACGAGTCGGCCCGTGATGAGATGCGCCAGTATTCATGGCCAGGAAATGTCAGAGAACTCGCCCATACCATCGAAAGACTCGTTCTCATCTCTACCGATGGTCAGATCCACTCCAGTGGACTTCTGGATAGTCAGTTGCAGGATGAAGAACACAGATCCGGACCGCAGAAAGCGAGTGATCTTCAGTTCGATTTCGATTCGGGCGAGTGCACTCTTGCTGCTATCGAAAAACAACTGCTCCAGCAAGCCCTCGAGTACACCGGTGGAAATGTATCCGAGGTGGCCCGATTGCTTGGCCTCACCCGAGGAGCCCTGCGCCACCGCCTCGATAAACGAGGACTGGGATCGAACTGAGCGCAGTCTGTAACTGGCCAAAACCCGCCATGGCCATGGCCTCATGTAGCCATCACTTTTGTATCGTCTAGCATGCTGGCCATATCTCGCCGAATAACTCGAAATTAGATCACTTCCCCGCCAATAAAATCAGCCATAACCACCTATAGCAGAGGTAGTTATAAAGTAATATCGGCACCTCTCGATCAATCGAGTACAAACAAGCGCTGTGGCATTACATTTGCTCCGTTTTCGGCGAAGAACAGTTGCCTGAAAAGGATCCACAGATGCCTGGACCTGTTGCCCACACTCGCGATTCCATACCCGAGCGGTACCGGATCGCCTTCTATAGCCATGACGGCTATGGACTCGGGCACTTCCGGCGCTGCCTGCTGCTGGCACAACAAGTTCAACTCCATCTCGACAACATCGAGATCCTTATCGTGACCGGCTCATCTCGAGCTCGTTTCTATTCGCTGCCTGCCCGAACTTCCATAGTCACTCTCGATGCGGTCACAAAGGACCGAGAAGGGAATTACGTTTCTCGCAACACGTTGATGAACATCACCGAAACTCTGGCTCGACGACGAGAAACTCTCAGAAGATCTGTCACCGGTTTTGGGCCGGATCTCTTCATTGTCGATCATGTTCCGACGGGACTTCGGGGCGAGTTGCTTCCCTTGATGCCCGATCTCAAGGCGCAGGGCACTGAGATCGTGATCGGCCTTCGAGACGTCATCGATGAATCCGAGAAAGTTAAGAAAAACTGGAAGTTCGACGGTTGTTTTAAACTGGTCGAATCTTTCTTCGACCATGTATGGGTCTACGGCAACAAGAACATCTTCGACCTCGGGGAGATGTACAACCTCAGCGAGAATACCAGAGAACGCATCCATTACCTGGGCTACCTGCGGCGCTCCATTCACCAGATTGGACCCGAAAATGTGTTTTCAGGATCGTTCGTCCCACGGACGAATAAGCCACATATCGTCTGCGTCTCGGGAGGTGGTGAAGACGGCTTGCCACTTGGCAACCGTTTTCTAGAGGTACTCCGGAACGCACCGGATACTCTCCAGGGAACCCTGATCACCGGTCCGTTTCTGTCCAGGACAGACTCCCGCACTCTCGCTGGCTGTTTCGGCTCGCTTCAAAACGCACAGATCCTTCGCTTCACCACCCACCTCGAGGAGCACCTGAGAACTGCCGATCTGATCGTCACCATGGGGGGCTACAACGCCTTGATGGAGGCTCTTTCCTGTCAGAAACCGATCATCGCCGTTCCCAGGATGTTCCCGCGTAAAGAGCAATGGCTCCGGGCAAGCAAGTTTGCCGAGTTGGGCCTCATCAGATCTCTCGATCCATCTCAACTCGACAGTGAGAAACTGGCCTTCGCCATCCATGAAGATCTCGCACGGTCGAACCTGCCGACTCCCGAAGAGTGCGGGCTGGGCATGGATGGTGTCGGAAATTTCCTGGCACGGATCGAAAAAATCCGTGCTCAACATCTATTGAAGAGAAAGGACCATCCCGTTGGTAAATCCGATCTCATCAGAGCCTGAACCACCCCTACATGTTGCCTACCTGCTGAAGATGTTCCCCCGTCTGTCCGAAACCTTCATCCTCAATGAAGTTCTCGAACTCGAACGGCAAGGTGTAAAGGTCGAGGTTTTCAGTTTGATGCCTCCTGGAGATGGAAGATTTCACGGGAGCGTCAGTGAACTAAAACTCACCATCCGTTACATCCAGCGGGAAAAACCGGAATCCTTCTGGATGAAACTGGGAGAATTCGAACCGGGCCTGGTGCCACCGATGGATCGTTGGGAGCCCGCTGTTGAGTTTCTTCGTAGGTACCGGATCCCCAGGGATCTGGACATGTTATTGCGAGCGCTGATCATTGGCGCCGAGGCGAAGTTGTCCGGGGTACAGCACATTCATGCTCACTTCGCGACAATATCGACACGGATGGCTGCGCTTGTGAAACTCCTCTACGACATCCCGTATTCATTCACTTGCCACGCAAAAGACATCTTCAGGAATACGGTCGATCGGGAACTATTTCGAGATCTTGTCAAGGGTGCTTCATTCGCCATCACCGTGAGCGATTTCAATCGCAATTTCATCCTCGAAAACACGCCCGGCGTCGATGGTGAGAAGGTGATCAGACTCTATAACGGGATCGATCTGAACTTCTTCGAACCAGCGCAGACCCCGCGCACGACCGATCCGCTGCAGATCATCAGCGTCGGCAGGTTGGTTCCAAAGAAGGGGTTCGACCATCTGCTCAACGCACTGGCGATGCTGAAGTCCGACAACGTGAACTTCCACGCCACCATCATCGGAGATGGTGATGAGAGGAACCGGCTTCAGCAACTTTGCACTCAGTTAGGCCTTGATAACGAGGTCGACTTCACGGGAGCTTTGCCCATCGAAGAAGTGCGCAGGATATGTGCCGATTCTTCGATGATGGTTCTCGGTTGCGTCCCTGACACTGATGGCAACATGGATGCTCTACCTACCGTCTTGCTGGAAGCCCTCGCCCTCGACCTTCCCATCGTTACCACCAGCCTCACCGGTTGTCCTGAGATCGTCGGGGAAGATGCAGGAATTCTCGTCGAACCCGCAAATCCCACCGCTCTTGCCAATTCGATTCGCACCCTGACTACCAACATCAATGAAGGAAAAATCATCCGGGGGACCGCTCGCTCTCGAGCGGAAAAACTGTTCGACCTCTGCACCAACGTGTCAACTTTACGCGGACATTTCCTGAAAAGTGCCCTTTCGGGGCGATAGATCCAACCGATGAAGCGCTTCTCTTACGTCTGCGCAGATCCCGGTGTTCCCCTTCCAGGACTGAAAGGGGCCTCGGTTCACGTTGTCTCGCTCTGCCGGGCATTTCAGAAACTCGATCTCACCGGTCAGATCCACACCGTCCGTCCCGAGGCGAAGGAGATTCACGGTTTCCCACTGATCCGCATCGATCTGCCTTCCCGAAGAAAACACAAATCGCTCGCGGATCGCGAAAATCGGCTCTTTCTGGCGAGGCTGGAACACCAGGGTGAAGTTCCGGACTTCATCTACGAACGATACAGTCTCTGGCACCCTGGTGGCCTGTACCTGGCTCGTAAACTGCAAGTACCCTTCATCCTGGAGGTGAACAGCCCGCTGCCACGCGAGAGCCAGAGTTTCCGACATCTGGCCAACGAACCACTTGCCCATGGACTCGCACGGTTACTGCTTTGTGATTCCGATGGAGTCGTCTGCGTCTCCGATGAGATTGCCCAATGGGTCATCTCCGAGCGAGGACACGACAAGGGGGTCAAGGTGATCCCTAATGGAGTCGACGAGGAACTGTTCAATCCGGACAATTTTGATCGTCCCGAAGGACTTCCGCCAGAAGACATTCCTCTCATCGGTTTCACCAGCACCTTCCGCCCCTGGCATGGAACCGAGGATCTGCTCAACGCATTCAAAGTCCTTGTCGATCAGTTCCAGTCACCAGCTCATCTACTTTGCATCGGAGATGGGCCGGAAAAATCTCGATTCCAGGAAGTCGCCTCGCAATACGGACTCAGCGACCGGATTCACTGCCCGGGCAACATCCCTCATGACGAGGTCAATAACTGGCTTTCCAGTTGCTCGGTCGCGGTTGCTCCCTACCCGCAACTCGATGAGTTCTGGTTCTCTCCCATCAAAATCTTCGAGTATTTCTGCTGTGGGCTTCCTGTCGTCGGCTCCGAAGTTGGTCAGGTCAAAGACCTGATTCCTCCTGATCACGGAGATCTGGTACCGATCGGAGAGATAGAATCGATGGCCCTTGGCTTGAAGAAGTATCTCGATGATCCGGACACCGCCAGACGAATCGGAGAGAACGCCCGCCGCTGGGTTCTTGCCAACGCAACCTGGAAAATCCGCGCCTCACAGGTCCTCGAACTCATCGAGGAGGTGAGATGAAGGTCGGCAGCACTGTTCGACGAGGATTTCAGGACTGGAAGACCATCACGGGTCAGCACGGAGATCTGATTCGTGCCCAGTCCTCACTGCTGGCACTCTCCTCCAGCGCCCTGGCGGTCGAGGTCGGATTCGCGCTGATGACTCCGTGGCCAGTGAAATACATCTTCGACGGGTTGTTGTTTCCCCGCCAAGGAACCTCGCTGCTATTCGTCGAGCCCGGTTGGCCATCCGCGAACCCACTCGCATTTCTTGGAATCGTCAGCACCGTGGTCCTCCTCATCGCGATGGGACAGGGAATTTTCGGCTATTTCCGCACAGTGTTGAGTGCCATAGCAGGCCAGCGGATGATGATGAAGTTGAGGAAACGAGTCTATTCGCACCTGCTCCATCTTTCCCTCCGCTTCCACAGGGATCAGAAACTGGGAGACTTGCTGCTACGGATCACCGGAGATGTTCCGATGCTGCGGGATGTTCTTTCCACCGAGATGGTCGACTTCTCCGGACGTGTCATCCAGGCTCTGGCGACTCTCAGCCTGATGGCATGGATCGACCCTGCCCTGACGGTGATCTCGCTGGTCGTGCTCGTGATCGTTTCGATGCTGTCGACGTTCTTCAGCCGTCGCATCACCCGGGTAGCGAAGAAACAGCGTGCGTTCGAGGGAGAAATCGCTTTTACCACCGGAGAAAGCCTCGCCTCGCTCCACCTCATCAAGTCACTCGGACGGGAGAATGAGATGGTCCGGAGGTTCGCTCGCAAGAACCGCTCATCTCTCAGACAGGGTGTTCGTTCGACACGACTCCAGGCCTCTCTCTCGAGATGGATAGAACTCGTCTTCGCTGGAGGCCTCTCCGTGGTACTGCTCGCCGGTGCCTGGAGAGTCCTGGGAACCTCGGGTATGACCCCGGGAGACCTGCTCGTCTTCGTTTCCTATGTCCGTTCGCTGCAGAAACCGCTTCGTCGAGCCTCCCGACTCGCTGCCAAGGTGGGCAAAGGGGCCGCTTGCGCACAACGCATCGCACAGGTTCTCGAAATCGAGCCAGAAGAAAAAGATCTTCCCGGAGCACTCGAGGCTCCCACGCTGGAAGGTAGGATCGAGTTCAGAGATGTTCATTTCCATTACCAACTGGCCTCCGACGAACAGACAGATACTCGCATCCCTGAGGCATTGGGTGGCATCAACCTCGACATCCCGGCCGGTCAGCATCTGGTGATCACCGGTCCCAACGGGGCCGGGAAAAGCACCCTATTTGCCCTGTTGCTGCGGCTCTACGAACCGGATCGAGGAGAGATCCTCATCGATGGAGAGCCTGTGAAGGAATGGACCATCCGGAGCCTGCGCGACCAGATCTCGGTGGTGCTTCAGGAGAGTCTCGTTCTGTACGGGACAGTGCGAGACAACCTCCTGTTCCACCGTCCCGACGCCAACGATGGACAGATGTTGGCGGCACTCGAAGCAGCGGGTTGTCAGTTCTTGCTCGACCATCCAGATGGACTTGACCGCGATCTCGCCGAAGGAGCCGAAGATCTCTCCGGTGGAGAGCGACGCAAGTTCTCGCTCGCGTCGGCCCTGTTGCGGGATGCTCCCATCGTCATCCTCGATGAACCGACTTCGGGTATCGATGCGGCCAGCCGAACAGAAATCAGCCAGTTGCTGCCACGTTTCATGAAGGGGAAAACTCTCATCGTGGTCACACACGATGAGGAACTCGCCAGCTCGTTTGATCGCAAAATCACCATGCAGGCGGGGCAGATCGTCACGACCAGCCACGACGACCAGGGAGAAGGATCACGATGAATCCCATCTCCCTGCCTCCCGATACCCCAGGTGGACTGGAACAACTTCTCGCGGGAGAACTGTGGCCACGACTGCTCGACGAAGGAAGGGTGTTCCCCCTCGACGATCCCGCCAGTCACATCCGCTACCTGCGCCTGAAGCCCGGCTCCTGCAGGATCTTCCTGCTCGGAGAAGAGCGACAGGGTGCAGATGAACCGCCTCAGGGAATTCTCTTACGCATCTACGACGATAAAGAACGTGCCAGGACTGCATTCGAGAAGGAAAAAACGCGTAGACCTCTTCCATCGCCGGATGGGCTGATGTCGTTTTACGACGAGTCTTCCGGTGTAGTTGGACTTCCCTTCCCCAACGATCCAGAGATCCCAGAACTTCGAAGAATATATGAACCGGATCGATTCCGCAGACTTGCACTCGGGTTCTTACCCGATCAATCGGGAGGCCGATGGCGTCTCCAGAGAAGTCTGACAAAATTCCGCTTACTGGCATATAAACCGGGAAGGCGTGCTGTCCTGAAGGCGAAGTTGAAGTTCCGCCACCTCGATCAAGACCTCAAGGAAAGGATTCGCCTGCACCTGAAGGTAGAAAAGAAGCAGAGCGCCGGACAATCGATCCGCCAGGCCCGCGAAATCTCAATGGCCACTGCCCAGTGCAAGTTGTTCAGGACACCGCGATTCCTCGGGGCTGCATCCAACGGTTCTCTTTATGCTCATCAGTGGAGTAGCGGTTCGCGCATCGATCTCTCGAGTGAAGATCTTCCCCGAATCCTGGAAGGGATCGGATCAGCCATCGCCGAGTTCCACGCTCTGCCTCTCGAACTGAGACCTCTCTCCCCGCCTCAGTTGATGATCGACGAGGTCAACATCATTCGATCAGATCTCTCACGTCTCGTTCCTCAACACGAAACCGAGATCGGCGATACATGTGATGCCATGATCTCGGTGCTCCCGGATCTATCCTTGCAGCCGTCATCGCTACTGCACGGAGATTTGCACCTGAATCAAATTTTGATAGAAAGAGATCGGCCTCTTTTGGTCGATTTCGATCGAGCAGGAAGAGGGTACAGTTGCCTCGATATCGGTTCCTTCCTGGAAGATCTGCACTCCAGAGGTGTGACCCGAGAAGCACAGGCCGCCTTCGAGGATGGATATAGCTGCGGGAGCGGTAATCCTGTAGCCAGTGACCATGTCATGATCGGCAGGGGCATGGCATTGCTCAGAAGAGCTTGCGAACCCCTGAGAGAACTGGATCCAGATTGGCGATCGAAACTGCTCGCCTCGGTGGAGACGTGTCAGCGCTATCTCGAAGGGGATCACCGATGAACTGGACCGACAAACTCATCGATCCACTGGCGATGGCGCTTCGTGAAACCGGTCCCTGGTTACGAGTCGAAGAATCGCGGGCCGGCGGCTGGATATGCCTGGCGGGAAATCCAGGAGATCCGGCCGTGAACTGGCACCAACTAGAAGCCGATGGCAGCCTAAGTACGCTCGAACCGATGAAGGACAAACGGCTGCCCAACATGGCTACCGCCTGTTCGCGATGGATCGGTGAGGGTTATTCGATGCAACTGGTTGCATGGCGCGTGGGCAGCCGAAGTATCTTCCGACTGTCACGAAATCGCATCCATTCCTACGCCAAGATCTTTCGCAAGGATCGCTCCATTGTCGAGAGGTGGCGGCATCTCTCTGCAGGCTCTCCAGATGGGTTATGGAATACGCCCGAAGTTCTGGATTGGAATCCGGAAGAAAAAATCCTCACCATCGAGGATCGACCGGGACAGAGTTTGAATCAGCAGTGGACATCGGGCATCTGGCTCGATCAGCACCTGGAGTCGATGCGAGAAGTGCTGCGATGGCTCGCCTCTTGTGAGATCTCTGATGGACTCCCGGTTCACACCGTCGAGGAAGAGATCCGGATTCTGAATTCGAGGCTCGAGGTGTTTCATCGTACTTTGAAGGAACCGCACCCCGAGGCCACTGAGATGGTCGAAAAGGTGATCGAGAATCTGGCAGTCATCGGTGACCAGGATTTGATTCTGACCCACCGGGATCTTCACGACAAACAGATCATCACCACCAAGGAAGGTGGCAGCCTCATCGACCTGGATCTGCTTGCACGAGGAAGCGCAGCCCTCGATCCGGGAAACATCATCGCTCATTGTCGGCTCAGAGCGGCGCAGGGACATCCCGTTCCCTGGCAATCGATCGGAAATATCCTGTCGCAGGATGCGATGGAGCGTGGCATCGAACGCGAGCCACTGATCGGATGGACCGCATCGACCCTGGCGCGCATCGCGCTGATATACTCCCGACGGAATCGACACGGAAATCTCATCACCAGGTTGCTCTCTAGCCTCGATGATTTGTTAAAAAGCACTGGAGAATGGCAAGGAGTCATCGGATGAAAATATGGTTCATCATCCCCTGGCTCTTGCTCGGAAGCCCCGCCCCACTTCTTGCCGATCCTCTGCAGACAGACGACCCCGTGAGTGGAGATTTCCCCGTCGGAAGCCGTGTCGAGATCGATGGACGCTGGGATGGCCAGATACTGGAGGCGGTCAAACTGGTCAGGGAGGAACCCGACGAGTTCCTCGAGATCAAAGGATTCATCGAATCCATCGACACGACCGCGAACACTTTTACCGTTGGTCCCTTCACCATCGTGATCACCGACGATTCCGACTTCGACGACGCAGAGGATGAACGGAAATCCCACGAGTTGAGAGAACTTGAAACCGGTTGGCGGGTGGAAGTCGAGGGTGTGTTCGAGAAGCCCCTCCACTTCAGGGCACTGGAAATCCAGGTAGAGACATCACCCGCCCCGAGAAAGACAGGCCTGCTCGAACTGGAAGGATTCGTCGAGGCGGAACTACTGGACGAGGATGGCGTTCCCATCGTGGTGATTCATGGGGTCCGTTGTCGCATCGGACCCGGTACCGAGATTCCTGACGGCGTGTTTCGTAAATCAGCCCAACGCCGGATCCAGTGGGACGACTGGAGGCCATCTGATGGAATTCGTATTCATAATGGCAAACTCCTCATCGGGGGGCGTATCAAACATGAGTGGGAGGAGCGAGACAATCACAATCTAAACGGTTCCAATCGTAGTGATCGCCAACTTAGCATCAGCATTGAGGCCACTTGGCCCATCGATCGTGAACGATTCCTTTTCGGCAAAGGAAACTGGAAGAAATCCACCAGAATCGATGAGGATGACGATGGCGACGTAGAGGACATCATCGCCAACCAGAAACGATTCTTGGAGGAGTTCTACTACTACCACCAACAAATTCGCGGCCTTCCTCTCTCCCTTCAGATCGGCCGAATGGACTTCGATGAAGGCAGGGAGTGGTTTTATGACACTTCCCTCGATGCGGTCCGGCTCGAATGGGAAGAGGGCCCCTATTCAGTCGAAGCGTCCTTCTCGACACTACTGGGTGATCCGCATTTCGACGTCGCAGACCGACAAAACAAGATCCTGGTCGCACGCTGGCGCCAGGAGAGTCGTACTCATCATGCACTTTACATCATCGACATCATCCAGGACCGGGGATTCGATCCAGCAGTTCCGGGAGCGATTCTCAACGAGTCCCCCTTCTTCGTCGGAGTTCAATCACACGGGCGCAAGATGCAAGGTGACCTTCGCTACTGGATCGACGGTGCGTACGTCTCCGGAGTCGATGGCTTCGATAAAATCTCTGCCTTCGGAATCGATGCCAGTGTTGCGCGCCGGTTTTCTGACTTGCCGTGGAGCCCCTATCTGTTCGGTGGCTGGGCCTGGGGATCTGGCGACGACGACCCCGACGATGGAACCAACAAAGACTTTCGACAGACCGGGTATGAAGACAACAATAGCCGCTACTTCGGAGTAGCGTCCTATCGTTACCTGGGAGTCGTCATGAGGCCCGAGTTGTCGAACCTGTCTATCATGACATTCGGGGCAGGAGTTCGTCCCAGAAAAAACGCGTCACTTGATCTCGTCTTTCATACTTATAATCAGGTAGAGGCCTCTTCCGTGATCCGCAGATCTCGGCTGAGGACCCCACCCGATGGCATTCATCGAGATCTGGGTACCGAGTTGGACCTCGTATTCGGCATGACCAAAATACGGGATGACTTCGATGTCGAACTGGAGGTGGGGTACTTCCGACCGGGCCCCGCATTCAACCCCGATGCGGATCCTGCCTGGTTCACATCCTTGCAACTGGAGTACAACTTCTGAGATGTCCCCCTCCAAGGGTGGTTCGTTTCTTCTCGCAGCAGTGCTTCTGCTGACGAGTTGTGACCGATTCACCCCCCCACTACCGCTTTCGATCGGAGAGTCCCCCGTTCCCGACGGTGGTGGGCTCGGTTCGAGTGGGCTGGCTGCTGTGTCCCATCCTAGATTTGGAGGGATCGGGGACCTGGTCGCAGGAGACTCCATGGTGCTCATCGGCTGGGAATCGGCCACCGATGACAATACCCCACATGACCAGATGAAATATCTCATCTACCAGACGGTAGGGGGTTCACCATTCGATCTCTCGACACCGTCCTGGATCGTCACCGGGCAAAACGATTTGATCATCGAAGGACTACAAAACGGGGTACCTCTTCGGTTCATGGTTCGTGCGCAAGATACCGATCAAGAAGTGGACCCGAATGAGAATGAATGGCCAGTGACACCCAATCCGGTTCGCTACGTCCGTTCGGACGCCTCCTCCCAGGGTGCAGATGGACTGACCCCCGAAAGCGCATTCCCGAACCTGGCCCAGGCGGTCGCCAATAGCATCACTCTCGACGGTGTCAACTTCCATGTCGCCGAGGGTTTCTATCCGGAAAACATTTTTCTGTTCGAGGGAATGATGCTCTTTGGCGGCTTCCCGTTGCAATTCGGAATCGATCAGCGAGATCCAGATCAGTATCTGACCCAGTACGGCATATTGTTCCCCAGCGATCTGGTCCAGTTACGCCCGGGAGAACTCCTCAACGGGATCGATGGCATCAGCCTCGCGGGTAACTTCATCGCCGAATCTTGCGTCTTCGCCGAGGATTGCAACGCGAGAATCACCAGATGCCAGATGAGCGGAGCCATCACCCAGGGCATCGATCTTCGCAGTGACTACCTGGAGGGGGAAAAGATCCAAGCTCTGATCGCCGACTGTGTCGTTGCCGATTGCAACGGAGAGGGGATCCGCATCCAGGGGATCGCCGAGATCCGCATCGATGATTGCGAGATTCGTAACAACTTGAACGAGGGCATCGAGAGCCAGTGGCTCCGCGCTGACACCGACAACAATGCTAAAATCGAGATCACCCGGTGCCGGATCCGAAACAATGGCGACGAAGGGATCGATCTCGACATCGCCCCCGTCGACGAATCGAATCCCCTTGCCCAGCAAGGAGCTGAGGTACGCGTTCGAATACGCCACTGCATCATCGAGGGAAATCAACTCGAGGGAATCGTTATCGATCTCGATAATCGAGATGTAGACCAGATGGACATCCGGGTTCGCATCGACGATACCCTGGTCAGAGCCAACTTCATGACCGGTATCTTCATTGACGGGGATAGCAGCGCGGCGGTTCGTATCGCACGGTGTCAGATCAGTGCCAACCATGGTGATGGAATCAATGCAACTGGCATCGCCAACGGTCCGATCATCTCGATTCAGCACTGCAATATCATCGGTAACGCTCAGGCTGGCATCGCAGCCTTCGGACTTGGCTCTCTCAATGCATGGCACTGCTGGGTCGAAGGAAACGGTGGTGGCATCTTCCGCTCACCGCGGGGATCCGTCACCTTCCACAACTGCGTTCTCTCCCCAGGCCATCCGGAACTCAACGTTTCCTCCTTCCAGTACTGCCTCATCGAAGGAGATCTGGTACCGGCAGAACTGCCTGCTGGAGTCTTCTCTGCCAATCCGGATATGGTGGGGCGTCCCATCCACTACACTCGCGGAACCGGTCTCCCCGATGGCGATGTCCTGCTCGATGGAATCGCCCCCGTGTCACTCGAATCGATGGTAGAGATCGCCGACGACGGAGTGCTGCGTCACATCACTGCCAGTGATGGTCCCATGATCACCCTGGACCCGATGCCAACCGAGGTTCCTGACGGGAGTTCCATCTTTTTCTGGGCTCCAGGAGAAGGGCCGATAGAGGATCCCACACCTCTGGCAACCAGCATGATGATTGACGCTGCGGATCCCACATCTGTCGACTCCGACGGATTCCCCCACGACCTCGGTCCGCTCGGAAACAATCCGCTTCATTTCATCGGACCCGATCCTGCACTTCCCATGGCCCCCGATGAGATCCAGTTGATTTCAGTGGACCCGACTCCCTCGATGCCCTCCCTCGGCGGATTGTGGCACCTTTCTTTCACCCGTGTTCTTCCTGATCAGGTCCTGGAAGCGATCCGCTTTCAGGTCGATGGCATCGACCGTACCGAAGATCTCGAAGTTCGACGCTTCGGCAAAAAACTGTGGGTGAAGATCTTTCCTGAGCCTCAACCAGGCCAGCAGACGATGCTCGAGATCCTCCCTTTCACAGGAGACGGATCAGGCAACGATCTGATCGCTAGAATCTTCGTCGAACAACAATCAGCACAACTATTCAGAGAAGATGACACCAACGGTTCGAACGATCTTCCGTCGAGTGCCCCGGAGATCACCGCAGATCCTCTGCTCATCGTCGGGACCATCGCCACCGCCACCGATGAGGACTGGTATCGAATCGTGCCCACGAGCGCGGGACCTTTCCAGATCGAGTTGATCGCCCGCCGCGATGGATCGCCCTTGATCGGACGGCTCGACTGGTATCTGGCGGACGGATCGACCCTGCTCGGTTCCTCCCAAGCGGTTCCTCCCTTCTTCTTCGATCCATACCTGCTCGGCATCGAGGCGGATTCCTCCGGCACACTGCTGCTGAAGGTCTCATCGGCACAAGACGGTGGATCCCCCGACCACCGCTATCGGCTGCTTCTGCAGCGGGGAAATCCCTGATCGGAGCATCCGAGGAGCTCTCCTGAGGGAGCCTGAACTCCCTTCAGGGTGGTGCAGAAAGGGTGCGCAGTCGCTTTATCGGAGTTATCTTAAGCCCCCTGTGCCATCAGGATGACCCGAAATCGGGGAAGCACCTGCGGGGAGTGGAAAATGGGAAATCAGCGAGCAGCAACGGACCCACGGTCGTCGATCGGTACCTGGTACCCGACGACCGATTCGAACCGTGTGCCCTTATTTGAAGCGATCGAAGACGTTGCGAATTCCTGGGTGATCTTGCGCGATTCCTCAGGAGAACTGAGCGCCTCCCGGTGCGGCAACATCGAATTTTCGCCTGTTGAGGTACCCCCCTCCGCTGCTCGATCCACCGACAACGAGGGGTTCCCCATCATCTGCTGGCTTCCTCAGTGCAGACCCTCGTCACTTGGATCCAGAGAGTTCCTCCACGACCATGGGGTCCGAAACTGCTACGTTGCAGGTTCGATGGCCAATGGGATCGCATCGGTAGAGTTCGTCTCTGCACTGGCAAGAGAAGGTTGTCTCTCCTTCTACGGTTCAGCAGGACAGAGTCCCGCCGTGGTCTCCGCCGCAGTGCAGCGGCTAAAAGAGACGGTCCCCGGTCGGCCGTGGGGCTGCAACCTGATCCACAGTCCGGCGGAACCGACCAGCGAGGATGAGATCAGCAGGATGCTGGTGCGCGAGCAAGTTGCCTGCGTCGAAGCCAGTGCCTATCTGGATGTCACGGCACCGCTGGTGCGATTGCGAATACAGGGATTGAGCCAGGATGGTTCCGGCAGACCCTTTGCCCGCATTCGTGTGATGGCGAAAGCATCGAGACTCGAAGTGGCTCGACGATTCCTCTCGGCACCACCGGAGGCTCTTGTCACCCAGTTTCTCAACAGCGGTGAGATCACCCCCCAGCAGGCTCAGTGGGCCCGTATGTTTCCGCTCTGCGATGACCTGACGGCAGAAGCCGATTCTGGCGGCCACACCGACAATCGTCCGATGGCCACCCTGGTGCCGGCCTTTGGCCGTCTGAGGGACGAAATCGCCCGGGAACTACCGGCCACGAGTAACGTGAAGATCGGAGCGGCGGGAGGACTGGGGACTCCCGACTCGATTGCTTCTGCCTTCGCGCTGGGCGCCGATTATGTGTTGATCGGTTCGGTCCATCAGGGATGCATCGAATCAGGTTCCAGCGATCCGGTGCGCCAGATGCTGGCCGAGGTGGGGCCCGCCGATGTGATCATGGCTCCGGCCTCTGACATGTTCGAACTCGGTGTCCATCTTCAGGTCCTGCGCAGGGGAACACTGTTCGGGCCACGCGCAAAACGACTGCTCGAACTGTACCGCAATCACAATTCCATCGATGAGATCCCGGTCAGCGAGAAAAAACGACTCGAGAAGGATATCTTCCGCATGTCTCTGGATGATGTGTGGCAATTGACACAACAATTTTTCATCGAACGAGAGCCGGCCCAGATAGAAAAAGCCGTCGACGATCCTCATCATCAGATGGCGCTCATCTTCCGGTGGTATCTGGGAAAGTCATCGGATTGGGCCAACTCCGGGGATCCCGACCGCCAGCTTGATTACCAGGTATGGTGCGGACCTGCCATGGGAGCCTTCAACGAATGGACAAAAGGCACCTGGCTGGCGGATCCAGCAGCCCGATGCGTTGGGGATATCTCACGTGCACTGATGCACGGCGCTGCTCTCTCGACTCGCCGGGAGAGCCTTCGAAGGCAAGGTGTGTCAGTAGCGCTCGACCCGTCACCGCGAAGAATTGCCGCCACTTACTCGACCCTGCTCGGGACCACGACATGAACGCGCCCGATATGAAGCCCACAGGAGACCTTTCGGAACCGATCGCAGTCATCGGCATCGGTTGTCTGTTCCCGGGCTCCGATGACCGGAACACTTACTGGGCCACTATCCGTGATGGCAAGGACCTCATCGAAGATGTCCCGGACGGATACTGGAACCCCCAGGACTACCACGACATCGATCGAGACTCGCCGGATCGTACGTACGGTCGTCGCGGAGGATTTCTCACTCCCGTTCCGTTCCGTCCACTCCAGTTCGGAATCACCCCGCGCGATCTGGAAGCAACCGATACGTCACAACTTCTCTCTCTCGTTGCTGCCCACCAGGCACTGCTCGATGCAGGCTACGATCCACAGCGAACTTTTGATCGCTCACGGGCATCGGTGATTCTCGGAGTCACTGGCGCCCTGGAACTTGTAGTACCGCTCGGAGCCCGACTGGGACACCCCCACTGGTGGAGAGCCTTGAGGGAAGCTGGAGTCGACGAAAGCACCGCCTCCAGGGTGGTCCAAAACATTTCAGACTCTTACATCCCTTGGCAGGAGAACTCCTTCCCCGGTCTACTCGGTAATGTCGTGGCTGGGAGGATCGCCAACCGACTCGACCTCCACGGCACCAATTGCGTAACGGATGCTGCCTGTGCTTCTTCACTGGCGGCGATCCATCTTTCCATGCTGGAATTGAGGACCGGACGCAGTGATCTGGTCATCTCAGGAGGTGTCGACACCTTCAACGATATCTTCATGTTTATGTGCTTCTCGAAGACTCCCGCACTCTCTCCGAGCGGAGATGCGCGCCCCTTCGACAGCCAGGGAGATGGCACCATCCTCGGCGAAGGTCTCGGGCTGGTGGTTCTCAAGAGACTCTCCGACGCGGTGAGGGACGGAGACCGTATCTATGCTCGTATCCTTTCCATCGGAACATCCAGCGACGGCAAGGGTGCGGCGATCTACGCACCGACCGTTGCAGGACAACAGAGGGCCCTCCAGGATGCCTATCAGCAAGCCGGAGTTGGCCCAAGTTCCATCGAACTGGTCGAGGCTCATGGCACCGGAACCGCGATAGGTGACGCAACCGAGTTGCAAGCACTTCAGGAGATCTACTCCAGAGCCGGATCACAACCGAATCGATGTGCTCTCGGTTCGGTCAAATCTCAGATCGGTCACACCAAGGCAGCCTCCGGTGCCGCAGGTCTGATCAAGGCAGTGCTTTCTCTTCACCACAAGGTCCAGCCTCCGAGCATCAAGATCCGTGAACCGTTACAGGGGCTCCAGGATGAAAGCTCCCCCTTCCACATCGAGTCGAGTGCAAGGCCATGGATCCGTAGAGCCGATTCCCCCCGACGTGCGGCAGTATCCTCCTTTGGTTTCGGTGGAAGCAACTTTCACGCGGTGCTGGAGGAGAACTCATCCGGGCGCATCGAGACCGATTGGCAGCAGATGGCGCGCCTGTTCGCTTTTTCGGCTTCTTCCACCGACAAACTACAGCACCAGCTGGAGCAGACTCGTGCTGCAATCGAGGGGAAAGTGTCGCAACTGGAACTGGACTCCATCGCTCGAGATACGAGGACTCGATTCCATCATCACGACGAACATCGCCTTACCATCACCCAGGACCTCGAGGTTTCGCTCCAGACTCTGTTCGATGAGGCACTGAGCACGGTGACGCAAGAACGACAACAAAACTGGACCCTGCCTGCGGGAATCGATCGAGGTAGTGGACCACCTCGAGGATCGTTGGCGATCATCTTCCCGGGTCAGGGTTCTCAGAAGGTCGATATGCTACGGGCCGTGTGCTGTCGTTTTCCCGAGATGGTCCAGGTGCTCGACGATGCCGAGAGTGTTTTCTGGAACGAGCAGGGCCAGGCGGGTCTCGCCAGCAGGATCTGGCCACCGAGATCCTTCAACCGCGACCAAGTGGCCCAGGAAGAAGCCTTGCGACGGACCGATGTGGCCCAACCGGCGATCGGCGCGGTGAGCCTGGGTCTCTACCGGACACTGACCCAGTTCGGCATCCAGGGAGAGATGTTCGGGGGTCATTCCTTCGGAGAATTGACCGCATTGGCAGCCTCGGGTCGTCTCGGAGAGACCGATTTCCATCAACTCGCGAACTTCCGTGGTCGTCTGATGGCGCGTGCCGGAGGAACCGAAGCGGGGACGATGCTGGCGGTTGCCCTTCCCATCGCGGAACTGGAACGCTTCGTCGAGGAGAACTGTCCTCGACTGGTGATCGCAAACCGAAATGCTCCGCAGCAAGCAGTGCTGTCCGGATCCCAGACAGCCATCGCGGATGCGATGGGAATCCTCGATCAAAGAGGAATCAGAAATCAAAAACTGCCGGTCGCAGCGGCATTCCATTCTCCCGAGGTCGCCTCGGCTGCCGATCCCTTCAAGGAGATCCTCAAAAAAGCTCGTTTCCATGCCAGCAACATCCCGGTACTCGCCAACAGTACCGGTCAAGAATATCCAGCAGACGAAGATGCTGCTCGTGACTTGCTGGCTCACCAGATCGCTCGCCCGGTTCTGTTTCTCGACATGATCGAAGAGATGGTACGACTGGGAGCCACCACATTTCTCGAGGTGGGTCCGGGACAGGTTCTGACGGGACTGATTCGAAACATCCTGTCGGACATCTCGCCACAATCTGCGGCGATCGCTACTGATGGTGGCAAGGAAAACTGTGCCGACCTGGCACGGGCGATCGCCAGGGTCGGCGTCAGGGGTCATCGTGTTGATCTGTGTCAATGGGATCCAAGATCGGTAGAAACCCCCGATACCGATGACTCCCTGGTGGTGATGATCCGCGGCTCCAATTTCCGTCCCGGCGAAGTTACCGCACAACAAGAATCTACAGCAGTTCCTGCTCCACCCCCGGTCGTCGTTGCCGACGATCCGGTTCGCGATCTATCGGGGCAACCTTCGATTTCATCCGAAGTTTTTCATGACTCGCAAGAATCCTTGATGCAAGCCATCGAGGGCGCCCTCGATGCCCAGCAGAGGCTATCCGAAGCACAGCAAACCGCTGAAGATCTGCTCGAGAAAAGTCTCGGAGCAAGCGCTGGTGAAGTTCCTTCCATCGCCATCTCGGCCGCAATCCCTGAACAATCCCCAAACGTGAACCCTCCAGCCGAACCCGAGGTCGTATCCCCCACCACAATCGAGGCTGCTGCGACGCCAACTCCAGGGCAACTGCCTCCAGCCGCACAGATTCGTGCCACCATCGTGAAAGTGGTCGCTGAGAAAACCGGTTATCCGGAATCTGCAGTCGCAACCGATCTCGATCTGGAAGCAGATCTCGGCATCGACAGCATCAAGCGAGTCGAGATCCTCTCGGCCTTGCGCGAAAAAGAACCGCTACTTCCTGCGATTCCACCCGAGTTGCTCGGGACACTACGTACCATCGACGCGATCACCGACTGGTACCAACAGGAGCAAACGACTTCACAACCACCAACGGTCCCGAAACCCACCCCGATCCCCACCGCTACCACGGTGACCACCCCGGTTGTCCCGTCCGGCCGTGAAAAGATGGCTGATTCCGGTGCCACCACCCCGCTCACTGTCGTGATCCAGCAAGTGGTTGCCGAGAAGACCGGATATCCACAATCGGCGATCGGAACCGATCTCGACCTCGAAGCCGATCTCGGCATCGACAGCATCAAGCGGGTCGAGATCCTCTCTTCGCTGCGTGAGAAGAGACCAGATCTGGCCGCCATCCCTCCTGAGATGCTCGGGACTCTTCGAACCATCCTCTCCATCGTCGAGTGGTACACGAATACTCCCACTCAGGAAGTGCTGGAGCAGGATGCCGCCATCGTGGAAACCACAGCAGTTGTCCAGGCACCAATCCTAGATATCGATCCGACACCCGAGCCGATCGCTTCCTCTCGCGAGGATGAGCAGGAGCCGCTGAATCTCATCGAAGCGACCCCAGTAGCGGTCTCCCGTCGGCGAGTGGCTCGAACTTCTCGCTTCATTCCCGGCGATGGATTGCCCTTCTGGGTCGTCTGCAACGATCTCCACCTGAGCGAGATTCTGATCGGCCAACTGCGTTCAGCCGGAATCGATGCACAACCGAGGAGACTCGAATCTGCTCAGGAAACACCGGAGCAGGACTCCGATGTCGGGGGAATGTTGGTCGTGATCGATACCCCACCAGACCCTGACAGTGCCATTTTGAACAGTTTTCGGTGGTTGCGCAGGGCCGGAAGAGCACTGCAAAAAGAAACTACAGGATCGGCTCCACTGGTAGTTCTGGTCCAGAGGTTCGATGGACAATTCGGTCTCGATGCCGACCGATCCAGTAACACGGATCCAACCGGCTCCGCGCTCGCTGGACTGGCCAAGTGCGCCGCCAGAGAATGGCCAGAGATCACCGTGCGCGGCATCGATCTCTCTCCCGATTTTCATTCCGCAACCGATGCGGCCAAAGAACTGATCGAGGAACTGCTCGATGGTGAAGGGGTCGAAGTTGGACTCGCTCCTTCACAACGAATCGTCCTGGAACTGCGTCATCAAGGGCGTTCATCGGACAACCCACCGCTTCTTCATCAGCCACACGCGATGAACGGTGGTCTGGTCGTTGTGACCGGGGGAGCGCGGGGTATTACCGCCGCTTGTGTCGATGAACTGGCCGCCAAGTATCGACCAAGCCTACTGTTGCTGGGACGTACCCCCGAACCGGGGTCGCTGCCGGATTGGTCGCGTGAGCTACCAGATGATCGTCTCGAAGAGCACCTCTTTGATAACAACGCAGATGGCTCGACCCCGCTACAGATTCATGAACGAGCGCAAACAATCCGCAATTCGAGAGAGATCGCAGCGCGGATCAGTTCTCTCGAAGCAATCGGGGCAAAGGTGCTCTATCGCTGCGTCGATGTCAGAGATCGCGATGCACTGGAGAAAGCCATCGATGAAGCTCGCGCGGTGGACGGTCCTGTACGTGGAATCATCCATGGTGCTGGAGTACTGGCAGATAGCTGGATCACCGAGAAAAGCGACGAGCAATTTCAATTGGTATGGAGCACCAAGGTCGATCCCGCCCGCCACCTCCTCTCCATTTGCCGAGATGAAGAACTCGATTTCATCTCGTTCTTCTCCTCGACCACTGCCCGGCTGGGCCGCAAGGGGCAAAGCGATTACGCCGCAGCCAACGAGACTCTCAACCGCATCGCCCAGATCGAGCGAACCCTGCGACCTGGTTGTCGAATCCGTAGCATCGGGTGGGGTCCCTGGGATGGTGGAATGGTCCGCGATGGGCTGCGCACTATCTTCCACCAGGAGGGTATCGACCTCATCCCGCTCGACCTGGGTGCCCGACTATTCCTCGAAACGATGGAGACGGAGGGTGCTCCTCAGTGTCTCATCGTTGCAACTCTTGATTCGCCAGAAGATGCCCTCGAGCGCCTTTGTCAGTTTCCTGATGGCCAGAAATTGATCCAGACACAGTCGCCTCGACAACCTCAGATGGAAAATCGAGATCAATCTCTCGAACGTGGATCAACCGTTGTCATCTCGACCGATCGGATGGCGCCTCTTCGACATCATGTGCTCGGGTCTCGAGCGGTGGTCCCTGCAGCGTTGTTACTGGAGTGGTGCGCCACCGCCGCCGTACACCGACATCCTGGTCTGGATTTGCACGGAATCGACAACTTCCGGATTCTCAAGGGAGTGGTGCTGGAGAATCCAGAGGAGCAGGAAGTGGTTCTCTTCACCGGTGCCCCACAGTGGCAGGGGGAACTGTTGCAGATCCCCGTCGAGATTCGTTCGGAGACATTTCCTGATCGAATTCATGCCTGCGCCGAGGTGTTGCTTGGAACACAAAGCAGTGCTCGCTCGAGCCTCATCGCACCAATCTACTCCGATGATGATGATCCCGGCTATGGCAAGGAACTCTTCCATGGCTCCACTTTCCGGTGCATCGAGACCATTTCGGAAATCTCGGTCGACAGCATTTCGTTCCGATCCTACGGCGCTGATGCTCCCCATCTGTGGTTCCGGGAGCCGTTACGACACACCTGGCTGCTCGATCCACTGCGCATCGACGCCCCTTTCCAGGCACTGATCCTCTGGAGTCGTGCTCAGCACCAGGCTCCCTGTCTTCCCTGTGGAATCGACAGACTTCGCTGCCATCAGAAACTCGACTCTGGATTGCTGGAAACCCGGGTCCATATCGATGGAACCGAGGGACCCATCGGTCGAGCACGTGTCGAGATCCTCAATCGATCCGGAATCCCCGCCATCACCATCGAGGGGGCAGAAGTGATCATCGATGCTTCTCTGGAAAGTGCATTCCGCGGCGATCGTCTGCCGGAAGAAGCAAGTCCTTGAAGCCGATCGCGGTGGTTGGGTTCGGCCTACGTTTTCCAGGGGCCCCCACCCCTGGTTCTTTCTGGCAGGTGATTCGGGAGGGGCGGGATACCTCCCGTTGCGTCCCGGCGGGACGGTGGGCACTGCCGGCGAACCTGGCGCTAGCAGGATCCGAGCCAGAATTCGATCGAGTTCGAACCCAACGAGGCTGTTTCATCGATCTTCCCGAGGGCGATCTGGGAGATCTCGATGAAAATCTGGCACATTCCCTCGACCCATCGGTACGCCTGGCGGTCATCGCAGGTGTCGAGGCCGCCGGATCACTGGGCAAGGATCTCGATCCTGATCGGACGCGGGTGATCCTGGGACAGTTGCTGTTACCCACAGACTCCACTTCGGCCATGGCTGATTCCATCATCGGAGATACCATCGAAGAGATAGTCCTGGAAGCCCGGGGGCGTGAAGATCGTAGACCTCGCGGAACCCCCAGTTGTCATCCCCTCGATCGCTACGACGCATCCCTACCGGCTGCAGCACTTCAACGAGCGTTGCGATTGCGCGGGGGTGCTTCGACTCTCGATGCCGCATGTGCATCTTCACTCTACTCCATCGCCATCGCCTGCCAGGATCTCTCGGCTCACCGATGTGACGCAGTACTTGCGGGAGGAGTTTCGCGGCCCGATAGCCTCTTCACCCAGATGGGATTCTCGCAACTCCGGGCACTCTCTCCGGAGGGAAAATGTCGCCCTTTCGATGACAGAGGACAGGGCCTTCTCGTCGGTGAAGGGGCAGGAGTGCTGCTGCTCAAACGGCTCGATGACGCGCTCTTGGCCGCAGATCCGGTACTCGGAGTGATCCACGGGATAGGCCTCTCCAACGATCGTTCGGGAGCACTGCTGGCACCATCGGGAGAGGGACAGTTACGTGCGCTGCTGGCTGCATACAAGCAGGCAGGCTGGTCTCCCGAGGATGTGGACTACATCGAATGCCATGCCACCGGGACTCCCGTCGGAGATGCCACCGAACTGAGAAGTCTGCTCGAGTTGTGGAAATCACGATCGTGGAGTCCGGGTCAATGCGCGCTCGGGTCTGTGAAGGCATGCATCGGGCACACCCTCACTGCCGCCGGAGCCGCGGGTGTCATCAAGGTACTGCTGGCGATGGGACAAGGGGAGATCCCGCCACTTCCCGAGCAGGAAACCGCACCTGCGGGACTCTCTCTCGACGAGAGCCCGTTTCGGATCCCTTCTCGTCCAGAACCCTGGTTGAGACGATCCGGATCTCCCCGTCGAGGCGCAGTGAGCGCCTTCGGATTCGGTGGAATCAACGCTCACCTCCTGCTTCAAGAGCCACCACTCTCACCGGATCCGATGAAGACCTCCGTCTCCACCTCGTTCTCTCCGGCGATAACGGTCACCCCACCGGCTGCAGTGGCGATCGTCGGTCTCGGTGCCATCGCTGGCCGCCATCAGGGATTCGAGCAGGTGGCAGCGGCGTTGATGGGTCTTCCATCTCAACGGTCGCCGCAGCCGATGCCCGGAGACTTCGGCGTCCCGAAAACGCAGTGGGCACTGGAAAAGGGACTGAGGCTTCCTGTCGGAGAGAGCTGCGGTCGGTTGAGCGGATCTCCACTGGAGTACCGGATCCCCCCGAGGGAACTGGCCGAGTTGCTCCCCCAGCAACTGGCGCTACTGAAGGTCACCCGCGAGGCGATGGAAAACTGTGGATTGACACAACTGGGAGAGCGAGGAGGCCTCTTTGTCGGCCTCGGACTCGATCCCAGAAGCAGCCTCTATCATCTGCGCTGGACGCTTCCCGACCGGGTCCGGTTGTGGTTCGAGCAGTTGGGTCTGGAGGTGGATCCCGGGCAACTGCAGCAGTGGATCTCGGCACTCCAGGACCAGGTCAGCCCACCTCTCGATGCCAATCGAGTGATGGGATCTCTCGGTAGCATCGCAGCGAGTAGGCTTGCCCGTGATCTGGGTGCAGGTGGTCCTTCCCATACCGTCAGTAACGATGAAATCGGATCCTACCGCGCCATCGAACGGGCGGTTCGATCCTTACAAGAGAAACAGATCGACCTGGCGATAGCAGCAAGCGCCGACCTCGGACTCGACATTCTGAGCCGAACCAGTGATGCGATCGATGGGGAATTGCCGAGAGCAGAAATCGCTGCTGCGGTGCTATTACAGCGTCTCGAAGATGCTCGAAGAGATGGACATCGGGTCATCGCCATCATCGAGGGAATCGGAACTGCTTCTGCCGGAGTTCTGGAGCGACAGGATCCTCTCTCACCGGCGCGAGAAGCTTGCCGATCTGCAGCGCTG
>DCAA01000001.1:41176-68871 GCA_002311345.1 Planctomycetes bacterium UBA1146 | reverse complement strand
ATCCCTGATCAACCTGCCGGCTCCGATCAGGATCCGCGACGAGAAGTGCTGCTTCCGCCAGCACTGGCCAGAGGGGGCAGCGCGAGTTTCCTGCTCTCTGTACTGCAGGCCGTGACTTCCGTCTCCCGTGACATCATTCCGTCGCCGGGAAAACCCGATCATCCAATACCCTGGATCACCCCGGAAAACCAACCCCCCAGGATCCTCGTGGAAAGATCCGGACGTCTGGGTGACTGCGCTGCGATGGTGATTGCCCGGGCACAATCGGGCTCGGAGGCGCTCGATAAGGGACCCGGTGAGTTGCACTGTCTGGGAGAGCCGGGCTGGGGAGTGATTGCTCTCGAAGCCGCTGATGTCTCGGCACTGCTCGAGAAATCCCGCCAGTTACAGTCATGGGTCCCTGAGCATGAGGGTTCCGCAGCGCAACTTGCCCGCCACTGGCTTCGCATTCATCCTGTAGATGATAAAGCCGCCAGAGCGGTGACGATCGTGTTTGGTTCACAGCAAGCCCTGCTCGAAGCGGCCCTGTCCATACCAACATTCATGGACGGTGCAGAGCAGGAAATGAGCGGACCGCTGTGGGAGTTGCATCGATTTTCAGAGACTCCTCTCGGATTCTCTGGAGATGTCACCTTCATCTACCCGGGTTCAGGCAGCCTGTTTCCAGCAGCCGGCAGGGAACTATTCACCAGGTACCCGGGCTCGCTGAAAGCCACCCTGTCTCACTCGGGCGATCTGTCTGCTCTGTTCGGATCACCACACAGTTGGGAATCTTCTGCATCGCTCCCGAGTGATCCCATCGATGGCATCCTCACCCAGGTGTCCCTCGGATGCATCGGTACCGATCTGCTACTGGGTTGTGGAATCACCCCTCGGCGCGCCGCTGGCCACAGCCTGGGAGAGACCACGATGCTGTTTGCCATGCGAGCATGGCGCGACCGGCGAAGTATGCACCAGCGACTGCGAGAAGATGACCTGTTCACAACGTGGCTCTCCGGTCAACACCGCGCCGCCGCTTGCGCCTGGAATCTTCCCTCCGGAACCGTTGCCAGCTGGCAAGTCGCCGTGATCAACGCTTCAGAAGATGAAGTCCTCCGTGCCATCTCAGGGTGCTCTCGGCTCTATCTGCTGGTTGTCAATGCAGACCAGGAGACGGTGATCGGAGGAGACCCCCACCAGCTGGAACAGGTAGCCCGGTCGAACAACTGGACGATCCTCCCTCTCGAAGGAGTCACGGCGGTGCACTGCGATCTGGTCGATCAGGTCGTAGACGAATACAGGGATCTCCACCACTGGCCAGTCCACCAACCGATCGGAGGGGCCATCCTCCACTCTTCGGCCACCGGGGAGCCGCTTCTTCTCGATCCCGACAGCGTGGCTGATTCGATCCTCCAGCAGGCACGGCAAAGTTTCCATTTCCCGCGACTGGTACGGTCACTGTGGCAAGCAGGCGGCCGCATCTTCATCGAACCGGGACCCGGAGCCTCCTGTTCGAGGCTGACTCGCAAGGCACTCTCGGGGCTTCCGCATCGCACTCTGGCGCTGTGTTACCAGGGAGAGGATCCCGAACTGTCGCTGGCCCGGATCCTGGCGGTCTGCATCGCCGAACGTGCTCCAGCCAACCTGGAAGCATACCTGGGCATCGGTTCGAGCACTGAAACCAGCCCGCAAGACATCGAGATCCGAGACGGTAAGGATCAGATCATCGTCTCGCCACTGCCAGGAATGATTCCTCATGCCGTCTCGACAGATCGAATCGCGGCGATGTCCCCGCCTCACGCTTCGGTTGTTATCGAACCCACACCGATGCCATCGGCTAGCGCCTCGATGACCAGTTCCGGATCGGTGTCGCCCGTGGGCGAAACAGGTTCCGTTGCAGAGCGTCTGGTCATCGCTCGAAAACGCCGACAGGAACTCACTGATTCGATCCCGTCCAGAGTACTGGCGACAAGTACTGCCTCGGAAATAACCCCTTCCACTGCCATCGAGGTCGTCGAGCAAAAGGTCCATGAGCCTGCTGTGTTGTTCGACCGCCAAGCCTGCCTCGAGTTCGCAAGGGGCAATGTGGGATCGGTGCTCGGAGCGCTTCATGCACCCGCAGATGAGTTTCCAACGCGGGTGCGTCTACCTGACGAGCCACTGATGCTGGTCGATCGCATCCTCACCCTGGAGGGAGAGCCCCTGTCGCTGGGCAAGGGTCGAATCGTGACCGCACATGACGTGATCCCTCACGCCTGGTATCTCGATGGCGGCCGGATTCCCACCGCCATCGTGGTGGAGAGCGGGCAGGCGGACCTGTTCTTGTCTGGATTCCTGGGAGTGGATCTGCATACGCGTGGGCTGTCGGTCTACCGTCTTCTCGATGCTCAGGTCATTTTCCATGACGACCTGCCCACCGCAGGTAAGACCATCATCTACGACATCCACATCGATGAGTTCTTTCGACAGGACAGCACACTGCTGTTCAGGTTCCATTTCGAGGGTACGGTGGACGGGAAACCGCTCATCTCGATGGAGGATGGATGTGCGGGTTTCTTCTCGCGGGAAGAACTTGCCTCAGGCCGGGGAATCGTATCAGTACCGCAGCGACCCAGAACTCTTCCGGTGTTTCCCGAAGGCTGGAGCCCTCCGGCCGGAACCGAAACCCGGGTTCTCGATCGCAATCAGGTAGAGGCTCTCCGACGAGGAGACCTCGTTGGTGCCTTTGGATCACGTTTCAAAAATTTGCCACTGACCTCACCGCTTCGATTGCCAGCAGGAAAACTGCGACTACTTGATCGAGTCACCTTGCTCGAACCCATCGGAGGTGAGTGGGGTCTCGGAAAAGTAGTTGCCGATCTGGAGATTCATCCAGACGATTGGTTCCTCAGATGCCACTTTACCGATGACCCGGTGATGCCGGGGACGCTGATGTACGAGTGTTGCCTTCATACCTTGAGGACCCTGCTCATCGCCTGGGGTTGGACCGGCGAGGAAGCCGCCGTGATCCCGATGCCGGTACCCGCCGTGGCAGGCAGACTTCGCTGTCGCGGCCAGGTATTGCCTGAGACCCGCAGAGTGACCTTTGAAGTGCAGGTCAAGGAAATCGGCTTCCGCCCGGAACCCTACGTCATCACAGATGCCCTGATGCTCGCAGATGATCATCCCATCGTCGAGATAGAAGGAATGTCTCTACGCCTGGAAGGTCTCGATGAGGCTCAGATCGAGAAATTATGGCGTTCACAGCATCCCCAAGAACTCGAGGTGTCTGCTGCTGAAGCGAACAAGATCCCCCTCGATGCACCCGGTGGAGGAGGAGATTCCCCGTGCATCGCTTCAAACGAAACAACCCGATATGGCCACGATCAGATTCTCGAGTTTGCCACCGGGCGTCCATCACTTGCCTTCGGCGACCAGTACCTTCCTTTCGACGACTTACAATTCATAGCAAGACTGCCCGGCCCACCCTACTGTTTCCTCGATCGCATCATCGATGTCAAAGGAGATCCGTGGAAGGTAAAAGCGGGAGCCGCTTGTACCGCGGAGTACTTCGCCGGTCCAGACTCCTGGTATTTCGATGCTGCAGGAACCGGGGAGATGCCGTTTGCGGTACTGCTGGAGATTGCCTTGCAACCGTGCGGTTGGCTCGCTGCCTATGTCGGTTCCGCCCTGTCTGAGGATCGTCCGCTTCACTTCAGAAACCTCGGCGGAGAAGCCACCCTGCTACGGCCGGTCGATCGTCGAAATGGCCTGCTCACCACGGAAGTCGAGTTGACCTCGGCGGATCATGGCGCAGGAATGTGGATCCAGCACTACGACATCGAAGTCAAAGATGAAGCTGGACCGGTCTATCGTGGAAACAGCTACTTCGGGTTCTTTCCGCCGGAGGCTCTCGCACAGCAGGTTGGCATTCCGGGTGCCGTGGCCCGTACCATTCCGCCGCGTGAAGCGAACCGAGCTCGCGCATTCACGATTCCGCGCTTGAAATCCGGAGTTACAGAACCTTTCCGGATGGTGGAAGATGTCGAGATCTACGTTCCCCAGGGGGGTGTGGCAGGCCTCGGTTTCATCCGGGGCGGAATCGACATCGATCCTGAGGCGTGGTTCTTTGATGCCCACTTCCAGGGCGATCCTGTGTGGCCGGGAAGCCTCGGCCTCGAGTCGATGTTGCAACTGATGCGGGTAGTCGCAGAAGATCTGTGGAAGGATGATGGTCCCTGGATCCCGCGTACCATGGCCCCGAACATCCCCCATCGATGGCATTACCGTGGCCAGATCCTCCCCGGACAAAATCGGGTCTGCCTGGAGGCAACGGTGAAAAGCATCGACCGTGACCAGCGAGTTCTCATCGCCGATGGATTGCTCAGCGTCGACGGGCTCCCCATCTATTCGATGGAGGATTTCTCGATGCAACAACTGAGGGAGGATCGATGATTACCGATGCTTCTGCACTCGGGAGCGTTCATCTGGCTTCCATCGGGATCGAGATCGCTCCCGATGTGATCACCAGTGATGCTCTCGAGGATCAGCTCGCTCCAGCATGGAGCGCCATGGGGATCGAGCCGGGCCAACTGGAGCAACTGACGGGTGTCCGGGAAAGACGTTGGTGGCCCGTTGGAACCAGTATCTCCCGGATGGCGGCTCTGGCCTGTCAGAAGGCACTGGATTCAGCAAACATGCCGGCCTCGAAAATTGGACAACTCGCCTATACTGGTGTCTGTCGGGAGTCCTTCGAACCGGCCACCGCCTGCGCCGTGGCATCTCATCTTGAACTGTCCCGAGAAACGGCCCTTCATGACATCTCGAATGCTTGTCTCGGTGCCGTCGACGGCATTGTGATGGCCTCCGATGCCATCCTTCTCGGTCGAATTGACGCTGCGCTGGTGGTCTGCTGCGAGAGTGCCCGTGGAATCGTCGATATTGCCTGTCAACGGCTTCTGTCAGATCCCCGGATGGATCGATTCATACCAACCCTTGCCACGCTGACGGGAGGCTCCGGTGCTGCAGCGATGCTGCTGGTCTCGTCGCGTGTGTCGACTGAAGGTCCCCTCCTGCTCGGAAGCAGCCTGGGTACCGATGCCCGCTGGCACAAGTTGTGTCGCTGGGGAATCCACACTGACGAGGAAAGTTCTGATCCAGCCGCGAGAATCGAGTACATGGAGACGGACTCCATCGGAGTTCTGCGTCACGGAGTTGAAGTCGGCGTGGAAACCTGGAAGCGATTCCTGAGAGAACTGGAGTGGAGCGCCAGCGATATCGATCGGACCATCTGCCATCAGGTCGGATCGGCGCACAGGGACGAGATTCTTGCCGCTCTCGGACTCTCTGCAGAAAACGATTTCATCACGTACCCATTTCTAGGAAACATGGGTACGGTATCGATTCCGATGACTGCCGCCCTCGCCTGGGAAAGAGGATTTCTCTCTGCTGGGAACAGAGTCGCGTTCCTGGGAATCGGAAGCGGATTGGTATGCCGCATGATCGGCTGGGAGTGGCGATGAACCGACTGTTCGTCGACGAGGAATTCCCTTACAAGGGGCACATGTGGGACCGTGGCTCCGGCATACGGATGCACTACATAGATGAGGGTCATGGTGATCCCATCGTCTGTGTCCACGGCAATCCAACGTGGTCCTTTTACTTCAGAAAATTGATCCAGGAACTTTCACGGTCGCATCGGGTCATCGCGGTCGACCATGTCGGCTGCGGATTCTCCGATTTTCCTGGTGAAGACGAATACGGTTACCGACTCGCAGATCGCATCGATGACCTCGAAGGTCTTCTCGATCATCTGGGCATCACATCCAATGCGATGCTGGTAGCACACGACTGGGGAGGAGCCATCGGATTCGGTGTTGCAGGGCGGAATCCCGACCGATTCTCCTCACTGGTCGCAATGAATACCGCAGCGTTCAGACTTCCAGAAGGAAAAAAACTGCCGAGCATCCTACGTCCGGTTCGTGGACCGTTCGGAGAGTTCCTCATCCGGAGACTCAATGCTTTCGTCGCGGGTACCTTCCTCATCGGTACGCGACGTAGAAAACTGTCACGTACTGAACGTGCCCATTATCGATCTCCGTACAACAACTGGCGCCGACGACTCGCCGTTCACAGATTCGTTCAGGACATCCCTCTGCGACCAACGGATCCTTCCTGGCAAACACTGCTCGACGTGGAGGCTGGACTCTCTGCTCTGGCAGGGCACCCGCTATTACTGCTATGGGGAACGAAGGACCCTGTCTTCGATGAAGCCTTTCTCGACGAATGGAGATCGAGATTTCCAGAAGCTCGTCATAAAAAGTGGGAAGACTGTGGTCACCTTCTGCTCGACGATGCGCCAGATGGTGTGATCTGCCAGTTGCGCTCCTTCCTGGAATCAAACGCCAGAGAAAAGGCTCACCAGTGAAGACAAGTGCCGCTCCCCTCACTCCCGAAGCAGGTGTTGCGCGATGGCTACGGCGTCACTGCAAGGAACGTCCTGACCAGATTGCAGTTCGCCAGCATCGGGGACATGGCTGGGAAGAAAGCACCTTCAGAGAACTGGACCAGCTGGTCGATCGAACATGTCATGCTCTGGTTCGCGCGGGAATCGAACGGGGCATGAGAACGGTTCTGATGGTCGAACCAGGTCTCGAGTTTCTGGCCTGTACCTTCGCGATGCTTCGCATGGGAGTCCCTCCAGTCCTCATCGATCCGGGAATGGGAATCTCCGGATTGGCAAGTTGCCTCGAGCGGGCGCGACCCAGGGCATTTATCGGCATTCCCCGAGCACATCGGGGACGTGCACTTCTGGGCTGGTCTCGCTCGACCATCGAGCACCGGATCTCCGTCGGGCCAGGCTGGATTCCTCCGTTCACAAGTCGACTGGAAGATTGGCGAAAGCGCACAGAAGCAGCGGTTCCGTTTTCTGCGCCGGTTCTAGATAGTGACGAGACAGCAGCCATCCTCTTCACTTCGGGAAGTACGGGGCCTGCGAAAGGCGCCATCGCTCATCACGGTATGATCGAGAAACAGGTCGAGGCTCTGCGTGATTTACACGGGATCGAGCCCGGTGAGGTCGACTTGCCCACCTTTCCGCTGTTCGGGCTCTTCGGAGTGGTACTCGGCATGACCTCGACGGTGCCCGTGATGAATTTCACCCGTCCCGCTGAAGCGGATCCAGCCGGTCTGATCGAACTGATCAAACGCTTCAGCGTCACCAGCCTGTTTGCCTCGCCAGCACTGCTGGGAAACCTCTCTCGTTACCTCGCCTCGCATTCACTGCAACTGGATGGATTGCGTCGAGTCATCAGTGCCGGAGCCCCGGCGCGTCATGACGAGATTGCAGCCTTGATGGCAACTCTTGGCCCAGGAGCCCGGGTCCAGACCCCCTACGGCGCGACCGAGGCGCTACCCCTGTGTTGCCTCGACCAGCAAGAACTGCTCGAAACTGCACGAGATAGCGCCCGTGGAAAGGGGATCTGCATCGGTCGTGCCGTCGAAGGGGTGGAGATTCGCATCGCTCGTCTCGACTGCCCGCCGAGTACTGACCATCTGCTTGCCAATTCCGAGGCGGGTGAAATCTGGGCCTGCGGTCCAGTGGTCAGTCGCGGATACCTCAACGATCCCGAGGCCGATCGGTTCCACAAGTATCAAGATCAGCAGGGAAACCACTGGCACCGTACCGGAGATCTCGGATTTCGTGATTCTCACTCGCGAATATGGTTTCTCGGCCGCCTCGAACAGATGGTGCGCACCGCAAGGGGTGATCTACACACCGTCGCCATCGAGCGCGTCTTCGACGTCCATCCTGCAGTTCAGCGCACGGCACTGGTCGGAGCAGGACCGGAAGGATCCAAACTTCCCATCCTCTGCATCGAGACTCGTGACGATATTGCCATCGACAGAAACACTCTCATCGATGAACTCCGTGCACTCGGTGCCACGGTCGAGGGTGCCGACAGGATCGAACGGTTCTGCTTCCCGGGCTCGTTCCCCGTCGACATCCGCCACAATGCCAAGATCAATCGAAATCTTCTGGCACGCTTCGCGGCGAGGAGCCTTCCATGAAAATACTGGTCACCGGGGCCGGGGGCTTCATCGGAGGGGCTCTGGCAAGAGGTCTCCTGCAACTGGGACATCAGGTGCGTGGTTTCCAGCGCGGTTCCTACCGGCAGCTGGAAGAAGATGGCATAGAGGTGGTGCGAGGCGATCTGGCCGATCAGAAGCGCGTTAGCGCAGCGGTGGAAGGTTGCGATTGTGTCTTTCACGTCGGGGCCATCGCTGCAGTGTCCGGCCCCTATTCCCTGTTTCATCGCACCAACGTCACTGGAACCGATCACGTCATCGAAGCCTGCCGACGCTACGGAATTCAGAAACTGATCTACACCTCATCTCCGAGCGTGGTGTTCGACGGCCGAGATCAGCAGGGAATCGATGAGAGTGCTCCCTACCCGGATCGATACCTGGCGCATTATCCCAGAACCAAGGCGATGGCTGAAAGAGCCGTTCTTGCGGCCAACTGTGCGACTCTGGCGACGATCGCCCTGCGACCCCATCTCGTCTGGGGTCCTGGTGATCGGCACCTGGTTCCTCGCATCGTGGAGCGCGCCCGGGCGGGCAAACTGAAACTGATCAAGCGTGCCGGAACCAGGATCGATGCGACCTACATCGACAATGTCATCGATGCTCACATCGCTGCGTTCGATTCCTTGTCGATAGGATCTACTTGCAGTGGGAAAACCTATTTCATCGCAAATGACGAACCGATGGCCCCACATCAACTGATCGGGGGCATCTTGCAAGCGGCAGGACTCGACCCGGTGGAGCCAACCATCTCTCCAGCCACTGCCTGGGCACTCGGGGCCGTTCTCGAGTGGGTTCATCGAACCGGGTTCTGGAGTGGAGAACCGCTACTGACCCGCTTCATAGCGCGACAACTCGCCACGAGCCACTGGTTCGATCTGTCGGCAGCACGTCGAGATCTCGGTTGGGAACCCCGAATCTCCACTGAACAAGGACTGCAGAGACTGGCGAAGAGTTTCTCTCCCACCAGTGAGCCCGTGCTGTGATCCAGGACAACCATCTCCCGGCGCATATCATCGAGATCTGGCCTTTCGGACTCGCCGAATCTCCGGACCGGACAAAGACTTTGCTCGCATCCCTGGCTGCCGACGAACAGGACAGGATCAACGTGGGCATCTTCCCGGAGATCGGTCGGCGACACGCCATCTCCCGGGTAGGACTACGACGGGTCCTTTCCAGTTACCTAGATGTTGCTCCGCAGGAGATATCCCTGATCAAAGGTGAACACGGAAAACCATTTCTGGCCACGGGAGATCTCGCCTTCAACCTGTCCCATACCGGTGACCACGCGCTCGTTGCTGTTAGTCGTCACGGAGACCTCGGTATCGATCTCGAAAAAATACGCGAGAGCGCACCGATCGAGGATCTTGCGCTGCGATGTTTCAGTCCTGAGGAACTCGAGCAGTGGCAACGGTGCCCGTCAGAACTTCGAGTCACCTCCTTCTTCCATCTGTGGGCTCAGAAGGAAGCTTTTCTCAAAGCCCATGGAGGAGGGATGACGATCCCACTCAAGGATTTCGACTGCAGCGTCGATCCTGCTGTAGGTTCGGGGACCATTCGATCGAGGATCGATGGTGATGCGACAAAATCCTGGCGGTTCATCGCTTCTGATCTGGGACAGGATCTGCGATTCGCCATCGTGTGGGATGGTGAGGAGAAAGTCATCTTTGAGAGAAATCCGGAAGATGCGGGGCTCAGTCGATGGTGATGGAGAGGACGCCCGCTCCCGAGGCATCTTGATTCCAGCCACCCACACGAACCAGATAACTGGTTCCTGAAGTCACCGGGATGTTTTGTACCTCCGAGGTGAGAAATGGGCATCCAGCTGCGTCTCCGCTGCACCCGATCTGCAGCAAGGAAGCGCAGTCTCCCTCGTAAACCACGAGATCGGTATCGAACAGTACCTCCGTGCTACAAAGAGAGAAGGTCGCGCTGCCACTACCGGGCGCGGTGAATTCAAACCAGATATCCTGGAACATCGCTCCCAGAAAATTCCCGGGACACTCCAGGTCGTCATATGCATCGATGGAAGAGGTCATGTTGGTGGTATCAAAATCGGTACTCCCCAGACCGATCGAGATCGCCCCGAGGCATTCATCACCTTCCACTCCACCAGAGCAGTCCGCTTCTGGACACGGTTCGAGACAACCGAGGCTATCGGGTGTGGGGTCGGTTCCTGGCAACGGATGCGGAGGCGCAGGCGGAGTGCCGGTGGAAAAGAGATAGGACAGTAGCGACACGGCATCCGCGAGATCAAGGGACCCACTATCATCATGGTCGGCAGCAGAAGCACACGGCATGTCACCATCGAGGAATAGATGTTGAAGAGTGGTCACTGGATCAGCAAGATCGAGTTGCCCATCGGTCGTGACATCACCACGAATGAAATACGCCGCAGAACCAGCGATCTCGATCATGCACTCGCTTGCCTCGCCCAGTTCTCCACCGATGGCCCCCATCACCTCGTAGATGACTGGAATTCCCTCGATCGGCGAACTGTCGACGAAGGTCGATGTATCAGCGGGCAAGGTCTGATAGAGACTGCCTTGCCGATTGACCGTCAGCGACGAATAAGGGAGGTGATTTTGCCAGCTCAACAGCACTCCCGAGCCATTATCGAGGCAGGTGAGTGCATCGGGTGCATCGATGATGCCATCTACGGTCACCGAACATGAAGATGGTGGAGACGGAACAGAAGCCGAAAAGCCGCTGATCTGATATACCGACGTCGATCCGAACTGGGCACCTGGATCCTGGTATTGCCCGACACCGGCTGCGATCTCTGCGATGGCAACTCCATCACGTTCGATGCGAACAAAATCGTAGGCAATCGGTTCCAGCCAGTCCAGGTAGACGATTCCAGCGGCTTCGGCACACTCGAATGGCGTTGGATTGGCCAGATCACTGACCTGGATCGTCTGAACTTCGGCGGTGGTAGCGATGATGTCTCCCTGTGCATCGGTGACGATGGAGCCGAGCCAGCCACAGGTGAAATCAGGAGGCGGAGACGAGAGAAGGGTCGCATCGTTGGGAGCACTGGAAAGAACACGCATCTCCAGAGATGCCAGTGGCGTGAGACTTTCTGTCCAGTCTCCATCGATCACGAGTCCGAAACTGAAGGCTTCCGTACCGTTTCCATCCCACCATTGACTGCAGCCTGTCGTCCCACCTGGGCCGGCAGGTGCAGGAGCGTTCCATGCCAGCACCAGCGGGGTTGGAGAACCCGCGAGCTCGCCGGGTAGTGTCACGGACAGCAACTGTAAATAGGAGGAATCCCAGGAAACCACGTGCTGGATGCCCTGAAGGGATAGTTCTCCCGGATTTTCCAGAACTACCGTCACCTCGAAAGTCGCTCCCGGGGCGATCACCGTGGTCGAGGTTTCCAGAACCAGGTTCACTTCCTGGGCCATCACAATCGCGGTCAATGACGGGCACAACAGCAGCATCGTTAATCCCAGTACACGAAAGCCACAGGTACGGCCCAAGAGAATGGCTGAGTCACTCGAAATCATCATGAACTCCCGCAAGAGGGGGAAAGCCGACAGTCCCCGAACCTCCAGGATATCACTGCTTGTAGATCTGGCGAATAGGGACCTCAGGCTTTCTCGTCAAAGCCGTCCGTCAGCGTGTTGAGGGCAGCACCCGCCCAGAACCACTTCACCTGACTTTCGCTGAGAGTGTGACTGCATCGCGCTCGATCTTCGGTCCCGTCCTCGTGCTGGAAGACCACGGTGATCTCGCTTCCGGGCGCAAGAATATCCAATCCGTCCATCGACACTCGATCGAGTTCCTCGACCCGATCGTAATCGGCAGGATCGTCGAAGGTCAGCGGGAGGATGCCCTGCTTCTTCAGGTTGGTCTCATGAATCCTGGCATAGGATCTGACGACGACTGCTGCGCAGCCCATCAACCGCGGAGACATCGCCGCATGCTCGCGGCTCGAGCCCTCGCCGTAATTCTCATCGCCTACAACGATCCACGGATCTCCCGCGTCACGGTACCGGGCAGCAATCTCGTGAAGTGCACGACTGGTACCATCGTCGGTAGCGTCATGCCCCAAACCGGCCACCTCATGAAAAGCATTGACTGCACCCAGGAACATGTTTTCTGAGATGTTCTCCAGATGACCGCGGAAACGAAGCCATCGACCCGCCGGCGAAATGTGATCCGTGGTGCATTTCCCGTACGCCTTGAAAAGCACCCTCATATGAGAGTATTCCGATTCTTGCCGTGGCAAGAAGGGCTCCAGCAGTTTCAGTCTCTCGCTGGCCGGATCAACTTCGATCTGAACACTGGAACCATCTGCCGGAGGTTCGACATAGCCACTGAGGTCAGCGACGAATCCAGCAGCGGGTAAACTGTCCCCCGATGGCACATCGAGCAGGGTTTCTACCCCTTTATCATCGGTCACCCTATCGACCAGAGGATTGAAATCGAGCCGACCTGAGATGGCGAATGCTGTGACAATCTCTGGACTGGCGAGGAAAGACAGGGTTTCGGCATTGCCATCGTTTCTACCCGGGAAGTTCCGGTTGAAGGAACTGACGATGCTGTTCGATGCCCCCTTGTCGATGTCCGTCCTGTGCCACTGACCGATGCAGGGTCCGCAGGCATTTGCGAGTACGGTTCCGCCCAGTTTTTCGAAGGTGCCGACCTGTCCATCTCTTTCGACAGTGCGAAACACCTGAGTGGATCCGGGTGAGATCAAAAAACGAGTGGCAGCCCGAATACCAAGACCGGTGGCCTGACCCGCAACCGCCGCGGCCCGATCGAGATCTTCATATGAAGAGTTGGTACAAGATCCGATGAGTGCCGCACTGAGTTCCAGCGGCCACCCTTCCCGACGAGCTTCTTCTGCCAACTGCGAGATGGGCCTGGCTCGATCCGGAGAATGAGGACCAACCACATGTGGTTCGAGGGTATTCAGATCAATCTCGAGCACCTGGTCGTAGACCGATGCGGGATCTGCTTCTACTTCTGGATCCGGTTGCAACAAGTCGGCGTGTTCTCGAGCGAGTTCAGCAATTTCTGTTCGATCGGTAGATTCGAGATATTTGCTCATCGCTTCGTCAAACGGGAACACCGAGCAGGTCGCACCGATTTCCGCACCCATGTTGGTGATGGTGGCTTTACCCGTGCAGGAGATGCTCCTTGCCCCTGGTCCTATGTACTCGATGATCGCGCCGGTTCCGCCCTTGACCGTGAGTTCTCCCGCGACCTTGAGAATCACGTCCTTGGCGGCGGTCCAGCCGGAAAGTTCACCCGTCAGGTATACGGCGATCGCTCCGGGCCACTTCACATTCCAGGGCAATCCCGCCATCACATCGACGGCATCCGCTCCCCCGACACCTATGGCGACCATTCCGAGGCCCCCTGCATTCGGGGTGTGGCTGTCAGTACCGATCATCAACCCGCCTGGAAAGGCATAATTCTCCAGCACCACCTGATGGATGATCCCCGATCCTGGCTCCCAGAATCCGATGCCGTACTTTTCTGAGGAACTGCGAAGAAATCTGTAGACCTCTGCATTGCTATTCTGGGCCTCGGCAAGATCCCGGGAAGCATCGTGTTTCGCCTGGATGAGGTGATCACAGTGAACCGTCGAGGGGACCTGAACCTGATCGAGTCCCGCCTGCATGAACTGCAAAATGGCCATCTGGGCGGTCGCATCCTGCATCGCCACTCGGTCGGGTCGGAGGTCACAATAGTCATTTCGACGCTCGGGAAGAGTTGTGCCATCGCCATCGAGATGAGTCAGCAGGATCTTCTCGGCGAGCGTCAATCCGCGCCCCAGAGTTTGGCGAGCCTTCTCGTGACGCTCGGCTGCCCCCTTATAGAGAGACAAGATAGGATCTTGAAGTGTCATCCCTGACTCCCTTCAGGGCGTTAGACCACCTCTGTAGCCGCCTTCGAAGAGGCTCAGAAGTCGCGAAGGAAGGACTTTTGTGCCATTACCCACGCTTGAGCCACTCGCTGCAGGGGTTATCATCGAAGCGGACAATGCAGGTCGCATCCTGGCGATCTCGCCTTGCTCACTCTATCCGCTAGCAGTTCGCTACGGGAGCGAATCTGCCAGCCACAGACCCAGTCAGTGCTGGTTCTTGGGGGTGTTATGAAACCTACGGCTGACGCGCAGCCACGATCTTACGCAACTGATGCTGCTCGTGCCCACGGCGTGCTGTGGCTCGTAGTGGTGCTTCTGGTGGCGCTGACCGGATTATCTCAGGAGCCGATGATTCGCCTCGGAGTCACTGAAGCGAATCCAGGAGAGTCCTTCTCACTGCCGGTGGAAGGTGACTGGGATGGACTCATCGCCGGTTATTCATTCTCCATGAGTTTTCCCGTTGGTGCTCCCATCAACAATCTTGTCGTCGATGTGTACGGAACCCTGGTGGGATCCATCGAGGCGGAATACGTCCAGGAACAGGTCAATCCCGAGCTAGGGACGATCGTGTGCGGTGTCCTGTTCGATTTCCTGCCCCCCTTCGAGGGACAAACCCTTCCCTCACTGGGCTATCCCCAGGAGATCGCTTTCATCCTCGGAGAGGTCGATGCGGGGGTCGAGGAACAAGACATCATTTTCACTCCTGAGGATGGCTTCGGTGATCCCCCCATCATGAATATCTTGGTCTTTGGCACCATCTCCGTGCCGGTGACCGACCTTCAACCGGGCTGGATCGAGGTGAGAGATCCTCCCCCGCCTGAGCCTGTCTTTATCCGCGGTGATGTGAACATGGATACAAATGTGGATATTGCCGATGTGATCTATCACCTCGACTACACCTTCCTGGGCGGCCCACTTCCGATCTGTATGGATGCAGGAGATGCGAATGATGACGGCATCACCGACATCTCAGATGCCATCTTCCTGCTCTATTATTTCTTCCTGGGAGGACCTGGGCCCTGGGTTCCATTCCCGAATCCGGGAATAGACTGGACCGATGACACACTCGGTTGCGAACAAGGACTCTGATCGACCGACACGAAGGCGACCACGACGAAGGTCCACTTGCAACCTTTCGTGAGTGATCGAAGAGTATCGGGATCAAATTCTCAAAAGACTCAACTGCATTCTCTGAACAGATCGAGAAAGCGATCCTCGTAGTCAACAAAAACTCCGAGTCGATCCAATTCGACCTTCAATGCCATCGTCCGTGACCGATCGATGGTGGCCTCGGTGAAGAGACTTTCCACTCGTTCCATATCCTGCTTCGTTAGCTGGTTCTTATCCGAAGCATTGGAAATATGGGGTTCGAAGATCTCGTGCTCGAGCAATCCCTTGAGCTGGAAATCGGTAGTTCCTCGCATCTCGATCATGCATTCCTCGATCGCTATGATCTGGGGCTCCAGGTGAAGAAGTTTGAACTTCATGCCGAGGAGGCCCGCAAGGGTCGTTGCGAGCGCCTTCGAAGTCTTCGGGTTGGGCATCTGGATTCCCCAGGTGGGAATCTCGGATATGAGACATACGGAAGGAATGCCCACTTCCTGGGCAGCCAGAAGCATCAATCCATTGAGTCCACGAATCGAACCGGACTCCATCGGATCCACTCCCATGTCTGTCATCTCCCTCTGCAGCGGTGGATCCGGGCTGCAATAGAAAACCGCGGGTGTAGCTTCCGGAGCGATGGTAGAGGTGAGCGCCGCAAAGGTGACGACCCTGGATATACCCATGGAGGCTGCAGATTCCAGCACCCTACGGCAAAGTGCCAGGCCTTGTTGGTCAGGTTGACGATCAGGGATGAAGAGCAACAGATCATGGTCAACCCCGGTATTTACTACACGAAAACTGAGCCGGGGAAGAGGTCCGGGGAAACAAACACCGGAACGCACGCGGATCTCTTCAACCTCGAATGTAGGATCGGGTTCGATCGCATCGACAAGACTCGAACCCAGTTCATGATGAATCGCCTGCACAGCGGATGCGGCAACTCCGCCCACTCCAGGCCACCCCACTACCAACCAGAGATCTTTGTGACCGTGATTTTTATCGTGCTGACTAGAAAAGTCATTGGACATAATTACTAGCCTCAAATCATAATAATTACGAAAACTGTTTGCCCTCTAGAAAATAACTCTCACTGACTACAATATAAGTTGTCTTCAATAGAGACGCAAACTCAATCGTCAACCATACGCCTGTAGATAGAATTTATGGTGTCCTGAAGCAGGAAGCAAACTCTAGGTCGCCGCATACATGAAGGTCTACCCTTCATATATTGCTGTAGATGGCAAGGGAGGGACAAGATGGAGATGCAATCTGACCAACCTGACTATCGTGACAACCCGAACTCGATTCTTGCTGCCTTCTAGACAAGACCGATGCCAAAGAGAACCGTAGCCGCCCACAGCAGGATCAAAGACTGCATCAATGGCGAGCCCAGTAGCATATCCACAGGGGATCTAGAATCCCCCAGGACCAGAAGACGGCGCTGATAGAAAAATAGTCCCAGATAGACAAAAGGCAAACTCCACCACCACCGATCAGCCACGAACAGTTCAGAAGAAATGCAGTAGTAAGTGTAGATTCCTGCCGAGATGACAACCTGAACTTGAATTGCCCAGAAAATTCCCCTTTTGGTATACCAGCTGAGACTCGCCCGGTGTTTTTCGGTGACCAGCAGTTGTAACTCGGAGTTACGTTTCCCCAGTGCAAGTAACAAGGCGATGCTGGTTCCACCTGCAAGCAATAAAATACTAGGATCCGCTCCAACAAGAAAACAGCCCAGCAATATTCGCAGAAAAAAGAAGGAAGCCAAAAAGCAGACATCGATGACAGGAATCGATCTTCCCCAACATGAATAGACAATATTGAGCACCAGATATGAAACTCCGACAAAAAACACTCCCTGAAAAACTCCGCCTCTGGCCAGGAGAATCAAAGCCGTCACCACGAGGAAGAAGCTGAAGACGAGTGCCGAGTTTCGTTCCACTGCTCCGGCAGCAACCGGTCGAAACTTCTTCTTCGGATGTTGCTGGTCACGCTCCTTATCGATGGCATCGTTGAGCGCGTAGACTCCTGAATTGAGCAACGAAAAAGCCAGTAGACCGATCCACAACGAGGACGGATCGAATTGAACGCCTGAAGCAAGAGCGAATGGGACCGGTAACAAGACGAACAGGTTTTTCACCCAATGGTGTACCCGCAATAATTTCAGGTAGCCCATGCTGAAGTTCTCCACTTCGATTTCCTGGCTGATTCTCCAGATGGGACTCCCATGATCCCCCTGGAGCGCTACCATCTGTCAACGGAGGAATGATGGCAGGTTCTGATGCAATCCGGGAGAGGGAGTCTCCCAAACGCTTGATCGCAGAGGCGCTCAGGATCGGGTTCCATTCACTGGGAATCTCCGAAGCAACTCGTTCTCCCCATGCCGATAGATTCCTCCGCTGGATCGAAAAAAAGCAGTACGCATCGATGCAATGGATCACCCGCAACACCCAACGTCGTATAGACCCCAGGAAGTCACTTCCAGGAGCACGAAGCGTCCTGACTGTTACCTTGCCCTACTCATCGGCCGTGTCCTCCACAGGCCCATCAACAGAACCTGGAGCGAAGGTCGCTCGCTATGCTCGAGGCCGGGACTACCACAAGGTGATGAGGCCGATGTTGGAATCGCTCTGCGAATTCGTCTCGGAGGGAGATCGCTGGAATACCTGGTGGAGCGTTGATACCTCTCCGCTTCTTGAACGTGACTGGGCCGAACTCTCCGGAATTGGCTGGATCGGCAAGAATGGGATCGTCATCGATCACGAAATTGGAAGTTGGTTTTTTCTCGGAGCCATCGTTACTGATCGTTCGTTTGTCGCCAGTACACCCGCCATGGACCACTGTGGCAACTGCACCAGGTGTATCGATGCTTGCCCGACAAGCGCCATCGTTTCACCGCGCACCATCGATGCAGGGCGCTGTATCTCCTACTGGACCATCGAGCACCGTGGTGAACTCCCGAAGGAGTCGAGGCTGCATAACTGGCTCTTTGGCTGCGATATCTGCCAGGAAGTCTGTCCATGGAATACTCGAGAAGGGCGAAAGGACCCACAGATCCATCCGGAACTTGCCCCACGCCAGTTCCCCACTGACCCTCAGGAAATTACCCACCTGTCCCACGAAGCCTGGCTCGAAATCTATGCGGGGACACCAGTGACCCGCACCGGATACGAGGGATTGAAACGAAATGCTCATAAGATCATCGAGCAACGAATCGATCCCGGCGAATGAGTAATACCCTGGGGCCACGCCAACTGTTTCGTGGATCTCTCATCTTCCATGGAAGCATGGGACTCATCGCCATCATCGGGATCTGGGTGATCCTTGATATCTCGGAGTTTGTTCGCCCCGTTGGTGAAGTCGTCGGTGGATTCGCGATCGGTATTGGATTCGGTAGCGCCGCAGCGGCCCTCTCATTCCTGCTGTCGAAGGTCTGGAACCATGCCAGAACCCTCGAGAGCAGACTGGCTCAGATCTTCGAGGGCCTCACTATCGGAGAGGTTTTCGGTCTGGCACTACTCTCGTCAGTCGCTGAAGAACTGCTATTTCGAGGTTTGCTGCAACCAGTGATCGGATTGTGGTTATCGAGCGCCCTCTTCGGCCTTGCCCACTGGACCGGTGATCGACGACTATCCTGCTGGCCGTTGATCGCTCTGATTGCAGGTCTGGCACTGGGCAAACTCTCACTCTGGGAACCTGCTGGCCTCTCCGGTGCCATCGGTGCCCACTTCGCAATCAACTGGATCGGACTTTCCCGCCTCAGGCACAGTGCAACACCCCCTTCCGATGGATTCTCGGAAGCTCGATAGATTTCTCATGTAGTGCTCATCTCCTCCATTCAAAGCCGTCACCCACCGGTTGACACCCGGGGGTTCTGAACTCACGATGTCTGGATCCTGATCGGGAGCATTCCGCGTCATCGAGACATCAGGTATGCGGGTCGACCGCATCGGGTTCGGGCTTCATCGTTTGGAAATACAAAGCAGTGCTCAGCAGTCTCGCGGCCTGAGGTCGTTTGCGATGGAATGAGAACACTGCAGTGTGCACCGGAGTCCCGACCGCGACGAGGAAGAGAGGGGGCAGAGTGGGCGTCAAACGTATCGATCCGGACCGCGCGAACGAGTTACTGAACTCTGATCGAGGTTACGTCTATATCGATGTGAGAATGCCCGAAGAATACGTCCAGGGACACGTCCCTGAGGCACTCAACATTCCCGTGATGATCCGCGGCCAAGGAGGTGTAGGTCTCAGGATGAATCCAGAATTCGTCGAGACGGTAACCGATGAGATGGCTAGCGATTGTCGTATCATCCTCGGATGCCAAAAAGGTGGCCGCTCGCAGAAAGCCGCAGATCTCCTTTCGGAGGCAGGATTCACCAATCTCCATGACATGAGAGGTGGATTCGTCGGGGAAACCGATGTGCTTGGAAATGTCACCTTCCCCGGTTGGTCCAGTCGCGGGCTCCCCACTACCCGACGCTAGTTCTTTCGGTGCCCGAGCACTCAACAAAAGTCATCGACCTGTTCTTCGCCATCGTTGCTATAGACCTGTCTACAGACGGTATCTCACCGTCCCTGCAATCCAGAGAGTCTTGACAAAAAAGTGCTGCTGCGGGAACCTGAATACACGCCGACAGGAGAAATACACGCACATTGATCGAAATTCAGATCCCTGCGCAAACCGTGAGTTGTTTGCTCACGGCTGTTCCGTTTTTCCCTCTGGCAGATTCCAGCATGCTTCTGACCATCCGTGAAGTGTGGGATGGTTGTAACTGGATCGATGTGGTCGTTGGCCTCGGCTTGCTGTCGGGAATCTTCACCGGAGCGGGAGTGGGATTTTACCGTTCGACTGCCATCTTGCTAGGATCCACCATCGGCGTGATCCTCGCCGGCCAGTTCTCGATCCCGCTGGCGACCACCGACCTCTTTTCGCCAATTCGCCAGCAGATGGGACCACTGTTTAGCCAGATCATCTCCGGTTTCGCGATCTTCTGCAGTTGTGCGGCACTGGCCGTTCTCTCGACGATGATCCTGCGCAGTTTCTTTGACCGCACACTGCGGATCTGCGACAACCTACTGGGTGCAGCGATGGGCTTCTCGCTGGCAGGAATTCTCATGGGAGTGCTGATTCTGGGGGTCTTCCAGTGGCCCGACAGTCGCATCCACAGACCCATCCTTGATTCGGTCACCGGGCCGATACTCGCTGATGGAACCCGTCAGTTGAGTCGTTTCTTCCCCCAGGAATTTCGAGATCGAATCGAACTCTCCCTGGGTGAACTGCCGCACCTGGACGGAGTCATCGCGATCTCTGGTGATCCGGCTCTGCCCGATCCACGCGACTGATCTCCAACCTCGGGAGTCTCCCGAAACGGACCCATCGTGTACTCTGGTCCAGGGTTCCGATTGCCATCGACTCTCGGGAAGGAAATCTTTGATGTTCACGAAGGCGACCCTGGTGGGTGTTTTTGCTGTCAGTTTCCTGACCCCAGTAATCCTCATTGGCCAGGATTCAGCCGATGCCGCTGCCGACCCCATCCAGCACATCCGGCAGAATCTCGACGAAATATACCAGCGTTACTGGGATCATATGCTGGAAACGAAACCAACGCTGGCATCACGCTTCGGGATCAGAGAAGCAGACTTCCATCTCGGTAACTTCGGGCTCGACCAGATCGATGCGGAGGTGAATTTCAACTTCGCGATCTTGCGCCAGATTCGAGCATACGAGATTCACCGACTCCCCCCTGCCGAGAGACAGCAAGCGCAGATGCTGCTGAGAATCCTTGAAAACAACATGGACAGCACACGCATCGGGTTGCAATACACACCCATCAGTCAGCGTCGTGGGCCCCAGGTGTGGCTTCCGACACTATCGAGTCGAATGAACTTCAACAGCACTCGCGACTACCAGGCCTACCTGTCGCGACTGAGCGAGGCCCCCCGTGTCATCACGGAAACCCTGGAAGTACTTCGCAAGGGGGTCGATGAGGGCTTTCTCCCGCCTAGCATCACGCTCGAGGGCGTTCTCGATCAAATCACCACGCAGACGGGATCACCGGCTCGGGAGACCCTCTTCTTCGACCCTTTTCGCTCGATGAGTGCTGAAGTGGATCCACAGGTCCAGCAACGACTGACCAGCGAAGCCGACGAGATGATCACCAACGATGTGCAACCAGCGCTGGTCGAGTTCCATGACTATCTTCGTGACGAGTACATTCCCCTGGCACGCTCCACTTTTGCCTGTCTCTACTATCCGACCGGGAGCAATTACTACGCCCATTGCATCCGGCTTCACACCACAACCGAGAAGAACGCCGAGGAGATTCACAAACTGGGACTGAGTGAAGTTGCCCGGATTCGTGCCGAGATGGAGAAGATCATCGCCGAGGTAGAATTCGACGGGGACTTCGAGGCATTCACCAAGTACCTTCGTACCGATTCACGCTTCTATCACGAAGATCCTCAGGCCCTTCTTGCGGGGTACAGGGACATCTGCAAGAGAGCCGATGCGATGCTTCCCAAATTGTTTGGTAGACTACCCCGGGCACCTTACGGGGTTCGCCCGATCCCCGATTTCGAGGCTCCGCGGTCCACCACTGCCTACTACAGATCCCCGCCAGCCGATGGAAGCCAGCCAGGGTGGTTCTATGCCAACACTTACGATCTTACCAGCCGCCCCATCTACGAGATGGAAGCTCTCGCACTGCATGAAGCAGTACCAGGACACCATCTCCAGTTGGCTCTCCAGAATGAACTGGAAGGATTGCCAGCATGGAGAAAGGCGACACATTTCACCGCTTACATCGAGGGCTGGGGTCTCTACGCCGAATCGCTCGGGGAAGCGATGGGGTTCTATACCGATCCTTACTCACGCTTTGGGAAACTCTCCTACGAGATGTGGCGGGCTCTGAGACTGGTAGTCGATACCGGGATCCACGAATACGGCTGGTCGCGTGATCAGGCCATCGAAGTGATGCTCTCGAACTCGGCACTGACGAGACAAAACGTCGAGGCAGAGGTGGATCGCTACATCGCCTGGCCGGGACAGGCACTCGCCTACAAGATCGGCGAACTGGAAATCCAGGATCTGGTCAAGAATGCCCGCAAGCAACTCGGAGATGACTTCGACATCCGGGCCTTCCATGACCATCTGCTCGCTGCCGGATCGATGCCTCTTCAGACGCTGCGTTCGCGGATGGAACTGTGGGTCAACCGTCAAAGCGAGACCGAAAAAAGCGAAAAAACACCCGGACCCGGGCAATGATCACCTCTCAAAAGTGAGAGACTGGCCGTTACACGATGGCCCGAGGGAGAGAAGAAACTCGACGGCATCCACGGCCCACTCTCCAGGATCGACTGCCGTACTCGCCTCTCGAGCACCAAAAGCCCTCGCCAGCATCTGGGTATGAACCACACCCGGAGAGAGAGTTACAGCACTGACTCCGGCAGGAAGATCCTGGGAGAGAGCGCCGATCAGACCTTCCACAGCAAACTTGGAAGCACAGTAGGGCGCCACTCCCGGGGATGTCGATCGGCCCCATCCTGATGAGAGTGCAACGAAGGTGCCAGCACCGGCATCGATCATGCCCGGCAAGAAGGCACGTGCCGCGTTTGCCACTCCCTTCACGTTCACGTCGATGACCAGATCGAACTCCTCAGGAGAGATCTCCCAGAGAGGTCCCGGTTCGCTCAGATACCCTGCATTTGCAACGACGAGATCAGGAATCATTCCGGCGCTTGCGAGATCCTGAGCCCACTTCTCCATCGCATCGGAATCGGTGACATCGACTGAACGGAAGTACGGATCATCCCCGTGCTCTCGCAACAAATCGGTACTTCTGGCGCAACCAGCGATCGAGATCGAGCTGGCACAAAACTGCTCGACGAGAGCCTTGCCGATTCCACGGCTGCAACCGGTGACGATGACCTGACGAGACAAGGAGCCTCCTAGTGCATCCGAGGTTCTAGCGGCAGATCTTCGAGCAGTTGAGCCTCGAGTTGACCAGCCTCCTCGATCCTCCTATGAACTGCATCGGCATCACAGACTTCCAGGGCAAGATCCCGAAAAGTCTCCCAGTGCCGTCCTTCTGCATCGGCGAGTCGCTGGTAGAAATCCGCGAGGGCACGATCACTCTCATCGCCGTGAGCCAGTGTTGCCGCCAGAACCCGGAACCGCTCGCAAGATCTCGCCTCGATGAAGGCATTGACGATGAGGTGATCTCCCAGTCCGCCGAGTCCGCTGCCGCGAGCACAGAGGATATTCCGCAGGCCTTTCACATAGGGATCCGGTGGCGGGATTCCCAGCGCGACATCTCTTTGCCTGAGCAAGTCGGTAACCTGGCGAAAATGAAGCAATTCCTCCTGCACCAGGGCGATCATCGGACGGATGAGCAGATCGTACTCCGGGAAACGTGCCAGCAGACCAAGACCTGCGCTGGCCGCCTTGTACTCACACCAGGCGTGATCTCTCAGTACTTCATCGAGATTCTCGAGGGCCAACTGTGCCCATCGGGCGGGAGTCTCTGACAGAAGAGGAAGTCCCTCGAGCAACCGGGCTGTCATCTTTTCGGCACCTCTTCTCTTTGGGTCAAAAGGGCTCGCAATATCAATCGTGGTTCTCAGCGATCCTGGTTGTGCTCGAACAGGTACGCCTGCGGAACCCTCGCCAGCGGTCTGGGCAGTTCACGCGGACGACGCAGTCCACCGTGGAGCTCCGGCGAGGCTGGCCGCGCCAGGGCCATCCAGCGCTGGTGAACCTGTCGTGATTTCTCGGGATCCACCACCACGTCTCCATACCGATCTGTCGGGTCTGCCTTCGTCAGATGGACCTTCTGGTGCCAGCAATGCATACCGCTGACCGGATCGGTCTGGACCGGAAACGCCAGGTTCTGATGGACTCCAGCTTCCGACCACCAGGATCGGGAACTGTCGGGGTCCTTGCTCTTGAAGGGACGCACACCTTCGAGCAAACGTAACCGAATCCGACCTCCTGGCAGGTCCTCGAAGCGCACGGTGGCGCTACCCCAGCGTGACCCGGGACCGGATTCCAGTCTCCAGCGTCCCATGTGGTGAGAACAGGCAAGAACCCCCGGCCTCAATCCCTCGGTGATCCAGACACGATTGACGAAGTGTCCAATCTCCGTCTCGATGCGCACCAGGTCGGCATCCTCGATGCCATGCATGAGGGCGTCATCGGGATGGATCCAGACGGGGTTGGCATGCGAGATCTCCATCAGATGCTTCGAATTTGCCGATCGAGAGTGAATCATCGTCGGCAAGCGGAAGGTGGGCACCAGCACGTAGATCCCCTTCGAGGGATCGAGCTGGTCGGGGGCAACATGACTCTCAGGAGCACCCGGCAGCGCCATATCCCCGAAACCCCATTCCTCGAGCAGCCGTGAATAGACCTCGATGCGGCGACTCTCTGTGGGAAATCCCTCGCGAATGGCACCATCGACCGCGACCCCAACTACCTTGCCATCGACGGTAGCAACACCGGTTTCAGCATCGACGAGTGGCCTGAATCCAGGGGAGATCTCCACCCTCTGCAGGTGGCGTCGATTCGTTTCTCCCGGCAATTCAAAAGCACCGATTCGAGACATGTACTCGAACGGGTCCATCCCCTTCTTTGCCGCCTCCTCGGGAAGTCCCGGAATATCGTTCTCGAACATGTAACGGTACTGCTCCTCGACGGTGACCTTCTCTCCGGGGCGATAGGGAGATTCGAAGTGCTTCCGGATCCCAAGTTCTCCGTCCGGGTCGATGCGCCAGGAGAGTTCGATCCAGAATTCATCCTCTTCCCAGACCTGTCCCGGATTGAAACCGCGCGTGTCGTCGCTGGGTCTTCCCTGCAATCTCGCCAACGTACGGAAGACCGGCTGGCGAAATGAGATCCAGCGACGGGAATGAGTCTCCTGACTCTGAATATCGTGACGCTCGGTGGAGTGACCCATCGGCAGCACAAGATCAGCAAAGTATGCGGTCTCGTTCCAGGTCGGAGTGAGGGCAACGTGTAATCCAACCTTCTTCTCATCACGCAACATATTCATCCAGGACATGCCATCAGGGAAGGTCCAGACCGGATTGAAGACCCGGGTGAAGTAGACTCCGATCTTCCCGACCCCATCTTCGACCAGGTGAGGAAGCAGATGACCCATCTCGTAGAAGGAGGTGGGCCACTGTCGTGGCCAGATCAGTTCGTTCCAGCGCGAGCCATCTTCTGGCATCGAGAAGTAATCAGGCTTGAACTTGTTCCAGCCCGCCGGTGAGGTTCCACCTTCGCTACCTGCAGAACCGGTAAATGCGGTCAGTAGCGCCAGCGCGCGGGCGATTTGCCATCCTCCCAGATTCCCGCTGGCGGCACTGCGCCAGATATGCGCCGCCACACGACTGCCGGCACGCGCGACCTCATCGGTGAGAGCTCGGACGCTACCTTTCTCGAGTCCTGCCTGTTGCTCGGCCATCTCGGGAGTCCACTGTGACAGGTGACGGGAGAAGAGTTGCAGGAACCGATCGACCGTTGGCGGCTCTGCGGGATGCAGGTGCGCCATATAACCTCTCCAGTCGACCCAGTCTCTGACGAAGGAGTGATCGATCTTGTTCTCGTCGATGAGCAGACGCAGTACTGCCAGCAGCACAGCGCCCTCGGTGCCGGGTCTGGTGGGAAGCCACAGATCCGCACACGCTGCCGTGTTGGAAAGGCGAGGATCAAGCACCACGATGCGTGCTCCTCTCTGCTTGGCCTCGATGATCCGCTGGGCATGAGGATTGAAGTAATGCCCCGCCTCGAGATGAGCACTGAGCAACAAGATCAACTGGGAATTTTCGTGGTCGGGAGAAGGCCGGTCATACCCCCAGGTCAGTTGATAACCGCAACGAGCACTGGCAGAACAAACCGTGGTGTGGGTGTTGTGGCCGTCGATTCCCCACGCCTGCAGAACCCGCTCCATCGCCCCCTCGTGGCCGGGCCGACCGACATGGTACATCACCTCGTCATGTCGGTTCGTGAGCAATAGTTCTCTGACATTCGCAGCGATCTGATCGAGCGCCGCATCCCACGAGATGGGAACGAAGCCCCCTGCTCCCCGCGGCCCCTCCCTGCGCATCGGTTGCAGGATACGCTCCGGATCTTTGACCTGATTCAACGTCGCAGGTCCCTTGGCGCAGTTGCGACCCCGACTGCCCGGATGAAGCGGGTTACCCTCGATCCGAACGATCTCCATCTCATCTACATCAACCGCTGCGAGCAAACCGCAGCCAGCTTCACAGTTGAAACAGGTGGTCGGAATCATCGCCATGCGACGCAGTTTGCGAGTGGAATCCAGTTCTTCCACCTCCAGCCACTTCTCGAAGGGAGGGTAGTCACGAAGTTCTGCGCCATATGGAACCGGTTCAGGCAATTTGCGGGTGCGGGGAACCAGGCCTAGCCGGGCCGAGAGTCGTTCGATCCAGTTGATCTTCGAAGCCATGTCGCCCCTCAAGCCAGCGCAAGGCGCTGCGGCGCCTCGACCCAGAGGTGTTCCCAGATGGCGACGCCAAGCAATGCCAGTAGCGCTGAGATCCCGTGAGTGAGTCCGCTGGCAGGAAGACCCAGGATGATCAGGATCGGTAATATCCTGCATGCGCCGATGGCACCGGCACCCAACCACCAGCCCCGACTTCCCAGCGTCATCGACCGGGCAGCGACAGCCGCCGCCTCGGTCGAGTGTTTTCCGAACACCTCGAGCAATACGAACGGCAACTCGAAGATCAGCGCCACGACCAGCAATCCGCTCAGCGCCGACAGTGCCTCCGGATTCACCAGCAGCAGCACGGCAGTTCCGGCAACGATCGCCTGGAATCCGAGATGGACCGGAGAGAAGGCCGATTGCCACAGGTCTCGACCCTTTGCCTGACCGAACAGCCAGCCGGTATAGACCGCCACGAAGGTGCCCAGCACCGCCCCCAGCCCCAGTGTGACGGTGCCGACGAGAGAGTCCACGGAATCCTCACGCCACCAGCCGACAACCGCCACCAGAGAGTAGAGAGAGATACCGTAGGCTCCCCTCACCAGCCAGGAAGACCACTGCGGTCTCAGTAGCACCCACAGAAATCTCTCCGGTCTCTTCAGATCGGCAACCAGCAATACACCGGTCAGCGCCAGGAAGATCAAAGCGATGCTCCAGCCGTAGGAGAGAGCTCCGTCGACCAGTGATGTTCGCTCGAAGGGTGCCAGCAATGCCGGCACCATCACCACACCGGCCGCGATGGATTTGGTCCACAGGTAGGCGCTCACCTTCCAGCCCCAGCTCAGCGCGTGTCGTTGGTGGATATCGTAGGTTCGACGCGGGGCTCCTCGCTCGGGCACAACCTCCTCGCCGGCGGCAGGATCGGTGCCGTCTCTGGGTCTCTCCCCCCACAGCGTCCGGACACTCCTGTGACTCGCCAGCGGATCGAGCGCCTCCCGATGCCCTTCGATGTAGTGAATCCTGGGACCGGTTCCCTTCTCCGGTTTGCGCACCATCGTCGGCTCACTGGCCACCAGTCTGGCGATCCGACTCTTCGGATCCGACAGATCACCCGAGATGATGGCGTCGGTGGGACAGACCACAACACAGGCCGGTTCCCTTCCGGCATCGACCCTGTGGGCGCAGTAGTTGCACTTGGTGGCGGTTCCCGTCTCTGG
>DCAA01000001.1:25818-41081 GCA_002311345.1 Planctomycetes bacterium UBA1146 | reverse complement strand
GCCGGATCGAAATCGACGATGGCATCTTTTCGGATCGTCAGACTGGATGTCGGGCACATCTCGACGCAGGGAGCATCGGTACAGTGATTGCAGCGAAGGACGTGGAAGGCACGCTCTGCTCGCGGGTGAACCCCCTTCTCCAGGTATTGAACCCAGGTCTTGTTCACCCCCACCGGATCGGAATGCTCCGTCTTGCACGCCACGGTGCAGGCGTGACAGCCGATACAGCGGCGATTGTCGATGACGAAACCAAGAGCGGGTGAATTGCTGGAACTCATAGCCAGAATCTACCTGCCCCAACCCCCTGCGGCCATGGTCCGCCACGGGTTGACGGCGATCTCCTCAGACCCCACCTTCACTGCAGGTGTCAGGATCGGCACCGGGGATCGTATCCGAGGGGCTGGGAGTGCTTTTCCCCTGCCAGAAGTTCACAGATGGGAGCGTAGAAAAATGGATCGAGTTTTCCTCGGAACTGATACGGACGCTCTGAACTCCGCTGCAGATCGGATCTTAGGATCACACCAGGAGCGATCGGGGAACTCCCGCAAGCCATCTGGCGCCGGCCCGTTCGATCTACGCCACCTGGTGGTGGTGGTTCCCGGGCGTCGGGTCGTCAGGCGATTACGCCGTTTGCTGGTGGAACTAGCCAGGCGACAGGCGCGTGGCCTGATCCCCCCCAGGATCACGACTCCAGGCCACCTCGAGCAAACGGTCGCTCCTCCCACCGATCCGATGGCTACACCACTGGAAGAGCGGATCGCCTGGCTCCAGGCATTGCGATCCAGTGCACCACACATCTTGGCCACGATCGGCCTCGAGCCCGAAATGCTCAAAGCCCCGGCACTGCTACCGCTGGTGAAACTGCTGTCTCGTCTCTGTTCCGATCTGCGCCGCGATGGCATCACTCTCGGTGCCGCAGCAGAGTTAGCGGCCTCGCAAGACCCACAGGCAGCGCTGCGATTGCGCGCCGTCGAAAACATCGAGGCCAAACGATCGGCAAACCTGCAACGACTCGGAGTGACAGACAGTGGTACCTTCTCGGCACCTCCGATCTCTGAAGATCTACAAGTGATCCTCATCGGGGTCCTCGAACTGCCGGCACGGATGCGCCAGTGGCTCGATCAACACTGCCAGGCACAAGCGTGGATCGATGCCGATGCGGGAGCCGCTGATCTCTACGACGAATTCGGCTGTCCGATCCCCGAGCAGTGGGAATCACGACCTTGCCCGCAGTTCAACGATCCGATCTTCTCGGATGACCCCAGATCGCTGACTGCGGCGCTGATCGATCGGATCCACCAGCACTCCAGCATAAAAAGTGTCGACGAGGTCACCATCGGTCTGGTCGATGAGAAACTGAGCCCGTGGCTAGTGGAGGGGTTTCGCAGATCACAGATTCCGCTCCACATCGCCGCAGGGACTCCTCATCACGAAACCTCCTGTGGACGACTGCTGGCCGATCTGCGATCCACAGTCGATACGCTCTCGAGTCACGGAGTCTCTGCTCTGGCGAGACATCCATCGGTCCATCGGGAGTTACCTCTTGAAAAGAACTCCAGAGGACGAGTGCTCGATCCCATCGAGTCTATCGACCGCTGGTCCACGCGACGACAACCGGTACTGGCCACCGATTCCGGTGCTCCGGCCGCCGTCCGTCACATCTGCAAGGCGATCGAACCGCTACGTACCGAGTCCGGCAATTGCAGCCTGCGAATCGAACAACTGATCCAGTGCCTCAGAGATCTGGTCGGTGTTGATGATCTCGGTCAACCGGCACTACCGGAACAGGGTCGAGAAAACCTGATCGAGGCGGTCAATCAGTTGAGCCACATCGACCAGCATGATGATGATCCGCTCTCCGGACTCGATGTCGTGTCCTTGCTGGCCGATTTGCTGGAGGAAACCCCGAATCCTGACCGGCACGAAAATATCGGCATCGACGTTCTGGGCTGGCTCGAGTTGCCTCTCGATAGCGCAGGCTTGCTGCTGTTGACCGGAGCCACCGAGGGTCGACTGTCCCCGGCGCCGACCGGGAACCCGCTACTTCCCCATGGTCTCCGGGAAGAACTGGGGATGTCCGGACCCCGACAGATAAGCGCCAGGGACACTCATCTGCTCCACACCCTGCTCGACGGCCGACGTGAAGTGGTCATCGCGATGTGTTCTCGTGATGGGGAAGGAAATCCGCTACTACCGAGTCGATTGCTGTTACAGGGTTCCGATGGGATCGACCATCTGGCCCGTTTCCTCGACAAGTACAAACGAGACCGTTTCTACCTTCCCGAGACGGGTAGCGAGAGTTTCAGTCCGGAGTCACTCGGCCCGCCGAGAGGAGTGGTGCTTGCGCCACCCGACACCATTGCCATCACGGCACTCTCTGACTGGCTGGAAGACCCTGTTCTGTTCCAGATGAACCAGGTCCTGGGTAACCGGGATTGCCATGATCGCGATCATCAACTCAACCGTCTCGACTTCGGTACGATGATCCACTGGGTACTGGAACGCTTCGGCAAGAATCCAGACCTGAGAGATCTGACCGATGAGGAACAGATTCGAGAATCGCTGCATCTGCTGCTCGATCGCTACCGCAACGACAAGATCGCGGATCCCGCCAGATCAGCGGTACTGGTGCAACTGGAGCAGGCGCGGGTCAGACTCGATGCCTGGGCTCACGTTCAGGCACAACAACGGGCGCTCGGCTGGCAACTGGTCGCAGCCGAAGTGTCGCTCGATGCGGATCTTTGCCGCATCCAGACTTCCAGTGGTGAGATGGGACTCTCGGGTCGTATCGATCGCATCGACTATCACCCGGAGCAGCAGCGCTGGCGCCTGCTCGACTACAAGACCGGCGACAATGCCAGGGATCCCGAAAAAGACCATCGAAGAGGGCCACTGAACAACAAGACGTGGATCAAATTACAACTGCCGCTCTATCGGTTGTTTGCTCCTCAACTGGAGATCGATGGCATCACCCTCAGTGCCGATGCCGAGGTCGGTTTCTTCCTGCTCCCGGCCAGCACCGATCATACCCGCATCGAGATCGCCAACTGGAGTGAAGAAGATTTCGAACAGGCTCGGATCCACACTCAGGCTGCGATCGAGGGAATCCTCACCGGTACCGATGAGTTGTTGACGGTGTTGAAATCACCGTGGCGACGGGCGCTGGCTGGAGTGGTGGTTGAATCTGCGGCAAGACTCGATGGCATCACGGACAGTGAAGAGGAGACCGAATGACCTTCTCCTCCCACCTGCTGATTCGTGCCAGTGCTGGTTCGGGCAAGACCCACCAGTTGACCAACCGCTTCATCGGCTTACTGATCGCCGGTGAGGAGCCCTCCGGAATTCTCGCCGTCACCTTCACCCGGCTGGCCGCCGGCGAGATCATGGAACGGGTACTCGGTCGCATGCTGGAGGCCATCCAGAGCGATACCGGTCTACTTCAACTGCAGGAATCGCTGGTCGAGGCGGGCTTCTCCTCCCCGGGTAGAGATCAGGTCCGCGATGCTATGCGTCGACTCATCGATGACCTGCACGTCTGTCGCATCTCGACCCTCGATGCGTTCTTCTCGCGACTGGCAACTGCTCACACCTTCGAATGTGGATTGCCCCCCGGCTGGACCATCCTGGCGAAGGATCAACTCGATGCGATCCAGGCAGGTGCGATCCAGAAGATCCTCTCCCAGGGTGGACCAAAGGAAGCGCGCCAGTTGATGCATCGACTCAGTCGTGGCAAGGCATCCAGCCAGGTTGCCGATGAACTGGGCTACATCGTCTCTGACGCCCACGATAAGTATCTGGAGTTTCCGGTCGAAGCGTGGAACAACCCCGATGGATTCTCTCCTCCCACAGCCAACGAGATCGATCAGGTCCGGAAACAATTCCAGTCGATAGATTGTCCGCTGACCAAAACAGGAACGCCGCGCAAGAACTGGAAAAAATCTCTCGATAAGTTGCAGCAATGGTTCGACGACCCGCAGGGCATCGATCCAATGGAACTCTTCTCATCAGGGCTTGCAAAGTTCGTCTGCGAAGGGAATACCCACTTCGACAAAGAAGAGATCCCCGACGAGATCCGGGGCACCGTACAGTTGCTGATGAATACCTTGCGACCCGAACTGGCGGGCAAAATCCTGGCGCAGAACCTCGCGACCAGGGATCTACTCCGAAACTACGGCCACTTCCGTACCCAAGGCTTGCAAGCTCGCGGTGGAGTCGGCTACCAGGACATCCCGTTAGCTCTGGCCAGCGCTGGAGTCCTGGCCGCTGCGGGAACGATCCTGTACCGACTCGATGCTGCCACCCGTCACCTGTTGCTCGATGAGTTCCAGGACACCTCGTTGCTGCAGTTTGCCGCCCTCGAACCGCTGGTCGATGAGATCCGCTCGGATATTGACGGCGGGCGTACCATCTTCTGCGTCGGTGACGCGAAACAGGCGATTTACGGCTGGCGTGGCGGCCACGCCGAAGTGCTGGACCTGATGGCCGGTTACCTGGTACCCGATTCGGAAAGTTCTCTCGATACCTCTTTTCGCTCCTCGCCCCAGATTCTCGAATGCGTCAACCAGGTATTCGGCAAACTCCCCGATGAAAACTGGTTACCCGACGACCAGGCGGCCATCTCCGGCTGGTGCCGCAATTTTCACGAGCACATCGTGGCCCCCGGAGGACCGAACGATACTCCAGGACACGTGGTGTTGAAGGTCGCCAGAGATCATGCCGACCGCAAGGCTGCCGTCTGTCCCTTCATCGATGCCATCGACGAGGTGAAGAATTCTCTCGAGCACTCCCCCGATGCAACGATCGCGGTGCTGGTGCGCAAGAATGCTTACATCGCCCAGATGGTGGCGGCACTCAAAGCGCAAGGTATCGCTGCCAGCGAGGAAGGGGGCAATCCGCTCGTTGACTCCGCCGCCGTCGGAAGGCTAGTCGCCCTGCTCGAACTCGTCGAGCATCCCGGCGATGCGACGATGCGATTTGCCGTCGCTCGCTCTCCACTCCCTGAAATCGCTACCGTCATCGACGGGTTCCCGACCGGAGACTGGGAAGACCCGTTGGTCGCTACAGCGATCGCAACGTTCCTGAGAGAGCGGATTCATCGACTCGGAATGCTCGAGGCCATCTCCCCCATCTGCAGGGAACTGGCCCGGATCTCGTCGCCCGAGGACCGGACCAGGATCCAGCAGATGCTCGAGCAATTGCACCTGAGGAATCCGATGGGCTGTCGCCTCGAGGAATTGATCACCCACCTCAGGGGGCATCGACTCTCATCGCCGAGCGGTTCCCAGGTGCAGGTGATGACGGTCCATCAGGCAAAGGGTCTCGGCCGTGATGTCGTGATCCTGCCAGAACTGGCAGGTGACTGGCTCAAGCCACGGCCAAAGTTGCTGGAACGAAAGTCGACCCTGAACGACCTATCGACCAGTCCCGTCGAGCCCATCATCGGCCGTTACATCAAGGAACTGGAGCAAAACATCCTCGGCGACCCTTACATCGAGATGAATCGCCAGTGGCGTCAATCGCGTTTGCAGGAAGCTCTCAGCATCCTCTACGTGGCGATGACCCGAGCAAAGCGAACCCTGACGATGATCATCCCGGCACAGAGACTGCCCGAATCATCGGCCGCTCACTTGCTGTGGCATACCCTTGGCCAGGGGCAATCTCTGGAAGCGGGCGAGGTCCTCTATGAACAGGGAACCAGGGCCGCTGTCTCCAGGATCAAGGGTACGTCGATCACTTCAACACAACTGGCACGGATTCCCGATCTCAGTGCCGCAACCGCCGCCACCACAAGGTCACCGTCGAAGCACATCGCTATCTTCTCGACCGAGGAGGCTTTGCGGGCCCGCTCCATCGGGACATTGGTCCACGGCGCTCTGGAGGTACTCGACTGGAATACCGAACTCCCCGCGGACATCGAGCAGATACTGACACGCCAGAACCCTCGCCTGAGCGGCGATATCGAGGCCGCTCTGCAAATACTTCGCTCCGCACTGGATGAGGATCTGATCGCCATCCTTGATCGAGATGCCACCGGAGTCCGGCTCGGGCAGGAAGAAGGAGACGTGCTCGTGCTGGAGAAAGAGGTGCCTTACTCCTGTGACTCCGGCAACGGCATCATCGATCGACTCGTGATTCTCGAACGAGAAGGCCAACCGATTGCTGCAGAGGTGATCGATTTCAAGACCGATCAGATTTCCGGATCCGCACAGGAGACCGCCGAAAAACACCGGCACCAGCTGGAGAGTTATCGCAGCGCGGTATCCAGTACCTGGGGAATCGAGCCGAGCAGCATCTCCACCAGAGTTGCACTGGTTCGCAGTGGTGAAGTGGTCAATCTCTAAGGGCAGGTCGGATGCTCTTCGCAGGGGAAGAACGCATCGATGGGTCTTATTCCACATTCGGGGAAAGGTGGCGGGGGTGGCTCGCCGTTTGCGTACAGATAGTAAAGAAGACTGATTCCGTCACTGATATCGAGCAATCCATCGGCATTGGCATCGGCAGCCTCGATACAACCCGGAATCGAGTTCTGACCGAAGACTCTGCCAATCAACAAAATCGCATCTGCTAGCCGCACCCCTTGCACTCCATCGGCATCTCCTCGAATGAACTGAGGTTCACAAGAATCTAGTTGACCGTTTTCGTTGGTGTCTTGCCCAGGAACCTCGAGATCACAAACATCCGGAGTGTGGTTCGAGTTACAGTCGATCACGTTGCCCTGAATAAAGTCGCACACATCAGAGATACCATTTCCATTGCAGTCTTCATCGCAAGCATCTATTTCACCGTCAGCATCACAGTCGGAAACCGTTCCGTCAGCCAGTGCGCACTCATCCACAATCCCATCTCCGTCACAGTCTGAAGCGAGTCCCTGCAAGATCTCACAGGAATCAGGAATCTGATTCTGATTACAATCGCTCTGGCATTCGTCTGGAACACCATCCTCGTCGCAGTCGGAGACTTGCCCTCCCGAAATTGAACAGACATCGGGAATGCCATCGGCGTCGCAATCTGCAACGAGTCCTTCCAGGGTGGAACAATAATCGGGGATTCCATCTCCATCGCAATCGTCGTTGATTCCGTTTTCGATTCCGCAAGAATCGAGAATTCCGTCCAGATCACAATCAGAAGCGAACCCGGTGGCAATCGAGCAGGCATCCAGTTGGCCATCCTGGTCACAGTCCTCGTCTCCGAAGATCGCGACCTGTGCATTCCCGCCCACAACTGCATGGGTGGAATCGAGCGGAGCACCTGTGACAACCACGCCACGATGAACTGAAACCGCAGATCCGAGGAAAGAACCGGGATTCCCGGTCAACAGACCGACCGGAAGCCAGTTTCCTTGCCACTTGTAAACGGTGGCGGAGCCGGCAGGGAACGCCTCGATGCCCGTATCGGTAGGCGCTCCGATGCATGCCAGGTTTCCGCTCAATGCGATCGAAGCTCCAAATGCACAACCGGATGAGCCTGCTGGTGGCATCAGGTGTCCAGTGAACTCCCAGCTGTCGGCGATTCGAGCGTACACTGCCACCGCACCGGAAGCCGATCCTGCCAGGTCAGAATAGGGTTCACCGAGAAGAATATGATCACCGGATATGGCTACAGCGGTGCCCAACTTGTCGCCCGGGTTTGTGGCTCCAGCACCCAGGGTGATCCCCTCGACCCAACCATCGAGTCCGTTCTCGAACAGATAGGCGCCACCACTATCGACACCGAACAGATCGCGTCCGGGAGCACCCACCAGTAACTCAGAGTCTGTCCCGAGGGATACGGACGTGCCGAATTGATCTCCGGGAACCCTGTCGATGGCGAGAAGTCGATCTTCCAGTTGCCAAACTTGCGTTGAATCGAGTCGCCAAACGGTCACACAACCAACCGCCTGAAAATTGATCTCGTAGTAAGGGCTTCCGACCACCAGCAAATCACCTCTGAGATCGATCGAGGAAGCGAATCCATCTCCTGTATGCCCACCAGGATCCGTGATCGTACCGAGCTCATTCCAGGAGTAACGATCCTTGCGCCACAGATGAATGCTCTGGGACCCCACCGCACCTACCGCCAGTAGGTCCCCGTCAACACTGATCGAAGAGCCGAACTCGGAGCCGGAATCGCCCTGGAAAATCTGTTCCAACTGGTAGTTATCGCCGTTACGTCGCAAGATCCTGACGCTTCCGCTCAGTGGCCCACCGGCATCGTCGCCGATGGCTCCGACAAAGATCCTGCCACCAGAGACGGCAACACTACGGCCAAGATAATCCCCTCCACTGACTCCGAAAATCTCCAGCGTTCCCGTCACACACTGGCCAGACAAACCTCCCGCCAGTAATGAAAAGCACATCAAGAGCAGAATGCCTCTGATGACAGAAGTCTGAGAATGCCATTGCGGGTGACGCATCGAACGATCCTTCTGGTTGAGAGATGAGAGAATGCGGCAAACACCGATCTCCCCATCTCCATCATCTCGGTCCGATTCAATGTGTCAATCCGCGCACGAAGTGGCGCAACGGTCGGTCACGAAAGGGAAGTTCGTCCGGTAACGACTAGAGAGGATCACCCAGTCGACGCGGCCAGTGATCATCAGGAGGCTCAGGAACTTCGTCACCTCCAGGACGGATGTGATCGAGTAATCCTTCCTCCATCTTGTCATACTGAATCTTGCCATTGACCACGGCCCAGCGCACATGAGTCAGGTAGGAGAGTAGATCTCCATCGGTGATGATGAAGTCGGCATCCTTTCCCACCTCGATCGATCCAATTCGATCCGCAACACCCAGAATTCGAGCCGGCTCGATGGTGATCGCCTCGATGGCAGCTGCCTCCGGAAGACCGCCTCGTACGGCGAAAGCAGCTTCCATCGGAAGATGTCCCAGATCTCTTCCCGCCAGTCCCCACAGAGCGATGGCCGTCCCGCGGGGCCGGATGGCGATGGGAATGCCGTGTTCGTAAAGAATGCTGGCGTTCTCGATGCTGGAACCGCTCTTCTGGTTGCGGTCTTTATCGGCATCGCGCCGGATACGGGGGGTCAATATCACCGAGGCACCGGTTCTGGCGATCAGGCCCGGGTCGATCCACGCTTCCTCGGCACCCTCGATCAACAGTTCGAAACCGAAGCGACGGGAGAGATTACAGACCAGACGCAGGTCATTGATGGTGCTCACCCGGGTCAGAGCCACGGCCTCCCCGGTCAGGAGGTTCCTGGCAGTGGCGAAGGTGCCCCGGATCCACTTGTCATCCGGAGCCTTTGCTTCCGGATTTTCCTTCTTCTCCTCGGCATGCCTCTCCAACGCCCTCAGATGCTCCTGTACCTTTTCCAGCGCCTGCCGCAGTTCTCTCGCTGCACCCGGATTTCGACTCGTGTAGGTGATGCTGGGGAAGGCCTGCTTCCGGATGGTGAGACCATCCAGTCCACCACGAACCAGTTTTCCAACCCGTGAACCGTTCCACGTCGAAGTGATCCCCGCGGCCAGTCCCATCACGGTGCCGAGCGCAAAGGGATCCTGAGATTTCTGAGGATCTCCCGATCCGATCAGACCCGAAGATCGAAACGCGACCAGGCCGGGGTAAAGGTGGAAACCATCGGCATCGATCTTCTGGGCCTCATCGGGCACATCGATATCGGTACCGATGGAGATGATCTTGCCATTCTTGCACAGCACCGTCCCCCCTCGAACAACTGGGCCCGTAACGGTATGGATGATCGCTCCCACGACGGCGAAGTATTCCGCATCTTCATCTTCTGGAACCTCTTCCTTCTTCTCGGGCTCTGGCGTTGGAGGAGGAGTCGGACGTGGACGGCCGCGTCGACGACGCCGTGGAGGATCCTGCGCTTCGGCAACACTCGTGAACTGGATGATGGATCCGCAGTAGAATGGCAAATCTGTTACCAGCACGGTGACGATCAACAGTATCAGCAGAGAATGCATTCTGATCTGCATCATTGATCCTCTCGATCCCACACCACTTCGCCGCCGATGATGGTCTTCATCACCCTGGCTCCGGGAACCAGAGGATCCTTGTCGAACAGAACAAAGTGAGGTTCCTTACCCGCCTCCACCGTTCCCATCCGATCATCGAGTCCGAGCAACTTCGCCGGATGGAGGGTCACACTGGCGATCGCATCCTCCTCGCTGAGTCCGTAGCGGACCAGTTCGGATAACATCCCGGGCAGTGCTCGCATCGAGGCTGCGTCATCATTGAGGGGCAGACTGATGATCGTGCAGCCGGCGCGTGAAAGAGCCACCGGCACCGAATAACGGATGTAGGTGTCAGGCAAAGCACTGAGTCGTGGAGGAATCAGTACCGTCGCACTGCGCTCTCCCAGTCTCTCGACCACCTCGTGGAAAGCGCCGTTTCTCGCTCCCGGCAGGATGAAGATATCGAACGGATCGCGCTCCTTGAGTTCCTTCACCGAGGAAATGGCTTCATCGAAATGCAACATCAGACCAGGAGTCCGGACCTCGTATATGATGGGAAGAGCTTCCTCCTGCTCCTGGAGTATCTTCACAAGCGGCACCAGAGAAGGCTTCATTTCTGGAGGCTTGAACTCCTTCGGTTCCTCCTTCTTCGGGTCCTCCTTCTTCTCGTCACCCTCCTTCTTCGCCTCTTCCTCGGCCTTCTTCTTGGCCTCTTCCTGCTCCTTCTCCCACTTCTCGCGCGCCTTATCGACTTTTTCTATCTCGCCACGAGCGCTATCGAAGGACCGAGAGATGGTGCTATGGAGGGCCGTCGAACTGTTTCCATTCAATGGCAGGTATGCACCATCCTTGATGACCCTGTCGGTGCTCTCGGGCGCCGTGAAAATCACCACCGAATGGCCGGGAAATCCCGATCCGGAAGGGACCAGAGCAACAGCCACGAAACCAGACTCGAGGAAGTCCTGCCATGGCATCTCGTCCTCGACCAGTTGGGTCATCGGCGACCAGTCACAATTGGTTCCGTTGCGGGTCAGACCTTTGAGACCATGCCGTGTCTGCGCCAGAATCATCCCCGCCATCAAGGTCTGGCCTGTGGCATCGATGATCCGGGCGTTCTCGGGCACATCCAGTTGGCTACCGACCAGGGTGATCTTCCCCTCGTCGATCACGACCTCTCCGGGGGTCAGAATCTCTCCTGTTCCCGTGATCACACGCGAAGCACGGATCACGGTGACCCTCTCCGGATTGTCCCTGGCCTCCAGCGGATCCGCCACCAGTGCTGCCAGCACTACCATCAGCAGTGTGCCGACTGGATACAGAAGTTTTCGTGCCGGGTTCGTCATCAGAAGACCCTCTTCTTGCTCGCCTCGTAGGTGATTTTTCCATCGATCACTGCCATTTCAACGGAGGATCGAGGATCGATGGGATCCCCGGTCCACAGGCAGAAATCCGCATCCAACCCCACCTTGATGCTGCCGAGACGGTGATCCAGCATCAGTGCCTCTGCAGGAATTCTCGTGACTCCCCTGAGAGCCTCGTAGGGAGTCCAGCCGTAGTAGCAAGCCATCGTCGCCTGGTAGAAGAGTTCCTCCTGGGGAACCACCGGCGCATCGGTGTTGACCCCGAGTTTTCTGATTCCAGCTTGCCACCATCGTGCAGCGTTCCCCATGATCCTGCGCTGGGTCCGATCGTAGAAAATTTGACGGGGACCGTTGATGGTGTAGATGGTCTCGTCTTCCTTGATGAGCGGAGCCACCTTCCAGGCATCAAAAGTTGAGTGGTCCAGCACCGTACGGATTCCAAACTCGCCAGCCACCATCTTCACCGTGGTCATCAGGACCTGGTAAATCTGGGTGTGTACCGAGGCCACGATTTCACGTCTGAAGAGGGGGCGGAACTCCTCCCAGTGCAGATCCTTGGGCGGCTCCTCTTGCAGTTTCCCCTCTTCCCAGGCGGTGCGAGCCAGATGATAGTCGCGCGCCTTGCGAAGGGTTTGGCGGGTGTTGAAGTTCATGAAGGAACGACCGACACCATAGAAGTAACGCTCGGGGTTACCCGCCTGGGCGATTTTCAAGGAACCAGGTGCCTTGAGCACCGCCTCTTCCACCGTTCCGCCAGCGGTTTTGAGGATGGTTCCAAATCCCGACATGTTGTTACCACTGCCTGGAATGGTGAGGATCGTCGTGACGCCCCCGGCACGTGCTCTTTCCATCTCCGGGTTGTCGGGAACGATCGATTCCAGAGTGCGTAATCCAGGATTGGTCAGGTAGATGTAATCGTGTAGATCAGAACTGCCTCCACCGGTGTGGTTGTGACATTCGACGAGACCGGGGACCAGCCAAAGTTCACGACGATCGATGACCCTCGCGCCAGCAGGGATTTCCAGATCCCGACTACGACCGATGGCAGCGATCTTGCCGTCCTCGACCACAACGAGGGCGTTGTTGATGACCCTGTCCTCGTCATCCATGGTGACGACCTTGCCGACCCGGAACACAATCGTCTCCCCTGCCCCGGCCGTTTCAACCACAACGAGTGAAGCCAGCAAGACAAACAGAAACACGAGGGATAAGGTTCTCATCTGGGAACCTCCTCTCCATGGATAAAGACCCTGCGCAGTTCGCTACCCACCTCGAACGGATGTCCATGCCAGATCAGTAGATCTGCATCGAGACCTGGCCCGATGGAACCGATCTTCTCGACGACACCGAGTACATGGGCGGCTCCCCTGGTCAGTGCCTCGAGAGCGTCATCGGCCGCCATGCCGCTTCTGACCGCCTGCATCGCCTGAAGGGGAAGAGAGCGGGCACCATCCGCGGCGATGCTCTGGAAGGCGACGTTGATGCCGGCCTTTGTCAGGAAAACTGCCGGAGCAATCTGCTCGCGATCGACGGTAAAGGTGGTTTCTCTGGGAAGAATCACGGATACCGATTTCTTGGCGAGGAGTTCATCGTGATGTCGCATCTGGGCATCGAGACGGAGAGTCAGCGGAATTTCTCTGCTCGAGAAAAACTCGATCACCTTTGGTACCACGCCAAACCCGATGGGTGTGACCACCACTGGAATCTTCTTCTCCAGCACCTGGCGGACCGGTTCCAGCGACAGCACGACTCGGGGCGGATTGGGACGCCCATCGTCACCACGTTTCTTGCGCCTCTTCACCTTGAAGGTCTTCGCCTCCTTGCTGATTCGGGTTCCAATGAGATCAACAGAGAACTGAAGAACTGAAATCGTGCCCTCCAGTTTATCCTCGCCTGTCAATTCGGCCTTGATCTTCGGTGGCTCGGGAAGGATGTCCGCATCGACCTCGACGATGGCGTCGATGGTGGTCCCTTCCAGGGTTCCGACGATGCGAACAGGGACAGGAGGAGGCGGTTCGATGACCCGCCCCTCGAATTTGGAACCATTCAGTTGTATCGATATCTTGGCGGTCTCCAGTTCGGGAAGAGGACCACCACTGGCAGTGACCTCCCAGATCCCGGTCAAGGGATCGGGCTCCTCCCCCTCGATCACCTCTTCCTCTTCCTCTTCTTCTTCGTCGACATCGATCTTCTCGCCGGCTGCTTTCTTCTGCTTCCACTCCTCCAGATCCTTCTCGTACTTGACCCACGAATCGAGGTACTTCTTGCCCTGATCAAACAGACGCTGGATGCCGCTGAGGGCCTCCTCCGGATGGCCTCTGACCTCGAGAAGAAGTACCGAGAGGGGCTCTGAAACGCGGTCGGACCGGCCTTTGCCGGCGGTCTTGACCAGCACTGCTGTAGCGGCATTACTTTTCAGACGCCTGGGAGCCATCAACTGCGAGGTGACACCAGCGCTGGCCACCCGGTATTCCGGTTCATCGGGGGCCCCGATGAGACGAAACAGCCGATCACTGGTTCCAGCAGCACCCGTGTCCCCTCTGAGGCCCAGATGCCCGTAGCAGTCGATGAACCCGGGAACGACGAAACTCCCCGGACCCGCAGTGATCACCCTGGCCGCGGGTGGGTGAGGGACAGTGCGTCCCACTGCGGTGATCGTCCCATCCTCGATCAGGATCTCACCATCGAGGATACGATCCTCGGGAGAGATCCAGATGGTGGATGCCTTGATCACCGTCGAGGAGCCCTCCGCTGGCTGCCATGCTCGCTTCCCGTCGACGAAAACTACTAGCGGATGAGATGCCACCTGCCATGGGCTCTCGCTCCAGACAACGATGTCCGCATCCGCACCGGGTTCCAGGTTGCCGACCCGGTCCCCGACACCGAGAATTCGTGCCGGATGATGGGTGACCAGGGTGATGGAATCAGCGGGATCCTCGAGGCGGGCTGCCGCCTGCGACAGTGCCCATTGCAGCATCGAGAGGTCATCCATCGGCGGAGCGAGCGCCAGCAGAGCGTCTTCTCCCAGTTGTGGCAACTCGGAAAGGCCCTCGGTGGGCGTATCGGTACCCAGTCCCAGATCGGCCCCCGGCGGACGGATTCGCAACACGAGGGAGATCTTTGCCGCAGCAACGGTTGCGATCACCTCGGCGATCTCTTCCCCACCGACGACGTAACCGATACGCCCCTTTCCCTCGATGAAGGAAACCGCTGCCAGGATCTCGGGAGCCTTGCTGGCGGCGATGCGCAGCGGTAGAGCGGTATCCCACGCCTGGCGCAATTCTCCGTGGGCAGTGGCGTCCTGCTGAGACAGGGCGATCGCCTCCGACAGCGCCAACAGACGTCCGATACGACTCTGCGGACGCTGAGGTGTCATCGGCTGTATCTGCACATCACTGGAGGCAGGGAAAGGAATATTCATCAGTGCACCTGGACCATCCACCTCGTCGGTGAGGGAGAGGGACAGATCCGCAGCAGCTCGAAGGATGCGTTGCGTGGGTGTTCCCACCAGTTTCACCACAGCTCCGAGTCCAGTCAGCAGACGGTGTTCTCCCGGACTGAGGTGGGCGGTCGTGATCCCCGTCCTCAACAGAGGACGATGATCTCCGTACCGGTTGTAGCCGTCGGCTGCCCGGTAGGCAGCGGAGATACTCTCGGGCCCCTGATGAGGAGCCACGAGCCGACTCGAAGCAGCGACCAGGCCCGGAGTCACGTACGCATCGGGCCAGTGGATCAGCGGAAGATGATCCGGAAGTTCTCCCTCGAGATCATTCCAGGATCCGGTCCGCATCACCTTGTCGTCGATCACGACGATGACTCCATCGTCGATGGCGCGTAGTCCGGTGTGCAGAGTGCCAGCTCGCAGGATGAAACCATCGCCGGCGTAAACCTCACCGCAGATGAGGAACGACAGCGAGAGCAGCAGCAGTGCAGGTACAGCGAAGCGCAATCTAGTGTCCTCCCCGCGCCGGTTTCTCATCCGGTTTCTCAT
>DCAA01000001.1:20819-25682 GCA_002311345.1 Planctomycetes bacterium UBA1146 | reverse complement strand
TTCTCACCTGGCTTCTCACCTTCCGAGCTCTCCTTCAGCGGTACTGGCTTTTCGGCCGGTTTCTTTCCATCGGCTGGCTCTTGCGACTCCTGATCGGCACCCTCCTGAGCGTCACCTTCTGGCTCGGTCTGAAGAGGTTCTCCTTCGTCAACGGGTTGGGCAGGATCGGGGAACAGCCGCTGCAATCGGGCATCTTGCTCCCGGTCATAGGCGAGGATTCCCTCGATCCAGACCTTCTGGACCCAGGAAGTCAACTCGAGCGGGTCAGCGGTCCACTGCACGATGTTGCCCGTCTTGCCGACTTCGATCGATCCGTAACGATCCGCAACTCCGCAGATCTCCGCGGCTCCGAGTGTGACCGTGCGCATCGCTTGCTCGCGAGAAAGACCCGACCGAACCAATCTTGCCGCCTGGTAGCCAAGAAAGCGTTCCGGCATCGATCCATTCTGAGAAGGCTGGATGGCGAACTTCACGCCCGCTTTCGCGAAAACAGAGGGCACGAAAGTCTCCACCACATCTCCGCTGATGGGATCGCGCTTGCGATACACCAGTTCGGCATCCAGGACCACCGACAGACCTGCTGCCTTGATCTCTTTGACGGCAAGATGGGAATCTCCGCCAAGAACGAGAACCGCTCGTTCCTTCCAGCCTCGATCCGAGATCAACGAAATTGCTGGCGCCACGTCACTGGCGGAACCGCAATAGATCCAGGCGCCCAGTCGACCATCTCCGAGTTGAGCGAGGTTGTGATGGCGATCATCGAGATCCTCGTCCCGGATCAACTCTTCACCCTTGGCTCTGGCTTCTTCCGGCGACAACGGGTCGAGCTCTTCATCCTTCTCGACCTTCTGCTCGTAGCGCTTCTCCGCCAGATCTTCCCTCCACCGGTCGTATTCGGAGAAGACCTCCCTCAGTTCCGCCAACTGGCGCAGTCGGTCGTAACCACGACGCGGAGAGGTCGACATCTTCAGCGCCACACCGGCCATGCGGGTCATCTCGTCGGGGGAAAGGCCTATCGGGTGCACGATGCGACTCACTCCACCGACCACGCAGTTATTTCCCTGCATGACGTGAATGGTGCTGATTCCGTTTCTCAGCGAATCCTCGAAGAAGAACCGGGACGGATCGATGGCGTCGTAAACATCGACGAAGGGAGCGACCGCCAGGTTCTCGTTCGGAATATCGAGCCCGTCTTGACTATGAGGATGTACGAACCCGGGTGAGAGGACCATTCCCTCGCAGTCGACCTCCATCGCATCGTAGGGAACTTCAACACTTTCATCCCCCACCGCAGTGATGACCCCATCCTCGATGATGATGGTGCCCTTTTCGATGACGGTGCCGGAGACGGTGATGATACGACCGCCGGTGAGCGCTATCTTGGCGGGACCGGCCCAACCATCCAACGCGGGGAAGAGCAACAACAGGGTGACCAGGAAGGACACCACCGGTCCTGGAATTCTGTTCAATTTCGGCAACATCGGTTCCTCACCTCTCGGGACAGCCATGATTCAATTCAGGGCTCAATTTCGATCGAAGGAGATGGCTCCTCCATGAATGACGGTTTCAATTCGCGACAGTGATGAGAACGGAGTCCCATTCCAGACGACTACATCTGCCCTCTTCCCCGCCTCGAGGGTTCCCACTTCCTTATCGACACCGAGCAATCGTGCCGGATACAACGTCACCATGCGCATCGCCTCGGCGGAGTCGACTCCGTAGCGGATCGCCAGCATCGCCTGACGTGCCAGCCCCTGCTCGCCGCGAAGATCCTGAGCACTCAAGGCCAGCTCGATCCCGGCGGCTGCCAGGTCCCTGACGGTATTCAAGCGCGCCTGACGGCTCTCGACCGACCCGCGCAGGATGCCGCTAGGGACATCGAAGATGGGACCGTAGACCACCGGAACTCCGGTCTCGGCAAGAAGATCGACTCTCTTCCACGCCTCGACCGGATCCTCCAGGGTGAAGGAGAGCCCGAACTCCTTGCAGAGCCGGAATGCGGTCTCGATATCGGGTCCGGTCCTTGCCTGGATCCGCAGCGGGATGTCACCGGTCAATACCTTCGTCAGTACCTGGGAGGCTTCCTGTGACGATGTGTCCGCACCGCTGGGTTCGTGTCCGCTGCCACGCAGAAGAGCATCGTGGAACGCCTTCCTGAACACCCACCCCACCCCCATGCGGGAAGCAGGACGACGGGTATACACCGAAACAACGGTTCGGAAGGGGGGTCGGTTTGAAGAGCCATATCTGTAGGTATCGCTACCGAGCACAGCCTTCACCGCTCCCGAACCGATGAATCGCTCGGACGACGCTCCTCCGGTTCTCATCAGGGCACCACGGGCTCCCACCACAGCAGATGAATCGGGGCTGATGTAAACGGTGGTGACCCCTTCTCTCAGCAAACGATCGAAGTCATTCGATCCATGATCGATGGCATCGAAAACCTGAAAATGCGGCACCACTTCACTCGATTGCTCGTTGATCACGGCACTGGAATCGGGAACGCCGGCGGCAGCCGCACGTGCTTCCCGAGCTCCTTCGAGCAGTTCCTGCTCCAGATCATGGGGATCCCCATGGGGATCGTGATCGGGCCAACCACAGTAGAGACATGATTCATCGTCGATATGAAGCATCAGCGCGGGACAGACCGTACCGCACGGACAGACATCGCCACCGTGGTAGAGGTGCTGCTTGCCAATGGCCCGTAGGATCTGCAATCGAGGATCCTCACCGGGATAGTAGATGGCATCTCCCACGTCGAGACGGACATTGGCATCGATGAATCCAGGGCTAACAACGGCAACCTCGAGCAGAGCAACACCTTCGGGAGCCGCTCCACCTGCAACGATACTGACGATCACGCCATCTTTGATGACGATGAGGGCGTTCTCGATCACAGTCCCATCTCCGACGTGGGCCTCGGCAGCCCGGATGAACATCGAGTTCTCTTCCTGTGCGATCGCCGCCTGAGGGCAGCAGAAGATCAGCAGTAACAATGGAATCATCACGCGCCGGAGCGAGGTGATAGTATTCTCGAGCAAGCAACTGGACATCAAATTCACCTTTCTACTCGGGCACTTCCAGGTCAGAGACGACACCGGGTGCTGCGACTCTCATCCTTTCCCCACCGCGCCACACCTGGATCACTGTGGCTGCAGGATCGAGAGGATCTGCCGAAAACAGCACCAGATCGGCGCGCGCTCCCGGTTCGATGATCCCGATCTCGCTGGCCCCGCAGGCTCGGGCAGGATTGGAAAAGAGGGCACGGCGTGCCGCATCGGCATCGAGACCCGCCGCCACGGCAATCGCAGCGCTTGTTCGCAGGTGATCGACCGATGCCGCCGGCAATCCACCTGAAAACGCCAGTTCGACTCCCACTTGCGCCGCCTGGAGGGCAGTCCTGACCGGGGCGCGGTCTCCTCCCTCGGGGAAGGGACCAACGATCAACATCGCCTCGCGACCGGCCAGTCTGTCGACCGGAGAACGAGCATCCCCTGAATGGACCATCACAGGCAGTTCACTCCAGCCGACATCGAGAGACTGGCGGAGGTCGATGGCGTCAGGACAGTAGAGAATCCCCGGAATCTGCTCGCTTTTATCGGAGTTCGCCAGCCAGTCCCTCCACATCGAGACCATCGCAGCACGACTGGTCGGCTGCCGACTCCTGTTGAGTGCAGTCTGCGCCAGCGCGTAATAGGGCTTCCCCTGTGCCAGTTGCTCTCCAAGTCCACCGCTCTTGCACAGGAAGGTAGCCGTGGTTCCGTTGAGAAGACCTGTAGGCCTGGCAGCGATGGTGGTATGGAGAATCCCGTGGCGGGCTGCATCTTCGAGACGAGGATCGGTCGGGTCGAAAGCAGCCGCTGCGCGCAGTTCGGAATCGATGAGTATCGTTCCCGCAGTCAGTTCCCCCGTCGCTCCGAGCGATCCGAGCAGGTCATGGAGTCCCGGCGTGAGAACCGAACCCTCGGGAGCATTCATCTGAACCATCGCTGGATCGATCTGATCAGCAGGAATCACGGCGACAATCCGGCCTTCGCCGCTGACCACCACCGCCATCCCCTGACAGATGCTGCCATCGGGAGCCACCACGCCGACGCCGGAGATGACGCTGTCGCCCCCAGGATGCAGAGCCGCATCGCCCGAACTGGCGCTCAGGCACGTCAGCAACAATAGCCACGGGAGATTCCGGAAGCTCCGCATCAGAAACTCCCTTCCCTGGTCCCGGCAGGTCGTTGCCAGACCACGGTGCCAGCGATGATCACACGGTTCGGTCTTGCCGCTGCATCGGTTGCGGGATTCCCTTCCCAGAGAATCAGGTCAGAGGCCCCTCGCCGGAGCCATCTGGAAGCGCTTCCTCTACCCCTGGCGCCACGCTGAGTTGCTCCTGCGATGGCAACGTCGAGCGGATCTTCGATTCCTGCCTGTCCGGAGATGGTGCGTACCGCGCGCCAGAAAGAAGTGCTCTCGCCGCCACTTCCCACCGCCCACGGAATCCCCGCCTCTTCAAGCATCCCGATCAGATCAGAACTCCTCCTGGGAGCAGATCCACGATTCAATGATCGCTGCGGAACGTCGAGCAGAACCGAAAGTCCTTCCACTCCATCGAGAGATTCGAGCACCAGGTGAGCCTCGTCAGCACCCTGCAACTGAAAACTGAACTCGAACTCCTGTGCCAGTTCGATGGCGTTCAGGATGTCCTCGCTGCGTCGGGCGAGGATACGAACGGGTAGTTTGTGCTCGAGAACCTGCAGAAGGATGTCTCCGCCAGGATCACGATCGGGACGAGACGGCTTCTTGGGTGCGTCATCGTCCTTCTTGTCATCCTTCTTCTTCTCGGCATCGTCTTTCTTCTCGTCTTTCTTC
>DCAA01000001.1:0-20758 GCA_002311345.1 Planctomycetes bacterium UBA1146 | reverse complement strand
TTCTTGTCTTTATTCTTGTCTTTCTCGTCTGCTTCTTTCGCCTTCTTCTCGGCGGCCTTGGCGAGAGCCTCGATGTACTCCTCCAGATCGGTGGAGTATTCATCCTGTCCCTCCAGGAGGTTCTGAGCCGAAAGAAATGCTGCGCGTACCTTGTCGAAGGTACGGATCCGTTCGAGCGAGCCGCCCTGGTCCAGATCGATGCAGAGCGCAACATCTTCTTTTTCCAGAACTCCGTGACCTCCCTCTTCCCTCGGTGAGAGGGAGATGGAACTCACCCTTCCGACGATTCCACCGGGTCCGGAAGGCTGGAGTTGAATTCTCGTCACGCCACTGGCGATGGCAGCGCGGATCGAGTCGGAGTCATAACGATCAAAACCATCCCATGCACTATGAACCGGATTTCCACTGCTGGCTGATCCCAGAGTCAGGTTCGAGGAGGGATCCATCAGGCCTGCAGTGGCAAAGAGTCCCTTCACATCGATCTTCCTCGACAGCAACGGGATATCGGCATCCGAACTGATCTCGGTGACCCGTCCCCGTCGGATGACGATGGTGACCGGTTCCGAAACGCCTCCATCGGCAAGGGGCAGATAGACCCCCTCCAGAACCGTGGCCCGGTCGAACAGTTGCGCCTGTAACTGATCAGAAACCACGAGGGTCAGGGCAAATGACAGGCAGATCGTCGCCATGGACGAGATGGTGAGGAGTCGAATCGGCATCATCTTCAGTGGTTACCTTCTCGTTCAAGATTCGGATTATTCATCAGCGGGAAACTGTCGCTGCCTGATCACCCCCCGGTGCCTTTCTGCACCAAGCAGGAGGATCAGGGCGTACCCTCGCTCTATTTATTACAGTCGGTCGATCGAAAGGCATCGGCTCCGATTCGATGGATCCAGGGATCTGCCTCATCCTCGGTCCCCATCTCCGTAATACAATTCCGGAGACTTCCCCAGGCACCTAGATTCTTCCCCGTATCCGGTAGGTCTCTGACAAGAATATACCGGGGAAGCCCGGTTCGAAAGGGCTCTATCGGCCATATCCCCTCGCATCTGGGCGTTTCAGCGGGCAAGATCGGGCTCTGCTGGGGAGCCTGTCAATCCCGGAGATCTCCCCGGAGAGGATGAACCCAAGTGAACGATCAATTCTCATCGCCAATGCGGGGAATCGATGCCGAGGACGAGTTCCGGACCAAGGTTGCTCTGGCCGAGATGCTCCGGGGCGGTGTCATCATGGATGTCACCACTGCCGATGAAGCCAAGATCGCCGAGCAAGCCGGTGCCGTCGCGGTGATGGCACTGGAGAGAGTCCCCTCCGACATCCGTCGAGATGGTGGCGTGGCACGCATGTCTCCGGTCGACAAGATCAAAGAGATCCAGCAAGTGACTACGATTCCGGTGATGGCCAAAGCCCGCATCGGTCACTTCGTCGAGGCGGAGATCCTGGAAGCTCTCGAAGTCGATTTCATCGACGAATCCGAGGTGCTCACCCCTGCGGATCATGCCCATCACATCGAAAAGAGTCGATTTCGCGTTCCGTTTGTCTGCGGTGCCACGAATCTCGGGGAAGCACTGCGTCGCATCGGAGAAGGGGCAGCGATGCTTCGCACCAAGGGAGAAGCAGGGACCGGAGACGTCACCGAAGCGGTCCGTCATCTGAGACTGATTGGCACTCAGATCAGTGAACTCACACAGGCCCCATCGGAACAACGGATGACGATCGCCAGGGATCTGGGAGCGCCCTATCATTTGGTGTGCCAGGTTGCCGAGGAGGGACGCCTTCCGGTTCCCAACTTTGCCGCCGGAGGTATCGCCACCCCTGCGGATGCAGCACTGGTGATGCGTCTCGGTGCCGAGGCCGTATTCGTCGGATCCGGTATCTTCAAATCCGAGGATCCACTTCGAACGGCTCTTGCCATCGTGCATGCAACGGCACACTTCGAAAATGCCACGGAACTTTCCGAAGCATCACGGGGACTGGGAGAAGCGATGCCGGGCATCGATGCCACTCGATTGCCTGAAGCCGAGCGTCTCCAGAACCGGGGCTGGTAACCTTGCGACCTGTTCGTGCGGCGGTTCTCGCTCTCCAGGGCTCAGTGGAGCCGCATCTTCATGCGCTCCATTCCGCTGGTTGCGATCCCATCGAAGTGCGAACTCCGGACCAGTTGCAAGAGGTGACTCACCTGGTGCTGCCTGGAGGCGAGAGTACCACCCTGCGACATCTGCTCGATCTTCATCACCTCTCGACGACGATTCTCGAGCGCGTCCAAAACGGTGATCTGGCGCTGCTGGGTACCTGTGCCGGGGCGATACTGATGGGCAGGGATGAGGGGGAGGATCCCCAGCGCTGGTCCCTCATCGATGTCTCGGTGCAGCGCAATGCCTATGGACGACAGATTCACTCCTTCATCGCCCCGGTACAGTGGAAATCTGGCCCCGGATCCGGAGAATCCGAGGGGATTTTCATCCGAGCTCCCCGGCTCGAACAACCGGCTCCCGAGGTGGAGATCCTCGCCGTGTGTGGGCACGAACCGGTCGCCGTGAGGCAAAATCGGTGCGTCGCTTGCACCTTTCATCCCGAATTGACCGCCGATCCAAGGGTTCATCGCTGGTTTCTGGGCCTTTGAATGGTGTGGATTCCTTGTGCTACATGGGGGCATTGGCTAGAAACAAGGGGTCCAATAGACCCTCCAGGGCTGCTGGAGGATTGCTGGAGATCGAAGCGGTAGGCACAAGGAGAGGACTCCCGATGACCCGCCAGGACACGAAAGTGCGCCGTCGTATCGGCATATTCGGCTGGGGAGTGGTCGCTCCTCGCAGCCCCGATGTCGCCGCATTTCGCCACAACCTGGCCTGCTCTGACAGCTGGCTGGAACCGTTCGAGGACTTCGGACCCAACAACTTCCTGGTTGGCAATCCCGCCTTCGATTTCGAGCAATACCATCAGTGGATCGATGAACGCTTCCCGCCGAGCCGCTTCTCACAATTGCAATCGAAGATGGGGGGACCAACCCTGTTCGCGGTCGGTAGTTTCATCCAGGCACTCGATCAGAATCCTGGTATCGAGAAAGCCCTGCAGGAGATGGGGTCGTACGCCCACGTCTACGTTGGAACAGGTCTCGGGGATCTGCCCACCATCTCGAAATTCTCCCTGGCAGCCGACCGTGCCCAGAGAGAGTGGGATGCTTTCTGGGCCGATCCTGAACGCTGTCCTGCCCGGGCTGCTTTCGACGCGGGCGATTCTCCACCGGAAATCAGTGATCAAAGCCCGCCCCGTCCCGATGACGCCGAAGTTGGACATCGAGAAGAAGCGCGAAGGCAATGGAACAGTTTCTGGGCCCGTCAGTCGTCGCAGTTGCAGGAATACCTGCAACAACTTCGAGAGATCGAGAACATCAACGTCGAAGGCGAGGTAGAAACGGGCAAGGCATCCATCATCCGTGAAAAGATGAAGCGTTGCATGCAGTTGCGCAAAGACTGGCAAGCACCTCCCGAACCCTGGGCTTCCATTTCTCCCAACGTGCTGTGGAACATTCACTCGGCTCCAGCGACTCAGATCAGCATGTTGGGCAAGATCACCGGTCCCTCCTTTGCCCCGGTAGCCGCATGCTCGACCTTCGGGGTCGCTCTGAAACTCGGTATGGATTCGATCGAAAACGGTGAAGCCGAAGCGGTAGTCATCGGAGCCACCGATCCTGCCCCCCATCCACTGATCGTGGGCGCCTTCAGCGCTGCCCGTGTAATCGCCAGCGATGGCAATGTTTCAAAACCGTTGACGGGACTGCGCGGAACCCACGTCAGTGGCGGCTCCTGTGTCTGGATCATCGGGGACTTCGAGAAGATGACTGCCCGCGGCTTCGAGCCCATCGGGATGGAACCTCTGGCGGTTGGCCTCTCTTCTGATGCGGATCACATCATCACGCCCAGTGAAAAAGGACCGATGGATTCGATTCGCAGCGCGATTGCCCGTTCAGGCGCTCAACCCGAGCAGATCACCACCTGGGATCTGCATTGCACGGCAACTCCGGGAGATTTTCTCGAAGTAGAAAATGCTCGCCAATTACTCCCCGACTCGGTCCTGATGACCGCTCGTAAAGGCACCTTCGGCCATGGTATGGGAGCCTGCGGAGGTTGGGAGCTCACGGCGCAGATGCTCTCGTGTGAGGAGATGATGGTGCCACCCACGTCACTCTCCCGGCAGGAGTTGAACCCGGAGATCGCCCGGATCCACCAGAATTTCGTCTTCGATGAACCCGTTCCCCTGGTGGCGGGGTACGCCGGCAAACTTTCGATGGGAGTCGGTGGAATCAACTCCTGCGTCATCTGCCGACCCTGGTCATTGGGAGATTCCTGATCGATCACAGCACGACTTGCTGGATCGATGGCCACCAGGAAGCACCAGTGGACACGCTTTTGGGTCCCCTCAGCCTCTGAAGTACCGCCCTGAAGGATTCTGGGGGCTTTTCGCCTGAACCCCGATGAGATATCCTCAATATCGATAATGAGTGGGACCATCGCCCGATGGCATCTGCTCTCGATCGATGACAACCATTACCCCTGACAACCGTGCGGGGGCAACATCTACGGAGAAACCGCAGTTTCATGCTGCAAGGAGTCTTTCGAATGATGATTTTTTCGCTGCTGGTAGTGCTCGCCGGCACCCCTGTCCTGTCGGCCGATGAGCATGTCGCCGAGCCGACCGAAGAGTCCCTGACCTGGGTGAAGGACATAGCCGTTGCCCGTGAGTTGGCCACCAAGGAGGGCAAGGACATCCTGATCAACTTCACCGGAAGCGACTGGTGCGGCTGGTGCAAGCGTCTCGATGGGGAAGTCTTCAGTGTGCCCGCCTTCCACGAGAGTGCTGGAAAGCAGTACATCTACCTCTACCTCGATTTCCCTCGCAGTGAAGAAGCCAAAGCCAAGGTGGTCGACGAAGCCCTCAACGATAAAAAGCGCGATGAAATGGGAGTCGACGGATTCCCCACCATCATTCTCGCAGACTCTCAGATGCGCCCCTATGCTCGCACTGGATACCAAAACGGTGGCCCGGAGAAGTACCTGGTGCATATTGCCGAGTTGCGCGCCACCGGAGAGAAGGTCAAGGCACTGATAGCTGCCGACGACGACGAACAGATCCAGAAGTTACTTCCCGCGGCACTGGAAGTGATGCTGGAGCAGAAACTGCTCGGGTATCCGGATTTCGCCAAATTCCTGGCTCTGGCGGAGAAATCAGAAAATCCGCAACTGGTGGCGAAAGTAGTGCAGTTTCGTGCCACGCAGAAACTCAATGAACTGCTCAACACACCGGAGCCTGACTTCCCGGTACTCGTCGAGTTCTTGCAGGGAAACCCCGAGATGCAGGGGCCAGAGGTGCTCAACGCCTTGTGGTTCTGCAGCCAGTGGCTGACCGAAAATGATCGCAAAGAAGACGCAAAGACCTTCCTCAACCGGATGCTGACTAATCCTCTGGTCAAGGAAAATGACCGAGGTCGTGAGATGATCGAGAAAGCACTCGAGGACGTCGACGATGATACCGTTGACCACGATCATGACGGAGACGGGAAACCGGACCACTAGTAAGCAGCAAGTTCTCGGTCATCGAACCGAAACAAGGGGTGGAGCAGCTCGTTCGGCTTCTCCACCCCTTATTGTTGCCATGCTGGAATCACCGCCAGCGTTCTCCACAGCGATTTCTCCGGATATCATTAGGTAACCAGGAAGCGGGAGGTCGAAGTTGGCGCCAGCGGAGAGTCCTCGGGCAGGATGCGAGGGAGACCATCGACCTCCAGGGCGGGTTCCCGGTCGTGCAGGACGCCGTCGGGCAATAGTTCTGGGCGCAGTCCATCTCCTCATCGCATTGCACCTGCTTCACTGGGTATTCGCTGGCACCACCGTTTCTCCGGTCGAGCCATCCGAAAGCATGTACACACTCGAGAACGGTGAGGTGAACGCAGGATTCATCTTTTTCATCGTTGCCATCCTGTCCACGGCCGTTCTCGGACGCTGGTTCTGTGGCTGGGCATGTCACATGGTGGCTCTGCAGGATCTGTGCGGCTGGATAATGCGAAAAATGGGAATCAAACCACAACCGTTCCGGAGTCGGTTGCTCGCATCGGTTCCTTACCTGCTGGCCTTCTACATGTTCATGTGGCCAACCGTGAAGCGCTGGAGTTTCCCATGGCTCGAGCAACAGATTCCATCGTTGGTCGCATGGTTCACGCCGTTGTCACCCTGGCCCGGCTTCACCGATCACCTGATGGTACAGGACTTCTGGGCAACCTTCCCATCGCTACTGGTGGCCATTCCTTTCCTTCTCATCTGCGGGTTTGCCTGCGTGTATCTGCTCGGTGCCAAGGGTTTCTGCACCTATGGCTGTCCCTACGGTGCATTTTTCTCGGTCGCCGACCGCATCGCTCCGATGACCATCGTCGCCAACATGGATGCTTGTGAGACCTGTGGCCTGTGTACCGCGAACTGTACTTCCAATGTCCAGATCTCCAAAGAGATCCACATTCATGGACAGGTGGTCGATCCCGGTTGCATGAAATGTCTCGACTGCGTCAACGTGTGCCCCAATGGAGTGCTCTCCTACGGACGGGCACGAGGGGGCATGGCCTTGTGGGGACCCAGGAAACGCAAGAGTGCCCTCAAGAGCCATCTGTCCCTGACCGGGGAGATCCTGCTGGCGCTGGTCTTCACCGTGACCTGGTTTTCTTGGCGAGGAGTTTACGAACAGATCCCCTTGTTGATGGCCACCGGGATTGCGCTGTGCACCACCTTCCTGGTGTTCAAGAGTTCCCACCTGATTCAGCGTCGGGATACCTCCTTGCAGAAAATACCCCTGCACAAAGGAGGGGCCACCTCCGGCGCGGGTCGAGTGGTGCTGGCGGTGACTTTCCTCGTGGTGCTCATGACCGTCTCCGCCGGTCAGACTCGCTGGACTCAGAACCGTGCTCAGATGAACTTTGCGCTTGCCGAGGTGAATCTGGATCAAGTGCTGATTCGTGGGCAGGATCCAGTGCCAGAAGAGACGAAGGTGGCCGCCGCTCGTGCCGTCGAGCACTTGCGTGATCTGCTTCGGTTCGATCGGGGTGGATACGCACTGATAGAGCCGACCGGAACCGTGCTCGAGGAAAAAATCGGATACATGAGCGCGGTGGCAGGGGATCTCGAGCAAGCCAGAGAATGGTGGCAAAAGGCACTTGAAGAGAATCCGAACGACGATGTGTTGCTGCGATACGGTCAATTGGTAGAACTGCAAGAAGGTCCGGAAGCACTGGCGGCTTGGCTCGAAACTGTCAGAACCGAGCACGGTACCCGCAACGCTATCCTCAGTTTGCGCGCCGATCTGGGCCGACGTCAGGCCTTTATCGCACTGGAACAGGGAAATCCGCTGGCAGCCGCGCGTCACCTGCAGGCGCTGATCGGCTGGCTCGGTGAGAACCCTGGATTGCTCGATGACATCGCCTTGTTGCTCGATAGGGCCGGGTCCGAAGAGGAGGCGAAACAATTTCGTGAACGCTCCCGCTTTCTCCGCGAGAACCCGGACAGCGCTATCGGTCCGCTGGATCCTGCTGGGAATCCCCGGTGAGTCTCAGGTAGGCCTCCTCGAGACTCGCTCCCTCGCGCAACTCCCGTGGAGGGATCCCCTCTTTGAGCATCGCTTGCAGCAATTCGGTCAGCGCTTCATCAACCCCACCCTCACTGCTGGCATCGAGATCCACCGTCAAACGATCATCTATGCAGGAGATGTGTCGTACCTTCTCGCAACTTCGCAGAGCATCTTCCTGATCGGAGGTGATTTTGACGCCGAGTCGAAGCTCGAAGCGTCGATCGCGCCTGGTGACTTCCTCGACGCTGCCACTGGCAACCATCTTGCCCTCGGAGATGATCGCCACCCGCTCGATGATCTCCTGTAACTCCAGCAGGTTGTGGGAAGAAACGATGACCAGTGCCGATTTCCCCAGTTCACAGATGATCCCTCGCACCTGGCGAGCATTGGCTGGATCGAGGCCCGCTGTCGGTTCATCCAGAAGGACCAGTTCCGGGGTGCCGAGAATCGCCTGCGCCACTCCCAGCCTCTTTCCCATGCCATGAGAGAGCACTGCAGCTCCCCGGTGCAACTCGTCTTCCAGATCAACCCTCTGCATCGCCTCCTCGACATCGATTCGCGCCCGTCTCCCTGAAACTCCATCCAGACTTCGCAGAAACATGAGTTGATCGAGAATTGTCACATCACGAGCAAAGATTGCATCCTGGGGCATCACTGCCAGGCGTCCCATCAGCCTCGGATGACCGGGCCGGGGCGCATCGAGAATCTCCAGCGAACCCTGCTGAAGATGCAAGAAACCAGCGATGATGGAAAACAGGGTCGTCTTCCCGGCGCCGTTGGGACCCACCAGTCCCACCACACCCGTATTCGGGAGCGACCATTCGATCCCGTCGAGGACGACCTTCTCGCCGAATCGATGTGCGAGTCCGCGGATGGTCAGGCCATGTCCACTGGAGTTCACAGGTCTGCCTTCCTGAACTGATGATGAGCAATCGAGATGAAGATCAAACCGTGTCCAAGACAGTAGAGCATCGCCATCGATACCGTCTGTGCATCGGGAGAGAGCAATTGATGGGAATATCCCCACGGCAACAGATACAGCAAATTGCCCAGCGGTTCCCACGCCGCCCGCGCACTGAATGCGATCACTGGAACCGCTACGGCAACGCCGGCAGATGCAAATAGCGCCACCAGCGGTACACGACAGATGGTCGAACACAGGATCCCGAGACAAACGTAGGGGAAACTCAAAAACAGCAGCGCACCGGTACACCTCAAGCCCCACGGGATCAGTTCATCCCAGGAGTCCAGTGACAGGACGATTCCCAGGTAGAGAACGATCGCTGCCATCAGCGCGCCGATCAACATCCAGGCCAGCAACAAGCATCCGAGCAATCGACCCAGCAGTAATGAAGATCGGGTGGTCCGCGGCAGCAAGTATCGAATCGATCGATGCTGGACGTCTCCCGAAATGGCGGTATAAGTCCCCAGAGGTAACAAGAGCGGCAATACGAGCCCGAGCAGCAACACCGTGATCGACAGCAGCATCGGCTTTTCCAGCACCAGGTAGCGCGCCCACATCGTCATCTCCACAAGTTCTCCCGACTCCATCCTTCCAACGATCGAATCGGGATCACCCTGCTGTAGCGTCGCCAGTGACAGTACCACTCCTATCCCTTGCGCGGCATTGTCGCGGAACTGTTCGAGTTCGATAAAGCCCAGTTCGATGGGAGCAAATGCCAGGTTTGCCAGCGCCAGGCCAGCGAGAATCGTCAGCACGATGAATACCACTCCGGAGCCGGAGCGCAGCGAGTGGCTCATCGAATTGCGAGCGTGGATGAGGATCTGTCTCAACATCGTGGTCATCGGACCAGATCCTTGCGAAAGATGACCTGCACCAGAAACAACATGAAAAGCGGATAGAAGAGCTGACGAACGATGGAGATCCCGCTTCCGCGTATCATCGAATGGGGCAACCAGATCATCGCCAGTACCGAAACCGTACCGAGTGATATCGCCCCCACAGTCGAACACCACCGACCGGCCCACTTCTTGCGCGCTAACAACCCCCAGACCGACAGGGCAAGAGCAAGAGCCGCAACGATTCCGATCGCTCCCAGGAGTTGCAAATCGACCTGCTCGATTCCTGATTCGACCAGTGCCTCGATGCGCCGTCGGATCCAGCGCCCCGGGATCAGTTCCCCGGCGAGATGGTCACCAACTCGAGACTCATCGATAAAACGCTGTAAGGCTCCGGCACCACTGGCGAGAGCGAAAAAACCATTGAGAACAGCAAGGGCGGTCAAGCCACCGGGTCGGTCACTGATCGCCAAGTGGTCACTCTCCCAGAAGCATCTTCAGTTCGGAGACATGCTCGGACTCGACGGAAACTTGCTGGCGAGCAAACTCCTCGAGGATCACATCCCCGCAACCGTCGACTTGTTCGAGAAGATCGCGGTATCCATCCAGGGCTGCCTGCTCGAACAGCAACGCTTCCTGGAGTGCCTCCTTGCCCGAATAGCGCCTTTCCTCGAAGTCGATGCGGATCTTGGGAGCCGGGTTGCCTCCCAGTTGCAGGATCTTTTCGGCAACCTGTTCCGAATGTTCGAGAGTCTCCTCGAGATTGTCCTGGAGCACCTTCTGGACGACAAGGCGATCGAGTCCCTGGACCATCATCGCCAGATGCAAGTAACGCATCGACGCTTCCATCTCTTCGGCCAGAAGACCATTCAGGCGCTCGATGGCTTCATCTCTGGTAATCCCGCTGCTCATTTGGTGTCACCCTCATTTTCAGTTTGTCGCTGTTCTAGCAATTCGGCGAATTTTTGAATTTTCTCACTGGGGAAGTCAGAAACTGTGCCCGACGATTCCTTTTCCAGTTCCTTCATCATCTTCTGCATCTGTTGCGGAGCTTTCCCGGTTTCAATCTTGTGCAGCAACCTCCCCACCGCATCTGCAGTGTCATCGCTGACCAGGTGTTCGACCTTACAAGCGTCCTGTTCTGCAACCTCATCTTCGATTCCCAGCACATCGCGAAACAGAGTCTGGAGCAGGATCCTCTTGATGTGAATCCCGCGAGCGATTCGAACTCCCTCATCGGAAAGTCCCAGATGCTTGTGCTCGTCCTCGATCACGAGACCGCGTTGCCGAAGCCCCTTGAGAGTCACCGAGACGCTACCACGGGTGATCCCGAGATGTCTGGCCACGTCAGAAACCCGGGCATAGCCGAACTCATCGAGCAGGAACTGGATGGTGGTCAGATGATGAGCGGCCGAATGACTCACCAGATTCTGATCGAACTCTCGCCAGCCGGTCACGCCTTCTCCCTAGCAAGTTTGGCTACCCAAACAGGTTGACGGGGGTATAAACGAAACGCTATACTATGACTCAATGCCTTGAAAGTCCCGCCTGGATTCGTTCCAGAGCGCGAGAGTAGCCCGCTCGGTCACTCAGGACAACGGTGCGCTGTCGGTGCTGGTGAAATGGCTTTTCGGGGTGGCAACAAGGCTCGATCCCGGCCCACCCGGGTACACCCAAGATGCGGCCGGCAAGCCGCGGAGGACGATATGTTCCGCGACATCCTGAACTCCTCCGTCGCCGCGCCATGCGAATCGACTCCCGACACCAGATCCAATCTGGCGGTGCTACCAGATAATGCCCGCCCACTACAGCAGATCGCCCCTGGTGAAATGGTACAGATCATCGCGGAGACGGTGCCGATCGCCCACCTGCCACTGCTGGAGGCAATGGGGCTATGCAACGATTGTGAATTGCGTGTCTGTCAATCACGCGGAACCTGCATCCTCGATGTCAATGGTAGTCGAGTCGGACTCAGCGATCAGGTGGCGGCATCGATCCAGGCGATTCCGGTAGTCGCCTAGTAGTACTCAAACTCTTCGGACGGATCCGTCCCAGTGACACGTTTCTTCAAGCAATCGGGATTTACCCTCGCACGAGCCAATCCATCGACTCGTGTGCTCTTGACCCTCTTTCTGTGCACGGTTTTGGCAGGGTGCCTTGTCGCACTATTGCAATACTCTGGAAAATCGGGCGGTTTTTCGAGTGACGATGCGCTGCGCTGGATCGAGGGAAACGAGCAGGATTATGAAGCAGAAGAGATATATCCCCAAAAAAGTCCCCGGGAAATTCTCGCCATCGTCCACGACCACATCTTCTCCCTCGCGTTGCTGCTGTTTGTGGTCTTGCACCTGGTCGAACTGACTCCCTGGGCAGAAACCCCGAAGATCAGCTTGTCACTCATCGGTTATGGATCCCTGGCTCTCTCCCTGCTGTCCCCCTGGGGATTGCACTGGCAGTGGCCGTTTGCACCGCTGACGCTGAGAATCGGAGGTGCTGGCCTGTTACTGGTACTGGCAACGGGATCCCTGGCGTGCCTCGATGAACTGTGGTGGGCGACGAGAAGGCGGAAAAAAACCGGCAAGAAGGAGCCGGCCGCCCCGGATCCCCTCTTTCCTCGAAACCGGGACAACCCGGGCGGCTGTCCCCTGGGGCACACGGAATCGAACCCGGATGATCCTGATCCGTCGGCACCGGACGAAATTCGCTAGCGGGTTTACTCGGGCTTGCCGATCTCCTCCATCTGCGCCAGCAACGTCTCGATGGCCGCATCCAGTTCAGCCCCTCGAACATCCTTGTATCGGATGACCCCCGCTGCATCGATGACATAGATCGTCGGCCAACCGTTGACATTCCATCGTGTTGCGATGGCACCACTGGTACCACCGTCATAAAAATTCTTCCAACTCAACTTGTTCTTCTTCACCGCTTCCTTCGCAGCCTCTACGGTCTTGTCCGAATTTACTCCGACGATGGCGAACTTCTCGGCAGGGTGTTTCTCCACGAGCGACCGCTCGTGCGGGTACATCGCCCGGCACGGGCCTCACCAGTTACCCCAAAAATCGAGCACAACCACCTTGCCGCGGAACGCCGACAACTGCATCAAGTTGCCAGCGATCTCCTTGCCGATGATCTCCGGAGCCACATCGCCAATTTGAAGATGCTCGAGTTCAAAAATGTCGCCCTTTACCTTCTGACCGTAAGTGGTCTCGCGAAAGAAGATCACATCCGCGAACTCCTTCTCGATTCGATTGAGCAAGTCTCGTCCTTCACGGCGAGTCTTGTCATTCTTGCCGAGTAGTTTCCCCAGCGAATACAGCGAAGCAGCCTTCACATCCCGACTCTCACAGCGATCAGCAATTCCCCTCAGGAGGCGCAATATGGCAGTCGAGGGAGGGTTGTAGTGAGCAAAGCGAACCAGATCTTGAAGCCCGTCATGTTCGATGAAATCAACGAGCACGGTTTCGACCGCCTCCTCGGTCATCCAGAAGATATTCTCATCTCGAGAAGACATCCGGATCACCTCACCGAGAGCCAAGAGGCAAGCATCCGTCCCTGGATGATCCTTGGTGAACTTCAACATCTCAGCGATGAAGATCACCGCAGGACTCTTGGCTGGATCCAGATCTACGGCATCCCTCTGCTCGGGTGTCTTGGCATCGCGCAGCGGCGCCAGGTACTCATCCCAGGCCTCCTCCATGCGCGCTTGTAGTTGCTCATATGCCTCGGTGGCAGCGGCCTGTTGCTGCTGGGTTACCTCATCAGTTCGACTGACTTCCACGGCAACTTCTGCCGTTACCGTCACAACAGGATCTGGCATCGGTAGCAGAACCAGCACGAAAATACTGGGGATCAACATCAGTCATCTTCCTTTCTCGAACTGCCATGATGAGAACGTCTGAACGAGACGATGACCAGCGGATAAATTGGGATTTCAGCGCTCAGGACAGTCCTTGCACGATCCTCCCCCTCCACCCTTACGGCGCCAGAAGAATACGATCACAGCACCCACCGTCACCATGGTCACGATCCAGAACTGAGGATCCTCGATCGGAAAGAAGGACATCAGGCAACTCCAAACCAGAGCAACATGCTGCGGGTCAGCGTTCCGAGGACCCATGCCCACAGGGTCATCCAACCGAACTGGAGCAGTGCCCAGCGGATCCCTCCAGCCTCTCGTCGAGTTACCGCCAGGGTCGGCATACACTGCATCGCCAGTACGTAGAAGACGAGCAATCCTCCCGCCGAGGAGAGTGGTAATAGCGGCGATCCATCATCTCGGGTCGAAGATCTGACCCGCTCCAGGGTGGTCTGGTCTTCGACGTCCTCGCTGACCCCGAGTAACACGTTGAGTGAAGATACAAATACTTCGCGGGCGGCAAAACTCGCCATCACCGCAACGGACAGTTGCCAGTCCGCCCCCACGGGAGCCAACACAGGTTCCATCCATTTCCCCATCTGCCCGGCATAGGAGGCCGCTGCCGACTCGCGAAGGGCCAGAGCATCCGCCTGTGCGGTGATCTCGGCGGCAAGCGCTGGATCGACCTGAATTTGCGACGCACTGCGCAAGGCCACCACGTTGGAACTCTCCGGTGTGGCAGGATAACTACTCATCCACCACAACAGGATGCAGATCAGCAGGATCACGCTTCCGGCCCGGGTGAGAAATGACCAGCCTCGCTCCATTGCGATTCTGGCTGCTTCCGGCACGGAGGGGATTCGATAGGGCGGCAAATCCATCACCATCGGCATGCTCGCTCCGGGTACCAGTAGCACCCTGACCAGTCCCGCGCTGGCTACAGCAGCGAAGGCTCCGAGCAGGTAGCAACCGACGAAGGTGCAGCCAGCGAGAATCGGATCACCTGGAAACAGGATCCCGACGAGCAATATGTAGACCGGAAGTCTGGCCGAACAGGAGAGAAAAGGGGCCACCAGTATTGTAGCGATGCGATCTCTTCGATCAGGAATCAAACGGGTAGACATGATGGCGGGGATGGCACATGCATGACTCGAGAGCAGCGGTACAAATGCGTGTCCAGGTAAACCGAAGGGACGTAACCACCGATCTGCAACGAAAGCTGCCCGCGCCAGGTAACCGGTCTCTTCCAGAAGAGAGACCAGAAAGAAGAGCATCAGGATCTGGGGCAAAAAGACGAGAGTGCCCGATACTCCTCCGATGACCCCATCCACCAACAGGTCATGAACCGGCCCCTGATCCATCCGAGCCGAAAGCGACTGAGCCACCACTCCAAAGAAGCCATCGATCCATTCCATCGGCGTTTGCGCCAACCAGAAGACGGAGCCGAAGATCAGACTCATCGCGACACTGAAGATGACGACACCGATCACCGGATGGGTAAAGACCCGATCGAGTCGATCATCACGTTGGCGGCGAAGTTTGGCACGGCGAGGATTGACAGGGAGACTCACTCTCGCCTGCAATTCGGTTCTCCAGTGCCTGAAGGCTTGCGGATCTTCAGCGTTGAAGTGGGCAACCCGAGCTTTTTCCAGCAGGGATACTGGATCGAGTTTTCTGACCATCGACTTGTGTGCTGCTTCGACTACCGGTACGCCGAGGTATTCTTCCAGTGCGGCGATATCGATCCGTTGGCCTCGAAGCTTGGCTTCTTCCGTTTTCGTCACTACCACAACGAGAGGGATTCGCATCGCCAGCACTTCGGCGAGCAACTTCAGATTTCGTCCCAGCCCCATCGCATCGATGACACAGCAGAGAACCTCTGGAGCCTCCTCTTGTTGCAGGTGCAGGCGACAGAGATCCGCTTCCGGAAGATCCAACTGAAGGCTATAGGTGCCGGGAAGATCGGTGACTCGCAGGGTTTTTGTGCTGTGACGGCATTCCCCTTCCACTGCATTAGCAGTACTGCCTGGATGATTAGTGACCCGCGATGATCCCCGTACCAGAGCATTGAAGAGGGTCGTCTTGCCAACGTTGGGGTTGCCGACGATGGCCATCCGGATAGTCGCCTGAGCAGCTAGGTCCACCAGTCGTTCGCTCCCTTCGAAAATTGGTTCTTCAGCGCGGCAACTCGCCGAAGACTCGAGGAGCATCCTCTCCGGCGACCAGGATCACCGCTGCTCCACCAGGTAAATTCGTTACGACTCGCTCGGCAAATTCAGGACCGAGCACGGCGAGCATGGTGCTGGTAGCATCGGCACGTGTCGCACAGCGAGCCAGAATCGTCGTCGAGAGCGCAACGGCAGCATCAGTTCCCCGTCGAGGATCGACGATATGATGGCCTCTTTCGTAATCCGCACTGGTAGCAAGGCTGGCCCTGACCAGCGCCACCGATCGTAGCAGCGTCCCGGACTGACGTGGATCGAAGATACCAACATCCCATGCAGATTTCCCCGGCGGTGGATCGAGCGCCAGCAACTGACCGCCAAAATCGAGCAAGGCAGCAGAGATGCCCTGCGATTCGAGAATTTCGCCAACACGGTCGAGGGCAAAACCCTTGGCGATCCCTCCCAGATCGAGCACCAGATCTTCACCAAGGAGCGTGATCGTCGAGGCTGACTCATCGACGATCACCTTCTTGTAGCCCCCAGAAACGAGGGTTGGATCGAATGCACCCGAACTTTCTCGTGCTACCGAGAGTGCCGCCTCGACACATTCGATCGTTGCTGCAGAAACCTGTACTGGTATCCCCGCGGGTGCATTCTCGACCCGAATCACATCTGTGTCGGGACGCCAGCGACTGAGCAAATTCTCGAGACGATCCACCTCCTTGAAGGCGACGTCGATCGCCCTGCTGGCATCGGTCCCATAGGCCTCGATACGGAGGATGGTGCCCATTGCCGGACGAGCACGAGAAATGGACTTCTGTGTCATTTCAACCGCGTTTTCGACGGAGTCAGAATCTACAGTTGCTTCCAGAACAGCGGGCTTCCATTCCAGCGTCATCTCGCTTCGAACCGTCTCCTGAATCGTCGCCAGCGCTCTTCGAACAGCACGCACCGATGCGCGAGCAGAGAGCGTAGCACCGGCGAGGTTCCTGATATCCCTGTGCAGTTTGAGCATGCTCTGGCCATTTTTTTCACGGAACTGACGCGTGAAACGAGGCGACTTGATCGCCTGGCCGATGTGTTCGCGGTAGATCAGGACCTGGAGATCGATGACTCGATCCGTTGAATCGAGTGCTACCAGGAAGGTGATAGGTCGATACTTACCAATCTCCTCGAGAATCATGGCGTGGCCGAGTTCTATTGCTGTCCGGGTCGACCGGATGCGAAAGATCCGTATCGGGTCTCGTTTCACAGCAACCCTGGCTCGCTCTGCAATTCGAGTTCTCAGTTGTCCCTGGATCTGCAGCGTCACCTCATCGAGTTCAACTTCTTGCTCCCAGAGTTGCTCGAAGACCTTTCTGGACAGGGGACGGGAGGCCTTCTCAACGTTCCCCGACATCGCTGTAGCTTCTACCCCAACGATGAAAACAGCACAGATGACAGACAGTGCAGCAGTGTTGTAGATCACGAGTTTCATCTGCACTCCTAGAAGTAGGTGGCCACGGAAAAGATGAAGGTACCGTCGGGATCTTGCTGGTTTTCGATTCGTTCCCGCTCGAAATCGAACTTGAGCACTGTCTCTTCGGTGGGTCGGATGTTGAATCCGATGGTGGAACGATTCTTCACATCCGCGGACAGATCTTCCTGTTCGAGACGAAGGGTCAGCCCACATGAGGATTCGTCACCGAACAGTTTTTCGATGGCAGCGGGGAAGAACCGACGAGAAATCTGCACCGAACTGGCCACCAGTCGCTCGGGAACACCTCCCACCTCGGCAGACTCGTCGATTTCGATGTCGACCTCACCCACCTCGATCTGCAGTTCGACGGGACCGAGTGCTTCCACGACCAGAGAGAGATCAGTGGTCAGATCGAACACGGTGATGGTGAGATCGAGATCACCCGCTTGGTCCCAGGGACCGTTCCAGGTCGAGAATCCGAACTCGGTCCCGAGCACAGGGCTATATGTCATCCTCCCACACAAACTGGGAGAACGGTCGCCATTGAACTTCAGGCTCGGCGCAGCGCTACGGACTCCACTGGATGAATCAAAGTTGTATCCGCCGGTTCCATCTTCTCCATTGAAACCGTTCAGAGCGTAGACTTGCAGCGACCAGGACCCGTCGTCGGCACCCCAGAGTCCACCGACACCGGCACTGGTCAGCGTCGAGGGCACGATGGTACGTGCCACCAGTGGTCTGTTGGTGAGATCTCGCATCGGAGAATCGTGGTAGAGATTGGTCGCCCCGAGCGGAACCAGGATGGCTCCCGACCGAAATTTCCAGTCCCCCATATCAATATCCACATGGGCATATTCGACCTTGATTTCCCCGTCTCCCGAAGCGACCTGGGGACCGCCATACTCAATTTCGATCTCGCAGGCAAAGTGAACCGATTCGCTGACCGTGGCATCGATCATCGGCACCAGGCGGTGGTTCTTGAATTCGAAGCGATTCGAGTCATGGAACAGTTCCAGATCGACGTATCCACCCAGACGGATACTGCGAAACTGCAAGTCGGCGACAGGTCTTTGGCTGTTTCTCGAGACCTGAGCCGAACCGATGGTCGATATCGTCACGGTTGCCAGCAGCACAAGCAGCGATACGAGTGAGAACTTGCCCAAGGGTAGTGCCTTCCAGTACCTTGTCTCAACTGCTTTGTTTGGTATGCCAAACAAAAAGAATCCTTGCAAAGCAAATAGATCATGGATAAGACGCCCAGGCAAGCCAATCAAACAGGCAACTGGCCTGATTCTCGCTAATTCTGCCGTCCTGATTACGATCACTCCATGGACCCGATCTGGCAGCAACTCATCTGTGGAAGCCTGGACCCGCTTCTGAAGGCAGCGGCAAGCGTGAATCCCACCGATGCAGCGGCACTGCAATCACTGCGCAGCAAGGGATCCGCCGAACAGGTCGCCGTGATTCTCTCGCTGCTCGAGGCGCGCAAGCGTGCTCGCGGTCGGCTCGAAGATCACGACCAATTGTGGCTGAGTGTGGATTCGGTTCAGCAAGCCACACGCACCTCGGTCGCTCGCCACAAGGCACGACGATTCCGCACAGTTCTCGGTGATGGTCCCGTCATCGACCTGTGTTGCGGCATCGGCAGCGATGCCATGGCGCTGGCCGAGGGAGGCGCCGTGATCCTCGTCGATCGGGATCCACTACGACTGAGACTCGCGCGCGCCAACCTCGAACGAATGGGCCAACCGGCATGGGTGCTGAATGCGGATGCCCGCGCACTGCCATTGCCCCCCCTCCCCCTCCACATCGACCCCGATCGACGGGTTGGATCGCAACGACGTCATCGCTACGACCAGATGCATCCCGGTCCCGCGGTTCTCGAGCAGTTGATGGAACGCCATCCGGATCTGGCCTTGAAGTGCGGCCCAGGAGTTGATACCGACAACCTCCCTGCAGGGGAGGTGGAGTTCATCCAGGATCGACGTGATCTGGTCGAGGCCACTCTGTGGCGGGGAAATCTCGATGGGTCGGTGGCACGCCGGGCCACCTTGCTGCCATCGGGAGAGACCATCAGTGGCGATCCGGCCGCGCTCGACCCGTATCCCGATGAAAATCCGGCATGGATCCACGAACCGGTTGCCGCGGTCGAACGAGCCGGACTGCTATCGCAACTGCAGGGTCGTTTCGCCATCGGTGAACTGCACCCGGGACTCGGCTGGCTGGCGGGAGATAGCGCGCTGGAAACTCCATGGTTGCGTAGTTTCGAGGTGATCGAGCGGATCCCCTGGCGCGAGGACAAGGTGCGCCGCTGGTTGCGCGCACGCGGAGAATCCTTCGCGAGTATCAAGACCCGTGGAGTTTCCGAGGATCCAGCAGCGCTGCTGAAAAGGTTCGGTGGTGCCGGAGGAGAACTCACTCTGGCGCTGTTGCGTCATGGCCGCAAACAGGTTGCCTGGATCCTCAGGGAGCCTGAAAAAAGCACTCGGGGGGAGTCGACTCGCTGCTGAACCGATGTCACTTCGATCCCTCAGGAATCGAAAACGGCTCCGGAATCTGGGCACCTCCGAGCATCGCATCGACCACCATGGAGGCGGTGGTGGGACCCACCAGTAATCCGGTTCGATAGTGGCCGGTCGCAATCCACAGTTGCGGCCTGCCAGGCCAGCGTCCCAGCAACGGCCCACCATGACGCATCGCCTTGGGACGGATCCCCGCCCAGTGATCGGTGACCCGATCCCGGACCTCTGCACCGAACATCGATTGTGCCGCGACCAGCAATTGTTCCAACCCCATCGCAGTCGGCTCGGGTGAGGGGGGGTCTTCTTGCTGATCAGTTCCGACGCTGTTGCCGAGCCACGATTTCCCGTTCGGTGCTGGAATCCACGAGAAACGACTGCGGTTACCCGCCGCATCCTCGATCGCTTCCTGCCTGGCATCGAAGGTGACGATGTGATCGGGAGCTGGAATGTCGAGAGCAATCGCTTCACCGCGCACTGGATCGAGCGGAAGCGGGGCGGGGGGCAAATCGCGCAACGCATTCGTACTCTCCCAACCTGCCGCCAGCACCACTTGACGCTCTGCGGAGACGCAGAAATCGTGCGGCAACTGGCCCACCAGATCGATCCCGTCATCGCCACGAGGTTCGATACCGATCGGGCCCAGTTGTTCATGAATCCGAACGCCTGATTGGAGGCACGACTCACGAAGAGCCTCGATCAATGCCCGCGGATCGACCGTGGCTTCCTGTTCGATGAAGAGACCCGCTGTCGGCTCTCGTTGCATCGAAGGCAACAACTCCTGCAACTGCGAGGCCGACAGGATTCGCACCTCGCCATCAGTGTGCCGTAGTTGGTCGCAGGCTCTTTGTGGATCTCGCTCGGTCACATCACGGATGTCGATGCCTCCACACACCCGATAGCCCACATCGATGCCGGTCTCCTGCCGGAGCTGGGTTGCCAGGCCAGGCCATTGCTCCCATCCCCTCTGGCGCAACTGGAAGAAAGGTGTACGCCTGTGGGGTGGAGGCCTGAGCACGCCGGTCGCCGCGTTGGTCGCTCCGGCACCACAATGGCGGGCTTCGAACAGTTCGACAGCCTGGCCACGAAGCCGTAATTCGCGCGCTAGCGCCAAACCGACGATCCCTCCCCCCAGTACGATGACCGCTTCCTGCAAGAATCCTCTTCTCTCGCTGGCAATCAGAGACCTCGTCGTCTACACGAAGATCACGATGTACAATGGAAGGCTCCAGAGGAAGGTGTGTCCCATGAGAAAGTTCCTGATCAGCATCGTCGTTCTTTCTTTGCCACTGGTCGTCTGTGCCCAGGCAGTCAATGACGAATGCAACAGCGCAACCGTTGCTGTCATCGG
>DCAA01000022.1 GCA_002311345.1 Planctomycetes bacterium UBA1146 | reverse complement strand
TCTGGAACTGATCCTCACCGGCGACGATGATGACGACTGATGGAGGCGTTTTGATTCGCCTTACGTGATAAATCTGCGGTAGCCTGCTTCGGTTTGCAAGTGACGTAGAAGTTACCTCCGACGATGGTAGCCCCCGTCTGATCTCTCTAAAGAAGTTCGGACATTATGAGATTTTAATTCAGTAAACGTTCTTTTAAGGCAGTCAGCAAAGGGAGGAATCATGGTACACCAAGAATCCACCGGTTTTTGCCAAGTATGCAATAAGAACATGCTGTTGAGGAGAAAGGGGACCAATCACATCCTGCACCTGATTCTCTCCCTAATCACGGCAGGTATCTGGATTATCATTTGGGTTCTCGTCACCATTAAGGTCGGTGGATGGCGCTGCTCTACGTGCGGAACTAAATCCGCAAGAGATTTGCTGCGCTAGGCAGCAACCAATGACCATCCTACCAGCGATGATGACGACTGTTGGAAGTGAGAACTTCGATGTGGCTGCTCTGTAGCGCTTTGCTGATGGTGACCGTTTCGTGCACGAGCCCCATCGTCAACGACGAACCCGCCTCCCGTCTGCGCCAGGGCTCCTTCCAGAGCGAGGAGGAGGGCCGAAAGCAACTGGAACAATATGCCACCACCTTTGACAGCGCCGAACAGTGGCAACAACGTGCCGCCAACATTCGCCAGCAGATCCTGCGTGGTGCCGGACTCGATCCGATGCCAGCACGTCCTCCCATCGAGGCGATCATCCACGACAAGCGCCTCTACGATGGCTACAGCGTCGAGTCGATCTCCATCGAGACGGTGCCCGGCTTCTATCTGACCGGCTCCATCTACCGCCCCACCGAAGGCGATGGGCCGTTCCCCGGTATCCTGTCACCGCACGGACACAGCCGCGGTGTCGATGGCGGACGCAAGCGTGCCCAGAACCAGATTCGCAGCGCGGTGCTGGCGCGCATGGGCGCGGTGGTGATCGGTTATGACATGGTCGGCTTCGGCGATTCACTGCTGGCGGGCTGGAAACACGAGCATCCGAAACTGATGCCGCTGCAGACCTTCAACAGCATCCGGATGCTCGACTACCTGGTTTCTCGTGAGGATGTCGACTCCGAGCGCATCGGCATCACCGGATCTTCCGGTGGCGGCACCCAGTCTTTTCTGCTGACGGCGATCGATGACCGGGTCAAGGTATCTGTGCCGGTGGTGATGGTGTCGGCGCATTTCTTCGGTGGCTGCAAGTGCGAGAGCGGCCATCCGATCCATGTCAGTGACCAACACGACACCAACAATGCCGAGATCGCGGCGCTGGCAGCACCGCGGCCGATGATGCTGATCTCCTGCGGCGACGACTGGACCAAGAACACCGACCAGGTCGAGTTTCCCTATGCTCAACGCATCTATCGCCTACTCGGTGTCGAAAAAAATGTCGAGAATCTGCATCTGGCGAAGGAGAAGCACGACTACGGCGTATCAAAACGCCAGGGTGCCTACCGCTTCCTGGCCAAACATCTGGGGATCGACACCGAGGGGCACAACAATGCCGATGGATCCTTCGACGAGAGTTTCGTCACGCAGGAGACATGGCAGCGGATGAGGGTTTTCGATGACAAGCGACCGTGGCCACAAGATGCTCTCGCCCCCAACTCGGACTTCACCTTCCCGAGCGCAAAGAGTGGCAGCCACTGATCCACTCATGTCTCGATTCAGGAGTCGGGAGTGACTTCAATACCCTCGACATGAGCGGCACCCGATGTGATCCGTACCTGCGTTGTCGATCCGACGATCTTGTCGATCTCAGCGCTGGTGGCTCCGGCGTCACTGGCATAATGGCGACGCTCCGCTTCGCTGATGGTCTCGACAATGAGGGTTCCCTCGACCAGTATCGGTTGGCCGAGCGCCGCCATAGGGATCAAACGCTCGCCCTCGATGGGACAGGTGAACTTGACGAACACCCCGTCCGTTTCGCCGCTGCCGGTCGGGGCCATTCGTAGCCAGCAGCCCCTCCTCTGACACACCTCGACCACCTCGCCGCGGATCTCGATCGGCCTTCCGATGAACTGCTGCGGATCTTCCAGCACCCGGGCCAGTTCGACACGCTGTAGCGATTCACCGACCACAGGAGTGCCGAAGGAGGTCATCATGGGAGCCACTCCCTGGCAGGAGCAGAGCATCAACACGATTCCGATGGTTGCCAGACGCAGGATCGACATGAACAGCACCTTTCTTGTACCTGACCGAGGTCACCGATAACCCATCTTGGGCACACCATCACAACAGGGCAAGAAAAAGACGCGGCCCGGCTTCGTTGTTGAGGGGTTCCAGAGTGCGGTATAGGGTGATCACCAAGGAGGCGAACGATGGCACAGGCACTGTACCTGGGGCTCGATATCGGTACCCAGGGGGTCAAAGGGGTCGTCATCGATGCCGATGCCCGGCCCTGTGTCATCAGCCGCGCCGGCCGCCCACTCGATCTGATCGGCGACCTTCCCCCGGGTGCTGCCGAACAGAACCCCGACGAATGGTGGAATGCCGTCGTCGAGGTGGTGCGCGAACTGACCTCCAGCGACACCGTCGAAGCAGCCGCCATCGTTGGCGTCGGCATCAGCGGTCAACAGCACGGTTCCGTCTTCGTCGATGACGATGACTGCGTCATCCGACCTGCCAAGCTGTGGTGTGACACCAGCACTGCCGACGAGGCACGGGAACTGACAGATACGATCGGCCGCGCCGTGCCGGTCGGCTTCACCGCCAGCAAGGTGACGTGGCTGGCACGAAACGAACCGGACAACTGGCAGCGCACCGACGGTGTGCTGCTACCGCACGATTTCATCAACCTACGATTGACCGGCGAGCGCACCATGGAAGCCGGCGATGCCTCCGGCACAGGCTGGTTCGACGTGCGCGAGCGTTGCTTCGATGAGGCGGCGGTGGCGGCGGTCGATCCGGCGCTGGCGGGCAAACTGCCGCGGCTGCTCGAGACGGGCGAGGCCGCCGGTACGGTGTGCCCTGCGGCAGCTCAACAACT
>DCAA01000020.1:43986-45584 GCA_002311345.1 Planctomycetes bacterium UBA1146 | reverse complement strand
TCGCCGGTGAGGATCAGTTCCAGATCGGTCAGCCCCTTGCCGTGGGCGCCGGCAAAGGCGTCCGGGTAGGGCGTGTCGACTCCCATCTGGGCGTGCCACAGGATTCGGTTGAGGGTGTCTTCATCCGCCATGTCGAACATGTGGAAAGGTTCTGCCTCGCTGGCTAGCGCCCACTGCAACTGCTTGCCCTTCAGTTCGCTCTTGGCCAGGTTCTTCTGGTCGAGGGGGATCGTCGCCGGTCTGGCCTGGTAGGGCGACAGATCGGGCTTGTCGGTGAAGCAGTTGTCCATCACCGGCATCATCGCATCGAACTGGGTCAGCGGCGGCACTCCGAGGATTCTGGTCATCGTGTGCAGTACCGAGGTCTGGTTGTAGAAGTCGTGGATCACCTCGCCACCACGCCGCGAGTAGGGGCTGACCACCATGCATAGCGAGCGGTGCCCATCGACATGATCGAAGCCGTTCTGTGGATCGTCCTCGATGATGAAGATGCAGGTGCTGGCCCAGAACGGGCTGTTGCTGATCCCCTCGACGATGCGACCGAGAGCGAGATCGTTGTCGGCAAGATGAGCGCTGGGAGTGGGGGCCCCGGCGGTGGTGCCGGTGGTGTGATCCTGGGGCAGATAGACCACGCAAAAGTTGGGGAAGTTGCCGTTCTTCGAGAAGTTCTTCAACTCTTCGAGGAACACATCGGCTCGCAACACATCGGGTATGCGCATGTTCCAGCCGGGGTAATCGCGGCAGCTGTATTCCTTCATGCGGGCGACGCCGATCTTCTGCGAGAACTGGATCTTCTTCTCGCCACTGATGAAGTCGTCGTAGATGGCCTGGAAACTGAGTTCCGGAGGGATCGGTTCGGCGTAATCGAACTCACCGTAGTTGCGGAAGGAGAGCCCTGCCATCAGCACGCGGTCCCAGATGAAGCCCGCCGAGGAATAGGTCAGCGGATCATCGCCGAAGGTGTAACTGCGGGTGAAGCCGCCGAAACTCTTCTCCAGATGGTCGGTGACGATCCCTTCAGTGGTCCAGGAGTGACCGTCGGAAGAGTTGACTCCGTTGCAGTAGTAGTTGTCGAGAAGCACGAACTCGTCGGCGAGCGCATGATGGTTGGGAGTGATCTCGCGCCCGAAGATGCACAAACTGGGGTCGCCGTTGCCGCGTTCGATATCACCGAACACCTGGTCGTAGGTGCGGTTCTCCTTGATGACGTAGACGACATGATCGAACACGGAGGGCTCGCCCAGTTTGCGCGGCACCGGCCGTGGTGTTTGACCGCTGCCTCGCATCGTGTAGGAGCGCAGTGCGTGCTGAGAGCGATTGTCGTCAATCACCTGTCGGGTCATCGATCGTAGTTGAGCCCGAGTCGGAGGTTTGACCTGATTCACCGTGCCGCGATACCAGTAGACGCTCCAGCCTTTCGGGGCGGGATCACCGCTGCGGCTGCCGACACCCTTGACGTTGGCGATGTAGAGCTGGTCATCGGCGAGAACTAGCGCCCCCGGGAACCAGCCAGCTGGGATGAAGCCGTCGATTTTGTTGTCGTCGGAGAGGTCTACCACGGCGACGGAGTTGTTTCCGCCGTTGGCGACATAGAGACG
>DCAA01000020.1:41100-43897 GCA_002311345.1 Planctomycetes bacterium UBA1146 | reverse complement strand
CGTGTCGCGATGCTCCCGGTGACGGTTGCCGTGGTGGTGTCGATGATGTCGACCCGGTCCGAGTTGACGCAGGCGACGTACAGAGTCGATCCATCGCCACTCAGCACCATGTCGGCCGGATGCAGGCCGGTGTCGATCAGCTCCACCTGTTTGCCGCCCTGATCATCGAGATCGACGAAGGAGACGCAGCCGCTGGCACCGATCCCTCGTTCATCGACGATCACCTCGGTGCCCGATGAGTCGGCGGTGAGATCATCCTGTTCGGGGTGTCGTCCGCCCCAGTCGGAGACGTAGGCGCGTTTTCCATCGCTCGACAGGATCACATCGTAGGGGGCGATGCCGACCTCGATCTCGCCGACTCGCTGGCCCGTTTCCAGATCGACGATGGCGAGCGTATTGTTGCGCGACTGGCACACGTAGGCGCGCTTGCCATCGCCAGAGAGGGCGATTCCGGTCGAGTGAGAGGCTCCACTGCCACCGGGGCCAGCAAGAGAGATTTTCCTGGTCCAGGAGACGGTGCCATCTGCGGAGATGGATGCCTCGTGGAGAGTCGTCTGTGCGTCTGTGGCCCACAGTCGAGTGCCTTCTGTGTTGATGGCGATGCCATGCATCGATCCACCGCCGCCAGAGAAACTCAACTGCTGGCGCACCGCCTTCATCTCCCGGTCGAGCACCACGATGCCGCGGTGATCCTTGATGAAGATCCACTCACCTGTCGGATGCGCAACCATGTCGACGGGTCGACCGGCGAAATCGAGTGTTTTTCCTGCGGGGCGTACCAGTTGACGGGTCGGAACCCAGTGTCCCTGTGTGGATTCACCAACGAGGGCAGGTTCCGGTGTGCGGCAACCGGGTGAGGCGATCAAGATGACGAGGGCGCTCTTTAACAGCAATCGGATGAATGACGACATGAGATATTCTCTGCTCTTTCACGGTCACGGGAGCAAGGTGGAGCACCTTGCTCCACACCCTGGCGATTTGTCTCGGGGCTACCTGGTTCCCAGCAGGTGCTCCATCAGTAACTGATCGAGCCGTTCCCAGCCCAATCCGGTGGCACCGATGGCATCCGGATCGATGGCGAGGGATCGCAGCGCTTCCACCTTCTCGGGTGAGTAGTCCTTCAGGAGCGGATCGATGGTCGAATCGACCACCTCGGCGATCATCTCCTTCACCTCGGGATCGGCATCGAAGGCGTGCGCGCGTTCCTTCAGGATGTTGTAGGTGCGCATACAGCCGCGGGCGAAATCCCACACCCCTTCGACATCCTCGGTGCGATGAGCGTGGGCATCGAAGTGCCGGGAGCCTTGCCAGCGCTCTCCGCCGCCGGTGCCTTCGAGCAGCCGGATCAGCAGCAGTGCCTGCTTCGGATCCTCCGCTCCGAAACGGAAGTCCTGGTCGTAACGGCCGATCTTCTGACTGTTGAGATCGATGTGGAACAGTTTTCCCGCCTCCATCGCCTGGCCAACACCGTGGACGAAGGAGAGACCCGCCATCGTTTCGTGGGCCACTTCCGGGTTCACTCCGACCATCTCGGAATGATCGAGGGTCTCGATGAAATGGAGCATATGACCGGTGGTGGGCAAGTAGATGTCGCCGCGCGGTTCATTCGGTTTTGCCTCCAGGGCAAAACGCAGGTCGTAGCCTTGATCTTTCACGTATTCGCACAGGAAGTTCATTCCATCGCGGATGCGCTTGATCGCGCTGCGAGGATCGCGACAGGCCTCGACTTCGGTGCCTTCCCGGCCACCCCAGAAGACGTAGGTCTTGGCCCCCAGTTCGATACCGAGATCGATGGCATCCATCGTTTTGCGCAGGGCGAAGGCGCGCACTTTGGGATCGTTGGCGGTGAAGGCGCCGTCCTTGAAGATGGGATGACTGAACAGATTGGTGGTCGCCATCGGAACGACGATGCCGCTCTCCTCGCAAGCAGCCTGGAAATCGGAGACGATGCGATCGCGTTGAGATGCTGTCGCGTCGAAGGGGATCAGGTCGTTGTCGTGTAGGTTGACACCCCAGGCGCCAATCTCGCCCAGTTTCCGGACCAGATCACAGGGATCCTGCGTTGGCCGCACCGAGGGTCCGAACGGATCCCGGCCCGGATTGCCAACGGTCCACAGCCCGAAGGTGAAACGGTCCTCCGGTTTCGGTGCGTAACGATCGGTCATCCGGGTTTCTTCCTAGCCGGGAATGTCGACCCAGCGATTCTCCTTGTTGGAGAGCAGCGCCGACCCGATGAATCGGATCCCGCGAACCCCGTCCTCTACCGTTGGATATGCACAGTCCACCGGTTGTTCCTCACCACGGACGGCGCGGGCAAAGGCGCTGTAGATGTTTCCGAAAGCCTCGAGGTAACCCTCCGGATGTCCTGGCGGAGTCCGGGTCAAGGAAGCCGCGGCATCCCCGGCGGCTGCGGTGGCGCTACGGATCGTCGTCACCGATCCGTCCTTGCCAGTCACTTGCAGGTCATTCGGGTGTTCCTGATTCCATTCGAGGGCTCCACTGGTTCCGAAGACGCGCAAGCGCAGACCGTTTTCACGGCCGAAGCAGACCTGGCTGGAACAGAGGGTTCCAGTGGCGCCGTTTTCCATCTCGAGCAGCACCATATCGTCGTCATCGAGAGCACGGCCATCGACGAAGGTGTGCAGTTTCGCGTAGATGGAGGTCACCTTCATTGCTGTGACGAACTCCAGCAACTGATAAGCATGGGTGCCGATGTCACCGAGCGATCCGACCGGGCCCGATCGTTCCGGATCGGTCCGCCAGTCCGCCTGCTTCTGTCCGGTTTCTTCCAGTTTTT
>DCAA01000020.1:23858-41037 GCA_002311345.1 Planctomycetes bacterium UBA1146 | reverse complement strand
TTTCTTCCAGTTTTTCCGACAGCCAGCCCTGCAGGTACTCGACGTAGACCTTGCGGATGGTGCCCAGGTCGCCGCTGGCGATACGCTCGCGTGCTTCGCGCACCATCGGCGAAGCGCAGTAGTTGTGTGTCAGTGCGAAGACCTTGCCGGTACTCGAGACCGTGGCAGCAAGGTCGTCGGCTTGTTCCTGCGAGATACACAGCGGCTTGTCGCAGATGACATGAAACCCCGCTTGCATGGCAGCCTTGGCGGGACCGTGGTGGACGTGATTGGGGGTGACGATGCTGACCGCCTCGATACGCTGATCCTCGGGAAGCTTTGCCTCGTCTGCAATCATCTGTTCCCAGCTGGGATAGCAACGAGCCGGATCTATGCCGAGTTGCTCGCCGGTAACCCGGGTGTTCTCGGGATCACGACCAAAGCAACCGGCGACCAGATCGAAAGCGTCATCCATGCGCAATGCGATGCGATGGACCGCGCCGATGAAGGCGCCCTGACCGCCACCGATCATGCCGATTCGTACACGTTGGCTCATCGAGGCTCTTTTCTAGTCGAGTCCCAGGATCTTGCGATTGAGAGCCGGGTCACTGCCGCCGGCAAAGTCGTCGAAAGAAGCATCGGTGACCTGGATGATGTGTTGAGAGACAAATTCTGCTCCCTCTGCGGCTCCTACCGAAGAGTCCTTGTAAGGGCACTCCCACTCGACTACCGCCCAGCCATCGTAACCGTGTCGGGTCAATGAGGTGAAGATGCTGGCGAAATCGATGTTGCCATCACCCGGCGAGCGGAACCTGGCGGATCGGTCCTTCCAGTCGAGATAGCCACCATAGACTCCCGTGCGGCCCGATCGCACCAGTTCGGCATCCTTGACGTGGAATGATCTGATCCGTTCGTGATAGATGTCGATGAAGTCCAGGTAGTCGAGACACATCAACTCGAAGTGACTCGGATCGTAATTGATGCACGCGCGCGGATGACCATCTACGGCTTCAACGAAGCGTTCGAAGGAAGCACCATCGTGGAGATCTTCTCCGGGGTGGATCTCGAAGGAGCAATCGACGCCGCATTCATCGGCAAAATCCAGAATCGGCTTCCAGCGCCGGGCCAGTTCTGCGAACGCTTCTTCCACGAGTCCCGCCGGGCGTGGCGGCCACGGATTGGCAAAGGGCCACACGAAAGCGCCACTGAAGGTGACCATCGAGGTGAGTCCCAGATGCTGACTTGCCTTGAGGCAGTATTTGACCTGTTCGATGGCCCACTCGGTGCGTGCGGTCGGATTGCCTTTTACCTCGTCGGCAGCAAAGCCATCGAACATGATGTCGTAGGCTGGATGCACTGCGACCAGTTGACCCTGGAGGTGACTCGAGAGTTCAGTGACCGCCATCCCCTTCTGGTTGAGTTGACCCTTCCAGTCCTGACAGTACTGGGCGGAGGAAGCGGCCTCTTTGAGATCGATGCACCGAGAATCCCAGGTCGGGATCTGGATTCCGATGTATCCCAGATCGAGACACCAATCGGTGATGGTGTCGAGGTTATTGAAGGGAGCCTCATCTCCCATGTACTGCGCCAGAAATAGCGCGGGTCCCTGGATGGACGCCACGAGTCACCTCCTCAGGTCAAGATCTACTGCGGGGCCAGGGGGGCTTCCCCTGGAAGAGATCAGATTCGACGCGGGAGTCGAAGGTGTCAAGTATCAGCAAGGGACCGACTTGTGAAGAGCGGTTCCGGCGGTGATGTTGCCGGGGACGGAACTCCCCTGGAGGGCCGGGAATCTGGGGTCTGAAAGGCTCGAGGAGGGTGCTGGGTTGCGAATTCTGCTGTTCATTCCCTGTTTGGCGGATCAGTTCGCCCCCAGCGCTGCCGAGGCGACAGCAGTATTCCTGGAGCATCTTGGTTGTGAGGTGATCTATCCGCCGGACCAGACCTGTTGTGGTCAGGCCCACCGAAATTCCGGGGCCACGGAGACAGCACGTCGGTTGATTCTCCGCATGGCGGAGATCTTCGAGGGGGAAGATCCGATCGTGACTCCCTCCGGATCGTGCGCTGCGATGGTCCGGCGACATGCAGTCGAACTCTTCTCGTCGGCAGATCCGGTGCCCGATACGGTCAGGTCGATGGTCAGCAGGACCTACGAACTGGTCGAGTTCATCGAAAACAAACTCGGGCTCGCTCCCGATGAGATCGTCGGAGATCCAGGAGCTGCACCTCCCGTCGTGGCCTGGCATCCGACCTGCCACCTGCGCGAGATCGATCGATTCGAGGCTTCAGGACGTTTTCTCGATTCGGTTCCTGGGCTCGAGGTGAGAAGACTTCGTCAGCAGGAGCAGTGCTGCGGATTCGGTGGCACCTTCGCTAGCAAGTTCGGCACCATCTCCGGAGCACTGGCGGAGGATCGCTGCAGTGCACTGGTGGACAGCGCAGCGCCGACTCTGATCTGTAATGACACAGGCTGCACCATGAACATCGAAGGTCGGCTGTCGCGGCGAGATTCTCCGATTCCGGTACTGCACATCAGCGAATGGTTCTGTCAGGCGCTCGGCCTCTCCTATGGCGAAGGAGGGGTCGACCAGTGAATCAACCGGAGATTCCCACCAGTGTCGATGGAAAGCCAATTCTCTTTCCCGGTGGCAAGTATGACATCCGTACGCGCGCAGATGTGTTCCTGCAAGACGAGGTTCTCCAGGGGGCGGTTCGGGAGGCCACGACCCTCAAGGATCAAGCGCGCCGGGATGCCCTGGAACAGGCCTTCGGGGATGACGTGGCGGAGATTCGCAAACTCGCCGGCGCCATCAAGCAGCACACCATCGATCACCTGGATCACTACCTGGAGCAGTGGATCGATCGGGCCGAGGCTGCCGGAACCCGGGTTCATCTGGCGACCACCGCCCAGGAAGCCAACCGGATCGTGGTGGAGATCGCTCGGGAAGAACGAGTTCGTCTGTGCGTGAAGTCCAAGAGCATGGTCACCGAGGAGACCCAGCTGGTGCCACAACTGGAAGCCGCAGGTATCGAGACGGTGGAGACCGATCTGGGCGAGTTCATCCTGCAGATCGATCACGATGCTCCCAGTCACATCGTGATGCCGATGATTCACAAGGACCGATCTTCCGTCGCTCGTGCCTTCGAGAAGGTGCTCGGCGCCAGGTATACCGAGGAACCGGAAGAGTTGACGGCCATCGCCAGGGTTCATCTGAGGGGAAAGTACAGGGAAGCGGATCTGGGCATCTCCGGGGGCAATTTCCTGGTCGCAGAGAGTGGTTCATTGGTGATCTGCACCAACGAAGGCAATGGTCGCTTCTGTACATCGGCTCCGAAGACTCACATCGCCATGGTGGGGATCGAGAAACTGATTCCCGGATTCGACGACCTGTCGGTGCTGTTGCACCTGCTGGCAAGATCTGCCACCGGTCAACCGTTGACCTGTTACACCCAGATCCTCACCGGCCCGAAACAACCCCAAGAACTCGATGGCCCCGAGCAGATGCATGTTGTGCTCGTCGATGCCGGCCGAACCAAGATCCTCGCCGACCCCGAGTTCCGATCGGCGTTGCGTTGCATCCGCTGTGGCGCCTGTCTCAACGCATGCCCTGTCTACCGCAAGGTGACTGGACATGCTTACGGATCGGTGTACAGCGGTCCCATCGGTGCGGTGATCACCCCGTTGCTCTCCGGGATCGACGAGAATCAAACGCTGCCCGAGGCCTCCAGCCTGTGTGGTGCCTGTAATGAAGCCTGTCCCGTCGACATCGATCTGTCCGGGTTGCTGGTCGGGTTGAGACGGAAGATCCGCAAGCGAAGGGGTTCCTGGCTCGAGCGGATGGCGTTGAGCCTGCTTGGATTCGCCTTTTCACACACCATCAGTTACAGAATCGCCTCGAAACTGCAGCGTTTCTTCCTGCTGTGCATCTCGGGAGGGTCTCGCACGATTCATTCCGCTCCCGGGCCCTTCTCCGGTTGGACGAAAGATCGGGATCTGAACTTGCCGGCCCGCATCAGTTTTCGTGATCGTTGGGCCAGGAAGGGAGGGCGCATCCGATGAAGGGAACCTCCCGTGAGATCTTCCTCGAGAAAGTGAGAAGTGCGCTCGGTCGTTCTGATCGATCGGAACCGGGTGAGTTCTCCGGCGACCGGGAAATCATCCGTCGGCCACTGCCAAGATCCTCCGATGAGATGTCTGCCAGGATCGGTCTCTTCACCGAGCGAGCCACTGAAGTGGGGATGCAGGTAGAACTCCGTGATCGCAAAGACATCGCGGAGTTTCTCCTGGGCTGGATATTGGAAGAGAAGATCTCGAGGGTACTTCTCGGCCAGGATCCGCTTCTCGACTCTGATCTCGAGGAGCGACTCCAGGATCAGGGGATCGAAATCTGCAAAAACGATGTCGGTCTCGATCAGCTCTATGATGAGGTCGACTGCGGCATCACTGTGGCCAGCGCTGCGGTAGCGGCGACCGGATCGCTGGTGCTCACATCGTCAGATCGAGAACTGCGCCTCGCTTCTCTGGTTCCTCCCCGTCACCTGGTGCTGGTGCCCGTCTCACGGCTGATCGATGATCTGCTCGATCTGTCCCGGGATGGTGGAGTCCTGGAGTCAATTTCCGGATCCGCCGGTCACCTCCCGTCCTGCGTCACTCTGGTCACTGGGCCCTCGAAGACCGCGGATATCGAGGGAGTGCTGGTGACCGGGGTTCACGGTCCGGGGACGGTCCAGATCGTGCTGGTGGAATGAGCTCTGGGGGGGTTTGTTGACGTTTTATCCCCCGTTGCGCGCTGGGGGCTCCTTTGTCACACTCCTGCGCCGGGGGGATTCACCTCTGGCAGAGTTCCGGGAAGACGTTGTGATTCCGTTGTGACTATCTACCGCATGTGTGAGGAGTTGATTCGTGTCGTCGAAATATCTCACCACGCCCCCCCTGACGACCGAGGTCCCCAAGGGGATTCCCTACATCATCGGCAACGAAGCGGCGGAACGGTTCAGTTTTTACGGCATGAAGGGGATCCTGGTCGTCTTCATGACCCAGTTCCTGTTCCTGATGCCCGGAGCTGCCGGCGGCGATCCGATGCCCAGGGCAACAGCGGTCGAGAATTACCATCTGTTCACCACCGCGGTCTATTTCACTCCCATCTTCGGGGCGCTGATCGCAGACATCTTCCTCGGCAAGTACCTGACCATCATGTCGTTGAGCATGGTCTACTGCGCGGGTCATGGGGTGCTCGCTCTGATGGGAATCAATGCTTCTCTCGATCCCTTCCAGACTCTGTGGATCGGGCTGATCCTGATCTCCCTCGGCTCCGGGGGAATCAAGCCCTGTGTCTCCGCTCACGTCGGTGATCAGTTCGGCATCAAGAACTCTTACCTGCTGACCAAGGCATTTGGCTGGTTCTATTTCTCCATCAATACCGGCGCCTTCCTGTCGACCTTGCTGACCCCCTGGCTGCTGGAGTGGTACGGCCCACACTTCGCCTTCGGGGTGCCCGGCATCCTGATGGCGATCGCCACCTTCGCCTTCTGGATGGGCAGAAATGTCTTTATCCACATTCCGGCGGGGGGACGAGCCTGGTTCCGGGAGACCTGCAGCCCTGTCGGCATCAAGTCGTTGCTCAAGGTCAGCGTCATTTTCATCTTCATCGCCGTCTTCTGGGCGCTGTTCGATCAGACCGGCTCATCGTGGGTACTGCAGGCCCAGGATATGAATCGCAACTGGCTAGGGGTGACGTGGCTTGCATCCCAGATCCAGGCGGTCAATCCGGTGATGATCTTGATCTTGATTCCGACCTTCCAGTTCCTGGTCTATCCCGCCATCGACCGGGTGTGGAAGCTGACTCCGGTAAGGAAGATCTCTCTCGGGCTTTTCGTGATGGTCGGTGGTTTCGCCATGGTGGCGATTGCCCAGGGGCTCATCGATGCCGGTGAACGCCCCTCCATCGGCTGGCAGATTCTCGCCTATGCGATCCTCACCGCTGCCGAGGTGATGGTCTCCATCACCGGATTGGAGTTCGCCTACACCCAGGCACCGAAGATGATGAAGTCGGTGATCATGGCGCTCTTCTTGATGAGTGTGTCTCTAGGCAACTTGTTCACCGCGGTGGTCAACCACAACATCGTCGTGCCCGACACCATCGTCGCGGCGGTCGAACTGGCAAATGGGTTCGATGAAGAAAAATCGGCAACAGAGAGAATGAAACTCGCCACCGAAGCCAAGATGACCTACTCCCAGAGAGACGGTGGAGGCTTCACGCTGCTTCTTCAAGGTGCTTCTGCCGAGGATACCGCCGATGACATCCAGGTTCTCTTCGGTAACAGTGGCAACAAGGAGGGCCTGGTGCTGGCAGAGACGCCGGTCCTCGAGGAAGCCCTGGGCCTCATCGAAAATTACTGGAAGGAGCAGGATCGGTTGCCGCTGACAGAGGACGGCGATGCCATCGTCGGTGCGTTGAAGGACCCCTGGGGGGCCCCTGTGCGCTACCAGTTGGTCAACCGTCAGTACTTCATCGTCTCCAGCGATGGCCCTGATCGTATACAGCACACCCCATTCGATGCCTGGTTCGAGGTCGAGGTCACCAGTCTGTCGGTGGCATCGCAAGAGGAAGCGGTCAGCCTCCAGCACGTCGAGGACGCCGATGCCACCCCCAGGTACTCCTGGATCGAGAGGCGTAAGGCCCAGATCGAGTTGGAGAAGGCCCAGACCAGTGGCAACGGGGAATCAGGGGAGCCTTCGATCGAGGACTTCCTACCCGTTCGAACGCTGATCGTGGCCGCCAATATTGCACCCCAGCCCTTCAAGGGGGAGGTGCTTGCCCACGTCGGGGGAGCGACCACTCTCCAGGGTGCGCCCTACTTCTGGTTCTTCACCCAGTTGATGCTCGGCACTGCCTTCGCCTTCGTGGTGGTGGCGTACTTCTACAGGCCGAAGGACTACATCCAGGGCGATGGTGCACAGCCTGAGGAACAGGCTGCGGCATGATCGAGTGGACGAGGCAGCGATTTCTCTCGATGGTGCGGTGGGGAGTTTGCTTGACCGTGCTGTGGGGGGGAGTTCCCTGTCTTGCCTCGGACCTGTGCATCGAAGCAGCAGAGGAGGGCTGGGGAGATGCCTCTGTTGCCGATGTGAAAGCGGTGCTCGTTTGTGCTGCTGAGCCGCTGTGGAAGGCGGCAGGATCGCCTCAACTGCCCATCATCCGGGTCGAGGCTTCCGGGGGTCCGATCGTTCTGCATCGTCGAGATGATGATGGTGCCATCCGGGTTCGCCTCGCCGTCGAGGGTCGGCACTGGGCGCAGATCGCCTACCAGTTCGCCCACGAGATGGGGCACATCCTGTGCGGTTTTGACGAGGATCCCGAACCGCACCACTGGCTGGAGGAGACGCTCTGTGAGGCCGCCAGCCTGTTCGTTCTCCGAAAGATGGCACGGCGCTGGAAACAGGATCCACCGTATCCCAACTGGGCTTCTTATGCTCCGCACCTCGAACAGTACGTCCAGAAGCTGATCGAGAGGGGGGCACTTCCAGAGGGAGAGACCATCGAGGGTTGGTACAAGAAGCATCGAGTGGAGGTCGAATCGACACCCCTGAAGCGTGAACGATTACTTGTCATCGCGGTGGCATGGTTACCGTTGCTGGAAAAGGATCCTCGAGCCTGGCGCGCCGTGAGGTACCTCAATCACGGTGTGCCTGAGCCAGAGGAGCCGCTGGCAGGGGCGCTCCGTCGATGGAAATCAAACTGTCCCGAAAAGGATCGTATCCAGGTCGACCGCGTCGCCCAGATGTTTGGAGTCAAAATCAAACAAGACCGCACCGCCGTTGAAGATGTCGAGGACTAGAGAACCGGCTGCTCGCGTGTCAGTCCGACCGATTCCAGAACCGTATCTGCAATCTCCACATCGCCGACCAGGAACAGATACTCGGTGTTCTTGAGGTGGGAGACTTCACCAACTTTACGGCCTTGCGGATTGTGGATACCAATTTTTGCGCCCACATAACGCGGATGACACCGGGAGAGAACCGTCACTGTTCCACGTGTGGACAGTAGTTGCTCTATCTCTGCGCGATCGAGAAATCCCTCGTTGTTGAAGGAGACGAGCAGGTAGCGACAGTCGAGAAGTTCAACCAGGTCTTTCATCGCCTGCTGGATTCCACGTTTCGAGTTGAAATCACTGCGCCGTTGTCGGCACTCGATCCTCTTGCAAGCGATGCCATAAACCTCCGGCTGGTCCCACCGCACCAGGGTCTCCCATACATGGTAGTTGCCGAGGTACTTGTGCTGGTTGTAGGGGGGATCGAGGTAGGCGACATCGGCGGACAGGCGGGAAGCCGCTTCACGCGCCTCCAGTCGATGCGCTTCGGCCTTACCGTGTTGGCTGCGTGGTACTGGATCCGGATCCCTGAGTTGCAGCGGCTTCAGGGCACGCGCGGCCCACTTCTTGAGGTAGGCCATCTGAACTCCGACCGTCGAGTCGACCCTGTCGGCGGCTTCCATCAGGGCAGTCAGTGCCACGCATCTCAGTTCATCGTCGAGATCCAGTTTTTCGATTTCCTCGCGGATCCCTTCGATACGCGCACCGTTTTCCGGGGTGAAGTAGCGACTCTGACGACAGTACGTCTCGGTGAACCATCCATCGACCGGAGTGATGGACCGCAAATGTTCCAGCACCGGGATCGCTTCGTCGAGACGTTCTCTGTCGAAAACGACATGAGCGATTGCGAGGGTATGAGCGTAGTGATTCCAGTCGTTCAGGATCACTCGCCATCCTGTGGCCTTGAGCGCCTTGCCAACACGGGATGTTCCACTGAAGAGATCGAGAACACTGCGGCAGTCGGGCAGTACCCCCAGCACCTTCTCGATGGCAGGAATCAGGATTCGTTTGGAACCGAGATACTTGATCAAAGGATGTCAATTCCCCCTTTCGGCTGGAAGCAGGTCCAGATCCGCAACAATTTTGGCAGATCCTGCTGGCCAGGTCAGGTATATTTGAGTCAGGTCAATTATCGGTGAGTATTGTTCACATCCAAACCCGCTATTTTTGTAGGTTCGTGGGAGACTCATGGTTACCAGAAAAGTCGGTTTTGCCCGAAATAATGGTGCTCTGGTGAAGTTAAGGCAGGGGCTGTGGCTCGTTGCTTTGGCCCTGGTGCTGGTTTTGGGGACAAAATCCTCGATCCAGGGGCAGTGTCTTCCCACCTCGTGGGTGATCACCGGGACCGTTCTGGATGTCGCTGGCGAGCCTATTGTGGGAGTCGACATCGATATCCGGGATCCTTTCACTGGAGTCGCTCTGCTCCTCAGCCAGGATGTCACCCTGGCGGATGGCAGTTTCACCACGGTGATCTGTGAGGTAGCACCACCAGGATTCTATGACATCCATTTCCAGACCGCACGCTCGATGCCCTATTTCGACCTGGTAGTCCAGTCGGTGAATCTGATCGGAAATACCGATCTCGGAACCGTGATTCTCGAGGACGCGAGCATCGTTTCGGGTCGAGTTATCGGGGAAATGGCACAACCCCTCCCCTCGGTGGATCTCGACTTCTTCGATCCTGTCAGTGGACAGCAAACAGCTTTCTCGGGTGACTTCACCGACGATGAGGGGATCTTCTCGGTGAAGGTATTCGCTGATTTCTGGGACATCCGTTTCACCCAGGGAGCAGGGACCAGCCCGGTTCCTCTGGTTCCTCGTCTCATCTCTGATGTTGCTCTGTTTGATGCAGTCGATCTTGGAGATGTGGTGTTACGGATCGGCCACGAACTCACAGGATTCGTCGAGGATTCCTCCGGTTCTCCCGTGGTGGGGGCCGACATCGATGTCTCAGATCCAATCACGGATGAGGAATTCGTGACCCCCGGTGACAACACGGACGATTCAGGGCTTTTTCAGGTACTCGTGCCCGCAGGTTCCTGGGAACTGGAAGTGGATCCACCGACAGGGTCATCTCTGGTCTCTTCGTTGACCGACATCACGGTTCCCATCGGAGGTGTGGATATCGGCGTCTTGACGTTGCCGGAGGGATTCGCGGTCAGTGGTACCGTGGCGGATATCAGCGGAGATGTCATCCCCGATACCGATCTCGATTTCTTCATCTCTGCCACGGGGATCGAGATCCCCACGGCCCATGACAACGCCAATAGTTCCGGAAATTTCTCGGTACAGGTGGAGCCAAACACCTACGACATCGCATTCCGGCCCAAGTTCGTCAGCGGGGCGGCGCCTCTGGTGATCGAATCGATCGCGGTCACTGGAACGACCAATCTGGGGGTGGTTACGTTGCCCGATGGGTATGCCCTGACCGGAACGGTGGTCGCAGGAGTTGTCCCCGTTGCGGCAGTGGAGATCACTCTCAACGACAGTGTCACGGGCGCTGTGGTCTATGTATTTGGAAATGACACCGATGGCCTGGGTGCATTTTCGATCCGTCAGGTTTCGGGAACCTACGACCTGACGGCAACCCCACCTGTCAGTACCGGGTATTCGCCACGAGTCATCCCTGATCTGATTCTCGATTCCGATACGAACGTCGTGATCGATTTGCTCGGGGGCGTCCCACCCAGTCCTCCCGATGCAATCGAGAATTTCGAGTGCGTTTCCAGTTCTGGCTCCGTCCAGCTCTCGTGGATTCTGGGGAATGTGGACTATGATCTGATCCAGATCGAACGCGATGGAGTATTTCTCACCAACCTGCCGGGCAGCAGCACCTCCTTTACCGATCAGTTCGCTCCGCTAGGGTTACTCCAGTACTCCGCCATCGCCGTCCGGGATTCACTGACCAGCCCTCCCAGTAACTGTTCAGTCGATAATTCACTCCCACCGACTTCGCCGCCGCTGCCCGTTTCGGGTCTCACCTGTACTGAAAACCCTTCAGGGGTCGATCTCGAATGGCAACTGGGCGAACCGGATTACGATTCCATCGAGGTTTACTTCGATGGAGTTCTGCTGGAGGTCCTGTCGGGGCAGGCCGTGGGGTTTTTCCATGACGGCGTTTTACCGGGGTTGCATCTGTGGGAAATTGTGGCATTGAGATCTTCACTGGAGTCAGAGGCAACTCCCTGCAGTATCGATGTTACGGGGGGTGGTGGCGGACCGATCTTCCTGCGCGGAGATGCGAACGAGGATCTCAGTTTGAATGTTGCGGACGCCATTTTCATTCTCGGCTATCTGTTCGTACAGGGGCCGAGCGGGTCCTGTCTCGATGCCATGGATGTGAACGACTCCGGTTCCGTCAATATCGCCGATGCCATCAGGATCCTCGGGTATCTCTTCAGTGCAGGAGAGCCCCCCGAATTGCCCTGGCCGACCCCGGGTGAGGATCCGACCCCCGATTCTTTGCCCTGTACCTGAGCCGCAAATCCCACCGAGAGTCTGTCCTGTGGGCGGGATCCATCCTTGTGCTGACTGGCGGTGACCCCGAAGATGGAGCGGAGCCTCAGCGGGGCTCGCCTATCCGAGGAGGTACAGAATGGGATCCCAGGGCAATGTGGGTTGCTATCGATGGATTCTGATCCTGTATCTGCTGGCAGCCACGGTTTTGCTCTGGAGTACCAGTTCTCTGGCGGCTCAGGTGGGCGCTCAGGTCTATTACGTCGATCGAGCAGTCAACGGTGTTGCCGGTCTCAGCTGGGCAGATGCCTTCAGTGATCTGCAGCAGGCACTTTCTGTCGCCTCCTCCGGAGATGAGATCCGGGTTGCGGGTGGTTTTTATTCTCCCGATCAGGGAGGCGGACAAACTGCCGGAGATGCGGATGCGACATTCACTGTAGCCGATGGATTGTTGATTCGCGGTGGCTATGCAGGATCGGCAACTTCGTTTCCCGATTCGAGAGATACATCCCTGTATCCGACGGTTCTCGACGGGATGATTCAATCGATTCATGTCGCCTCTTACGGTGTCGATACACCGTTCAGTGGTCTGACTCCGGATCTGCCCTGTGCCAGCGTTCAGCATGCGATCGACCGTGCGGTAGAGACGGGGATCGGTGTCATCCGCATCCAGGCAGGAATTTATCCCGGCACCATCGAACTTGCGGATGGACTGGTGATCCAGGGCGGCTACGACTCCAACTGGCAGTGGGGTGATTACCTCGACCTGGCTCACCGGGTCACCCTCAGTGGAGGGATCGATACCGATGGGCAGGCAGTGACCATCTTGGCGAAAGATCTGCTGGATGGTTCCATCCTGGTCGACCTGGAGATCTACGGTGTCGGGGCGACCGGATCCGTCAACGGTGTGTCGCGCAGTTCCTATGGTGTTCATGTCAGGGATTCGGTTCTCCAGCTGACTCGTGTCCGACTGGTGGGTGGGGTCGGTGCACCAGGATTGACCGGTGACCCGGGAAGCGACCTGTCGGCGACACCGGCAGCATCGGGGCAATCGGGGGGAAATGCCGATCAGTACTTCAGCCCCTGCGATGCGACATCGGCGGGTGCTGGTGGATTGGCGGGCGGTGGTGGGCCGAGCGGAGGGGGTAACGGTGGAACTGGTGGAACCATGGACAGTGACTGCTGTGGCACCATCCCGAATCCCTTCTGCGATGACTACGATGCGACCTCAGGGGATCCTGGCGCCGATGGTGTCGGCGCTGGCGGGTGGGGAACCGGAGGTTCGGGAGGCGGCACCTGCAACCCGGGTGGGGACGGAGCTCCAGGATCCCCGGGAACTGCTGGATCCGGAGGAATCGGAGCGCCCCAGGGAGGGAACCTCGTCGCACAATACTGGGTGCCCTTCAACGGTTCGCAGGGCAGTACCGGCAACGCCGGCGGCGGCGGTGGCGGCGGCGGCGGTTCCGGAGGATGCGATACCGGGATCGACAGTCATGGTGCTGGCGGTGGAGGTGGCGGAGGGGGAGGCATCCCTTCTCCGGTTGCCGGTTGGGGAGGTAACGGAGGAGGCTCGAGTTTCGGCCTGTTCGTGCTCGGAATCTCCGAGGTGATCGTGGTCGATAGCGTCATCTTGCGTGGATCCGGCGGCGTCGGAGGTACCGGAGGTGTTCCTGGATCGGGGCAACCTGGCGGTAACGGTGGATCGGGCGGTAACGGTGCAGGCAACGCTGATGGTGGTGGTGACGGAGGAGATGGAGGCGATGGGGGAGCCAGCGGCGGCGGCGGTGGTGGTTCCGGAGGGGACAGTCGTGCGGTCTGGAGCGAGTCTTCTGATGTTTTTGGAATTGGAGTGCTGGTCTCCGGTGGTTCTGCCGGTGGTGGTGGAGCCGGGGGAATACTGGCCGGACTCGATCCGGTGACCGCGGGAGCGCCGGGAGCGCCAGGGCAACTCTCCGATGGCTTCATCCACGTGGCTCCGCTGGGCATCCCTGCAGCGCCGCTCGATCGAGTTCGAAGGATTCTCACCATATCGGGCGATAACAACATCATCGATGGCTTCACCATCGAGGGATCGGTTTCCGATCTCGATGGCTGTGGGATCCACGTCACCGGCGACGCGAATCAGATCATCGATTGCCTCATTCGTGAGCACGCGACGTCGGGGCAGGGAGCGATTCTCGTTTCCGGCTCCGTAGAATTGTTCGGTTGCCGCATCGAGAATTGCATCTCTTCGAGCGGTTCGGGTTTGACGGTGGCCGCTGGTGGATCGGTTCGTATCGAGAATGGTCTTGTTGCCGGGAATCTGGCAGAGATCCAGGCCGGTGCCATCCAGGTTGATGGAGACGGATCGCTGACTCTGGTGGGTTGCACCGTGATGGCGAATCAGGCCCAACACATCGGGGGCACCTTGTTGGCGCACTCCGATGCCCAGATCGAGATCTACAATTGCGTCATCTGGGGCAACGCAACCGCATCGCTGGCGGTTCTCGAACTTCCTGTCGGTGCCATCGTCTCGCACAATATCATCCAGGGAGGTTGGCCCGGGGAAAACCTGGATCAGGATCCACTTCTGGTCGACTTTGTCACCGGAGATCCGACTCCCGGTCCCGGTTCGCCCTGTATCGATGCCGGAGATGATGCCCAGATCGTTGATTCTGTGGATCTGTTCGGACAACCGAGGATCGCCTGTCAGGCGGTGGACCTGGGTGCCGTCGAGAGACAACTCTGCGGCGGGGGATCCGGAATCCCCGAGCCGTTCCTGCGTGGTGATTGCAATGGTGACGGCGCTCGCGACGTTTCCGATGCGGTGACCTTGCTGTCGTTCCTGTTCACAGGGGGAACTGTCGGTTGTGTGGCGACCGTTGATGTAAACGACGACGGAGATCTGAACATCGCCGATGGTGTGGCGTTGGTCAGCTGGATCTTCATCGGGGGGAATCCTCTTCCCGATCCCTTCGATGTCTGTGGCCCGGATCCCACCGGCAATCCGTTCGGGTGCGAGAACTTCTCCTCCTGCCTCTGAATCGCTGGTATGTGTGAAACCGTGGACCAGACCGTCTCCTTCCGACACGGGAATCGATGAGGTGGATGGTATTTCGACCGCTGCCCTCACTCTGCTGTCGTGTATATCGGTTGTATTTTCCCCGGACAAAAGAGATCTATCCGTCGGCTGCACATTCTGTTTGATGTGGTGTTCTCGATGGGTAGAAATAGGCCAACCGCGAAAATGTCGTGCACCGGTTATACGCGAGGAGGCCATACCCAACATGAGATGCATATCTCTAATTCCATCCCTGATGCTATTTTTTTCAGTCACCGCTGTGCTCGAAGCCGACACTCTCACTTTTCAAGAAGGTGTTTTTCCCCACAGTGGAACCACCGATACCTGGCTCCAGGGTGCCTCAGGTAATGCCAACCAGGGCAATTCGACGGTTCTCGAATGGGATGGCGAGGATTTTGGAGGACAGAATTTTCTTCTGCTCAGATTCGACGAGATCTTCGGGATCTTGCCGGGTCAGATCCAGCCGACCGATGTGATCACCTCGGCGACGATTGCCTACAGCGGAATTGACCCCGGGGATGCTGCTTCGGTAAACGAAGTGGCCGTCGACTGGTCCCCTCCCTCGCCCACCACCTTCAATAACTTTGGAGGTGACTCGGGAGTGCAGACCGACGAATTCGGCAATCTGGTGGGCATGGCACTGGGAGCGACCGGTATCCAGACCCTCGATGTCACATCCAGCATCACGGCCTGGGCTGCGAACCCTTCCCTCAATCGTGGTTGGATTTTCCGTCCTACAGAAGGTACTAACGGTGCACAAATTCGCAGCAGCGAGGCGACCCAGTTGACCGAACGCCCGCGGCTTACCGTGGTGATCAACGAGGGTGCTCCACCACCAGCGCAGGTAGTTCGAGGTCCATACCTGCAAATGGTCACGTCGAACTCGATAGTGGTTCGTTGGCGTACCGATAACCCGACCACCAGTGGCGTACGCTTCGGTACCACTCCAGGAATGCTATCAACTCTTGTGACCAGTACTTCCAGCGTGGTTGACCATGAGATTGCCTTGACGGGTCTGGACCCCGATACCCAGTACTACTATTCAATAGGTACCGACAGCCAGGATCTTGCCGGCGATACTTTGAATCACTTCTTCGTCACGTCGCCAACGGTGGGGTCCTCGACTCCGTTTCGGGTGTGGAGCATCGGCGATTTCGGGACCGCATCGACCGGGCAGTTTTCGGTTCGAGATGCCTACTATGACTTTGCGGGTACTGATTACACAAATCTATGGTTGATGCTGGGAGACAACGCCTACCTGGAGGGGACCGATATTCAGTACCAGCAGGCGGTCTTCAACGTGTATCAGGATCTCTTGATCCAGACGCCGTTTGCATCGACCCGCGGAAATCACGAGACCGTTCCCTCTGTTTACTACGGACTCGTCAGTAACCCGATGTCGGGGGAAGCCGGAGGGGTCTCTTCTGGAACCGAAGCTTACTTCTCCTTCGATTACGGCAATGTCCATTTCATCTGTCTCGATTCAGAGGGGTCCGATCTCTCTCCCCTCGGACCGATGCTCACCTGGCTGGAACTAGACCTCTCCAGCACCATCCAGGACTGGATCATCGCGTATTTCCATCATCCTCCATATACCAAGGGGACTCACGATTCCGACAACGAGGCCGATAGCGCCGGGCGGATGCGCGATATGCGTCAGAACGCCCTTCCGATTCTCGAGGCTGGTGGTGTCGACCTGACCCTTGCAGGGCATAGTCATGTCTACGAGAGGTCGTTCCTGATCGACGGCCATTACGGCACCAGCGGAACCTGGAATCCCGCACTTCACCAGATCGACGGAGGCAGTGGCGACCCACTTGGCGATGGGCCTTACAACAAGGATGCACTTCCGAACCAGGGAGCGGTCTACATCGTCATGGGAAGTAGCGGTCAACTCGGCTCCGGTTCACTCGACCACCCCGCGATGTTCAAGTCGGTTCCCGTTCTTGGATCGATCGTCCTCGACTTTAGCGGTCAGAGCCTCGAGGTGAGGATGGTTCGCAACGACGGAGTGATCGAGGATGTTTTCAACATCACCAAGGGACCTCCACTGGACTGTAACGGCAACGGGATACCCGATTACCTCGATATCAACGGGGGAACTTCCGCCGATTGCAATCTGGATGGAATACCAGACGAATGCCAGCTCCTTGAAGGGGACTGCAACCTGAACGGGCTTCTCGATGCTTGTGAGATCTCCGAAGGTAGCGCCAGTGATTGCAATGGAAACGGAATCCCGGACAGTTGTGACCTGGATGAGGGAGCCATGGATTGCGATCTCGACGGCCTCATCGATAGCTGCGAACTGGTCTCGGGGACTGGAACCGATTGCGACGATAACGGGATCCTCGATGAGTGTGATCTGGTATCAGGTGCTTCCGATGAGAACGGCGACGGGATTCTCGACAGTTGCCAGGGAAGTCCCTTCATCCGTGGCGATGGGAATCAGGACGGTTTGCTGGATATCACCGATGCGGTACAGATCCTCGCGGTTCTATTCGGAAATCTGACCTCCAGTTGTCTCTCGGCACTGGACTTCGATGGTGACACTCAGGTGGATCTAGGTGATGTGATCTCGGGGTTGAACTTCATCTTCCTGGCAGGTCCCGAGCCAGCCTCTCCCTTCCCCGGCTGTGACATCCCTTTCGGTGTGCTGGGAGAGTGTGACTCCTTCTCCGGGTGTCCCTGACCCTGAAGCGGGAGCTCTGCGGATCAGGGGCAGATGCCCTGCTGGCAGTCGAGCGATCCGCTGGTCGGATCGACTCCGCAACCATCGGCTCCGGGAGCCGGCAATGGTCCTCCCGAGGAGAA
>DCAA01000020.1:0-23769 GCA_002311345.1 Planctomycetes bacterium UBA1146 | reverse complement strand
TCGCTGGCATCGAAACAACCCGGTGCCAGTCCGGCCGAGAACAGATATTCCAGCACCGACACCGCATCGGCGATATCGACCACCGTGTCCGAGTTGCCATCGCCGCGGACGAATGCGTGTGGTGAGTTTCCCTCGATGAAGACGGTGCCATCGGTTCTCAGAGGTGCATAGCCCGCACCACCTTGAACGATCATCGCCTGCACCGGTGGTGAGCCGCCGACAACTGGAAGAACCAGATCGGTCGATATACCGGAGGGGGCAAGATCATCGATACTCGCCTGCAAAAAGCAGATCGGGACAGCAACTCCCGCGGGAATCGTCTCGATACCGTCGAAGTCCATCAAAAGCGTGACCGAAGCAACGCCTGCAGGAGTATCGACATCAAAGGAGAAGAAATCAGCACCCGTGGCTGCTGAACCGCTGATAGATGCATCTTCGAGTAGTAACAGTGCTGGATCGAAGAAGATGGGAAATGCGTATCCTTGGGTTTCCAGTTCCAGTTCCGCGATGATCGGGACATCAAACTGGGATCCCGGACTCGTTGTCATGGAGGTGACCGTGATCCGGTTCTGGGGAATGGAAATGTCGGCAGAGCAACTGGCTGGATCGGATGCGAGGCCCGCGTTGATTCCGCGCAGTTCGTAGAGGTTTGTTCCCGGCTCAGGAGAGCGGTCGAGATAAGAACTCGTATCCCCTGCGAGATCGGTCAGTAAGGAACCGTTGCGACGCAACTCGATCGAGTCGTAGATCTCGGGATTGTTCCATTCCAGCAATACCTCCTGTCCTGCCGCGGAACAGGTGAGCGAGTTCACAGCAGATGGGGGATCGATGCCCCCGTCGAGGGTGAAGATCTCATTGAAGGAAGCGGCAGTGCCCGACGATGACGTGAGCAGTGTATCTACCGCCAGATCTCCTCCGAAAGGAGAGTGAATGAGAATAGCCGGGGTCGACCAGGTCAGCGGTACGTTGAAATCGAGAGTGCCACCCAGCGGAAGGCTGCCAGCGTCGGTGATATCCATGATGGCGCCGGAGTCTCCGGGAAGATCGGTATAGAGGATATTGAAGGCGGTCTCGCCGGTCGGATCAGGGATCCCCAGCAGCGCGAGACCGGGTAGCACGTTGCCGGTGATCTCCGTGACCACGGCGATCGCCTGCATCGTGTCGGTGCCGACAGCGATGACCTGGACCTCGGCGATGATCAGTCCGGCGATGGTGAGAATCGGTGTCGGAATGTAGACATCGACGACCAGACCTCCGACCAGTTGCCCGGGAGCGTAACCGGAGAAGTCGAACGAACCACGGTCGAACTGGATCAGCATGCTGGAGGGCCCCTCGTTTCCCTCGGGGAAGAATGCATCCTGAGTGAAGCCGCTCGGCAGCCCCGCCTGAAGGTTGTCGAAACTGGTGGAGAGGCTGGGATTGAACTGTGCCATGCAGAGGGCGGGAATCGCAAGGCATGCCAGCAACCAACTTGCGCACAGAATCCTGGTTGTTGACCGGGAGTTTTTGATACAGACCTCCTCTGTCCGCATCATCCAGGATACTGCTGGTGACTCCGATGTAATAGTTTCGATGTTGAACAAGGTGACCTTGCATCGGAGATATTGTCGATCAGTTTTGATCAGCAGGCGTTGTATATCTCGCAATCGAGCGTGTCGCTGTCGGTTGCGTCATAGCCACAGGAGCCTGGACTTGGCGGATCCGGCATCTGCCCCCCGCTGAACAGTGCTGCCAGGCTGTAGATCGGGTCCGCTATATTGACGCTGCCGTCATCGTTGGAATCACACGCATCGGTACAGGAACCCGCTGGTCCTCCACCGAAGAGGGAGGCGAGTGTGAAGATGGCATCCGCGATGTTGAAGGACCCGTCAGTGTTGCAATCGCCACGCTGAAATTCCGCTCCAAGGGGTTCTGCCAGCGGAAACACTTCTTCGAAAGTAACCGTGGCACCAGTCGTTGAGGTGAAAAAGGTGTCGACGACGAGATCGCCTGCAAGAGGAGAGTGAGTGAGGACTGGCTCGGTAGTCCAGATCAGGGGAATGTCGAAATCAAGTATGCCACTGAGCGGTAGACTACCGGCATCGATGACACTCATGGAGGCACCGGAGTCTCCAGGAAGATCGGTAAAGAGCACATTGAAGGCGATCTGTCCCGTCGGATTGGGGAATCCGAGCAGTGCTAGACCCGCTGCCACGTTACCGGTGATCTCTGTGACTATGGCGACCGCCTCCAGCAAGTCGGTACTGACCGAGGTGATCTGCACCTCGGCGATGATCTGTCCGGCGATGGTAACGAGGGGTGTTTGAATAAAGATGTCTATTACGGCGCCACCCACCTGTTGCTGGGGCACGTAGCCGGAGAAGTCGAAGGAGCCCCGATCAAACTGGATCAGCAGACTGGAGGGTCCTTCGCTGCCTTCGGGAAAGAGAACATCCTGGCTGAAGCCGCTCGGTACCCCCGCCTGGAGGTTATCGAAACTGGTGGTTACCGATGGATTGAACTGTGCTGGGCAAAGAGCGGGGAGGGCCAAGCAAGCCAGCAGCACGGCTGCGCACAGGATCCTGGCAGATGATCGAGAGTGTTCGATACCGACCTCCCAATGCATGAAGAATCAGGGGCAGTTGCTAAAATCGATGCAACTCAGCGCTCCCGGAGTCGGATCTTCCCCACAAACACCATGAGGAGCAGGCGGCAGAGCGCCGTTGCCGAACAGTGCGATCAGGCAGTAAACCGCATCCGCGATGTCGACACCATTGTCGTCATTGGCGTCACAGGCGACCACACAGCTCACAGAGCCGTTGTTGAAGAGGAAGTTGAGCAGGAAGATCGCATCAGCGATGTCAAATCCACCATCCTGGTTGGTATCACCCCGATTGAAGCCAGCGGGAGGATTGGATCCGCCATTGAGGGGAAAGACCTCGTTGAAGGATGCCACGATTCCAGTTGTCGAGGTGATGATCGAGTTGACGGTGAGATCTCCGCCGGAGGGAGAGTGAGTGAGGATGGCCGGGGTTGACCAGGTCAAAGGTACGTCGAAATCGAGATTGCCACTGAGCGGTAGGGTGCCTGCGTCGGTGATATCCATGGTGGCGCCGGAGTCTCCGGGAAGATCGGTAAAGAGGACATTGAAAGCGGTATCGCCGATGTTGAGATCGATCCCCAGCAGCGCAAGGCCTGACGGCACGTTCCCGGTGATGTCGGTGATGACAGCGATTGCCTGCATCGTGTTGGTGCCGACCGAGGTGACCTGCACACTCGCGATGATATCGCCGGAGATGGTAAGAACTATTACCTGAACGAAAACCTCGACGACCAGGCCTCCGACCACGTCTCCGGGAGCATATCCGGAGAAGTCGAAGGAACCACGGTCGAACTGGATCAGCATCGAAGAGGGCCCCTCTTGTCCCTCAGCGAAGAACCCCTCTTGAGTGAAACCGCTCGGCTGTCCTGCCTCGAGGTTATCGAAACTGGTCGACAGGGTCGGATTGAACTGCGCCACGCACAGAGCGGGAATGGCGAGGCAAGCCAGCAACAGTCCTCCGCACAGGATCCTGAGAGTTGACCGAGAGTTTGAGATATCGACCTCCTCGATTCTTACTAGCCATCATACTGCTGAGAACAGCGAGGTGACAGCGCGCGCCGACCAGCCAGACCGATACCGAAATCGACTCTATTGCGCCTCCCTTTGCTCAGGAGATCGCTTTCCAGATCGGTTGCGTATCCTCGACTCCGATCAGTCTCTGCTCGAGTCCGGCGTGGAAATAAGAGAGTCGATTGGGATCGAGCCCCATCAACTGGAGCACCGTGGCATGGAGATTTTTGACGTGAAATGGCTCCTCGACAGCTGCGGCACCCAGTTCGTCGGTGGTCCCGATGCTGGTTCCACCTTTGGTTCCTCCACCGGCCATCCACATCGTGAACCCGTATGAATTGTGATCACGGCCGGTGCCCTTGGCGTACTCGGCGGTGGGTTGACGACCGAACTCGCCACCCCAGATCACGAGAGTTTCATCGAGCATACCGCGTCGCTTGAGGTCCTTGAGAAGTCCTGCGATCGGTAGGTCGGTAGCACCGGCGTGCTTGTCGTGGTTGAACTTCAGATCTCCATGGGCATCCCAGTTATTGTCGTCATGGTTACCCCCCGAATAAATCTGTACGAAGCGAACACCTCGTTCAACGAGCCTACGAGCCATCAGGCACTTGCGACCGAAGTCCGCGGTCTTTTCACGATCGATGCCGTACAGGGATTTGGTTTCTTCGTCCTCGGTGTTGAGATCGACAGCTTCAGGAGCAGTGCTCTGCATCTGGTAGGCAAGCTCGTAACTGGCGATGCGAGCGGCAAGATCGGGGTTACCGACCCTCGCTGCGGCATGGGCTTCGTTTTCACTGCGCAGGTGATCGAGAACGGACCTCTGGATGCCACCGCCGAGCAACTCGGGAGGTTCGAGATCGAGGATCGGTGGCCCCTGCGACCGCAGGACGGTGCCCTGGTACTGGCCGGGCATGTAACCGCTCGACCAGTTCTTGGCTCCAGAGATCGGTCCACCGGTATTGTCGAGCATCACGACGAAGCCGGGCAGGTTGTCGTTGAGAGTCCCGAGGCCATAGTTTGCCCACGATCCGAGACAGGGGGCGCCGCTCAGTAACTTCCCGGAGTTCATCATCAACATTGCGGAGCCATGGAGTGGCGAATCGGCAGTCATCGAGTGAAGGAAAGTGATGTCATCGACCATCGATCCGACATTGGGAAATAGATCGCTGACGTACTTTCCACATTCCCCGTACTGCTTGAAGCTCCACTTCGGTCCAACCACACGACCCATTTTTCGATGACCACCGCGGCCAAAAGTCTTGACCTCGATGTTCTGTCCGTCGAGCGGGTAGAGTTTCGGTTTGTAGTCAAAAGTATCGATGTGGCTGGGTCCGCCGTACATGAACAGGAAGATCACGGATTTGGCTCGCGCTGGAATCATCGAAGTCTTCGGTGCCATTGGATTGAGAAAAGCAGTAGATCCATCGGCAGCGAAACTCTGGCTGGAGAAGAAGCCGTTAGAGAGCATGCCACCCAGCGCCAGTGAGGTAAAACCAGCCCCGGCTTCCCACAGGAACTCCCTGCGAGTCCTGCCGCAGAAGTTTCCGACTTTTCTATTTCCCTTGCGATCTTTCATTTCGTTGCTCCATCAATCGATGTGGATGAACTCGTTCAGGCTGAATGTCATCAAGCAGAAGATGTCGAGGGCTTTGTTTGCATCGAGATTGTACTCGCTCTGAATCTTCTCGATGAATGCTACATTGTCGTGAATGCGCTGCTCAGTGGGACTGCGCTGTGTGATGAGGTACAGGGCTCGTTCGACCCTGGCCGGTAGAGATTCCTCTTCGTTGATAAGCCTCCGGGCAAAGATCCTCGCCTGCTCGCCGGTAAAATCACTGTTGAGCATCGTCAGCGCTTGTGTCGGCTGGACCGTGTTGAAACGTACCGGGCAAGAGGCATCGGTATCGGCCATGTCGAAGGCCAGCAACAACGGATGCAGCAGCGATCTCTTGACATGGATGTAGAGGCTTCGTCGAGCGGAGTCCTCGACACTGGAGCGACCCCAGGCGGCACCGGGACGAGACGATGTGGCAAGGACCTCTGCTGGCATCGGTGGGAAGACTCCCGGTCCTCCTCGAGTGCTGTTGAGATTGCCACTGATGGCCAGTACCGAGTCTCGCAGTTCCTCGGCCGACAGCCGCCGCCCTCGAAAACGCCACAGGTATTGGTTCTCGGGATCTTTCTGATCGGCTACAGCATCGTACCGGTTGGAAATTTTGAAAACGGATGAGGTGACCAATCGGCGAATCAGTCCCTTGAGACTCCAGCGTTCCTCGAGCAATTCGAGAGCCACTTGATCGAGCAGCGCAGGATCATGGGGCGGAAGTCCAAATTTTCCAAAATCATTCGGAGTCGGAACGATCGCCTCCCCGAACAGATGCTGCCAGATCCGATTGGAGATCACCCGGGCAGTGCGAGGATTCGCGGGGTCTGCGATCCAGCGTGCCAGTGCCAGTCGACGTCCTGAGGATTCACCGTCACTAGGTGACATGATGTGTGCATCGCCGCCGCCGAGGATTTCCGGGAAACCGGCAAGGACCTTCTCCCCGGGGCTGGATGCGGTGCCACGAATTCGTATGTGACTGGCAGGAGGGTTCTTCCGCTCCTGTGCCGAGAGCACCTGGACCATCTTTTGGTCTGGCCGATGCAACTGGGAGAGCCGTTCGATGGCAAGAGCCAGTCGCTTGCTCTCCGCTTCACCGAGTCGTTCCTCGACCAGTTGGCGGTGAGCCGGGAGGGCACCTGGACCGATGTTCAGATCGAGCACCTCGTCGTCTTCGAGAACCCGATTCCAGATTCGAATCTCGTCGATGTTGCCCTGCAGCGTGTGACGATCGGGGAACATCCTGCCGATGCTCAGATGTTCCGGGGCTTCGAGTGCCTGTTTGCCGCCGCTGGCAGAAGCGACCTGGGCACCGTCGACCCACAGAGCGATATGGCCACTGTCTCGCTGCCGCGTGAATACGACATGGTGCCACTGCCCATCGGCCATCCCTCCGGGGCCATGAATGAAGGTCTCCGGCTGTCCCACTCCGACACAGACATGCTGGCCGACCAGCGAGATACCGTAGTCGGCGACCACTCCGCCAATTTCGCCATCGACCAGCCCGGTGCCGCGGAACCAGCGCAGGTCGTCATTACCTCCGGCACCTTCGTGTTCGGTTCGGAACCACAAGGAGATGGAGAAATCATCCTGCACGGGTCTGTCGATGAGGAGCCGATCGTTTTGGTCCAGTTGTAGCGATTTCCCCCGGTATCCTTCGCCTCGCTCGGTTTCACGATCTTCGAAGACGGTCTGGTTCTGCTGGTCGAAGTCGAGATGCAATACCTGTCCTTGCCAGAGTGCTGCTCGCGCTTCCTCCAGCGGTTGTTCACCCCAGCGTTCGCGAACTTCCTGGATGAGATAGCGAACTTCCGCCAGCCGTTCACTTCTTTCCCTGCGCCAATCCTCGAGCGAACGGTCGAAATCATCGGTACCGAGATCGACCGGCAACTTGCGAACGAAGTTTCCCGTGTTGATGCCATTTCCTCCACCGGTCTTGTAGGGTTTCAGCCCCTCGAAGAAGGACAGCATGCGGTAGTAGTCTCGTGCAGGGATGGGATCGCCCTTGTGATCGTGACAGCGTGCACAACCCATGCTGATGGCGAGCATCGACCGGCAGGTGGTATCGAGCATGCCGTCGAGGTCATCGAAGACCGCCTGTAGCGGATCCGCCGGTTCGTCATCTCGTATACCCAGATGAAGGAAGCCGGTCGCCACGTGGTGATCGAGGCTCTCCTCCTCCATTTCGTCACCGGCCAGTTGCAGGGTGAGGAACTGATCGTACGGCATGTCGGAATTGAAGGCATTCACCACCCAGTCCCGATAGCGCCATGCCCCTGGCTTGAGTCGGTCTCGTTCGTAACTGTCAGTTTCTGCCCAGCGAACCAGGTCGAGCCAGTGACGACCCCAGTGAACTCCGAACTGGGGATCGGCGAGCAACTGATCGACACGACTTTCCCAGCGATCTGGAGAGGAATCGGCGAGATAACTCTCTACCTCCGCGGGAGTGGGAGGGAGTCCAGCGATGACGTAGTGCAATCGTCTCAGCAGGGTCACTGAATCCGCCTCGGGTGCTGGTTCTATGCCCAGTTGTTCGAGGCCGCTGAGCCAGAAGTGGTCGATGTTGCTGAGGGCACGACTTTCCAGTCGCGTCAGTTCGGGAATCTCACTCGCGGTGAGAGGAAGATCACACCAGCGGCGACTCTCGAAAGGGTTCCCATCCCCCGACGAACCGGGCGAGGAAGCGGAACTGCACAGCAGCAAACTGACGAGCAGTCCCGGAACGATCATCCGCATCTCTATGCGTTCCCTCCAATAAGCTCTGTGAAGAGGCAATTTCGTGCCGATTCTCACGATTCCAGGGTAACACGCGATGTCGGTCCGGAGGAGCAGTGCCCGGCTAGACGATGACCTCGTCTTCGTGCGGTCGTAGGGACTCTATGATGAAGGAGATGTGATCATCCTGGTCTACTTCCAGTAGTTCCATTCCGATCCGGACCTCATCCCTGTCGACTCCCTTGGCGAAGTTCTTGTCCTTTAACTTCTTCTTGACCGATTTCGGAGTCAGGTCCTGCAGTCGGTTGGGGCGTATTCTGGCGACGGCGATCACCATGCCGGTCAACTCATCGCAGGCGAGCAGAGCCTTGTCGAGCAAACTTTCGCAGCTGTATCCCCACTTGGTGTAATGACAATGGATGGCATGAGCGATGTCCTGTTCACCGCGCTCCTCCAGGATCGCGGTGATGACCTCGGGATGCTCCTCGGGGTGTTTTTCGTAGTCTGCATCATGAAGCAGGCCGGTTATCGCCCACTTCTCACGATCTTCACCAAACTTGTCCGCATAGGCTTCCATGACGATCTCTACCGAACGTACATGGGCGCGCAACGCGGGCGACTCCATCAAGGAATCGAGAAGGTTCCTCGCCTCGGTGCGTTCCAATGGTCTCCTTTTGCCGATTGCTGGATCAGGTCTGGCAACTGCCCATCACGGTTTCGATTTCCTCGATGGTTTTTGGAATCCCTCCTGTGAGGTTCACCGATCCATCTGCGGTGACCAGGATGTCGTCCTCGATACGAACACCGAATCCCTCATCAGGCAGGTAGATCCCCGGTTCGATGGTGATCACGGATCCCTCCGGGGCTGTCGGGTCTGGTTGCACGTCATGAACTTCCAGCCCGATGGGGTGACCGACTCCATGCGGGTAGTAGTCGCCGTATCCAGCATCCGTGATGACCTTGCGCGAGATCTCATCGAGTTTTGAGTATTCGACCCCCGCTTTGACCGCCGCAATGGTGGTTTCCATCGAATCGAGCACGATCTGATAGATCTCCTTCTGGCGATCGGTGAAGACTCCGCTGGCGGGATAGGTACGGGTGACATCAGAACCATAACCTCCGGAGCCCGGCCCGAATCTTGCACCGCTGTCGATCACGACCAGATCTTTTTCGCCGATGATCTGATCATTGGCTCTGTAGTGGAGAATCGTCGCGTTGAATCCACTTCCGACGATGGTGCCATAGAAGGGGCCACGCGAACCATGGCTGCGGTAGCCGTGTTCAGCGGCCTCTTGCACGTCAAACTCGGAGATCCCGGGTCTCAGGATCGAGAGGATGGCCCGGAATCCTTCCCCGGTGATTTCTGCCGAGCGCCTGATCATGGCGAGTTCGCTGTCGGACTTGACGGCTCTGAGACGTGGAATGATCAGGCTTCCGTCAAGGATCTCGAATCCGGGAATCCGTTGTTGCAGTTTCTGAAATACCTCCAGGTCAGGACCCACAGCGCTTTCATGATCTGAAAGGGTATGAAGGCACTTCGCTTTCTTCGATCTTGCGCAGATTTGCGCAAGGGTACTGGCGAAGTGATTCGTGCGCATGATGGTCTTGAACCCGAACTTCGAGCGTAGTGAAGAATCGATGATACCTCGCCAACCATCCCACCGTTCCACTTCGGGGAGATGCGGTGACAGTATCAGGATCTCCTTGTGCGTTTTTCTGGTCGCTGTGGGGTCGAGTACCAGCATGGCACCGGGTTCATCGATGATTCCCGTGAGGTATTCGAAGTGGAGGTGGGGTCGGAACTCTTCCTCGAGTCCTCCGCCGCTTCCGGCAAAGATCACACCGGTGGCACCATCCAGGTCGGCGCTGGCTCTGGCTCTTCGTTGGGCGAACTCATCAGCAGAGATGGCAACATTGTTCATCGAGTTTCCTCCGGGATGATCGACGGTGTTTTCAAGGATAACCCCCTCGAAACAAGATTGTCGCGCATGCCGGGGAGAAGGGGAAGCGATTGGCGGATGATGGTTCTTGGCGGTTGACTCCTCCGGGTGGGATGGGGAAAATTGAACCTCGGGCGTGGTCGATCTGTATCACTTCACCCGGTCGTGTCCAATCGAGAATCGAAATGGCAACAGTTCGGTTTCTCGGCGTCCATCTGTGAGAGGATTGTCGATGAGGGTCCTGGCACACTCTCTGCTGTTGTGCATCGCCTGCACGCTGATCGGCGGGATCCCCGCCACAGCACAGGTGGCTGATTTGCTGGTTGCACCGTACCTGCAATCGCCGACGCCCACTTCGATGGTGGTTGGTTGGGAGACACAGGGAAGCAGTCAGAGTCAGGTGGAATATGGACTCAGTAGTGCCCTCGGACTGAGTGCTTCGGGTACCAGCGTCGCCAGTGGTGGGGGTGCCTTCATCCATCATGTGGAGTTGAGTGGGCTCTCGTCGGCAACCCGTTACTACTATCGCACCATCAGCGGCACCATCATTAGCCCCATTCATTTCTTCACGACACCGCCTTCCTTGACAGCGGAGACCCCCTTCCAGTTCATCGCCTACTCCGATTCCCAGAACGGCAGCAACGGAATCAAGCACGAGGAAGTGATCAATGAGGGGGTGATCTCATTCTGTGCCCTGCAATATGGTGTCCCCATCGACGAGAGCGTCAGTTTTTCACTGGTGCCCGGTGATCTGGTCTCGACCGGATCGAATCACAGCCACTGGCAAGATCATTTCTTCGGGCAGGCGCAGAATCTGTATCGGCATGTGCCGTTAATTCCGGCGCTCGGAAATCATGAGGCGGACGCGCAGTTCTACTTCGACTACATGCATCTGCCCAGCAATGGCACACCGGGATACGAGGAGCACTGGCATTACCTCGATCATCAGAATGTCCGTGTGATCACCCTCGATACCAACTCGGGCTACCGGATCCAGGAACAACTCGACTGGCTCGCTGTGGTGCTGGAGGATGCCGCCCTCGACGATCGCATCGATTTTGTCTTCGCCCAGTTCCACCATCCCCACAAGTCTGAGATCTGGACTCCCGGCGAAACCTTCTTCAGCACCCAGATCGTCACCATGGTCGAACAGTTCACCACCACGACCGGGAAACCCTCGATTCATTTCTTCGGGCACACCCATGGCTATTCGCGCGGCCAGAGCCGGGATCACCAGCACACGATGGTGAACGTGGCCAGTGCCATGGGATCGCTCGACTACTGGGGCCTCTATCCCAACGCCGATTACGAGGAGTTCGAGTTCAGCGTTCCCGAATGGGGTTTCGTGTTGATGGATATCGAGGCGGGGGCAGATCCCAGTTTTCGCCTGAGGCGAGTCAGTCGTGGTAACGACTACATCTTCCGCGACAACGAGGTGATCGACGACATCCAGGTGTGGCGCTACAACATCGCTCCCGAGATTCCCGTGCCACTTTCTCCTGGGCCCGGATCGGGAGATGTTTCGGGAGACAACGTCCTGCTGACCGCATCACCCTACTTCGATGCGGAAGGGGATTTCCATATCGAGAGTCGGTGGCAGGTAACGATGACCTCGGGCGACTACAGCAATCCGGTTGTCGATGAGTGGCGCCGCTTCCAGAACTGGTACCGGACACCAAATGTAGATCCAGGAATCAGCATCGATACGGTGACCGATTCCGACATGACACACACGGTCTTGCAGACGGCACTGCCGGGCTGCGCCACCGCATACTGGCGTGTGCGTTACCGAGATCGCAGTCTCGGTTGGAGTGACTGGTCCGAGGAAATTTCCTTCGAGGTCGGCAACTCGAGTGCCGGAGCGATGGCTCCCATCCCTGCTGACGGAGATCAGTACGTCAGTTTCACGCAAGTTCTCCAGTGGTTTCCCTGTGATCCTGCTGATTCCTATGATGTTTATCTCGGATTGAATCCGGTTCTGGGTGCCAGCGACTTTCTCGGCAATCAGACCGCTACTACTCATGATCCCGGGGCACTCGAGATACTGACCACCTATTTCTGGCGCATCGATTACAGGGTCGGAACGCAGGTCATTGGCGGACCGACGTGGAGTTTCACCACCGACCAGGAGTACCCGACCGAGTTCACATCGGAGTGGCGATTCGGCGATGCATCCCCTGCCGATGAGGTGCCCCTCGAGGCGAGTCTTGGTCCATCCGGGCTGACGCCACGGGGAATGCTCGAAGAAGTGGAATGGGGTACCGGCACCAGTGATGGCATCGAGGTGCCGCATATCGACGGAGAGCCGGTCGATTACATCTGGCTCGACAATGTCTATGGAACCGGTCGCGGCCTCGAGACCTTCTTCAACGCGCCCGGCAATGGCGGAGGTGGTTGCTGCGATGTGTTCCACTTCACGCTGATCTTCGATGTCTTTCTCGACACCTCGCAGACTGGACTGCAGGCGCTGTGGCAGGGCAATGCCAGCAACTCCAACGACGCGGAGTTCTTCATGCGTTGTGGTGATGGAGCTTTCTGGAGCGCTGGAGATGGCTACTTCGCACCCGGTTCGTGGAATCTTGGCGAATGGGTTCGTGTCGTCGAACGTGTCGACTTTCAGAACGACACCTCTGCGGTTTTCGTCGATGGCGTCAAGATCATGGGTGATGACCAGCTCGGTGCGCCGGACTGGCTCTACGCGCTCGGCAGCGGCAGTCCGGTCTGGATGCTCAGCGACGATGGCCCTGATAGCGATGTTTCGCTGGTGAGATGCGGCGCCATCGCCATCGTCGATGGCCTGATGGGAGATGATGCGATCGCGGCACTGGGAGGCCCTGACGCTGCGGGGATCTTCGTCGATGATCCCGTTGAACTGTTCGTCCGCTCCGATGCCAACGGCGGTGGGCAGATCGATATCTCCGATGCGGTGGGGATGCTGAGTTATCAGTTCGGGGGAGGTAGCACCGATTGTCTCGATGCGCTCGATGCCAACGATGACGGTTCCATCGATATCTCCGATCCGGTGTACCTGCTGACATTCCTGTTCAGCGGGGGTGCCGAACCTCCGGCTCCGTTCCCCGCCTGTGGCGAAGATCCGACCGCGGATGCACTCGACTGTGTCGATCAGGCTGCCTGTCCCTGATCACTCACGAACTCCGAGTCCGTAAAAATCGCGGGCGTTGTCACCTTCGATGGCGGCTCGTTCCGTATCCGAAAGGGTGGCAAGGAACGGTTCTATGAGGCCTTTTACCTGCGGGTATTCAGCGGCCAATCGACACACCGGCCAGTCGCTGCCGAACATCAACCGCTGCGGTCCGAACGCTTCGATGACGGTTTCGATGTAGGGCGCCAGATCGCTCGGCGTCCAGTCGAGCCAGTTGGCCTCGGTCACCATGCCGGAGAGTTTGCACATCAGGTTAGGCGCCAGTGCGAGTTCTCTGATCTGACTCGACCATGGCTCCAGGACCGCGTCTGCGATGCGTGGCTTGGCGATGTGATCGAGAACCATCGGAACATCCGGGATCGCCTGGACGAAGTCGATGGCGGCGGGCAACTGGCGTTCGTAGATGAGCAGATCATAAGTCTGTCCTCGATTTGCCAGCGATCGAACCCCCTGACGGAAGGTCTCGTTGTCGAGGAACCGATCATCCGGTTCATCCTGAACGATGTGGCGCACACCGACCGCTCGAGGATGCTGGCACCAGCGATCGAGTTGCTCCGAGAGTCCTGGAGATTGCAGATCGACCCATCCCACCACACCGAGGATCCACGGGTTGTGATCGGCGAGGTGGAGCAGAAAGTCGTTCTCGTCGGTGGAGGTAGCGGCCTGTACCGCCACGCAGCCACGGATTCCTTCGGTTTCGAGTTGAGGACTCAGATGTTGGGGAAGGTAGTCTTGACGCAGCGCGTCCATTCGATCATCCATCCAGGTGTGGACGGCAGGATCGTGACGCCAGAAGTGCTGATGGGCATCGATCTTCATGGACGCTCCTTCCCTGGAGACCATATTCGCTCGGCTGGATCGGCCCGTCGAGAGCCCCGTCTTGATGACTACAGGAAAAATCGACAAACTGATGCGACAGATGCAGACGGAGGCAGGGCATGGAACGAAAAAAACTTCTGGTGCTGGTTGCGGGAGTTCTGGCTTTGATCGCCGCTTGGACCAGTGGTTCCTTGCATCTCCTTCATGCAGAGAAGGATGCAGACCTGGGTCTGCTTGCCGGTATCTGTGGCGCCACTGAAGAGGGATGCGTTTCGGTGGTCACAAGTCGCTGGGGAGTGTTCCCCCCCGGGCCCGAGGGTTCGGAAGGTCCTTACGATGGGATCCCGGTCGCCGCGCTCGGCTTTCTTTACTACTCGATTCTTGCCGGATGGTTTCTGCTGGTGGGAATTCCCGATGTGGGTCGCCAGTGGCTTTCGCGCGGCATACTTTTGCTCAACGCTGCTGGACTGATCGGTTCGCTCGTCTACAGCGGCATCATGTTGGTGGCGATCGGCACCCCCTGCCTGCTGTGCTACCTGACCCATGGTTGCAATCTGGCGATCTTCTCCATCACATGGCTTGTGAGGCCACGTGGACCGCTGATGCGGGGAACCGGAGTTCCGTCGAACCGGCTCCTTGCGGCGGTGTGTGCCGCGGTGGTGCTGGCCTGTTTCGCTCAGTTGGGGAGGTTCGAGGCGGGGCAAGAACGTGCTCGGTTCAAGGCTCTCGAGCAGCAGACTGTCGAACTACAACAGCTGGCCCGCGATGTCGAAAAACTGGAGACGCTGCATCGAAGTCAGACCAAGATCGATACCGCAGTACGCGACGATGATCCCATCATGGCTGACATCGCCGGACTTCGTTACCAGTTGGTGATCTTTTCCGATGTCGAGTGCCCCAATTGCGCCCGTTTCGATACCTACCTCAAGGAAACGATCCTGCCGATCTGGAACGGACATCTCGAGGTGATCTGGAAACACTATCCAAACACCAACGAACACCCGCATTCCCTGACAGGAGCAAAGGCTCTCGAGGCGGCACGTTTACAGGGTAAGTTCTGGCAACTGAGGGACTGGCTGTTGCCACGCCGGGAAACCCTCGGGGCGGTCAACTGGCAACAGGCTGCCGAGGAGTTGGAAATGGATCCGGCCCGCTTCCTCGAGGATATGGCGAGTTCTGTCCTCTCCCGGCGGATCCAGCAGGATGTCCAACTGGCGCACAGGGGGAATGTCGGGGGAACTCCAGGGGTTTACCTCAACGGCAGAAAGGTGAGCCGATTATTACGCCGCAGCGCTGGTTTCTGGAAGATCCAGAGTGACAGTCTCCGTGAGATTATCGAGAGTCGTGGCAAGCGCTGGTAGCGAGCCCCTTTACAAGTATTCATAAAACCGGCCGAACCATGTCCGGATACGTTGAGGGGCTTCTCTTGCGCGGGTATCCTTGAGTGGAAGGTCGTCGAGAGTTCGGCAGATGTCGGCTCGTGACCTGCTCTGAAACGCTCAGCCATGTCCGCCATGAACATCTTTGAATTGGGACCTGGCTCCATCCCCATCCAGAATCAGGGAACGTACTTCGTTCCGTGTAATTTACCGATGGACGGATCCGGGTACCCGGACCTAATAGGGGGTTGCTCATGCGAGGCAACATTGTGTTCGTCACTTTGCTGACGATTTTTCTCGTGCCCGGTTCTTTTACTGCTGGTCAGACCTTCGAGATCTTCTCGAGCGATCAGACGCTCGTGAGTGGTGGTGGGAACGTATCCTTCACCTCGACCTTCAGCATCGAACAGGTCTCCGGTGCGGTCGAGGACACCAAAGGTTTCTCCTTTGCGTACCGGCATGATGCGGCCCTACTCGAAGTGGTAGGCTCGAATCCGTATGTTCCAGCCGTGGTTGGCGAACTGGCGGCAGTCAACAACAATGGAGGCCCGGATTTTATTCAGGGTGAGGTTTTTGTCGATGGATTTACCGTCGGTGTGATTTATGCCTTTGTCGATCAGAGTCAGGTGATCACTTTCGAGGTGGCCAAGCCGATGATCGAGGTGGAATATTCGACGCTTGCCGGTGCGCTCGATGGAATCACCGAGGATGTGGTCACTGAAATCATTCCCGCGGCCGATCTCGGAACTCCGCCGACAGCTACCGTGGTGGTGATCGGAGCTGGAGTTTCCGCTCAAGCCACGGGTTTGCCCTTCTCCATCACCTTCGAGATTGCTCCTCCTGCGCCTCCCATCTTGTTCACCATCAGTTGTGGTGATCAGGAGGCGACATTTTCCAGCGCCACCGGCGTCGGCTCCTTCACCAACAGTGTCTCCGTGGTCGAGCAAGTAGCGCCGGGTCAGGTAGCCAATGAAACTCAGGGGTTCTCCTTCGGGATCGGTCATGATTCTGCTTTGCTAACGGCTACCGCGGTGAATCAAGGGGCGATACTCCAGGCGATGAATGGGGGTTCGGGAGCAGAGTACTACCAGGCAGGAATCGAAGTCGATGGTTGCACCGTCGGTTGTATTTACGATTTCCAGGGAGGTGTTACAACGACGTACCAGGTCGCTACCGAGGTGGTCTCCATCGATTATGACACCGTCGCTGCAGCACTCGCTGGCAGTGCGCCTGGTTCCTCCCAGGCCACTACTTTGACGCCGATTGCAGGGTTGGGGCCCAACGGCGTGACCCTGGTGATGGTGGTCGATGGGCAATCGGTGGGCATGCAGAGTCAAGCCGGTGTGGTCACGCTGGTCGCGACCGGAGGATTCGATCGTGGCGATTGCAATGACGATGGAAACTACGATATCGCCGATGCCATCACCCTCCTGGATAATCTTTTCCTGGGAGGCGATGTCAATTGCGACGATGCCTGCGATGGAAATGATGATGAACTCAAGGATATAGCCGATCCAGTTTACTTTCTTTCCTCGCTCTTCATCGGTGGTCCGATGCCGCCTGGAAATGGAACTTGCGCTCCAGACCCGACCGAGGGGACCCTCGGTTGCGATGTCTTCAATAGCTGTCTCTGATCCGGTAGGAGATTACTAGAATTTACAGGACTGCGAAGATGCCACAGTTGTTCGCGGCCCTGCTTGCTCATCTGACTCCAGAATCCGCCTTCTGTCCGTTGAGGTGCGCCGGATGGCGGTTTATCCTCAGGGTGTGAGAATTGTGTCCGGGGTGTGGCAATGAGGTGTGTCAATCTTGTCCGCCAACAGCAGAAATAGCGGAATGTCGGTCCATCCCGGTGGGGTAACGATCTCCGAGTCCGGGTGGTCCCCTCGTTCCTTTGTTCCTAGGGGGCTTCGTATGCGAGGTAACTTGTTCTTTTTTCCATTGCTGACGGTTCTTGTGCTGGCCGGATCGTTTGTCGCTGGCCAGAGTTTCGAGATTTCCTCTCCTGATCAGTCGATGTCTGCCGGAAATGGGACCGTTCCCTTCAACGCATCCTTCAGCATCGAGCAGGTCACCGGTGCGATCGAGGACACCAAGGGCTTCTCCTTTGCTTACCATCATGATCCGGCTCTGCTCGAGGTAGTGGGATCGAATCCGTTCGTTCCGACCGTTGTCGGAGAACTGGCTGCGGTCAACAACAATGATGGTCCCGATTTCATCCAGGGAGAGATTTTTCCCGATGGTTTCACCATCGGCGTGATCTATGCCTTCGTCGATCAGACGCAGGTGATCACCTTCGAGGTGGCCAAACCGATGATCGAGGTCGAATACTCGACCCTTCCGGGTGCTGTCGCCGGGATCACCAGTGATGTAGTGACGGAGATCTTTCCCGCCGATGATCTCGGTACGCCTCCGACGGCCACGGTGGTCGTGATTGGCGCGGGCGTCTCGGCGGATGCTACAAGCTTGCCGTTCTTCATCACTTTCGAGGCACCGCCGCCAGTCCCAGATCCCATCTTCGTGATCTCGGCTCCGGACCAGTCTGCTGTGGCTTCTGGACCCAACGGGGGGGTTGCCAGTTTCATCTCCAGTTTCAGTATCGAGCAGGATCTGTCCGATCCCGCTGCAGTGGCGAAGCCAACCTATGCGTTCCAGTTCGGCTATCAACACGATCCGGTGATGTTGCAAGTCGATAGCGTTTCAGAGGGGGCGACGATCGCGGCTCTCGATGGGGGCAATGGAGCCGATTTCTTTGGCGAGATGATCTACGCCGATGGATTCACCATCGGTTGTACTTATGATTTTCAACTCCAGGAAACGATAACGTTTGCGACAGCGGCCGAAGTGGTAGATGTGAGTTACTCGAGCGTCTCTGGGGCACTCGACGGTGCCACCGGGACCCAGTCAACGGTCGTTGAGGAATCCAGCAATCTCGGTTCGCCTCCCCTAACTCCCGTTGTGGTGGTGGATGAAGGTACCTCCATCGATGCGGAGGCGTTGCCATTTACTGTTGGACTCACTCCGGCACCTTCCAATGTCTTTACATTGCGCTGTACGGATCAGCAGGCGACTTTCTCCAGTGTCAGCGGAGTTGGTTCGTTTACCAATAGCATCACCATGACCGAGGATCAGGACAATGTCGGCTACCCCAACGACACCCAGGGCTTCTCCTTCGGAATCAGCCATGATTCGATCCTGTTGACCGTGATCGACGTGCACCAAGGAGCCATTCTTCAGGCAATGAATGGCGGCGCAGGTGCGGATTACTTTCAGGTGGGAATCTATCCGGATGGGTGCACCGTCGGTTGCATCTACGATTTCCAGAATATTACAGTGGCACAGTTTCCTACCGAAACGGAACTGACCACTGCCGATTACGAAACGGTGGCAGGGACGTTAGCCGGTACCGAGGCTGGCGACACGATTGTGACACAGTTGACGCCGATCGCGGGGCTCGGGCCCAATAGTGTCACGCTCGTGATGGTGGTCGGAGGCCAGTCGAATGCGTTGGTGAGCGACTCGGGAGAAATCTCGCTGGTCGCGACCGGTGGATTCGACCGCGGAGACTGCAACGATGACGGCTTATTCGATATCGCCGATCCCATCACATTGCTCGATAACCTGTTTCTTGGCGGCTTCGTCCCTTGTGATGACGCCTGTGATGGAAATGATGATGAATTGAAGGATATCGCCGATCCGATCTACATCCTGGCGGCATTGTTCAATGGCGGCCCGTTACCTCCCGACAGTGGCAATTGTGGGCCAGATCCCACGGAAGGGACACTGGGGTGCGATTCCTTTGACTCCTGTGCTTGAGTTCAAGGGACAATACTTGGCTTTAACAGGCTGTGTTCATCAGGTAGATCTTTTTCGCAGCCTGCTTCATTTTCAGGCTCTCAACCTGACTATCTCGACGTTGAGGTGCCAATAGAGGCGGTTTATCCTCTTGCAGTGGGTGAGGGTGGGGCGGTGTGCTTCTACCCAGACGCTTCAGCCGATAGAATACCGACTGTCGGATTGTTCCGTCATATTTTTGTCTAGGCTCTTGGGTGAAATAATTTTAACGAGGAGTGGGACGTAGTCTCATCGAGAAATTCGAGAGGTGTGTCGCCGGATGGTTCTTTCCGGCCTCGTCTTTTGATAGTGGTGGGTACCTGTTCCTGGCTCATGAGGGAGTATTCATGAAACGTACATTTCCTTTCGTCTCGCTGATAGGGGTGCTGCTTCTGTTCGGGTCGTTTGCAGCGGCTCAGTCCTTCCAGGTGACCTCGACAAATCAGAACTTCGTGGTGACACCTGGTTCGACGATCCCATTTTCAGCGAATTACAACATCGACGAGATCACTGATACTGGCGCTGAGATGTGTGGATTCCAGTTCCAGTACAGTCATGACACATCGCTACTCGAGATTGATCCGGCTGGGTTTCCAACCACTCTCGGAGCAGTGGCAGCGTTGAATGGTGGTACTGGTCCCGATTTCATCGATGGCCAGATCGTCGGCAGCGGCTTTACCATCGGAATCGTATTTTCTTTTACGTTTGACGCACCGCTCGCCTTCAATTCTGTGACACCGGTACTCAGGATCGACTATGAAACCATCCCTGGAGCCCTCAACGGAATTACCAACGATATTGTCACGCAGATCTTCATGTCGAATGACCTGGGGAGTCCGATCATCGACAATATCATGTCGGACTGTGCAGGAGGGGCCCTTCCGCTCAATGGACAACCCTTCGACATCACCTTCATGCCTCCGCCCCCGCTCGTCTTCGAGATCTCGTCTCCCGATCAGTCCCTCGTGGCTACCGGACCCAACGGTGGATCGGTGAGTTTCGGAGCGGACTTCAGCCTCATTCAGGGGGGTGATCCTGCAGACCTGACAGCGACACAGGGTTTTCAGTTTGCGTACCGACACGATCCTGTTTACCTGCAAGTGACCTCGATCGATGAAGGATCTGCGCTGGCTGCTCTGGACGGTGGCAGTGGCGCCGAATATTTCGATGGCACGATCTTCCCCGATGGATTCACCGTTGGCTGTATCTATGACTTCCAGGGCGCAGAGACGATCACGTTCGACACCTCACAGGAGATCGTTGGTATCTCGTACTCGAGTGTGCCCGGGGCTTTCAACGGGGTCGATGATGCTGTCGATACCGCACTCACCTTGGCGAGCGATCTCGGCTCTCCTCCAGTGGATCCGGTGATCGTGGTCGGTAACGGAATTGCGATCTTCGCCAGTGGATTTACAGTCAATCTGTCAATCCAGCCGAACCCGCCCTTCACGTTGGTCGCTGTTGATCAGACAGCGTCCTTTTCTCCTACTACTGGTGAGGGCAGTTTCACTGCCTCGTTCACATTGCAGGAAAACCCGGACAATCCGACCTTCCCGACGGATACCCAGGGCTTCTCCTTTGGAGTTGCTCATGATTCGTCGCTCTTGACGGCGACTTTGTGTGATTCAGCTGCCGTGCTCGACGATCTCGATGCGGGGAATGGGGCGAGTTTCTTCGACTGCAACCTGTTTGTAGGAGGAGTTACCTTCGGATGTGTCTACAGTTTTGCGGGAACGGAACTGATCCAGTTTGTGGCTGCCACCGAACTGGTTACTGCCAGTTATGACACCGTTGCGGCAGCTCTTGCCGGGGAGACCGATGATGTGACCACTATCCTGGACATCACGAACACCCTCGGTACTCCTCCGGTGGTTGCCATAGTGGTGGTGGATTCTCAAGCCAGCGCGATGTTCGGCCAGGACGGGACCATCACCTTGACCCCCGGCGGCGGTTTCCAGAGAGGTGACGTCAACGTCGATGGTACCGTCAACATCGGCGACCCCATCAGCCTGCTCGCTTTCCTCTTTACCGGGGGTTCTGTGAATTGCATGCTGTCCTCCGATGTTAACGATGACAATCAAGTAAACATCGGGGACCCGATTTACTTGCTGGGGTTCCTCTTTACTGCTGGTGCTGAGCCTCCGGCCCCGTTCGGCTCCTGCGGTGCGGATCCGACCCCGGGAGCGCTGGGTTGCGACGATTTTGACAGCGCCGCCTGTCCCTGATTCCCCACGTTCTGGGGTATTGAGAGGCTGCGGATGTCCCATTGGGGATGTCGGCAGCCTCTTTTTTTTGGGGGGGGAGATCCTCCAGTGATAACACCACGATGGACGATTTATTGACTCCTGTCGGGGAGGTCGGAATCTGTTTCCGGTTGTTGGTGTGAAAGGGCAACAATGGCGGTTCTTCAGCCGGGGGGCTCGTTGCGGTCTGGTGGTGGGGTGGCTACCATCGAGGGGTATGGTGCAGGCCGAGGTGAGGACGACTTCCGTGTTCCAACGGGTTGTTTTCCTGGCCTGACTTTCCTGGCCAGCGTGCCTCGCTTGTGCACCGGGTTCTGTCCGCCGTAATCAGAAGATCTGGATGGATCACGTAGGATGACCATCGCGAAAGGGACTTCCATGCGAGGAGTTTTCGCTATCGCTTTCCTGTGGGCGAATTGCGTAATTGTGGCGGTGGCATCGGCTCAATCAATCGACGGGAGTGTCGAGGAGAGCCGTTCACCCCTCACCCATCGAGTCCATCATATCGTGGGTACCGGTGGAGATCCTTTGGCCCTCCCCGAGGGTGTTGAACCCGATCTGAACGATGTTTACCAGCTACTACGCACGCACGGTGATCGTCTGGGAATTCGTTTTCCCCAGCAAGAACTGGAGATCGTTCGGACCGAACGATGTTCGCTGGGCCAGATTCACCACACCTTTCAACAAGTTCACCTCGGGGTGAAAGTCTTTACCGGTGTGATCAAGGTTCACTTGCGACCCGATGGGACGCCTCTGGTCCTCAATGGCGACTTCTATCCGATGCCCAAGAAACTGGATGTGAAGCCGTCCATCACCGTCGAGGAAGCCCTGGCTGTGGCCGAGGTTGCTCTGGAGCAAAGTGTGCTGGTACAGACCAGTGAGGCTGAACTCGTGATCGCGAACCCGGGGTGGTGGGGAGATCCCACCCTTCAACGACCGGTTCTGGCCCATCACCTGGTTCTCGAGGGCTCCGAGATGCTCGCACAACATGTCCTCGTCGATGCCCGGACAGGTGAACTCGTCGATCACTGGCCGGCGGTCCACACCGCTCTCTTCCGTGAAGTCTATGACGGATCGGGTGGTGGATTGCCGGGCAATCTGGCAAGAGCCGAAGGAGCTGCAGCGACCGGAGATCTGGAAGTCGATGATACTTACGATACTTCCGGAGACTTCTATCGGCTTCTCTTCGATGGGCTCGGCCGTGATTCCCTCGACGGTAGTGGTGGAACGTGGACTTCCACCGTCCACTGGAACGATGGAATCTGTCCCAACGCCATCTGGAATGGAAATCAGGTCGCCTTGTGCGACGGTCTGGCCACCGACGATGTGGTGGCTCACGAGTTCACGCACGGGCTGACCCAGTTCACCGCGAACCTGATCTACCAGAACCAATCGGGTCAACTGAATGAGGCATTTTCCGACATATTCGGCGAAGCAATCGACCTATGGAATGGAGATGTATCCGATGTGGGACCTCCTGGTGGGACACCGTGGCCTGGAGGATCTACTGGTGGAGGTCTGGATACTCCCAACACGGCCCGTACCGATTGCAACGATGGTTCCGCACGCTGGAGGCTGGGTGAGGAAACGAGTCTCGATGCGATCCGGGACATGTGGTTCCCGGAGTGCTTCGGTGATCCTCCGAGTACTACCGATCCTCTCTACAACCAAAACGCCTGTGGGCCCTCTGATAACGGTGGTGTTCACAGCGGCAGCGGGGTTCTGAATCATTCGTTTGCGATGCTCGTCGATGGGAAGGACTTCAATGGGCAGACGATCAGCCCCATCGGTCTGACCAAGGCTGTAGCGGTGTACTTCCGGGCACTGACCGTATACATGACTGCGGGTACAGATTTTCCGGAGGCGGAAACGCTGATGAACCAAGCAGCCGCCGATCTGGTCAACAGTAGTCCCAATGATCCTCGCACCGGTACACCTGGTGATGTATTTACCCAGGACGATGCTGACCAGGTAGCGGCTTCGATGATTGCCGTGGGGATGTCAGAGCCGGTCTGTGGACAGGCTCCTCCTGGTCCGCCGCCTTCCAATGACGACTGTGCAGAGGCGATTACACTCTTTGTTGGTCTCAACGATATCGATAGTAACAATGCCACCTCGGGAGGTCCGCCGGGAGACTCCTCGCAGTGTGCCGGTACTTTTCTCGGTGATGTCGGCAATGACATCTGGTATCGCTATCTTCCACCCGAGGATGGGCTTCTCACTGTCAGCACCTGTAATATCGCCAACTGGGATACCGACCTTCTTGTCTACAGTGGCAACTGTGGCGGAGGATTGACGCAGTTGGCTTGTAACGGAGATACCGGGGGTTGCAGTACTTTCACCTCCATCGTCGAGAATGTTCCCGTGACCGGTGGAGAAACCTATCTGGTTCGGGTGGCTTCCTGGAGTGAGGGAACTACCGGTACCGGTCAACTCGACGTCAGTTTTGTCGGAGGTGGTGGGGGAGCCGTCGAGAACTGT